>JAILDX010000028.1 GCA_024688685.1 Saccharofermentans sp.
AGATAAGTCTTGATAATACACTGACCAAGAATATCTCGTTATTTGAGCTTCTGAAGATCAATAATCCGGATTCAATCCCCATCGATTCGAACTGGAATGAATCGAACGTTGTAACTTCCATGGCTGCGCCTTTGGGAGTCGATGCCAAAAACTCCATTGTGGCTTTGGATATTCATGAGAAATATCACGGTCCTCACGGTCTTGTTGCCGGTACAACAGGATCCGGTAAGAGTGAGATCCTGCAGAGCTATATACTTTCTATGGCACTCCGCTTCCACCCTTACGAAGTCAGCTTCGTTATCATCGACTTTAAGGGCGGCGGTATGGCAAACCAGTTCGCTACTTTGCCTCATCTTATCGGTGCAATAACCAATATCGACGACAGAGAAATAACCAGATCCTTGTTATCGATAAAGGCCGAACTGAAGAAGAGACAGAGACTGTTTGCCGAAGCGGAAGTCAATCACATCGATGCTTACATCAAGAAATATAAGAACCACGAAGTCCTTACTCCGCTGCCTCATCTTATCGTAGTCGTCGATGAGTTTGCGGAACTTAAGGCAGACCAGCCTGAATTCATGAAAGAGCTTATCAGTGCAGCCCGTATCGGACGAAGCCTGGGTGTTCACCTCATCCTTGCTACACAGAAACCTTCGGGTGTCGTTGATGATCAGATCTGGAGTAACTCAAAATTCAAGCTCTGCTTGAAGGTTCAGAATAAGGGCGACAGTAATGAAGTCCTCAAGTCGCCTCTTGCAGCCGAGATCAGAGAGCCCGGCCGCGCTTACTTCCAGGTAGGTAATAATGAGATCTTCGAGCTCTTCCAGTCCGCATACAGCGGAGCACCTGCCATTGTCTCAGAAGATGACATTAAGCCGTTTAAGATCTATGCTCTGAGCTTCAGCGGCAAGCACAGTATCCTGTATGAGCAGAAGAAAAATAAGTCCAGCAACAAAGCACTTACACAGCTTGAAAGCATTGTAAAATCTGTTGAAAACTACTGCAATTCCATTAACCTGGCTAAACTCCCCCCTATCTGTCTGCCGCCTTTGGAGGAGCGTATTCTTATTGACCGTACTAAGCTGAATAATGATTCAATTACTATTCCCGTCGGTATTTACGATGATCCCGATAACCAGTACCAGGGCCAATACTCTATCAGTCTGTCCGATGGTAATATCTGGATTCTCGGATCATCTCAAATGGGTAAGACAAATCTGTTGCAGAATATCATTTCTTATTCTGCGTTTAATTATTCGCCTGATGAGATCCAATTCTATATCCTTGATTTTGCATCAGGCGTCCTTAAACAATTTGATAATCTGAACCATGTCAGTTCAGTTATCCTTCCGAATGACGATGAGAAGCTCAAGGGATTCTTCAGAACCATCTATGCTGAGATCGAGTATAGAAAAGAAGTGCTGTCCTCAAAAGGCGTAAGTTCTTTTTCATCTTACAGGGATGGTGGATACAGGGATCTCCGTCAGATAGTCATCATCGTGGATAATATAACTGTTTTAAAGGAACTCTACGGTGCCGTTGATGACCCGTTCCTGGTAATCGTGCGTGATGGAGCAGCGCTCGGAATCTGTGTTATCGCGACCAATGCCCAGACAAGCGGATTCGGCTACAAATATCTTTCTAATTTCCCTACCAGAATATCTCTGGCCTGCAACGATGAGAACGAATATTCATTCCTGTTCGGTTCAACCAGGATGAAGCCGAAGGCTATTCCGGGAAGAGGCATCATCAAGATCGACAGAGTTCTTTTTGAGTGTCAGACATATCTGGCATTTGAAGGAGAACGTGAGATCGACAGAGCCGTATCGATTAAGGAATTTATTGCCGAAATCAACGAGAAATACAGTAATATTGCTGTTCCGCGTCTTGTCCAGATGCCTAAGGTATATATTAAGTCCATGGTACCTGATTTCTGCAGAGAAGATTACAGCATGTCCTCTGTTGTTAATGTCGGTCTGGACTTCGAAGACGTCTCACCGTTCGTAATCGATCTCAACAAGATCGGGGTCCTTGCCGTATCAGGAAAGCAGTCTAACGGTAAGAC
>JAILDX010000011.1 GCA_024688685.1 Saccharofermentans sp.
TAGGCAAATCCTAATCCGCTGAACGGAAGAACTGCTGCAAATAACCAGCCGTATACTTTCTCGCCGGAATCCGGATCCTGCCAATAAGGGCGTACGCCCGCCCAGTCTACTTCGATCTGCTCACCGGCTTTGTGCTGGATATTGTCCTTAAATCCTGTTTTCTTCAGGTGATCGTTGAAGTGTTTCTTGAACTGAGTCAACTGATAGGGCTTTAAGCCTGATAGTCTGCACCTGTCAGAATACTCTTCCCATAAGAGCTGAAGTGTCACGCCCGGTTTTGCCAGTTCCTTCTTTAGTTGTTCGAAGTCGGGCATGTAGTATTCGCCTTCGGCTTTACGACCTGAAGCAGTTGGAAAGGCTTCATCGATTTGTGCATCCGTCAGTTTGGATAGATCCTCAAACCTAATAGTAAATACTCTTCTTAAGATGAGCCGCCTTCCTCTTAAAGAACCTAAGACATTTCAGGGCTTTGATTTTGGGGTATATAAGGAGTAAGGACGTCGACAAATTAAAGTCACTTTCTACGTTAGCAACACTGCATGCTAACAGAAACCTTGCTTTTATCGGACCTCAGGGTGTCGGTAAGACGCATCTGGCAATGGCGTATGGAAGAGAATGCTGCTTGCAGGGATATAAGACATATTTCCTTAAGGCAACTGAACTCAATCAGCGTTTCTCTGAAGCTATAAAGTATGGTCGTGAAGGATCAGTGGTCAACGGTCTTGTAAAACCTTCCTGTCTGATTATCGATGAGATAGGCCGATGTGTATTTAACAAAGAGAACACCAGACTGTTCTTCGATATGGTCGACAGAAGGTATAGCAAAGAAGGACCAAACTCAATGGTCTTTACGAGCAATCTGATGCCGGATAAGTGGTGTGAATTCTTCAACGAGGATGAATCACTTAAATGTGCATTAGACAGGATCTTCGATGACGCAGTTGTCTACATGATCCAGGGAGAAAGCTATCGAAGCAAGAACCTTGAGACTTACTCTATAGCAACAACGGCAAACAGAAACAAATAAACAAAAACAATTATCAGCTGATGTGTTGGCTATTTTTATCTGACTGAGATTGGTGTTTTTATTTCGGCGCGGATGTGGTTAAATTAACCCGACGCTAACAAGGGAGTGATAAATATAGGGTATTAGCGCCCATTAAAAGAGCTAACACATCAACTGATAATTGTTATATATTATTCCCATCACGGCGCTTGGTGCGTAAAAAACGAGGTGTTTATGAATAAGCTTGTATACCTTTTTGAGCTGGATTCAGTCCGCAAGACAGACCGGGAGATATTGGAAGGTCAGAAAGCTCTCTACGAGGAGCTGGTGGGCAACGGCAATACAGTTGTTCTTACTTTCAACCAATTAGTGGATTCGAGAGCATTTTTCTGTTTGCTCGAAGATGAGGATTACGCAAAGAATCTGGTACATCTGTTTGAGATAGGCGCTATCCGAATATCACAGTTTGGTGATAACAGAACTATCTCCCAGTACCTGATCAATTCGCTGTCTCAAGAGCGTGAGTTTATTTATTCGGGGTGGCCGCTCAAATCAACTCAGAAAAGACTGCTTGCGTTGATCAGACGAAGCCTGACGTATTCGGACCTCACAGAGATATATGATCATATTAATAAGATCTATAGCGTAGAAGAAACTCTTGATCTGTTTGTTGAAGTAATAGATGGAATTGAGAAGAGACCGCAGCCGGAAGATTATTGTGTATGTATATTCATTCTTAGAAAACTGGCTCATTTGCTAAAGACGGTTTTGCAGTTGAGCTTTATGCACACGATCTATATTGATCCAAAACCACAGCCAAATCCAGATGATCCTGAGTGTATGAAGATGAACTTGCCAAAGTTCCTGCATAATTCATTGTTGCTTAAGCCATCCTGTGAGAACAAACTTTGGAATGAGGCTGTTGATGTCATAAAGAACCTGGAGAGTGATGTTTTTTGTTTTGCTAACTCAACGGGTTCTATAGACAGGTCTGTTTATTATCATGCGATCAAGGAGCATTACGAACAGGCTCGAGATAGTGACGAGAGTGTTGAAAAGAAGCCCTATCAGTATGCAGAGGCAATCGTCGATCTGTGCTACAACTATCAACTGGAATACAGCATCTGTAATTCTTCAAAGCATTACAATATAAATGAGTTCAACAGAGCGAATGACCCGGAAAGCTGGATTTCTTTTAGCGAAGATTTTTTCTTGCGACTGAAACAGCTATGGGATGATACAGGTGACTTTAAAGCACGCTTCCTTCTTGACGAGACAAACGTGTTTCTGGAATACGGTAAAGAAAAAGAACGCACGAAGATAAGTAGACTCATGTCGGAGACGGTGAGAATACTGGATTATATGAACTTAAAAAAGGCTGCTGTATCAGTAGATGAATGTGATCCTGTTTACAGATATGAGTACGAATTGCGAGCTCAAAGCAGAAATCATAAGAATAGGATAGAGTCGAATATAGGAAAGAGGTTGCTCCTAACACTGCCAAGTATTGCCATAGCGTGTGGATTGGAATTTGCGATTCAGTATCTGCAGGGTGTTACCGAGATGTTCATCCCATGGAACTCATTTACGGAGACGTTGATTTTCCTGGCGGTTACAGAGTTTATAACATGGGCAATATCAAAACTTATTCCCGGATTCCTTTCTTTATCTGAAGCCGTTGGTAATATAGGCAAATTAATATGGGATTTGATTCTTGTTTCGCGTCACGAGTTGAAGTCATATGTTAATTCGTGCAAAGAGAATGTATCCGTGACCGAGTGTGGCAGTAGTGGAGCGCACATTGATTTTATTATGACTGAGCCGATCAAGAGATATGTTAAGCTTCAGGATGCACGCCATGGATTATTTGATAATCCTACAGAAATACTTAATATCGAGTATATAGGAAGAAAAAGCGAGACCAGTCAAGATGCTATAAAGAAAATGCTGAGGTTGGAAGAACTATATGGCTATCATTTTGGTGTTATTTACTGTAGTGCATATAATACATGGGTTGTTGATCCGATAATCAATGATTCTGATGAAAGAGATGCCAGACCATATTATGCTTATGAGAGGGCAGTGCCTACAGGTAAAAATGGGACGATAGCGGTTACTGTTCACGATGACAACTTAGTTCTTCTTTCTCAGTTCAGACATGCTCCGCGCAAATTCCAGTATGCCTTCCCAAGAGGATACAATGAGAATAGGCTTTCGCCCTTGGCTAACCTTGCAAATGAACTGGATGGAGAGATTGGTGCAAAACCGGCAAGCGAACCGGTTTATCTTGGTAAGATCAATCCTGACAGTGGATTGACTTCCGGTAGTGCAGATGTGTATTTGGTTGAAGTTGACAAGGTTAATGTCACATATGATGAGGGTATTGTGAAGTCGATTGAGATTACTGAACAGCAGTTTGAGGAGAAGATAGCAGCTAAGAGAAATAACGATGAGACTGATCTGTGCTTTGATGACGGATTTACACTTGCTGCGTATGCGCTGTACAAGGAGTATAAAGGGCAATTGAAAGTGTAAAGGAGTCCTTGTTCTGATGCTCCTGTCAGTATTTATGCTATAATCCGTTTATGAACTATTGCTTAAGACAGTACGATATCCCGCTGATTGAATTCTCTTCTGATGATGGCGCAGAGATGAATATTGTTGTGCTTAAGATTTACGAGGAGAACAGAGTTCTGATTCCTCTGGAGATCAAGGAAGTTTCATCCGAGTCGATTGAATCATGGTTAAGGCACAGGACCATACCTAAGAATCGTGCTTATTTCAGCAATGTTCTTAGTTCTACGGGGCTTAATTATAATCGTCAGATCAACATAATCAGATTCTCAAAAGGTTTGTCTTTAAATGATAGCTACTGGGTTACAGAAGAGGGGTTTGACGGAGATTATTCTGACTATAATCTTTATGAGAATAACTTTAGCAGAGTGCTGGGACTTATTGCTTTCACAGGATATGGCAGCAACAGTGGAAAGATAATATCATCCAGTCCGGAGTTTACTACTAACGGAATGCTGCCGAAGTGCTGGAGAAGGATCAGTGGGGATGTTCTGCTGTATAAGGGTGGAACGGAAGGAGGCTATGAACCGTTCTCCGAGTACTATGCAAGCAAGATTGCTGAGACCATTGACGTTAATGCCATACCATATAGTATCAGCAAGTGGAAGGGACGTTTATGCTCAACTTGCAAGCTCTTTACAGATATTGATCATTCCTTTGTGCCGGTAGGACGACTGGTTACTTCGGGCGGAATGAAGGCAGTACGAGAGTTTTATACGGGTCTGGGAGAAGAATACCTTAACGCACTTAATGATATGATCGTTTTCGATGCATTGATATATAACACAGACAGGCATTTTGGCAATTTCGGGTTTATTGTTGATAATCATACAAATACGATCGTCAGTCCTGCACCGTTGTTTGACCATGGGAATGCTTTATTTAATTATGCAGGACGCGATGATCTTGCTGGGTTTGACGCTCTTGCTAAGTACGCAGGCACGCTGGTTCCGTCAACATATGATGACTATCTGTCAGAAGCGGCATTATCGTTAACTCACGATATGAGACAGCGCCTGAGAAGACTTCTTGATTACAAGATTCCCAGACACAGCAGGTATAATCTGCCGAGTGACAGACTGCAGCTCATTGAGAAGATGATAAGGGTGAGGACGCAAAAGCTGTTGGATTGTTGATCGGTGTTGAGCTATGTTCTCCATTCAGGTTCCGTCCGCGCAAAATTGCATGACTGACGTATTCTATGAGTGGCAAAGATAAATCTCTAAATCATATTTTGGGAATTTAAATTCCTAATTTGTTTAGCAGCTCCGTTCTTTCTTTTGAAGTGTTTATGTTGGCCTTTATCTGGGCGGCGTTGCGTCTTGATGCAATGCCCTGTCTTGCATAACGGAATATCTGATAGAACCAGCAGAAAGGCTTTAACCAGTGATGCTTTTTATATGCTTTCCAGTTGTATTCTCCGGCAAGTTGAAGCCTGTGGAATATGCCTCTGCGGCGCATGGCTGTTGTGACGGTCTCGATTTTGCCCCCGTCTCCTTTTTTTGCGGCCGAAGTTGCCGCTTGAGAAGATATAGTTTATCAGGTCGGTACAGAGTGAATCGTCTGCTTCGTAACACCATGTGATCGTCGATGGAAGACCTAAGTAGTGGATACACATTTTTGTTGCCACTATGGCAAGCGTGTACAGCTCTTTTTCTTTGATAACTGCCATAAATGAATTATTCCAGTAATCGTCGTTAAGTACTGTGTTTACGTACATCATCCAGTCGATAACCTGACGCAAACCCATGCCTGATGCGACAAGATGACTGCGCATATGGTCTAGAAGGACAAGACCGTTAGGGAGTGATGGAAGCATCGGGAACTGATGACCGTCGATTTTTTCTGTAACAGGATGATCCAGTCCATCGATAAGATATTCTTCAATATCTATTCCATCATGGCTGAAATGGTGATGAAGCTCAAAGTTTATTCCTCCTTTAGCGAACATAGAATGTCGCGGGTTTTCCGATCTGTCGTGAACCATTATATAGCCGCTAGTTTTGAGCAATTCCTCCGCTTTATCGTACAGATCCTGAGGCACTAGCAAGTCAATATCTCCCATACTCCTTCTGGATGGGGAGGGGTAGTAGACTGCGGCGGCGGCGCCTTTCAGGATGACGGCGGGGATATTGTTTCGAGAGAGGAGGTCCAGAAGTTCGTCCTGTGCGGCAAGGACGTGGTGGTATCTGACACGGAGTTTGTCGGAGTAGGATTCCCACTTGTCTCTGAGATCCTGAGGGACGTCATCAGGGATGGCGGGGTAGGCCAGGCTTGCGACGGACTGGTTCTTCGCTTCAGTGAAAACAGCCGTCCAGTCGACGGGTTCCACGAGAGTTGTATAGTCCGGGAGTTCGGTTCCCCAGAGTGACTTCTTCAGTAAGTCGATGAGTACCTGGCATGTCTGATCCATGGGGGAATTCTATCGTTTTTCTATAAGATCTTCAATACTGCATCCCAGTGCTTTTGATATGCGGTAGAGTGTCTCGGCGCTGGCCTTGTTTATGTCCTTGTTCCGCTGTTCGTACATCTGGATGGAGCGGAGTGATACGCCTGAGAGTTTGGCGAGTTCGGATTGTGAGCAGCCATATGTTGTTCGGAAACGCTTTAAGTTGGTTTCCGTAAAGTATTCTCTGATCTTCTCGTCTGCGATATCCTTAAACTTTGTTATATCAGCCTCGTGAAGTGTGAGATACATCTTTTTAAGGTCGTCAAAAGGGAGAACTTGAAAGATATCTGCAAAGCTTCTGGAAGAGTACCACTGATAATAACTGACCGCCCAGCCTATCCAATACTCAGGGGAGCGCCCGGTCTTATATCGTGGTTCTTGGTATAAATTATTGCCAGTTGTTTCGAGAACGATATCAAGAGCAATCTCGATACCGCTTTTCCCTGTGATTATTGATGCTTCACCATTCTCGATCCGTTTGCTGACTGAGCTGACAGTGAAGAGCTTTGTGAATTGATCGCCTGAGATACCACAGGTGTTAATGGCATAGTCGAAGGCATCTCCAAGGGCGGTCTGGACTCTGTTAAGATATGTTTCTTGGTATGCGTGGATCGTCATTGGTTATGCCTCCCCTCAGAATATCCTGAATAAATATGCCGTCGTCATCTTCCTCCGGGATGTCGAGATATGACTGATTGGCTTCGTCGTTTCTGGATTTGCGGAGGACATAGTATTTATCTTTCTCTGCGACCTCGTATCCTGTGTATGTGATCTTTGAGAATGCATACTGAGATTTAAGAACGATCTGCTCACCAAGCTTTCCCAAACGCATGGCGCGTGACAACTGTTCCACGGTAATCGTATTGTTCAGAAATGCCTCGGCAAAGTCAAAATATGAGTCATCGGCCCTGTAACCTGTGATCAGGTCGTATGCATTTACATTTATTCCATAATTGTCGATCAGGTAATGCTTGGCCCTTCTCGCAATTGGTGTTCTGATATTGAAGAGGCGATGCTCCACAAGAACAGCAATCCAGTTGAGAATAGTGTATTCAGGACTGTTAAGATTCAGGATATTCATATATTCTGTATCAAGTGTGTACCGGTTCGCAAATCCGTCGGTTTGCGAGGAAACGGCCCATTCCTTGGCAAGGTCAATGATCTCGGTGCAATAGAAGCCGAGTCCGAAGTCGTTATTCTTTTTCCCTTCACCGAAGACGGGAGAGGATACGATTTGTTTTGAACCGTGGTAGATGGTGATGGGGTTGTTCATGTTTGTTACCTCTGAGCCGATTGGTTTGGGTTGTTTGGCCTTGTGGGTTTGGTTGACTATAGTATATCACCAGAGTGATACAAAGTAAACCGTGAGGTAACAATTGAAGAGAGAGTTCCTGATTAGAATATGCCCATCTTCTTGAGCTGAACAAATGCCAGGATAGCGCCGAGAACAATGGAAGCGATGCCGTACAGATATTCGGTTGCGGAGCCTTCCATGTCGACGAACTTGCGGTTGGACGGGTTAAAGATGATCCTGACATTCTCGCCGATCTCATATTTGAACTTGTCAGGCTTGGCAGGGACTCCGCCGGGGAGCGTAAGCTGCTCACCCTCATAAGTGAATTTGAATACGGGATACTGCGCATTATTTCCCTGCTCGTACCCGACGAGCTGTGCATCCAGATGAATGCCCTTCCTGCGGCTGAGCGCGCACTTGATGATCAGATAAAAACCGGCAAATATCAGGATTCCGCCAAAGATTACATACCACATAGATTAGCTCCTATTTGATTGTCTGTTTAGAGTATATGTAATTAGTGGGGAGAAAGCAATGTCGTAATAAATCCTTAATAGTTTGTTTCATTGATTGTTTTGGCTTAAAAATTAGAATCAGCTTAACAGCCTGAGATTGGCTAAAGTGAGCTGTTTTTGTCTCTCAGCTGGTCAACTTAGAGACAAATTTAGAGACATTTGCCAGATGGCGTGATCAATGCGCGCACGCACCCCAACAACATCAACCCCAAATAGCCGTCAGCATAGGGATAATCTGCTTCTTGCGGCTCATGACGCCGGGGAGGAAGATTTCGTTGTTTTGGGGCTCGGCGGAGAAGGCGTAGCGGATCGTGTCGTCGCTGCCTTCGTAGAATAAATAGGAGCCCTCGATGAGGACGTCGGTCAGCATGAGGATGATCATGTCGTAGCCGTTCTTTTTCTTGAGCATCGCGAGCGTGTCGAGGAACTCGGACTTGCGCTCGAGCATTGAATTGGAATCGACGCAGATGATCTGGCTGACGCCCAGGGTCTGGCCGGCGATATGGAACTCCTTAAAATCAGTATTGATAAGGTGCTCGGCTGAGCTGTCGGGATTGCGCGAGATGTCAAAAAGTTCCCTGCCGATCTCTTCGATGCTTACGCCGGCGATCTTGGAAAGTCGCTCGGCAAAGATACGGTCGCGCTCCGTGCAGGTGGGCGACTTGAACATGACGGTATCCGACAAAATAGCGGACACCATCAGCCCTGCCATTGCGGGCGAGGGGGTGACGCCGTTCTCCTGATACATCTCGGCGACGATTGTGGTAGTGCTGCCGACGGGTTCGTTTCGAACGTTGATGGGCTGCGTCGTCTGGATGTCGGCGAGCCTGTGGTGATCGATAATCTCGATGAGCTCTGCCTGGTCGAGGCCGGGAACTGACTGCGCTGACTCGTTGTGATCGACGAGGACGATGTTCTTGCGGCGGGGACGCAGCAGGTGGTATCTCGAGAGAGTGCCCAGCACTTTATTGTCTTCGCCCAGGACGGGGTAGCATCTGAATCGGCTCTTGATGATAGTCTCGCGGACGTCGTCGAGGTAGTCGCTGGTGTGAAAGCAGACGATGTTCTCGGTCGTGCAGACGCGGCTGATCGGCATTGACTGGCTGATGAGCCGTGACGCCTTCATCGCATCGAGGGGCGTGTAAATAACAGTCGTCGTACTCTCCCTAAAGCGATCCAGCAGTTCCCGGTCAGGGGTGGTGCCGCAGAGGATGACAGCTTCGGTGTTGTTCCCGAGAGCGTAGGCGAGCATGTCCTTCTGGTCGCCGCAGAGGACGATTTTGTCGCTGCCCGTGAATGAGGGAGTGTTGCCGCTCACGGGCAGGGCGATGACGATCTCGCCGGAGATCTCGTCGCGGGAGTTCGCGTCCTTGACGATCTGTCCTTCGATGACGCCGAGCAGGTTGAAGAGCGGGAGCTTCTCAACACGGGGGTTTGTGATGGTGTCGAGGGAGGAGGACGCGATATCACCTGCGGTCAGCGTCCCGAAAAGGGTTCCGTCCGGATTTACCACTATGATCGATGTGACCTTCTCCTCGTTCATGACCTTCCACGCGCGGTCGAGAGTTGCAGCGGGCTCGAGCATGGGCGGTCTGTCGTAGTCGATGTCGCTGACCTGAGTCCTGACATCCTTTATCCTCATCGGCTGCGAGAAACCGAACTTGCCCAAAATCCTCTTCGTCTCGTCGCTCAGATGATCGAGCCTGCACGCGATGTAATTCCTGTCGCCGGTCGCGTTGCGCAGCGCCGCATAAGACATGGCCGAAACAACTGCGTCGGTATCGGGATTCCTGTGTCCTACAACATAAACTTTGCTCATGATCTTATCTCCATATGTTTTATGGAATGAATTATATACTCAATTTCGCCCAAAAACGACACGGCGGCGAAAAGTGTTGATTAAGCAACAACGGCATCCCGCATTGCTCATTGCTTTAAAACCGTGCGATGTCGCATCGAAACAGATGGGTGACACCATCAAAGCCCGGGTCAATTTCGGTTATCCTAATGCCGCTGAAGCTGCCGCTGCTCTGGATAAATACAAGTACTACTATGAGTTTGCCGGAATGACTGAACATCTCAACCAGTTTAATCCTGAAGGCATCTTTTTCCCTTCACAGTTTGCGGGCGCAAGCCTCGACCTGGAGACAGAGGTCAATATGCGCCTGTGGTTCCGGAATATCCCTTCGGGAACAAAGTTCCTGCTTCAGACCAGTAATGGAGAAGATGATCTTTCTGTACTTTACAGTCCGATGAATTACTGCTATTCTGTAGCTGGAAAATCAGTATGCCAGTAAGATTTAGGCGGTATTTAGGAATAAAGATGTTTATGAGGATATTATTACAGACAGTCCTATGGGTTGCCCCACATTTGGCACTCCTGACTGCCCTAGCGAGACGTGGCCTGCTTGTACGACTAACGGTTAAGGGATAACCGACAATCTTTAACAGAACTAATAATGGCGCTTAACCAACACTCTTCTATTGCGTTGGTTATGCGTTATTCATAACAGGAGGAGCATTATGGAGAAGAAGCGCTTCACGCTTGCTAAACCGGTAATAATCATATTAGAAGTAATCGCGGTCATTGCGGTCAACGTCATAAGCTATATCGTTCTCAAGAAAATATCGGATTCACACAAGAGCAACACTATTCTGTTAGGGGCAAGTTCGCCGGCTGCCGATCAGTCGTCCGTCAACTGGTCGTTTATCCTGCCGATGCTGATCCCGAGTGTTCTGATGGTGGGTTTCACAGTATTGCTCCTGTGGTCCATTTCGAGAATGAAGAGTGTGGGCGACCGCATTTCGACCGTGCTTGTCGTCGTCTCAAGCGTGCTGATAGTGTGTTCGATCGTTTTCGGGATCTGTCTTTTCAGGTATCAGCAGAGAGTGGCTGCGGAGGTGCCGCCAATTCTGACGCATCAGGCCGGTTAGTATGTTATAATTACCGTATCTGACTACATAGAAGACGGGGGTTTGCAGTATGGGTTTGGTTGAGAAGACTTTCGGCAGTTGTGATGTCATTATCAAGGAAGGTGCGTCCGGCAAGAGTTTCTTCAAGTTGTTGAAGGGCAAGGCCGGCGTTTATTCTAATTACGGCAAGAAGGACCAGCTCCAGCTCGGCACGATCGAGGCGGGCGAGTATTTCGGCGAGATGGCCATCCTTGAGGAGTATCCCAGAAGCGCGACGATTGTTGCGCAGGGCGCTGCACAGGTGATCGAGATCCCGGCCAAGGAGATGAAGACGTATTTTGCGGAGAACCCGTCGGAGGTACTCGAGCTCATGAGACAGCTCATTGAGAGGATCTCCTCCATGACAAACGACTACGAAGAGGCTAAGTCCCTGCTGAAGGAGGTCCGCAACACCGAGGACAGCAAGAAGAAGTCACTGTTCTCCAAGATCAAGAAGCAGGTCAATGCTTACCAGCTCAATAAGAATAAGATCACAGAGCCCAGTCAGGAGTCGCTTCGTCTGGCGCTCAGGGGTGTGAACGAGTCGGGTCCCTGCAATATAGAATCGTTTAAGAAGGGCGCGGTCATCTTTAAGGAAGGCCAGGTTGACGAGCACATGTACATCCTGCACGGCGGTATTGTCGGCATGTACGAGAACTATGGCAAGAGCTTCTCACAGAGGATCGTTGAGCTTATGTCGGTTTCGTTCTTTGGCGAGATGGGTCTGGTCTATGATGACCCCAGAACGGCAACAGCTGTCGCTGAATCAGACGGCACGCGCGTTGAGATAATCAGCAAGAAGGGCCTCGAGGCGCTCGCAGTTGCATGCCCGGTCAAGGTCGAGATGATCCTCCGCAATCTGTCTTACCGCCTGAGAAAGCTCAATGTGGATTTCCTGATTACTTGTAAGGAGATTACCGAGGTGTATTCCGGCAAGGGCGGGGAAGAGAGTTCTGAAGAGTAATCCTGTTTGTTCCGTATGTTGACGGGGGAGCTTCAGTTAAAACTTGATAGATTAAAAGAGTACATCAGGGGGTTGGGGTCCCTTGCTGTCGGTTTCTCCGGCGGCGTTGATTCGACGTTTCTGGTAAGTGTTGCGCATTCGGTGTTGGGTGATTCTTGTATAGCTGTTATATGTGCTGATGCGGCGATCCCCGCGCGCGAGGTTGAGAGCGCTGTGGCGTTTTGCGGGGAGCACGGGATTTTTTGTGTTTTGTCCCATTTTGATCCGCTTGGTATAGAGGAGTTCAGGTTGAATGTGCCTGACAGGTGTTATTACTGCAAGCGCGGAGTTTTTCAGGAGATAAAGCGTGTGGCTTCCGGGTACGGGATTACGTATGTGGCGGAAGGGTCGAATATGGATGACCTCGGCGACTACCGGCCGGGGCTTCGTGCTGTGTCTGAGTTATGTGTAGTGAGTCCGCTCAGAGAGGCGGGGCTTACTAAGGCTGATATTCGTGCGATCTCTCGCGAAATGGGGCTTCCGACGTGGAGCAAGCCGTCGTATGCGTGTATGGCTACCCGGGTGGCTTATGGCGAGGAAATTACTGTTGAGAAGCTGCGAATGATAGAGCAGGCGGAGCAGTTCCTTGGTGATCTTGGGTTTAATGATGTGCGTGTGCGCATGCATGGAAGCAGAGCGCAAATGAGCGGGTGTATTGCGCGGATTGAGGTTGCTGCGAGTGATATTGCGCGTTTGGCAGCTGATGGCGTGCGTGAGACTGTGTCTGAACGGCTTAAGGAGATCGGGTTTGTTTATGTGGCGGTTGATTTGAACGGATATAAGATGGGAAACATGAATTCAACGTTGGGGGTTTAAATGAGTCAGAACGTTTTGGTTACAGGTGCCGGAAAGGGCGTCGGGTTAGGGTTTAATCTCGTTAAAAGGTATCTTGAACTGGGCGATACAGTTGTCGCTACCATCAGAAGAAGATCTGAAGATCTTGAGCAGCTTAAGGAGCAGTACGGGGACCGTCTTATTGTGCTTACGATGGATATCGGAGTAACTGCGTCAGTTGAGACGGCCGCGAGGGAGCTTGAGCAGAAACTGGATCATCTGGATCTGGTGATAAATAACGCGGTGTCTGTTTCGCCGGACTGTGATAAAGGGTTCTTTGACGCGGATCTGGATCTGATCGCGCACACGGTGGACGTTATCGCAGTCGGGTCGATGCGTGTCGTTAAGGCGTTTTACGGGCTACTCATGAAGAGCGGGGGGACGGCGCTGGTCATTAATATTTCGTCGGAAGCCGGGAGTATCTCCAGGTGCTATCGGACGAACCTGCTTGATTACGGGATGGCGAAAGCGGCGATGAACATGGCCACGATGAATCTTGCGAATACGTTTAAGGAAGACGGGAAGATCAATATTTTCTGCGTGCATCCGGGGTGGATCAGGACCGACGGCAGGGCTGATAACCCCGCGCCGCTCTCGTCGTATGAGGCTGCGTGCATTTTACAGGAGCTCTTTGAGAAGCGGCGCGAGGATCGCGAGGGACACCGGTTTATTACAAACGAGAATGAGGATTATCCGTTTTAAGCCATGAAGAAAACTTATATTACGACTATGCCCACATCGGGGGCTTTCTTAAGGCGAGCGAATGCTTTGCCGAACTCGGGGTTAACATCACGAGAGTTAGTTACAATAAAGCGGTAGACTCGCATACTCTGTTTATCGATGCGGAGGGCTGCCGCTCTTTGATGAGATAATCACAAGCGTTAATACGAAGAGGTGTCTTGAACTTGAGTTTTTAGGCAAGGATGGATACAGAGAGCAGAACCCGCTTCATAAGCCGTACGTTAATATGTGCAAGTTGATGACGGGATATCAGCCGGTGGATCCGGAGAAGATAAATGCAGTTTGGGAAGTAGTGGAGGCGCGCGTTGATCCGTCTGTTAAGTCCCTTGTTGAGCCCCCTCAATGTCGGGGCGTTTGAGTTCGGCGAGATGTATTTCGATGTGTATGAGGGAATGGGCGGCCACCTCAAAGGGGAGACCGTATGGATAGACAGGGATCATCAGATCGTTATCTCCGGCGACATTTATATCAATGTTCACGGGCTGACAGAGGAGCAAGCGGAGTATAATCAATATGCGCCTGTTCTTATGACGTCGGTTGATACTGACCCTTCGCTTTGCGCGCTTGAGCGGTCCGATCGGCTGGTGAGCGGATGGCCCACGGCGCGCCAGTCTGTGTAACTGTCTGACTAAAAGCGCTTACACAGACACTTATACAGACTATTCTGTGCAACTGTCTGACTAAACTGGTTTATACAGACACTTACACAGACTTTTGAGTAAAGTTCAAGTGGCTGCACGACAAACTTCGCCACTTCGCACGCACAACACTGCACATCACGCCGCGATTCTACAAAACTCTCAGTCAAATCACGTTTACATAGAGACTTACTCTGACTATTCAGACTAAGTCTCCCTGTAAATGAGTTTAGTCTTACACTCATGTAGAATGAACATAGATCAAATCTCTTTACAGACATCCATCACTAACTGTTATAATAAATCCATGAAGATCAAGACAAAAACTTTAAGCTACGAACAAGTAATGGCGCTTCCGTCGTGGGAGCACAAGAAACCAAAGAAGCCTTCGAAACTCCTTGCGGCTGTTGCGCGCATGCTGAACAATAAGGAGCTCAAAGAAGTAAAACTCGAATGCAATAAAATAGACATGGAAAAAGCCGGAAACGGTCCGTGGATGATACTCATGAACCACTGCAGTTTCACTGATCTTGCCATTGCATTTGACGTGCTTAAGGACCGCCCTTTCAGCGTGGTGTGCACGTCGGATGCGCTGGTTGGTAAGGAAACAATAATGCGCAATCTCGGATCCATACCGACAAGAAAGTTTGTTTCGGACGTTACGTTGATCTCGGACATGGATCATGCACTCAACGTTAATAAGGCGAGTGTGCTGATGTACCCGGAGGCGGGGTATTCGCTTGACGGGACGGGCACGCGGATACCGCGAAGGATGGGCGTTCTGCTCAAGAAACTGAAGCACCCTGTCGTGATGATAACGACGTACGGAGCGTTTGCCAGAGACCCGTTATACAACAATCTGCAGAAGCGCAACGTAAAGGTCACGTGCACGATGAAGTGCCTCTTTACGCCTGAAGAACTGGCGAACACCAAGGTCAGGGAGATCGACGAGGTTCTGGATAAAGAGTTCACGTTTGATTATTTCAAGTGGCAGCAGGACAACAGAATAGCAATTACCGAACCGTTCAGGGCGGACGGGCTCAACAGGATCCTTTATAAGTGCCCGCACTGCATGGCGGAGGGCAAGACGGTCGGAGAGGGAATCAGCCTGAAGTGCAATAACTGCGGCGCGACTTACGAGCTGGATGTTTACGGAAAACTGAAGGGCATTAATGTAGAACCTAAATTCACTCACATTCCTGACTGGTTTGCGTGGGAGCGCGAGCAGATCAAAGAAGAGATAGAAGCAAATAAATATAAACTTGATGTGCCGTGCGACATCGCGATCCTGAAGGATTCGAAAGCGCTCTACATGGTCGGGTCGGGAAGACTCAGGCATGGCGTTGACGGTTTCGTGCTCGACGGGTGCGGCGGGAAGCTTCATTATGAGCAGTCGGCGGGGGCGTCGTACAGCGTCAATTCGGATTATTTCTGGTATGAGATCGGGGATATTGTCTCGATAGGGACGAATGAGTGCCTGTATTACTGTTTCCCCAAGGAGGGCGACATCGTGGCGAAGACGAGGCTCGCCGCGGAGGAGTTGTATAAGATTAGCAAGGCGAACAGGGGCGGTTAGAACAGACCCTCGCTGTGCGATACGAGTTTGTACAGGGCGTTGATATAGTAAGCAATTGCCATCGACAGCGGATTGTTGAACATCGCCAGAATAACGGGCAGCAGAACGCCAATCCCAAGAGCGCGCAGGTCGTAGCGCGTGAAGTTCTTTCTCGCAAAAGTGCTGACCTCTTTAGCAAATGCTCTCGCTTCCTTACGGTTTTCTTTCAGGAGAGGGAACATGAATCTCCATGAGAATGAGACAGCCCTTGCCGAATCGTCGTAGAGAAGAGTCTCTTTATCTTTGTCGCCGGCAATTATCTCGTTGTTGTTCAGGTCGTTGAACCAGTCGTTGTGGGAGTTCCAGAAATCGCGAACATTCTTGAGACTGCGCATGCGGACGATCGAGTTGCTGCGCTGCAGATAATGGTACTTCGGAGCCGCAACAGACACAGCGCAGTGCATGTTGAAGGTTACCTTGTAGATCGTCGCAAAGTCCTCATAATTCTGGCCTTCGGGGAATGTAACATTGTTAAAATATTCGGATCTGTAAAGTTTGTTCCACGCGAGGCAACCTCCGAAACTGCACTTGATAAACTCGGTCAGAATATCCTCATCATATGCGGTCAGATCCGGATTGCTCGAGATATCAGAGTGGTCAGTATAGTCAATGTAGTGACCGACGGACACCATATCCGCATCTTTCTCAAGCGCAGCATTCATCATAACTTCATACATGTCGGGTTCGATCCAGTCGTCGCTGTCCACGAAAGCAAAATACGCCCCCTTCGCGATCTTCATCCCCGCATTGCGCGCAGAGGAGAGACCTCCGTTCTGCTTATGGATAACCCTGATCCTGCTGTCTTCCTCCGCGAAACGGTCACACATCTCCCCACAACTGTCCGGGGAGCCGTCGTCGACGAGGATGATATCCAGATTCCTGTATGTCTGGCCGGTAATGCTGCGCACACATTTATCAAGGTACTGTTCTACCTTGTAAACGGGCACAATAATACTGATGACGGGACTGTTATCCATCCGTTCAAAACCTCCAACCAAACCTCTTATCATTTTACCTTGCTGTTAAAAAGCAGACAAGTGATTAGTATCACAATAAGTAGAAGCTCTCAGTGGTAACTATTATTAATTCTGCGTCCGGGAAAGCTTTGTCAGGATCATCTGTGGCACAGTGAACCGCAAACCGGGTTCCGATATTTCCTCCTCCGACAATAGTTATTCGTATTAGCTGTTCTCCCGTTTTTTAGAGCTTAACACTAACCGGGTTATGAGTACATACTCTATCGGATTCCGGCGGAAGCTTCATATAATCTCCATACAGCTGAGTCAGCATACCCTCACGGTCACTGACAGACTTAAACATTCTGCCGTTGAACTCAACCTGCGAGAAACTCTCCATTATCTCTCTACCAATTCTGATGGTGTCAATATTGTTTAATGTGGACATACTGCACCATTCGTAATCCTCAGTGATCATGCGGTCAAGTTGTCTCAGACTTTCTGCACATTTATTCAGGGATTTGAATCTGATGCCTGCAGGTATTATCTTGTACATTGCTCTTACGGCTTTCTTGGCAAATGAATCAGATCTCAGTCTGACATTTGATCTTGTAAGCATAACTATTCTTCTGCCTAAGCGCCTTGTCTTATTGCTTAAACCCTTGTCATGACTCATCTTGTCCAATGGAAAAACATCTATAAAGACTTCATGACGTCCGCACTGTTCGTATTCTATTCCCTGAAGCATTATGGTATTCAGTTTCCTGAGTTTTCCGTGTGAGGTTCCACAGCTCTTATCAGTCTGATAGTTCTCGAAATAGATCTCCTCAATAGGACTTTTGGCAACAGCCTCACAGAACTTTGCATATTCGCCTCTCGTCATTGCCACATCAACATCATCATCCCATGGAATAAAGCCCTTATGACGAACAGCACCCAAAAGTGTTCCGGCGTAAAGAGTGTAATCGATATGATTTGTTCTGCAGAAGTCATCAAATTTGCATAAGATATCAAACTCTACATCTTGAAGTTGCTTTAATAATGATCCGTCCATCTTTTTCACCTTCGAGTCTTATCGTAGGAGTAATGATACCACATAAACCATAGAGAAAAATCAGCTATCTTATTAATTATAATATGCTAAAATAGTCTGGGTGTTTGTGCACCTGTGTTATTTTATGGCTATTTTACGTCGCCCGGAGCGCGAAGACAAGCTCATAAGATATTAGTTAAAAGGCGTGCGGCATACCACGCGGCGGAAGCAAACAAAAAAATGAAGGATTCTTTTAGATATAACTTTGGACTTAGGTTTTTAAAACTCATAAATGTGTACTACATGGTAGTGCCGTTTATTGTTGCGTGGTATTACTTCTACAACGACCGTATGGCTACCCATTACTACTGGAAAGGCAATGTGGTAATAATCGCCATCTGCACTTTCCTGTACTGTGTTCTGGGGAAGACATACGATGCGTTCCTGATATCTCACTACAAGCTGTTTGATGTGGTCAGCAGCCAGTCAGTTGCCATTGTAATAACTGATCTGGTCATGTATGCGATCATGTTCCTGCTCTCGAAAGGCGCTCCCAATCCGCTTCCGATGCTGCTCGTTCTTGCGGTGCAGATTTCATTATCGATAATTTGGACATCGCTGTCGCAGAGCATGTATTTCAAATGGTTTCCTGCAAAGAAATCGATCATCGTATATGACCAGCGTGAGGGAATGGAAGAACTTATTCAGGAGTATGGTCTTTCCAAAAAGTTTGATGTCGTAAAGACGCTGTCTGTTGATGAGTGTCTTTCTGATCTTTCCGTTATCAATGATGTTGAGATAGTATTCCTGAGCGGTGTTCACAGCCATGAGAGGAACATCATAATGAAGGAATGCCTCTACGAAGACAAGATGATCTACATGATCCCGAGAGTAGGAGACGTTATCATGAGCGGAGCAAGGAGCGTCCACATGTTCCATCTTCCGATGATGAGTGTGTGCAGATATGCTCCGGGACCTGTTTTCGTGATCGCGAAGAGACTGTTTGATATCGTTGCATCCCTCATTGCTCTTATACTGACGTCACCGGTTTTCCTTGTGACGGCGATCGCCATAAAGGCTCATGATAAAGGCCCTGTTTTCTATAAGCAGGAAAGGCTGACGAAGAAGGGCAAGCGTTTCATGATCCACAAGTTCAGGAGCATGAGAGTCGATGCCGAGAAGGACGGGGTTGCAAGACTGTCAACAGGTGATAACGATGACCGCATAACGCCGGTCGGAAGGGTTATCAGGAAATGCAGGATCGATGAGCTCCCTCAGCTGATAGATATACTCGCAGGCAATCTTTCCGTAGTAGGTCCCAGGCCGGAAAGACCTGAGATAGCGGAAGAGTATACAAAGGAGATGCCGGAGTTCCAGTTAAGGCTTCAGGCTAAAGCGGGACTTACCGGATATGCACAGGTTTACGGCAAGTACAATACGACTCCTTACGATAAGCTGCAGATGGATCTGATGTATATCGCCCATCCGAGTCTTGTTGAGGATCTTAGGATATGTTTCGCGACGATAAAGATCTTGTTTGTTCCCGAGAGCACGGAAGGCATCTCGGAGGATCAGACGAATGCACTTAAGTAGGACAAGCATTAGATGAGGATCCTTTATGTTGCCACGGTTGTTAAGACACACATAATGGAGTTCCATATCCCGTACCTTCAGATGTTGAAGGAGATGGGATGGGATACGGCCGTTGCGGCACGTAACGATTACGAGAATCCCGAAGACTGCAAAATCCCTTACTGCGACGAATATTACGATATCCCGTTTGAGCGCAATCCGTTCAAGCCGGGAAACAACAAGGCGTATAAGGCCCTCAAGAAAGTGATAGATGAGGGCAATTTTGATATTATCCATTGTCATACTCCTGTCGGTGCAGTGCTTGGAAGACTTGCCGCAAAAGATGCAAGGAAAAAGGGTGCGAAGGTGTTTTATACTGCACACGGTTTTCATTTTTACAAGGGTGCGCCTGCAGTTAACTGGATGTTTTACTATCCGGTTGAGAGATTCCTTGCGCGCAAGACGGACGTTCTTGTAACCATCACGACTGAGGACTATAAGAGAGCGGAAAAGTTCAAGGCAGGCAAGGTCGTTTATTCGCCGGGTGTCGGCGTTAATACGGAACGTTTTATTCACGGCGATGACTCTGGAAGAGAAAGGCTGCGCAATGAACTTGGCATACCTTCAGACGCGACCGTCTTTCTGTCTGTCGGCGAGTTTACGGCAAACAAGAATCAGTGCCTGATGCTCGAAGTCCTTCCGTCATTTCCTGACGCATATTATGTGCTCTGCGGAAGGGGAGAACTGATGGATCAGCTGAAGCTCCGGGTGAATAATCTGAGCATAAGTGACAGGACCATCTTTGCCGGATATCGCAACGATGTGGAAGACTTCTACAACATGGCCGACATATTTGTTTTCCCTTCATACCGTGAGGGGCTTCCCGTTGCTCTTATGGAAGCTATGGCTTCAGGACTCATCTGCGTCGCTTCGCGCAACAGGGGGACAAACGACCTGATGGCAGGAAGCGGTCTTCTGTTCTCAGCAAAGAGTGCCGGTGAACTCAGGGAAAAGCTGCAGATCGCGATCAGCGAAGACTGCTCGGCTGAGGTCAGGCGCAACAAAGAACATCTCAAAGAATTTGATCTGAAGAATACGCTTGCGCTCATGCGCGGGTTCTATGAGGATGCGATAAGATGATACGCATACTTCATGTTCTTACAGCGATGGACAGAGCCGGCACGGAGACGATGCTGATGAATTATTACCGTGCGATAGACAGAGATGAGATACAGTTTGATTTTGCTGTAAGTGCAGAAGGTAAATGTAATTACGATGATGAGATCATGTCTCTGGGCGGAAGGATTTATCACTACCCGAGATATCGCGGTGTGAACCATTTCGCGTATAAAAAGTGGTGGAATGAATTCTTCAAAGAGCACAGCGAGTATAAGATCGTTCACGGCCATATCGGAAGCACTGCGGCGATCTATCTTAAGATCGCAAAGAAGTATGGCTGTTATGCGATCGCGCACAGTCATAATATCTGGGGTGCGCCCAGTCCGAGGATGGCTGTTTGGCGCGCGTATTCGTACAGAACGCGATATGTGGCTGATTACTTTTTCGGGTGTTCAATGGATGCGGTAGTAGCCAGGTATGGAGCTGAAGTCGCGAATGATCCCGGCAGGTCGTGCGTGATCAGAAATGCGATAGATGCTTCACTTTATTCATACGATCCTGATGCGAGTGCGCAGGTGCGAAGTGAGCTTGGCATTGGAGATGAACTTGTTGTCGGTACGGTCGGAAGACTGACCGAACAGAAAAATCCGTTCTTTATCATCAGGCTGATCGAAGAACTTAAAAAGACCGGTGACAGGTTTGTCTTTGTCTGGGCCGGTGACGGTGAACTGAAGGACAGGATACTTGATCAGCTTAAGGAGAAGGGCATTGAAGACAGCGTAAAGATGCTGGGTGTTCGCAACGATATTCCGAGACTATTGCAGGCGTTTGACGTATTTGTGTTCCCGTCTGTTTTTGAGGGACTGGGTGTCGCCGCAGTTGAGGCGCAGGCTGCAGGAGTTCCGACTCTGTGCAGCACGAATGTATCATCTGAGGCCAAAGTCACGGACCTTTGCTCGTTTCTCCCTCTGGACGATGTTGACGTGTGGACAGAGAAGATCAGATCATACATCGGTTTTGAGAAAAAGAATGAATACGACAGTGTTGCTGCGGCCGGATACGACATCCATGGAGTAGCGGAAACGCTTACTGATTTCTACAAAGGAGTCAGCAGGGATTAACTGAGATGGAATCATTAATCGCAATTGTCGTTTACGTTTTGATCTGTGCGGTCTTCGTTGTCAGCGTGAGACGGGACAGAGGCCTTCGCCTTGTTTACGGAAGAAAACTCGAGGATCCCATGGCTGAACGCAAGGCTGTATCGATCTATATCTGGCCTCTTATAGTCTCTCTTCTGTTCGCTCTGTATAACCGTTATATCATAGGAATTCAGGACAGGCTTACCGGTGACCGTATGAACTATTATACGGATTTTACCTATGGAAGAGTTACAGGATTTGCGTTTTTTGATGCGTTCCTTAAATTCGTAAAGCTGTTCACGCGTGATTATAGGATGCTCCTTGCATTCGTAACTTTTTTGAGCTGCTTTATACTGTATATTGCGCTCAGATCTTCAAGACATTGTACGATCGAATCAGCGATGTTCATATCGGCATCGTATTTTGTTTTCTCATCATTTGTAAATCTTAAACAGAGTCCTGTATGCGCATTGGCAGCAGTAATGTTTGTTGTACTGGTCGAATACAAGGGCTTCAGATACGATCTTCTGTCGATCGCGATAATCGTAGTATCGTGTAACTTTCATATTACAGGATTTATGCTTATCCCTTTGTATTTTCTTCTCAGACTTAAGTTTAAGAACAGGACCCGTTCAACGATCCTGATGATCTTATTGACACTTGCATTTGCATTCATTCAGCCGATGCTGGTTTTTGTCGGAAATAATCTGGGCAGTGTATTCCCGATGCTCGGTCAGAGAATAGCGGCATATGCTTCCGATGAGCTCGTCGTTGATACCGGTGATAAGGCAGGTCTTGTTGTCCTCAAAGGTTTCCCGTACTATATGCTTGTCATCATGGGCTTTATTGACCGTAAGCTTCACAAGGGAGATGAAGAGTATGATAAATATCTCATTCTCTCGCTCATCAGTGCACTATCTGCTCTCCTGTCCATCTACACTTACTGGTATATCAGAATGCCGGTACTCTTTGTTATTCCGATGGGCATTCTATTCTCAAAGATAATGAGCAAGCGCAAAGGCAAGGATAAGGTCATCCTTCTGCTTGTGATAGTCGGTTCTCTTGCATTCTTCACTATAAGATCAGTTATCCTGAATTATCAGAATTACGGTGGTTACTGACGTATATGCTTCTTTCAGTCTTTACACCGACATATAACAGAGCACACACTCTCGGAAGACTTTATGAGTCTCTCTGCAATCAGACATGTTCGTCATTTGAGTGGGTGGTTGTCGATGACGGATCGACTGACGACACGGAGAAAATGGTCGATGAGTGGATCGCTGAAGGAAAGATAAAGATCAACTATTTTCACCAGATGAACAGCGGTAAATCGCAGGCTCACAACAAGGGTGTGGAACTGTCAAAGGGTGACCTTTTTGTCTGCGTTGATTCTGACGATTATCTCAGAGAGGATGCGGTGGAGAGGGTGCTCTCAGTCTGGCCGGAAGCTGATACTGCCGGGGCTGTCGGAATACTCGCTTTCCGCGTTCACAGCGACGGGTCTCCGCTGACAGTTATAAGCGGCAGCGGTGTTAAACTCTCCACTCTGAGAGATGCCTATAAGAAACACGGATTGTCCGGCGACACGATGCTGGTATTCCGGAGGAATATTATTTCGAGATATTCATTCCCCGTGGTTGAAGGTGAGAAGTTCATACCCGAGGGGTACATATACAACAGGATCGATAAGGATGGGGCGCTGTACATTCTGCGCGAGGGATTGTATTTTTGCGAGTACCTGCCGGACGGTTATACGAGCAACGTCAACAGGCTGCTGTTCAATAACCACAAGGGGTATATTCTGCATATTAACGACAGGCTGGAGAATGTTGATTCCGGATTTATGGAGAAACTGAAGGATTCGATAAGATACGATTCGCTGCGCATCGCACACGGCGAGAAGAAGATAGTCTCAGAGGCCGTGTATCCGTTTCTTGCGTTTATCGGGTATTTACCTGCTTATATAGTTTATCTGAAGAGATACAGGAACCTGAGAAATGGATAAAAAGTACCGTACATTATTTACTGATGCACTTGTATTTGCACTGGGCAGTCTGGGCTCCAAACTTATACTGTTCTTCCTCGTTCCGATCTATACGAATTACCTGACGACGGACGAGTACGGCATCGCTGACCTCGTGTTTACATTCGTGCAGCTGATCGTTCCGTTTGCGACTGTTTCGATCCAGAACTCGCTGATCAGATTCGGCATGGAGAAGAATGCGAACAAGGAAGAGACACTTAAATGCTCAATGGCAGTTATACTGTTTTCGGTCGTGTTCACGCTGGCTGTTACTCCTTTGGTCGGACTGTACTCGGCGATCTCGGACTGGAAATGGTATCTCGCTATTCTTGTCGTTCTCAACGGTCTGTCGGAGGTCGAGAGATCTTATCTCAAGGTCAGGGACAAAAACAAATCGTTTGCTGTCATCAGCATAATCCAGACGGCAGTTCTGGCAGGCTGCAACATACTGCTCCTCGTTGTATTCCGGAGCGGCGTCAGCGGATATCTGTTGTCGAATATCATAGCGGTGGCAGTCGTCTGCGTTATCACTTTCTTCGCAGCGGGGATACCGAAGGCACTCAGATCTGCAAAACTCAATGTCCCGCTACTGAAGAAGATGGTCGTCTTCTCAATGCCGCTCGTGCTGAGCGCAATATCGTGGTGGGTTGTGCATTCATCTGACCGTATCATGATCGAGCTTATGATCGGCGAATCAGTACTCGGATTATACACGGCGGCAACAAAGATCCCATCGCTCATAAATGTTGTCACAAGCATATTCAATCAGGCGTGGGGACTGTCCTCGATCAGGGAGATAGATAACCCCGATAAACAGCATTTCTACAGCAAGGTTTTCAGGATGTTCAGCACCGCTTTGTTTATGGCGTGTATTATGTTGATCACTGTCCTGAAGCCATTCCTTTCTGTGTACTTCGGTGCGGATTTCAGGAGTGCGTGGGTATATACTCCGCTGCTTCTTGTCGCCGCTGTTTTCTTCTCGCTGACTGCATTCATCGGAAGCCTTTATATCGCTCTGCAGAAATCGCTGAACGACATGATCACGTATCTTATCTGTGCGTTCGTGAATGTTGTTGTTAACTTTGTCGGAATCCTGTTCCTCGGTGCGTGGGGCGCTGTCATCGGAACGGTCACGGCCTTTGCTGTCGTGCTCGTTATTAGAATTTTTGATATCAAGCGGTACATTGATCTTAACATCGGCGGCGTCAGGTTCTTCCTGAACGCAGTCATAGCACTTGCGCAGGCTGTATGTGTATCGATGGACGTCTATGTTTATCCGGTGAGCGCCGTTGCGATCGTACTCTTTGTCGCATTGAATTATAAAGAGATCGCCCGCTTCATCACATCACTAACGAAAACGGTCTTTAAGAATAAATGAGCAATCTGTTCTGGGTTAAAAATCTTCTGGGTGCGCCTCTTTCTGCTGAGTGTGCTGCGGCTCTCGATGACAACACGATCAACGCTATTCTCACCGAGGCGGCTGACCAGGGCGTGTTCTGCCTCGCTTATAATGCGCTGAAGCCTTATTTCTCTGACGCGTGTCTCGCAAAATGGAAGCCGACATACTACTCGCTCAAGACACAGAATATCCTCAACGACCGATGCCACAAAAAACTGCACGGAATAATGACCTCCGCCGGCATCCCGTACGTCATTATCAAAGGAATGGCATCTGCTAAGTATTACCCTGTTCCTGAAGCGAGGATGATGGGCGACGTCGATTTCCTTGTTGCGCATGATCAGGTAACTGCAGCGGAAGATGCGCTCAAGGCCGCGGGGATGAGAAGGACTGAGACAGAAGAAAACGGTTTCCACGAATCGTTCTCTGACGGAAATACGATACTGGAACTCCACTGGGCTCCGCCGGGCGTCCCGCCGGAAGGCGAGACCGGCGACAAAGTGCGGGAGTTTTTGAGCGACATCATCGACAAGGCTGTTATGTACGACGGCTATTTCGTGCCGTCAGATTTCCATCACTGCATTATATTGCTGCTCCATTCGGTAAGCCACATGACGACTGGCGGAATGGGCCTTCGTCATTTGTGCGATTGGGCAGTGTTTGCTGATTCGTTTTCATCCGATGCGTTCGTGTCGGAGTTTGAGAGTCCCCTTAAAAGTATAGGTATGTGGGAGTTTGCGAGGGTGCTGACCGCAGTCTCTGTTAAGTACCTGGGGACTGGTGAGCGTCCGTGGGCCGCGGGTGTTGACGGCGGGACCATCGACCTTCTGATGCAGGACATAATCGACGCGGGCAACTTTGGAGTTAAAGATGACCAGCGTCTCAACCAGGCCAAGCTGATGCGCGACGACACGAACCGCGAGATCGAAACCGCCGGCATGGGCAAGATCCTTTTTACTAATCTTACCGTCCGCGCCCGGAGGGCCATGCCCATTACGGCGAAGGTCCCCGTTTTGTTGCCGATCGGCTGGGCGTACATCGGGCTGAGACACATCTTCCGTATCGTGACCGGCAGGAAAGAAAAGATAGATATTAAAAAGACAGTCCAGGGCGCGGAGAAACGCAGGGAGCTTTATAATCGGCTGAGGTTGTTCGAATCTTCTGACGAATCTTAAGGTTTGTTTAAGGTTACCCCTATATACTTGGGTCAAGATAAGCAAGGAGGTAACCTAATATGCATAATAAATTATTCCAAAAGATACTGTCAGCGGCCCTTGCGGCTTCGCTACTGTTGGCACTGGCATCGTGCGCGCAGGAAGAGGCAGCCGAGCAGACGTCGGCGGCTGCTCAGACTGCCGGCGTAGTGGCAGACGACATAGAGATCAGTTCTGAGATTACGAGTTCGAACGACAGCGAGCACGCGATCGAAGTGAGCGGCGAAACCGCAGAATATTCCAACATCAAAGTAACAAAGACAGGCGATTCTGAGGCCGGTGATGAGGCGGACTTCTATGGTGACAATGCGGCCATTTTCGCGACGGATGGGGCAACGCTGACACTCACCGACATCGTGGCCGAAACCGACGGCCTGCACGCGAACGCAGTCTTCTCGTACGGCGAGGGCACGACCGTCAACATCAGCGACTCCGTCATCACGACGAGCGGCAACTGCTCGGGCGGCCTCATGACGACGGGCGGCGGCACGATGAACGCCACCAACCTCAACATCCACACGACCGGCAACTCGTCGGCGGCGATCAGGTCCGACCGCGGCGGCGGAACCGTCACAGTCACGGGCGGCACATACACGACAGACGGCAAGGGTTCACCGGTAATTTACTCGACAGCGGATATAACCGTGGGCGACGCTGTTCTGACATCAACTTCGTCGCAGGGCGTGGTTGTGGAAGGCAAGAACTCCGTGACGCTCAACAACGTGACGCTGGTGGCTGACAACAACTCCAAGAACAGCGACAAGTCCGAGTGGTACCAGGCGGTCATGATCTACCAGTCGATGTCCGGCGACGCAGCGGTCGGCGCAGCATCATTCACGATGAACGGCGGCTCGCTGACGAACGTGAATGGGGATGTTTTCTTCGTAAATAATACTGTGACATCTATAACTTTGGATAATGTTGAAATCGTTAATGAGGATGATTCCGGTGTGTTCCTGCGCGCAGCGGCTGCCGGCTGGGGCACTGAGGGTTCCAACGGTGGAAAGGTTAATCTGTACCTCAATTCGCAGACGCTGGTCGGAGATATAGTTGTCGACGAAGTGTCCGCGCTGAATATGTACCTGGCTTCGTCTTCAGTTTATAAGGGTGCTGTTAATGGCGATAACTCGGACGGTGCCGAGATCTACGTCGAAATCGAGTCGGGCTCGAAATGGGTTCTGACCGGCGATTCATACATCAGCTCGCTGTCTTGTGACGCGGAGTGTATTGAGCTTAACGGTTATAAGCTGTACGTTGACGGAGAACTGTATGTAGAGGGTTCAGTATCTGAGGGGGTTGCTGTTGAGATGATTACTTCATCATCAGGTTCGCAGTCAGCCCCTGACGGAGAGCCCGGGGAACCGCCATCAGGCGATCCGCCTGCACGTCCCGACGGCGATAATGGAGAGCCGCCGTCAGGTGAGAGGCCCGAAGGCGACCCGCCCGCAAGGCCGGACGGTAATAACTGATTATTGTCCTTTCATCCAGCTTAAAGTGCACCCACAACCTGCACCCACTATGGTGGGTGCAAAACAAGTAGAATCCAGAACAATTTACCAGAAAAAGGGCATATCTGCACCCACGGTGGGTGTAAGCGGTGGGTGCGTTCGACATCAAATAACGGGAGCCTAAGTGCTCCCGTTAGTTTTTTACCACGTTGCCATCGGCAGCTTACTTTTTACTCTTAAGATAAAGAAACCTCACGCACCCAAACAGCCAGCCGGCGCCGGCGCCGCCGCAGAAGAACAGCTGCATCAGGAACTGCAGCATCCCGAAAGCCATTTCGCCGCGCGGAATGAGCGAGTACGGCACGGGGATCACCATAAAAACAGCAATTATTGCAATTATATAAACCGTCGCGCCCAGCCACATGGCAAGGGCGCTTTCTTCTGCCACGAGCCACTTTGTTTTCCTGTTGATCAGTGCAAAAATAGCGAAGACCAGCGCGATTATTACAGCCCCCACGATTAACGCACCAATGAGCAAGACGGGCGCATTGAGCACGCCGATCAGCGCAAGAGTTGCTATCTCAAGTCCGTAGCTTGCGCCCAGTGCGATCAGCGCGAGGACGAGGGTGGCGATGGTTGTTTTTGTTAGTTTGTTCATAGTGGTATTGTACCATTAATCCCTGATTTTAATGTTTGATTATTAAACTTGAAAAATGAGATATATCTCATGTAATAGAAGCAGGTGAGACAGGGAAAGGGGGTGCATTTTTGCTTGGGTGGCCGTGTCGCAAATAAAACGGGTTGTTGTGTTAGATTTTTTAACACAAAATCCTGGAAATTTGCGAGTCGCAAATTTTGGCTGATTTGTGCTAGTTTTTTTAACACAGATGGGGTATAAATTTGCGACAAGCACCGCCGGCCGATCACGTGCCGGTTCCGTCCTAGATTATTTGATTTTTATCATTGAATTTCTAGGACAAAAGCCCTGAAATCTATGACGCAGATTATCAGCGCCGCCATCTCACCATAAAATACTGTATAATAGCAAATTGTAAAGGAGGGTTTTGTATGCATAGTAAAAGAATTAACAAAGCGCTTAGTACGCTGCTTGCGACGGTGATGACGTGCAGTGCGCTGATGGTGCCGAATGTGGCGCTTGCGGACGAGGAAGAGACGGCCGTTATTGATGATGTCGAGATAGCTGATTTCGTAACGGGCGATGAGGAAAATGACGGGGACGCTGACGTGCCCGCAGATGACTCAGCAGATGACTCAGCAGATGACGCGCTCGAAAATGATGCGCCCGACGCCACAGCCGACGACGCCGACAGCGTGCCCGGCGCCGACGCGCCCGACTCATTCGATGCCCCGTCAACTGCAAACACAAACACGATAGAACTCAATACTGTCTATCCCTTCAGCGAAGGGGACGAGTTCTATTTTGTTCCGGATGAGCAGGCGTTCTACATTTTCGAGAGCGTCGGGATGGATGGGATTGTGATTGAGGATATCAAAAGCGGGGATCAGATGGAGGATCAGTCGTCGTTTTTGAATCCCAATTATGCGTTCTGGGGACACGAGCTTCCGATAGTTGATACGGATATGGAGCAGGGATATTACTATCTGGAGGAGGGCTATACGTACAAGATCACCGCTTATGATGACGTGGGCGTTGAGGATGAATTGAGATGTTTCGCGATGGTGAAGGAGGCTCATTATGCATATGTGAGCCACGAGGATAAGGAGTACAGCACATATCCGGGCGGTCAGGTGGAGCTGAGCCTGTCGGAGGTTTATTCTTCGATTCCGTATACGTCGGTTTCGTATGAGTGGGTTTGTATGAACGAGAGCTGGACTACGGAAGAGCCTTCGACGACGGTGGATATTGATGCGGTCCTGCCGGGTGAGCACGACGAGTACGAGAGCCATACGGTGTATTGTCTGGTCCACATGATGATTGGGGATATGGAGGCAGATATGTATACGTATTTCGATATCGGTCTGTATCCGTCCGAACTCGAAAGCAAGGTCCACACGGGCATAGAAGATGACGAGCCGGAGATCTATTATGGAGAGGACTACTGGGTCGAGAATACTGTGTACGCAGAGTCAGACCTTGACGATTGTGACATCAGTTATCAGTGGTACGTGATGAGAGACGATGAGAAGGTTGAGATCGCCGGAGCTACGTCTGATGTATATAGCTTTAACGCCCCCGAAATCGAACCGGAAGTTGTATTGGATGAAGACGGTCCCCGTCCCACATTCCATTTGCGTGTTACCATCGGGTGCCTGATCACTTTCAAGCGCGGAAACGAGACTGTGACCCGTGACGAGTCGAGGGATATCCGTTATAGTATATTCGTTGGCAATTTCGAGAATTATGTTGGCCTCAATTACGGCGATACATTCGAACAGGAAAACGACTTTGATGATAGATTTATGCTTCCTTCAGGATTCGCTATAAGGACCGAATGGATCGAGCGCAGTACAAAGGAATACGTGCCCGATGAAGACGAGACGGTGCTGGCTGCGAGCGGTGATCATATATCAATCAGCACTTCAGCACTCACGCTTCAGCCGGGAGAGGAAGGACCGGTAAGCTATGTTGTGAGCAGACCGGTCTTTACTTATGGCGGCCGCGAGTATTATGAATACGATGGCGGTGATGTGGTTTATTGCATTTATTATGTGGATATGATGACTCCGTCCGGTCTTGCTCTGAATGAGACCAATTTCCCGGATGAGATTTTCCGTACGTATTTAAGTGATAGTTTTGATATTAACAAAAGCGGATATTTGAGTGAATCTGAGATAGAAGCTATAGATAGTATCGTTTGCGATGGAATGGGGATCAGCGACTTGACAGGTATTAATTATCTGACCAATGTAGAATTTTTATATTGTAGCTGTAATAATATCGATTCTCTCGTTTTGACAGATCTGGATCAGCTGACGGAGTTGTACTTAAATAATAATAATATGACATCTCTTGTTCTGGAAAACTGTGAGAATCTTGGATATTTGGCGATTGATAACAATGCTCTTGCAAGTATCAACTTAGATGGTGCGCCATATATTAAAAAAGCATACGAGAACGGACCGCATTATAGCGTTGTGGAAGGATTCAGTTTATACGGACGCATCGAGTATGATGATAATGGGAATGAGGAAAAATATTTTCCTTTTCTGGAAATAGATGACGCAACTGTCGTTGAGAATGCAACCCCGGCTGAGCTTATTGAACCTGCCGAGTTAAGCGGCAGAAGCCTTGCGCTTGAAGGGTATATCAAGCTGAGATTCTACCTGATACTTCCTGACTCATTTGTCGAAAATGAATCCGCGTATGTTACACTCAACGACACGGAATACAACATCGCGGATGCTCTGTGTGCTGATGGCAGATATTTGTTTGAATATGATCTCGCAGCCGCGCAGATACAGGACAGAGTTGTGTTAAGGCTCTGGGCTGATGACGAGACATTGATTACGCTTAAAGATAAGAATGGAAATATATCGATGGGGTGGTATCCTTTCTCTGTTGATAATTATAGAGGTCTTGTACAGTCTTCTACGAGCATGGATGCTGAGAAAAAAAGACTGCTCATTGATATGCTCGATTACATGATGGAGTACGGCAAGTATGCTCAGGCGTATTTCGATTATAATGATGGGAACATAGATTACCATAGAGGCATTGCCAGTGAGATAGACAGCATCGATAAAGGAACGCTTAGCAGTTATATTGATTCTGTTTCCGGCGTTTCGGGTTCAGGGATCGAGTACAGATCGAGCTCGCTTGATCTTAAATCATGTACTTGTCTGAGCGTGTTCTTCAATCTGTCTGGAAAGTCGATAAACGATTTTACATACTGGGTAGATGGACAGCGCGTGGATTTAGGTTCCTCCGGTTCTGACTACAGCGTCGGGATGGACGGCGACAGAGTCAGGCTGGTTATAGACAATATCAAGTCAGGCGAGATCGGCAGGCAGTATAATATTGTTGTTAAGAACTCGCAGGGGCAGGTTGTCGTTCAGCTGAATGTAAGTGCGCTTGGTTATGCTTACAAGGTCCTTGATAAGAGCAGCGACGATGAGCTCCGCAACCTGATGAAGGCGATGTACCTGTATTATTTGGCGGCGAAAGCTTATTTTGGTTAAAGTGAGTTGAGTCGGTTGAGTCCCCGCGCGCACTGCGCGGGGATTATTAATGGCTGGCATGATAGATTGGCAGACCAGCGGCGTTTAGCGGCCCCCATTCACTCATAAAAAGGGTATAATAACTTTGATATGAAAATAAGGAGGTTTTGGAATGCATCGTAAAAGTATAAACAAAACTTTGAGTACGCTTCTTGCGGCTGCGATGACTTGCAGTGCGCTGATGGTGCCGAATGCTGCGCTCGCAGATGAGGCGGAAGCTGACGAGATCACCTCTGAAGAAACAGAAGCATCTGGAGCTGCTGAAGACACAGAAGCCACAGGAGTCACAGATGCCACAGATGCCACAGAAGAAGAGGAAATCTCAGTTAATCTGGTTTCTGATGACGAGCTTCCGGAAGATGGAACTATAGTAGTTGGAGGGACAGAAGTTCCGGATGAAGCGGCTGCCATAACGGAAACACCCGACACAACAGACGCAACAGAGGGCGCAACCGAAGCCCCCGTTAATGCGCCGGAGACATACGACCGGCTTCCTGCTATACAGGTAACATTAGGGAAAGTGGTAAACATAGAGCTTTCTGCTGATTCCGATCCGATGTTTGAGCTCGTAGTTCCGCAGACGGGCTTTTACATCATTGAGACTGTTGACGTCAATCTGGCAGGGACCACTGAGGAAGAGGTGGACTACATGGTAGAGCCTGTTTCGCATGAGCCCCGTTTCGAGGAAAGCGATTTTCATTATTACTACCTGGAGAAGGACAGCACGTTCTCATTCGTGCCATGGACACCATTTATGGAAGGCGCCTTCTGCGTGGATTATGCCGGTGACTGCTGCTATGCGATGTTTGATGAGGATGTTGTTGAAGTTATCGTCTCACCTGATGAGTTCATGAATCTCGGTATTAATGCGGTTGGCCCTTCAGGCTATGAAACGAGTTATAAGTGGGAAATACTTGGCGATATGGGTTACTATGAACTTTCTGAATACGGCATTAGCGACACAGATAGAGAGCTGTATGTAGAATCTGTAACTCGGCTCTTTGATTATGATCCCGAGACCGGCAATTTCTATTACATGTCGCCGGAAGGCGAGAGAGAGGGAATTGTCTATTACAACGATAGATACGGCGGACCCACTGCCGAGATCATGTGCACGATGTTCTTTGAAGGAAACGGAGATGACCCGGTCGTTCTCCAGGGGACTGAATTTATCGTGTTAAGAGCCAGCGACTTTGATAAGAGCGTTTCGGCAAGGGGACTTGCTTCCACATACAATATTAATGATCGACATAGTCAGCCTGAGACATGGAGCGGCGAAGATCAGAGGGTCATTCCCGTTACTATCGATACAACATATGATGATTCTGATACTAACGTTTATTATGATTGGTATGTGTACAGCTATTCGGGTCTGAGCGAGCTTGAGCCCGGGGCGGTAACGGTTTCGTCCACATCGCGTGAAGATTGTACTGACCGGGTGGAGTTCTGTTTCGATCTCGAAGAGCTTCCGCTCGGAAGATTTAACAAATATTGCTGCAAAGTGACATTCGAAGGATCGGACGAGAAGGCTACGCGCATGATTGATGTAGAGTTTAATACTACGACGTACACGCCTTATATCAATTGTGATGATCTGAAGTACCTTGACTTTTATGTCGGTGATAAAGATGCCATAAATTATAATTACTATGAGGGTATCGCCGGCCGTACGTACAACATGGTTATTGATTATACAGATATTGAAATGTACGGATGGGATACTGATCTTAAAATCTACTTTATTGATGAAGGCGAATGGCGTGAATTACCTGAAACATCAGGTTCCACCACGAACTATGTAGATGAGAACGGCAAACTGACAATCTATGTGAACGACGGGTTCCCCGTAACTTATGATGATACGATCCCGGGAATTGCAGGCGAATATGCAGTTTTCAAGTGTGTTGCGACAGCCACGGATGCGCTTGGAAATGAGTTCGGGAGTAAAGTGTCTCCAACTGTATTCGTCCGGTTTGCTGATGCGCCAAGTGCATATGCAGATCTGCCCGTGGAGCACGACCATGATCTGCAAAGCGATCTGTACTGTACAGCAGCTACCCCCGGATCACAGGTTACGCTCGAGACACTCCTTCTTAACTATCAGGATCTGCAGGGAAATATTACCTGCGAGTGGAGTTTTATGAATAACACCGGAATATTCGAAGATCTCGGGACGCAGACTATGACTATCGGCAGCAGCGAGGCAAGTGACAAGTTCACGTATGTTTTCGATACCGCTCAGTATGATCCCACGGTGCTGTACGAATTTGGCCACGGCCGTTATCTGGTCCAGTGCATGGTCAGGTTCCCCGATAGTTCCACTTCAAATCTGCTGTTCCGCATCGACGTTGACGGTGTTACCAACGCCCGCGTTCTGACGCGCAGCCTGGCGCTCGAGGGCTACATCGGCCTGAACTTCTACCTGGATCTGCCCGACGATTTCGTTAGTGATGAGGGTGCGTACATCCTCGTCGACGGCATCAGAAAGGATATCCCGCCGAAAGATACAGACCGCGACAGATACTGCGTTACCGCCGAACTGCCGGCTGCCATGATGCGCCACAATGTAGTCCTTAAGCTCATCACGGGAGACGGCGAAATGTATCCGCTCCTTGACACCGACAGAAACTACGTGCCCAACGGATACGTGTTCTCCGTCCAGGATTACATCGACATCGCAAAAGCGAGACTGGATCCCCAGAAGGACGCGGCACTCCTTAACATGATCAAATACATGTCCGAGTACGGTATGTATGCGCAGCGATATTTCAACATCGACAAGGATAAGGTTAAGACAGATACATCTATTTTCTCCGAAATTGTTACTCTTGGTCCCGATGATCTTTCCGCGTATGCTCCTGTAATTAACCTTGATGGCGGTTCAGGCATTGCGTTCGCTAACTCGACTCTCGATCTCGACTCCGCAACAACGTTGTCACACTACTTCACGCTCGACGCAGGAAAGAGTATTGAGGATTACGTTTTCTTCGTTGACGGAACGGAAGTAACACTTGATTCGACGGGCAAATACACACTGACATACGTCCCCGCAAAGGACAAGTACTGCCTGGCGATCCACAATATCGCGGCAGCTGAACTGGATCAGGATTACGTTGTTGAGGTTTTCGACGCTGACAGCGAAATGGTAGTCGACCTTCAGTACAGCGCACTCAGCTACGTCTACAGAGCGCTCGTTAGTTACAAGAATATGGACACCACCGCGATCACCGAGCAACAGGCTTACCTCTTCTATACAGTCAAGGCGCTGTACCTGTACTATCTTGCAGCGGAAGCGTATTTTGGTTGAGTTGATTAGTTAATTGATTCGCTGAGTCCCCGCGCTGCGTTTGTGAGCGCGGGGATTTTTGCTGGCGGGTGTGCTCCATCAAATCATTCTCCATTTTCGCTTCAAAATCCGACCTGAGTCGGATTTTTTATAGAAAATTGCCGTTTTGAAGCCGATTTAAGCCTGTTTTCACTTCAAAATCCGACCTGAGTCGGATTCTGGGTCGGATTATTTGAAAGAACCACCGTCATCACAAGCCGCCCGCGCGCCATCCCGACACATATGCTAAAATAACACCATGATCATTATTCGAGACGTAAAGCCAACCGACGCGCAGAAGCTGCTGGACATATACAATTACTATGTTCTGAATACTGCTGTCACTTTTGAGATTACGCCGCCGACTCCGGAGGAGTTCGTGCAGCGGATCGCGACAATAACGAAGACGCACCCGTACATCGTTGCTGAGGAAGACGGGAGGATCGTCGGTTATTCGTATGCTCACCCTTTCGTGGGGCGGGAGGCGTATGCGCATTCGTGCGAGACGACGATATACGTTAAGAACGGTGAGCACGGCCACGGCACCGGCAGGCAGCTCTACGAGGAACTGGAGAGGCGGCTGAAGGCGCAGGGGATCATCAATCTGTATGCGTGCATTGCAGATCCGGAGGGCGAGCCGGACGAGCATCTGAGTGCGGACAGTCCTGACTTCCACACGCATATGGGGTATGTGACGGTGGGTACGTTTCGGAAATGCGGAAGGAAGTTTGGAAGATGGTACACGATGATCTGGATGGAGAAGATCATCGGGGACTACGGCGACTATGAAAAGTTGCCGGAATCGGTTAAAATATAAGGACGGATGTACTGACCATGGATAACGACAACGAGAAAGAACTGAATGAAGAACTGTCTTTTGTTACTGGCGGAAGCGGCGGATTCCCGGACGGTGAGATGCCTGAGGGAAGTAAGTATGTGTGTCCGAGGTGCGGAGCGCGGTTGCGTGAGCAGAAGCGTTAGCGATAGAGCCCGGTCGAGATGGCCGGGCGATTATTTAAAAAGTTGATAAGGTATTCTTAATCAGTAACCGGGTCGACTCTCAGATTAAGCCCGTTTTATGCTTGCTTCAGAGCATTTTTGCAAACTCTGAAAATACTTGAAAATAACCTTGAAAAATCCTGACATGTGTCCCATTAATGTCCCTTTTGAGCCCTCGGTTTTCTTGAATTTTCATACTTTTTGTGCTATAATTTAAACAATTAAGAAGACAGTAAACACAAGCGTTTGAGAGGCTTTGGACAGCGGACAGACCAGGGGATAGATCCAATATCCGGAGCAGAATAGCAGATCACAATTTAATACCATTTTTGAATCCTCAAAAAATCGACAGAGAAAGCGAGGTTTAGTATGAGTTACTTTGAAGTATGTGCTAAGTGCGGACACGTTGGCAGGAATAACTATGTGGAGAAGGTTTTCGCGGTCAGGGCAGAAGATGCCAGGGCTGCTGCAAAGATTACAAGGGAGCTTCCGAGGGTGAAGCATCACCATAAGGACGCAATCAGGTACGTGAATGAGATTGATTCCGGCAGGTACTGGGAGATTCGCAGGCAGAATGATGAGGACCCCTATTTCAATTGTGCGTGCATCCAGGACCAGAGGAGGTTCTGCGCAGAGATTATCGTGCTCAGCGAGCAGGATGAGAGCCTTGAAGAGAGGAATAACAGGGAGATTACCGGCAAGAGGTTTTACGACGGCAAGAAGGCTATCAGGAATCCGAAGAAGTACTTCAGGTTTACCGATTCAGAAGAAAAATATACAGCGTAAAGGAGAACAACTAACATGGGATTTAAGGACATTTTGAATTATAACGATATTGAGATCATGTGTGGCAGCTACCGTGAGCTTGAAGAGCAGGACAGGAGCACAGCGCTTACTGAATGGCTGGCAGATTACTGCGAGTATGCAACGGCTTATGCTGACCTGATGAAGAAGGCCGGGATCAGGGCGGATTTCCTTTCCGATTCGCTTCAGGGGATTCCGGTTGGGATCGGAGAGTTCCACAAGGATAATCTGAAGAACGGGATGACTCCGCAGGAGAGTTTTGAATTGGTCAAGACGCAGATTGCCGGATATCTGATGTTCACTCTTTGTAATGTTTTGTTTGCTGATGGCTGGAGGACGGATTTTGAGGTGAACGATGATAATTCCGGTCTGTGTCTGAACGTTGATGACGGTGCCGGGGAGTCGTTTGTTCTGGATATTCCCGGGCTGGTTAACAAGGCGTTCAGGTATATCCGTCTGGAGGATGGGGATATCTTCTGTAATGCCGCGGCGGTTATGAATGTTTTGTTGAAAGGATGGGAGGAGTAAGTTTATGAAGACAACAGGAGTGCTGAACTACAATGACATTTGCGATATGTGTAATGACTACATCACTTTCGACGGGCAGGAGTGCGACGCAGCGTTTAATGACTGGATGGCCAGGTATTGCATGAATGCGACGGAGTATGTTGACCTGATGGCGGATGAGGGTTTCGAGGTGGATTTTGAGCTGGAGTCTTTGACGCAGATCATGGTCGGGATCGTGCTCTTTCACATTAAGAATATGAATGACGGCGTTGACCCGGAAGATAGCCTTGAGCAGGTTAAGGAGCAGGTCGCGGGGTACTTTATGTTCTGTCTGTATAATTCTTTTATCGAGGAAGGTTTCGGTGTCGATATCGAAGTCAATGAGGATAACACGGGACTTCGCCTTGTGGTTGACACCGATGATGCTGAGGGAAGACTGATGGTCGCCGATATTCCGGAGATTATCGAGACTGCTTTCGAGTTCGTGGAGTTTAAGCTCGAAGAGCATGGCGGGGAGATGAAGGTTGATAAGGCGCAGTTTTTCAAGGTGTTGCTTGGTATATAATATTAAGAGGATAAAGGAGATTGCGATTATGAGTTTCAATGATGATTTTATGGATTTTATCGGCTTTATGACTAATGGTACGGGAAGACTGCCGGAGGAGGATCTTGTGGTCATTGAGGATGATGACGAGGATGAGGACGACGGGGACTGATGGCACTCAATATAATACGTAACGACATAACGCGGGTGACAGCAGACGCGATAGTTAACACGGCGAATCCGATGCCGGTTATTGGCGCAGGTACTGACCGGGCCATCTATAATGCTGCGGGTGCGGACAAGCTCCTGGAGGCGCGCAAAAAGATCGGCAATATCAAGCCGGGGGATGCTTATGTGACACCTGCTTTCGGGCTCAATGCGCAGTTCATTATCCACACGGTTGGTCCTGTCTGGCTTACCGGTTCGTCAGTTGAACGCGAGGTATTGCGGAACTGTTATCTGAACTCGCTTGAACTCGCGTCACAGTACAAGTGCAAGTCAATTGCGTTCCCGCTGATTTCGTCGGGTTCGTACGGGTTTCCCAAGGACGTTGCCATCGCGGTAGCTCGTGATGCGATCGAGTCGTTCCTGAAAAATATATCGATGGACGTCTATCTTGTCGTTTACGATGAAGAGTCGCTCGTCGCGTCCAAGGGCGAGTTCAGCGAGATCCGTGAGTTTATCGATGGCGAGTATGTGAAGGCCAGGAAAGAGGTTGAGCGCAGCGAGAGGCTTGCTAACAGGCGTCTCCATGCCATCTCTCGCAATGAGTCCCTCAAACTGCATGGAACCCAAAGCATTGGCAAGGACGATTCTCTCGACGATCTCGTCGGCGGCAAGCAGCTTGATTTCGGTACGAAGTTCAAGGAGTATTTCTACAGTAAAAAGATGGATTCAACTGACGTCTATAAAGGCTATTTTGACCGCAAGGTATTTAACAAGATAATGAACGTTAAGAATTATCATCCGTCGAAGGGTACAGCGATCATGTCGTGCCTGGGACTCAGGCTCACGCTTACGGAATCGTTTGAGCTTCTTGCATCCGCAAGTTATGCGTTTAACAAGCACTTCGATCCGGACATCATTGTCATGTACTGCATCTGTCATGAGATCAGGCAGATGATGGACATTAATGAGATGCTGGAGAGGTACGGGCTCCCGGAATTTGATCTGATCTATTAAGATGCGGGACACAGCAAATACCCGCCATCAAAAATGTCTCCCAACGGGAGACCGGTTATTTTTTACACAAAGTATAATTAAGTCATAACAAGCAAGGAGGTACACAGAAATATGTACGGAGCAATAATCGGAGATATCGTAGGAAGCAAGTTTGAGTTTGACCGTGGTGACAGGAGCAGGGATTTCGAACTGTTCACAAAGCATGATACTTACACGGACGACACGATAATGACAATCGCAGTTGCAGAGGCGCTGCTGGCAGCAGCCGGGACTGCAGTTACAGAGGCAGATGAGGAGACCGTGAAGTCTGAGCTTATCCTGTCAATGAAGACCTGGGGGCAGAAGTATCCCGGCGCAGGATACGGCGGAAGGTTTAGGAAGTGGGTCCTGTCGGCTGATCCGAAGCCTTACGGGAGTTATGGAAACGGTTCTGCCATGAGGGTTTCGCCGGCGGGATGGCTCTATGATTCGATGGAACGCACGCGCAAGGTTGCGAGGTGGACTGCGGAGGTAACGCACAATCATCCTGAAGGAGTGAAGGGTGCAGAGTCGATAGCAGCAGCGATCTATATGGCACGCAATAAAGCAACGAAAGAAGAAATCCGCGAGTATATCGCCAGGGAATTCAAGTATAATCTCAGCCGTTCGCTGGACGATATCAGGCCAGGATACCACCATGTGGAAGACTGCATGAGGACTGTCCCGGAGGCTCTTGAGTGTTTCTTTGAGGCGGACAGTTTCGAGAGCACATTGAGGAATGTTGCGTATATCGGCGGCGACACTGACACGCTGGGCGCGATTGCGGGTGCCGTCGCGGAGGCGTTCTGGGGAGTGCCGGATGAGATTGTGGCAAAGGCGAAGGGTTATCTGCCGGCAGAGGTTATCGCGGTCGCGGAGAAGTGGTAAGGCAGCGTTTGGAGGAACGGCAGGAGAATAGTATACTGTTGGAAGATTAACGGAAGGATCTTGCCCGCAGAATGATTTATACTTACGTTCCTGACTATGTTGTTTTTGACCTGGAGACGACCGGCCTGAATTGCAAGACGGACGATGTCATCGAGATCTCGGCGATCAAGGTTATGGGCGGAAAGCCCGCCGGCGAGTTCTCGACGCTGGTAAATCCGGGTTACCACATTCCTTATCAGGCAAGTTCTGTGAACGGTATATTGGATGATATGGTGCAGGGATGTCCTGATTTCAGGGAGGCGCTTGACGGCTTTCTTGAGTTCGCCGGCGATATGGTTCTGGTGGGGCATAATATCAAATCGTTCGACCTGAAGTTTCTGTACCGCGACGCGATGAAGTTCTGGGGAAAGAAGATTGCTAATGAATACGCGGACACGGTGATCATGTCCCGTATTTACCTGCCCGGAATGAGCCATACGCTGAGCAGTATGGCGGAGCATTTCGGCGCATCGACTGAGGGTGCGCACAGGGCGCTGGCGGACTGCAAGATGACGTACTATGTGTATGAGGGCCTGAAGGACGTGATGGATAAAAGGTTGGCATACGGGGACGTGAAATGTTGTCCGAAGTGTGGATCTCCTCTGATGAAAAGAAACGGGAAGTTTGGCGAATTCTGGGGGTGCGTCGGGTATCCGGCGTGCAGGTATACTGAGAGGGCGTGAGTCAGTCTATCACATCTTCCTGAACTTTGACGGCGGCACGCCCTTATACTCAACAAAAACGCGGTTGAAACTCGGGATGCTCTTGAACCCCGACAGCATTGCTATTTCCGTCAGCGACAGGCTCTCTTCGGGCAGCAGCGAGACAGCTTTCTCGACGCGGATCGCGTTGATCCACTTTGAGAAGTTCATGCCGGTCACTTCCTTGAACGCACGGGAGAAATAGTCTTTGTTCAGCCCCGCCCGCTCAGCCATCGCCGACTGCGAGAGGTCATCCGCGGTCAGGTTATTTTTAATATAATCCATAACTGAAATAATGTTGTTCAGTGTCGTGTCGGAGACGGTCTTGCCGCCGTCGTTCGATATGTCAGCATCAAGCTCTTTGTGGTGTTCGTCAAGGACGAGCATGAAATCGAGAAGAAGACGCGCGCACCTCATCTCGCGGTTGTCTTTATCTGAATCCCAGACGTGGAACATCTTATCGATAATTGATTTCAGCCTGCGGGCAAGCGGACCGTGCGAATTGACGCAGATAATGTGCAGGTCGTGATAATGATTCGCTATCCTCTTGAAATCGAAAAGGGAATCCGCGAAAGTATTGCTGTACTGCACTATCAGGGAATTCTCGCGGTTTGCATCAACGATCTCGTGGTTCTCCATCGGCCAGATCAGAGCGATGTCGCCTTCGGTAAGCGTGTAGAGCGTATCGTCGATGCGGTAAACGTTCTTGGCGCCGCTGCCGACTACGATTATCTCTCCGTAAGCATGACGGTGAGACGGGAAATCGCGTTCGGAGGAACCCGTTGCAAGGTTGATCGATCTCGTATTATTAAATGTAAAATATTCTATCTGTCCCATGTCAAAAAATGATTAAAAACTGCCTCGGTTTATAAGAGGAATAATAACAAATATGAGTTAAGATTTGAAGTAGGGAGGTCTAGCAGAATTATGAGAAAAGCATTATTTATTGGCGGAACAGGCACGATAAGCACGGCCATAGTACGCAGACTGTCGCAGGATCCGCTATGGGAAGTATATGTTCTCAACCGCGGAAACAGAACTGAAGTAATACCTGAGAATGTTAAGCTGATCAAGGCTGACATCAACGACGAGGCGGATGTCCTGAATAAGATCGGTGATATCAAGTGGGACTGCGTCTGCGAGTTCATCGGGTTTACTGTCGCTCAGGTTGAGCGTGATTACAGGCTCTTCAAGGGGAAGACAAAGCAGTACATCTACATTAGTTCTGCGTCGGCTTACCACAAGCCCTCCGCAGGTTATGTCATTACTGAAGGCACTACGCTTTCGAACCCTCATTGGGAGTATTCACGTAATAAGAAAGCTTGTGAAGAGTTCCTTTTTGACAAGTACAGCAGCGAGGGATTCCCGGTTACGATCGTGCGCCCCAGCCATACATACGATGAGCGCAATGTGCCGCTCGGAGTTCACGGAAAGAAGGGTTTCTGGCAGGTAATTAAGAGGATCCTGGACGGAAAGCCGGTCATCATCCAGGGTGACGGCTCCTCGCTCTGGACCGTGACGTGGAATGACGATTTCGCGATCGGATATACAGGGCTGATGGCAAATCGGCACGCGATCGGTGAGGCGTTCCACATTACGTCGGATGAGTCACTGACGTGGGATCAGATCTACAGGACGATCGCGGATACGCTTGGCGTGGAGCTGAAGGCGTACCATGTCGCATCGGATTTTCTGTCGGCGTGTGGTGATAAGTACGGTTTCGATTTCGAGGGGAGTCTGACGGGTGATAAGTCGGTGTCTGTCGTGTTTGACAACAGCAAGCTCAAGAGGGCGGTCCCGCAGATGAGGACGAATGTGACGTTCGCGCAGGGCGTCAAGAGGTCGTTGGATTACGTGCTGGCGCATCCCGAACTTCAGGTGGAGGACCCCGAGTTCGACATGTGGTGCGACAAGGTAATAGATGCATTGGAAAGAGCAAAAAGTGAGGTGACATTATGATCGATCTTAAAGGCAAGTGGGTTTTGATTACAGGCGCGTCGAGGGGACTCGGCAGGCTGGCGGCTATACAGATGGCGGAGCAGGGATGCAATCTCATCCTTCAGAGCCGCGATGTTGCGCATACTGCAGCGCTTGAGGAAGATGTTAAGAAGACCGGTGTTCAGTGCCGTTCTTTTGCGGCTGACCTGAACGACATTCCGTCGGTTCTGGCGATGCTCGAAGAGATCGATAAACTGGGCGTTGACGTGGATGTAGTACTGAATAACGCAGGACTCCAGATCGCGTATCGTAAGGAGTTCTGCCTGACGCCGCCGGAGGATTACGTCGTAAGCTTTAACGTAAATACGATCGCACCGGCGATGATCTGCTATCACTATCTGCCGAAGATGATTGAGCGCGGTTTTGGCAGGATCGTAAATACGACGAGCGGCATCGATAAGGAACCCGAGCAGGCAGGCTATTCCGCGGCGAAAGCAGCTCTCGACAAGATTACTCGTGATATGGCGACGAAGCTCGGAGGAACGGGTGTTGCGATCAACCTTACCGATCCGGGATGGTGCAGGACCGACCTCGGCGGACCCAACGCCCCCAATTCACCTGAGAGCGCGATTCCCGGCGTTATCGTTGGCGCATTTGTCGATGATTCCGTGAACGGCATGATCTTCCGCGCACAGGAATTCTCGGGCATGTCGCTCTCTGACGCAGTGTCGCGTGCAAACAACCTGTAATAGTTTATTTGCTGTCCATTCAAACTTTGATAATACCTTTTTGAGATCTGTTGTGTTATAAAGTAAGTGTTAATACGGATCGATGGGAGGTATTATTTATGGACAGGAAAGAACTTGAGAGAATCAAGGGGTTGTCAAGAGAAGAGAGAATTGAGTTCTTCAATAAGCATAAGGATGAAGTTCTTGCGCTGAATGCGGATGATCTTGCTGCAGTTAACGGAGGCTTGTGGTGGAATAATGATGACAGTGTCTATAAGCCCAAGCCGCATGAGAATCCTGATACAGATTGTCCTTACAGGGATTGCTACTACTCATCTTTCGGATTTATCTGTGACGGCGAAGTTATTTGCTGACAAGCGTTGATAAGGGGGGTATATGATTACTAATCTTACACCGGATCAGCTTTATGATATTTCGAGACTCAACACTGACGATGAGCTTAAGGAATATCTTGCGAAGGCAGGCGTTGAGCTTAATACCAAGGAACTTGAGGAAGTGAGTGGCGGACGTCGTCTTGTAGGAGCCCCTACGGGTCTTAAGAAGAAGTGCCCTGTTTGCGGAGTTCTGGTATCGAGCGACAAGTACACGCTCCACATTGTGCTCATGCATGACGGAAAGGTTGGGTAAAAATCTATTTGTTTAGTTTGCAAGTTATGACCCTGCGGTTGTTTTGCCGCGGGGTTTTCTATTGTCAAAAAATGATAAATATACACCTCGAAATATAAGAGGAATAAATATTACTACGCGTTATTATTAAAGGAAATAGGGAGGATTCTTCTATGGAAAACTTTACGTTCTATTCACCTACAAAGTTTGTATTTGGAAAAGGCACTGAGAGTGAGGCCGGCGCTCTTGTTAAGAGTTTTGGCGGCAGCAATGTGCTCGTGCATTATGGTGGCGGAAGCGTCATCCGTTCGGGTCTTCTGGACCGCGTTAAGGCTTCGCTTGAGGCTGCCGGCGTTAAGTACACACTGCTTGGCGGCGTTAAGCCGAACCCGAGGAGCGGACTTGTTTACGAGGGAATCGATCTTTGCAGGGCGAACGGAATCGATTATATTCTTGCTGTAGGCGGCGGATCTGTCATCGACTCATCAAAGGCGATCGCATGCGGCGTATTATACGACGGTGACTTCTGGGATTTCTACTGCGGCAAGCCTATTGAGAAGGCTCTTCCCGTCGGAACTGTGCTTACGATCGCAGCCGCAGGCAGTGAGGGCTCCGGCGACTCTGTAATCACAAAGGAAGAAGGGATGTACAAGCGCGGAGCCGGCAGCGAATTCCTGCGCCCGAAGTTCAGCATCATGAACCCCGAGCTCACTGAGACGTTGCCTCCATACCAGACAGCATGCGGCATTACGGACATCATGGCTCACCTCTACGAGAGATATCTGACGAACTCCCGCGATGTTGAAGTTACGGACCGTATGATTGAAGCGCTGCTTTTGACAATGAAGAATGAGGCTCCTAAAGTTATTGCTGATCCCTCTGATTACCAGGCGCGTGCAAATATAATGTGGGCAGGCACGATGGCACACAACAATTCCTGCGGTGTAGGAAGGTCTCAGGACTGGAACAGCCACAATATTGAGCATGAGCTGTCCGCTCTCTATGACTGCGCACACGGCGCAGGTCTTGCGGTTACGATGCCTGCGGTCTTCAGATACGTTATGTCACACGATGAGGCGCGCTTTGCACAGGTCGCTCAGAGAGTCTGGGGCGTATCGAGCGCTGCTGAAGGAATTGATGCATTCCAGGCGTTCTTGAAATCGATCGGCATGCCGTCAACGCTCGGAGAACTCGGCGGCCGCGAGGAAGATATTCCGGTTCTTGTGAAGAATCTCTGCTATGGTGACGGGCGCACGGGAACTATATCAGGGTTTGTGACGCTGGATGAGAAGGATTGTGCTGAGATATATAAGATGATGATTTGAGTTTTGGTTCATTAAGTTCGTAATAGCGCGGATTTATTCGTTTTGTACCTTCTTATTTAGCACCCACCCGTGGGTTCATAGCGAATAATGACTGCGTATTGCTAGTTAACAAACACCTCTGTACTTTTTAGCTGGTACAGAGGTGTTCGTTTGTGATGGTTTGTTTGATGAGAAGGGCGGAGCGGAGTAGGTCGCGGGTTGCGGGTCGCGGGCGCCGGGGCGCGCGTTCAATAGATCTAAGTGCGCTGTCGCAAATAAATGGCTACTTTGTGTTAATTTTTTTAACACAAAACTCTGAAAATTTGCGAGTCGCAAATATTTGCTGATTTGTGCCAGATTATTTAACACAAATGGTTCAAAAATCTAGCACAGAATGCCCAAATCAGTCAAGTACAAAGTTTTGTGTAGTTATGTCCGTATAATGGTGTAAATTCAAAATAAAAGAAATGAGTCACTTTTGACCCTGTATAATGTTTGTTACCACAACAAATAAAACAACAGGAGGTACAAAAATGGCTCAAGTTAATCTTACACTATCACACGAGGA
>JAILDX010000009.1 GCA_024688685.1 Saccharofermentans sp.
CAGGGAGAAGATGGAAGATGCATATCTTGCCAGGATCATAAGACACATCATCAAGGGCAAGTACAACGATGAGGACATAGAATACGCTAACAAGCATCTCCAGTTATCCGGGAATCTGAGGTTCATTGATATTGAGTTTGTCAATAAGGAATCTGATGATAACAGTGAATCAGATGATATGGATGTCCTTCAGAGAAGACTCCTTTATTCGTGCAAAGAAGTCCTGAAAGAATACACGAATCATTTTGCAACCGATTTCACCTATGATGAGGACACCTACAGTGTCGGTTTTATATACAGCGAAAACTTGGCGGCCATGCGTGACATGACAGAGGAGGATTTCCTGAATTCCCTGATAAGGAAGATAGAAGTCCTCATCATTAAACCGATCAGGATGGTATGCGGTCAGCTGGTTCCTGAGATCTCACAGCTGTCTGAATCTTATAATTCCTGCAGAAGGCTCAAGAGCATTACAGGATTCCATAATAAAAAGAAACTCTATCTTTATGAAGAAACTGAGGAGACACACAGTTCTCACGGCGGGATCGTTCTTTGCAAGAACACCATAGATGACATAATCAATTCCATCGTCAAGAACGATTCACAGATGATAGAGAAAGATGTTGACAGACTTTGTGATGAACTTCAGGGCAAGGAAGGCAACAACAGGGCATTCGATCTCAATATCAATTACCTTCTTTTCCAGCTGATACATCTGGCCAGTGAACTCGATGACACGGTTAACCAGGAAGAGATCATTCAATATATCTCCGACCAGGCTTCGGAGGGGGTGTTCCTCAGAGGCAGCCATCAGCACCTGAAAAAATTCGCTTTGGGTTACGCCGCCTATCTTTCTGAACTCAGGAAAAGCATCTCGCACGGGATCCTGGCAGACGTCGAAGCCGAGATCAGGGAAAACTATGCTGACAACATCAGTCTTAAGGACCTTGGTGATAAATATCATATTAACAATTCCTACCTTGGTCAGATATTCAGAAAAAAATACGGGATGTCTTTTAAGAATTACCTGACAAATTACAGGATCAAGGAAGCGGCGAAGCAGATCATCAATACCGACGATAAGATCAACCGCATCGCTGAGAATGTCGGATACAAGGACAGTGACTATTTTATCCGTAAGTTCATTGAGATCATGGGGTGTACTCCTTCCAAGTACCGTAAGACCAACCGGAGAGACTGAATTGAGCATTTTGCTCTCAAAACGCCATTTTATATGTGCAACATGCATAAAAAGCGGCATGAAAATTTGTATATCAATGTTGAAAATAATGCATTTGTGTAGAGTTTATCGGTTGTTTAGTTAGACTTTTTCGGGTTGTGGCAAAAATGGGGCAACAATATAATCTAATTGCTAAATACTCGTTTTTAGCGAGAATCTAATTCGGGAGGTCTAGTAATGAAGACTAAGAAAATCGTTTCATTGGTTCTTGGATCAATGCTTGCGGTATCATCTCTTGCTGCCTGCTCCACCGGTACACCCGGTGAATCAACCACTGCTACAACCGGTGGTGATCAGCCTGCAGTAACTGATGGTGGAAAAGAGATCGTTGACTTCACAATGTTTGCTGCTATGGCAGGCAAGGAGAAGAACGACGGTAACGATATCATGGAGATCATCGCTGAGAAGACTGGTGTCCGTGTAAAGGAAACTTGGCTCACAGGTCAGAGTGCCGGTGAAGCTATCGGTTCCATCATTGCTTCAGGTAAACTGCCTGATCTTATCGATGGTGGTGACGGTTCCGTTACTCTCTATGAGAACGGCTTGCTCGTAGCTTGGGATCCTTACCTCGAGAAGTATCCTAACCTCAAGGAAATGTATACCGATGAAGAGTGGGATAAGTTCCGTATGGACGACGGCCACATTTATTGGGCAAACGTTTTCGGTAACTCCTATAATCACATCAACACAGCTACAGGTCAGAACGGTGAGGCTTTCTGGATTCAGAACCGTGTTCTTGAGTGGGCTAACTATCCTAAGATCGAGACACTTGATGAATACTTCAAGCTCCTCGAAGACTTCGCAGCAGCTAACCCGGAACTTCCGGATGGCACTCCTGTAATCCCTTACACATGTCTCTGCGAAGACTGGAAGTATTACTGCCTTGAGAACGCTCCT
>JAILDX010000014.1 GCA_024688685.1 Saccharofermentans sp.
CGGAATTGAGACGAATGCAGCTCAGTTTCAGAGCAAAAGAAAAAGGCAGGAACTGATGAACGATCTCGCGAATCACTACTACTCAGATTTCACTGCCTCATCACTCGAAGTGATGCTTAACATCTTAGATGTTTTAGCAGAACAAATCAAGGATGTGGAAGAACAAATTGAGTCAATGGTCGAAGACAATGAAGATGTGGAGTTGTTAAAGACGATACCCGGAGTAGGAAAGATCGGAGCAGCAACGATAGCATCTTACACAGAAGATCTTGAACGATTCGATGGAGACTTCAAGAGATTTGCAGCTTATATCGGGATAGTGCCAAGCGTGCACAACTCGAATGAGACTGTACATCTGGGACACATAACAAAGCATGGACCGCAGGAGTTAAGAACGGCATTTGTTCAAGTAGCGCTTGGAATGATTCGGGCATCGAAGCAGACAAGCGATTGGCGACTGATCGAAGACTATCGTCGCAAGAAAACAGAAAAAGGTTCCGGCAGAGCGATTATCGCTTTGACCAGGAAAATAGCAAGAATTGTGTTTGTAATGCTTGAGAACAGAGAAACATTTAACCCTGAACTCATGTTGAACAAATAGAAGAAAACATAGCAAACAGCTTAAACTGTTTGACTTTTTATAGGAGGGTGTAGTTATGATCGTGAAGAGAACCTTGCCGGTTTTTTATATTCTCTCTGCGGTAGCAGTTATAGCCGGAACACTTTTGCCGTTTGTCAATCTTCATTACGGATATGATTCAACTCCCACAACATTGTTTGCGGGTCTGTTCGGTAAGATCATCTGTGGTGTAGCAGCTGTAAGTATCCTTGCCATGATCATCAAGTACACCAGGGTACTGACTTTCCTGTGTACCGCCATAACAGACGGTTGTGTCATTGTCATCTGGGCGCAGTGGAAGGATAAGATTGCTGCTTCAGCCCCGATCCCGGCAATTACGACCGTATATACAAGAGGATATGGATATTACGTGTTCATCGGCGGAGCGATCATGCTCCTCATATGCGGGATCCTGTGCTTTCTGTTTGTTGATGAGGACTGATCTCTTCCAGTGACCCTGACGACCTGATATTTCTGACGGCACAATGCCTGAGATAAAGGATAAAAACAGTCACGGCCAGTGATACGGCAATTCCTGTCAGAGCGACGGCAGTATAGCCCATTATCAGCAGAAGGACCCACAAAAGATAATAGAGTACCATGAGCAGCGTGCGTCTCAGACGTCCGCTGCTCTTAATATTCTCAAGCAGTGTGACCTCATCCATCCTGGCCAGTTCGCGCGCCTGTCTGGTAAATGTATTGTTGGTTATTACCATTGCCTTGTCGCAGTTATAGTAAGCCATTCCGCCGACTACCTGCTGAACGGCCGCAACACCCACGGGCTTTGAATAAAACTTGCACTGGACCGCATACCTGTGGCGGCGTTTGGTTGCAACGATATCAACACCGTAATCAGCTGATCTGCCGGTGATCTTAACACGTCTGAAACCGTGAGATCTGAGGTATCCCGCGGCCACCTTCTCATAATCTTTACCATTCATGCTGTCAGTTTACCAAAATGGGCGTACTATTAATGTCCCACATGTTATAATCTGCGTATGAAACTGTATAAAAATGTTATCTCTGTACTGTTCTTTGCTCTGTCGGTATATGTGCTGATCCTCAATGTATTCTGCACATGCTATACGTCTGCCGACAGATTTGAACTGAACTACTACAGCGGAGATATCGTTATCCTGAATATAGCTGCCATGGCATTCTTTGTGGCTGCGGCAGCATTTGCCGGGAAGGCGCGGATATCGTCCTTCATAGGGAAGCATTTCGCCGTGATCAAGGCGGTCCTTCTCATCCTCATTGCGGCGTTAGGGGCGGTCTTTGTTTTCTCCTGCGGCCTCGGTGCGGGCGTCGATCAGCTCTACGTTCAGAGAAGCGTTGATGAATTACGCAACGGGAGCAATGCCTCTTATCAGCCGCTCATGTACATGGAGGTACATTCGAACCAGTTCAGTTTCGCGCTGATCAGTTATCTGATGAGCTTTATCACGGGGACATACAATTACATGGCGTTCAGGCTGATGAACGTGCTGTTCCTCGTGCTGCTTTATAACGAGCTTTCGCTGATCGGGAAGAGGATGGGACTCGGCAAAACAGGCCAGATTCTGATCCTTCTGACGGGTGTTTTCTTCCTGCCGACGACGCTCTACACGCTCTTTATTTACGGCAATCTCGCAGGCGTTGCGCTCTCGGCTCTGGCTGTCCGTCTGATGATCGACGCGTTCGGTAAAAAGAAGATGATATTCGGATTCCTGTCATGCCTTTCGATGTTCGCGGCGTGTATTTTCAAGACGAACTATATGATCTTTGTGATCGGCATCGGCATCTACTGTTTCTTCAAGGCGGTCTCGTCCAAACAGTTCAGGAACCTGATCTTCGTGGCACTCCTTGCCGTATCGCTCTGGCTTTCATCTTTTATTCCCCATGCCGTGCTCAAAAATCTGACCGGCCTTCCGCTCGACAACGGAATGAGCTATATGTCGTACGTCGCGATGGGCCTCCAGGACAATTCGCAGAATTATGCCGGCGGATTCAACGGTTTCAACGAGGATTCGTACATGGCAGTAAACGGCGACAGCAAGGCACACACCGAGGTCTCCGCCGACATCGCGAGACAGATTCTTGAATCCATGGCAGAGGACCCCGCCTACATCCTGAACTTCTTCACCCGCAAGCAGCTTCACCAGTGGGCGGACCCTGTTTACAAGGCATACTGGTCGTCCCAGGCAGTGCCGCAGTACAATACGGCTGACTGGTTCTATCATTTCCTGAGACCAGATCTTGAGTACCCTGTGACCGTCGCATTCTCATATTTCCAGCTGTGGGCGTGGCTCGGTGCGATCCTGTTCATCTGGCTCGGCCGCAAAAACGAGCACTTCGAAGAGACTCTGATAATGCCGCTCATCTTCATCGGAGGCTTCATATTCCACACATTCTGGGAGGCCAAGTCGCAGTATGTTTTCGCGTTCTTCGTGATACTTTTCCCTGTGGCCGTCCTGGGCTGGAGGGAGTTCTCGAAATGGGTTCCAATACGCGACAGAACACCCCTCAGGGAGAAGCTTGCAGTACTCTCCAAGGGCACGATCAGCTGGTCCTTCCAGTTTACTCTTGTTGCCGTCGCAGTACTGTTCGTCTTTGCCGAGGTCATCGGCCTTGCGACACTGAGAGAGCAGTTCTCACAGGACAGAGAGCTCTATAAGGAATATCTCAGCACAGGCTACAGACAGTCGTGGAATCCGCTCGATGACGGTAAATACAGGATAAGTCTTGACGGTCTTACATACGAGTTCGAAGCGATCAACAAGGGCGATAAGACTCGTCTCCGCGAGATCTCAGGAAGCAGATATCTGACAGCGGCGATAACAGGCGAGGGAGAGGGCACGCTGACGTGGCAGCAGGAATCAGGTTCACCCGAGCAGACATTTAAGCTCTACATGACTGATGAAGGCAGGCTCATTATCGTTTATAATGATGAGTACGTTTATGGCGGCGGTGATGATGTACTCGATGTTTATATGGTTCCTTACGGAACGCTTGACTGGTCACAGACGGAAGACAGTATGACCTGGGAAGTCTCAGGGATTGGAGAATAACGATGAAAAATGTACTTAAGCTTATCGGATTATATGTGCTGATATATTTGGTTTATTCAGTGATCTTTGTATTGCTGTTTCATACAGGAATCCTTGCAGGTATGGATGTCCTGATGTACAGGGGCATCGTTTTCCTTATCATTACAGGAATCCTTGCAGGCGCAACGATGGCTGTCATTAAGAAATTCTGGAGTTTTATTTCTATCAGGGACATCATTATGATGTTCGTCATCTTCTGCTGCGTTAACATGGTGCTCTTTACGCTTGTTCCTGTTACCGTTGAGCGATCTGTCTCTGTTTTTATGCTCAGCTATATGGATGAGAACTCGGATCAGAGTTTTACTGAAGAGGACGTTCAGGAGATCTTTACCGGCAAGTATGTTGTTGATTACGGTGCGTTCGAGAAGCGGTTTAACGAGCAGATCGCAACCGGAACTCTTAAGGACAACGGCGACGGGACATATTCGATCACTGACAGCGGCAGGCGCATAGTCAGCATGTTCAGGATGGTCGCTGACTGGTTCAATACTGATAAGAGACTGGTTTATCCGAATGAGAATTGAGTTTTGTTGAGCACGGGTGGGCTGTGTACCGTACCGGCGCCGGCTGGCGCGTTGTTGCGGAGGCGGTGCGCTGTGTACCGGCGGCTGGCGGTTGCGGCTGCGGGTTGTTAGCGCTGCGGGTTTTCCTGCTTCAGTCTGCAAAAGTGTACATGTAAATGCGTTTAGTCAGACAGTTACACAGACTATTCTGTGTAACTGTCTGTGTTTTTGCGGTTTTATAGACAGTTTTGTAGACTTCACTTGCTTTTAACGCAGGTGAAGCACCCGGCAAAGCAAACAACTTGCGCTTGCAGGGCTTTATTCTGTGTTAGTCACTGGATAAAAGCGTTTACATTGAAAGTTACACAGAATAGTCTGTGTTAGTCTCTGTATATTTGCAGTTTTATTGAAAGTTTTGTAGAAATTGCAATGATAGTGGGCTCCGGTGCCCTGGGCTGGCGGCAATTGTATGTAAAATTGTCTGACCACGTTTTTAAAAAATCAGACAAAAAGCCAGACAATTAGACCTGGGTCTAATTCCGTGGGTAATTTGCGTTGCGCTGGTTCGCAATTTCTGCACAGAATCCGACCCGGGTCGGATTTTCAACAGAAAAACGCAAGTTCAGTGCGCAAGCAACCAGCACGCCCGCAACCCGCACCAATCAACCCGCGCGCCCGAAAAATAAGAAAGGGCTGCCCCCCTCGGACAACCCTTTCCCGTTCGACTAAGTAAGAAGAACCCTTATTCCTTAGTCTCTTCTTTCTTATCTGCATCAGCCTCAGTAGTGGCTTTTGCTACCTCAGCTTTCTGCTGTCTGGCAAGAGCTTTCTTCGCCTTCTTTTTCTTTGCTGACTTAATGATCGCCTTGATGATGAAGAAGATGATCAGGCCGATAACTGCAAGGATGAGCAGGTAAGGGAGTGCTGAAACGAAACCGATAACGAAGTCCTTTGCGTCGTCCTTGATATCGCCGAGGCTCTCCTTAAGGCCTTCGATGATCTCTTCGCCGAAAGAAAGCTTCTTAGTCTCTATCTGCTCTGTCTCTTCGAGAACCTCTCTTACGGAGAGTGTCAGTGTGCTGTAGGCTGACTGGTTCTCAAGGACTCTTGCTCTTGATTCATTGCTCTCGATCTCGTAGCGGACCTCTGTAAGGCGGTTCTGCAGAGTGATTACTGCTTCAAGTGAATCTGCCTGTGCGAGGAGGTTCATAAGTGTCTCCTGCTCAACTCTGAGTGATCGGATGCGTGCCTGGATATCCGAATACTGGAGTGTAACGTCCTCTGTGTTCTCACTTGATGAAAGAACTGTGCAGCATGAGCCGACTGAGTTAACGAGTGAGTCGAGCTTGTCGATCGGAACCCTGATCACATAGGTGATATTTCTGAGATTTCCGTTATTTCCCGTGCCAGATGCGTTTGATGACTCGATGTAGCCGCCGAGCTCGCTGACCTTAGCAGATACGGTATTTGTAACATTGTTATAGTCTGTCGTCTCGACATTCATCGTCACTCTTCTGATGAGCATCGTGTTCGCGGGGAGCTGAGACTGGGACGTTCCCGAAATCTCACTTGAAGGATCCATCTGAACGCTTCTGTAGTCATCCGTCCCGCACTCGTAGTCTTCATAATAATCTGCAGCTTCTTCAAAACCGTAATCTCCTGCAGCATTCTCAACCGCCATTGCAGCAGTCTCATATGTTGCATATTCGTGAGTACTGGTATCCTCATTCTTTGTGCCTTTGCTTACTGACCTGCTGCAGGCCGTTACGGAAAGCATCAATGCAGCAGCTGTAAGTCCTGCTGCAATCTTCGTAAACCTCTTCATTTTTGTATCCTCCATATTTTGGTTTTTGTTGTAACTGCTATTAATACAACCCGGGTTTTCAAAATGTTGCAAAGTTGTGCAAAAAAACAGAAAATTATTCTTCCGGCTTCTGATAGAAGTTCCCGGCAAGCTTCTCTGTCCTTACTTCATTGATAAAAGCTTCCGGATCAGTGTCCTTTACGGCCCTTATGACTTTCTTTGCCTGAGGCTTGTCAACGACGGAATAAATGACATTGCGTTCGCGCCGCCCGGATATAGTCCCGCGGTCCTGGCGAACGACTTGATATTGAAGGCCATAATGACCGCCGCCACAAAGATGACAATAATAGTGACTATGTCTTCCTTGTGAAGGACGGCTTTCTCATAGTCGTCAGATCCTTCCGAAACCTACAGCTTTCCTGACCTTCTCGTACTTCTCTTCTGCAATCTTATTTGAATAATCCCTGCCTGCATCGAGAACATCATCAACGATGCCTGAAGAGATGATCTTATTATACTTATCCTGGAAGGATACGATCTTGGGGACGACTACTTCCGCGACGCCCTTCTTGAGATCGCCGTATCCGCCGCCCTCAAACTTCTTAACCGCATCCTCAACAGATACTTCCGCGAAAACGGAATACAGCGTCAGGAGGTTGGATACACCCGGCTTGTTCTCCTCGTCGTATCTGATCTCTCCGTCACTGTCCGTAACGGCGCTCATGATCTTCTTTCTGATCTGCTTCTCGTCGTCTGCGAGGAAGATGGAACCCTTGGGATTCTCAGCTGACTTGCTCATCTTTGCTTCAGGATTCTGAAGGTCTCTGATCTTTGCGCCTACAGTAGGGATCAGGGGTTCAGGGATAACGAAAAGCTCACCGTAACGGTTGTTGAATCTCTCAGCGAGGTTCCTTGCGAGCTCAACATGCTGCTTCTGGTCGATACCTGTAGGAACGTACTTCGCATCGTACAGGAGAATATCAGCTGCCATGAGGTCAGGGTAGGTAACAAGACCTTCCGTAAACGCTTCGTTCTTTGCTGACTTCATCTTGAACTGGTGCATTCTCGTGAGATCTCCGTGAGGCGTGTGGCACTCGAGGATCCATGAGAGATTAGCGTGATAAAGGTTCTCTGACTGAATGTAGATGTGCATGTCAGGGAGCTCGGGATCGATGCCGCATGCAATGTACATAGCAACGGCGTTGATTATATTCTTATGAAGTGCGTCAGGATCCTGGGGCACCGTGATGGCGTGCATGTCAGGGACAAAGAGAAATGTCTCGTATTCCTTCTGATAATTTGCTACCTGACTGATACTGCCGCAGTAGTTTCCGATAGTGAGTGAGCCGCTGGGCTGCAGGCCCGTAAGTAATCGTTCCATTAACTTAAACCTCTTTTATTTATAATTAGGACATATTGTAACATATTTTTGGTTTATAATCTTTGATATGATCTATATTTTTACAGCCGTGTACTGCGAGGCAAAGCCTCTGATAGAGAGATTCGCACTGTCCCCTGACGGGGATTATCCTTTCGCGGGTTTTGTCAGTGAGGACGGGAATATCAGGCTCGTGATCACAGGCGTAGGCAAGACTTATTCGGCGGCGGCCGTGTCTTATGCCCATGCGAAGTTCGGGATTACGAAGGACGATTTCGCAGTCAATATCGGAACGTGCGCCGGCGGAAGTAATACAGGCGGTGCGTATATCATCAACAAGGTTACGGATGAGGATTCGGGAAGATCGTATTACCCTGATATGCTGTATAAAACGGGGCTGCGCGAGCACTGTGTGACAACTGTTTCCGATGTGGTTTCGGAGGAGAAGGCAGCACTGGATCCCGACATGTTATGGGAGATGGAGGCGTCCGGTTTTTCCGATGTGGCAAGACTTCTTATGCCGCCTGACAGGGTGCAGCTCATAAAGGTTGTTTCGGATAACGGTGCCGAGGGTATAGAAGCGATATCTGAAGCGCTGCTGGAGCGCGTGATCAGGGAGTGTATTGACGATATCAGCACGGCTGTTGACCTTTATCTCAGTATTCCTGCAGACGGGGAAGAGCAGGCTCAGGAGGATGGGACGGAAGACCTGTTCTGCTGTTCCGAGACGATGAGGCAGGATCTGAACAAACTGCTCGTTTACTGCCGCAACAGCGGGAGAGATGTACCGGGCATCATCAGTTCAATGCGCGGCGAAGGTCTGATCCCGGCTGCGGACAGAAAGAGCGGCAAGGCGGCACTGAATGAATTCAAGCGGCGCATACTTCAATAAACAGTTCTCTCACATATATGTTGAGAAAAAGGCCATGGATCACGATGAGACAAAGAAGATCCTGGCAAGGCTTCCTCATAGTGAGGTTATACTAATCGATCACTATAAGGATATCTTCAACAGGAATAAGCAGCGCTATAACGAACAGAAAAGATCGCGGGCACTTATTCTTGCGGTCAACGGGGGCGAGCTTGTGTATAAGGGCGCACCTGTGTGCCAGTCGTTTGGCAATCCCGGTTTTTACTATACGGCGACGGCGATGAACTGTCCGTTCGACTGCGATTACTGCTTCCTAAAGGGAATGTACGGCACCGCGAATATCGTCTGTTTCGTAAACTTTGAAGACTATGCCGCAGCTGTTGCGAAACTGGATAACCCATACATCTGTGCATCATATGACACGGACATTATCGGCCTCAACAGCATAACGGGACAGGCTGACAAATGGATTGATTTTGCAGGTTCACATCCTGACATCCTGATAGAACTGAGAACAAAGTTTTCCCCTGCCAGGCTCACCGCTCTGCCCAATCTCATCTATGCATTTACTCTGTCTCCGGATGAGATCTGCAGGCGGTTTGAGAGGGGGACTCCGCCGCTTAAGGCGAGGCTGGCGGCTGTGAAAAATGCGGTGGAAAGCGGATGTGTGGTGCGGCTGTGTTTCGATCCGATGATATATGTTTCGGGATGGGAAGGATACTATGGAGAACTGGTCGGTCAGGTGGCGGACACGGTCGGGTTTGAGGGTATCAGGGATGTCAGTGTCGGCACGTTCAGGATATCGTCCCAGTACCTGAAGACAATGAGGAAACAGGAGCCGGATTCGGAGGTGTGCTGGTATCCTTTTGATACCGTGAACGGATACGCGGTCTACCCTGAAGATATTGATAACAAAATGCAGAGTTTTATGTGCGGCAGGCTAAGCGGATATATAGGATCTGATAAGATATGGAAGTGGAACTGAATAACGGGAAAGAGAGAAAGATCTCTTCGCTGATCGGTGACTGCCGCGGCGAACTGATGGGCATCGCGGCTCTGCTGCTGATCACTTTCCACGCCTTTTTTCCTGCAGTCGATTCCGTTCCGGTATTCAGGCAGGTTGAAGATTTCTTTATCAAGTACGGATTCCTGGGCGTAGATATATTTTTCTTCCTGTCCGGCATGGGACTTGTTTATTCGATCAATAAATATTCGACGGTAGAGTTCTATTACAGGCGCTTCCGCCGCATCTTCATCCCGTTTTTTATTGTCGGAGTTTTCTACGCGGTTAAGTATCACTGGAGTGCGCTTCACTTTCTTGGAGCGGTGTCGGGAGTGTCTTTCCTTGCAGGTGATACACATGCCATTTTATGGTTTGTTCCGGCGATCGCAGTCTGCTATCTTCTGTTCCCGTTTTACTATCGTCTTCTGAAAAGATCAGGCCACCCGGTCATCTTTACCGTTGTGATATGCGCCGCCATCTTTATCACCGAATCTGTCTTTATCTGCCTGGGTCATTATGACCATATGCTGTTCATCTGCAGGATCCCCGTTTTCCTTCTCGGAGCGATGTTCGGGGAGTGCCGCGATGATAAGAGATTTTCAGTATCTGTCAGGGTAATGGTCATAAGCATCCTGACGCTTACCGCAGGTGTTTTGGTGATGGCTCTTGCAGGTCCGCCGGTGGCGAAATGGTCATACTTTACGAGCTCAGTCATCGCCGTCTCGTTCGTCATTCCTGCGGGCGTTGTTTTCAGTTATACGCGCAAGGCTATGTTGCTGCGTAAATTCCTCAGATTTCTCGGCATGATATCTCTTGAGCTATACTGTGTTCAGACAGTATTCTTTGATGAGTTTGCGATAGGTTTTATCAACAGCACGCTCCACGGGTATTTCCCGTTTAATCCGGCGCTGCTGGACAATATCGTCGTTTTCATCTGCTGCGTGATCATATCTTATCTGCTTTATCTGCTCAATAAGGGCATCGAAAAACTGACCGATAAGATGCTTGCTTCTCACAAGGATACAGACATCTCGGAAGCATTGTTCGACAGCCGCGGTGAGCTTATGGGAATATCCGCGCTGATGATCGTCGCGTACCATGTTTTCCTGCCGGTCGCATCTGACATTCCTGTTATCGGAAAACTTGAATCCACGTTGCTACAGACATTGTACTGGGGAGTTGATGTGTTCTTTTTCCTTTCCGGCGCGGGGCTGATCAGATCTGTAAAGACGCATTCACTGAAGGAGTTCTACTTCAGAAGATTCAAGCGTATATTCCTCCCGTATTTCCTTATTGCACTTCTCTATTTTTTGCAGACAGACTGGTCATTCCTGACATTTGTGAAAGCAGTTACGGGAGTAGGATTCATTATGGGGGATATCTATCTCTTTATCTGGTTTGTTCCCGCTATCACGATCTGCTATCTTCTTTTTCCTCTGTATTACCGTTTCTACAGCAGGAGTAAAAAGCCTGCCGTCTTTACTCTTGTGACAGCAGGTGTCTTTATAACCGCGGGCATTATCGTCGTAAATATGGGATATGTATTCTACTCACTTCTGCTGTTCAGGATCCCTGCATTTCTGTTTGGGGCGCTGCTGTCTGACCGGAAGGGAGATCCTGATTTCAGACTGACAAAAAAAGTGTCTGCATTATGCATACCCATCATGATCGCCGGCATCATCCTCATATCAGGAATATTCCCGCAGATACTAATATACAGATATCTCATAAGCGGCTTTGTCGGTGTGCCTTCCTCAATACTTATATCTGCCGTCAATATGCATATCGGCAAGGACATGATCCTACGCAGGGCGGCAAGAGCAATAGGAAAGATATCGCTGGAACTGTACTGCGTTCACCCGTATTTTTTCAACGTGTACGCAGTCGTTTTCATCAATACATATCTCCCCATGTATTTCGAAACAAGTCCGGACCTCCTCATCAACATCTGCGTCATGATTTGCAGTATCGCACTCGGATATCTTCTTTACTTTATAAACCGCCTTTTCTGTAAACTGTTAGACCGGATTCTGTGATAAAATATAAGAGTATCGCTCGGTTTAGGGAGGGATCGGAATGGGACAGATAACAGCAGTAGTAACAGGCAGTACATCCGGCATAGGCAAAGCCGTTGCTGATATGCTTGAATCACGCGGAATGACAGTAATAAGAGCAGACAGATCCGTTGCTGATCTAAGGGATATCGACAGTATCACAAAAGCTTACGGTCAGATTGCCAGAACACATAAGCCCGCGATCCTCGTCAATGCCGCAGGATGCGCCTATTACGGACTCCACGAGAACATAACGCCAAAGCAGATAAAGGAGATGTGTGACGTCAATCTTACATCACCTCTCATCATCACGAATCTGCTCCTCCCGTCGATCAGAGAACAGAAGGGAACGATAATCAATATCTCATCTGTATCCGCAGTCAATGTCAATACACATGGAGCCGCATACGGTGCGACGAAGGCGGGGCTTGACAGCTTTGGAAGATCGCTCTGGGCAGAGATCAGAAAGCATGGTGTGAGGGTGGTCAATATCAGACCTGACATGACGCGTACGGATCTTTACCGCAATGCTGATTTCGAAGCAAGCAATGATGAGGGCGCAGCACTCGATCCTGAAGACGTTGCTGAGGCTGTTGCCGATGTTCTCGATATGGAGCCGGGCAGGGTAATAACAGAGATGACAATTACCCCGCAGTACCAGAGAATACAGAAAAAGACGGTTGATTTATGAGAATAGATATTAACGACGGCTGGCTTTGGGCGAAGCAGTTTTCCGATGAGATGACGAAGCCCGGATACCGCGGAAAGATGGACGAGGTCAGGATCCCGCACAGTGTGTCTGTCACGCCTCTTGACTATTTCGATGAGAGCGTTTATCAGATGGTATCCTGTTACCGCCGCATCCTTGATGTTCCCGCTGAATGGGAAGGGAAGAAGATCTTCATTACTTTTGATGCGGTGGCACACGAGGCGGAGGTTTTTATCAACGGGAGTTCTGTTGTGAAGCACTCGTGCGGATATACAGCATTTACGGCTGAGATATCGCAGTACCTCAAATATGGTGAGGATAATGTGATCGCCGTGAAGTGTGACAGCAATGAGAATCTTAATTTTCCGCCGTTCGGGTTTGTTATCGACTATATGACTTATGGCGGCATATACCGCGAGGTGCATATCGACGTTAAGGAACAGGACCATATCAAAGATGTTTATGTTCACGCCGGAATGGATAAGAGAGTTCACATCAACACGGCGACCGGGGGCAGCGGAGACCTGAGCCTGAAGATCACGAGTGTTAAGTCGGGGCGCGTCATTTTCGAGGGGAAGTGTGAGAACGAGGCAGAGATAATCGTCACGGAGGGTAAGATCTGGAGTCTGGAAAAGCCGAGACTCTATAAGCTTGAAGTGATACTCTCGAAGAATGGTGAGGTGAAAGATGTCTATGAGACGAGATTCGGTTTCAGGACAATAGCGTTCAAGACGGACGGTTTTTATCTCAACGGAACGAAGGTTAAGCTCAGAGGCCTTAACCGCCACCAGTGCTGGCCTTATGTCGGATATGCAATGCCAAAGTCAATGCAGCGTCAGGATGCAGATATCCTGAAGGATGAGCTTGGCGTTAATGCCGTGAGGACATCTCATTATCCTGTTTCGCATCACTTTTTGGACCGCTGTGACGAGATCGGTCTTCTCGTTGTTACTGAGATCCCGGGATGGCAGAATATCGGCGATGATGCGTGGAAGGAACAGGCAGTCGTTAATACGGAAGAGATGGTGAAGCAGTACAGGAATCATCCTTCGATCATCCTCTGGGGAGTGAGAATAAATGAGTCTGTTGACTGCGATGAGCTCTACAAGAGGACGAACTCTGTTGCGAGGAGCCTTGATCCTACGAGACCGACGACGGGTGTCAGATATCTCAAGAAGAGTTCGCTGCTGGAAGATGTATATGCTTACAACGATTTCAGCCACATGGGCAGCAACGCCGGCTGCGAGAAGAAGAAGGACGTCACTTCCGATATGACAAAGGGTTATTTTGTCAGCGAGTATAACGGCCATATGTATCCTACGAAGGCTTTCGATGACGAGCTTCACAGACAGGAGCACGCAATAAGGCACTGCAATGTGCTGGACAGCATTATGGCGGAGGAGGATATAGCAGGTTCGTTCGGATGGTGCATGTTCGATTACAACACGCACAGGGATTTTGGTTCCGGCGACAGGATATGCTATCACGGAGTCATGGATATGTTCAGGAATCCGAAGATGGCTGCGGCTGTTTATAAGAGCCAGAGCCTTACTGCTGAGCCCGTACTCGAGGTCAGCTCTTCGATGGATATCGGCGAACATCCGGGCGGCAACCGCGGGAAGGTATTTATCTTTACAAACTGCGACAGTGTCAGGATGTATAAGAATGACACGTTTATCAAGGAATACACGCACAATGATTCGCCGTATAAGAATATGATAAGTCCCCCGATCCTGATAGACGATCTCATAGGCGATCAGATGAAGGAGAAGGAAGGCTTTTCTGACAGGCAGAACAAGATAGTCAAGGATGCTCTGAATTATTCCGCGATCTACGGTTCTGAGAATATGCCCGTGAGTATGAAGATATCAATGGCGGAGGCTATGGTCAGATATAAGATGAAGTTCACGGACGCATATATGCTGTTTGGAAAGTATATTGGCAACTGGGGCGGCAAAGAATCAAAGTTCAGGTTTGAAGGCATAAAAGACGGGCAGGTCGTGAAGACCGTGATCAAGGGTGCGATGACGAAGATCGCCCTTGAGGTAATACCTTCAGCTGATGAGCTGGTGGAAGGCTCCACATATGATGTGATGTCTTTCAGGATAAGGGTCACGGATGAATATTGGAATGTGCTGCCTTTCTTTAACAGAAGGCTCAGGGCAGATGTAAATGGTGATGCCGTGATCATCGGTTCCGCCGATGTTGATATCAACGGAGGGATGGGCGGAGTCTATGTCAGAAGCACCGGCAGGGCAGGCGAGTTTACGATCCGTATAAGCATGCCGGACGGCGATGCTTCCTATGAAGAGAGATTTACAGTCAGGAATGTAAGGGTATAGAATAAAAGGATGGAATTAGTCAGGACGGCAAAAAAGAGCAGGATCAGAGTTGCAAAGACGGTTATCTTGATATTGATCACCGCCGTTTCTTTCATTTTGGGAATATCAGCATATCTCACTTACTATGGTGTCCGCTGCGAAGACAAGCTGAAGATAGATGAATACTACATCACGACCAAGAGAGAGAACGGGAATACGGAGTATTATATCGGCAATGAGTTTGATGCACTGAACAAAAATGACCATGCAAAGATAAACATTAATATTCCATCGACTATAGGTCCCAGGTTCCAGAATCCCGTGCTCTGTTTCAATGTTTATAACTGTGCCATAAAAGTCACCATAGACAAGCATGTCATATATGTGGACGGCTGGAAGGACAACCGAAGGAATATACCCGATAAGTTTTTAGGCAACAGGTCATACACTATTCCTCTCATAACAAAGGAATATGATGCTTCAGGAAAGACGGTCACGGTTGAGCTTTATTCAGTATCTGCCAAGTCTGTTTCCACTTTCGACTCTTTGATTGTGAGGGCGGAAGAAGCATGGAAGCTGCCGATCGACGGTGATCAGGCATTGTTTGCCCTCCTTCTTACGATAGTAGTGATATCCGCAACCCTTACAGTCGGCAGCATTATCAGATCAGTAATGAACAGGACATTTGATATTGGTGTTCCTATATTTATGACGACATTTTTCTTTGCGCTCTGGAGCATGTCGACAGAAAGGATGTTATCTATACTCCTAAGGGATGTGAAGGTGTGTTCCAGAATGGAATATTATGCGATGTTCTTCCTGTCGCTCTCGATAGCCATACTTGCACTGCAGTATTTCCGCAAGGGAATATTCCATAAGCTGTGGATCGGTCTGACAGTAATAGACGTTGCCTATATCGCAGGAGCGATCACGGTCAATTCTATTTCAACCGTTTATTCTATGCAGACCTTTATCAGAGGACTTCTTGTTGTTGTGGCTGCAGAACTCGCAGTGTTCGTCACCGGCGTAAATATTGACAAGAGCAAGAGGGGACCGGTATCAACGGTCATCATGCGTGCAGGATGCCTTATAATGCTCATAATGGGGCTTCTTGAGATCGGCAGATACCAGCTGGTATTCCTGCCCAATGCGGATGCCATAGCTGATTTTAAGATAGGTACATTTGCTGCCATCATACTGGGCGTATTTATGATCCTGTACTACATCATTCTCAATATGGAGGCTCACACCAGTACAGTCGAGAGAGAACAGCTCGAGGAGATAGCATATAACGATATGCTTACAGGAATACCTAACCGTTCATATTTCAACAAGACGGTCCATGAGATGTCGGAAGAAGGTCTTGGTGATTATACACTTATATTTATCGATCTCAACGATCTGAAGAAGGTCAATGATGAGCATGGCCATTCCTGTGGTGACGAGCTCATCATTGCGGCTTCCGTGTGTGTTTCGAAAGCATTCTCAAAGGATGGTGAAATCTGCCGCTGGGGCGGAGACGAGTTTGTTGCGTTTGTACCCGGTGATGAGGCAAAGGGTAAAGATTGTATCAGCAGGTTTGAGAACGCGCTTGATGAATACAATGACAGCGGCCTGCTGCCGTTCAGGATAACGGCGGCACACGGGGCCATATTCAGCAGCAAAGAAGATCCGGTAGATCTGACGACAGCTCTTCGCGAAGCCGATATGAAGATGTATGATGCAAAAAAGAAAATGAAAGAACGGAGGATAGATTAATGAGTGATCTCCTTTTGGAAACGAAAGGACTTATAAAAGCCTACGGCAAACGTAACGTAGTGAGTAATGTTGACATCCATGTTAAAAAAGGATCGATCTACGGATTGATCGGAAGGAACGGAGCAGGCAAGACCACATTGATGAAGATGGTTGCCGGCATGACGAGACCGACTGACGGTTCATTTGATTATGTCGGTATTGAAGGCGGCAATAAGAACGCTTTCGGAAAGATAGGTGCGCTTATCGAGATCCCGGCCCTGATGCCTTCCCTCAGCGCACACGACAATATGAAACTGAAGTGCATTGCATACGGCAAGGGTGACGATGCATTTATCGCTGATACACTTAATCTCGTTGGATTATCAAAGACAGGCAAGAAGAAGGCGGGAAGGTTCTCGCTTGGTATGAAGCAGCGCCTCGGCATTGCACTGGCGCTTGCAGGCGACCCGGAGATCCTTCTTCTGGACGAACCTATTAACGGCCTCGATCCTCAGGGAATAGCCGAAGTAAGAGAGATCCTTACGAAGCTCAATCAGGAGAGAGGTATAACTATCATAATCTCGAGCCATATTCTCGCTGAGCTCGCGAAGCTCGCAACAGATTATGCGATCATTGACAACGGCGTGATCGTTGAGGAGTCGACAAGGGATGAGCTGGAGCTCCGTTGCCGCACAAAGCTCGTCTTCAAATGTGATGACCCTGCGGGCGCGATAAAGGTCCTCAAGGATGCAGGATACTCCGATCTCGAGCGGGGAGAGGATGACAGCATCTATGTTTATGAAGAGGGCGAGGTCGGTCCTGACATGAATATGAAGATCTGCCAGGCAGGCATCATGGTCAGGAGCTTTGCTTATGAGACGGTGGATCTTGAAGAATACTTCCTGAACACGATCAGGTCAAAGGGGGTGTCATAATGCTTCTGAACTTTCTGAAGATGGAACTTTACAGACTCCTTAAGATGAAGAGTACATATGTAATGGTGATCATAGTATTCCTCGGTACTTTCATCTATAACTTTGTCATCCTGGGTCTTGATTTCGAAGCACTGCTGGGTCAGGCGATGGCTGGAACGATTACGACAGGATATGATACTGAGGTTGATGTTGATTATTATGAGGATGATGGCTATGACGTTTTCACAGGTGGTTATGATGGTCAGGACACAGGTGAGAAGAGGTCTGTTATCGGTGTCGGCATTTTCCATTACAACACTGTAAACGAGACATACCAGATGAACCTGCAGGGACTTATACCGCTCCTGCTGCTGGCAATATTGTTCGGGCTGTTCTACGGGAATGATTATTCCTCCCACGTAAACAAGAATTACACGATCATCAACGGGCGCAGATGGGTTGGCTTTACTGCCAAGACTCTGGCCTGCATGATCTACTGCCTTGCATTCCATCTCCTCATATGGATCATCTGCTTCCTGAGCCATGTGTTCTGGGCTGACAGCATCAACCCCGGATTCACTCTTAGCGCTTTGATCTATATCCCGGTAACGTATCTTGTTACCATAACGATCATGGTCATGATCGGATTTGTCTCGACTCTGTTCAAGAGCAAGGCAGCAGGAATTACTTATGGAGTGCTCGTATCCATTGGCACTCTGAGCCTGCCGATAAGGATCGCGGATTATATAATCTCTTACAAGTACGGATGGACGGATTTCTCACTGAATTACTTTATTCCGTCACGTATGCTCGCGACGCTGGAAGTGGGTACAAATGGAAAATTAGTGCTAATTGCTGTAATTTGTGCGATAATCTATGCTGTATCAGCATTTTTTGGCAGTTTGGCATTTTTGAAAAAACGTGACCTGACGACGTAAACCTTATAGGAGCTTACAAAGATGAATGAAGCGGACATTAGTAAGATAGTTCTCGAGACGATCGGAAAGTATTCACAGGATACTGTCTATTTTAAGGATAAAGATTCCAAGTTTATCTGGGTCACGGAGAGCCATGCTAAGCAGGTTGGCGCCAAGAGTTCCACTGAGATGGTAGGCAAGAGCGACTTCGATTATTTCCCTAAGGATTTTGCACAGTCGGCCAAGGATACTGAGATGACTATCATGGCTTCAGGTCAGGCGCTGGTAAACATGACGGAAGAGCTCGTCCTCGATGATGATACTATCAGATACTTTATGGCATCCAAATATCCGCTCTATGATGCAGACGGCAAGATAATCGGTACATGGGGCATGAGCAGGGACATAACGGATCACCTGAAGCTGGAGAACGATCTTCAGCAGTCCCTTGTAAAGCTTCAGCGCCTTGCACGTGTTGATGACCTCAGCGGTCTTTATAACAGACGTTACTTCTATGAGAAGCTCGATAAGATGTCCTGCTTCTATTCAGACAGACAGGAAGAGGGAAGCTTCTCCCTCATAGTTATCGATGTTGATGACATGACACTGGTAAATGAACAGTATGGTCAGCAGAATGGCGACATGTTCCTCAGAACGATCGCTTCGATCATGCTCAGCAACTGCAGAAAGCCGGATACGTGCTTCAGAACAGGCGGCGACGAGTTCGCTGTAATCCTTCCGGGATGCGACAAGCTTGCTGCACTGGGTATTGCAAAGCGTATCGTAGAGGCTGTTGCCGGGACTCCCGTAAGGCTTGACGGATGTATAGGCAAGATCACTATATCTGCCGGTGTTGCAGCTTATGATAAGAACTCCAATCTCGAAGAGTTCCTCAGCAACGCTGAGCGCAAGCTGAACAAGTCAAAGCGTAACGGTAAGAATCAGGCTTCCATGTAATCTGTTTTTGTCCGGCCGGCCAGCCGGGCGCTCCTGATCAAGAGAAACAAGTGTGGTGTGTGGTGGGCATGGAGGATAACTCCTGATCAGGGCCCGATTGTTATTTGGCCGGTTCAAACTGATCCGGTTGTATAAGTCAGGCGCTCTGGCCTCTTCTGTACTGAATGGGACTCCTTGCTGCTGCCTGGCATGTCTGCTTCTTAACGGGGATCTTCGTAACCCTGGCACGTCTTACGGGTGTGCGGTCAGATTCAGTCCTGCCCCAGTACTCAAAACTGTCCTTCACAGCCTTGGCAATAGCGAGAGATATAAAGAAAAACAACATTACTTCCATTGGTGACATATCTTTGCTCCTTCTGCGTTTTGTTCACTTCAAAACGCTCGTTTGTTCTTTTGTGTATACTATAGCATAGGTTATGGGACAATAAAAGGACAGCTGAACAAAAAAGAACAAATATTTACACTTTTTCTCTGTTGACAAACATATATGAGATGTTATATTACCTTCGCGAGGCTTATTTACAGGCTTCCGCCGACAGTTCGTTTGTGCCATCCTGTCGTTAAAAAAATACCAGGACAGTCATTTGATTGAATTTATTGAATGCGGTTCCTGCTTTACGGGCCGCATTTTTGTTTTTGGGAGTATTTTACTTATGAAAGATGAAAAAACGATATCAAGACTGTTTATGTGCATGGGTGTTGTATTTATCACGTGCCTTCTGCTATCTAACCTGATTGCGGGTAAGATGTGGGCGGTTACGGAGAACATCACCCTGCCGGCTGCAGTCATTCTTTTTCCTGTAACATATATCCTTGGTGATGTCTTCACCGAGGTTTACGGCTTCAGGAAGGCAAGATCGGTCATCTGGCTCGGGTTCATGTGCAGTTTCTTTGCCGTAATGGTATATCTTCTTACAATAGCCCTTCCTCATCCCGGATACTGGGAGAATCAGGAGGCATACGCGATAGTTATGGGAACGACTCCCAGAGTTGCCATTGCATCTTTTGCCGGCTATCTTTTCGGTGAGTTCTCAAACTCGATAATACTCTCAAGACTTAAGGTAGTGACAAAAGGGAAAAAACTCTGGATACGCACGATCGTTTCCACACTGATTGGCGAGGGCCTTGATTCTGTTATCTTCATCATGATCTCCTTCTGGGGAACGATGGAGAACTCTGTAGTGCTCAGGATGATCCTTTTCCAGTACCTGTTCAAAGTTTCGTATGAAATCATCTTTACACCTCTTACATATCTTGTTATAAAGAGAGTTAAGAAAGCTGAAAATATAGATGTATTTGATGAGAATATCAAGTATAACTTGCTGAAGAGGTGATCATATGCGCGAGAAAGAAGGCCTTACACTGCTTGGCAACGCAAATACAAAGTACAGCTCGGATTATGATCCGTCAGTTCTTGAGACATTCGAGAACAAGCATCCCGGGAACGATTATTTTGTAAAGTTCAACTGTCCGGAGTTTACGAGTCTCTGTCCTATTACGGGACAGCCTGATTTCGCGACGATCACGATCTCATATGTACCTTCGGTCAGAATGGTCGAGAGCAAGTCACTCAAGCTTTATCTTTTCTCTTTCCGCAACCATGGGGACTTCCACGAGGACTGCGTCAATACCATTATGAAAGATCTGATCAAGCTGATGGATCCCAAGTATATAGAGGTGTGGGGCAAGTTTACTCCCAGGGGAGGTATCTCGATCGATCCCTACTGCAACTACGGCAAGCCCGGAACAAGGTGGGAGAAGGTTGCCGAAGACAGACTGTTCAATCATGACATGTACCCGGAGAATGTGGATAACAGATGAGCAAGACCAAGCATACAGTCATATATGTCGGACTTAATGACGGCGATACACATGAGCAGAAGTACAGTGTATCGCGTTATACGAACATCCTCAAAAATGTGTGCAAGAGCTACAAAGTTGCTTTTTCCGTCAGCATTGTGGACGGCGGTTATTTTCACGAAGACGGTACTTATGTTGAAGAGAAAACTCTCTCTCTTACCCTGATGGATACCGAGACCGGACTGGCAAAGGAGATCGCAAAGGACCTCTGTGCGTTCTTCAATCAGGAGAGCGTATTGATGACCGAATCAGAGGCTGAAGTATTTTTTATCAAAGAGAGTATTTAAGTCGATGGCAGGATATAAGATCCAGGCAGTAATCTTCGATCTTGACGGAACACTTACCGACACGGAGAAATACTACCAGGTCGCATGGCCCATGGCGATCGAGCATTTCGGTTACAAGTGCGAGCCGTGGATGCCACTGGAACTGCGGTCACTCGGAAGACCTTTTGCCCCGCTTCAGTTCAAAGAATGGTTCGGCGAGGATTTTGATTATTATAAGGTTCGCGATTACCGCAAACAGATAGTTAAGGAAATGATCGCAAAGGAAGGCATTCCCTTAAAGCCAGGCGCGGTCAGCATACTTAAATGGCTTAAGGAACAGGAGATAACCGTTGCCATGGCGACGGCGAACGGTTATGAAAGAACGAGTGGCTATCTGGACCGTATCGGGTTAAGGGAGTATTTCGACAGAATAATCTGCGCTGATATGGTAGAATATGGGAAACCCGCACCGGATATCTATGCGTATGCAGTCAGTCAGATCGGAACGGATCCTGACAGGACGATCGCAGTGGAGGATTCTCCAAACGGTGTGAGGAGTGCATATAAGGCCGGACTTAAGGTCGTAATGGTTCCTGATCTGACAGAACCTGATGATGAGATATCGGATATGCTTTACGCCTGTGTGGCAAAGCTTGATGATATCAGAGAACTGATATTAACGGAGGGGAGAGACATATGAAGAAGCCGAATAAAAAAGGTGCAACTGCTGCCAAGATAGTAGCCGGCATAGCTGCAACACTTCTGATGGGAAGCAATATCAACGGTTGTGTGTACGGACCGCCCCTCAACATTAATGGCGATGTATACGGACCTCCGCCGACAGACGAGACAGAAGAGATTGACGGGACGGACTCTGCTGACGAGACCGGTGAGACATACGGGTCTGACGTCAATATGAACGAAGATGTATACGGTCCTCCGCAGGGCGATTTCTATGCGGATGAGAATGAACAGGATTGCGTTTACGGTCCGCCGGCGGCAAATGATGAATAAAGTCAATCCTGTAATTGCAAAGGTCAAGAAAGACCATCTTCAAAGGCTATCCGATTATGTGGACGGCCTTTATAATCAGCCGCAGTTAAGACATCTTTTCTTCGAGCTTACAACTGCATGCAACGAGCGCTGTTTTCATTGCGGAAGCAATTGCGATGTGCCGCAGCCGGATGAGCTGACTACAGAAGAATACAAGCGGATCCTCGATCAGATCAAAGAGGATTTTGACATCAGCAAGATCCTACTCTGCATAACAGGCGGAGAGCCTCTCCTGAGGAGAGACTTTTTCGAGATAATGAATTATGCGAATGAGCTCGGTTTTAAGTGGGGGATGACGAGCAACGCAACGCTTATCACCAAGGACGTGGCAAAGAGACTGGCTGATGCGGGAATGAGAACTGTTTCTGTCTCGATCGACGGCCTTCAGGAGACTCATGACAGGCTGCGCGGAATGCCCAGAGCGTATGAACTGGCGATGCGCGGAGTTCAGAATCTGATAGACGAGAATGCCTTCGATGCCATTCAGATAACGAGTGTTTTTAATCACGAGAACATCAAAGAGATAGATGCCATGTTTGAGATTATGAAGGGGATAGATATCGACTCATGGAGAGTGATCAATCTCGAGCCTATCGGAAGAGCGCTCCTGAGACCTGAACTGATGTGTACTGATGAGGATCTCGTCACGCTTTTCGAGTTCATAAGGAAGGCGCGTAAGGAGGATTATCCCGTCATGTACGGCTGCAGCCATTACCTCGGGCTGGATTATGAGGTCGAGGTCAGGGAATGGTACTGGCTCTGCAATGCAGGAGTTTACACGGCGAGCATAATGAGCAATGGTGATATCGGAGCATGTCTTGATATCGAGAGAAGGCCGGATCTTGTTCAGGGCAATATCAGGAAGGACCGTTTCAGGGATGTCTGGGATAATCAGTTTAAGATATTCCGCCGCGATAAGTCAGAGGACTGCGCAAAGTGCCGCGAGTGTGAGCACAGGCGGTTCTGCAGGGGCGATGCGTATCATTCATGGAATTATGATAAGAATGAACCTCTCGTATGCATGAGGGGAATACTTTTTGACAAGGAGATGCCTTAATGATCAATATCGGTTGTCATCTGTCCAGTTCGGGCGGATTTCTGGCTATGGGAAGGCACGCTGTGGAACTCGGAGCGGATACTTTTGCGTTTTTTACGCGTAATCCGAGAGGCGGTTCCGCAAAGGAGATAGATTCCAAAGATGCGGAAGCTCTTATCAGATATATGAAGGAGAATGATTTCGGAAAGCTTGTCGCTCATGCACCGTATACGATGAATGTGTGCGCCGAGAAGGAGAGCATCAGGGAGTTCTCGTGGAATATGCTGGCCGAGGATCTCGACAGGATGCAGTTTGTTCCGGGCAATTACTATAATTTCCATCCGGGTTCCCATGTCGGACAGGGTGTGGAGAAGGCGGTACCGATGATCGCGGATGCGCTTAACAACGCGCTTAAGCCGGAACACGATACCATTGTTCTTCTTGAGACGATGGCAGGCAAGGGTTCTGAGGTCGGAAGGACTTTTGATGAACTGGCTGAGATTATCAGCAGGGTCGAACTCAAGGAGAAGGTCGGAGTCTGTTTCGACACATGCCACACATGGGACGGCGGATATGATAATGTCGGTGATTTTGACGGGGTGCTGAGCGAGTTCGATAAGGTCATCGGCCTGGACAGACTCTATGCAGTCCACCTCAACGACAGCAAGAATGACCGCGATACGCATAAGGACCGTCATGAAGTGATCGGAGGCGGTTTTCTGGGGGAGGATGCAATCCGTAACATTGTTACACATCCTTTATTACAAGGGAAACCGTTTATTCTGGAGACACCCAACGAGGATCCCGGATACAAGAAGGAAATCGCACTTATCAGGAGCTTTTTTGAATGAAACGACTTAGTGCAAAGAAGCTGCTGAAGGATTCCTGGAAGTCTTTCAGGATAAAATACTTTATGAATGTCCTGATCGTTTTCGTAGCAGGGCTTATCGTCGGAGGTTATTCTCTCAGCACAGGTCTTGGAACGATAGGGACAAAGACGACTGATGCCGCGGCCCTTCAGGCGAAGCTGATAACGGAAAGATCTACCGGAAGCTCAAATGCGGAAGCACTTGAATCGTTTCTTACCTCGCAGGAGATAATCAAGATCAATCCTGAAGCCATGACCACGGGAGAACATTATACAAAGGGTGTCCTTTCTGTCTTTGTCAACCAGATATCCACTTCGGGAAGCCTCGTATTCGGCGTGCTGAATGGTGTAAATACACTCGTATTCAAGGGGGCCGTCGGGAGATCCGTCGTCATATTTGTCTTTTCCGTCATCATGGTGCTGTTCGGCATCTTCGTGAAGAATATAATCCATGTCGGTAAATGCAGATTTTTCCTTGAACACAGAAGATATTCCGATACGAAGGGCGACGCGCTGCTCTTTGTGTACAAGTACGGCAAGACAGCCAATGTTGCTAAGGTAATGTTCCTGAGGGATATCTTTCAGGCTCTCTGGAACTTCACGATCATCGGAGGGTTTATAAAGAATTACGAGTATTCAATGATACCCTATATCCTCGCTGAGAATCCCTCGATCGGATGGAAAGATGCCTTTGCCCTCTCAAAGCAGCTTACAATGGGCGATAAGAGGACACTGTTCATGATGGATGTTATCTACAGTGTCGGATATGTTCTTTCTATTTTTACTTACAATCTCGTCTCTGTATTCCTTCTCGATCCTTACAGAGAGTGTGCCTATGCCGAAGCTTATATGACACTGCGTGAAGCAAAGAGAAATGTGGTCGAGAAGGCAAACGAACTCCTGAACGACAGGATACTTGCAGTTGTTAATGTGACTGCCGGAGTATATCCGGAATCAGCTTTCCCGCTTCCCGTTCCGCACAAGCGCAGATGGATCAAGATCGATTACGACCGCAAATATGCTTTCTGGACAATAGTCCTGCTGTTCTTCTCCTATTCGCTCGTCGGCTACATATGGGAAGTATTCTACACGCTTCTCAACGAAGGTCTTCTTGTTAACCGCGGCACTATGACAGGCCCGTGGCTCCCGATCTACGGTGTCGGCGGAATGATAATCATCGTTGTTCTGAGACCTCTCAGAAAAAATCCCTTCCTGATGTTCGGAGGGACGTTTGTTGCCTGCGGTGCTCTGGAATATTTTGCCTCATGGCTTCTCGAGGTACTCTTCCACACGAAATGGTGGGACTATCAGGGATACTTCCTCAACATCAACGGACGTATCTGCCTTGAGGGACTTCTTGTCTTTGGACTTGCAGGAGTTGCGTTTACATATGTGTTCTCACCGCTTCTCGATAACCTGTACGCAAAGATAAAGATGCCGTATAAGAAATACATCGGAATAGTTCTTCTCGTTCTCTTTTCCATCGACCTTGTATTTTCTTTCTTCCATCCGAATCAGGGAGCAGGTGTTACATACGGCGAAGGCGGAATGGGCGCTGATACGGTAGTTATAGAGAGCACGGAGACGACAGAGGGATAATATGCAGTTTGTGACAATAGATGATATTCCAAGTTACAGTGATGCCATTATAAGGTATGTGTGTGAAGGCGTAAGCGATCTTGTTGATGAGGTGGATTTCGAGAGATTCACCTCAGCGGAGGATTTCCTGTCTTTCCTTGAGGACGATCCCGGTTATGTTGCGGACATTGTGTTCTGTGATGTCGAGATGGGAGGAATGTCAGGAGTTGAACTGGCACAGAAGATAAGAGATCACTACCAGATCGGTTCAAGGGTGAGGAAGTTTGTCTTCGTTACGAGCTACAGAAGGCTCTGGATAGATTTTGACGGACAGATAACAGGGAAGATCAGCAAACCGTTCGACAAGAGGGATATCGTAGATACCGCAAGGGAACTGATATACGAGCTTCAGGATTCTTGACATATACAGCGGCCGCGTATAGAATTGAAAACGATTCTCATTTTTATACGGAAAGACGCAGTATGACTATCAAAAAAAGCTACTCAACAAAGCACAGAGATGAACTTCTTGAATATATGAAGAATACGGAGGGTCACATTACCGCCGGTGATATCTGCATGCATATGAGATCGTGCGGAGTCAATATAGGAACGGCCACCGTATACCGCCATCTGGAGAAGATGGTCGATGAGGGAATAGTCAACAAATACATAGTGGATGAAGGCAGCAGCGCATGCTATGAGTATGTTTCGGGTTGCGACCATAAGGCTTCGTCATGCTATCACCTGAAGTGTGAGAAGTGCGGAAAGCTCATCCATCTCGGATGCGAAGAGATAAGTGCACTGAACGAGCATATCAAGGAACATCACGGTTTTACGATCAATCCGAGAAGGACTGTATTCTACGGTGTCTGCGGGGAATGCAGCAAATGAGTGACATCGTCCTGAAATGTGACTCGCTGACTCTCGGCTATGAGAATATCACCCTTGCAACGGATCTCTCTTTCGAGATAAAAGAGGGGGAGTACTGGTGTATCACCGGCGAGAACGGCACGGGCAAGACTACACTGATGAAGACGATCCTGGGTCTTACAAAGGCTCTCAGCGGTACTGTCACATGGTGCGATGAAGCGCTCAGGGACGGTATCGGATATCTCCCGCAGCAGACTGATGTTCAGAAGGATTTCCCCGCATCTGTCAGGGAGGTCGTTCTGTCCGGCTGTCAGGGAAGACTGGGATTCAGACCTTTCTACAACAGGACTGAGAAGGAGATGGCCCTCCTCAACATAAAGAGGATGGGTATCGATGATATCAGTGGAAGATGCTACAGGGAGCTGTCGGGAGGACAGCAGCAGCGCGTCCTTCTCGCAAGGGCACTGTGCGCTACAGGCAAGGTTCTCGTTCTTGATGAGCCGATCGCGTCGCTCGATCCCAAAGCAGCCGAAGAGATGTATGAACTTATAGATTCGCTCAACAAGAAGGACAATATTACGATCATTATGGTCACTCATGATCCCGAGGCTCCCGGACGTTTTGCCACGAGAGAGCTGAGGTTCGGAGAGGAGATATCGATAATATGAGTACACTTATCGAATATCTTCAGTTTCCTTTTGTCCAGAAAGCACTTATCGTAGGTGTTCTTATCGCTCTATGCTCATCGCTTCTGGGCGTTACGCTGGTGCTTAAGCGTTTCTCGTTCATTGGAGACGGATTGTCGCATGTTGCCTTTGGAGCAATGGCCGTTGCATCTGTCATGAACCTTACTCACAAGATGATACTCGTAATGCCGGTAACGATTCTCTGTGCCGTTGTCCTTCTCGCTGCGGGAAACAGGAGGAAGCTCAGGGGAGATTCCGCTATCGCAATGATATCTGTGTCTGCGATGGCTCTTGGTTATCTCATAATGAACCTGTTCTCAAAATCCGCCAATCTCACGGGAGATGTGTGCAGCACACTGTTCGGTTCAGCGCAGTTCCTGACGCTTACTGATTCTGATGTCGTGATCTGCATAGCGGTCTCTGTTATCGTAGTAATCCTGTTTATTGTTTTCTACAACAGGATCTTCGCGGTCACATTCGATGAAGCCTTCGCGAAAACATCCGGCACAAGGACCAGTCTGTACAACATACTGATAGCGGTCATAATCGCGACAGTAATAGTTCTCGCAATGAATCTCGTTGGCTCGCTGCTTATATCGGCGCTCGTCATATTTCCTGCGCTCTCGGCAATGCGCCTGTTCAAGAGCTTCTTCAAGGTCACCGTATGTTCCGCCATCCTGTCAGTAACGATAACTCTTATCGGAATGCTTGTTTCGATTCTTCTCGGAACCCCTGTAGGAGCTACGATAGTCGTCTCTGATCTTGTTGTTTACGGAGCATTCGCCATACTTGGGAAATGCGTATCTCATTGATAGAGTGTGCCAATTTTGATACAATTCGTCTAATATAAGTAATAAAAAGGATGATATAGCTTGAAAAGATACGAGTACATATCATTTGCCAAAACGGTAACCCTCTTCTTTGTGGTCCTTTTCCACTGCATGATCGTTTATGTTCCCAATCCGATATATCTTGAGTGTGCAAACTACACGTCAAAGATCATGGCAGACATCTGCTGGACCATTAACTATATGCTGGTGCCGACATTTGTTATCTGTTCGGGATTTCTCCTGGCCAATTCAATTAAGAAGCATAACAGGAGCATTCCGCAGGAGATCCGCAGAAGAGCCGAGAGACTGCTTATCCCGTATTATCTTTACGGTACTTTCTGGCTTGTCCCACTGGAGACGCACTTTAATATCAATATGATCGGAAGGGAAGAGGACTACAGTCTCTGGGAGAGTTTTCTCCGAATGCTTACAGGCCAGTTCTGTGATCACATGTGGTTTTTATGGATCCTGTTCTGGTCGTCACTATTCATAATCATACTTAAGCCACTGTACACAAGAGGTCACTATGTCATCATGGGAATACTTTGTGCTGCGGCCGCCTATGCAATTCAGTTCTTTGCAGTGGATATTCCTTATTTCAAGATATCACAGGTCGGACCTTTTATACTGTGTATCTATGTGGGCTTTATGCTCTACAAGGCCGCAGATAAGCTTGATAAACTGTCCAATGCACTTATTCTCTTCGTGATGCTCGGTTCTTTTGCCATCGTTATAGGATGTCACTTCTTTATTCAGGATTACTATGATTACTGGATCTGCATCGCTGACCTCGCAGGAGGTATCTTCGGTCTGTTTACAGGAATATTTGTCTGGAAGACCAAACCGGTCAGGTGGCTGGAGAAAACGAAAGTCTATATCTTTACGGAGAAACACAATTTCCAGATGTACCTGTTCGGAAATCCGTTCCCTTTTATCTATTTTATGTTATTACAGCCTCACATTGAGAAAATGATCCCTCTCATGGTAATTACATGTTTTCTCTTATCAATGATTTCCATATATAGTGTCGTAACTATTCAGGATGTGATAAAATCTCTGTACAGAAAGATGATAGGAGAGAAAAATGGCAAAGAAGCAGTCTAATCAGGCTAAGTCACAGAAGATCATGGTCCAGTTACTGAGGCCTATGGTCCTGTTTATGATCGTACTGGTATTGTTCGATGCTATTTTTCTGTTTCTGTATAACTTAAGCCAGAGCATTAAGGAAAGGTATAAGAGCGCTTATCAGCTTGGACGTACTGCACAGGCCGAGATGGAGTCATATGAATGTCTCGGTTTTCTCATCGATTACTGGGAAAAGAATTACGATAAGATGGATCTCATCTACGACAGTGAGACGCTGGCTTTTAAGGAAGGCATCCTGTCCGATAAGAATACGGGTGTTGTTGATCTCCGAATGATATCTTCAGATGAAGTGAGACATCTCGATGCTGAGAGCCAGAAGCTGATCGCTGAGATCTGTTACGGTAAGCTCTGCAATGTTTTTGATAACCTGAAGCAGTCGTTTGATCCTACACCGTGGTTCCTTTACAGCTTCAAGATAAAGGATTCACATATGCTCTTCTTTGTTACGGGTACTCTCGAGAATGAGAAGAGGGTAAGCGAAGGCGGAGAGGTTTTCGAGCTTGGAATGATGTATGACTATGCTCCAGGAGTATATCCTGTCCTTGATGAGGTAAATGAGACAAAACAGCCGTCAGACCAGATGGAACTGTCGCTTACGAAGAATGCAGAGAGCCAGGTTGTTCACGCCTTTGTTCCCGTATATGCAGACGGTGAGATGGTATCGATAATCGGTATCACTTTGGACTGGAAGGATCTTATCTTTGAGGCTTTGCGTCCGTCTCTCATTATCGTTTATGCATCATCGATGCTCTTTATCGTATTAGGCTTCTTCGTCTATTTCGGCCTTCGTAAATATGTCACGATCCCGGTCGGCAAAGAGGAAGAGATCATCAGCAGGTACGAAGAGAATAAGAATCATGAGGAAGCGGTCAAAGAACTCGCGACCATTCAGAGCGGGAACGAGATACAGTCACTCTCGGAAAGCTTCTCTTCGATGGTTTCCGAACTTGGCAGATATATTGAAGAGGTCAAGTCCGTTACTTCGGAGAAGGAGAGGATCGAAGCCGAGCTCTCGATGGCATCATCCATTCAGGAGAGCCAGCTCCCCAGCACATTCCCGGCTTTCCCTAACCGTAAGGACATAGATTTGTATGCTTCGATGACCCCCGCTAAGGAAGTCGGCGGAGACTTCTATGATTTCTATATGCTTGATGATGAGAATATCGCGCTTGTCATAGCCGATGTATCCGGAAAGGGTGTTCCCGCTGCTCTGTTCATGATGATATCCAGACTCCTTATCAAGAACCATATGCTTAACGGTGAGAGCCCCAGGGAGACTTTGTTTAATGTAAACAATCAGCTTCTTGAGAATAACGATGCCGACCTGTTCGTTACTGTATGGCTTGCAAAGTTCAATCTTAAGACAGGCAAGGGCTTAGTATCCAACGCAGGTCACGAGAGTCCTACGATCAGGCGCGCAGGCGGTAAATATGAGATAATCGAGTACCGCCATTCACCGCCGATCGCCACACTTCCCAATATGAAGTTTGAAGAGCATGAGTGCGAGATTCACTCCGGTGACAGCATATTCGTTTACACAGACGGTGTTGTTGAAGCGACCAATTCTGATAACAAGCTATTTGGGCCTGAGAGAATGCTTGAAGCACTCAATAAAGACCCGGATGCTGATCCCGAGAAGACTCTCAATACCGTCATGGACGGCATCAGAGAGTTTGTCGGCGAAGCTGAACAGTTTGATGATATCACGATGCTCAGCGTTCATTTTCAGCAGTTAGGTGAATTCTGATTTTTGAGTCGCAATAAAAATATATTGCAAAACGATAAAAAACTATTGCAAAACAGAAAAACACGTTGTATTATATGGTCATCATCCAGGGAGGTGACCCTATAATGAGCACAGAAAGATCGTCAGGCAATATAATACGCTACACTAAGATAGCAACTATAATTGCACTTGTCCTTGTAGTGACAGGTGATGTCTTCGGATACATAATCACGGAATATATTTCGAGAGTCTGGGCAGAAAGGTCGGATACGTTTGCGATCGTTACCCTGTCTGTTGTTTATTATCTCGGGACGGTTGGCGCAATCGTCGTTTTTATTAATCTCTACAGGCTCCTCAATAATATGAGCAAAGATATAGTTTTCGATGTCAGGAATACAAAACTGATGACGATAATCGGAATTACATGCATCTTCATGGGAATAGACTGCGTGGCAGGAACGGTAGCATGGTTTGGAACGATATACATGGCCGTTGTCTGCTTCTTCATGATGCTGGTCGTTTTCTGTGTAAAGGCGGTATTTGAGAAGGCGATCGAGATGAAGGAAGAACTCGAACTTACCATATGATGAAAGGAGGATATCAGAATGATAGTTATCAATCTTGATGTAATGATGGCGAAGCGCAAGATGTCCTCCGGAGAGCTGGCACAGCGCATTGGAATAACACAGGCAAACTTATCCATACTTAAGAATCAGAAGGCAAAGGCGGTAAGGCTCGAGACGCTTGATGCGATATGCAGGAACCTCGACTGCCAGCCCGGAGATATACTGGAATACAGAGAGGAATAAAGGATAACATGGAAATCAGAAAACCCCTTATGGGCGCCGGAATACTTCTGGCGTATCCTATAGCATACGCTTATCTCAAGTACTTCTTCCTGGATTTCTCGGATGAGAATGTAGTGCTCAAGAAGACATTGTTTGTTCTGGCCTTCATCATCCTGAACGAACTGATCATTCGCGGAAGAGGGAAGACTCCTGCAAAGGCGACATACTTCTGGTACGGAATCATGGGCATCGTCGCCATGACATACACAACAGGTCTGTCGGAGTTCGTATCGTTTACCGGTCTTCACCTGTGCGCATTCTATGTCGCTGCAGTAAGCAACGGGATACTCGCTGAGGGTAAGACGGGAAGCTACATAGCGGAGGATATCTTCGGCAGCACGGTCATAAAGGCTTTCTCAGGATTCGTAAATATATTTGTTGATATCGGGAAGGTCTTCACACATAAGAAGCCTGTAAGCAACGTTCAGGAAACAATCCCCGCAGCTCCCGCAGCACCTGTTAAGAAGGGCTCCGCTGCCGGCGTCGTCGGAGGGATCATCATACTTATTGTTCTGTTCCCGGTCTTCCTGATAGTGCTTGGACTGCTGTGCGAGATCAACCCGATGTTCAATGCCGCTCTTTCAAAGCTGTTCGATTCACTTTTCGACCTGATCAGATTTGATTTCAACCCGCGCTGGCTCATAAACAATATCGGCTATATTATCTTTGCTATTCCGACATCACTCTATCTGTACGGAATGCTGTCGCAGAGCGCCGAAAGCAACGGCGAGATGGAGAAGAAGACTTACAAGACAATCGCAGAGTTCAGGACGATCTGCCGCAAGGTATCACCGATCGCTTCCTGCATCGCGACCGGAATGTTTGTTGTCCTGTATCTGATATTCTTCATCTTCGAAGCGAAATACATGTTCAGCGCTTTCTCAGGATACCTCCCCGAGCAGTTTACGGCAGCAGAATATGCAAGAAGAGGTTTCTTCGAACTGACGGGCGTCATGTTCATCAATATGCTGATATACGTTCTTATAACCTATTTTGAGAACAGAGAGCTTAAGGGACGCAAGGCATCAGTCGCCCTGATGGTCGCACTTATGAGTGAGAGTGTCGTTTTCGCAGCAGTCTCCTTCTCGAAACTGGCCCTCTACTACTCCAGGTTCGGCTACACGCCGAAGAGACTTCTTGCCATCTGGGGAACACTGATATTTGCTGCAGGTGCTATAATGGTTATGGTATCAGTTTTGAAGCGCAAAGACATGGCAAGGGGATGGATATTCTTCACGACTGTCAGTTTTGCTCTGATGAGCATATTGTCCACTGTTTTGTATTTCGCTGTCGGAGGTGTTGAATGAAGAACGGGATCAAGTTTGTAGGCATCACTATCCTTATCGTTGCCTTGGTGCTTGGAGCCGGTGTTGCGATCCTTATACATGGGGTCACTACATATACTAAGAAATGTGCACATATCATGCCCAAAGAAGCTATAACAGTTGAGGTGGGCGATACCATCAGCATCGAGGATCTTGCCGTTTTCTCGAATTATGATAATCGCAAGATTATCGGAATAAGCGGTGCTGAAGGTGTCATTTCAGACGATGCCCAGTCGATCAGGATAACGGCAGGTTCAGGACCGGCTATGATCAGTGTCTTTGCGACGAACAAGAATGCTCCTGAGCATTCGGATGCACAGGTAAAGATCCTGATCCATACCAATAAAGAGTTCATCAAGTAACAGGAGTTCATTATGAAATGTAAAAGAATGATTGCGTCAGCCATGACGTTAGTATTGTTATTGTCCGGATGCAGCAGTAAATATAACAGCGGAAACTGGGCACTTCCGGCAGGCGCAGGCCGGATAGAGATGGAAGACTATGAAGACATCGGAATGATGGGAATCGAATATAACGGAAGAATATACCATCCTTACGGAACTGCTGCAGAGTCTGTTAGCGGCGATTCGATAAGAGAGTGCGTCGGCTATCTGGATGATAACGGAAACGACCGTCTCTATCTTCTGTCTGAGGATCCTAAGGAGAACTATCTGATGGAGTACTATACGGCAGGCATCATGGACCAGCCGGTATTCTGGAGAGCCATGGATACATATGGAAAGGATGTTTTCACACCATCCTTTATTGAGTCGCTCGGATATGAGGAATGGACGAGTTCCGGATCACACAGCGAGGTAAGGTCTTTTGATATCGGTCTTATATGTGATGCGGATAATATATATGAAGTAGCATACCAGGTAATCGTTAACGGTGAATCCATAGGGATCGGAGGGTGCCACAATGCAGACGGCTCGACTATTGAGAAGGGTGAGCTGATTAACCTGAGTATAGAAGAGTTCATTTTTGAAGACAAAGTCGATACAGGAAAACCTTTCGATGTGACGATAGAGTTTACGGTCACTGATCCGGATGGCAAAGAGCATAAAGTGGAAGGAGTATTTGAAGGTGAGATAATGCTCGGAACATGTATTAATAATATGAGAATAGAAAGTAATAAAGAGGACGGTTTAAGGCTTGTTACAGACAGGTAGAATCGTATCGGATCAGGTACGATTTTTCTTGAAAACCTCCCCCGATATGGTAATATATTTCCAGAAGGATCCTCGGCAATGGTCGGGGATTATTTTAAGGAAAAAAAGGGGGAAAATAAGATGGATAAGTACATGATCATTGGAATTGCTGCAGTAGTGATCTTTCTGCTGATAATCATCTTTACCAGCTACGTAAAGGCACCGCCGAACAAGGCATACATTATCACAGGTCTCAAGAAGAAGCCAAAGATCCTCATCGGTAAAGCAGGACTGAAGCTTCCCTTCCTTGAGAGGAAAGATGAGCTCCTTATCGAGCAGCTCTCGATCGATATCAAGACAGGAGATTTTGTTCCGACGGCAGACTTCATTGGTGTAAATATCGATGCTGTTGCAAAGGTCCAGATCAGGACAGATGAGGATGGCATCAAGCTCGCGATGAAGAACTTCCTCAATATGAACAGCACACAGATCAACGCACAGCTCGTTGATTCTCTGCAGGGTAACATGCGTGAGATCATCGGTACGATCACACTGAAGGAACTCTGCAATGACCGTAAGTCATTCGGTGATCAGGTTCAGGAGAAGGCGCAGGTCGATATGAACAATCTGGGTATCCAGATCATCTCCTGCAATATCCAGCACGTTGAGGATAAGAACGATCTCATCACTGCTCTGGGTCAGGACAATATGGCTACGATCCAGAAGACAGCTTCCATCGCAAAAGCAAATGCAGAGCGTGACGTTGCTATCGCACAGGCAGAGGCAGCAAAGGAAGCAAACGATGCAAAGGTTGCTGCTGATACAGAGATCGCTATTAAGCAGAACGATCTTGCTATCAAGAAGTCAGAGCTTCAGGTAGTACAGGATTCAAAGAAGGCTGAGGCTGACGCTGCATACCGTATCCAGGAGCAGGCACAGAGAAAGTCGATCGAAGTCGCTAATACTGAAGCAGACATCGCTAAGCAGGAGAAAGAGATCGAGCTGAAGATGAAGGAAGCTCAGGTAAGAGAGCAGGCTCTTGATGCAGAGATCAAGAAGGCTGCAGATGCTGAGCGTTATCGTCAGCAGCAGATGGCTGATGTAGCTCTCTACAAGAGACAGAAGGAAGCTGAGGCACGCAAGTATGAGCTGGCACAGCAGGCAGAGGCTAAGAAGATCCAGGCTGAAGCTGATATGATCGCTATGCAGAGAGAAGCTGAAGGTATCAGGGCAAAGGGTGAAGCTGAAGCTGATGCAATCCGTGCAAGGGCAGAGGCTGAGGCTATCGGTATCGACAAGAAAGCTGAAGCTATGCAGAAGTATGGCGAGGCAGCTATCATCGAGATGCTCTGCAAGATGTATCCGCTTGTCGCAGAGGCTATCGCAAAGCCGCTTGCAAACATCGATTCCATTACGATGTATGGTGAGGGTAATACAGCTAAGATGACAGAGGACATCACAAAGTCCTTCAAGCAGACAATCGACGGCATCGGTGACAGCCTTGGAATTAACCTTGCAGCAGTCATCGGATCTTTCGCAGGAACGAAGCTTGCAGGCAATACAAACTTCGGTCTCGGACAGGTTCAGCCGAACACAGCTCCCGCCGCAGATACGGCAGGTGAGAAGATGAGTGAGGCACCGATCAAGATCGTTCCTTCAGAGCCTTCCAAGTCAGACGACGAGGAATGATCGGGGGATAATCAAGTAAATATGTGACTATTTCGCCGTCCCGGACACATGTCCGGGGCGGTTTTTTATGTGCTTTGTCAAGTGTTGCGGGTGTGTGTGGGAGTTTATAATCCTTTTTGGGATTTCAAATAAAGGAGAATTGTTATGTTAGAACTTAAGGACATCAGGAAGAGCTATGTTATTGGTGAGACAAAACAGCTCGTTCTCAAGGGAATCGATCTCAAGTTCAGAAAGAGCGAGTTTACGTCCATCCTTGGTTCTTCGGGAAGTGGTAAGACAACGCTTCTGAATATTATCGGCGGCCTTGATAAATACGACAGCGGAGATCTCATCATTGATGGTATCTCCACGAGCAAGTATAAGGATGCTGACTGGGACTCCTACCGTAACTACAGGGTAGGTTTTATTTTTCAGAGCTACAATCTCATTATGCATCAGAGCATTCTCGCTAATGTTGAGATGGCTCTCACTCTCTCCGGTGTTTCGAAGCAGGAGAGGAAAGAGAAGGCAAAGGAAGCTCTCATCAAGGTTGGTCTTGAAGAGCATATCGACAAAAAGCCTAACCAGCTTTCAGGCGGTCAGATGCAGAGAGTTGCCATCGCAAGAGCTCTCGTGAACGATCCGGAGATCATTCTTGCCGATGAGCCCACAGGTGCGCTCGATTCCACGACAAGCGTTCAGATCATGGATCTGCTCAAGGAGATCGCAGGCGACAAGCTCGTCATCATGGTTACTCATAACCCTGAACTCGCAAAGCAGTACTCAAGCAGGATCATCGAGCTCAAGGATGGTCTTATCATAAACGACAGCGATCCTTTTACAGGTGATGAGGAATGTGTAAAGACTGAGCCTGCCAAGAAGACAGCCATGTCACTGATGACATCATTGTCTCTGTCGTTCAACAACCTGCTTACAAAGAAGGGAAGAACATTCCTTACAGCTGTTGCGGGATCAATAGGTATAATTGGTATTGCGCTTATCCTGTCGCTTTCAAACGGTATTAACAAGATTGCAAAAAATATGGAGAGGGAGGGTGATTATTCCATCACGATCGAGAGATCCGGTTTCGATCTGTTTGGATCCCTCGCGACGACATTTTCCTCAACTACGGCTCCCCAGGATTATGATAAGTATCTTATGTATTCCACGGACAATCTTGTTGAGAGTTCTGTCGTCAGCGCAAATGAGGGTATCGCAACACGTAACAACCTCAAGGAGCTGAAGTCATATTTTGACAGCAACCCGGACTTTGCAGCAAACATTGAAAGTGTTGATTACAGATATAATATTGCACTCCAGGTATATGACGGGGAGAAATACACAAAGATCAACCCCTCGGAACTGACGGGCCGCGAGGAGGACTGCTTTACCACATTTGATGCGGACAACGAGTATAATGAGCTTCTTGCAGGAAGACTTCCTGAGAACAATAACGAGATCGTGCTCCTGCTTGGTCATAACAATACGGTAAAAGACTCAATGCTCTACACACTCGGCATTAAGGATGTATCAGTGCTGAAGGAGGATCTCGCAAAGATCGCTAAAGATACGTCATACAGAGTCAAGCCTTCCACTTTCTCTTTCGATGAGATACTTGGAAGAAAGTTTAAGGTCATCCTCAATACGGATCCTTATATCATGGAGAACGGCATTGCAGTTGATCATTCAGATGACCTCGACCATATGAAGAGCGTGATCGATGCAGGAAGAGAGCTTACGGTCGTAGGTGTCATTGCCAATGTGTCACAGCTCGACAGTGCGTTTGGCTACAATTCCGAACTCGTTGCTGAGATAGTTGCAGATATAAGAAATACAGAGATATTCAGTGCGCAGATGGCAGACAGAGAGACCAACGTCCTGACAGGAGAGGCTTTCGACGGACTCATGAATACCTTCGACAGCGTTTCGGAGCAGCTTGGTATTTATGAGGATGGAGATCCGTCTACGATCATTATCTCTCCCAAGAGTTACGAATCGAAGCAGAAGATCGTTGAGATCCTGAACGCATATAACGAGGCAAAGAAGGCAGAAGGCAGGGAGGATCTCGTAGTATCCTATTCCGATACAGTGAAGACTCTCGTCGGCGGCGCTACAAAGATCGTTGATATCGTTTCTTATGTGCTTATTGCTTTCGTTGCGATAAGTCTCCTGGTATCCAGCATCATGATCGCCATCATCACTTACATCTCCGTTCTCGAGAGGACAAAGGAGATCGGTATACTGAGAGCCATCGGTGCAAGCAAGAAGGACATTACGAGAGTATTCAGAGCCGAGACGATAATCGAAGGTCTTATCTCCGGTGTACTTGGTGTTCTAGCGGCATTTATCCTTACTCTCATCGTAAATGTGGTAGTAGGTGCTTTCTCTGACTTCAAGAATATCGCGAGCATGCCTGTTCTCGGTGCATTCGGTCTTATCCTTCTCAGCGTACTGCTTAATGTGATCGCAGGCAGCAGACCGGCAAGCATGGCGGCTAAGAGGAACCCTGTTGAGGCACTAAGGAGTGAGTGAGCCTTCCGCGGCTTCAGTCCTCGAAGAGAAGTCCGAGATACCTTCCCGGCTTCTGTCCTCGACGCACTGTTAAATATCTGCAGACCGTAAGTGCGTGTTAGTGCGTCTGCGGTAAGTCCGCCGGGAAGGTATCGTCCTTCTTAAAGCGGAAGTCCGCCGCAGAAGCCTCACTTACAGAGCAGTGGTATAGGGATCAGCCCTTTGGCTGGTCCTTGTGCCTTTGTTCCTTGTCTGAATAGAGTTTCTCGTCGGCCATATTCATCAGACGCTCGAGAAGCGGATCTATCCTTCCGGCAGGGAAGTCGCTTACGGGGCAGGATGCAATGCCGATGCTCGCAAGGACCTTATACGGCTTTCCCGTAAGTCCTGAATCGTACTGTGCGGCATCCTCGATCTCTGATCTTATCTTGTCTGCCTCGACGTCCAGAGGAGTGTCACTGAGGACGATAAAAGCAAACTCATCTCCACCGAAACGTGAAGATATTCCAAGCTTGTGAACTCTTGTCTGTATAGCATAGGCGAGAGCCTTTATGACGACGTCACCTTCCTGGTGGCCGTAATTATCGTTGATGGGCTTCAGGTTATCGAGATCCATCGTTACATAGTTAAAGATCTTATTCCTGTTCTTGGGATCTTTGACGAGTTTTCCGACTCTCGACAGGAAGCCGCGCCTGTTGTAAAGACCTGTCATGTAATCGCGCTCCGCGATTGACTTCATCTCACGGTTCATGGTGAGCATCTTATTGTTGTTAAGAACGGCGTGGACTATCGATGACACATAAGACTCCATCTCCTCAAAGCGCTGCTGCAGTCTGAGAGATATCGTGGAGGCGCCCGTGCAGATATAGCCGTATGATTCCTCAGCCGACCTCAGCTGGCTGAACAGAAGGTAATTTATGCCGCTGTCCCTGTTCATGATAATGTTCTGATAGGGGATCAGATAAGGCGAGTTAAAAGTCTTGTTGCCGAACTCATACTTGTCCTTCCACGATGAATAGATGGAATTGGTGCAGTGATCGGATTCGGTAATAGCCACGAAGAACATCTGATCCTTCCACAGCCACAGATGATTATCGAGGAACGATGCCAGGAGTTTTGTATCGCCGATGGTGATGGCCTTCGCCGTCAGTCTGCCCATCTCGTGAACGTGCATGAAATAGTCCTGGTTGTCCTTGAAGAGAGTGGAAGTGATATGGCGTATCTCCTCCAGACTTGTGATGTTGCAGCCGCAGGAATGCTTGTACAGCACGTTATAAGGGATCTTGTATGAGAGCGTCTCAGCAGGCGAATCCTCGTCCCAGTTATCGAGTGTCTGTGCGATTATGCGTGCCACCTCGGAATAATCCGGCTCAGCTGTAGTGATAGTGGGATAGTGGTAAAGGGCATCCTTTATTCCGTCGAAACCGGTAATGATGCAATCCTCAGGAATATTGTAGCCGAGAGAGATCAGATAATCACAGCATCCCATGGCCATCGTATCATTTGCACAGATGATCGCCTCAGGGAGCTTGTTGTCGTTCTCCGCGAAAAACTCCTCCAGCGCCTGCTTGGCAGGGATATACCAGAAGTCTCCATAGATGATCTTATTGCGGTCAACAGGCAGGTCATGAGCCTTCAGTTCTTCCTTGAATACCCTGATCCTCTCCTCCGAGAAAAGGTTGCCCTTAAAGCCGGCCATCATCAATATATCTTTTACGTTATGAGCTTCGATAATATGCTTTACGATCGTGCGGAATCCGTCGACATATCCGAGTCCGAAATTGATACATCCTTCACCCTCATGTTCGAGCATGAATACAGGGATGCCCTTATCGTGTCCGAGCTTGATCAGATGTTCAGTCAGGTAGGGAGACTTGAGCATCTCGGCAAAGACGACGATTCCGGCCGGATCGAGCTTCATCATTATATCCGCGAGCTGGAACTCTATCTGTGCCTTTGAGAAGGCTACCGTCTGGTTTGTGCCAAACGTGAAGCAGCAGATTATATATTTTGATGCAAGTTCGGGTATGTTGAGCTTGGACAGGAACATGTTGAGGTTCTCTGAATCCTCCCATGAACCGCAGACGACAAGCGCCTTTCTGTCAGAATCGGCGGGTGTGTCACTCAGCGCATATGTGAACTTGGGATTCTCTTTAGCAGCATCTTCCAGGACACGCTCGAGCTTCGGCACATACGTCCTGATCGAGGCATCAACATTATCGATGCCGCACAGTTCAAGATGACGCGGTTCCTCGAGAGTCGTAAGCATATCGTAGAGCGCATCGAGATTTGCTCCGTAATAATCAGGGAAATTAAACGCTTCCTTGATCAGGGCGTGCAGCGCCTCTTTGCCGACCAAACCGGTAAGATTGATAAAGATAGCGTTATTCATGTATTATGGTTCTCCATAAAGAAGCTCAAATGAATTGTAGTGGTCCTCTGTGTAGTATATCAAACCGTCGTCAGAATATACAATCCTTTTACTGCCCCGGTCCTCCCGGTGCATCGTGTCGATGTCACACTCATAAAAATCACGTCCGGGGGCATCCGGCAGATATCCTTCATAGTTACCAAAGTGGTCTCCGCCAATGCATGCGCCGTACAGATACGGGTCAAGATTTCCGCTTTCCCAGCCAAGCGCTCTGGCCTGTTTCTTAGTTATATAATTGGACGGCAGATGACCATACACGTAAAGATAAAGAGCTACGTCATCTTTGGAAGAATATGCTCCATCCTCATCGATGTCATAAAAATCTGCGTATTCAGTTGCTGCGGCAGCAGTCGTCTCGTCAAAGAAGTCTTCCGAAAACATGCATCCGGAAAAACCTGCGATGACAGCGAGGATTATAAGTACGGATATTATCTTCTTTATAACGCTTCTCATATTATTCTCCGACTATTTTATTTTATCACGATTTCGTTGCAACATTCAGCAGGTTTTGATTGTATATATGATGTAGCTCAGTACGAAAGGGGTTAGTTAGAAATGAAAAAGATTATATCGACAGTATTGATGACATCAGTGATGGCGGGTGCATTCTGCGCATGTACGCCTAAGACTCCGCAGTCCAATCCTGCGGTAATCGTCAATTCAGGCGAACCGGTCCAGGTTAATATCCAGGAGCTTTCGGCAAGTGCTTCCGACAAATACAGAAGAGCATATCTCAACGCTTCGTTCGATCTTCTGAAAACGCAGATCGGAAACAATGGGAATACCATGATCTCTCCTGCATCGATCCTCATAGCTCTCGCTATGGCTGAATCCGGTGCGAACGGACAGACAAGAGAGCAGATGGCAGCTCTGTGGGGAGGAGAGGGCGATTCCGATGCACAGATCTCATATGCTGCTGAACTTCTGAGAAGGCTCAATGATTCAGAGGGAGTCTCGATGCACGCGGCTGATGCCATGTGGATCAATGAGAGGATCCTGTCCGGCACTATCAGAGGGGAGTATGTTGATTTTGTGAGAGACAATTTCGATGCCGAGATCAATTCGGAGGAGTTCTCACCTGAGACAGTTGAAAGGATAAATGAATGGGTTAATGAGCATACAGATGAGATGATCGACAGAGTTCTGGATGATCTTAATCCCAATGCGGCAGAGGTTCTTCTGAACGCGATCGCTTTTGACGGTTCGTGGGGTGAGCAGTATGAGGATTATCAAGTTCATGAGGGAACGTTCAGGAATGCGGCAGGCCAGGAACAGACAGTCAATATCATGAACGGCAGTGAGACTTATTATCTTGAGAATGATCTCGCTGAAGGCTTTATCAAGTACTACGAGGGCGGTCAGTATGCGTATATCGTAATGCTCCCTAAGGATGAGAATCAGAGTGCGGATGAGATGCTCGCACAGTTTACGGGTGACAGTTTCGAGGAGTATATGAACAGCAGGACAGCTGAGTATACTGTCTATACAAGACTTCCCGAATACTCATACGATTACGAATGCAGGCTTAACGATGCTCTGAATGAGCTTGGTGTAGTTGATGCTTTTGATGAATTCGACGCTGATTTTACCGGCATCGCAACTCTGCCTGATGATGCAAATCTCTATATCGGTTCAGTCATTCACAAGACACACATTGAGGTCGACAGGACAGGTACAAGAGCAGCGGCTGTAACCGCAGTTACACTCGACGCTGCAGGCGCCATCATGGATGAGCAGATCAAGGAAGTTTTCTGTGAGAGACCGTTCGCTTATGCGATCGTCGACATGACGGACAACACTCCCGTATTTATCGGAACGGTCAATGAGATCTGATGAGTTTTAATACGAGACCGGAGATCAGGTTATAGATCTCTGAAAGGAGCCATCCGGCAATGAACATGGCCAGGCAGCTTATAAGGAGATGCAGGACCATAAGAAGGGGGGATCCCGTAACAGCACTCTCGATCCCCAGGTGCTTTATCACATAAATGTGGTAAATATAGACCGAGAATGAAGAAGCAGATATACGGCTGATCAGGCTGCCGCGGCGTATCCTGAGGTTGCTGAAAACTACAAATGCCAGAGTTGCTTCGGCAATGATGAAAGGGCTGTTGTAGTTAAACAGGACCGGAACGTATCCGTAGGATGTACGATAGAAGATTGCCAGTGCGTAATGGATTATCACAACACCTGCGAACATACAGAAGGAACGTCCGAAGCCGATCTTGCCGATATCTGTTTTTTTCAGCATATAACCGATCACGTACATCACGACGAACTGCACGATAGAGTACCCGTCCGCATCACCCATATAAGTAATAGTTGATGCCCACCTCATATCAATGCCTGCGTGGAATGATAAGAGATTGGTTGCGAAAGGGAAGCACGAGAACAGGATGACCAGTCCGAGGACGACCATCCGGAGCTTTGACATCTCAAGTCCGTCAAGCGCTTTGTTGATATAAGGCGATGCGAGATAGAGCGCGATAAAAATAAAGACGAACCAGTAAATACACAGATAGTATCCGATCGCCTTCGCGGGTGTCAGCTCCTGCTGTACGCCTGTAAGTGCGATTATGGTGATCCCGATCGCAGAATAGACAGCAGTCTGTATAAGAAGCTTTACGGGTTTTGCCTTGCTGACCTCAGTCCTGCCCGCCATAAAGTATCCCGTAATGAGAACAAAAACATCAACCGAACTGTGCGCGAGCATGTCAAGGAAATAAAGGATTAGCTCGCTTGCAGATCTCGGAGGTACAAAGGCAAGAGCTGCACCAAAAGTCGTATTGCAGTAGTGGTGGACCAGCACGCCAAAGATGGCGAAAACCTTAAGAAGATCGATGCTGATATTGCGGTTGTCTGAAGCAGTTTTTGTGGTCATATAGTGATTATACATTACAATGGGGATTACATCGTATAGTACCTGAAAGATGTCTCTGCTATTTCCTTCATATGATCATACATCTCATCTTCTGTCCAGGGACTATATCTGAACATCATTGAAGTAGGAGCAAAGGCTCCGTCATCAAGACTTTTGTCTTTCTTAAATACCGTTACCCTGTTCAGGCTGTAGAACTCGTTAAGAGTAAATACTTTGGCTCTGACAGTCCTGGAAGAATTCCTCAGTCTGTTGATTATGGTGTCTATGCAGACTTCTTTTAATCTGTTTTTTGTCTCTTCTGTCCGGAACAGTGATGCATCCTGACTTGCGACAAACTGAGATGTAAGGTCTTCAGCAAGTGCAAGCATAACAGTATCCTTGTATATGTCTGATTTTTTTAGATTATCGTTCTTTTTAGCAAAATCATAGAATGCTTTCTTTATGATCTGAATGACTTTAGAGGATGAAGAAGCTTTCTTGGGGTCAAGTGAAGAAATCTCATTGCAGCATTTATCGGACATGTCTTCCGCAAATTTTTCAGCGGCTTCCTTATAGTAATCCCTAAGCATCTCAGTCTCAGAATCAAGCATAAAATCGCAACCGTCGCCAAAGCAGATAAAGGGAGTAATGCTCTCATAATGCATCATGGCTTTGATCCCGGTAAGATTCTTGCCGAGACGTTCAATAGCATTACCGGTAGCCTGAGCTGATTTGCCCTCTTCGGCTCTTTTATCGTTTGTTCCCTGATGTTTAACTTCAGCGATAACGAGAGGAAAACGCTCTATGATCTCAAAGTCTTCGCTCTTATTACCCCCGTCATCAACGATCTCATTTATTCTTATCTTCAGGAGATAGATAACACCGCCATCGGGTTTGATCTCTTTATCGTCAAAGGAATGGTCGAAATCCTCCCATTTTCTGTATCCTCTGTTGCATATGAACTTTATCATATCCACCAGCTTTATTTCAGGGGAGTACTCCAGATCATAAACGATTCCATCCTGGGAGCTTTCCCAGTCAAAGCTGTAATTAAACCTTGTTAAGATATAGTCCATAACACGGGTAGCTGCCTGCGCTACAGTCTTATCCTCAAACTTTGAAATATCATTTTTGGGTTTGTGCTGCTCCCATCTCTCACGCAATAAAACTCTTTGTGACATATCATTACTTCTCCTTTAAGTAGAAAACCCCCATTGTTTCAAAACAATGAGGGTTTATTTCATAGGTTAGGATCAGTTCTCGAACTCAACAACGAGCTGTGAAACTGTCTGCTTAGCGTCACCGTAGATCATTACTGTATTGTCGTTAGTGAAGAGCGGGTTCTCGATACCGGAGAAGCCTGTACCCTTACCACGCTTCAATACGAATACTGTACGAGCCTCGTAAGCGTTAACGATAGGCATACCGTAGAGAGGTGATGACTCATCGTTGATAGCGGCGGGGTTAACAACGTCGTTAGCACCGATGACGATAGCGACGTCAACGTTGCTCATCTGAGGGTTGATATCATCAGATGTCTTGAGCTGCTCGTAAGGAACATTTGCCTCAGCGAGGAGAACGTTCATATGACCGGGCATACGTCCTGCAACGGGGTGGATAGCGAAGTTAACTTCGCATCCATTCTCCTCAAGAACGTCTGAAAGCTCCTTAACAGCATGCTGAGCCTGAGCAACAGCCATACCGTAACCGGGGATGATAACAACATTCTTTGCAGCTTCGAGGATAAGGAAAGCGTCCTCGATGGACATAGCCTTGGGCTCCTTGTGTTCGCCTGCGGCTGCAGTGCTCTTCTTCGCGCCGAAACTCTTGAACAGGAGATCCAGGAACTTTCTGTTCATAGCCTTACACATGATGAGTGTGAGGATGAGACCTGAAGCACCAACCAGGCATCCCGAAACGATAAGGACAGTATTTCTGATAGGGAATCCTGCGAAAGCTGCAGCAAGACCTGACAGAGCGTTCAGGAATGAAATGATAACAGGCATGTCGCCGCCGCCGATCTTGATAACGAGTGTAACACCAAGAACGAGGAATACGAGAGCTGTAAGGATTACGCCGATAACGCCGAGAGCGTTAGCGCCTGCTGCGCCTCTTTTGCTGCTGCTGTATCCGAAAGCATAGAAGATGATGCCGAGAAGACCAACACCGCAAAGGATGCCGTTTACCCAGTTAGGTACGGGAATGTTCTTCTTGAACATCTGCTTGCCGGAGAGCTTGCCCCATGCAACGATGGAACCTGTGAATGCGATAGCACCTATAGCGATCGTAAGACCAAGTGTGATAGCTGCGAAAGCATCGTTTGTAACTGCCTTGCCTGCGCAGAACTGTGAAAGTGCAACGAGGAGTGATGCGAGACCGCCGAAACCGTTGAACAGAGCAACGAGCTCAGGCATTCCTGTCATCTCAACCTTCTTTGCCCACAGGAAACCGATGACACCGCCTGCTGCGATAGCAACGATCGGAACTGATGCGGAAAGGAAGAAAAGACCGATCCTCTCGCCTGTGCCGCGGGAACCGATTATGTAAGTGATACCTTCGATAAAGACTGCAAGTACGGCGATTCCCATACCGATGGATGAAAGGAAGTTACCCTTACGAGCCGTATTTGCCTTACCGAGCTTCTTGATACCAAGAATGAAGAAGATGCTGGCTGCAATATACATGATAATGCAGATAGCGTTGATAACATTTATAGCTGTGATTGCGCCGTCCATCAGTTATCTCCTTTCTTCTTGAACATACCGAGCATTCTGTCAGTAACGAAGTAACCGCCGATTACGTTGACAGTTGCAAAGAAAATTGCAAGAAAACCGAAGATGATGCCGAAGATGTCAGCTGCAACTGAACCTGTGCCGTTAACAGCGAGGAATGAGTTCATCTGTGTTGCTGCGATAGCACCTACGATAGTGATACCTGAGATGGCGTTTGTACCGGACATCAGAGGTGTGTGAAGCTGGGAAGGAACCTTAGAGATAAGTTCAATACCCAGGAAAGCTGCAATGATGAAGATAAATACAAGCAGCATTATTGTTTGGATATCCATAGATCAAGCCTCCTTAAATCTCTCGTGAATGATCTCGCCGCCCTTAGTCAAGAGACAGCCCTTCATGATCTCGTCTTCGATGTTAACTTCGAATTCCTTTGTCTCCTTGTTGTAGAAGTGTGTAAGGAATGCGTAGATGTTGCCTGAGAGCATCTTTGATGCATCAACAGGAACCTGACGCTCGAGCATGTCACCGGGGAGGATAGTTACACCGTTATCTGTAACTACAACCTTCTCGGGATCGGAACCTTCAACATTACCGCCTGTCGAAACAGCCATATCGACAACGATAGTGCCGGGCTGCATACGGTCTAATACATCCTTCTTTATGAGAACAGGAGCTTTCCTTCCGAAAACCTTAGCTGTAGTGATGATGATGTTGCTCTTCTCGCAGACCTTAGCCTGACCTTCACGCTGCTTCTCAACCTGCTCGGGTGTGAGCTCCTTAGCGTAGCCCTGCTCTGTCTGTCCCATCTCACCGAGGTCGATCTTAACGAAGTTACCGCCGAGTGACTTAACCTGCTCTTCAACGACCGGTCTTGTATCGAAAGCGTCAACTCTCGCACCGAGTCTCTTAGCAGTAGCGATAGCCTGAAGACCTGCAACACCTACACCGATGATGAATACTCTTGCAGGATTGATAGTGCCGGCCGGAGTAACCATCATAGGAAGGATCTTGGGAAGTCTTGCAGCGGCATTAAGAACTGCAACGTAACCTGCGAGTGATGTCTGTGAAGACTGAACGTCCATCTTCTGTGCCAGCGTTGTTCTCGGGATCATCTCAAGAGATACAGCCTGGATATTGCTTGTGGCAAAATCCTTCAGGAGTGCCTTCTCATTGAAAGGATCGAGATAGCTGATGTGAAGAGTGTCAGGGTTCATACCCTTTGCACTGTCGGGCTTGAGGATACGGACAACGATCTCAGCGTCCTTAGCACCTTCTTCTTCAGTCTTGACGATCTTTGCGCCTGCAGCTTCATAAGCTTCATCAGAGATTCCGCTCTTTAAGCCTGCACCGCTTACTACCGAGAATTCGAAACCCATACCGGTAAGACGCTTGATGTCGTCGGGTATGAGTGCAACTCTGGTCTCAGCTTCGACCTTCTCTTTGCAAACTAAAACTTTCTTCATTGCAAACCCCTTCTTTATTAAATAATAAATTTAGACGGATAAAATTATCTTATCATTCGCGTCAAAAATCAAGAGATTATTCATTATTTATACATTATGCGTGTTATACTTGCCGTATGAGCGCTCTTAATGGTGATAAAAGCATAAGTATTATTGAGAAGCACCCGTTTTTTACGGTATTTGCCGCTTTTTTATTCTGTGTGGTCCTGGCGAAGGGAGATTCTGCTCTCATGAATCCTGCCGATCTCGGGATCCTGATGGGCGGACTTGCACTTGTTCTTATGTCTGTTTCGGGCATGGATGCGGTCAGAACGGCGGTCATGGCCGTCCTGACAGGCGGGATATTCGGGCTGGCGTCACTTCTCGTTGAAGATTACGATACGGTGCTTACTTTCGGAGGAGCAGCCATTATAATCGCCGTTGCGGTTTATCTTAAGACCGCCGGAAAGCTGGATCACGGCAGACGGATCCTTCTCATACTGATATTCGGTTTCTGGCTTCAGCTCTGTTACAGCCAGTATACGGCCTGCACACTGAGACAGAATGATGTCGGTTTCTTCGGGACCGAGGTCTTTGATCCGCACCATGCGGGATATATCAGTTATATCAGGTATTACGGATGGATCCCGTATGCAGATGTGAGGACGATGGACCAGTGGTATCATCCTCCTTTCCATCATCTTATATGTGCTTATTTTCTGAGACTTTACGGAATGATATTTCCAAAGTATGCCGGGAACTGGGAGATCCTTCAGATGGTCACTCTCGTCTGGAGCTTCCTGTCAGTAGTCTTTATCAGAAGGATCATCAGGCTGTTTGATATCTCAGACAGGGCAGATACCCTTCTTACTCTTATCCTTGCCACTTTTCCGATATTCATAATCAATGCCGGAGAGCTCAACAATGACATATTGTCGGTAATGCTCTTTGTCATGTCGGTATATTTTATCTTCAGGTGGTTCAGAGAGGGTTATGCTGTCAGATATCTTGCCGGGAGCGCTGTTACCATAGGGCTCGGCATGATGACAAAGCTCTCGTGCTGGATGGCTGCGGTGCCGGTAGGAACTGTCCTTCTGGCGTCGCTCATAAGGACAAAGGGAAAAGATATAAAGATGTGGGGTCAGTATGGTCTTTTCGCGATCGTCTCGCTGCCTCTCGGACTGTGGTTTCCCATAAGGAATTATCTAGGGTGGGGAGTACCGCCTTCATATATTCCTGTTCCGCTCTATGATGAGTCTCTCGAGGGCTACAGCGTGTGGCTCAGGCTGTTTGACGTGATCGACAACAGGGGGTATTACAATATACCGTATTTCGCGCTCTGGTCGGCAGTCTTTGACGATGATGATTACAGAGCACATATGTTTTACGGAGTGATCAGCTTCATCGTATTTGCGGTGTTTGCGATACTCGTCATCATTGCGTTTTGCGGTGTCATCTATATGGTGGTCAGGATGATCAGAAAGAAGGAGTTCAGCGTGGAGATAACGGCGCTCGTTCTTATGCTCACCGTTGAGCTTGCAAGCTACACGGTATTCTGCTTTAAGTTCCCGTATATCTGCACCATGAACTTCAGGTATATCATTCCGGTCACTGTTACTTTTGCACTCGGTCTCGGGATGATGTACGACAGGCTGGTCACAGACGGAAAGAATAAGATGGCGATACGCGGTATCGAAGCATGTTCTCTGATCTTTGCCTTTACGAGCACCTTATTCTATCTGTCGCTCTGGGGATACGATAATTGGCTCGCTTTGCAGAATATGTGATAAAATACACTGAGTTTATCAGGGAGGATAACTTGTGATGAATAAAAAAATAAGGAATATACTTGCAGCAACAGTGATGCTTTCCATGGCATTCGCAGCTGCATCATGCTCATCCGGTGATGCTGAGGATCCCGAGATGATCGGAGGTCAGACGACCATCAGCGTTGAGAATGGCGGAAATGAAGGTTCCGGTAATGTTTCGGGCGATTTTGGCTTTACTTATTCAGGTGTGAAGATCGTCATGAATACGGATTCAGCACCTATCCTTGAAGCTCTCGGAAGCGACTACAGCTACTATGAGTCAGATTCCTGCGCTTATCAGGGCATGGACAAGATCTTTACTTTCCCTCATTTTGCCATCTACACATATCCGGATGGCGATAAGGACATGGTAAGCTCTGTTGAGTTCAAGACAGACGCTGTAGCTACAGAGGAAGGCATCAGGATCGCGTCCTCCACAAAGGATGATGTTATCGCTGCATACGGTTCCGATTATCAGGAATCCGACGGCATCATCAAGTACACGAGAGGCAACTGCGTCATTTCATTTAAGATCGAGGAGAATGCAGTAGCGGGCATCGTTTACGATTATGCCGATCTGAGAACAGAATAAAGATGGGAAAGAACGCCTGTAAGCTGTTTACCGGACATCCTTATGCTGTTTGTGCGGTAATATGCATTCTTGTATGGGTTCTTACGGGCGGTTCCACTTTTCTGATCAGAGGTTACGGGCTTTCAACAAAGGCACAGATGATCATTTACATAGCGATCATGGGTATTACCGTGGTCGCTTCTGTCATTCTGGCTGTAATGAAGAAGCTTAATGTCAGATCGGGCGTGCTCCTTATCATGGCGGGCGGGTTCCTCGCAAGGCTGTGGCATGTGATCTATGCGACGGCGGGGGAGGGGTATCAGCATGATTTCGGCCATTTCGATTATAATTTTGAGAATGCCGTTCACGATAATTACATGCTCTATATTCTGAAGAACGCCGGTCTTCCAGATTTTGATTTCAGGGGAACGGGTCAGTTCTATCATCCGCCGCTTCATCATACGATAAGCGCCATAGCGATCAAGATCAATCAGACTCTCTTTCCTTCAAGAGCGGATAATTATGAGTTTCTCCTTTGCATCTCGCTCTTCTATTCGCTCGTCATCCTGATACTAATCTACAGGATACTGAAGCTGTTCGGGTTTGACGGGATGTCTTTGATCGTCCCGATGTGTCTCGCGTCATTCTATCCTGCGATGATAATCGGTGCGGGCCAGATCAATAACGATCCTCTCGCGGCTCTCCTGTCGATCGCATCATTCTATCACGCTGTAAAGTGGTACAGAGAGCGGAGATGGAAAGAGATAATACTTGTGGCTTTATGTATGGGTTTCGCGATGATGACCAAGCTGTCGGCGGGTCTCATGGCCTTCCCGGTCGGGTTCATATTCATCGCGGCTCTCCTTAAGGCAAAAGGGAGAGAAAAGAAGATGTGGGCGCAGTACGGCGTCTTTGCATCTCTTGTATTTCCGCTGGGTCTCTGGTTCCCTATACGCAATTTTATAAAGTGGGGCATACCGCCTACGTATGTCTTTGATCTCGGGATCATCCCGAACCAGGATCTGTCAGGTTACTCTCTTCTTGAGAGGCTGTTCGGCATATCGGAGGTCAGCCTGTCCATACCGTTCTGTGTTTATGATGTAACTTACAAAGATTTTAATATCTTCATGATCCTCTACAAGACGTCTCTGTTCGACGATCTCGACCATCACGACAAGGCGTTCTTTATCCTTGTCGCGACCATCATCTTTATACTTGGAATGACACTCGTTCTCATCATGGCGACGGGCTTTGTAAAGATGATAAGAAAGATCATCAAAGAGCGCGATATCGAGTATGCTGCAGTCGTCATCCTCTTCCTCACAGAGTTCATCAGCATCGTTACATTCGCGATGAAATACCCTCTTATCTGTTCAGTCAGTTTCAGATACATCTTCGTGACGGTCATCTTTGCCACGCTGTGTCTGGCGCTGTTCTTCAAAAAGACGGAGAATGAACTAGCCGGCCTCATTCAGAAGATCGGCATGGCATTTATTGCTGTTTTCTCTTTGTTCTCAGTGATATTCTATGCAACCGAATGGATGGCAATGCCATTCTTCTGATCTTTATTCGATAGCATTCTTGCCGTAACTCATCAGTTCACCGTATTCCTCGAGCTCAGCAAGCTGCTGCTGAAGGACGTCGTCGTACATCGTCTCCTTCTCTGCCCATATGGAAGCAACTTCCGGAACGTTACGGTAATCAGTCAGGTCACAGTTGGATACGAGATACCCGCCGAGATAGTCGGCAAACTTCTCAGCACCGTAGATATTGAGGTGCTCGCCGCCGTCATATGTGTCGTGTGACCAGTCTATTCCGATCTCATCAATATTGTTCAGACAGTTGATATATGTCAGACCATTCGCGTCCGCGAAACTCCTGACCTGCTCATCCCACTCGGGATACCAGTGAGGGTAGGTGATGGGGGACTTTACAAGGATGAGAGTAATGCCTTTCTCCTTGCAAAGATCAGTCATCCTTTGGAGATAGCCCATTGCGTTTGATCCGAGCGCCGGATCGGTAAGAGTCTTTGGATCGGGCAGTTCTGTCAAGGGCCTTACATCCGCACGCAGATAGTAGCCGTTGATACTGACAGGATCGCGGTGGAACATATACTCAAAGTCAGTCTTCTTAAGCTCCTGCCATCTTGAATGGAAACGCAGGAAGGGGAATACATATTCGATGAAGTTCTCGTCCGCTGTCATTGAGGCATTGATGGCATCAACCTTGGTGCGTGACCATCTCATCCCGTCCAGTGCCATCCTGTTGTATGTCTCACTCCTGGGCTCGTTGTATTTGAGAGAGAAAACGTTAAAGACAACGACCTTGGGAGTCTCATAACGGAGCGCATCCTCGAGCATATAGTATGAATGCCATACGAGCTGCTGTGAGTTGCCGCGGGTGTATGAGGATATTCCATACTGACGGTAGAGTTCAACGGTGGAGACGTTCTCATAGAGTTCACAGTCACCGATGAAGAGCACTTCGTGAGGTGCCGTATCCTCATAGTATTCTGATGTGAAGGAACCTTCAATTATGCCCTTCATGTACTTGGGCATGACGAGGTAAGACAGAATGACCAGTACAAGTACCGTGATGACTGCAACAGTTATGAGTGCAATTATTCTTTTACGCATAAATTGATACTGTCTCCTTTCCGTCAGAATTGATTATAGATAAACTGGGTAGCGTCGTACCCGTGTCCGTATGCGCCAAACAGGAGCGTTACGATGAGCAGGAATGCCATCGCCCCGTACCAGATCCACGGGTTCTCATAAAGAGTCTCGCGGATGTCTTTCTTGCTGCGGTACTTGTAGATGCTTACGCAAAGAATTATTACCAGACCTGCTGCGAGAACGATGTAATCGGCACCTGAAATTCCCAAGTGGAGCAGGCTGCCGTCAGAAAATATCTTCACGTTGAACTTCGTGAACATCGTTCCAACCATCTTGAATGTCATGGGGACATCCCTGTAGCAGTCAAACATCCTGATAAGGCTCATGAGGAAGATAGTCCTAAGTATCTCAAATACGCCGTACCATGCCTTGTTCTTAAAGCCGAACTTCTTATGGAACTTCTCATAAAGAGGTTCAAACTCCTGGGATATCATGATGACCGCAAAGTTCATAAGACCCCATACGATGAAGTTCCATGCAGCTCCGTGCCAGACACCTGTCGCAAGCCAGACGATGAATGCGGAGATATAAACCGTAAGCCTCTTTCCCCAGAACTTTCCAAGGTGCTCACGTGACCACTTGGAGAGCTTCAGCATATTCTTATCGACTGACAGGGGATAGAAGATGTAGTCCGTAAACCACGAGCCCATCGTGATGTGCCAGCGGTTCCAGTATTCCTTGATGTTCTTGGAGAAATAGGGAAGATCGAAGTTCTCTTTGACTGTTATCCCGAGACACTGGGCAATACCTATCGTGATGTCGATACCTCCGGTGAAATCGCAGTATAGCTCAAATGCATAGAAGAACATGGCGATCATGACGAATGCGCCCTGGTAAAGATCCGTATCACCAATAAGGGATGTAACGGCAGTGATTATCCTGTCTGCGATAACGACCTTCTTGAAGTATCCCCACAGGATGCGGATAAGACCGGATGTAAATCCCTTCTCGGAGAAAGAATGCTCTGAATAAAGAGTCTTCGAAAGGTCACCATATCTTGAGATAGGACCCTGTACGAGCTGGGGGAAGAACGATACAAACAGCGCGAGCTTGAAGATATTCTTCTCCGCCTTGACTGTTCCGCGGTAAGTATCGATCAGGTATCCGACCGTCTGGAAAGTATAGAAGGAAATACCCATCGGGATGATCAGATCGACAGCCTTGAGGGCAGAGCCTTCCGCGAGGAACTTATTGATGTTCGTTATGACAAAGTTGGTGTATTTGGTAACGGCCAGGATGCCGAGGTTGAAGATCATCGATACGAGGAGGATCTTCCATTTGGATGCCTTGGCCTTTGCCTTGAGTGATTTCTTGAGGTCTGTGGAATAAGTGCCGTCCGCCTTTGCGTTTTTGATGGCGAGGTCAGTCTTATCCTGTGCCTTCTCCATCAGGTATCCGGCAATGAATGCGGTCACCGTGGTCGTTCCTATGAATATCAGATAGTAGGGGCTCGCGAACCAGTAAAATGCATAACTGGCGATGAGCAGAAGAGGCCATTGCCATTTCTTCGGCAACAGATAATAGAGCACGAAAAGTATTATCGTGAACGCTATGAATTCATAGGAAACAAAGAGCATTTATCAGTCTTCGTCCTCGAGTCTTGCAACGAGATCGGCAAGTGCCTTTGCAGAATTGAAGTTCTCGGGGATGATCTCCTCTGCGGGAATCTGAACATCAAGCCTGTCGTCTATTTCTGCAACGATGCTGATGATATCAAATGAGTCGATTATCCTGTCGTCAACGAGAGATGTATTTGTCTCGTAATCAACGTCGGGGTGAAGTTCTTTGAGTATAGCGATTATCTCGTCCATTTGCAGTCTCCTTTAAGCTTCTGTCATTTCCAAAAGTTTCTTTCTGTCCAGCTTTCCGTTCGGCGTGAGTGGCATAGCATCAAGCTTCTTTATCATGGAAGGGAGCATGTATCTCGGGAGCATTTCCTCTGCGGTCTCCTTGAGCCTGCCCTCTTCAATGTCACCTGTATAATACAGCACGATGCGGTCCTTCTGCTTGTTATAGACCGCGCAGGACAGGACGATGCCGTCAACCTTGCTGACGTTGGCTTCTATCTCGCCCAGCTCGATCCTGTGACCCATGTGCTTTATCTGATAGTCCTTGCGCGAAACGAACACGAGCTCACCTCTCTCGTTGTACTTAGCAAGGTCGCCAGTCCTGTAGATAAGCTCGGGATAGTGCGTGTTAAGAGGGTTCTGAACGAATACCTCAGCCGTTCTCACGGGGTCGTTATAATATCCCAGAGTGAGCGCAGTACCCCTGATGCAGATCTCTCCGACCTCACCTTCAGACACGAGCCTGTCCTCATCGAGGAGCAGTATATCAGTGTTGTCGAAAGGCCTTCCCACGGGTATTGAATCGCCTTCCTCAAACTCGCGGTCAACCTCGTAATAGCAGCTCATTCCCGTAGCTTCCGTAGGTCCGTAGAGATTGATGAATCTCGCTTCGGGGAGCGCCGCTCTCCAGCGGTTGAACTGCTTGATGGGGAAGACCTCGGAACCGAAAGCGATGAGCTTCAGCTGCGGAACTTCCTTCTTGAGCGCACCCAGCGCGGATATCATTGTGAGTGCCGAAACTACCCAGCAGACAGTATTGACCTTCTTCTCGTTCAGGAACTCAACGAGCTTGAGCGGGAACATAAACAGCTGCTTCGGAACGATCGCCGTATATGCACCGAACTTGATCGTGGGATAAAGCTCTTTAAGGCACGCATCGAAATAGAAAGGACTCTGATTTCCAAATCTTGTCTCTCCGTCAAAACCAAGAACATCCGACAGATGCTCGATATAGTCGATAACGCTTCTGTGGCATGCTGCGATGCCCTTGGGGATGCCGGTGGATCCTGATGTGTAGACAACGTAGATGGGGTCTGTATCTATCTGCTTCTGCCTGATGAGATCGAGTTTTCCGCTGTCCTCTTCAGTATTGCAGATATCCTCGAAGAGAACGATGCTTCCGTCGTGATCAAACTTCTCAGCAAGCTCTCTTGTGGACTCCTCGCAGATGATGAGACGGGGCTTCATGGAACCTAAGATGAGATCTATCCTCATCTGGGGCATCTCTTCATCTATCGGAACATAGGAGCATCCGCCGTAAACTGTTCCGAAGAAAGTGGCTATTGCCCTCGGTGTCTTCTTCATGAAGATGATGACGGGCTCTCTGTAATAGCCGCCTACAGCGAGATATGAACCGACCGATCTGGCGGTGTCATATACCTGTCTGAATGTCATGGAGCATGTCTCACCGTCAAAGGACTCGTATGCGACCTTGTCCGGCACTTCCTTTACTGTCTTCTCAATGTACTCAAGAACGTTCTTCTGCTGCATATCAAACTTCCTTTTTGACCTCTTTGCCGCAGGCAGTTACGGCCTTTGCCGCAAGAAGGTCAAGGATATCGTAATAGGGCTTTCTGAGCCCTGCTTTGTGTGCTGCCACGGAAAGCTCGGTACAGCCGAGGATGAAAGCCTCCGCACCCTTGTCTCTGAGGTGCGAAGCAACCTTGTCTATCTTCTCTGTTCCAAGTTCCTTTCCTGTCTTGATATCACCGTAGATGATATCGGTAACGATCTTCTGGAAGTCAGGGTCGGGTTCGACCGGAGTAATGCCGCGTGAGACGAGCGCATCGGCGATGAGGCGGTTCTTGATGCTGCCTTCGGTAGCCATGATGCCGGCACTCCTGATGCCCGATTCCTTCAAAAGATCAGCTGTCTCGTTGATGCCGTTATAGACGGGGATGCTGATATCCTCCGCGAGCTGCTTTGAAAAGTAAGCCGCAGTGATGCAGGGAATGGCAATAACATCTGCTCCCTGATCCTCCAGGCGCTTTGCAAGAGCAAGTATCGTCGGATACGGATCTTCGCTGCTCTCTCCCAGAAAGAAAGCTGTCCTGTCAGGGATCTGAGGACAGCTGTAGATTATGGTGTTGATGTGCTCCTGGTCTTTTGAGGCTGAAGTCAGCAAAACGATCTTCTCATAGAAGACCGCCGTTGCCATAGGACCCATTCCTCCAATAATACCTAGAGTCATGTGAACCTTACACGATTGCGTTGTAGATGATGTTTGTTACTACATTGTCACCATCAAATACGAATACGAGAACTGTGTCGTTGAGTTCGTATGTGAGAGTGGTTGCAGTCTCCTCTGTAGCATTGCCGTATGCTGCGGTTACCTGATCCTTTGTGCAGCCGATGTAAATGCCCTCGGGTGTCTGGATCGTATCGTCGAGGAAGTTGATGCTGGAGATAACGTCAACAGCACCGTTAGGGTTTGTACTGATAACTACTGAACCGCCGTATGTGTATGTCTTGCTCATTCCGAGACCTGCACAGGAAGCTGCCTCGAAGTAGGAGTAGTCATCACCGAGATCTGAAAGGATCTTGTTCATATCTGTGTTGACACGTACTTCTGTGCCCTTGTATCTGAAAACATATCCCTCAACGTCATCTGCTACTGTTGTCTGAACAGGCATAAGTGATGACTGTGATGTGCTGAGTGACATACCTGTGCCCTGTGCTCCAGTGTTGTTGCAGCCTGCGACAAGTGCCATTCCGATTGCTGCGGTAAGCATAACAGCTGCGATCTTCATATTGTTCATTGGTTTTTCCTCCAAAACAAGAATACCGGGAACTGGCCCGACCTTAGCAATAATACCACATACTTATTAAAAATAAGGGTATGCAAAGATTACAAGTTTTATATATGCCGCTCTTTAGTTAATTGTGAGATTTGTGAAGTCGAGTCTGTTCTGAACTGACGTTGAAGCCCTTACGGGAAGGATGCTGCCGTCGAACGGGAATCTTGAATCGAGCTCGTTGTCGGTCCTCATGAACCAGTATGTCTTATGTGTTCTCAGAGGGCAAGCATCGCAGTGGTACCACTGGCCCTGAAGCTTTACCAGGTTCCAGATGTGTCCGCCGTCAACTCTCATATTCTCAATGCCTGCCACGTCGAGCAGTGCCTTGCATGCGCCGTAGAATATGGAGCATTCGCCCCTTCTCTGGTCAAAACCCTGCATTGCAGCGCCTGTCCAGTGCATCTCGGTCTGGCTCGAAACATACTTGATGTTCTCGTTTGCCCACTTGAAGATCCTCATGGCGATCTGAACATCCGTATAGTCATCCCTGTCGATAATCTGCGCATAGATCTGCCTTGCACGCTCATAGACGGTCTCGGGATATACATAATCCGAAGGACGCGTCTCGACTGTGATCGTGATGGGTACTCTTGCGGTATTTCCTGACTCATCCGTCGAAACATATGTCACCTGATATGTACCGGGCGTGTTGGAATCAAAGCCTTCCGCCTCAACTTCAACAACGGGATTCTCCATGTAGTCGTCGGTTACCGTTATGTCCTTCAGGAGGACTATGGGGTCGCCTGCGACCATCGTAAGATCAGCCGCTCCGCTGATAACGGGAGGAGTGGTGTCCTCAAGAACCGTAAAGGGAACGCTCACGATGCCCGTGTTGCCGTATGCGTCCGTAAGGACTACGGGAACGGTCGTATCGCCGCCCTTGCCGACGTTTGGTGTGCCGGAGTAAGCCACATAGACGGTGCCGCTCAGGTCGTAGAGATCCTTTACCGTCTCCTCAGCATCGGGAGCCTTGCCTGCCATGATCGTCTGCGGAATGGGAGAGCCCGTAGGCGGCGTTGTATCTTCGATGTTCAGGATCGATTCCACCCTCTTGCCGTAAAGGCTGATGGCGATCTTATATGTTCCCGGCGCGTTTGTATCTATCTTGCTGATATCCGTGAGGATCTTCGCGAAACTGACATCCTCATCAAAGAACATTGACCTGTTGAGGAAGCTGCCCGTCTCAAGGGTGACCTCCGGCTTGATCATGGAAAACTGTTTGCTGACGATAAAACCGATGATGCCGCCGACAAAGATACCGGACAGAGCAACACTGCCCGCAATAAGCAGCATCTTCCTGCGGGGATCCTTCTTTCTTATGCCATACATCTCGAGTTCTTCGTCGTCGTATTTGCCCATAGGCTAATATAATAGCACGATTAGCGGCAAAGAGAATATTGTGATACACTTAAAAAGCAAGGCTTAGAAGGGATTTTTTTATGAAAAAATACAAAGTGACCGGTATGAGCTGCGCTGCCTGCCAGACCCGTGTGGAGAAGGCAGTATCGGGCGTAGAGGGTGTATCATCCTGCTCGGTCAGCCTGCTTACAAACACCATGGGTGTTGAGGGAACCGCAAAGGACAGCGACATAATAAAGGCGGTCAGGGCGGCAGGATACGGCGCCGGTGTGCTGGAGGACGATGATTATCTGCCTTCCGGCGAAGAGGAGCTCAGAGCGATGAAGATAAGGCTCATAAGCTCTGTGATCATCCTCCTCATCCTGATGTATTTCTCCATGGGTCACATGATGTTAGGCTTCCCGGTTCCGGAGATCCTTCACAACGGCGTTTATATGGGGATCCTGCAGGCTGTGTTAACACTTGCTGTCATGATCATAAACAGAAAGTATTTCATAAGCGGTTTCAGGGCACTCATAAGGCTGTCTCCAAATATGGATACGCTTATAGCGACGGGAAGCGGGGCGGCTTTTGTCTATTCCATGGCTGTCCTCATCACCGGGGGTTCGGGGGATTACTATTTCGAGTCCGCATCGATGATACTGACGCTTGTTACGGTCGGGAAAACGCTTGAGCAGTACTCAAAGGGGAAGACGACGAATGCCCTGAAGAGCCTGATGAAGCTGAGCCCTGACAGGTGTACGGTCGTGAGGGACGGGGCAGAATGCGAGATACCTGTTTCGGAGCTCATGGCGGGAGATATTGTGGCTGTAAGGCCGGGCGAGAGTTTTCCGAGCGACGGGGTCATCATTGACGGGAGCACGTCAGCTGACGAGTCTCTGGTGACAGGTGAGTCCATTCCCGTGGATAAGGCTGAGGGTGACGGAGTTATATCGGCTTCGGTCAACCTTACGGGGTACGTTAAGTACAGGGCGACGAGAGTCGGCAAGGAGACGACGCTTTCACAGATAATAGCGATGGTCAGCGAGGCGGCAGCGACAAAGGCCCCGATAGCAAGGCTTGCGGACAGGATATCGTCCGTTTTCGTTCCTGCGGTCATGGGTATAGCGGCTGTGACTTTTGCGGTCTGGATGATACTCGGGCAGACACTGCCGTTCAGCCTGGCGAGAGCGATAAGCGTGCTCGTCGTAAGCTGCCCGTGCGCACTGGGACTTGCCACGCCTGTAGCCATAATGGTCGGCTCAGGACTGGGTGCGAGACACGGGATACTCTTCAAGACAGCGGGCGCGCTCCAGGAGACAGGAAAGGTCAGGATAGCGGCGCTGGACAAGACCGGAACAGTGACTGAAGGGAAGATGTCGGTTGAGAAGATCAGGCCTGCGGAAGGCGTCAGCGAAGCAGATCTTGTAAGGCTGGCGAAGGCTGTTGAGCAGGGATCTGAGCACCCGATAGGAAAGGCGGTCTCCAGATTTGAATATGATGCTGCGATCCCTGATATCAGGGATTTCAAGGCGCATTCGGGACACGGAGTATCATGCTCGGCTGAGGGCAGGATGATATATGGCGGAAACAGGGACTTTGTATCGTCTGTCTGCGAGGTTACTGACGGTGACGAGGCGGGAAGAGTATTCTTTGCTTCAGAGGGTGAGTATCTTGGGTGTATCGACATTTTTGACGGCATAAAGCCTGACAGCAAAAAAGCGATCGGTCAGCTCAGGGACATGGGCATATTTACCGTTCTTCTCACGGGTGACAGCGAGACTGCAGCGGAGAAGACGGGAAAGATATCGGGTGTTCAGAAGGTGATCGGAAAGGTAACTCCCGGCGGCAAGGCTGACGTGATCAGACAGCTGAAAGCGAAGGGAAAGTGCCTGATGACGGGTGACGGCATCAACGATGCTCCCGCGCTCACTGAGGCTGACTGCGGCGTTGCGATAGGGGCAGGGACTGACGTTGCCATTGACAGTGCTGATATAGTACTGATGTCGGGATCGCTCCTTGATCTCGCAGCTGCGGTAAGGCTGTCACGCAGGGTTTACAGGAATATACTCGAGAACCTGTTCTGGGCGCTCTTTTACAATGTGCTGCTGATCCCTGCTGCATGCGGCGTCTATGCAGGTCTCGGCATAACGATGACGCCCGGACTCGGGGCACTGGCAATGAGCCTGTCGAGCATCTGTGTAGTGCTCAACGCATTAAGGCTTAATCTGACTGATATTTATGATCCGCGACGCGACAGAAAGAAGGGCGGGGTCATTGAAGATATTGAAATAACCGTCAAGGAGGATAAGAAAATGACAAGAACGATGAAGATCAATGGAATGATGTGCGGACACTGTGAGGCAAGGGTTAAGAAGGCTCTTGAGGCAGTTGACGGTGTGGAGTCGGCTGTGGTAAGTCACGAGCAGGGAACGGCTGTAGTTACGGCCGCTGACACAGTCAGTGATGAGGTTCTTACCAAGGCTGTCACGGATCAGGATTATGAGGTGGTTTCCATTTCGTGACGGGTTTAGTGTATAATCGTACTATTCTTTTATTAGAGGTGTAGGCACAAATGGCATTTTGGAATAAGAAAAAGAACGAAGAAGAGGCTTCCGGTGATATAAAGAAGAACTCTGAAGGTCTTTCTGCGGAGATGCAGGCGATCAATGAGGCTTTCGAGGAGGAACAGGCCGAGAAGGAAGCAAAGGCAAAGGCTCTTGCAGAGGCTGCCGAGAAAGAGAAGCAGAAGCTTCTGGCTGTTGAAGAGCAGGTCAGGAACAATGCATCCGGCTACATAAAGGAATCACAGACAGCGAAGGATACAGTTGCCCAGAAGTTCTTTATGCTCGTTGAGACGACTCCGGATTATCTTTCCGCGGAAGGGAACAATATCCTCGTTGAAGGTATGGTCTACGGAAGTGCTTCAAAGGGCGATGAGATCTTCCTTTATAACACTGACAACGAGATCATTACGTCGAATATAGTCTCGATCAGGACAGAGCCTGACGTGACTGTTGACAGCATCGAGAGTTCAAGGGCGGTACTCGAGCTCAGGTCGGCGGACGTTAAGGAAGTGAAGAGATTTGCAGTCGTTACGAATGCGGTTCCCGATCAGATCGCCGATAAAAAGACGATCACGAATCCCAGGGTGCTTGGACTTTCACTTGATTTCAACCGTTTCTCACGCGATACGGATTACTTTACAGTCCTCATCAACGCAATAATCAGGGCGGAGTTCCTTACTCACGGAAAGATTGACAAGGCTGAGAACGGCAAGGCCAGAGTAGGTATTATCTCTCTCCAGGATAATAATGAACCCGGCAAGCGTCTGATCCCTGTCTTTACCGACAGATACACGATGAGCAAGGCTAAGATCGACACGGCAGGCGACAAGATTACGACGATCGCACTCAAGTTTCCCGATCTTGCAAGGTTTGCTTCAGCTGATGAGCACGAAGGCTTTGTTATCAACCCGTTCGGACCTACATCCATCAAGATCCCCAAGGCTCTCGTTCTCGAGATACTCAACAATGAGAGTTATAAGAAGGAGGCAGATTCACTTGCCGGAAAGATCAAGGTGGAGAATCAGAAGATCCACGACAAGACTCAGATCTTCATCGGCGTGCCCCCTGAAAACAGTGAGTACAAGTCGATAACAAGCGCTGTTGTTAAGTACTGCAAGACAAATCCTTCGATCAAAAAGGTCGGCATCGTCATGAAGATGGAAAAGGGCAAAAAAGAGGCTTCTTACCTCTGCATCGTTGACTGCCCGAAGAACATGACAAACGATTGTTACACAGGAATATTCGCAGCGGTAAAGCCGTTCCTGAACATCCATAAGAAGATGGATTTTATGAGATATGAAGAGACAGTATTTGCTGATGATTATTTCGCAAAACAGAAGCTTGTTTATGAAGCCTGATCTGTGATGTGAATGACTTTGATCCCATAGAGACTCTCGTCGATGAGAGTCTCTTTTTTTACAGGAACGATGCCGATATCGGCCACAGTTATACTGCCGATCCGCTCAAGTGCGGAAGGTACTATGAGACCCTTTTTGAGACTTCCGATCGTAACGGTAAGGTCTGATCTTACGCATGAATCATAAAGGCCTGTATCGCCGTTCATTCCGCTGTTGATATCGGCACTTATCACGTATGCGCCTGAATGATTTATTGCCTCTATGGCAGCTAGATAATCCTCTCTTAAAGCTCTGTTAAAACCTGTTCCGAGAAGGCAGTCAACAATGATGTTATTGCTGCCTGAAAGTCCGTTCAGAAGTGACGGTTCAAAGGGGCGGATACATATGCCGGAATCAGCACAGAGAGACCTGTAATATGCTGCATCGGGAGATGCTTTCTCACTCATTGTCAGGATCACAGGAGAGATGCCGTTCTCAAGCAGTACAAGGGCAAGCGCGAAACCGTCTCCGCCGTTATTGCCTGAACCTGTAATGATGATCACGGAATCAGCTCTGCTCCATCTGTCACATGCTTTGAATATACCGGCTGCCGCGCGGTGCATCAGCGAAATCCCGGACACGCCGCCGCTGATAGTTGCCTCATCGGAGGCTCTCATATTCTCCACCGAAATGCAGTCGATCATTTACTCTTTTTTCTTTTTCTTCCGGCTGATCAGAGGTCTGTATATAACCTCGGCAGCACATACTTCAAGGATGACTGTGTTGTCACAGTAGAATGTCACATTGAAGAGGTCGTCGATATCGGATTCCGAAGTCGTGACCGATGTGATCCTGCTCCAGTAACCTGTTACATCCCTGTCATCAAACACAGGACTCTTATTGACCTCACAGATGTCAGCAAGAGTAAAATCAATCTTATCTGTCAGTATGCAGTCGTCAAACCAGGGGAACGTAACGAGAGTCTTCTGTGAAGGCTGGTTATAAGGATGATTCCGCTTCAGAGTAAACTTTATGGTTCCGTTCCTGTTGAGCTTCGACTCAAGCGAATATGTTGTTCCGGGACGTGAATCGGCAAACAGCGAAACATATATCGGATTATAGCTGTGGTAAACATTTCCCTTCGCATGCGGAACTGACGGCCGGATCCGTTCCATGAGACGTTCTATCTTGATGCTGACCTTATCATCTCCGAAACTGTAGTCTGTCTCCATCTTCTTTTTTATGGCAAAGTCTGCCTGAAGAAGATAAAGGCTTGCGACCTCAAGCGCACCTTTCTGTGCGGCCGGGTCTATCTCATATCCGCTGATATCCTTGAAGAGCCTGCCCATTCTGTAAGCGACATCAGCAAAGCTGCAGCTGAAATCGCCGTTCTCAAATTTGAATCTCTCATCACCATAGAGCTCGCCGATCATACTCCTGGCAAGATGGACATTGCGTGCAACATAGTATCCGTTCACGAACATGTCAGACAGCATATACTTTGATTCGACGATGCCGTAGGTTGAACCGATCGAGAAAAAGAAGAATGCCTTCTCATAATCAGGCTTCCCGTCAGGGCTCACCCAGCCGTTGTAATGGATAAATCCGAGAGTATTTGCCGCCTGCCCGAAACTGTAATCCTTCCAGAGGATGTTGAGAAGCCTCTCCGACTCCTTCCAGTCGCATTCATATACGGAATTGCCGCCGTAGCAGGCGTATGCCTTTATTCTCATGGCGTTGAAGTTGCCCATATCGGCAAGCTCATCAGTGAACTGCTTCCAAAGCCTTTTTGTGCCCTCATCGCTGTCCGACAGAAGGATATCGTTATCGAGCTGCATGATAAATCTCTCACGCATCCTCTCGGAAAATCTCCTCGCCGCAACCGGCTTATCCTTGTCCTCCTGAAAGATCTCTATCTCCTCAAGCAAAAGATCGAGGTCGTATATCTCGCTTAAGGGAAGATCATTCGGCTTTAAGTCCGTATTCGAACAGAAATCTGAAAGCTCATCAAGAACATAGACGAGCATGTCATCATCTGTCATTGGAAGAGTCGGCTCGATGGTGGATGAGGCAGATATGGAAGTGAAGATGTCATATATCATCAGTGCTTTGTCGCACTTGAGTATAAGAGGATACCACCAGTCCATAAGGAAACGCTGAACAGGTACTTTCTCGTTCCTGACAAATTCCAGAGCTTCCTTTACATCATCCAGCGTGAGCGCATATGTGCCCTCAAATTCACAATCGGACATTGGGTCGGCATCACAGTCTGAAGCGATATCGCTCCAATCCGTTGCAAACCTTGCAAAGTCCATTAGCTTATTAACAGTAACAAAAATAGTATTATCGTTCTTCATAATCGGATATTATACTCGAAAATTATATATTTTTATAGTAAAGTTTACATATGGCTGCCAATAATAAAAATATAGAAGAGAAGAACAAAGATATAAACGGACCCGGAACACTTGAACAGTTCAGACGTTATATGCGTGCAGGTGAGAAGATCCCGATGAAGGAAGTTCTCAAGACCATGTTCTCTCTCAGCGAAGATACTGCAAGCTACGAGGAGATCCGCGACAGGCTTCTTACGGGCGGCAAGGTCACCGGAACAAATATGGTCGTCATGATCTGCGCCATCCTCATTGCGTCAGTCGGCCTCAATACCAATTCGGTTGCGATAATCATCGGAGCGATGCTCATATCACCTCTTATGGGTTCCATACTTGCTATGGCATATGGTACCGCTGTTGCGAGTACGAACGTTATCGAGAGACACTCCCTCGGTTTCCTGATGCAGATCGTCATAAGTGTTGCCACGTCAACTCTATATTTCCTCCTTTCCCCGGTGAAGGATGTTACGACTGAGCTTATGGCAAGGACCGAGCCGAGTATGTTCTCGGTCATCGTCGCTTTCTTCGGAGGCATCGCGGGAATCATAGGTTCAACGCGTAAGGATAAGGTTACAAATGTCATTCCGGGTGTCGCTATCGCTACTGCGATCATGCCGCCTCTGTGCACATGCGGATATGCTATTGCCAATGCTAAGTGGGATATGCTCATAAATGCGGCATATCTTTTTACAATTAATGCTTATTTCATATTCCTTTCGGCAGAACTTATCCTCCTCAAGCTCAAGGTTCCGAAGATCAAGGAACTGAGCGAGAAAGAGAAGAAGGTCTATATGATACGCAAGATCAGAAGTACGGTCATTATACTGCTGCCCTGTATTGTCTTTGGTGTGAGGGCTGCATGGAAGATACTGTGATAAAATACAAAACATAAACATGCAAAGGAGAGTTTACTATGGGACTTAATTTTCGCAAATCGATATCACTCGGCAAGGGACTGAAGCTCAACTTAAGCAAATCGGGTCCGTCGATCTCATTCGGTAAATCCGGATTCCGCCAGAGCGTAAATCTCAAGGGACAGACAAGAACGTCCGTAGGTATTCCGGGCACGGGAGTTTACTATACGAAGACCTCCAACGTTAAGAATATTGCAGGCATCCTTACAGGCAAGAAAGACGATAAAAAGACAACGTCATCAAACAAGAAGACTGCCGCAGGCGGTTCTAAGAAAGACGAGGCTGCTATCGCTGCAAAGGCTCAGGCCAAGCAGGAAGCAGAGGCAGCAAAGGCTGCTGAGCTCGAGCAGGCAAAGCAGACTGTCGCAGAATACGAGGAGCTTGTCTCTTACATCAAGAGCGTTCATAAGGCATCTGACGGAAAGGTTGACTGGGAGAAGGTCAAGGCAGGCAACGTACCTGCTGACATGACAGGCCTCGTTAACTTTGCCGACAGGGTTTTAGGCGGTGATACATCTTCATATCTTGAGGTTATCGGTGCATTCAATCCGTTTGAGGATCTTACGGAATTCGGAAGTAATTTCCTTGTCGGAACAGATGATCCCGACATCCTTGAGGTTGAGTTTCAGGTCAAGTCTGATGAGGTAGTTCCCACAGTCGGTTATTCACTGACTTCAACAGGAAAGCTCTCCGAGAAGGAACTCGGGAAGGCTGCATACTATGATCTCGTTCAGGACTATGTTGCAAGCACTGTCCTGAGAGTTGCGAGAGACTCGTTTGCGCTCCTTCCCATAAAGACAGTTCTGATCCACGCATGCGATACTGTGGTCAATACAGCAACAGGTCATGAGGAGGAGATGACACTCCTCTCGGCGAAGATAAACAGGGAGCAGCTTGAGAGTATCAATTTCGAGCTCGTCGATCCTTCTGACTGTCTCGACCTCTTTGAGTGCAACTGCAATTTCAAGAAGACATCAGGATATACTCCTGTTGACAGGATCCTGCCATAAGGCGCGCAAGATGGACAAAGTTGCCGTACTGATCCCGTGTTATAACGAAGCTGCGACTATCGGAAAAGTTGTTGCGGATTTCAAGAAGGTGCTGCCGGAAGACAGTGTTATCTATGTGTACGATAATAATTCCACGGACGATACCGCGAAGATCGCGGAAGAAGCAGGAGCAGTCGTCAGACATGAGTACCGGCAGGGGAAGGGCAACGTCATAAGGCGTATGTTCAGGGAGATCAATGCCGAGTGTTATATCATGACAGACGGTGATGATACTTATCCGGCTGACAGTGCTCCGGAGATGATAGATCTTGTTCTCAAAAAGCAGGCTGACATGGTGGTCGGCGACAGGCTTTCATCGACATATTTCAAGGAGAACAAGAGGCCGTTCCATAACGCCGGCAACAGCATGGTAAGGTCGTTTATCAACTTGCTCTTCAACAGCGATATCAAAGACATAATGACAGGTTACAGGGCGTTCAGTTTCCAGTTTGCAAAATCGTTCCCGATCCTTTCGAAAGGCTTTGAGATCGAGACTGAGATGACCATCCACGCGATAGACAAGAATATGCAGATCGAGAACGTGGTGATCGATTACAGAGACAGGCCTGAAGGAAGCACCTCAAAGCTCAATACATATTCTGACGGCACTAAGGTGCTGAGGACTATCGTGAGGCTGTTCAGGACATATAAGCCGATGGAGTATTTCGGCTTTATGGCAGTGATACTGTTTATTCTTTCCATCGCATTTTTCATTCCTGTCCTGATCACTTATATAAAGACAGGTCTCGTTCCTAATTTCCCTACGCTCATCGTCTGCGGTTTTACCGCGATTGCAGGTATCCAGGCATTTTTTGCAGGACTTATCCTCAGTACGATGCGCCATAAGGACAGGCAGGATTTTGAGTTGCTCCTTATCGAGATAGAAGACCGCAGAAAGAGATTGATGAGATAAAGATATGGCAAAGGCAAAGAGTAATGTTCTGGTTGTTTCGCTTGGCGGAACGATTACGTCGGAGATAGAGTCCGGAGTAGTTAAGCAGTCAGGTTTTTACTGGGATTCGAAGTTCTTTGAGTCGATAGATGACAGGTTTATATATAGCACGGTTGCTCCTTCAGGTTATTCATCTGAGAATGCGACTGTTTCCGATTACAGAAGAGCGATAAACGGCATCGTGGCGGCAGTCAACGATACTGAGCCTGAGGGTGTTCTCGTCCTTCACGGCACTGACAGCGTTGCTTATTTTGCGCAGCTCGCCGTAAGGGTGCTCAGCCATCTGAACGTGCCCGTGATAATTACCGGAAGCAAGCTTCCGCCGTCACACCGCGGCAGTGATGCTGTCGGCAATGTAAGGCTGGCACTCGGTTTTATCGGTGCAGCGATCGAGGGAAAGACGGGAAGTAAGACGTTCGGAGTCGTGTTTAACGACAGCTTTACGGGTGAATCGACATTCGTTCATGCGTCTTCTGTCACGTCACCTGACATATCAGGCGATATCAAGCCGTTTATGGATCCCGAGGTTAAGAAGAAGATCGATTTCAGAGGATCCGATTATAAGAAAAGAGCAGAAATATATATTGCCGGCGGCGGAGTTTCTTCGAGCATACTCGTAATCCCCTCAGTTCCCGGATTCCCTTATGGTTCCGTAAGTCTTGAGGGCGTTGGCGCAGTGGTCATAGAGAGTTATCACTCTGGCACGGCTGAATCACATGAACTTCCTGAGCTCGTCCGCAAGGCTGTGGCGCAGGGGATACCCTGCTATCTTGGACCTGTTCCGTCGAGGGGCAGTATCTATGAGAGCAGGAAAGAGCTGGAGAAGTCAGGAGTTAAGGCTTTGAGCGGAATGCCTTTCGAGGGCTGCTGGGCGGAGGCCGCACTCGGATGAAACCGGTTTCGTGTATAGATGATAAGGGTGTAGGCAGCTACGGCGGCAGCCAGATGTGGTACAGGGACAGAGTCCTTGTCAATTCAGGCTGCGGAGTCATAGCAGGTCTTGAGATCCTGCTGTTCATGCAGGGGATAGATGAGGTAAATAAGAACGAGTATCTCGATCTCATGGATGAGGCAGCTGGCTTTATTAAACCTCTGAGGCTGCCGTTCAAGGTGGATAAGGTAAAGATTTTCGGCAAGACCTTCATGGGCAGCTTCGGCGTTACCATACCGAGGCTCAAGAGAGGTCTCCGCAAACTTTCAAAAGACCGCGGAATTGACTGTAAGGTCAAATCTTACGGCACAAATATAGTTGAGAGAACAAGAGAGCTCCTGGATCGCGGAATGCCCGTAATACTGCTTATCAGAGCTCCTTTTAACAATGTTACGCTCTACAATTCAAAGGGAAAATCGATCAGTACGCTCGGACAGCATTACGTTATCGTCACGGATTATGACGAAGAAAAAGATCTCTTTGTTGTTTCATCGTGGGGCGAAAAGTACAAAATAGACCCGACAGATCTTCGCAAGTTTAGTGTAAGTGCGAGATTTTGCTACGCAGAGCGCATTAACCCCTGATAACGCTTGACGGAACGGACTTCCTGTGTAATACTTTGATAATCAAACTATTTACCGTGAGCCAGTATGGGCTGCGGTAAAACAGGGAGGAAATAATGACAGGAAGAATAGTCGGAATCGGGTCTTATCTGCCTGAGCGTATCGTGACAAATGACGATCTGGCCAAGATCGTTGAGACTTCCGATGAGTGGATACAGGAAAGAACAGGCATAAAGAGTCGTCACGTCTCTGACCCCCTCGTAGAGAAGCCCTCCATGATGGCAGGTGAGGCGGCAAAGAGAGCATTGGCTGATGCGGGAATCGACGGAAGCGAGATCGATCTTATCGTTGTGTCTTGCACAACACCTGATCTTCTTTTCCCTTCAATGGCGTGCTGCGTACAGAAGGCGGTAGGCGCTGAGGGATGCGGATGTTTCGATGTCAATTCAGCATGCCCCGGTTGGCTTGCAGCATTCAATACGGCTCAGAGCTTTATCGAGTCAGGCAACTGCAAAAAAGCGCTCGTAGTAGGAGCGGAGTGCCTTACAAACTTCGTTGACTGGACAGACAGAGGTTCATGCATCCTCTTCGGTGATGGCGCAGGTGCGGTAGTTCTTTCAGCAGACGAGACGATGCCCAAAAACAAGTTCATCATGCATGCAACAAGCGTTAAGGCTGACTGCCTCTACTGCGAGAGCAGGATGCAGCCCAAGAGATGGGAAGAGGAAGGATTCCTCGATAATACATATTTCCGTATGGCAGGAAGAGATGTCTTCAGATTTGCCGTAACGGAGGTTCCCAAGGTTATCAATGAATTATCAGAGAAGTATGAATTCTCTCTTGATGAAGTAGATTATTATATACTTCACCAGGCAAATGCAAGGATCATCGAGACTATCGCAAAGCGTCTCGGCCAGGATCTTGAGAAGTTCCCGATGACTCTTTTTGAGACGGGTAACACATCAACAGCAAGTATCCCGACACTTCTTGATACAATGAAGAAGGACGGAAGACTTAAGAAGGGACAGAAGATAGTAATGTCCAGTTTCGGTGCAGGCCTCACATGGGCTGCAAACTATTTTGAAATCTGATCACGGAGGTAAACAAAATGTCAACAAGGATCACTGAACTCGTAGGGATCAAGTACCCCATCTTCCAGGGCGGTATGGCCTGGGTAGCAGACTGGCACATCGCTGCAGCCGTATCTGAGGCAGGCGGTCTCGGAATCATCGGTGTAGGCGGAGCAGACGAGAACTGGCTCCGTGAGCAGATCAAGCAGTGCCGTCAGGCAACAGACAAGCCCTTCGGCGTAAACCTCATGCTCATGAATCCCAGAGCTGATGAGATCGCAAAGGTCATCGCAGAAGAGAAGGTAAAGGTAGTTACAACAGGTGCCGGTTCACCGGAAAAATATATGGCTATGTGGAAGGAAGCAGGCATCATTGTCATCCCCGTTATCGCAGGCGTAGCTCTTGCAAAGAGGATGGAGAAGTGCGGTGCTGACGCAGTGGTCGCAGAAGGAACAGAGTCCGGCGGACATATTGGTGAAGCTACAACAATGACACTCGTTCCCCAGGTAGTTGACGCAGTATCTATCCCCGTTATCGCAGCAGGCGGTATCGCTGACGGCAGAGGAGTTGCAGCAGCTTTCATGCTCGGGGCTGAGGGCGTTCAGTGCGGAACAGTCTTCTGCGCTTGTGACGAGGTCAACGTTCACCAGAACTACAAGGATATGGTCCTCAAGGCAAAGGACAACTCAACAAGAGTTACAGGCAGATCATACGGCCATCCCGTAAGACAGATCAGAAATGCTCTTTCCAACAAGTATCTCGAAATGGAAGCTCAGGGCGTGACATTCGAGGAGCTGGAAGGACTCACAGTAGGAAGCCTCCGCAAGGCAGTCGTTGAAGGCGATAAGAACGAAGGCACATTCATGGCAGGCCAGATCGCAGGCCTCGTAAATGAGCAGCGTCCCGCAAAGGTCATCGTCGAAACGATGTTTGCTGACGCATCAAAGTTATTAGGAAGGGAGATCTGAGAAAAAAATGAAGATCGCATTTGCATATCCCGGACAGGGCGCTCAGAAGATCGGTATGGCAAAGGATTTTGTCGATACGTTTGACTGGGCAAAGGAGATGATCAGTGAAGCATCTGAGGCATCCGGAATAGATATGGAGAAGCTCCTTTTCGAGGAGAATGATGATATCAATATCACAGAGTACACACAGCCCGCACTCGTAACGGCGTGCATGATAATGACAAAGGCTCTGACAGATGAGGGCATCGAGCCCGACATAACAGGAGGCCTGTCACTCGGCGAGTACTGCGCGCTCGTTGCATCAGGCGCAATGACATATGCTGACGCAGTTAAGCTCACAAGGATCAGAGGAAGTCTGATGAGCAACACTGTTCCTGCAGGAGAAGGTACGATGGCTGCAATAGTAGGTCTCGACAGCGACACGATCGAGAGCGTCATCAAGGATATCGACGGATGTACGATGGCAAACTACAACTGCCCCGGACAGATCGTTATCACAGGTAAGACAGAATCAGTCGAGAAGGCAATGCCTCTCCTTTCTGAAGCAGGCGCAAGGAAAGTCGTTCAGCTCAAGGTGTCAGGTCCTTTCCATTCGCCCATGCTGAAGCCCGCAGGCGATGAGCTCAGAAAGTATCTCGACGATGCAGCTATATCAGATCTCAAGGTTCCCTATGTTGCAAACTGCAGCGCTGAGATCGTGAGCGACGCATCACAGATAAGAGACCTCCTCCAGAAGCAGGTTTCGTCACCTGTTATGTGGGAACAGTCACTTTATAAGATGAAGGAATACGGTGTCGGTCTTATCGTTGAGATCGGTCCCGGAAAGACAATAGCAGGATTTGTAAAGAAGACAACGCCGGAGATCCAGGTAATCAACGTATCTTCAGTAGAGGATATCAGCAAAGTAAAGGAGGCCCTCAATGGCTAAGACAGCAATCGTAACAGGAAGCGCAAGAGGTATCGGCAAGGCAATCGCAGAGACACTTGCAAAGGACGGATTCGACATCATCATCATCGATGCATGCCCTATCGAAGCATCAGAGGAGACTGCAAAGGAGATTGCATGTCTTGGCGTTAAGACAAAGGCTTACCGCTGCGATGTAACAAACTCTGAAGAGGTCAACAAGGTTGTTGAAGAGGTAAAAACAGAGTTCGGTTCAGTTGATGTTCTCGTAAACAACGCAGGCATCACAAAGGATGGTCTGCTCGTAAGGATGAAGGAAGAGGATTTCGATGCGGTTATCGCAGTCAACCTTAAGGGTACATACAACTTCACAAGAGCTGCTGCTCCCATCATGATGAAGCAGAGATCAGGAAGGATCGTATCCATCAGTTCGATCGTCGGTATCCAGGGCAACGCAGGCCAGGTTAACTACTCTGCATCAAAGGCAGGTATAATCGGCCTTACAAAGTCAGTTGCAAGAGAGCTCGCTTCACGCGGCGTTACATGCAATGCGATCGCTCCCGGATATGTTGAGACTCCCATGACGGCAGTTCTTCCTGACAAGGTTAAGGAAGCAATGCTCGAGGCAATCCCCATGAAGCGTTATGGCCAGCCTTCCGACATCGCTAACGCAGTTGCGTTCCTCGTATCTGACAGAGCATCTTATATCACAGGTCAGGTGCTGAGCGTTGACGGCGGCATGCACATGTAATTTGGGGACGGTTCTGAAAACAGGGACACATCTGAAATTGAAAATGAAGGCCACCGCTGATCGCGGACTTACCGCAGAAGCGAAGCGACGAGGACAGAAGCAATCCGCGCGTGGACTGAATTAAGGAGACACAAACAATATGGCAAGAAGAGTAGTAATCACAGGAATGGGTGCCATCACACCTCTCGGAAACGACGTTGAGTCTTTCTGGGCAGGCCTTAAGAAGGGTAAGACTGCTGTTGCTCCCATCACGAAGTTTGACACGACAGACTGCAAGATCAAGCTGGCAGCTGAGGTCAAGGATTTTGACGTAACAAAGTACATGGATTTCAAGACTGCCAAGAGAATGGAGGGCTTCTCCCAGTATGCGGTTGCAGCCGCAACAGAGGCTGTCGACAATTCCGGTCTTGATATGTCCAAGGAAGATCCTTACCGCGTAGGCGTTATCGTTAGCTCAGGTATCGGTTCGATGCAGGCTCACGAGAGGGAGCAGGTCAAGGTCTATGAGGGCAAGAAGATAGCTCCTCTTTACATCCCTATGATGATCGCAAATATGGCTTCCGCAAACATCGCTATCAAGTACGGAATGAAGGGCAAGAATACATGTATCGTTACAGCATGTGCAACAGGTGCTCACTCCATCGGTGATGCTTTCAAGTCGATCAAGTACGACGAGGCTGACGTTATGGTTGCAGGCGGCTGCGAAGCTTCCATCTGTCTGTCGGGTGTACAGGGCTTCCATGCTCTTACTGCTCTCTCGACAAACGATGACCCCGAGACAGCATCCAGACCTTTTGATAAGGACCGTGACGGTTTCGTAATCGGTGAGGGTTCCGGTGTTGTTATCCTCGAGGAACTTGAGCACGCAAAGGCAAGAGGCGCGAAGATCCTCGCAGAGATCGTCGGCTACGGCGCAACATGCGACGCATACCACATCACTTCTCCCGCAGAGGACGGATCAGGTGCAGGTACTGCAATGATCATCGCGATGAAGGAAGCAGGCGTTAAGCCTTCTGATATTGACTATATCAACGCACACGGCACATCCACACACCACAACGACCTGTTCGAAACAAGAGCTATCAAGTTCGCTTTCGGTGAGGATGCATACAAGGTTGCGATCAACTCAACAAAGTCAATGATCGGTCACCTTCTTGGCGGTGCCGGCGGCGTCGAGCTCATCACCTGCGTCAAGGCGATCGAGGACGGTTTCGTACACGTAACAGCAGGCTCCAGGGAGGCCGAGGGCGAAATGGATCTCGACTACACTTTCGGTGAGCCCAAGAATCTTGACATCCGCTATGCCATGACAAACAACCTCGGCTTCGGCGGACACAATGCAACACTTATCGTAAAGAGATTTGAAGACTAATTCGCGGAGGTTTGATTATGGCTAATTCACTCAACATCAAGCAGATCATGGACATCCTTCCCCACCGTCAGCCGTTCCTGCTGATCGACAGGGTAGAGGACTACGAGCCCGGACAGTATTGTATCGCATACAAGAACATCACATACAATGAGCCTTTCTTCGCAGGTCACTTCCCCGGTGAGCCCATCGTTCCCGGTGTCCTGACAGTAGAGATGCTCGCACAGACAGGTGCTGTTGCGATCCTTTGCCAGCCTGAGTTCAAGGGCAAGATCGCTGTATTTGCCGGCATCGATAACTGTAAGTTCAAGCGTCCCATCGTACCCGGCGACGTTGTCAGACTTGAGACAAAGATTACCGCTGTAAGAGGCCCTGTGGGAATGGGTGAGGCAACGGCTACTGTTGACGGTCAGGTCGCAGTCAAGTGCACGATCAAGTTCGCGATCATGCAGTGATCCTTTAAGCAGCTTGTAAAAAGGTCTACAGATATATGACTGCCCCGGAGCGATTGCTTTGGGGCAGTTTTGTATTTGTGTTACACTACTGTCAGCAGCATAGTGAAGGAGGCTCATCATGAATGACGTTTTGATTGGAACATGGGCGTGGGGAACAGGAAGCAACGGTTCCAAGATGGTCTTTGGCAATAAGCAGGATCCTGCCGTTTTAGGCCAGGCATTTAATAAAGCTGTTGAACTCGGGTTCCTGAACTGGGACACGGCGGCTGTTTACGGAATGGGCACATGTGAGACCCTTCTCGGCACGCTGATCAAAGGGCATGATGACATATTTATATCGACTAAGTTTATGCCCGGTAAGAAGTATAAAAGCGGTGCGCTGGTCAAGTCATTTGAGGAGAGCATGACGCGTCTGGGGCGTGACTGTGCAGACCTGTTCTGGATCCATGTGCCACATAACCTTGAGGCCAATCTGGCAGAGGCTGTTCCTCTCATGAAGGAGGGGCGGATAAGGTCTTTAGGGGTGTCGAATGTTTCGATAGATCATATAAAGACGGCGGAGGCTTTACTGATGGCTGAGGGTCTGAAGCTCGGCGCGGTCCAGAATCATTTCAGTCTGCTCAGAAACGACCAGAAGCCGATCATCGGCTACTGCAATAAAAACGGCATACGCTACTATGCATACATGGTACTGGAGCAGGGCGCGCTTGCGGGCAATTATAATGCGCAGAATCATTTTCCGACGTTCTCGATGAGGGGACTGTCGTTTCCCAAGAGCAAGTTTAAGAAGATCGACGGGCTGCTTGGTATGATGAGCGAGATGGCGGTCACTTATAACGTTGACCCGTCACAGATACCGATCCTCTGGGCGATCGGCAACGGTGCAACACCGATAGTCGGGATAACAAAGCCGTCGCACGCCGAGAAACTGGCCGCAGGCATGAATGTCACGCTTACTGAGTCAGAGATCAAAAAGCTTACTGATGCTGCAGCAGCGACAGGTATAAGACAGCAGGGTATCTGGGAACCGCAGTGAGTTTTGCCGGTGACCTTTGTGTGCAGAGTGATTCAGGGTTTCCCATGTCGAGGATCGACATGAAAGTGCTTGATGAAACGGGCACCCGAATCGGTGATGGAGTAATGTCGCTAAAAATCTCAAAATAGCGACAAATTTAGCGACATCGGCTGAAGCCGGACCCGTCGGCGGGCGCCTGTCTTACTCTTCAGATATAAGATTAAGATCATCCTTAACCCTGGCAACGATCGCGCTCTCGCCGGGGTTATATTCTTTCTTGCCGAACATTATGGCGATGGGCAGTCCTTCAAGTCCGCGGATAATATAATTGCCGTTGTCGGTCTTGCCGATTACCTCGCCTGTGAGGAACTCGTAGTCGTGATTCTTTAATGCCTTACCTGTGGCGAACATATCATAGATCGCGTAGAAAGGGAAAAAGACAGCGATGATTCCGATTGCGCTGAAAACAACTCTGTTGAGAAAAATAACGAGCAGGACAGCTATTGTTAAGATAACAACCGATACTATAATGGAGATCGGAACCAACTTTATAGATGATGATCTTGCCTTCTTAACGAACTTCTGCTCAAGCTCCTCGCTTACCGTAACAGGGCTTAAGAGCTGCTTGCCAACTGCATCTTTAATTGCGAACTTTGCATCTGCTGCCATAGTGCCTCCTTAAATATCCACGACCATCTCAACAGTCTCGCCCGGTCCGACAGAAGCAACCTTGCGGACTGTGCCGTCAGACGGTAAAAACTCATAAATGGTGTTTTTCATATCGAAGAATACTCTTCCGTTATCCACGTAAGTGTATCCACAATAGAAGGAACCGTCAAGTTTTTCTATGCAGGTTCTGAATTCCGGATAACTGTCGAACAGAGCCTCGGTCGTTATATCAACAAACACAGTATAGTTATGGTCGACTTCCTCATACCTGTTACGCAGATCCTCGTTCGAGAAACTGTTGTAACCGGACATTTCGCATGCACTGATCTTGCCGGTAGTCTTATCCATTTTATATACGTGAGCGGTATCAGAAGTGTGGTAGTAATATACGTAATCACCAAGCTCACACGCGAGTGACTCGATGTTCGAATACTCGCTGGTAAATGCTTCTCCGTCAGCGGCAAGAACAGCCGCAAATGCATCTTCCAGAGCAGCCTGACGCTCAGAACGGATCTTCTCATACTTATCCTCATTCATCGATGCGGACAGGAGCTTAATGCGAAGGATCGGATTGACGTCATAGAATCCGTATGAAGTGGTTAACAGCCCCGAGGACGATGTGACGATCGAAACATCACGGGGAACAAACACAAGAACTGCGCCGCCGATGATCAGCGCGATAATAACACTAAGCAGTATAATGATCTTCTTACTCATAATCATTCCCCTCCTTTACATGGATAATACCACGGTTATTTTGATTATCAAAATAATTTCGCATGAAATCTGCGGCAACACATCATTTGACAAATCAAACCCACCGTGATTTAATGATTGCATTATGAAAACCGAAGTCTTTACATACGCATACTTTTACTTTTACTTTGGCGGTAAGAACCAGAGCGATTTGTGTGCGTAAAGAATCAGGGAAAAAAAGTAACTAACAGAGTGCCGCACGGATCGCAAAACCGGGCGGCTTTTTTTGGTTAAGGAGGAAAACAAAATGATCGCACAACTTAAGAACACAGCAACACCTACCGAGATAGAGATGCTCGTCTCATGGCTTGAGAAAAAGGGTGTAAAGGTAACCCCTATCCACGGTGAGTACTGCACCATCCTTGGTCTTGTAGGAGATACGACAAAGATCGACATCGATGTGCTGGAGAGCATGAGCATCGTTGAAGCCGTAAAGAGAATTTCAGAACCTTTTAAGGCTGCGAACAGAAAGTTCCATCCTGAGGACACAGTAGTGGATATCGGAGGTGTGAAGATTGGCGGAGGCAATTTCGCGATCATTGCAGGACCCTGTTCGGTTGAGTCGGAGGAGCAGATCCTCACAACGGCAAGAGCGGTAAAAGCAGCCGGTGCAACACTTCTCAGGGGCGGTGCGTTCAAGCCGAGAACATCTCCCTACGATTTCCAGGGTCTTAAGGAGGAAGGATTAAAGCTCCTGCTTAAGGCAAAGGAAGAGACGGGACTCCCCATTGTTACAGAGATCATGGCGATCCATCATCTGCCCCTTTTTGAGGATATCGACTGCATCCAGGTCGGCGCACGCAACATGCAGAACTTCGAGCTCCTGAAGGCCCTCGGCAAGACAAATAAGCCGATCCTCCTGAAGCGCGGCATGTCGGCAACGATGAAGGAACTCCTCATGAGTGCTGAATACATCATGAGCGAAGGCAATCCCAATGTCATCCTCTGCGAGAGAGGCATCAGGACATACGAGACTTATACACGCAATACATTTGACCTTTCTGCTATCCCGATGCTCAAGGAGCTGACACATCTTCCTATCGTTGCAGATCCTTCACACGCTACGGGCAGGGCATCACTTATCAAACCTATGGCGATGAGTGCGACGGCAGCAGGATGTGACGGTCTCGAGATCGAGGTTCACCCCAATCCGAACGAGGCGATGAGCGATGGTGCGCAGTCACTTAAGCCCGAACAGTTCGCCACCGTTGTGGAGGCAGTAAAAAGGGTTCGCAGTATCCTCTGATTTTATTTATAATATATGTATCCTAAAATCGGGGAGTGTGGCTGAATGCTTAAAAACAGATTGGAGAAGATCGAGTTCCCTTTCGATCCTGACAAGAATAAAGGACCAAAGGCGGGGACGATCGGTCTGGTTGGACTGGGACTTATCGGAGGTTCCTTTGCAAAGGCATACAAGACGCGCGCTCCGAGATTTAAGGTATATGCGGTAAACAGGACGAAGTCCACTCTTCAGAAGGCGATAGATGAAGGTTTCGTTGACGGCGTGCTCGATGAGAACACGATCCCGGAATGCGACCTTATCATTATCAGTCTCTTCCCGCAGGCAGCGATAAAGTACATCGAGGAGAACAAGCAGTTCTTCAAGCCGAATACGATAGTTGCCGATGCGTGCGGCAATAAGCGCGGCATCTGCAGGGAGGGTTTCAAGCTCGCTGAAGATGAGGACTTCTGTTTTATAGGGGCGCATCCGATGGCAGGTACGCAGTTCTCGGGTTACGATAACTCAAAGGCTGATATGTTTACGGGAAGCTCGATAGTCCTCGTTCCGACACTCGACTCGGAGTTTGATATCACTTCCAAGCATGAGATGATCATTTCGAGGCTGAGGACTCTCCTGGCACCGATCGGTTTCGGCGAGTACAGAGTTACGGATGCGGCGACGCATGACATGATGATCGCATATACATCACAGCTTGGACATGTTATCGCAAGCAGTTATATAAGGAATCCCCTGGCAATGGAGAGCGACGGTTTCGTGGGCGGAAGCTTTAGGGATATGACGAGGATCGCATACTGCAATTCTGATATGTGGTCCGAGCTCTTTCTTGAGAATAAGGATAATCTCGTTCCTGCCATAGACTCACTGATCGGGGAACTGGATAAGTTCAGGAATACTATCGGTCAGGGGGATTACGACGGGCTTAAGAAGTTGCTCGAAGAAGGCAGCAAACGGAAGGAAAAGATCAGCAGCAATGAGTGAATTAAGGATCCATGTTAAGGCATCAAAGGAATACGATGTCGTTATCGGACAGGGATTGCTCTCCCGCGCCGGAAGTCTTGTAAAAGAAGCAGTGCCAAAGGCGACAAAGATACTTATAGTAAGCGAGACGAATGTTGCCCCGCTTTATCTTGATACCGTGAAGAGCAATTTAGCAAAGGAGGGCATCGAAGTTTTTGAACTGGTCTTCGAAGCAGGAGAGCAGAGCAAGAACATCAATACGATCACAGCTATGTGGGCTGTAATGGCAAAGGCAGGCTTTACGAGAACGGATGCCGTTGTAGCTTTAGGCGGCGGCGTTACGGGTGATATGGCCGGCTTTGCGGCAGCAACTTTCCTCAGGGGTATAGGCGTTGTTCAGATCCCGACTTCGCTGCTGGCGCAGGTGGATGCCTCAGTCGGAGGAAAGACGGGAATAGACCTTCCTGAAGGAAAGAATCAGGTAGGCGCATTCCATCAGCCGAGCATGGTAATCGAAGATACAGACTGTCTTAAGACTCTGTCTTTCGACAAGTTCACGGAGGGCCTCGGAGAGGTCATCAAGTATGCGTTCATAATGGACAGGGAGCTTTATGATATCCTCGAAGGATATGAGAATAAAGAGGGACTCCGGAATGATCCCGGCATGCTTACAAAGATCGTGACCATGTGCGTAAATGATAAGGCTGATGTTATCAAAGGCGATGAGTTCGATACGGGAAGAAGACAGATCCTTAATTACGGACATACGGTGGGTCACGTTATCGAGCGCGACAGCGGTTTCACGAAGGACCACGGAGTCTGTGTAGCAAAGGGAATGGGGATAATGATCGATGCATGCCTGGCAACGGGCAGGATGGATAGTGATACACACGATAAGATGATGGATCTTATCAGAGCATACGGGCTTCTGGCTGAAGATGACATCACGCCTGAAGCTGCTGTGGCGGGCATAATGAATGACAAGAAAAAGAGAGGCAATACGATCTCTCTCATACTCGTAAACAGGATAGGAGAAGCGGAGATTGTTCCGATGTCTCCTGACGAAGTACTCGATCTTTTGCGCGGAGGAAAAACAAATTGATCATATCGCTTAATAACAGGGCATTTGAACTTGATATCAAGGCACCGGTGTCTAAATCAATAGCTCACAGAGAGCTCATCGTAAGAACATGCTGTTCTGTTTTCGGACTTAAGGGTGAAGCATCATTTGATGTGCTGGAGCCTGATCCGGATGACAGCATCGACATAAAGTCTACCAAGGAGTGTCTGACCAATCTTCTGGATTACAAGAGATGCGGGAAACAGATAATCCTTCCCTGCCATGAGAGCGGATCCACACTCAGGTTCATGATCCCTGTCGCTTCGGCTTTTCTGTCGCAGGTTGATGCGTCAGACAAGGAACTTGTCTTTGTTACGGAGGGACGTCTTATCGACAGACCTCTGGACGATCTCGCGAAATGCCTCGGCGCACACGGCGTAACGATCAAGCGCAATCTGAAGGACCGCACAATAACTGTTACGGGCAAGATGACGCCGGGTGTCTTTGAGATAGACGGAAGTGTTTCGTCGCAGTATATCTCGGGACTTCTTCTTGCTGTTCCTATGTTCGAGACTACAAGCAGGATCGAAGTAACAGGTGAGATGTCATCGATCCACTATATCGGTCTTACTATCGAGGCGCTTTTCAGATATGGTGTCAGGATCGAGAAGCAGGGGAATACCTTCGAGATGAGGGAAGAAGACTTCTGCTACAGGGAGGTAAAGATCCCGTCAGGAGAACCCGATGTTGAGGGAGACTGGTCAGGCGGAGCGTTCCTTCTTTGTCTGGGCGCACTGCTCAACGAAGGTTATGTAAGAGTTACAGGACTCGATACTGAATCAGCTCAGGGCGACTGTGCGATACTTGATTGTTTTGAACAGCTCGGTATCCCGGTGAAGCTTGAGCGCAACGCCATCGTTGTATCACGTCCCGAGAAGATCGTTGCAAGTGACCTTTTCACATACGACTGCAGGGATATACCTGACATCGTTCCGTACATGGCTGTTGTCGCAACAGTCTACAGCAAGAGAACTGTTTTTTACAATGTCGGAAGGCTCACGGTCAAGGAGTCTGACAGACTCGGCGCAATTATGGAAGACCTCAAGAAATGTGGTTTCTCGTGCTCCGTCCTTGATGAAGGCAACACGCTTGTGATAATCGGAGGCATGCGTCCGAGGACCACATTTGAGCCTATCAGCCTGTCATCATTCGGCGACCACAGGATGGCGATGGCGACAGTCCTTCTTGCGGCTGCGACCGGGTCTGATATCCTCATCGATGATATTTCGTGTATGGCAAAGTCATTCCCTGCATTTATCGATGTCATAAAGAACGAGATGCGTCCTTCAAAGATGCAGAGCATCTATAGCGGTGATGCGATAAAGCTCAAGATATATGGTGAATCCCACAGCGAGAAGATCGGGGTTTACATCGCCGGACTTCCTGAAGATCTCAAGATAGACGAGAGATATACGGAGTCTGTTATGGCGAGGAGAGCACCGGGCAAGAACTTCTGGTCCACGCCGCGCAAAGAGCCTGACAAGGTTATCTTTGAGAGAAAGAACGGCATGGTCCACGGTTATATCGTGAACACAAATACGAAGCCGGGAGATTATCAGTCCACGCTCAATAAGCCGAGGCCGTCACATGCAGATTACACGGCATCACTTCTTTACAAAGAGGAAGCGGCAAAGTCGGGCGGCGGAATATTCTCAGGCAGGATGACGGCCCCTTTGTGCATTGCAGGTTCCATTGCCAAGAAGGAGCTTTTAAAGCGCGGCATCGAAGTGTATGCACACATTCTCCAGGTTGAAGAGATAAGCGATGTTGGCTACTATGAGGGCTTCACAAAAGAGCAGATCGCATCAGTATGGAAGAAGGAATTCCCCGTCATCGACAATGAGGCATCCGGGCTCATGATCGACGCCATTAGCGCAGCGCTTAAGGACGGCGATTCAGTCGGAGGAGTTATCGAGACTGTGATTTATGGCATCCCCGGCGGTATCGGAGGACCCCTTTTCGATGGTATCGAAGGAAAGATCGCCGAGATAGTTTATGCTGTTCCTGCGGTAAAGGGTGTTGAGTTCGGCTACGGTTTTGAGTCGTCCTATCTGAGGGGATCCGAGAACAACGATCCGTTTATGTTTGATAAGGACGGCAATGTTACCCTCAAGACAAACAAGTGCGGCGGCATACTTGGCGGTATTTCCGTAGGTTCAGATGTGCCCATCGTATTCAGCACGGCAATAAAGCCTACGCCCACCATCAGCAAGGAACAGGAGACTGTTGATATCGCGGCAAAGGAGAACACGACGATATCGGTTAAGGGACGCCACGATCCATGCATCGCGCCGAGGGCAGTTCCCGTAATCGAATGTGCTGCCGCGATTGCCATCTACGACATGATAATCGCGAAAGAGAGAGGAGATATGCAATGAGCTACGATCTTGATGAACTTCGAAAGGAAATAGACAGCATTGACCTTGATCTCCTTGACACGCTGGAGCGAAGGATGGCTGTCAGCCGCAAGATAGGCGTATGCAAGAGAGAAATGGGGAAGGATATCCTCGATACATCCCGGGAGGATTTAAAACTGGAGGCGCTCAAGGCCGTTGCGGGATTTGAGAGCAGCCAGTATGTGGATGAGATTTACAAGACTATCTTTGAGGTGTCGAGAGACCATCAGTCAAAGCCTTGTTTCGGACTTCTCGGAAGGACTCTGGCACATTCATATTCACCGCAGATCCACAGTCTTCTGACGAATGATTATTCATACACGATAATCGAGCGTGAGCCCGAAGAACTGGACAAGCTTTTTGCGTCCCGCGTATATGGCGGATTCAACGTCACGATCCCTTACAAGAGAGACGCTTTTGCAAGGTGCGATGTCACTGATCCCGCCGCAACCGAGACCGGTTCAGTCAACACTGTCGTGTTCGGAAAAGACGGCAAGATCTACGGATATAATACTGATTACTACGGTTTCATGTATATGTTCAGATCTGCAGGCATCGACCCCGCAGGCAAGAAGTGTCTCGTGCTCGGCACAGGCGGCGCGGCATCCGCTGTAAACTACGGACTGCGTACCATGAATGCCGGCCTCATCAGAAGCTGCGATCTCGAAACAGAGATCAACTACTCCAACGTCTACGACATCTGTGCAGACAGCGAGATCATCGTCAACTGTACCCCTGTCGGAATGTACCCGAAGGTTGACGGATGCGTCATCGACCTCGACAGATTTGAACATCTGGAAGCAGTCGCAGATGTCGTTTACAATCCGTCCAGAACGAAGCTCCTCCAGGAAGCTCAGAAGCGTGGTTATAAGACTGCCGGCGGACTCACTATGCTCGTTGCCCAGGCATATAAATCGAGCAGGTTCTTCGTCGGTGACAACGAAGGTGCAGAGCGCATTGATGCCGCAGCAGAAGAGGCGATCGGCAAGGTTGTCAACAGACTGGAATCCCAGATGCGCAACATCACGATAATCGGCATGCCCGGCTGCGGTAAATCGCTTCTCGCACAGCGTCTCGCAGAACGCACAGGCAGAACACTCGTTGACCTCGACACAGCATATGCTGAGAAGATCGGTGAGACTCCTGCAGACACCATAATGACGCAGGGTGAAGAAGTGTTCCGCCTGAATGAGACAGAGGTCGCAAAGGAGTATCTCGTTAAGAGCGGTCTGATAATCTCCTGCGGTGGTGGTATAGTTACCCAGGAGCGCAACTACTTCTACCTTAAGTGCAATTCCAACGTAATCTATCTTGACCGTCCTCTCGAGATGCTTGCAAAAAAGGACCGTCCTCTGTCCGCTGCAAAGGGCGTTGAAGTACTCTTCGAGCAGCGCAGGGACAAGTACGAATCGCTTGCTGACATCAAGGTATCCCTGAACAGATTTGAAAGCAAGGGCTCCTTCTTTGAGGCGGCAGTCAAGGCGCTCAATAACGGAGGACTCCCTGTATGAAGATACTTGTTTTAAACGGTCCCAATCTCAATATGCTCGGCATAAGAGAACCGGGCATTTACGGCAGTTCAACATATGATGACCTCATCGACAAGATCACTGATCACTGCTCGGAAATCGGCGTTTATGTAGAGTGCAAGCAGAGCAATCACGAGGGTGATCTCGTAGACTATATCCAGCAGGCATACTATGACAAGGTTGACGGCATCGTCATCAATCCCGGTGCTTATACGCACACATCAGTTGCGTTGCTCGATGCGTTCAAGGCAGTAAGCATTCCTGTCGTTGAGGTTCATATCTCCAAGGTTAATGAGCGCGAGGAGTTCAGGCAGATATCGTATGTGTCTTACGTCGCGCAGAAGAAGATAACCGGCAAGGGATTTGACGGGTATATCGAGGCGATCGATCTGCTGGCAGGGAAGAGCTGAGTCAAGGATTAATCAGTCTCTCCGATTCTTTAGCCGTTATAATCTGATACCTCCGTGTTTATACTGTACTTTATCGCACCAATTGATCGTGGCTCTGACTCATAACGATTATTATGATAAAATACTTACAGTTCCAAAAGGGAGGATCTTAATATGTCTAATCGTGTTGTAGAAGTAGTTCTTGAGAGGATTCCCGAGTCAGTTGAGGCTTTCAAGATGTTGCTTGAAGAGAAGCAGGAGAATGAGTTTGAGGTTGCAGCTCTTACGGTTGCCGCACTTTGTGTTTATCCCAAGGATAAGCAGGCATCTCTCGATATGCTCAATGCTCTCCGCGGCCCGAGGGAACTCAGCCAGTTTGATATCCAGTTCATCAGAGACAGATTTATGGATGGGAAGGATTATGTGCCGAGATCATATTTCAAGGGCGCTACACCTGAGAATGACTATACAGTCAGTGAGCCTTATATCGTAGCAGTTGAGGAGAATCCCTATACTCGCGAGCAGGAGGGTTATTCAAAGCTCTTCCTTAAGTCAGGCGGTGCTGATTCACCCCGTTACGTTCAGCTGAGACTTGCAAAGAACGGCAGATGGTATCTTTGGGAACAGTTCCTGCTTTCGGATATCAGACCTCCGGAATCAACAAATTTCTGGGCATAAGAGCAGATGGTAAACGTAGTCCTTTTTGAACCGGAAATTCCTCAGAATTGTGGAAACATTATGCGCACCTGTGTAGCAGCCGGGTGCGCTCTTCATATTATCGGACCGACGGGTTTTGATCTTGATAACCCGAAGTTCAGGCGTGCAACCACAAATCACATCACATGGGCGGATTATAAGCTTTATGATTCGTTTGACGATTTTGCTACACATAATGAAGGCGAGTATTTCTTTATGACAAGGTATGGCAAAGTTCCTCCGTCTGATATCGATTTTGCTTCTTTTGCAAAGACCGGGAACGATATCTATCTGATCTTCGGGAAAGAGAGTACAGGTGTTCCTTACGATATCCTGAAAGTTCATTTGGACAGATGTTTCAGGATACCGATGGCAGGGGAGTGCAGGAGCCTTAATCTTTCTAATGCTGCGGCGATAGTTATATATGAGGTGATGCGCCAGTTAGGGTATCCGGGGTTGTCGATGACGGAAGTTCAGAAGGGCGAGGATTTCCTGGAGTCGTATGATATAAGGAAGTAAAGTGGGACAGTTTGCGGGTGCATACCATATGCTCACTAATCATTAAGTTGGTATGCAAGGATACCAACTGTCGATTATTCTTAATTTGGTATCCCGGCACGCAATTTGCGTATTATTCACACTGACAAACAGCAGATCTACAGGCAACAAGCCCGCAATTACTTCCTCACCAGGATCTCCAGCTCAAACTCATTCACCGGTGCGCCAAGAACATTGCCCTGGAAATAATCGCAGCCGTACTGCTTGAGGAGCTCGAGCTGCTTAGCGTCACCGACGCCGGTCGCACAGACAGTAATGTCGATATCGTGCATCAGCGAGATTGCTGCGGATGACAGCACGCGCACGTTGATGTCCGACAAAAGATCTCTGGTAAAATTACCGTCAAGCTTGAGCGTGGAAATAGGGAGCAGCGGGATAGCATTGAATGATGAATACCCGCGTCCAAAATTATCAAGTGCCATATTCGCGCCCATGGATGACAGTTTCTCAATCGTGCTCTTGATCTCAGGGAGCTCGGTAAACAAACTCTCTTCGCTGATATCAAGGATTACATTGCCAAGCTCGGCACCGCTGTTGGAGAGCGCATTCGAGAACTCCGTGATGAAACCGGGATCCCTGAGCTGATCGTTCGAGATATTAATGTTCATAGTGAGAAGAGAGTTGATCTTATTGATGCTCGCCAGCGCATCAAGCGCTGTCTCAAGACTGAAATTGCCGATCCTTCTCATATAACCGCTCTTAACGGCTGCGCGGATAAAATCATTCGGATAGATCTCGTGCGTCTCTGTGCGCCATCTCATAAATGCCTCAAAGCCGGTAAGTCTGCCGTCTGCTCTGTAGCAGGGCTGGTACATCATCGTAAGATCTCCGGTGCGGATAGCATCTTCAAACATCGTGATTATCTCTGATGACGCCATTCCGGTAAACGCAGATTTGTGCGTCGCAACACCGCCGTAGTTGATCTTTCCGGTCATTGCCTCCTCGGCTTTTGTTATCAGCTCTTCCGCAGATGTTCCATCCTCAGGATAGACAGCAATACCAAAATCGAAACGTATATCAATAAACTCATTGTCAGCCGTGAACGCACCCTTCATCGCCTCGGTAAGCTTATGCTTGTATTCGGTTATCTCCTCGGCTGTCATCAGTCTCTTGGCGAGAACGACGAACTCAGTTCCGTATATCCTGGCAACCATATCAGCAGGGTCTGCGGCTTCACGGATCCTGTGTGCCATATTCTGGATAAAGAGGTCCATCGATTTGTGTCCGATATTAAACTTCGCAAGGCTTATCTCATCAAGTGAGAAATAGATTATCGTCATGCCGTTGCAAGCGGAATCAGGAACAGCGGAACGCTGCATTCTTGCAAGGTCTTCTTCGATAAGACGGTTCAGACGGTCAGTGATCATTGCACGTCCGGGAAGCGTTGTGAGCGTATCGATGGCCGGGTCGATCATCAGAGTGGGGTGAGAACTCTTTTTCTCTGTCTCATGACTCGAGATCAGCTTCGTCCTTGCGAAAATGTCATCCTCAAGTTGTTTGTTGATCGCACGCGCCCTCTCTGCCGATTCGATCTTTCTGCGCGAATAGATCTTCTTCAGAACGCCGTTGAGATAGATCTTATGGACGACATTTATGATGATAACGAGAAGCGTTATAATCGCGAGATAGACCGAGCCCTCTTTGCCGAGAACAAGGAACTCGTAAGAGTGTATGAGGAGCTGCATAAAGCTCAGAACGAAGGAGACATAGAAGCCGTATTTACCAAAGCCGACGTTGATGACAAACGACAGCAGGACAAGTACAAGGCAGAGGGTAAAACGTGTAGTATCGTCTACGCTGACGCAGCAGACGGCGAGAAGAGCGATGAAGCAGACAAACGACATAATGAGTCCGAAATAGAACCCTTTGCCGCTCTTAAAGATGATCGTATCTTCTCTGCTTTCCCTGGATACCATCGGCATGCCTCCCCTTTTACATTATGCCAATAATATATTTCAAAAGTGTGAATGAGAGATAACATACTTTTTAATAATATGGGGGAAGAACCTAAGGTATAATTAACAACATGAGCGATGACAGGTTAACAAACTCGACCCGCATAATGGCAACAGTCGGATTTCTCTATTTCGGGTGGTCTGAGTTTATGGGGCTGCTGCGCAATCACTGGTACAGGGAGACTGGGGAGAGCGGGCTGGCGGTCATGCATATCTGTGTGATGGCGGCGCTTGTTGCGGCTGCGCTGGTACTCATTTTCGGGATAAGAAGGAAGGCCGTTCTGGGGTGGTTCTGGTGTGTTCCGATCTTCGGGTATCTGTGGGCTATGATGGAGAGCGGAGTCAACATCTGGTGGTTTGCCGCGCAGATGCTCCTGACGCTGATCATGCTGTTTCTGGCAGTGCTGGGAACGTTTGATGTGTGCAGGAACAAGGCGGCTGTAATTGTGCGTTTCGCGATACTGTTTGTGTTTCTGGGGTATATTATCTCGGCTGGGGTCTACTACTTTATCGAGTCCAGGGCGTTGGGCGGAATGGCGTATTATCTGCTCTGGGCGGTGCTCCTGTATCTGACGGTAGTGAATACGGGTGAGCTCTACAGGCCGCTTGCGGGTATCAGCGGGTATTTCTATTTCCTGCCGGCGGTGCTCGCTCTCATATATGTTGTTTCGTTCTGGAAGGACAGCGATATCAGCAGCAATCTTACGAGACTTGTTTATTATCTGCCGTTTGTTGTAATCGTGCCGGCCGTTCTTGCATTTGGTTATTTTATTACGAATACGTGCAGCGAGACAGGGCTTGAGAGCATGACGAAGGACAGGATGTCTTTTCTTAATACGACGCTCGTTGCGATACCCGTTCTGGTATCAGTGGTCCTGTCGCTCGTCGGAGCGGATATGTATAAAAAGGATACCGGCATTATCAGTCAGAAAGCTGTCCAGGCGTACAAAGTGATGCTGAGATCAGATGATAAGAGTCTCAAATACAGCATCGCATCCATCGGCAAGGACACGCCGCCAGTTTTGTTCCTGGAGAATGGTGATACGAGTATCGTCGTGTACGATGCGGAATCCGGCAAGACTGTCACCGTCTGGGATGATAAAGGAATGCAGGTTGACGGATATATTGCAAAAGATGACGGGCACACCGTTCCGGCATTTATCTGCAGCGGGGAGCAGGGTGGACTAACAGAAGAAATATACGAGTTCTATGACGGCAAGCTGCATCTGATGGCCCGCAAGGATGCGGACGGGATCTGCACTTGGAATGGGGAAGAGGTCAGTCCGGACCTGTTCAGCAGGAATTATGACGCCTATTGCGACGGCTTCAGGGATATAGTCTGGGAGGATGCGGAATAGCGATCAGCCGAGGGCTTCGGTGAAACTCATTATCGAGTAGTCTGCGGTCGAGGCCATATCGTCCCATGAGAGTGTGCCCAGTCCGACCGGATCGTGGACTGCACATGTGATGAATCCGCCTGACTTCGCACCCTCGATACAAGCCGGTACATCTTCGAAAACAACAACGCGGGAAGGGTCAGATCCACCCGCGTTTTCCATTGCGCGAATATAGATTGCCGGATCGCTCTTATTGATCTTATTTCCAATGTCGTCAAGTGTTATAACACTGTTAAAAAGTCCGTAGATACTGCATCTCCGGAGACACGGGCCGGCGTGGTCAATGGACAGGGCAGTGGCCGCCATAAGCGTAAATCCGAGGCCTTTTGCCCTTGTCAGGTACTCGAAAACACCCTCCTTGAGAGGGATGCTCCCGCGGTAATGTTCCGAAACCATATCGTCCCATTCCTTCATGATCTGCTCGGGAGTATCCTCCAGATCAAACAGCCTGCGCGTGATCACGGCAGCGTCCCTGCTGCTGTTTTTCTTAACCGCATCAAGATACTCAGGCGTGACTTCAAGTCCGCGCTTCCCGAGAAACTCAATGTCCACCTGATTCCAGACGCCCATCGAATCGATGAGGGTGCCGTCCAGGTCAAAGATCAGTATGTCAGCCTTCCTGCGAAGCTCTTCAAGTGTGGGTATACTCATAGTCCGTATTTTTCCTTTATCTCTTCAAGAAGCAGTGTGCAGCCTTCCACGCAGTCACTCCACGTTGCCTCGAAATTGCCCGTATACCAAGGGTCAGCGACGTTCCTGGGGAGGAGCATGCGAACATTGCCGAGCTCTTCGTTGGGAAACATCCACCTGACATTCCTCATATTATTTGAATCCATCAGTATGATGTAGTCGTAATAAACAAGATCGCGCCTTGTCATCTGCCTCGCAGTCTTTCCGGAACATGACAGTCCGTGCTCTGCGAGGATCCTTCTTGCAGGCGGGTAAACAGGGTTCCCGATCTCCTCTGCAGAAGTGGCTGCAGAGGAGATCTCAAACTGATCAGACAGTCCCTCGCGCTTAACCAGGTCCTTCATAATAAACTCAGCGATCGGTGATCGGCAGATGTTGCCGTGACATACGAATAGTACTTTTATTGCCATTACGATTTAATACGATTCGAGGTGAAATGCCCGTATTTATTGGGTTTGCGGTCGTAGGTCTTGAAAGTTGCATTTTCACTTATCGTGGCGTTTTTCCGCTTTTCTTTGTACCAAAAGGTACAAAATCGGGTACAAAAATCAAGTTTTGTACCCGGCCTTTTCCGGGTTGTTTCCTGTAGGATCTTACACGGCACCAAGTTTTGTGACCTCAGCAGCAACGTCTTCATACTTAACATGTGTATAGGTATTAAGGGTTACCGAGATGTCGGAATGTCCCATAAGGTACTGCAATGTCTTGGGATTCATTCC
>JAILDX010000002.1 GCA_024688685.1 Saccharofermentans sp.
AAAGGCTGGGAGACAGCGGAAGAATACCTTTCAGGCAATCTGATGCGCAAATGGAAAGCTGCAAGCGAGGCTAACGACGAGTATAAAGGATACTTTGCAGACAATCTCAGAGCAATCGAGAAGGTTCTTCCTCCGACTGTAGCGGCAAAAGATATTTATATTACGCTCGGATCACCGTGGGTTCCTGCGGATGTAATAGATGGTTTTGTTGAACATCTGTTTGGAGAGCCCCCGTATCCGTATTATCGTTATTCCGAAGATTTGAAAACCATTCATGATGAGATTACAGGAACGTGGGAAATCCCTTGTAAGAGCAGATACAATCACAGTGTAAGCGTTACAAAAACCTATGGTACAAACCGTATAGAAGCTCTTAACATCCTGGAGAATACCCTCAATATGAAGGCTGTAAAAGTTACGGATGAGAAAAAGAGCCTGGTGAATAAATCTGGCGTCAAACGGGTTATAAACAGGAAAGAAACCATCGCTGCTCTTGAGAAACAGAAGGAACTTATCAAGGCCTTTCAGGATTGGGTCTGGACTGATCCGACACGCAAGGAGAGACTGGAGATAATATTCGAGAATAACTTCAGCTGCGTCAGGAGAAGGATCTTTGACGGATCTTTTTTGACATTTCCTACTATGTCTCCGGGAGTGGCGCTTTTCCCATATCAAAAAGATGCGGTAGCGAGAATAATATTCTCGCCTAATACTCTGCTTGCTCACGATGTTGGTGCGGGCAAGACCTATGTCATGGTCGCAGCAGGTCAGGAATTGAGGCGTATGGGTCTTTCGAAAAAGAACATGTATGTTGTTCCAAACAATATCGTCGGACAGTGGAAGAGCATATTCTGTCTTTTGTATCCAGATGCAAAACTTCTTTGTATCGAGCCGAAGATGTTTAAGCCTTCCAAACGTGAGGAGATCCTTGCGCGCATCAGAGATGAGGATTTTGACGGTATAATCATCGCTTACAGTTGTTTTGAGATGATCCCGTTATCCCGTCAATGTTATATGGATGAGCTTAAGGCACAACAGGAAAAGATAGCGAAATTGATACAGTCAAAAGGCAAGGCCACCTCCAGATTAACGAAAAAGCAGAAAAAGCTCTCAGAAGCGATATTTGAGCTGAATACCGCGTGGGATGACATGTACGATACCATCTATTTCGATGAGCTCGGGATCACCAGATTATTCGTGGATGAAGCTCATAACTTCAAAAATATTCCAATCGAGACACAGGCTACCAATGTGTTGGGTATATCAAATACTTGCTCGAAAAAGTGCAAGGATATGCTTGATAAGGTTCACATGATTCAGCGCAAGAACGACGGCAAAGGTGTTGTTCTTGCTACCGGTACGCCGATTACTAATTCGATCACTGATGCATTTGCGATGCAGACATATCTTCAGAGCGGTGAATTGGGACTTCTTGATCTTCAGAGTTTTGACAGCTGGATCGGAATGTTTGCCGAGAAAGTGACCGAGTTCGAGATCGATGTTGATACCAGTTCGTACCGCCTGGCGACAAGGTTCTCGAAGTTCCATAATCTACCGGAACTGACATCGCTCCTGTCTTCTATTGCAGATTTCCATTCCGTAGATGACTCTGTCGGCATACCTTCACATGATGGATATAATGATGCGCTGATTAGCAAGACGAAGGATTTCGCTGACTATCTTGAACTCATATCTGATAGGGCGGAGCAAGTCAGAAACGGCATTGTCAGTCGCAGGGATGATAACATGCTTAAGATCACTACTGACGGCAGGAAAGCCGCACTAGATATGAGACTTGTTGATTCACATGCAGTATTTACATACCAGTCCAAAGTTGCAAGATGTGCGGAGAATATTGCCGATATCTATGTTAAGTCTTTCCAGGACAAATCTACTCAACTTGTATTCTGCGATTCATCAACTCCAAAGAAAGACTTCAATCTCTATACCGAGTTAAAGGAAAGATTGATGCTCTATAACATTCCGGAAGATCAGATTGCATTTATTCACGATGCTGAGACAGAGTCGGAGAAATCAACTCTTTTCAGGAAAGTACGAAGAGGCGAGATCAGGATTCTGATAGGTTCTACGTTCAAGCTGGGACTTGGCGTTAATATCCAGGATAAGCTCATAGCGCTCCA
>JAILDX010000010.1 GCA_024688685.1 Saccharofermentans sp.
TAAGGGGATTGGCTGACAGTTTTTTTGACGGATGCAAGATCCAAAAAGCCGCACGTCAGGCCAATTACTCCCCGTATTATAAGAAAAGTGCAACTGTCGGAGTTAATTACTCTCTAACAATTACACTTTCTATGGTACTAAACAAGCTGCCTCAAAGTGAAAAACGATGAGGCAGTTATTTTATAATTTCTTTTTGAACGGTCCTGCAAACGAAGCCGGCAGCGCAACTGCTATGGCGGCCGCTCCCTGGATCGCGTTGAGCGGAACATCCACCCACGCTGCTTCAGGGCCGTACATAAACGGCAGCGCCTCGAAAGCAAAATACCCTGCGACCATTATCATCTCAGCAAGAAGAAAACCGGTGATCCTGCGCGCCACAGATCTCTCGTGTGACAGAATGCGGCCTGCGGTCAATCCCATAAGAGCCTTGATGATGACAGTCGGGATAACATAGACCGAATACCCTGAGATAAGGTCTGCAAGACCTGCTCCGATAGCGGCCGGAATTGCGGCGAACGGACCCAGCATGAGCGTACTGATCAGGATGACCGCATCGCCCAGGTTGAGATAACCGTTGGGAATGGGGATCCTGATGAAATAAGTCGCAACAAATACAAGTGCGGAGATCACGCCCGCAGCAGCTATCTGCTTAGTGTTTTTCATAATACTCACCCCCTTTTGAGAGCGAATGATATCACTTAATGCCTACTAATGCAATAGGAAAACTATGCGTTAGTGACAAATCGTTCAATTTCCTTCTCCAGCAGCCTGTACACATTAGCGACAAGAAACCCGTCAGCCACCGCGTGATTAAGCCTTACGGTCAGCGGCATCATGAGCCGTCCTCCCTCTTCCCTGTACCTGCCCCAGTTGACTATCGGCAGAAAATAAAGATAGCCGTCAGGCAGCTCAACATTCAGGGAATCATACGAGACCCACGAAATATAAGACGCATCAAACCAGTTCGGATGATCGCCGGAAGAAAGGCTGTACTCACGGCTCTCCTTTGCTTTCTCAATATCCTCTGTCGCATGTCTGTAGAATTCCCCGTATGAATCGTAGTATGTGGTATATACGGGGGTGCATGTTTCGCTGTCCTCGTGAAAGATGTACTGGATCGGATTGATGACGTCGTAACAGACGAGTTCGTCACTCTGCCAGAGATAATTCATTTTGTAGTCGTCGCGCGAATTCAGGACTCTGCACAGCAGGTAGAGAAAATCCACATAGAACTTGCTTCCCTGTTTTTTTGAAAACTCAACAAGAGAAGTCACATCGATCCTCGCCGTCATCGAAACCGAGCATTTGCAGTCCTCGGTAAAGTGGCGGTAAACGCCTGCCCTGTAGTATTTATCCTTATCTATAACTTTGTAGTCCATTTATTGTACCCTCCCCTGTGATATATTTATCTCAACATAAGGAGATAAGTATATGGCAAAAAAAATCACTAGTATTATACTATCACTCGCGCTTATCGTATCATTGACTTCATGCACTGAAGAAGAAAGCAAAAAGCTCACCAATCACATGACTGAGACCGAGCTTTCGAGAACGGAAGAGACAGCATTCCAGCTCCTCGACAAGCCCTGGGAAGAATACAAGAACAGCGCACTTGCTGATTATTTACTGGCAAGATCTGTCGGCTACGAAGTCTGGACATATGAGGACTGGATCGCTGACGTTAATGAGAACACGGACGAGAACGGACTTTACTACGGAACCCCGAAGGACGAAGTGATCGCACAGATAGAAGCTGATCACGAAGCTTATCACTCGATCCGTCGCTGCGATCAAAGATCAGATAAGAGAGTTCCATGTGTACGACGAAGAGCTTGACCAGTCTTTCGTTGTCCATATCGTTACTCCGCCTGATTTTGATGCTGATGAATCATACCCTGCACTGGTCATGACTGATGCCGTCTGGAGGTTTAGCGATGCCCCCAAGCTCGTCGAATCAATGAAGCAGGGCAAGACGCCGAAGATGATCATTGTTACTATTGGTTTCGAATATGATATGGACAGCTGGGACAACGAGATAAGAGCTCACGTTCTGTGTGACAAGAAGAAGGAGTTTCTCGATTTCATCACCGATAACCTGATGCCGTTTGTAAACGACATGTATAAACTTGATACAAGCAAGTCTGTTCTCTTCGGTCACTCACAGGGAGGCGTTTTCTCGCACTACGCAGCCTTCAATTATGACAGATATGAGAACCGGCCTTTCGCGAAGTACATAATCGGAAGTCCCGCATTCTGGTCACCGTATTTCACATGCGTTGATGATTACAACGATTACATGATTGAATACGGTTTCTTCGACAGGAACAGTTCTTATGACAAAGAGATCTTCATCACCGGCGGCGATGAGGAGGACGTCGATTACGCTGATTATTACGGCGATAACTATACGACGCTCGAAGGCATAGAGCAGCTGCGTCACAGGCTCGAGAAATACGGCGTTACATCATTTGAGGTGAAGCTGTATCACAGTCATCACTACCAGTACGTCAGTGACATGATCCTCGAATATGTTTCGAGGCAGTAATCCTTGCAAGTTATGCTCTTAATCATGCAAGTTATGCAAAAAGCGGGATTTATTCCCGCTTCTGCTGTAGTATGTCATCAGGGCGAAAGGAGATGCTAAATGAATATCAAGATGATGCTGGACCCGGACGATCCGATGCGCAAGAGTCTCGAAGATTTGGGAATAAGGGATGATATGGACTCGGATTACGTTATCAGACGTCTGGGCACAAACGTCAGATTTTTGGCAGGCAAAAAGGATGATCAGCAGTTCTTCATTGATGTGTCGGATATCATCTACATCGAGAGCATGGGACACGACATCCTCCTCCATACAAAAGACGTTACCTACACATCATCTGAGCGCCTGAAGAACCTGGAAACGATACTTGATCCGGACAAGTATCTCAGGGTCAGCAACTCAGTGATCGTTAACATCAAACAGGTAAAGCGCATCGAATCCTCGCTCATGCAGAAGTTCATACTCCACATGACAAACGGCAGCAAAGTCGACGTCACAAGGAGTTACTACTACATCTTCAGGGACAGACTTGGAATATAAGGAGAGACAGTTATGATCGGTTTATTGATTTTTATTGCAGGTGCGATAATCGTTGCTGTTGCCTGCGTCATTACGTTTATCATCAGCAAGCTTGTGTATGACCGTCACAACAACAAGATCCTTGCACAGGGCGGCAACCCTTCAGGGAAGCGCTCGCGAATGCTCCACCCCGGAATAGTAACCCTCATCGTGGGAGTATTCCTCACAGTTGCACTTGCGGTCGGAGGCACTCTCATGATGTCGCTGATCGTCATATACGATAATATTGCCAGTCAGAGAGATCCCTATTTCGCTCAGATCGGCGACTACGAAGAAGATGTCCCCTATATTGATGTTGTTTATGTAAGAGCCGGAGAATATGAACCGGAAGAGTCGCTTTATGCGTTTGAGACATCTTCCGGTGATAATGATTTTGAATGCTCTTTATATATAAGAAAAGATCCCTTTGACAACCATAATCCTCTCTATGTTATTGTGTGCAGTTATTCCGGCCACGAGAACGCAGCAGTCATAGGCGCAGATTATCTTCACGGAAGATCTGAGACAGGCTCTCTCACACAGCTTGAAGGACATGAGCACGTCATCCATACATCTTTGTGGCACATCGAATACCCCGGAACACTTCAGATCAGCCTGAAGGACGGCGATGGTGCGAATGTTATCGGCAGAGTCGCATTTGCACTGGACGGAGCAAGCGTGAATAAGTGAGTGCGCATTTGAGTGCGCCCGGTTGAGCACGCGCGGTGCGAGTACCTGATTACATTGCCCCCGCGACAAGCTTCATATCGAGTTCTCTCACCTTTGCCTGATACTCCTTGATCTGCGGTTTGTAGTCATCTTTTTTGGCAAGCTCACTCTCAAGTTCCTTCTGCTTTTTGCGAAATGAATCAAGCACATCCTCAAGGTGGATCCGGTAATCTTTAAGCGAGTCGATAAAGTTATCTATACGCACGAGATTACCTACATCGTTATCACCAAGTTCAACCATGTAGCGGCCGTTCTTCCTGATATATACAAACGGCCTGTCAGGCTTCATATCGGCCGGCAGGATCAGATCAAAACCACGGTAGTTCGTAAGTGTCTTCTCTACCTTCTCAAGCATGTATGTCATGACAGAACCTGTGATCAGTTCTCTGAGTTCCTTACGTTCTTCCGCCATCTTTTTCTTTGTCTTGCCTTCACCTGTATCAGGGGCCGCTCCGCCACTAAGACAGAACTCTATATCCTTATTGCACAGATCAATGAGATTCTCCTGCCGGGCGATCCTCTCAGGCAGCAGCTTCAGCTCCATCCTCATCTGGGCACGCTGATCCTCCAGCTTGCGCTGGAGCATAAGAAGACGCGTAAGCTCATTGGATGCCTCCACCCTCTCCTTGACCAGCGGATTGCCAACCGCAAGCGCCTTGACCTCGGCATAATCAAGTACGACATCCTCAACATCAGATCCGCTTCTCGCAGTAACGGATCCTGACAGCAGATCAGAGATAAAACGCTGCTTCGTCTCAAGTAGCTGCCATGAATACGCATCGAAACTCCCCTCAGTTATATAACGGTAAATATAAACCTTATCATTCTTATTACCCTGCCTGAGGATACGACCCTCTCGCTGCGTCATATCAGACGGACGCCAGGGTATATCCAGATGGTGCAGTGCAATCAGCCTGTCCTGTACATTGACACCTAAACCGAGCTTCGCAGTCGATCCCATGAGGATTCTTATCTCGCCGTTCCTGACTTTCTCAAACAGGCGTTCCTTACCCGCCGTGTTATCACCGATACATTCATAGTCATGAATATATGCGATCTGTTCCTCAGGCACTCCCTGCTCCATCAGAAGGCGCCTGATCTCATCATACATATTGAACTCTTTCTTCGGAGTCGATGTATCACAGAAGATAATCTGAGTTGATTTATTTCTCTTCGTCTTATCATAGATCTCGGCGATCTTCCGTGCGCATTCGCTCACCTTCGAAGCAGGATCATACGGAGCATCCGGATCGGCAAGTCTCATGTCGAGAGCCGCCTTTCTGCCGTCGGTCGTGATCTTCAGCATATTATCGTCAGTCTTCGGAACAAGACCGCTCCTGACAGCATCCGCCCGGGCCGAAATTCCTCTCAGATAGATCTCGAATTCGGGACTTCTCGGAATCAGCGTATCCTCATATCCGTCATGTTCCGGAATGCCGTCAGACGCCTCAATCTGATGGAAATCCGCGAACTGGCTGATAAGCGCCGTAAGCTCCGGAAGATTATGAAATCTCGCGAAACGCGTCGCCAGACGGTAACTGCTCGTATCCACGTCGATCTCAAACTCGGTGCTGCGCTCCGCAAACATTCCGACCCAGCTGTCGAAATGTGTCAGCCCGATCTTATCAAGCTCGCTTCCCATCATATATCTCATCAGCGTATAACATTCCGTGACAGAGTTGGTTATAGGCGTTCCCGTAGCAAAAATAACGCCTTTTCCCTCGCCCTGCATCGACCTGACCTTATCAGTCATCAGATCGCTGCACTTGGCGCCCTTAAGGCTGAGTCCCCTTACTCCCTCAACCTTAGTCTCTATCGTCACGTTCTTATAGTTATGCGCTTCATCGATAAAGAGTCTCGTCACTCCAAGCTCATCGAAATGGACACCCTCAAAAGGATCATCCTCACCCTTCTTCGCAGCTGCCGCCATCGCCCTCTTCAGGAACGCCTTGTCACCCGTCTTCTCCTCATAAAAACCGCATGACATAGGTATCATGTCGAAGCTGCTCTGAGCCATGATGATCCCGTCAAACACCTCATCCCTGATACGCTCAAGAACGGTTCTCCTCTTATTCTTCGCAAATGCCTTCGGATCAACAACCAGGAGTCTCGCGCCGGGATACATCTGTTCAAAAATCGTTCTCCACTGCCCGATGATTCCGTTAGGAACGACATAGAGATTCTTGGAAGATTTGCACATTCTGATAAGCTCCTGCCCCGCGCCGATCATCTCGTACGTCTTGCCCGATCCGACATCGTGAGCAAGAAGCGTATTCTTTGAGAAAATGATCCTCGCGACCGCATCCCTCTGATACGGATAGAGCTTTACATCCGGAGACATGTCCGGAAACTCAAGGAATGAGCCGTCAAACTTGCGCTTCCTGATAAACCCGTACCTGACAAGATAGATCTCATACAGGCGCTTGCGTCTGTCCTCATCTTTCCAGATCCAGTCCTGGAACTCCTTTATAAGCAGCTTCTGCTTCTCCAGCGCCGCCGCAGTCTCCATCCTGTTCACGATACGCCTGACACCGCTCTTATTGCCGGGACATTCAACCTGATCATAAACAGCGACCATCTTATTATTGAGAGTATCTTCCAATATATGAAGCGCCTCGATGCGGTTGGTCCCGTACACGCGCGTAACCGATCTGTCATGATGATACCTGTTCTTCTCAGGTATCACCCATTTACCTTCCTCGGCAATATGCTGCGTACACATCCTCCCCATAATAAAGAGCTGAATCCCGCTATACCCGTGCACGATGCATGAATCAGGATACCCGAACAGCTCGAAAATGAAATCATCGATCACATCGGGCGGTATCCACGGGGATCCGAGCGTCACATAAATATCTTTGGCAGAAGGCTTTATGGGAAGTGCGCTCTCCAGTGCTTCGAGATTATCACGAAAATATCCCGGGTATTCTTTATTCGCCTTATTTGCAACCTTCCACTTATACAGAAGGTTGCCGGAAAGGTATTCGTCTTCCGTGACCCACCCCTTGTAATAGCATCCGTGCCACAGCAGCGGGTCCTGGTAGATCGCTCCCTTAAGGGCCTTGATAACACTTCTTAGATCTTCCCCTGTTATCTCGGCTATATATTCTATATCTACTTCTCCGTAAGTCCTTAAACTCTTGAGAAGGGCCGCCACCATATCATCCATTGCACAATCCTCTTATTGAACCTGATAATTCATTATAGGTGATTTTTGGGATTTGTCAGGGGAGATTTTATTTCAAAAAAAGATTTGTAAAAAAAAAATCCGTGCTCATGAACTTTTTGCAAAATGCCGTTGTCTTTTAAGAGTAAAAGGTATTCGAAAGGAGCTCGCAGAATGATTAAGACGCACAATTTCAAAAAAAGATTAAAAAACTGCTTGACAATTCAGAAAGGGTATGGCATCATTTAAAGATAACGTTTACAACTGAATAGTCACTTTTAGGTATTTTTAGATCGAGAGCTTGAAGCTCCCACTTACAATTGAATAGCAACCCATCAGCTTTGCAAATCGACAGTTAATGTGTTTGCTGTGTGTCTGTCTCACTTTTGACAACTCCGGCAAAATGATGTGAGGTATCTATGACTGACAACAATGAGTATATGAAGTTCAACAACCTTTTCACAAAGCTTGCTGAAGGCGACGAATCCGCCATTGAAGACATCTATAACAACACGATTGGAACCGTAACGATCGTTATCAACAATTTCGTCGAGACAAAGGGCCTTAAGTCCCGCGGGATCTCTTTCTGCGAGGAATTCAAGGGTGATGTTATCACTGAGACATACATCTGTTTTCTCAAGTCCTACAAGTCCATCCTCAATCCTGTAACCACTGTAAAGTGGTTCAGGAGCACAGCTCATAACTGCTGTGTCAACGTAATCAAGTCCGCTTATTACAGTCGTTCATTTGACTGTACCGATATCGAGACCCTGTCTGACGAGACTTCCCCCGCAGGCGAGGATGTGGAGACTCTTTTTCGCGAACTGGCCGGAAGGGTCCTTACTCCTTCCCAGTACCGCCTCATGGAGCTCTATGCCATAGTCGGCCTCGACTACAAGGAGCTTGCGATAGCTCTTCACTGCAACCTCGGCACTATCAAGAGCCGTATCCACACCTGCCGCCAGATCCTCAAGGCAGCGCTCAGCAACGACGGCCCGGATCTCGCAGCATAACGATAAAGGAGTAACAGCCTATGAGTTTTGATATCAGAAAGTTTACTGAAGCAGCAGAACATCTGCCCGAAGAAGAGAAGAACATTTTCCGTATCGAGATGCTCTTTAACAACACATATAATGACACCATTATGCTGGCTCTTTATGCCAACCAGTTCAGCATGACCGCAAGTCATATGAAGGAGCTCATCAACAACTCAGTCAGATACATCGAGACATATCTCAACGATTCCGGCATCGACTGCAAGCTGGAATCATCTCTTATTACTGTAGATACAGCAGATGTTTCTGTTGAGAGTTCCGATGACTCCGAAGACGATGATTTTCCCTTCGACGACGATGATTATGACATTGACGCTGACCTCTTCGACTTCGATGATTTCGAAGACGAAGATACTACGGACGACGATGAGTCTAAGGAGCCTAGCGAGGCAGACCTTATGCCTTACCGCAACAAGGCCAACAATGCTGTAACTCCGAAGGAACTCTATGACATCGACCATCTTAAGCCGAGGCAGTGCCTCAATACAGACAAGAGCGATAACGAGCTCTACAAGCTCGTCCTTAAGTCCTGCAAGGATAACGATATCCCTACTTCCCTTGCGCTTCAGCTTACAATGACAGCGCTTGAGTACATCCGTTCAGGCAACTGCAAGCCCATCCTTCTTTATGGCAATCCCGGCATCGGAAAGACATATCTTGTTAAGGTACTTGCTGACATCCTCGGTCTCGGCTACAACAAGATAAGCGCTCCGGGAGCAAGTGCCGGCACAGGTCTCACAGGAGATGCGCCCGTTTACAAGGCGAGTCGTTTCGGTGAGATTATCAACTCACAGCTCATCACAAAGAGCCTTAATCCTGTAATTCTCATCGACGAGATTGACAAGGCGAACACTCGCAACGATATCTACCATAATATCTCCAACGAGTTGCTCTCGGCACTTGACGGCACACGTGAGGTTTATGAGAACTTCTTCAGCCGCACTGTCAGCACTGATGGCATCATCTTCATTCTCACAGCCAATGAGATTGACAATGTTGCCACATGGCTTCGTGACAGGTGCCTCGTAATCAGGTTCCCCAACCCCGACTATGACAGGGTCTTCTCTATTGTGAAGAAGTACACTAACACGGTTTCCGGCAGCATCGTTTTTAGCGGAAAGCTGAGGTTCTCAAAGGACGCTCTCAGCAAGGCCGTCAAGACAATGATGGACAAGGGCACGATGTCACTGAGACAGTTCGAGTCCATCGTTGACCAGGCAGCGATGAACGCTTACAAGGAGCTCCTCGAGAGCAACAAGAATACAAAGTGTATCATCGTAACTGACAGGCACTACGAGCAGGCCTTTGCGTCCAAGGAACAGAACAGCCAGCCCCGGTCGATGGGCTTCGCTGTTTAAGATATACATATCATATCAAAAGGAGAAAATCCCGCAGTCAGATGAATGCTGCTGCGGGATTTTTCTTGTTAAAGCTAAACTGTGAGATCACTCATACTCATAGTAAGATACATTCCCGTCGTCATCCACATTAAATTCAACATAATCAGTTAAATAGTAATCATTGTAGATATCGTCAATACAGAACATAAACAGGAAGTCGGCAGAATCAAGAAGTGAATAGACTATCTCAAAATTGCTGTCAACAATGTATGTTTCGCCTTGCCACTCCGTATCTACAGCATTCTCATCAACAAGTGAGATAGACATATAGACAGGAACAATCGAATCGCCCTGATTGATCGGCCGTACAAGACGCGATGCCGCACCGTTCAATGAGATTCCATCCCATGCACCCTCAACAACAATGGAATTGTCTGCAAGAGACTGTTTCAAACGAAGATAGGTATCGACTCCGTTCAACATAACAGGCGCAGAGTAGATGATATATTCGTCATCAATGTCGACGATGGTCGTCGACAGATTCTGTCCGTCAGGAAGCGACAGCCAGTAACCGTCGAAGCAGTCCTCGAACTGTCCCTTGTCCCAGTCACAGTTGATGTCATATGTCTCACCGATCATAAGAGCATCAGTTTCACCGTCCATGATCTGATATACATACGCATATACAGAGGACACACGGCGCACGCTCTTAGGAGTCAGGGTAAATCCAAATGTACCGTCAGTACCGATGGTCGGTTCTTTCAGGAACTTGATATAGGGGCTCTCACCTGTCTGACAGAAGTTATCAGCATAATCCCAGTGATTGTTCGCAACAGAACGAGAGCGGTAGCAACCGGCATCATCATCGTAATCATACTCACACTCATTGGACCATGTATCGTTGTCATCGAACCAGTAATCGTCACTGTATCCGAAATCATCATTGGAATTGCTGTAGTCCTGGCTGCTGTAATCGTAAGAAGATGACTCATCAGCAGATGCCTCCAGCCATGAGTCGGATGATTCTTCATAGTACCAGTACTGATCCTGAGACTCATCATAGCAATACTGCACATCATCCTGAACAAAATAGTAGTATCCTGTCTCCTCATCATAGTAAGCTTCTGAAGATGCCACACCGGAGCCGGATCCATCATCGCCATCCTGCTGCGCATCGGCATCATATTCGATTGAGCTGCTGAAATCCTGCCTGTCAACAAAAGACGCATAGAAAGGACTGATACTCACATTCTCAAACACGCTAAGCTCCGTGGACCCCTGCACAGCCAGCGGATAATATACAGACAGTCCTGAACATCCCTGATGGCGCGAACCCGTTCTGTTGTACACCACGGCACTGTTGATCGCATCGATTGCCGCACTGCCGTCCGCGTAGCTTTCGCAGGCCTCGATCAGGCCGCCAAGGTCCACCATATTCGTGTAACCCTCAGACCTGTTATTACCGCCAAAATTATCCGCATCCTCGATGCCTCTGATCATGGAGGTCAGTACTGCCGTATTCTCGCTGGCCTCATACATTAATTTCGCGAAAGTATTGAACGCCTTTACCACAGAATCAATCTTATCAAGATCGATAACCGACAGCGTTACGTCGTCAGCATCATTCGCATTTGCACATGCCTCATAGAAACTGTCGCAGATGCACCTGCCGAGATCAGCTCCATCAGATGAGGGATCGTCAGCCAGGAAGTTCCCGATTGCCTCATAATCCCATCCGCTGCCGGGCTCCGTCTCCTGTGAACCCACCATATAACGGGCATATGAAGCCAGTATATTAGCCGTCTCGGCTGTACCCATCAGACACGCATCAAATCCGATGAACTCGAAACGGTCTGTCATGGACTCAAACGCACTGTACAATGCGCTGTCGATCTCTCTTAGACTAAGCGAATCCGAATCATATTTCTCATCGAAACAGACACCGGATATGCTTCCGCCACCGTGATTCCAGAATATGAGACCCATCTTCTCACCGGGATACTCGCTAACGCCCCACTGCAGGAAATCTGCCAGTGCAGCAGCATCCCCCATGCTGGCATCCGGCTGTGTGCCAAGGTCCACGACCTCGTTATCCTCTATTATGAATCTTCCGATCTGTTCATTGGAAGCGTAATCATTCTGCCACTCGGAAGCGCCGCCTGTCTGAACAACGAACCTCACCTGATCAGAAGCTGTCGCACTGCACATCTCCTCGATATCGGAAGTAGCCGCACCATCACCGGACTCCAGATCCGAACCGCAGATATAGACAAATACCGTCCAGCTTCCGTCATCAGCCATCGGAGTTTCGGCCGACTGGGGTCTCGTTATCGTCATGTCACCTGAATTCTTGTCAACAGTCATCTTCAGCGGAGACAGAGTATTAACAGCGCTCTTATTCCCGCCTTCGGAAGATTCGGTAACTTCCGTCTCGTCATAATAGTCCTCATCAAGCTCATCGCAGGCAACAACACCCGTCACCATCAGGCTCAGAGCCAGAAGGGCTGCCAGGACTTTTCTCATCTTCATATCATAACCTCACAACTCAGCAGATTATCCGAATATTCCGCCGGAAGCCGGAAGCGGTATCGTACCCATAAACACGATAGCACCGATAAGGCACACCAAGCTTATTGCCAGTACGATCATCTTGTTGTTACTGTTCTTAAACACGCCAACGATACCCAGCAGGAACAGAGCCATACTGTATATAACCGTAACCAGCGTATAGCTATCGCCGTTGGCATTATCCTGCTGACCCTGAGAGAGCGCAGCAGCGGCCTCATCCAGTTTCGCCACAGAGTCCGCGAAATACGCATCACAGAACGCCTCATCAGCAAAAGGCGAATTCAGAGCAACGCCCTCAGCATCGTACAGCCAGTCAAGTATATCCTGCGTATCATTCCGATCGTCACCGAAAGCCTCGACATCATACCCGATCTTATCCGCCATCTCCTCTGACAGATTGTCCTGACAGAACCACTTCAGCTTCCACACATTCTCCTCAACTGTATCGTTGTCATTGATAGAATCAGCATAAAGGATAGCGACCTGATATCCCTGGATCGTGCTCCACACGCTCATATCATGATTCATATTGCTGACCGCCTCATTGTACATCGAGTTGCCGTCGCTTGACAGATTGTTGCTCTTCGCATAGTTCGTTGCCTGATTGCCGCTATGGATAGAACTCACATAGCTTGCCCATGCTGTCAGAAGCGCCGTCAGGCCCAGCAATATGACTGTAATGACCTCTATTGCCGAATTGCTCAAAAGCGGTTTCCTGGAAGATTTCTTCACTTCATTCTTTTCCTCACTCATAATAAGCCCCCATATTTTATTATTTAACCTTGATAATAATATCCCAAAATTTGTAATTTGTAACTATATAACGGAATACGGATATGTACTTATCTATACTTGAGGGCTGAAGTTCAGATAGAATAAACAAAAATCCATGATACAAGTCGTTTGAGTTCCCGTCCCCCAGCCTTATTATCGGCCGACTATCCGCTGTCGCAGATAAAAGGTTCATTTGTCGCAGATTATCTAGCACAAACCTCAGGAAATTTGCAAATCGCAAATTATAAGAAAAATGTCGCAGAAAATCTGCGACAAAAGCCAAAAAATCTGCGACGCGGGTGAACGGCAGGGCCAATGCGGCCACAAAAACAACCAACAACAAAAGGAGCCACCCGCAGGCAGCTCCCCTTGATCAACTAGTAGTATTTTTTATCATGTCAGGAGCCGCAATGGCTCACTTAAGTTTAGTATTTAGGTTCCAGCAAACCGTAGTTTCCGTCCTTCCTCTTATATATTACACAAACCGAGTCGATCTCAGCATCAAGGTAAACAAAGAAACTGTGTCCGAGCATCTCCATCTGAAGGATTGCATCTTCTGTCGACATCGGGCGGAGCTCAAACTCCTTACGTCTTGTGATCTTTGCTTCGACCTCGTCCTCAACATCAAAGTCAGCTGCATTATCATCTTCGATCAGGTTGACGATCTGAGGATAATCCTTCTTCTGCTTGAGGAACTTTGTCTTCTGCTTTCTAATCTGCGACTCGAGCTTATCAACTGTCTTGTCAACTGCGTTGAGAATCTCCTCGTCTGAAGCCTCTGCCCTGTAGATCTTGCCGTCAGCCTTTAATGTAAGTTCTACTACATACTTCTTGCCTTCGGGTCTGATACGGACGTTCATTGTACATTCGTCACCAAAGTACTTACTAAACTTCGATATCTTATCTGTAATCTTCTTGGTGAGACGATCACCGATCTTGATACCGTTTCCCTGTGTCGTGATCTTCATATAAAATCACTCCTTTCCGTTCAGTTCTCGTGAAGACTCGAATGAATCTTCATAACTTAATTATAAGCGTTACCACAGGAAATTATTATTAACTATGTGTAACAAATATAATCAGGTTTTTGCTCAAAGTGCATAGACTCAAAGAGCTCACAATCAGTATGCGTAAAGGTTCGAGCACTCTGCGTACCAGTAAAGCGCTGTTGTCAGAGCCTTAAGGTCAGAAGATGCTGTTTCATCTGTCTGGATAAGGTAGATATAGTAAGCAGGGCTGATGCTTATCATATCGCAGTTCTTTTCGCCGTTGATGTAGATCGGGCGTATTCTCAGGATCTGAGATGCAGGGCTGTCGATTGTTATCATGTTGTAACCCTTGTTCTTTGTTACTTTCAGCATTTCGCCGTTGTAACAGAATGCGGGGCAGCCGCCGTTATCCTCGAAATACAGTCTCATCTGTGTTTCGGACTCAAGAGCAAGACTCATGTTTGCGAGAACAGGAGTCTTGCTCTTCGTGCGGATAGTTGAATAGCTGATCTTCAGGTAGTTGAGTGTGCTTGCGTCAAGCTCAGGAACCACCTTGTCCTCATCGCTGAGGTAGTAGTTTGCGAGAGAACTCTCTCTGATACAGTTGTACTTGAAGAACTTCTGTGCAGCAGCGCCGTAATTCAGCATTGCAACAACGAGGGCCTTCTGATTGGCATCAGTAGTGGTTCTGTAAATGTAATCTGCATAATCACGTACTGAGAATGTTTTTGAGCAAAGGATAGTGTCCTTGCAGTGAACGTTCGCATAGAACAGTGAGCTCATCTGCTTTGCAGGAATGCGCAACTCGAAGATGTAGCAATCTGTTGCGCTGTCATATGTTGCCTCGCTGATCGATACCGACTTGTCGGAATAATCAGGATATATAAACTTAACGTATGTATCCGGATCACCGGAAACCGCACTGTTCATCTTGACATAGTACTTAACGCCGATGTCATTGCCGAGCATCAGTGAATAACCCATGATCGCTGCATCCACAAACTCGCCGGGGATTGCGGCCTCGAAACCGCAATCTATGCATGTACCATCCATATAATCGTGTGCGTGAACCTCACCGTTGTGACCGGGGGTCAGGCAGTGATTGCAGGTAAAGGTGTGGCCTTCGATGCTGTCGGTGTTCATTGTTTCGCCGATGTGTGTGCAGGCTTCGATGATAGCCTGGTACTTTGAACGGCACTTGTCTACACGCTCGTTTGCAGAAGCGTAAAGAAGATTATCATCGCTGTCTTCATATTTGACACACATATTGGGTTCGATATGGAGATCGCCTGATGTGCCGTTGTCATTACCGTGGCCGATGCACTGGGCACCCTTGTAACCACCGCGAGCAGTAACCTTACCACCATAGATGAATACGTTGCCGCCTCTGCCGCTGTCGCCGCCGCCGATACCTGCTGCCGAAACTGCAATTGCCTGAGCATCAGGAACACCATAACCTGCTGCGAAAACCTCACCACCGTAGATGCGGACCTCTCCGCCGTCGCCGTGGTCACCGCCACCGATACCTGCAGCTGCCCAGTCAGCCCAGCCTAAAGGAACAAAAACATACATCTCGCCGCCGCCGTAAGCCTCAACCTTACCGCCGTTGATCACAACTACACCACCGTCGTGTTCGTTTGCACCGCCGATGCCTGCACCGCAATCTGCGCCATACGCCTGAACATGACCGCCGTTAACAGTAACCTTACCGCAGTCTGTATTCTTGGAATCAAAACCGCCGCCGATACCTGCGAAGTCGCCTGGAGCCTTTGCAATAAGCTTACCTGTACCCTGTGCCTGACCCCAGATCACAAGCTCGCCGTAATCGGAATTACCGTTATCGATAACGCCGATACCCTTGTTGGCATGAAGTTTTGCGCCGTCACAAAGGATAATGTTTGTTGCACCATTCTGCTTTGCAACAAGTCTGCTGTTGATCGTAACGTCACCCTGAACGTAATAGTACTTTCCGGGAACCAGCTGATCGCCGGAAACATTTCTTATATCTATAAGATCTTCGCTTGCAGGAAAATGTACTCTGCCGTCAAGATCCTTGTAATAGATCGAATCATTGACGCCGCTGTCAAAAGTCTGAGCCTCAACCTCGATCTCTTCGTTTTCTTCTGAAATTTCTGTCTCTACAGTGGACTCCTCAACAGATTCCTCAACAGATTCCTCTGTCTCAACAGTCTCTTCAACGACTTCGCTTTCAACCGTCTCTGCTGTCTCTTCCGTCTCTACTGTCTCTACTGTCTCAACGCTCTCGGATCTTTCCACTGTCTCGTCCGCCATAACCGGTGATGAAACGGAACTCATTACCATTATGAATGCTAATACCGAAGCAACTACTCTCTTACTCATTTTTTGTACCTCCCAGTTGATGGTTTCATTATTATCATCATCAACTGCTAACTCAATGACTAATGAAGGCACAAAATGTTGCATAATCAACACATAATCAACATTGTGTTGATATACACAGAAAAAATCAGAAAATTATCGATTTTTCATCCCCGGCTTGATCGCGAAATACAAAATGATCATAACTGCAATAGTAATTCCGAGGTCTGCAGCGAGGAATCCGCCGTTATATGTCATGGAATAAATCCAGGGGTTCATTCCCTCGGGAGCATACTCCGCATAGAAGATAACGCCTGACAGAACTGACGCAAACCATCTCGCAACATATGCAAGTATAGTAAAGATTACTGCCTTTATTATACTGGCGCTTGTAAAACGCTTAAGGGGATTCTTGATCGCTGACCTCTTTGCAGAAGGAAGTCCTGCAAAACCTGTAAGACCTAATGCTGCGTAACCGATCGTGTAATCAAGGATAACCTGGAAGGGTGTCATCAGGTAACCTCCGATCAGCTGCAAAAGGCTGAACACGATCGCTACAACGAATGCCCAGAACGGGCCGAAAGCCATACCAAAGACGATGATGGGCAATGTAGAGGCGGGTGTTACCGATCCTCCCATAGGCATTTCGAAAAGGACGAGCTTTGATAATACAAAACCCATCGCAAGACATACACCACCAGCTGCGATCGTAAGGATCTTCTCTTTGTTTGAATTGTTACCTGACATAAAAAACCTCCGCTTAACGGGGAACCTTAAGGCTTTCCAAAGCAGAGATACTGTATATTCTTTTCCCTACTCCGGCATTATCCGTCAGGTTCATCGGGTCGGTAAGAACTACCCTCTCAGCCCCTCAATCGGAGCTCCCCGTTTATTTGTCGTGAGAAAATATATCACATCATTCCGTTCTTGACAAGACGTATAACACAAGTCTCAATAAACTTTGCAACTTCGCGCTCGTAAAGCGCAGGTTCCTTATCATACGCCTCAAGGTGTTCAGCGTGCGGGATCATTACCATTCTCTTAGGGCACTTGAGCGCATCAAAGATCCTTACCTGCATCCTGGGAGGTGTAATGGTATCCTCGCCGCACTGGAACAGAAGAACGGGAACTCTTATGCGGTCAGCGTGAACAACGCAGTCAGCCTTATCGAGATCGATGCCGAGCTTCTTGATGCCCATCTGTCTGATGCGCTTCAGATATGTTGAGCAGTCTCTCTTGTACTTATGCTCTCCCCTCACCGCGAGAACGTTCATTACAGTATCACCGGGACAATCAGCGATAACGCCGCAGACGTTGGGATCAACATCCTTCTGAGTAACGTTAAGAAGGCACGTAACAGCGCCCATTGATCTTCCCATGAGATAGATCCTCGCTCCGCCGCCCGCGCGTGACTTAATAAATCTTATCCAGTAATTAAGATCAACACTCTCCATAAGACCGTATGTGCTGATGTTGCCGCCGCTCATGTGATGCGCGCGCTGGTGGATGATCAGCACGTGGCACTGCATCTTGCTCATCATGAGCTTTGCATAGCATGCCATGTTTGCAGGGTGCTCATTGTAGCCGTGAACAAGTATTACGCAGTTCCTCGTATCGCGGTCAGCAGACGGGCGGTAATAACCGCAAAGATATGTTCCGTCGTACGATTTGATTCTGATGTTTATGTACTCCATCCTGTTGGTGTAGAACCACGCAAGACCTCTTCCGTAGATGGTCGACTGGTCTATCTTCATAGGAGACCTGTCGACGGCCGGAACGGGCTTGCGGCGGTCGAATATCTTGCGATACATCTTGTTAGTTAACGTGAAAAAGAAAAAGAGGTACAGCCCGACAAGGAGCAGGACAAAGACAACTGCGAGTATCGCTATGAGTACCGTGAGATCGATATCGAGGATCATCAGCAGAATATTACCTCCGGGATATCATCCCTGTTCCAGCTCGACAGGAGTCTGTTGCCGTCCTCCGTGATCATGATATCATCCTCTATCCTGAAGCCTACTCCCCACTCAGGGATATAAACGCCGGGCTCGACCGCAAGACAGAAACCGGGCTTGAAAGGCATATCCCTGTAATCCTGCGGGAGACTGTTTCCCAGATCGTGAACATCGAGTCCCAGATGATGCGAAGTGTTATGCCAGTAATACTTGTGCGCCGCAACCGAAGACTCATCATCCTCACCCGCAAGCCCCCGGTCCTTAAGAAACTCAAACGTCTTCTCGTGCATTATCTTATTGAGATTATTAAACGTCATTCCAGTCTTTATGACTTCTTTGCACGTCTTGCGCAGCTCCCTGATAAGGTCGAGAAGAACGATCCTCTTGTCGTCCTCCTCATCGCCGTACCCGACAAAGAAAACTCTCGAAATATCAGCGCAGTAACCCTTATATCTCGCCCCTACATCGATCTGGATAAAACTGCCGTCCCTGATTATCCCGTCACCTGTCCTTTCAGGAATACCGTGATGCAGATAGAATGCATTCCTTCCCGATGATACTATCGTCGCGAAAGCAAATATCTCAGACCCGCGCTTCTTCATCTCATACTCAAGTCTCGTGTGCAGATCGTACTCAGTCACACCGGGTCTTATATCTTCCTTCATCGCCATGATCGCCTCTTCAGTGATCTGCGCCGCGTAACTGATCAGGTCAGCCTCCATCGCACTCTTAACTATCCTGAGCTTCAAGAATATATCTTTAATATCGATTATGTCATCAGCCGCCCTGAACTTTGCAGCGTTATTCCTGAAACGCTTTACCGCCTTCATTATCGAAGACCCGTCATACGCAACCTTAAGCGCCGCATCCTTAACTACCGGATACGCCTGCTCCTCATATCTCTCCTGATCATCGATATCGCTCTCGTCAATTCCGCAAATATCCGACAGCTCATCGAAACCGGGCCGCTTCCCATGCCACCTCTCCTCGTAATCATTGTGGACAAAGGCATAGAGCTTTGTCTCAGCCTTGCCGTCACGCTTTACGATACGGAGCGTCAGCCCAGGAATATCAAGTCCCGTGAGATAAAAGAAATTGCGGTCGACCAGAAACGGATAATCATCATCCTGACTCATCGGCCTGCTCTCGCCCGAAAAGATAAATGCCGCCGTATTATCAGGCAGCCTCTCTATAAATCTCTCCCTCGCGGAAATATAAAGCTCGCTGTTTACCACTGCTTGACACCGTCCGAGCGGACATTATACTCGTCGAACAGTATCGTATTATTGATATAGTTGAGCGTCGCACCGGGACTTCTTCTGATGAGACCGGGGTTGCCAAGAACGATGGAGCCGTCCGGCACATCAAAGTTGACATATGTTCCGGGTGCAATAAGCACGTTATTACCAATGGTGATATTGCCGACGATGATGGCATTGGCACCAACCCATACGTAGTTGCCAATGTGAGGCGATCCTTTCCTCTTTCCTCTGAACTGTGTACCTATGACAACACCCGTGGATACGTTAACGTTATGTCCGATGACACTCTTCGGATGTATGATGACTCTTCCGAAATGAGCAAGATAAAAACCCTTGCCGATATTCGTATCATAAGGTATCTGAATGTGGTACTTACGCGACAGTCTGTCGAGCCAGAAATTATGGATCGTAAAAAGCACCTGATAATACTTATGCTTCCAGCCGTCATATCTCGAAATCTGGTCATAGTAATACCTGGTGCGTCTGAACGCACTAATATAACTGAACTCAGGGCTCGATCTCAATTCATCGATGTAAGTTCTGTATATATTCTTAAACCTGCGGGCGTTGCCCGTATATCTGAACAGGTCGGAATAGATTATATCCTTAAGTTCGTCATTCATAAGCTTTATTTTATTACTCTTGAATGAATAACTCAATAATACTTGTAAAAAATGTAACAATGTTACAAAAAAGGGTAACGTCTTAACAAAAACTATGGCAGATGATATATTAAGCGCAGACAGTGTTTTTCAATAATCTTTAAGGATTCTCAGATATGGCACACACCGCAGAACTCAAGACCAGTCTCAAAAACGGCGAATACGACGGTAAAATTCTCAGCATCTGTGCTGACTCTTCCCGTCTTGATTACGAGAGGGCGCGCTATATCAGCGCCATTGAGACTTTTGAGTCATTGTTTGGCGCCGGCGATGTTGCTGTCTTCAGCGCACCCGGCAGATCAGAGGTTTGCGGCAATCACACGGACCATCAGCACGGCATCGTTCTTGCGTGCTCCATAAACCGCGATGCAATTGCTGTCGCTTCCGTACGTAATGACGGACTTATCCGCGTAAAGTCCGGGGATGGTTCTCTTATCGAGTTTTCTGTTGATGATGTTGAGATAGATGAGAGTATGTATGGAACTACAGTTTCCCTTATAAATGGAGTAATTAAGGGCATCAAAGACCGCGGATATAATGCCGGCGGATTTGAGTGCTACATAACAAGCGACGTTCTTATCGGCGCAGGGCTTTCTTCTTCTGCAGCTTTTGAGACAGTTATCGGAACTGTTATCAACGGGTTCTACAACGATATGCAGATATCTGCCGTTGAGATCGCGCAGATTGGCCAGTTTGCGGAGAACGTTTTTTTCGGGAAGCCGTGCGGACTGATGGATCAGATGGCGTGTTCTGTGGGAAGTCTTGTGTTTATCGATTTCGAGGATCCGGAGAAGCCTGTGGTCGAATCGGTCGAGCTTGACCTCGGGAAATACGGGTACAGCCTCGCGATCACGGACACGAAAGGCTCGCACTTGGATCTTACCGCTGATTATGCGGCAGTGCCGGAGGAGATGTGCGCTGTGGCGGCGTTGTTTGGATGCAGGTTTTTGAGAGAGGTCAGCGAGAGTGATTTTCTTGCACACATATCCGTGGTGCGCGAGCGATGCGGAGACAGGGCAGCTTTGAGGGCACTCCACTTCTACGCTGAGAACAGGCGCGTTAAAGAGGCCGTCGATGCGATCCGCGGAGGCGATGTGACCGCATTTTTGGATGCGGTAAAAAGATCCGGAGATTCTTCTTTCAAATATCTGCAGAACGTGTATACTAATCACGACGTTGAACATCAGAATGTTTCGATCGCGCTTTGTGTGAGCGACCGCATTCTGGGCGGCGGGAACGGTGTCTCCAGAGTTCACGGGGGCGGTTTCGCCGGAACGGTACAGGCATTTGTCAGCGATGGTGTCGTTGATGAATACAAAATGGAAATGGACAGGGTTTTTGGTGTTGGGTCATGTAACATTTTGAAGATCAGGCCATGTGGCGGGATCCGAGTTATTTAAGGAGTTATTATGATCAACACATTCATTACTGAGCTGGTAGAGTATGCGATCCGCGAGGGTCTTATTTCCCGGTGCGACAGGGTTTATTCAGTTAACCGTTTGCTGGAATTGTTCGGAGTTGTGGAGTATGTGGCACCTGACAGTATCCCTGAGGCGCGCGAGCTTGTAGCAATACTTGATGACATGACAGATTACGCGCTCAAGAACGGCATTCTGGAAAGCGATACAGTTAACAGCCGCGACCTTTTTGATACACGCGTGATGGGGCTCGTTACCCCTCCCCCTTCAGTCGTACGTTCGAAGTTTGCATCTCTGTTTGAAGAGTCACCCGAGAGTGCCACGAAATGGTATTACAAGTTCTCACAGGACACGAACTACATCCGCAGGGACCGCATCGTGAAGGACGAGAAATGGACTGCGCCGACTGAGTTTGGCGACATCGATATTACAATCAATTTAAGCAAGCCTGAGAAAGATCCGCGCGACATTGCAGCTGCCGGCAAGGCGAAGAAATCAGGTTATCCTTCCTGTTTCCTCTGCATGGAGAATGAAGGTTATGCCGGCACAATGACACATCCGGCAAGACAGAATCACCGTATTATCCCGATCACACTGGCGGGCGAGGATTATTTCCTGCAGTATTCACCTTATGTTTACTACAACGAGCATGCGATCATATTCAATAAGAAGCACACTCCGATGGTAATCGACCGCGATGTGTTCCTGAAGCTGCTTGATTTCGTTGAGCAGTTCCCGCACTACATCGCAGGTTCCAATGCTGACCTCCCTATCGTTGGCGGATCGATCCTGAGCCACGACCATTTCCAGGGCGGCGGTTACGAGTTCCCGATGGCGCGCGCTGCTATTGAGCGTTATATCGAGTTTCCCGGATTTGAAAATATCACTGCGGGTATCGTTAACTGGCCGATGTCAGTTATCCGTTTGAACAGTGCTGATAAGGGCGCGGTTGTTGAGCTGTCTGCCAGGATTTTGAGTGCCTGGCGCGGGTACACAGATGAGGACGCTTTTATCTTTGCAGAGACTGACGGTGAACCCCACAACACGATCACACCTATCGCCAGGATGCGCAACGGCCGCTACGAGCTCGACCTCGTTCTGCGCAATAACATCACGACAAAAGAGTGTCCCCTGGGGTACTATCACCCACACTCGCAGTACCATCACATCAAGAAGGAGAACATCGGTCTCATCGAAGTCATGGGGCTCGCCGTTCTCCCCGCCCGCTTAAAGGGCGAACTGTCCGCTCTTGCTGATGCTATAATTGCGGGCTCCGACTTGCGTGCAAACCCAACCCTCGCGAAACACGCCGACTGGGTAGATGAGTGGCTCGGAAATTATCCTTCTGTTACTTCGTCTAATATCAACGAAATCATCCGCAAAGAAGTCGGCATCGTCTTCACCCACGTCCTCGAGGACGCCGGTGTTTACAAGTGCACCGAAGAAGGGCGTGCTGCGATGATGAGGTTTTTGGGGACGGTTCTGAAAACAGGGACAGATATCAGTCGATCGAGTATGCAGTAATGATATTGATGATGTCATTCAGCGCCTCGTTATTATAGATATAACCTGAATAGAGCAGGTGCGCCTCGCCTGCCTCATCGTAGTATGTAAAAGTATACGTCGTTCCGTCGCAAACATCCTCGTAATAGCCGTTGAACGTTCCGTTCTCATAGCTGTCGAGGCAGAATTCGTAAACGGCCAGGAAATCCTCGTCGCTCATTTTCAAGCCCATACTATTGATGGGATCAGGTATATATGCGTTGCCCGCATACGAAACACTAATGGTACTTGATGACTGCTCAAACTCCTCAAGGGACATAACACCAGCGCTCTGACGCGTTATCGAAATCAGAGTACCCTTAATCTTATGCATCTCCTCAAGATTAATGTCGCGCTTTGCTTTGATCCCCGGAATTGAGCAACCTAACATGCCAACTGCCATAACCGCTGCCATTACTGCTGATAAAACAACTTTAACCACCTTTTTCATCTTAAAAGTTCCTCCGTTTTTTGGCTTCTGAGTCAAGTCCAAATTTTTGTGTAAATTCAATCCTTAGTATAATTTGTTTTTTTTGCCAAGAACTCCGAGTGGAGCGTAGCGTAACGAGGAGTTCTTGGCGGCGCTTCTCGTTACGGTCCCTTATGCGACCATAATTCCCCTGTGTTCTTCTGCAAGTTTCTCTAGCTTTTTACTGCATGCCATCAGTTGTGCATACGTTGTCTGGTAGAATACCAGATGTTTCCTTGACTGGATCAGTTCGTTGTATTCCATTAGCACTGCTCCCATTAGTCTGAGCATTGATGCCTCGTTTGGGAATATCCCTATTGCTTTGGATCTTCTCTTTAATTCGTAATTAAGTCTTTCTATGTGATTTGATGTTCGGAACTGTTTTCTTAGTTTCTCCGGCAGTACCATTACTGTCATTGAGAATTCAAATCCTTCGTCAAGACAATTCATTGCTTCTTCGGCTATATCGCGGTAATCGTTGATTATCTCGTCTTTTATTCTACGGGCTTCTTCAACCGTCTTGCTGTTGAACATCTCAGTAAGTTCGGAACTTAATCCCTTCTGGTACTTGAGTGGTACTTTCTGAACAATGTTCTTAAGAAAGTGATGTTGGCATCTCTGCCAAGGAACAAAAGGAAACACCTGGCTTATTCCATACCTTATTCCGTCGTGAGCATCAGATACAAACATCTTTACGCCTGAAAGTCCTTTATTCTTAAGCCATTGAAAGAAATCTTTCCAAGTCTCTTTTGTTTCTGAAGGATACGATGCAAATCCCAATATGTCTCGCTTCCCCTGGCTATTTACAGCATAGGCAATAAACAGTGCTTTCTTAATGACCTTGTGATCTTCTCTTACACTGAAATATGTAGCATCCACAGTGACAAACGGATATTCCTCCGTAAGCAGCCTGTTTCTGAACCGCTCAACATCTTTGTCAAGCTCCTTACAGGTTTCAGACACAGTAGATTTTGAAAAGTTTCTTCCGCATAGGTCTTCCATTACTTTCCCAACCTTGCGAGTAGCTACTCCATTTACAACCATTTCTGCCATTGTTGTTATAAGTGCAGCTTCGCTGGTTGAGTAGTTATCGAATACCAAGGTCTTGAATGGCACATTCCTGTGCCGGGGAACAGTTAATGTTATCGTTCCGATGCGGGTTGTTAATTCACGGGTATAGGATCCGTTTCTGCTGTCGACACGATCACTTGAGCGTTCGTAGGGCTGGGCTTTAAGTTGCTCTGCTGATTCAGCCTGCATAATCTGATTCAGGCTTTCCTGTAGAAGTTTCTTGAAAGCACCCTCACGATCTTGTGACATTAACAGTAGAATTTCCTCTTGGCTTAAAGTAATATTCAATTGAGCCATTTTCTTAACCTCCTTAATTGTTCTGGACAAACAAATTATAC
>JAILDX010000020.1 GCA_024688685.1 Saccharofermentans sp.
AGGGGATTGGCTGACAGTTTTTTTGACGGATGCAAGATCCAAAAAGCCGCACGTCAGGCCAATTACTCCCCGTATTATAAGAAAAGTGCAACTGTCGGAGTTAATTACTCTCTAACAATTACACTTTCTATGGTACTAAAAACCTGCCAACAAACTCTTGATTTTTGTTAGCAGGTTTTATACCGGAAATCTGAAGATATCACTTCTGCTGATGGTAATACTTGAATCCGAACTCTTCCTTCAGAAGGATGATCACAGGAATGCCGATGACTATCGGGAAGAGGGCTGTGTTGAGAATAACAGATATTGCGAAAGCCAGCGCATTGACGTTATCGTAAGTTGTGACAACGGAAGGCGTGATGATAGCGGCCTGGAGAACTGCTGAGAGTATAAGCGTTATTATGAACTCGAATGTGTTCAGGGGAGTACGCAGATCGAGTGGCTTTTTTGAGACTTTTGTCCAGTAGTATGTCAGCAGGTACGGACCTGCAAAATTGGCAATGAGTCCCGCTATAGAAGACCATCTCAGGCTGTCACTTACGATGTCCATGACAAGATTAAGGATTGCGAAGACGATGCAGCCCGGGAGCCCGAAGAAGAGCCCGTAGATCGGCCCCAGAGTGGTGACAGGACGGATATCGGTAAAGCCCGGAATGACGACCATGACCTTGAACGGGACAGCTATCAGAAGATAGATGATTATCAATATGATGACTTTTATGATATTACGTTTCATCTGTCCTCCCCAAAGGTATGATCTCGATGATATTGCCAAGTACTACCAGAATGACACCGGCTAGAATAAGCCCGGTTATCTTGACAGGCGTAATGATCGACGCAGGGAGGATCGCTCCCCAGATCACGGAGAAAACGATCTCCATTGAATATATGATCGTTGCGTTTGCAGGCGTTGATTTTTTCTGTGCCACGATGTTCAGCGTCTGTGCCAGTGCGACAACAAAGTAGGAGTAGATGGCGATGCTCGCGATTATCTCCTTGTTCCAGGGGATTGCGGCAAACAGTACAGGCTGCGATATCAGCCACGGTATAAAAGCGATCGCACCGACAGAGAGTGATATGAGTGATGAAAGTGCCAGCGAATCGAACAGTGATGCGGTCTTGTTCAATAGCACGATAAAGAAAGCTCTGACAAGGCATCCGAGGATCATAAAAACGAGGCCCCAGGACTGACCGATCGAAGCATTCCTCATAAGGACAATGATAATGCCTGCAAAAACAAGCCCAGCAGAAAGCCACGTTTTGATACTTGTCTTCTTGCGCAGGGTCAGCAGGATAACGGGGAGGATAACGACTGTCATAGATATCATAAATGCGCCGGTGGAGACGTCGAAATACCTGAGGCCGAATATATACAGAAGGTTATAGACTGTGTTCATGGCAGCCAGACTGAGAACGTATTTGAACAGCCTTTTGCCATGCTTCTTGATCGCCTCTATAACTTTGCGTGCGAAACAGAGGAAAAGCAGGATGCCGCCTACCAGAGACGTGATGCATGTGGTAGCGAAAGGGGATACCGTATCCGGAATGCATGCGAAAAGGATGACTTCAGTCGACCAGCAGAAAGTGACACATAGAAGGCAGATGTTTGCCTGAAATACGTTCATACCTTTTGCTTCCACGCTTTAAGTCCTCCTTTTGTTATAACGGAGACATTATAACAAAAACCCCGGGTTTCTTCATCCGAATCGATATATACCACAGATCCTGTTTTGCTGTGTTACAATACACAAGAACATAGTTTAAGTTTTCGAAAGCTATAAGGAGTTAAATCATTGGCAAACAGCTGATTACTGTGGGCATGAAGGCGTATTATGGAGAGTATCACCAGAGATTGTAAACCGGGAGATGTCATAAGATTCGGATCTTATGACTGGTTCGTTTATGCAAGGGAGAACGACACGGTCTCTTTATTGTGTAATGACTCTGTGAGAACAGGAACGTATCATTCGTCTAATACTGCGATAACATGGGAAAAGTGTGATCTTCGGAAATGGTTAAACGGAGAGTTCTACGATCAGTTCACTCCGGAAGAGAAAAAGTATATCGTAAAAACACATAACAGGAATCCATGGAGCTTCCCGAATTTTACACGAGGCGGAAGAGCGACGGATGTATTTCTTCTGTCGATAAAGGAAGCGGAAAAGATCGACAAAAGCATGCTCAGGTTTGATACCGTCCGGCACTTAATCTAAACATCTCAAATTGAACAATGATCAACCGGATAATGAAAATAGCTGGTGATAAAGCTTTAAAGACCGATTTGTCAAAGATCGATCCTGCACACCTGCATGCCGAAGTCTCTGAGATTAAAGATATTCCCTATATTAAAGACGATTGCTCCGGACATACTTTTGACGTGTATCTTCGTAAAGACGGCGTAAGAAAGCCAATTCTTATTGACATTCATGGCGGCGGTTTTATTTCTGAAGACAAATCAATGAACAGGTTGTTTGCAGATCACCTAGCTTATCTGGGCTTTACGGTCTTTGAACTCAATGTGAGGCTTGCATATCCCGAATGGACTGTTTTTGACCAGATAACAGACATTGACTGCGGCGTAAGGTTTATTCTTGATCACGCCACCGAGTATGAATGCGATCCCTCACAGATGTATGTTGCCGGCCATTCTTCAGGGGGTGTGCTTGCCGTCGCTGAAGCACTATTATGTGTTGATCCTTTGATGCGTATTGACTATGGCATCAGCGACAGGGACTATTCTTATAAGGGGATCATTACAGACTGCGGTCTTATGCACTTCTACAAGAGCAGCATCGCCTACTGGGGCATGCGTAAGATGATCTTTCCCAAAGGGTATAAGAATGATAAGAGATATGAGCATCTTCTTTATAATAAGAATGAATCTCTTAAGAGGCTGCCCAGGCTTGCTGTGATGACGAATAAGAAAGATATCCTGAAGAAGATGACTTTCCAGTTTGACAGTGTGCTGACGGGTTTTGACGTTGAACACCGGCTTTTCCTTTATGGGCCGGTAGGTCATACAGGTATTATCTTTTATCCTTACATGGATGAGAATTCAGCCGTTCTGTCTCAGGTGAAAGAGTACTTTAGTAAAAGATAAGAGAATCGATCAAAAAGCCGGTGGAAATGCATGTATGGTATAATTGTATAGGGGTTGTTATGACAGATTTGTTTTCGAGGATCGATCATATTCAGGGTCAGACTCTGGAGTTGAAGCGTATTACCTTCGACGATGCCGAAGGGTTACGTGATCTTGTGGCGTCAGAGATAATCTACAGATATGAGCCGACTTTCCTTTTCGAGAAGAAATACAGCGATGTTAACACGGTTATTGAGCGCCTTTATGATGAATGCATAAAAGACTCTCTTATCCTCGGTAATCTATTCGGAGGGGGAGTTCTGCGGCATATTCGAATTGTACAGCTTTAAGGATCCAATCCATAAGATAAGTGTGGGATACAGGCTAAGAGAGAAGTGCCAGGGACGCGGAGTCGCCACGGAAGCCCTCAGGATAATGGTAGATTACCTGTATACCAAAACAGATATCGAGATCATTACAGCCAGCACTTTGCCTGACAATCAGGCATCCGCAAACGTGCTTATTAAGAATGGGTTTAATCTCGTTGTCCACAATTCGCCGGAAGACTGGGGGTATGAGAACCCGCTTCCAACCGATAAGTGGATAAGATGAGTATGGCAGCAAAGCGTAATCTATTAATAAATGAGGAGACAGCAAATGGATAATATGAATGATACTAATGCCGGCGAAGTTCAGTGCGAATGCGGAATGCACTTTTCAGGTAAGTTCTGCCCGAACTGCGGACGGATGTATTTAGGCATAGTGAATAACGCTACCAATACGGTAAGGACGGAAGAAGACAAAGCAGCCCTTCTGCAGCACGGATGGCGCAGCCATGAAGGCGACTTACAGATCACGATCAAGGGAACAGATCTTTCATTACGCATTATTTCATTTTCAGATAAAAAAGATCTTCGTATAAAGACATCTTATCTGCCGTCAAGCGACCCGCGTTTTACTGCTATTTATAATAAGCTTCATCAGGGTGAAGAGTTCCGTGTATATGCTGATAAAGCAATGATCCCGGATTATAACGGAACAAAATACTGTTCGATCATGAAGCTCTGGTATGGTTCCGGCACTCTTCATGTGGATATACTGAAGTTTGAGGGCCACGTCGAATCAACGGTAGATCTTGAGATCGACGACAGCATCGTTATCCCGGATCCTGACACTGTTTGTGGATGGACATGCCCCAAATGCGGATCCCAATTCGAGACTGACATCAAGTGCTCGAAATGCGGTGCCGACATCGAACATTTTGTGCTTTTCGCTTTGTCTGAATATGTAACGTGTATGCCTCCGAGAAGCAGCTCGCTCCGAGTTTACAAATTCGATGACACCAAACTCATACTTGAAGATGGTTATTTCAGGCGATTTATTCCTTCCAGTGTTCTTGAACCCGCATATGACATAATCAAAGAGTATAAGATCGACAAGTGGGAAGAATACAAGACCTTGTCCGGTGTTATGGGTGGCTGCCAAACTGTAAGTTACTGGGACGGCAATGCTCTTGTCGGTACTTCCACTGATTACACGTCTAATGCAGGAGGAGCATATTATGCGCTGTGCGGTCTGTTTACGAGCGCGGAAGGCGTAAGAATATGATAAAGACAAAACATCCTGCAGTATTTATTCTTCTGTTGTCTGTGATGACTGTTTTTATGTACGGTTGTGACAATGCTTTATCTGATGAGCAGAGTAATGAATACGGCAATGTTTATGAGGTCTCAGAGTTTGTTCCTGAAGAGCAGTTTGATGCATATAACAGTGATGACGGAACCTTGTTTCGCAGGCTTCTTGACTATAGGAGCCGTTTGAATGATTCTTCCGAATTTGAGTTCTATGCATACGCCAACAACTTCATTGAAGCCATAGATATAGATATTCCTGAGATATGTATTGTAAACTACGGAACGGAGTTTGAAGCTGATTCAAAATACCCTGTTAATGGCGATAACATAACTGCAACTGAAGCTATTCAGGTGTCTGAGAATTTCTTTGATCTTTTTCCTGTGAGTATCACGGAAGGAAGATGTTTTCAGCCGACGGATTTCGATTGTCAGAATTCGGAAACCATTCCTGTAATCATGGGGAAGGCATATCAGGAGTCATTTAATCCGGGCGATACATTTGAGGGATATTACATTCTCGAGCGAAGGACTTTCGAGGTAATAGGCTTCACAGATGAGGAATCTGTTTTCTATCTGCGTTCTCAAAACCATATGGAGTCTTATGATCACTTTATTATCATGCCTTTTGAAAACATCGGGGAAGACAGTGCCTCTGCAAGGTCGATCCTTCTTCAGCAGATCTGCGGTTTTATTGTACCCAACGGAGATCGCGACTCTGCCTTGCAGACAATTCAGGGATACTTGAATGAAACAGGTCTTGAAGACTGGAGCGAAATGATCGTCGTAAATAAAATGAGCTTGCGTGATATAATGAATTAATACCGGGGTTGACGAAGGGGGACATTGTATGGCATCAAGCAAAGGATATTTGGATTTTATTATGGATCAGTTGTCGGCTCTTCCCGATGTAACATATCGTGCGATGATGGGGGAGTATATCATCTACTACCGCGGCAAGATAGTTGGCGGTATATACGATGACCGATTCCTTGTTAAGCCGGTGAAGGCTGCGGTTGCCATGATGCCGGACGCAGAACTTGAACTTCCGTATGAGGGCGCGAAAGAGATGATCCTCGTGGATAATGTCGATGATGCCGAGTTCATGTGTGAGCTTCTTAATGAGATGTATCCCGAGCTTCCTGCCCCAAAGAAATGAGAAAATGAGGTTTACCATGAATCATAAAGAGAGAATGATCGCAAATCTTCCGTATAAATCCTGGCTTGATGGGCTGAGCGAAGAACGTATGGAATGCAAAAAGAAGATATTCAAGTACAATAATCTTCCTCCGGATGCTTGTTCCGAGAGAGCGGAACTTCTTCGTGAGATCCTGGGAAAGACAAAAGAAGGATATCTTAATATCGAATCACCGTTCCATTGCGATTACGGTTATAACATTGAGATCGGAGCAGACTTCTTTGCAAATTATAACTTCATCGTTCTCGATGTCGGCAAAGTTAAGATCGGCGATAACTTTATGTGCGGACCTAATGTGCAGATATCGACTGCAGGTCATCCGCTGCATCCTGAGTCACGCAATTCCGGCTATGAATACGGAATCGACATTACTATCGGTGACAATGTTTGGATCGGCGGAAATGTTCTCGTCTGCCCGGGAGTAAAGATAGGTAACAATGTCGTTATCGGTGGCGGAAGTGTAGTTACAAAGGACATTCCCGATAATATGCTTGCGTATGGCAATCCCTGCCGCATCGTAAGGGAAATTACGGAGGCTGACAGGGACTTCTATTACAAAGATCGTAAGTTCGACGTGGATGATTACAAGTAACTGTTTGCGAAAGGTTAACAGGTGGATAACAGTTTTTGCGAGTGTTATGTGTATACTCAGGTGTAACGTATAAGAATTAATGATCCGGGAGGTATGGACCCTGGGTACCATTTTTAAAATAATTTGAAAAAGGTATCCTGGCACCTGTAACCTGCTTTACCTGAAATAACTCCCCGCCAGCTTAATAATCCCGTTAAGGCTGTCATTGGAATAACAGTACCCGCCAAAGATCTGAACGCCTTCGCTGCTGTCAGCAGGGTAATACGTAAACCCGTATGTTGAACCATCTATGACGTCGTTCTCAAAGTATCCTCTGTAAGTATCGTTAATATATGCATCCTCAGCAAACTCATAAACGGTCATATAATCCTCGGAACTCAGCTCCGCCATGCCGTCATCAACATCACCTGATGTCATATAGTTGGATGTCTTTGTGATCGTGCCGTCCCAGTCTATGGTATATGTTATTCCGGTCAGCCTGTCATCATTGTAATAATCGATCGGGCCTTCTATTGTTGAACTGATGATCAGCATTACTCCGTCGCGGGATCTGAGGTCATCGGCAGCATATGTGGAAGAATCAGCAGGAGCAACAGAAGAAACAGAAGCATCATCCATACAGCCTGTAAAAGCAAAGATCATAACGCAAGCCAGCAAAACAACAAACAGCCTCTTCATATCACACCTCGCAGATCATGTTATATACGAGTAGATTACAATTCTATTCTCCTGAGTGCAATATGAAGCTTATTTATATGCTGTATAAGTTGTAACATTCAGTACAGTCTCACCGTCAATCTGCAACGCTACAGGACGGTCAAATGTAACTGTAATCCGGTGGCCTGTCTTGATCACAACTGACTTCTTATGATTTACATGTTCTCCCTTGAAGATGGAGGGGAAGATGATGAGCGTCGGTATCCTGGCACCGCCGTGGAACATCATAAGAGCGAGAAACCGTATGAATCGATCACTATTTCGGAGATAGCAAAAAGAGCGTGAGTTTCGAGGACGGCATTCTATCGCAATTACAATTCAAAAGAAGATGTGCTCAACGAGATCGGCGGGCTTGTAATAGAGGATCTTAAGTCTATCCTCAGAAAGCTTGATACAGCCGATGATGCTCACGCTCTTCATGTTGAGTTTTTTACGATGGTTAAGAAGAACAGAACTCCGGTCGAACTGCTTGTCAGGGGAAATGTTTCGATCCGGTTGTTATTTCCTGATGCACAGATCCTCGAAAATGTGGTACCATCTACGACGATGCGTGACCACTACCGCTTGGTTGCCATCGATTCTGCCCTTGTAGGGCTCATACGTGAGTGGGTGTCGAACGGTTTCGATCTTTCCCCGGAAGAGATGGCAGAGGTCTTAGAGCACGGTATATAAAATTGATGGCAGGAGATAAAGAAAGTGGAAAACAATGAATACAATGACGGCAGGGTAGTCGTGCCCTATGACAAGGATCGCAAGAAGATCACGTTCTACGATACATATTTTGATATGGACGGCGATATAGTTAGGTATGATGACATTGCAGTCATTCAGTGCGGCGCACTCAATTCCACATCGTTTATCTATGTATATTACGGAAAGTCATTCACATATAACTTTACATTTACCACATACGACGGAACAAAGCATGATTTCAAGCGCGGCGGCTATGCTGCATACGGCATCGGCAACTATAAGCGCATAAAGGAAGAGTACGAAGTTGTATCCAAGCCGATGTACAACATCGTAATAAACAGCGTTGCAGAGCGTCTTATCTCAAGGCTGGAGTCCGGAGCAAAGGTCAATATCTGCGGACTTGAGATCACACGTGACAAGATAGTTTACGAGAAGAAAAAGAAGACGATAGTTATAGACAGGGACAATTTCCAGTGTGCGGTGAGCAGGCCGACTTACGGCAATTCACTTGCGCAGATCTTCGTAAAGGGGGAGAAGAAGGCAGTGTTCCAGACAGTTCTTACTGAACCGAACGCAAGGCTGATCGTTCCGATCGTGAACTATTTCTTTGCTCCCGCTGAAAACAGCAATCACCTGGGCAAATAAGTATCTGCCTCATTCTCCTGCTTCTTTTTGTCCTTCCTGAATCCGACGAAGCTGACTACGAATCCGAGGATCGGGATGCACATAACAGCAGATGCAAGGAATATGTAATGGGAGCGTGATTCCGAACAGTCGAGAAGTACGTATTTGACTTTGAATCCGTCCTCCTCTGTAGCGTCCATCTCTTCGAGCATACTATTATAGTATTTGAGAGCATCGCGCTCCTGCGACTTTACGACACCGGTAAATACTTTGGACTCCATCTCGATCGAGTCTGTTATTCCGTCGATGTAATCGTATGTTGCGTCTGTCATCGCATCAAGATACTCTCTGTCTTTTTTGCTTGAGACGGAAAGAGGCATCAGCGCACCGTCCTCCATCCAGCAGATGTAATAGTAAGCGTGCTTTGTCGGTATGAAATACTCTGTCTCAGTGTACTCGGCATATTCTCCGAGACAGGCGATGACTTCATATGTGATCCATTTGTCCGCATACACATACTGATTCTCAGATGCTGTCTCGTAGGTTGCTGCGACACCGCCAAAGATAAGATCCCTGAGGGAGAATACACACACTCCAAAGAGAAGAAGTGCGAGGGTCGATATTATAACTAAACCGGATCTTTTATGCATATTACTGTAGCTCCTGATCATTCATTCTTACATGAAATAATACCATTTTTACAAATGATTAACCTATTATTTTAAAAATCCTGTAAAATATAAAGGATCATCCTGTTTCAGGAGGAAGCAAAATGAGTGACGATACGGCAAAAAAGTCCATTTCATTCAGCGAGATAGCGCTTGCGCTTGCTAACGACTATGACAGCATCTTCATTATTGACTCTGAAGACGACAGTTATGTCGAGTATCTTGCCGAGGGTGATAATAAGGAGCTCGTCAAGAGGGCATCGGGAGAGAACTTCTACAACGATGTCATCAGGGACTGCCGTGAACAGGTTCATCCGGAGGATCAGGATCATTTCATCAATTCGTTTAAGAAAGAGAATGTCACGGAGATCCTTAAGAATGGCAGGTCATTCTCTCTCAATTACAGGCTGATTGTGGATGGAAAGCCGCTTCACTATTTTCTTAAGACTATCAAGGGCTCGGATGACAAGGTCATAATCGCTGTTCAGAATGTCGATGCACAAAGACGCAAGGAAATCGAAGCCGATGAACAGATGCACACTTATCAGTTCATAGCGGGCGCTCTTGCAAGCCGTTACGAGGCTATCTACTACATAAATATCAATACGAATGAATATACCCAGTACAGCTCCAGCGACGAATATGCAAAGCTTGGAACAACAAGGCTGGGGTCTGATTTCTTTGCTGATTCGACGGATGACATCAGGAAGTACATACATAAGGATGATATCGATTACCTTCTGTCAGAGCTTGATAAAGAAGTCCTTTTACAGAATCTTAAGCTCAGCGGACTTGTTTCGATGACGTACAGGCAACGGCTGGGAGATGACATCAAATATGTCACAATGAATATCGTAATCCCGAAGAATGATCCTGATCATATCGTAATGGGTGTTATGGATATAGATGCCCAGACGAAGCGTGAACTCTCGCTGATGGAGGAGAGCAATGTCTTCAGCGACGTTGCGATGGCGCTTGCGTCAAGATATGAGGTCATCTACAGGGTCAATACCGTAACAAACGAATACCGTGAATACAGTTCGAGCAATAAATATACAAAGCTTGAGGTCGGTAATAAGGGAAGTGACTTTTTCGCTGATTCCCAGCGCAATATGAAGCGTGATATCTATGAGGAAGACTATCCGATGATGGCTCAGGCTATCGTTAAGGAAAGAATCATGGAGCAGCTTCAGGAGACAAATAAGATATATATCAATTACAGGCTTAATCTGGATAACAGGCCTCAGTATGTAACACTCGTGATCATGAGGCTCTCGGAAGATGCCGATCATATTATCGTGGCTCTTGAGAATATTGACAAGGCCAGAAGAAGAGAGATGGAATTCGAGGCAAAGATAGGGTCCGCTATCGATATGGCGAACAGGGATGCACTGACGTGCGTTAAGAACAAGCATGCATATGTTAATGCCGAGACGCAGCTTGACGGTCGTATTGAGATGGAGGAAGACGGTCTCGAGTTTGCCATTGCCGTTTGTGATATCAATGGGCTGAAGCAGGTTAATGATGAGCAGGGACACAGTGCAGGTGACAAGTTTATCAAGGATGCATGTGCGATAATCTGCGAAGTGTTTGACCACAGTCCTGTATTCCGTGTAGGCGGCGACGAGTTCGTTGTTATCCTTCAGGGAACCGATTACGAGAACAGACATGATCTTATCAAGCGTTTCTATAACAGGCAGGTTGAGAACAGGCATAATGGCCTTGTGACGATCGCGTACGGCATGGCGGAGTATGTTCCGAACAGGGACCTGAGAGTTCAGGATGTTTTCGAGCGCGCTGACAATCTCATGTATGAGAACAAGAACAGGTTCAAGAACCAGCCTGTCAATGAAGAGGCTGAGTCGATCGAGAGCTATTCGTTTGTAAGGTTCTATGAGCTGTATGAGCAGCTGCTTTCGGCAATGGTCAATTTTGATAAGGTTGATATTCCTCTTATTGAGAGCCTTCTCTGCAGGATCTCGCTGATGTTCAGGCTGAGCAAGGGAGTTACCAGGGTATTCCGCAATTCCCAGGATGAGAAGGATAACAAAGGGGAGGTCTTATCCTGTTTCGATCTTCATATTGAAGGTAAGCCGGTCAAGACGTTAAGGGTTGTTTCCAGTGTAATGACCATCGTCACCATGACAGTATATATGTCTCCCGATGAGGAACCGCTGAGCCCTGAAGAGGATAAGAAGGTAGATCTCGTTATGAGGACAGTTCTCAGTTTCGTCAGCCGTAACAGACTGAAGAATACTGTTTATGAACTGGCTTATTTTGATGAGTTCGGATATCCGAATCTGAGAAGCCTTAACACCGAAATGGCGAAGATGCTCAAGACCGGCAGATTCAGCAATAAGATGGCTGTCCGCTACAATCTCCGTCATTTCTCGCTGTTCAATCAGCAGTTTGGAAGAGAGACGGGCGATGCTCTCATCAGGACTCACTATGAGACGCTCAAGGCGATAATGGGCGAGGGCGGGATGATCGCGAGACTCGGAGGAGATAACTTTATCGGCGTGTGCTCAAAGGATAAGATGGATGCGGTAATCGCTTTTCTTACGGAAGCGCTTATTAAGGTTGATGATTCGTGCAGCGTAAAGATCGCAACGAGTGCAGGCATCTTCAGCGATTACGACGGATTTGTCATGAATAGTCCGAGTGATGTAATGGAGAAGATAATCAGTGCTTTCAGATCTGCTCAGAGCGGCGGCAAGGAACGCATAGTTCACTTTGATGATTCGCTGATGGTACGTAAGCAGAAGATCGCAAGTGTTCAGCAGGATTTCCTGGATGCCATTGCTAATGAGGAGTTCGTTCCGTTCTATCAGCCTAAGGTCAATGTAAATACAGGAGAGATAATCGGTGGAGAGGCGCTCTGCAGATGGTTCCACAAAGGCAGGATAGTCCCGCCGGCTGATTTCATTCCCGCACTTGAGCAGACTAATGATATATGCAAGCTTGATCTTTATATGCTGGAGCATGTTTGCCGCGACCAGCGTAAATGGCTTGACAGCGGGGAGGGACGTACTCTTGTTCCGATGTCGATCAATTTCTCGAGGAAGCATATCATGAATGCACAGCTTCCTGAGATCATCGAAGGAATACTTGATAAATACAAGATCCCGCATGAGAGTATAGAAGTCGAGCTTACCGAGACAACAACCGATGTCGAGTTTATCGATCTGAAGAACATCGTTGTCGGACTTCATGACAGGGGAATAAATACGTCTATCGATGATTTCGGCGTAGGCTTCTCATCGCTGAACCTTCTTAAAGGTGTTCCGTGGCATACTGTAAAGATCGATAAGAGCTTCCTTCCTGAGGAAGGCGATGCGGAAGACAGCGAGAAGAGCATAATGTTCAGGACTGTTGTGGCAATGACAAAGAGCCTTGGATTCAAGTGTATCGCGGAAGGCGTTGAGACTGAATACCAGCTAATGGTAATGCGTGACGCGGGATGTGAGATCGCGCAGGGGTATTACTATGACAAACCTCTTCCCAAAGTGGATTTTGAAGAGAGACTTGTTATAAAGAAATATGAGAAATAAGCTTTTACCTGTTTTTTAGCAGCTGCTGTTGCCGCAGAGTATGCTTCCGGAGATACGGTGAACTTCTATGAAGTCAGATGATCAGAAGAAATAATTTACTACCGTGTCGATCATTCTCGTAAAATCATCACGGTTAAGGAGCTCGGAGAAGAGATCGTTAGCCTGAGTAGTATTGTCGGTTATTATCGCGTCAGCTCTGCTTATCAGGAATCTTCTCTGAGAGCTCGTGGAATTGGGCGTCCATACCATGACCTTGCGTCCGTTCTCGTGCGCAGCGTCAATAGCCGTATTAGTGGCAGCTTCCTCTTCCAGACCGATATAATCGCAGTTAAGAGCACCGACATTTCCAAGCGTAATAAACGCAAGATAACCTGTCTCTATCTCGGGATAATTGTCTTCGATGTAATCGATAAGATTGTACTTGAGTGATATCAGAACGCAGTCCTTCTCCATGCTGCGATCTTTGATCATCTTAACGACATCGTCGCACATCTTCCTGTCGGCTGTAGCACCCTTAAGCTCGATAAAGAGAACGATCTTCCCGTTTGCATGGTCGAGTACTTCCTCTATCGTCGGAACCTTCTCATTGCCTTCTGCGCTTATCAGACGGAGACTCTTTATCTCTTCGAGAGTCATCTCGGAGGGGCGCCTGCTGTCATTCGCAACACGCTTGAAAGTGTTGTCGTGATTCAGTATGTAGTGGCCGTCCGCGGTGCGCTGAATGTCGATCTCTGTTCCGTAGCATCCGAGTTCGATCGCCTTATCGATTCCCGAAAGGGTATTCTCACCACCCTCGGTACCTGCGCCTCTGTGACCGATCAGATCAGCCGAGATCTCGGCAGGGAAGAACAGCTCAAAGTTCTCGTGTATTGTGTAGGTTACGACCCAGCAGCAAAGATATGCCGCGATGATCGCGAAAACCATCTGCTTGATATTATCCACAGGCTGTGTCTTGAGAGCCATCGGTACGTTCTCGTTATACTGGTAATAAAGCTGCGTAAGCTTCATTGTGAGAAGCGGAAGCAGAAGAAATGAGGAGCCCATTCCGAGCAGTACGACAAAGAGAATAAAAGCAATGGCTCCATATTTACCTGCGCCTTCATTTACAGATGTTCCGAACAGCATCATGAGTCCGGGAATGAGAAGTACTGACACTGTGATCAGCGAATCGATAAGTGCGAACTTAAGAAAAAACAGCAAAAGTTGTTTAACTATATTCCTGAAGTTCTTAATGACCATCCTGGATGACATGACAAAAGACTTTACCGGAGCGACGTGATCGATTACCATCCCGTGTATCGTAAATATCCCGAGTGCACCGACTGCGAGCATCAGCAGGGTAAACAGCGTGTACATTACGTTATACAGAGGGTCTGCATCTATTACTGAAGAGATGAAGTTTGGAAGATACAGATTCCTTGTAAGAGATATGGACATGCCGACACCGACAACAGGTGCAATAAGACCGACGTAGAGAAGTACGAGCAGACCGCCCGGAGTAAAGAAACGTGCCGATTCAGTAAGTGATTCGAGAACGATCTTCCAGATGACCGTTGGCCGTTCCTTAACCTTCTCGCCTGCGTAATTGACGATTACGTTTATATCAAATGCGACATAAACTGCACACAGTATTATCGCCGTCAGTATTGCAAGCCAGCCGTACGGTGATTTGAATATGAATGCAAAATCACCACTGCTTACAGCGACCTTGCCCATGCGGTATATCGACCACATCATCAGTTTTTTGAGGACAAAAACAAGCGATATCAGAATGACCTTCGATACCGCTTCGTAAAGAACGATCTCCGGAATGGCCTGTATGTACGGCCATATCGTGCGCTTTCTTTTTTCCTTCCTCAGTTTTCTCATTGTTTTGCTTCTGCTTTAAGTTTTAACAGCAGAGACATATGCCTCTGCTGTTCGTTTTTGTGTCTCTGAATGTTGTCTTATTTTGTTACTTTGCGACGATGTTTGCAAGTCTTCCTTTTACATAGATGAACTTGACGATCGACCTTCCGGCAAGAGCACCTTCAAGTCTGTCGTCGCCCTTAACGATCTCTTCGACTGCTGCCTGGTCAGCTTCAGAAGGAATATCAACCTTGAACTGAACCTTACCGTTGATCTGTACAGCGATCTCGATCGTATCCTTAACGAGTGCTGACTCATCAAATGAAGGCCATGCCTGATTGAATACGGAGTATTCGTTGCCCATGATCTCCCACTGCTCTTCAGCGAAATGAGGAGCGAAAGGTGAGAGCACAAGGATCAGCTTCTCAACCGTATACCTCAGCATCTCCTTCTTGCATCCTGCTGTCTGCTGATACTTGCCGATAGCATTCAGGAGCTCCATCATACGTGCAACGGATGTGTTGAACTGGAACCTGTCGATATCAGCCGTAGCACTCTTAATCGTGTAGTTAAGAACGTAGTTCAGATCCTTCTCGTCCTTGCCGAGTTCGATGGAAGAGATGTCGCATGAAGGAGTATCCTTAACATCCGCAACAGCTCTTTCAACTCTGTCAATAAACTTAACGATTGCCTTAAGTCCTTCGTCGCTCCACGGTCCGCCATCGATGTATGCAAAACCGAAAGCAAGGTATGTCCTGAATACGTCTGATCCGTACTTGGAGATATAGTCATCAGGAGCAACAGTGTTGCCTCTGGACTTACTCATCTTCTGACCGTCGGGTCCGAGGATTACGCCCTGGTGAACGAGGCTCTGGAAAGGCTCATCGAAATCAACGAGTCCCATATCCCTCATGGCCTTTGTGAAGAAACGTGCATAGAGCAGGTGCATCGCAGCGTGCTCAGCACCGCCGACATACTTGTCGACAGGGCACATCTTATTTACGAGTTTGCTGTCAAAGATTGCATTCTCATTCTTGGGATCAACATATCTGAACTGATACCAAGATGAGTCAACGAAAGTATCCATCGTGTCAGGATCGCGCTTTGCATCACCGCCGCACTTGGGACACTTGCAGTTAACGAACTCTGCGCACTTTGCAAGCGGGCTCTCTCCGTCAGGTGTGAACTCAACATCGTAGGGGAGGAGTACCGGAAGATCCTTCTCGGGAACAGGTACAACACCGCAAGAAGGGCAGTGGATCATCGGGATAGGAGTACCCCAGTAACGCTGTCTTGAGATAAGCCAGTCTCTCAGACGGTAATTGATCTTCTTCTCGCCCATGCCCATTGAATTGAGCTTTGCAACGATCGCATCGATAGCGGCGTGCATCTCAAGTCCGTCAAACTCGTCTGAGTTAACAAGAACACCCTTCTTCTCACAGTAGGGAAGCTCATCTTCTGCGCCGGGCTCGGAAGCTACAACACGGATGATGTCGAGACCGAACTTTGTTGCGAACTCGAAATCTCTCTCGTCGTGTGAAGGAACCGCCATAACGACACCTGTACCATATGCCGCGATTACATAATCTGCTGCCCATATCGGAACCTTTCTGCCGTTAAGGGGATGAATAGCATATGCACCAGTGAAGACACCTGTCTTCTCACGTGTCGTGCTCATTCTGTCAATATCAGTTACCTTGGAAGTAGCAAGCCTGTAAGCATCAACCGCTTCCTTGCACTCTGCTGTCGTAAGCTTCTCGCAAAGCTCTGACTCAGGTGCAACAACAACATATGTAACGCCCATGAACGTATCAGCTCTTGTTGTAAATACTTCGAGCTTAACGGGAGTACCGTCATCATTCATCAGCTGCTTTCCGTCCTTCTCAACGAAGAAAGCAACCTGTGAACCTTCAGATCTGCCGATCCAGTTTGTCTGGATCTTCTTTGTCTTCTCGGGCCAGTCAAGCTGAGGGAGACAGTCAAGGAGCTCCTGAGCATAGTCAGTGATCTTGAAGAACCACTGTGTCATGTGCTTATGAACTACTTCCGTGTGGCATCTCTCACACTCACCGTCAACGACCTGTTCGTTTGCAAGAACTGTCTGGCACTGGGGACACCAGTTAACAGGAGCATTCTTTCTGTAAGCAAGACCCTTGTTGTAGAGCTGGATGAAGAACCACTGGTTCCACTTGTAGTACTCGGGCATGCAAGTCGCGATCTCGTAGTCCCAGTCGTATGTGGCACCCATCTCGCGGAGCTGCTTCTCCATAGTTGCAATGTTCTTCAGTGTGGAATCTTTGGGGTGGATACCTGTCTTGATCGCATAGTTCTCTGCAGGGAGTCCGAAAGAGTCAAATCCCATCGGGTGGAATACGTTATATCCCTGCATTCTCTTCATTCTTGACCATGAATCGGTCAGAGAGTAGTTATACCAGTGCCCAAGGTGGAGATTTGCACCTGAAGGATATGAGAACATCTCAAGACAGTAGAGCTTCTCGCCCTCTGCATCAGGGTTAAACTTGTAGAGCTTGGAATCTTCCCATCTTTTTTGCCATTTGCGGTCGGTATCGACTGAGTAAGACATTTGAATTACCTCTTTATGTTTAGATTATCCCAAGAAGTATATCACAAACTGCCATATATTTGACATAGTGTTAGAATTGCTTTTTAGCCTTCTTAATGTATAATTAAAATGCTTTTTTGGAACAAATTGCACATATTTTGTGCTTATCTATATACATATGAGGTGTTTTTAATATGGGATTAGGCATGGAGATCGGTATCGATCTTGGTACCAGCAGCGTGTTGATATATGTCCGCGGCAAAGGTGTTGTTCTTAAGGAACCTTCCGTTGTTGCAGTTAACAATAAGACAGGTAAAGTCCTTGCAGTAGGTGAGTCAGCGAGTCTGATGCTCGGAAGGACTCCGGGTGTAGTTGAGGCTATCAGACCTCTCCGTGAAGGAGTTATCTCGGATTTCAGAGCTACAGAAGTAATGCTCAAGGCTTTCATTGGCCGTGTATGCTCAGGCATCAGGGCTACATATTTCAAGCCCACTATCGTTGTATGTGTACCTTCTGTTATCACACCCGTTGAGCAGCAGGCAGTAGAGAATGCCTGCCGTCATGCAGGCGCAAAGGATGTTTTCCTTATCAGAGAGCCTATCGCAGCCGCTATCGGTGCAGGTATCGATATCACAAAGGCATGCGGTTCAATGGTAGTTGATATCGGAGGCGGTACGACAGATATCTCTGTAATCTCTCTCTGTGAGCCTGTAGTTGATGCTTCTTTGAAGGTAGCAGGCGACAAGTTCGATGAAGCTATCATCAAGCATGTTAAGAGAAGACACAATGTCCTGATCGGTGATAAGACTGCAGAGATGCTCAAGATCCAGATCGGATGTGCTTATCCCCGTGATGAGGAGCTTACACTTGATGTAAAGGGACGTAACCTTATCACAGGTCTTCCTTCTACAGTTACAGTATCATCAACAGAGATGCTCGAGGCTTTGGAAGAACCTGTATCTGCTATTTTTGAAGCCGTTCACGTTGTTCTTGAGAAGACGCCTCCGGAACTTCTTGCTGATATCTCAACAAGAGGTATCGTTATGACAGGCGGCGGATCGCTCCTTTACGGTCTCGACAGAATGCTCGCCACAAAGATCGGTATCGAGGTTTACCTTGCTCAGGATCCCGTATCCTGCGTTGCTATCGGAACAGGTAAGGCTCTCGATATGATGGATAAGTTCGCAGCATTGTCTGACTGATGTTATGTCTTTGTTCGGAAAGTTGTTCAAAAAAGATAAAAGCAAGAGCGAAGAACCGAAGTCTGATCAGATCACGATCAAGACATCTTATACTACATTTTATTACGCTCCTGATCCTCATGAAGTAGGGTATGAAGCTGAAGTTCAGTGGTACGATCTGCCCGAAGATCCGATGGAACGGGCCCGTTATATGCCCGTTGGTGTTTACATAGACTGTAATACTGTTGATACGACGGATGCTTCCATCTGCCTTGAACGTTTTACCAAGCTGTTTGAAGACCGGAAATGGATCGACTACAAGGTAAAACTGGCTGTTGTTGACAAGCTTGCCGGCGATGACGGCATGATCAAAGACGAATACGATGGTACATATACAAAGGAAGAAGTGATCAACGAGATGGAGATAACCTTTATCTCAGTGTACAGGGATGGGGGAATTGCTTATTCTCTTGATCATCATTGTCACTTGGATATCGATGGCAGCGTTCATCTTGTGTATGGCGCTGACGGTGAGATATCGGTTATGGATGACAATGAGTTTTATAAGTTTGGCTGATAGTCTTGCCGGTTTTTCATATGAAAAGTGTGATGGTCTGCCAGTTTTTCATATGAAAAGTGTGATCACTTATCAACAAAAGTAGCTATATCCTCGATCCTGCAATCAAGTATCCTGCATAATGTATCTAAGGTGTGGGTGCTGACATTTGCGTTTGCCCGCATGCGTGATAATTGTCCGGCACTTATATGGTAGTCGTTTATTAATTTGTACTGGGTAATGCCCTTGTTACGCATCGTCTCCCATAGTTTGTCGTAAACGATCATTTATATCCCCGTAATCCTTTGAATTCTTTGTTAACTATTGCCTCGCTTGTTTGTCATATTAGCCGAAAAATGCTAACATATATATTAGCCATAAATGGCTAATATAGCTTGTTTTCCGATATTTGGAATTCGCAAATAAAGCAGCGAGGTGAACGGCATGGCTCATATCACAGACATCATCAAGTATGAAGGTGACAACAGTACTTTTATCTGGAAACATCCCAAGGAAGACTTTAACACGCTGACCCAGCTCATTGTCCATGAATCGCAGGAAGCGATCTTCATGATGAACGGTGAGGCCTTAGACCTCTTTGGTCCGGGCAGACATACACTTGAGACCCAGAATATCCCCAAGCTCGGGAAATATATTAAAGCTACAACACAGGATATGACGCCTTTCCACTGTGAAGTATATTTCATCAACAAGGCTGTCCAGATGGGGATCAAGTGGGGAACTGACTCCAAGGTCAGATATATCGATCCCGATTCAGGACTCCCTCTGGAACTTGGCGCAAGCGGTGAGATGAACCTGCAGGTTGCTGACAGCCGTAAGCTGTTGCTCAAACTTGTCGGAACGATGAAGGGCATAGCTTGGGAGGATCAGAGCGGTGGATTTACAAAATCTCTGCAGAACTCTTTCCGCCCGCTTATCTCTACTGCGGTAAAGTCTAACCTCACACAAGCAATATATTCGTCCTGCTATTTGGATTGATATTTCTCAGCATTGATTGAGGATTACTCTTGTCAATCCCCAAAAAGCAAAGCTTGTGACGTTACAATATCCTTTGCCCAATCGGTGCTATACTGATACTCACATTTGGCATTTTGATAGTTTCAATTATTGCTCTTTGTCTTCGGACAAAGAAATAAGTAGTTTGTGAGGTCAACCGTCTATCGGTAGTGCCTCATCCTGTAATTATTGTAGCATCGCTGTGGGTGGTCGTCAAATAGCGGTGCAGAATAAAGTATTTGACCTCCCGTACTATAAGTGCTATCATTCACTTGTTTCCAAGACATATAATTATTGTGTATAGTATGTTTTTGTTACCCGTATAGACAAATTAATAAAAATGAGGTTTTCATGACAGAATTGGATACTTTGAACTCCAAGTCAGCTTCTGACTTAGCGGTTATTGCAGCAGCAATGGGTTTTGCTGCGCCCGATGAGGCAGGAAATATGACTAAGGAACAACTTGTTTCTCTTATCTCAGGATCAAATCAGTCTGCTGCTCCAGAAGAGCCCAAGGAGGAGAAAGCTCCCAAGGCAAGACGCGGAAGAAAGCCGAAGGCTGAGAAGGCAGAGGCTGAGAAGACTGAAGCTGAGCCCGAAGTTAAGGCTGAAGAGAAGACGGAAGAAAAATCAGAAGATAAGCCTGAAGCACAGGCTGAGGAGAAGAGTGAGGAGAAGCCTAAGAAGAAGGCAAGATCCTCATCAAAGAAGACTGCTGAAGATAAGGCAGAACCTGCTGCAAAGAAGAGCAGATCCTCGAAGAAAAAGACAACAAAGACAGAGAAGGAAGAGAAGGCTGAACCTGCTCAGGAACAGATATCTATTGCAGATGTAATGCCTGAAGAGGAGAAGCCCAAGGCTGACAATTCGGCAGCATCTGCAAAGCCCGGCAAGTCACGCAAGAGAAGACTGTCTTTCGGTCCCGATAAGAATATCGAGGAAGTTGAGATTCCCGCAGAAGAGCAGGCAGCAGAAGCTGCAGCTCCTGCAGAGCAGGAACCGGAGGTACAGGTTCCCGAGATCGTTTACAGGGAAGTGGAAGGCATCCTTTCCATCGGCAATGGCGACAAGGGTGATTTCTCCGGATTCATTCACGTAAATAATTATCTTCCGGGTGAGGAGGATGCCTATGTTCCAGGTCAGATGATCAGAAGGATGGGTCTTAGAAGAGGTGACAAGATCAAGGGCCTTGTAATGCCCCCCAGGGGAAAGGATAAGTACGCACCTCTTAAGAGAGTTCTTGAGGTTAACGGCATCGATGTTTCCGAGACAGAGAATTACGATGTCCTCAGGAAGAGACCGAGATTCGAATCCCTTACAGCGATCTATCCTAATGAGAGACTTACGCTGGAGACAAATCAGGAGGATCTTTCCACGAGGATCATCGACCTGTTCTCTCCTATCGGTAAGGGACAGAGAGGTATGATTGTTTCGCCGCCGAAGGCAGGTAAGACGATCCTTCTTCAGAAGGTTGCAAACTCCATTACAGCAAACAATCCTTCCTGCAAGCTTATCGTTCTTCTTATCGATGAGCGTCCGGAGGAAGTTACGGATATGCAGCGCTCCATCAAGGGAGAGGTTGTATATTCAACATTTGACAAGAGACCTGAGAACCACGTAAGGGTTACGGAACTCGTGCTCGAGAGAGCAATGAGACTCGTTGAGCTCGGCGAGGATGTAGTTATCCTTCTTGACTCGATGACAAGACTTGCAAGAGCATATAACCTTACGATCACTCCTACAGGACGTACGCTCTCAGGCGGTCTCGATCCTGGATCACTTTACGGACCTAAGAGATTCTTCGGTGCTGCACGTAATATTGAGTTCGGCGGAAGCCTTACGATCATCTCCACAGCCCTCATAGAGACGGGTTCCAGGATGGATGAGGTCATTTTCGAGGAGTTCAAGGGAACAGGTAACATGGAAGTCACGCTTGACCGTAAGCTTGCTGACAGACGTGTATTCCCGGCTATTGCAGTTGATAAGTCAGGTACCAGAAGAGAAGACCTGCTCCTGTCACGTGAAGAACTCGAAGCAGTCTGGCTTACGCGCAAGACTATTGCTGATTCGGATACTGTTGCTGCGACAAGTGCCGTCCTCGACTTCATGAAGAAGACGACATCGAACGCATCGTTTATACTGTCGGTCAAAAAATCTTTCGATCCTGATTGACAAGTATAATAAGATACAGTATTATAGCAAGGCTAACAAAAATCCGGTATGACATACGTGGCCTGATCAGTTACGCGTCATATCTTTGATGAGAGGTGAGAACAAATGAAAGCAGACATTCATCCTAAGACACAGCTTGTAACAGTTAAGTGTGCCTGCGGTGAGACATTTGAGACACTGTCCACAAAGAGCGATCTTCGTGTAGACATCTGCTCAAAGTGCCACCCTTTCTACACAGGTAAGCAGAAGCTCGTAGATACAGGCGGACGTATTGACAAGTTCAATAAGAGAATGGACAAGAGCAAGAAATAAGATCAACAAGGAAGCCGTTCGGAAGAACGGCTTTATTATTTGATATATAAAATATATGTTATAATCTCCACTATGGATATGAGTTTCGAGCGGTTTATCAAGTACGGAGTGTCACCTTCTGTCGCTGAGGCAGGGGCTTTGTGTGACAGGGAACTGGCAGATGTTTATGCCGGTATTGATGAGATCGCTTCATATAATGAGCTTAAGATCCTTGATGCCTTCAGGCAGGCAAGGTTTTCTGATGTGCACATGGGCGCTACTACCGGATATGGATACGACGATATCGGCAGGGAGAAGATCGAAGAGATCTATGCTAAGATCTTCGGATTTGAGAAGGCTTATGTAAGGATCCAGATCAGCTCCGGAACACAGGCTATCTCATCCATGCTGTTCGGTCTGCTCCGTCCGGGAGATACAATGCTTTCCGTCACAGGGAAGCCTTATGACACACTTGCTTCGACGATCGGTATCGGAAGCGGTGGTAACGACGGTTCGCTCAAGAATTACGGCATAGACTATAAGGATCTGGAACTCCTTCCTGACGGGACGCCTGATATTGATAAGATGGTGTCCATGATCGATTCATCGACTAAGATGGTCTTCATCCAGAAATCAAGAGGATATACGGCAAGACGCGCGCTTCTGTCAGATGACATCAGAGCAATTGCGGAAGCGGCACATAACAAGAAGCCGGATGTGATAGTTGCGGTTGATAACTGCTACGGTGAGTTCTGCGAGAAGTACGAACCCGGCGATCTCGGCTGTGATATCTGCGCAGGCTCGCTGATCAAGAATCCGGGCGGCGGAATCTGCTATACGGGCGGATACATTGCCGGAAGGGAAGAGCTCGTCGAGAAGTGTGCGAGACATCTTACGACTCCCGGTCTGGGAAGCGAAGTAGGTCCTACTCTTGGATTCAACAGGATGATCGCAAGGGGATTGTTTACGGCGCCACAGTGCGTTGCTGAGTGCCTTAAGGGCGCTGTGTTTGCGTCCAAGATACTTGAGAAGACAGGTTATGCAAAGACGTCTCCTGCGTCATGTGACAGGAGAGGAGATATAGTTCAGACTCTCATTTTCGATGATGAGAAGAAGATGTGTGATTTCGTTGGAAAGATCCAGAGCTGTTCCCCGGTAGATTCATATGTGACTCCGACTCCGTGGGATATGCCGGGATATGAGGATAAGGTTATAATGGCTGCAGGCGCCTTTGTGCAGGGCGCGACGACGGAATTGTCGTGTGACGGACCGATGAGGCCGCCTTACATTGCATATCTGCAGGGCGGACTTATTGCCGATCAGGCGAAGCTGGCGGTAATGCTGTCTTTATCGTAAACGAGGTGGATAATGGCTTCCGGTAAGAAGAATAACAAGAATAATACGAAGAAGCGGCCGCAGCAGATGCAGGGAAGACCTGATCAGCCCAGAGGCAACAGGCCTCTGCAGAACGGACGCGGACCTGCAGGCCCCAACGGCCAGGCAGGTCCTAACGGGCAGAGAATGAATAACCGTCCGGCCAGTCCTAACGGTCAGAACGGACAGGTTCCGCAGGGGGCTCAGGGTCATCAGAATGGCCGGATGCCTCAGAACGGCATGGCTCAGGGAAGACCCGCTCAGGGCAGACCTGTCGGGAAACCGGCAGGAAGACCACAGGGCAAACCGCAGGGAAAGCCTGTAGGGAAAAAGGCGGACGCAAAGAAGAAAAACGCAAGGCCTGAGAGATCTGAGAAACCGGAGAATAAGCCTGAGGACGCTCAGCAGAAAGCAGATGTTACGGATATCACCCGCCAGATAGACGAGAAGGAAAAGAAGCAGACCAACCAAAAGAAGAAGACTCTCAATTCGAGGATGAAGGCTGAGAGGATTGCCGTAAGGAACGGCCTTTTCGGTGCCGTGGCTGCGGCTGCAGGACTTCTGGTCCTCGCGTTTGTTGTTTATCACCTTGTAAGTTATGTCGCTGAGAAACCAAAGTTCTCGTTTGTAACAGACGGTTCCATTGAGCATACGATCGGTGCAAAGGCGCTTATCGTCAGGGAGGAGACCCCTGTTCTTTCTTCGGCAAACGGTGAGCTTGTCACATCCGTTACGGAGGGCAGCCGTGTTGCTACGAGCCAGAGCCTTGCGATGGTTGTTCCCGAGGATAAGCAGACAACGGTAGCGGATCTGCGTAATGTTCAGTCACAGATATCAGAGGTCCAGCAGGAACTTATAGAAGAGGGCAATGTTGAGACGGCTAAGAAGGTTTATGATTCCTATAATCAGAATCTTGAGCCTATCATAGATTCCATCAGATTTGATGCTTCGACAGGCAAGCTGCAGGGTCTTGCGACTTATACGTCTTCCATCTCAGTTCTTCTTGACGAACGTGAGACAGCTCTTTCAGAAATCGATTTCAACGACGAGAGACTGAGTGTTCTCCGTAATGATGAGCAGATGTATGAGAGCTCTCTGCAGAGGAGTTCTGCAATAATAAAGGCTCCCAGACCGGGTATTGTATCGTTCAGACTTGACGGTCAGGAAGAGACTCTGACCTTTGATGAGATCACTTCAGCAGAGAGAAGCGACGTCAGAAAGCTTATCAATTCTTCTGTTGGCGCCATTCCGGCTAACTATAATGCCAAGGCGCAGCAGAACGTATGCAGGATCGTTCAGAACGAGAGTCAGATGTTTGCCGTATTCCTCAGTGCTAAGGATGCTGCGGCAACTGACTTCGCTGTCGGAACGAAGCATGACATCAATATCTCGTCGGAGGGTCTGGTAGTTGAGAGAGCTGAGGTTGTAAGATGTGATTCGGACAGCAGCGGAATGCTCATTATCTTCTCCACAACAAGATATGTTGAAGACCTGCTTGACCTCAGAACAGTCGATATCGAAATCGTCATCACCAAATCAACGGGTATGAGGATCCAGCAGTCAAGCATCGTGAATGAAGAACTTATAGATTCTGACAAGTCAGGTTTCTCCGTTTACTTTGCTCCGGAGACACAGGTTATCCCTGAGAACTTTACTGTAGGTAATATATTTAATATTAATATAATACCTGCTGTTGAGATCGACGAAGAAGGCAATGTCACCCAGCCGGATACAGTTACCATAGCGGGGTGTGAGGTCGTTCATTGTGAGGCGACAGAGGACGGAGGAGTGATCGTCGGTTTCGCGACATATAATGAGTATTCTGCGATCCTCAGGATAAACAGTAAGTATGCGGACGGCTATCAGGCTGTGTTTATAGATTCGACTACAGGACTTGGTGCAAATGTTGAGAGCATCACTCCTTCAAACTACAAAGGAATCGCATCGATATACATCAATAATCAGGGATTCGTTGCCGAGCACAGAGTTATCGTAACTGACTATGACAGAGAGTTTGTAATCGTCATCCCTGTCGGTGGAGCGAAGATTCCGGATAATGACACAGTCATAATCGTCAATCCTACATCATGTAATCCTAACGATAAGGTGGTGTGATATACCGTGGATGAACTGGAGATACAGGGTTTAAGACAGCGTATAGAAGAGGTTAAGGGTGATATCGCCCGTATAGCGGCAGAAGCCGGAAGGGCTCCTGAGGATATCACGCTTATCGGTGTCTCCAAGGTGTTTCCATGGGAATATGCTGCAGAAGCGTTTAAGGCGGGTCTTATGGATCTGGGTGAGAACAAGGTCCAGGATCTCACTGCAAAGATAGATGAACTTCAAAGTATCGGACTTGAGCCGAGATGGCATATGATCGGTACATTACAGAAGAATAAGGTCAAATATCTTATCGGAAAGACGCATCTTATCCATTCCGTCAACACTGTGGAACTGGCCGAAGAGATTAGTAAGCGCTCAGTTTGTAACAATGTTATCACGGATATATTGCTTCAGGTCAATGTTTCGGGGGAGGAGAGCAAGCATGGCTTCGCTCCGGAAGAGACTAAGGATGCAATAGAGAAGATAGGTGCTATGGACGGTATCAGGCTCAAGGGTATGATGACAATGGCTCCTATCGAGCAGTATGAGGGTCAGGCAAGATCAGTCTTTGCCGATACTTATAAGCTCTGGGAGGACATGAGATCCTATGTCCCTTCAGTGAAGGAATGGAACGTTTTGTCGATGGGTATGTCACAGGACTATGCTAGTGCTATTAAGGAAGGCGCGACACATATCAGGATAGGTACCGCAATCTTCGGTGACAGGAGCAAATTCCTCGTTTGAGCCTTATTTTACGGCAAATGTAACAATGATACATCCGAAATATTACAAGCATATTTCATAATTTTTCGGTTATTTGACAATCCACAAAATTTATTGATTGCCATCAAAGTTTTCTGTATATTCTAACCATATTTCACAAGTTCCCGGTGGGGCAAAAACAAGGAGGAAATAAAACATGGGCAGATTTTCAGAACTTTTCAAGAGCATGATCACACCTGAGGAGTCATACGACGAGTATGAGGATGAGAGCATGTACGGATCCGAGTACGGAACAGAGAACTTTGCTGAGGAGACAGTTTTTGAACCTGTTGCTGAGCAGAGCTATGATGAGGTTCCTTTCCAGGAGACACAGCAGGCTTACCGCGGACCTGTAGCAGTACAGTCACCCGTTATGCCTTCACAGTCAGCAGTTGTTATTATGCTTACACCTTACGATATCAGAACAAGCCAGATCGTATGCGACCACATCAAGCAGGGTCACATCGTAATCTGCAACCTGACAAGTTCAGCTAACAACCAGAGAGTAGTTGACTATATCAGCGGTTCTGTATATGCACTGGATGGCAAGATCGAGCCTACACCTGTTAAGACAACATTCGTTTGCACACCTAAGAACGTTGACCTTATCGTAGATGCAGCTGAAGAGTCCGTTTCAGGCACAAGAGTTTCAGCTCTCTAATAACTGATTAATTAACGATCTTAATGATCTTTACGGCTGACCCTTCTTCAGGGTCAGCTTTTTAGTACCATAGAAAGTGTAATTGTTAGAGAGTAATTAACTCCGACAGTTGCACTTTTCTTATAATACGGGGAGTAATTGGCCTGACGTGCGGCTTTTTGGATCTTGCATCCGTCAAAAAAACTGTCAGCCAATCC
>JAILDX010000013.1 GCA_024688685.1 Saccharofermentans sp.
CGTACACACTGTCCTACACCAGGTTTTTCAGTTTGCAGTAGATGATGATCTCTTAAGAAAGAATCCATGTGACCGTGTCCTAAAAGAACTGAAGAACGCTTATGCGGACCGGCGTACAAAGAGAACGTCGCTAACGCTGCAACAGGAGATCAACTTCCTGACTTTCATTCATGAGAATCCAAGGTTCAGGCAGTGGTATCCTACCTTCTTCGTTATGGCCAACACAGGCCTCAGGGTCGGAGAGCTTACCGGCCTCCGCTGGAAGGATATTGATTTAACTAACGGATTCGTTGATGTTAACCATAATCTGGTCTATTTCAACCATATGGATGGCAAAGGGGTTTATTATTCCGTTTACACCCCCAAGACCGAAAACGGAATACGCAAAGTCGTTATGACTCAGCAGGAATAAGTTTTTCTTATATCAGACGCGTTTTCTCTGTCATATAGCACAATCTGCCATCGGCGGAGCATCGAATGTAGATGTTGAACGATGCACCAGTTTTGTAGTATCATTGTCCCTGACAGGCATAATAGACTGTGCTAATGATTATAATGTTTTTATACGGAAATCAAGATCGCGCACAAAATGGATAGATCGTGGAAAAAAGAATCTTTAACAACATAGTCATCATCAGTTTTATCAAGTCACTGACATTGTCCCTGACAGGCATAATAGACTGTGTTTTTGTGGGTCGTTATCTGGGGACGGAAGGCTTGTCCGCCATGAAGCTGGCGATGCCTTTATTTTTGATCTATTCATTCTTCAGCACTGTTTTCGCAAGTGGACTTTCCGTGGCGCTGCCGCGCGAGATAGCAGTGGGGAACAGGGTAAAGGCCGGCAGGTTATTCAGGACAGTTATCACAGTGACCGTTGTGCTGGGAATATGTTTTACCGCTGCAGGGATCATATACCCGCAGGCGATAACGAATGCTTTCGCAGGCTCAGCGGATATTGGCCAGGCAAGAGTCCTTACGGGTGATTACTTAAGACCGATCCTTATCGGTGCGCTCCCGATCCTGTTATACGACGTGCTCGGAACAGTCGCTCTTCTCGGAGGTGGGGGAAGGATTATCAGAGCATCCTCCATAGCGCTCTTTGTTGTGGATGTTGCAGGCGACATCCTGTCAGTCTGGCTGGGGTGGGGAATGCTCGGAATAGCATCTGCAAGCACCGCAGCATATCTCGTCTCCTGCGCAGTTATCTTCCTGTACTTCCTTGGCGCCAAGGCGCTTATCAGACCTGGCTTCTGTCTGCCTGATATATCAGCCTTGAGATCCGTCGTATCGACAGGTTTGCCGGGCGGGATCGACAAGATATGCAAAGCTTTTCTTCCCATTGTCGTAAACTTCTTCGTGCTTACATACGGCACGATGCCGGGACTGGCAGCATTGTCTGTTCAGGATGCGCTCCAGTATATTCCTCAGGCCATGTGCATCGGGATCAGCAGTGCCACATTGATCCTTACCGGAATGTGCGCAGCGGAATCTGATGTAAAGATCCTGAGGCAGGAGAAGATGTTCGTCCTCCGCTGGAGCTTCGTAGGCGGCATGACGATAGCGGGCATCCTTATAGTTTTGGCGTCGCCTATCCTCTGGCTCTTTACAGCAGATGATACTGTTCATTCGCTGGGCGTTACAGCGCTGATGCTCTATCTTACCGGCGTACCTTTTATCGCGGTCAACTCATCGGTGATCGCGTATTTCCAGGGCCTGGGGCTCCGTAAGGCGGCATCCATTTTTACGATCTTCAGATCTTTGCTGTCACCTCTGATGTTCGCATGGATCCTTGGATATTTCTTCGGCGATCTTGGTATATACGCATCGTTTACTGCCAGTGAGCTCTTTGTGCTGGCTGTGCTGGGCGCTGCACATCTGATCGTCAAGATGCGTAATATAGTGATCCCGGACAGCTTCGTTGATCAGGAGATTATTACTGAGATCAAGGTTACGATCAAAGATCCGGAGCAGGTTGTCTCTGCATCGCAGCAGGTGAACGAACTGTGCGCTGCCAATGGTGTCGATCCGCGCCAGTCGTACCATGTGGCACTGATGGTGGAGGAGTTGACGACTAATACACTGCAGCACGGATTTGAAGACCGCAGGGATGGCCACCTGGAACTGAAGTTCATGATCACTGGCAGCATGCTTATGATCAGGCTGCGGGATAATGGCAAGCCCTTCGATCTGACGGAACAGTATAAGATGATCGACCCGGATGTGCCTGACCGCAACTTCGGATTGAGACTTGTTTTCGCCGCGGCTGATGAGGTGAGCTACAATTCGACGATGGACCTGAATAATGTGTATGTCAGGGTAAGAAGGCAGGGTTAGACCGACTTTTTTACAGAACCACATATGCACTCCATATAGTATATGGGCACGAGAAAATAATTAAATTTTCCTACCGCCTCATTTATAATTATCTTAACCATCATTAAATAGAAAGGAATTCGAACTATCGGGATTACATGCCCTGTTTACAAGGGTTGCAACTGTCAGTTGACAGATTTCAAAGGCGACTTTATGGTGTGCAATCACTGCTTCGTGTATCTTAACGGCATAAGGCAAGTGCACGAATGTCTGGTATAATTTAGGAAGAGGTAAACGTTATGATACTCGCAGATAAGATAATAAATGAACGTAAGAAATTAGGTTGGTCACAAGAGGAAATGGCAGATAAGCTCGGCGTATCAAGACAGTCCGTAAGCAAGTGGGAAGGCGCCCAGTCCGTCCCCGACCTTCAGAGGATCCTTGAGATGAGCAAGATATTCGGAGTAAGTACCGATTATCTTCTTAAGGACGATATAGAAGATGTGATCCCGTCTGAGAAAGCAGACTCTGATTCTTCCCTCAGGAAGCTGTCTTTGGAGGAAGCCAATACTTATCTTGATATCGTTAAGAAGAGCTCTGATAAGATCGCACTCGGAGTTGCCATATGCACAAGCTGCCCCGTACCTCTGTTGCTTCTCGAAAGTGCATTTAAGGCAGGATCGGGCATCTCCGAAGGCGTCGCAGGAGGCCTCGGAACAGTATTGCTCCTTGTTTTAGTAGCGATCTCGCTGGTATTCATAATCCCTGCAGGTATGGCTCTCAGCAAATGGGAATGGCTTGAGAAGGAATCATTCGAGACCGAATACGGCGTTGACGGTGCCGTAAGAACCAAGTCGAATAAGTTCGAACCCCGCTTCGTACGCGGTATCACAATGGGTATCGTAACCATCCTTCTCGGTGTGATCCTGCTCGTAGCAGTCGCCTTCATCAACGAGAACAACGAACCCCCGATCATCGCTGCAGCAAGCGCACTTCTGCTCTTTATCGGCGCAGGCGTGAACATGATAATAAGAGCCGGTATGGTAAAGGACAGCTACAGCAGAGTTTTGCAGGAAGATGATTACACCAAGGCAAAGAAAGAGAACAAGGTCATGAACGCGGTAGCTCCCGCATACTGGCTCCTTGTAACAGCAGGATATCTCGCTTGGAGCTTTACGACCAACAACTGGGGATTCACATGGATTGTATGGCCTATTGCAGGCATAGTCTTCGGAGCAATCTCGGTCGTCGTAGATCAGATAACAAGGAAAGACTGATAACATCATCCGTATCCTATTTTGATACAAACAGCCCTCTGAAACTCATAAGCTTCAGAGGGCTTTGCCGATCAGTCAGTATCAGCTTTTACAAACTGTCATTATCCGACGGGCGCATATGCTCAAGAGAATGACTCACGAGGACGTGTTTGGCAAATTGCGGAGTCAGTTAAATGGCTAAAGTCAAATTCACAGTACAGTCTACTGCTAATTATCTATACTAACACTTCAACAGCCATATATCATTGCTTTCAGGAAAATCCTTGTAAAAAAAACAAGAGCCCGGATCACTCCGGGCCCCTGTCACTTAATCGTTCAATTCACGAGACACCACTTCACAGTAATACCAAAATAAATCTATCCAAGCCTTACAAGGAGCTGTAATATCGATAATCCCGATATGCTTGAAGTCACACTTTCGGAACTCATGGCTTTTGAGATGACCGGAGAAGATAAGGATAGTATTTTTATTAATAATGCTATAGAGCATTTTGAGAATGTTGATCTTATCCCATCAAACATTAGCTTGTCCGGTACAGAGACTGCTCTGTTCAACTGTATGAGCAGAGAATCAGTCCTTAAGCGGACAATTGAGCCATTAAGAAAGAAGTACGATGTGATCCTTATCGACTGTATGCCGTCATTGGGCATAAAATGCCCAGGATCCGCTTCTAAACCATGTTCCATACCAGCCTGAAACAATCAGAAATGTCTTAACCGGAGGCAATGCGGCTTTACGCTTATCATTATAAAAGTACAGAAAAAAATCGGCCTCAATCTTGTATAAATCCTCGGGTTCTAATTGTCTAAGTTTTAAATAAAGCCTTTCAAGATCATTGCCCATTAATCAATTTCCTTAATACTTATAAAGTGAATCGAATATATAACTGAGGATTAAAAACAGTATTTCATACTGATCTCCAGATGCCCGCTTTTCCGGTCGAAAACAAAAACATCTTTGCAAAACAAGAGATGCGGTGTTTCTTCCCGATTGCTTTCAAACGTGTCTGAAGCCATCTTCAGAATCTTTTTCACAAGCTTCTTATCGCTTGCTTTCGTGTATAAAACGATGTCCTTCGTTGGGGCGCATACGATCAGATCGTCGTTCAGGTCATCCGAGAGATTTTTCCAGATATAGTCAAGACATAAGCTTTCCGCTTCGAAATCCCCGCCTGCCAGGATGCCATAAATGCCGGGCTCTTTGGAATCACTCCATCTGTAATGAATATCTCTGCAGAGATTATCGAAGGCCTTGTTCCACAGTTCCATGACATCAGCCCCGTCAGGCAGCTTGTCGTAAGTTATATAGGTTAGAACACTGCCCATATCCTGAACAAGCATGCCGATA
>JAILDX010000012.1 GCA_024688685.1 Saccharofermentans sp.
TATTCATATGGTGCAAGGCGATTCTCTGAGGATAAACCACCTCGTATCATAATGACACGAGGTGGAAAAGCGGGTCTTTGGTTTAACCTTGGCGTATGCGGCGTAAGGTTGGACCTATATTAGCTCTCTTTAGTGTTATGACTCTAAATACTCTTCGAGTGCGGACAGTTCAGTATTCATAAATCTGCTCGTTACATCAGCGTAGGGACGTGCTCTGAGGGGTGTTTTTACGCGAACATATGTTTGTATAATCCCCGAAACGCCTGATCTTATTGATTTCCCCGAACTGTATGTTTTCATACGTTTCCAAACATTTTCTGCAATCCGTCGTAAATTGGTCGTACGACGGTCGTACACTTGTCGTATGAATCCGTACTACTGTTGCCATCACTAAAACGCTTGAAGAAGGTGTTGAGCGCCTGCATTTCTTTAGTGGTGTAGTCGACTGAGATATTCGTATAGATATCAAGTGTTGTCTCGATATCTGAATGTCCTGCAACCATCTGTACGACCTTTACCGGGATACCGGCTTCAACACACCTTGTTATGAACGTGTGTCTTAGCCAGTGATTTGAGAGTGCCGGTAGCATGAGCGGATCTTTCTTACCGCTGTCTATCTGCTTGAAGTTGCAGTCTCTCATCAACCGCCCGAGTCCCCTGTTCAATGAAGACTGATTATAAGGTCGTCCGAACCGGTTAAGGAATACGAAGTCTGATAAGCCGTCAACTTCCATAGTGCACCTGATGTCGGCAAGTTCATAAAGATCCTTCAATTTAAAGAACGATTCTCTTACTTGCGGAAGCATCGGAATGAAGCGGTCACCATTCACGGTCTTGGTATCGTTGATCGCATATGAGCATCTTTTAGCTCCGCCTCGATCGAAATACACCAGAGTACGCTGCACGTGTATGAGATTTTTCTCGAAGTCGACATCATCCCACTGCAATCCGGTGAACTCTCCGACACGCATGCCTGTCCACAACATGATCGTGAATAAGGGCCGCCAGGTCTCATAACGCTGATCCGTATTAAGGAACTCCTCAAACAGTTGCATCTCAGGAACAGTCAGAGCTCTTGCAGGATCTTCCTTGCACTTTCTGCCTTTCTTGGATGAGCGCTTCAACTCTTGCAAGGCTTTATCTGCAGGGTTTGCACGGATGTAGTCATCCTCAACTGCAAGTTCGAACACCTGATGGAGTACGGTGTGGACATTGTCCAGCGTAGTGATGCCAAGACCTTTATCCTCATTAAGATGATTGTAATAAGCTCTTACATCCGATCTCTTGATGTCCGCAATCTTCCGGCGTCCGAGATCAGGTTTAACGAACATTTCATACATATATTTATAGTTATGAAAGGTTGATTCCCTGAGACCACGCTTGACCTTGACCCACTTGTCGTAAACGTCGTTTACAGTCATGTTATTGTCGAGCTTGATACCGTCAACTACATCTTTCTGTATCTCTTTCTCAAGCTGACGAAGTTCTTCCAGCGTGTCAGCGTAGATCGATCTGCGCTTGCCGTTACCGATAGGGTACTTATACTCATACCCGCCGTTCTTCCTTACCGATTCGTACTTCTTCAGCACGCGGTTCTTATCATCTTTTCTTCTTATCTCTGTAGCCATTAATAACTCCTTTCTCCGTGACTACAAAGATCATTATGAGGTCATTATAACCCCATGATGTCTTTGAGTGTTAGCGGAAATCTGCAAACAGTTGTGCTGAGGCGCCGTTAATTGCGTCCCTTTTATACTTGAACATTACCGGTGATATGAGCTGTATATCGCTAGATTATTCGAACCTTCTCACGCATGATACGATCATAAAAGCTGCTGTCAGTGTTGATCTCGCTGATCTCGAACATATCCACATTCTTCCTGAGAATCCGTCTTGCTTCTTCAGCCAGTTCAAATACAGATACGGGTTTGAAACTGTCGCCGCCTGATACTAATAAGTCAATGTCGCTATCGGAAGTGGCGTCTCCTCTTGCATATGAACCGAAAACCCAGATTTCGGCTGCATTATACTTGTATGCCAGAGGTGTGATAATCGCTCTGATATCCTCTATCGTAAGGATACTTTTATCCATTACTTATCTTTCAGTTCATTCTCGATCTCTTCGATCGTAGGCATAGAGCTCTTGAACTCTTCCGGCAGAAGTGAACTCAGCTCATATTCCGATATACCTATAGGTGCGTTTATCATGTTAACAGCATACTGCGCAAGGACATTGTCTTTAGTCTTGCATATAAGCAATCCGATAGTCGGATTATCGCCGTCAGTTTTAAGAATACCGTCAACGGCACCTATATACGTGCCGAGCTGGCCCATATCACCAGGCTCGAAATCCCTGACCTTTACTTCGACGACAACATAACAGTGATTGGTTATGTTATAGAACAACATATCAATAAATTGCTCTGTCTCGCCAACGACGAGTCTGTACTCGCGGCCAACAAAAGCAAATCCCTTACCGAGTTCCATGAGGAGCTTCTGCACATTGTTCATCAATGCATCTTTCAGTTCTTTCTCGTCATAATTCGACCTTAGTGTAAGAAAGTCGAAGTTATAAGGATCTTTGGTCATCTCCTGAGCCAGATCACTTTGAACAGCAGGTAATACCTTGCTAAAGTTAGTGATTGCTTTACCCTGGCGTTGGTAAAGATCTGTATCAAGGAAGTTGAGCAGAACAGCGCGGGACCAGTTGTTTTCTATGGTCTGCCTAACGAAGAACATAGCTTTATCGTGATCATTTTTGCACTTGTCAATGATCATCCTGTTATGTCCCCAAGGGATACGGAATATCATCTGTTCAGATTCTGCCACAACTTGTGGCAGATTTTTCTCTGAAGAAGATTCTCCCACAGCTTGTGGCAGATTCATAGCACTAGGATACAGTTCATAAAACCTCTTCATATATCGAAGATTTGTATCTGAGAAGGACTTCACCTCGGGAATTGCATCGCACAAATCAGCACTGAGCTTCTTAAAGAAGTCCGTTCCGTAGGCGTTCTCTTTCTCTCTGATCGATATATCTCTTCCCAAGCTCCAATAGAACCTCATAAGTTCCACATTGACCTTACATGCAGCCTTGATCTGGCTCTGCCTGAAACGAGAACTTACATCCTTTATCCACTGAGCATACTGCTCATCAAACTTAACTATATCGCTCATATAGATCCTCCCGGAATGATCAGGCTTACCCCATACAAGTAGAATTATAGCATTACCCGTATGGGGAAGCCTCAATTATTTATATCTCAGCTGATTGTGACGCCCCCTATCATACCGAGAACTGGTCCATTTGATTTACCTACCGCCAGGGCTTGTGAAGCATACAGCTTTCTTCTTAATTGAGAATCATAAGCCTTTTGCTCTTGGCAGTCTTATGATTCCTACAATACTCCTCAATCAGTATCCTTGAATATTCATGCATAACATCACTCCACAGCTATCTTAATTCTTTCGACCAACTTATCACTGAATCCGTCTAAGTCATCAAGTGTTATCGCACCCTCACGGTAGAGCGATATAAGGTTCCAGACCACTTCGGACTTTCGCATCTCACACATGACACCGGTAAGACGCTTGTCTTTCTTTATTCTGTCCTCAAGCTTCCAGAACTTCTCTGAGGCAGGCATGGATTTATCCTTAAGCATTTTCGAATACTCATTTACGAGTTTTTCCATGAAGCGTTCCTGCCAGCC
>JAILDX010000015.1 GCA_024688685.1 Saccharofermentans sp.
TTTCTTCAGCATCGGCACCAACGATCTCACTCAGTACACTCTGGCTATCGACAGGCAGAATGCAAAGCTCTCATCGTTCTTCAATCCTCATCACGAGGCTATCTTGCGCATGATCAACATGGTCATACAGAACGGACACAAGGGCGGTGCATGGGTAGGCATCTGCGGAGAGCTCGGTGCAGATCCCGAACTCACCAGAAGATTCATGGAGATGGGCATTGACGAACTGTCAGTATCTCCGTCTCACATCTTAGGTTTGAGGAAGATCATCAGAGAGATGGATCTTAGCAATTGACATAACGCAAAACCTCGAAGTATCAGCCGCCGGTCCAGCCGGCGGCTCTTACTTTGAGTTATAATCATAAAAAACAAAAAGGTTGAACACATGAATATAAGACACTGCACTATGGAGCATCTTGAAGAATACGGAAGGATATATGCCGAGGCTTTCTCGGGAGAGCCCTGGAACGACCATTGGTCCGTTCAGGATGCCACGATACATGTCAGGGAACTACTCGAATCCAAGCAGGCTTACGGGCTTGAATATATCGAAGACGGCAATGTGGCAGGCTTTATCCTCGGTACATCGATGCTATTCTCGTACGGAAGGACCTTTGAGATCAACGACCTTGCCGTAGATCCCTTATATCAGAAAAGGGGTATTGCGACCACTCTCCTTAAGCAGTGTCTGTCAGATCTTAAAGAGCAGGGGATATCAGGCGTTCACCTCATAACGGCAGGCGAAGGTGTCCTCCCGGAATTCTACGGTAAACACGGCTTCAAAAAGGAGAATGAAGTGATCCTTATGGGATTGGATATGGACTGATCTATCAGTCTTTATCTATAGCAAGGAATGTGCCTGCTGCCATAACGGCAAAGGCCGCAACAAATAAAACAGATGGTATCTTCGGGAAGACGGCTATGGATATGAGCGCACCGATAAAAGGTGACAGGGCATAGAAAGCGGATGTCTTGGCGGCACCGATATAGCGTTGTGCGTATACATAAGCAAAGATGCTCAGACCATATGCTATAAATCCGAGGAGAAGCGCCGGAAGGATATAAGGGGACGGGTGAAGCCTGTCTCCCGAGATGAGAGCCACAATGACAGAACCGGTTCCGGAGCCGAATCCCTTTACTATTACGATCTTTGCGGGTTCACTGTAAGAAAGCTTCCTGGTACAGTTGTTCTCAAGACCCCAACAGCAACATGCAAGAAGCGCCAGGGCTGAATATGGAGATATCGAAAACGAAGTAGTGTCGCTTACAGAAAGCAATATGCTCGCTACAGTTATCAGGACTATAGCGATCCATAGCCTTGGGGTTATCTTCTCTTTGAACACGATAAATGCTATGAGTGATGTTGCCACGATCTCGAAATTGTTTATCAGTGAAACTGATTCTGAAGGAGAGTGGTAAAGCGCGGTCATGAGAAGGATCGGCGCAAGGATATCGAGCACCACCATGGCTGTCAGATATGGAATATCTTTGCGGGTAAAGGGTTTTGACTTATCCTCACTGCCCCGGGTAAAAATACAAACGATGCTCATTCCTATTGCGGCTCCCAGATAGAGAAGACCTGCCATGAACATTGGCGTGATCTGAGACATCAGCAGTTTGGAGAAAGGGGTGCTTATAGCGTACAGCAACGCTGCATATATTGCATATCTGATAGCTTTTCTGTTATTCATACATACACTTCCTGAACACTTTGTTCGGTAAGATGTTATAATCATCAATACGAACGGACAATGAGCAGAATCCAGGATGTGTTCTTTATTGAACAATCTTTCGAAAATGTACGGGAAATATAAATGGACAGAAGACAACAAAAGACGAGAACGGCAATATACGAGGCCCTTACGAGATTGCTTGACAGATACCGTTTCGAAGATATAACGGTACAACAGATAATTGACGAAGCAAATATCGGAAGGAGTACCTTCTATTCGCATTTTGAGACTAAAGATCAGCTCCTTGAGCAAATGTGCGACGAGTTGTTTACACATGTGTTCTCTGAATCCTTAATCCCTGAGAAAAGTCACGACTTCTCTTCTGATCACGACGATATAAAGCCGATCCTGGAGCATCTTCTATGGCACATCAAGGACCATAAGGACAGTATCGGTTCGATAATGTACGGTGAATCGGAGAAGCAGTTTACCAGATATTTTACCGAGTACCTTGTTAAGACCTTCGGAGAAGTAGTCGCAAAGCTTGATGTGGATGTATCAGACGAGTTTAAGACGCAGTTTGTGACCGGAAGCT
>JAILDX010000040.1 GCA_024688685.1 Saccharofermentans sp.
GGATTGGCTGACAGTTTTTTTGACGGATGCAAGATCCAAAAAGCCGCACGTCAGGCCAATTACTCCCCGTATTATAAGAAAAGTGCAACTGTCGGAGTTAATTACTCTCTAACAATTACACTTTCTATGGTACTAAAAAGCCGCACGTCAGGCCAATTACTCCCCGTATTATAAGAAAAGTGCAACTGTCGGAGTTAATTACTCTCTAACAATTACACTTTCTATGGTACTAAAAGAGCTGCCCTAAAAAGAACAGCTCTCCTTCGTCCCAGCGAACCAAATTAACGTTAGGTAAAACCTCGTCGCTCGCTACCTATCAGCCCTTTTAACTACCACGAGCGGAATGCACTCATCCGACATTGCAGCACCGTATGACTGCTACAACTATCAGCTATATCGTGCTTCAGGTCTTCCCTTCGCCGAACTTTACCAGGTACCGTCCCCGGCACCTTCTCGTACCGGCTACTCGGTTGTCCGACCGACATAGCATCTGTTGAGGCTATGGCTCTTTCCTATCGGCTGTGACATCTCACAAGCACGCGGGCCGACACCAAATCAACTGTATGCTACAACCTGCGGTTCGCAAATCTCCATCTCTGGTAACTCGCGTTAACCGCTGCTCGTATCTCCGTTAGTTTCAAGTTTCTGCTCCGTATCCGCAGCGCTTCTATCGTTACTCTCAGAGCCTCTCGGCCACGGCTAAGATATACGCTGTCTGCTTCGTCTCAACGGCTTCGCCCTAAATAATCACTACTTAAAGGTTCTTGCCATACGCACCATCAAGCTTTAATCCCTCTGGCGGCTGTTCAGGTCTCCTTCGACTTCCGTCTCCGTATTCCCTGGAACTGATTTTATTTTACCGCGCAACAGGAATATTACAATGTAACACAAATGACAAACTGCAAATACACGATTGGTACAGTTTGTCAGTTCCCTTGGTTGACATGCGGGGTGTATAATTAAAAAGGTGTGAGTTCACACCCGGCTGTAAAGATCCTGATAGTCTCAGGATCTTTTTTTGATCTCTTCAACGATGCTGTCTCTCAGATGATACATTCTCTGAACGCTGTTCTCCAGTAGGTAATAGTGGAATATATACCCTGTCAGAAGGCACAGTATTATCACAGTTAAGATCACAAAAGTAAGACTTGAAGGATAAGGCAGCGAGAGTACTGCGTACACAGTAAAGATCTGCAGCAGCGCAAAAGTTAAAGTAACAAGAAGATGAATAAGTCTCTCGTGCTGAAAGAAGGATATCTTCTTCTCAAACTCATCCAGGAACTCTTTAAGTTCTTCCCGGCTCCTGCCTGACATTTCCGACACGAAGAGTTCAACTTCAGCAAGATACTCTTTGATGTATTTACCCATTGCCAAATCTCCTGTTGATATAATTAACTGCACTGCGCTTATTCTTTGTCCATTCCGGAGCGATGAGAAGTCTCTTTGGCCCGTCGCCCGTCAGACGGTGAACCGTCATATCATCCGGTATGATCTCCAGCGCCTGCTCAACAATATCAAAATACTCCTTCATCGTGAGAGTTTCAAACTCTTTGTTCAGATACATCTTCTCGAGCACAGTATTCCTGAGAACATAAAGGCATGTAAACTTTATTCCGTCGCACCTGGAATCCACCACATATCTGACTGTATCCATCATGTCTTCAACCGTCTCGCCGGGCAGTCCGAAAATAACATGTGCGATCACATTGATCCCTGCATTTTTTAATCTGGAAACCGCATCAGCAAACTCTTGTGTCTCGTAGCATCTGTTTATAAGAAGCGCGGTCCTGTCGGATGATGTCTGGAGTCCCATTTCGATATACACCGGGATATCCTTCGCCATCTCCCCGAGCATCGTGACCATATTCTCCGGAAGACAGTCAGGTCTTGTTCCGATCGATACCGCAAGTATCTTTGGATGAGCAATTGCCTCTTCTATCGCCTTCCTTAAATATCCGGTATCACAATATGTATTTGTAAAACTCTGAAAATAAGCGATATATCCCGCGTCAGGGCCCGCCTTTGAAAACACTTTTGAGACTGCCATATCGATCTGCTCCGAAACCGGTACAGAAGCATCAGGCGAGAACTCTCCGGAACCGCCCTCCGAACAGAAGATGCATCCTCCTGTGCCCTTACTGCCGTCCCTGTTCGGACATGTCACATTAAGACTTACGGAAGCCTTATACATCTTCCTCCCGAAACGTTCTTTATAATGATCGTTCGCGCTCTTATATCTCATCCGTTATCTCCAAGTTCACCAAGATGCCTGACGGTACCTTTGCCAAATCTCCTGTTTATGTCATCCATCGCCCTGCTGATCTTCTCGTTCTTCTCACGCCTCTCCAGATCAGTATATATGGACAACTGTTCCCCCTCTCCGGCTGACACCACATTTGCACATCTTACGCCTATGCTCCTGATTGGACAATGCCAGTCATATGATTCCTCAAAAAGCTCCCTCGCCTTCTCATTGATCACTCCTGCAAGATCAGTGGGCTCGAAAAGGACTCTCTGATGCTCATAGACCGCAAGATTCCTGTCACGTACATGGATCTGCACCACAGTAGCTTTAAGATTATGCTTACGCAGTCTCGCCGCGACATTTGAGCTCAGCGACAGGAGCACCCTTCTGACATCCTCGGGCGATGTCAGATCATCAGGCGGGGTCGTCGAATTGCCTATCGACTTGATGTCTCTTCTATGCCTTATCTCAGAGACAGGAGAATCATCGATCCCGTTCGCATACTCCCAGAGAAGAACTCCGGTCTTGCCCAGGAACTTCGCAACATATTCCGGATCCAGAGCCGCCAAATCACCTATAGTATTCACATTTATCTTAGTCAGGTTCTTGACAGTCGATTTTCCCACAAACAGCAGATCTGAAGCGGGCAGCGGCCACACTATCTCCCTGAACCTGTCCGGTGTGATGACAGTCGTTGCATCAGGCTTTTTATAATCGCTTCCCAGTTTTGCGAAACACTTATTAAAACTGACTCCGACAGAGCATGTCAGCTTATACTCATCTCTTACCCTTCTTCTGATCTCATCTGCAAATCTCTCAGCCTCTGTGAAATCACTGATGATCCCGGTCATGTCAAGCCAGCACTCATCAAGGCCAAATGGTTCCACCAGATCAGTATATTCAGTGTACATGTACTTAAGGCGCTTTGAGTAAAACTCATACTTCTCATATTCAGGCGGGATCAGCACGAGGTCGGGACACTTGGCCTTTGCCTGCCAGATCACTTCAGCTGTCTTAATCCCGTATGCAGATGCTTTCTGATTTTTGGCGAGGATTATCCCGTGTCTTTTCTCAATGTCGCCTGCGACAGCCATCGGAACATCACGATACTCAGGATGGCTTATCATCCCTACTGATGCAAAGAAACAATTCTGATCAACGTGAAGAATTATCCTATCTCTTTCCATGCTTGGATTATCTCAAAAGAATGTCACGTTTACAAACATATTTTTGTTGTTTTGAGATCAATTTTTTACAATTTATCGCATGGTTTTGACAAATAAGTACTCTTTTTGATATAAATGAGCTTAACGTATAAATATAATTTTCATAGGTTATTTTGGGGGAAGTACGTTTATGGTAAATAAGCGGTTGGTTCTTATCAGTTTCGATCCCGCTGTCATCAGGGAGAAGGTTCCGGTCTTGAGCGAAGCCGGTTTCGATGTAAAAGTTACATCTGATATTGCTTCTGTTTCGGAGGTATTGGCAAGCTTTAAGCCTGATGCGGTAATTGGCGAGGCCTCAACAAAGGGAACTGACGATTTTGCGATCCTGTCTCTTGTCAGGACGATCTCTGATATCCCTTTTATCTGTTATACGGCAAGCGAATCGATCGACGACATGGAGATTGCATATAAATTGGGCTGTGATGACTATATTACTCTGAATACAAATAACAGGATCGTTCTTCTCCGCCTTTTTGCATGCATTAAGAAATCAGGAAAGAGCAAAGGCTTTGTTGTTGAGTTCCCTCCCCTTACGATGGATATCAGAACAAGAGACGTATATCTGAACGGTCAGTATGTTAAGCTTACCAACAGAGAGTTTGAGATCCTGAACTTCCTTGCTGAGAGACCTAACCAGACAGTAAGCATTCAGGATGTTTACAAGGAAGTATGGGGAACTGATACACCCTGTGATAATCACCTTGTAATGGTTAATATTTCATATCTGCGCAAGAAGTTCGAGAAGGCACTCCCCAACAAAGAATTCATAAAGACACAGTGGGGCGTCGGTTATGCATTCGCCTATCCGCCGATAGACAATTCGATAAACTAATTAAAACTGAAAGAGCTGCCACTTCAAAGTGACAGCTCTTATTCTTTTGAACCGGATCAGTAACGATCAGCCCTGGCTCTGGAAATAGTTGTTGATCTCTTCAACGAGAGCATCGCAATCCATTCCGTGAACCATGCATGCCTCCTCGATAGTCTCGCCTGATGCGAGAGCACAACCGAGACAGTGAAGTCCTGCTGACATAAGGATGGGAGCTATGCCCTCATCAGCCATAACAACATCACCGATAATAGTATCTTTTGTAACTATCATGTATATATCCTCCTGAATGATTTTCCGATAAGTAATAATAGCATTAAAGCCTTGATTTGTCATTGTTTCGGGCATAATTGACAAGCAAATAGCAAAAATGTTAAATATAAAGCCAATTTTAGTAAAAACCCTTGACACATAAAGGCTTAAAGGTAATAATTTAATTGCAATTCGCCTATTTAAGGCTATATTTAGGAGGCAAATAATGAATAAGACAGAATTAATTGATGCAATCGCAGCACAGTCCGGTCTCAGCAAGAAGGATTCCGAGGCAGCTCTCAAGGCTACTATCGATTCTATCGTAGCTGCAGTTAAGAAGGACGACAAGGTTGTTCTCGTTGGTTTCGGTACATTCTCAGCTAAGAAGAGAGCAGCTCGTAAGGGTCGCAACCCTGCTACAGGCAAGGAGATCAAGATCAAGGCTTCTAAGACACCTTCTTTCAAGGCTGGTAAGAGCTTCAAGGATGCTATCAACTGATTTAGTTTTGTTGGTTAATAACTGCCCCGAGAGATCGGGGCAGTTTTTTTATGTCAGAGATCATCTTTCATCTTGCGGTAATAAGCCAACGCAGCCTTAACATCAAAGCATAAATGCCTTAATGCCGCTCTCGAACGGAGATCTTTGTATTCACTTTTTGATATCGCATATCTCATATTGCGCACCATTTGGTTATAACTCATATCAAACTGTTCGCGTGAGGCCATACACAGTTCTTTGAGATTCAAGCTTGTACAATCCTCATCATCCAGCATATTCCATACAAGTACATATATGATATGGCTTCCTATCAGCGAAAAATCAAATCCATGTGAAACAAATACCTTGTGAGCCACGGCATCCATCATCTTGTCGCGTTCCGGAGTCTCATTCGCTATACAGTCTGCCCCGTAATCGGTTACGGCATCCTTAACCCGCTCTACAGTCTTATCGATCTCTCTTCTACCGTCTACAAAGTATCTGACACTCCCCGTAGCATCAGTTATTCCTATTATCCCCCTGCGCTCCAGAACCCTGTTTACATTCTCCATGAGCATATCATCATTGCTGATTACATACAGTCCGACATCACGTGCGGAATTATAAAGAGGAGCTCTGTTTGCAAAATATCTGCGTCCCATAATATCACCTGCCTTGAATAGAGTACTTACATTTTGGGGCCGCAGGTTGATACGTTCAATAGAATATTTCAAAAACGGGAAATATTGAGAATTTGAGCACTGACAATCCGTATATGCGGATTGTATATCCCTTTATTAGGTCAGTCGTCCGTATCTAATCCGTAATAATAAAGTGACATGGCATAATTCGACTGAGGAGTATACTTAACTCTTACCAGAGCGCCTATCTCAAACTCGCCGCGCATGGGATTGATAAAGTACTTCTCACCGTTAACAACAAAGTAATTATTGAACTGTGATATCTCCTCAATCCTTCCCGTCTGAGTATAAGTAATATTACTTAATACATTATTCAGATCGAGCATTCTCGGAGCCAGATAATGCGTAATATCAAAGCCGATAAGTATGAGAAGTACAACAGGCATAAAATACGTAAGAACATGCTTCGTCTTGCGCTTAAATGTACGGTTGGTAATAATGACCATCAGAACGATGAGCAGGATGCAGACAAGTGCGTGACAACTTATATTCGCAATAAAGTAATTCACGATCAGACCTCCTGACTCTCTGACGAAACGTCTATCAAAACATCAACTGCCATATCACGGTCATCCACAGGTATCGAAGACACCATCTGGAAATCATAACATACTCCGATCATCAGCACCTTCCTGTCAGGACTGTCTCCTCCAAGGTACTCATAGAGCCTGTCATAATAGCCTCCGCCCTGACCCAGACGGATTCCTTCATCATTATAGGCAATTCCGGGAACTATAACAACATCAGCATTCCTAATATCAAAAACAGGCAGTTCCGCAAGCGGTTCCATTATCCCGTAACTTCCTGTCTCAAATCCTTCATCAAGTGAAGAAACTTTATGGAAGATCATGTCTTTGCCTTCAACTCTCGGCATAAGTATGACACCGCCCGCAGACAATACTTTTGAACAGAATGCCTTTGTAGAGATCTCTCCCCTGAAAGGCATATAGGAAGCTACAGTAATATCTCCCAAACCGCGGCCCAGTTCATCTCTGATAAACTCCTCCAGATATGATGAAAGCTCGCTGCCGCATCCTGCAAGTACTTCATCAGACAGATTCATCCTTCTGTCTCTTATAACCGCTCTTATGCGTTCCTTGACCGCCCTGCCGCTCTCATCCATATCAGTTACCGTTTATCATGTTCATAAGGTCATCAAGGCTTATTAAGGGGACTCCCAGTGACCTCGCTTTAGTCTCCTTGCTTCCTGCCGCTTCACCTGCCAGAAGATAACTCGTCTTGCCCGAAACAGATCCTGTAACCTTACCGCCATAGCTCTCTATCAAAGCCGTTGCCTCATTACGGTCCATACCGGGAAGAGTACCCGTAATGCAAAATGTAAGTCCTGCAAACTGTGTTCCCTTAACATTATCTTTTGATACTTCAAAATTAAGTCCGTATCCCTTAAGTCTTGCCAGAAGTTCCTTGTTTGAACTGTCTTCAAAGAAATCCCTTATCGACTCTGCTGTGATCTGTCCGATATCTCCTGCAGTCATCAGTTCTTCTGTACTGAGCTCCGCAATCTTATCGATAGAACCAAAGCACCTTATAAGCTCCTTAGAAGATGCTTTGCCGATACCCGGTATTCCAAGTCCGGCAAGCACTCTGTCGGCTTCAGCCTGCGTCTTTGATTCTTCTATTGCAGCAAGTATCTTATCAGTATTCTTCTCGAGGCCGAGTATCTTTGATGATATCAGTTCTTCCCTCTTATCCCTGAGAGTATAAATATCACCAATATCGTTGATAAAACCGGCATCTACAAGCTTCCTTATGTATTCAATACCGAAACCCTTGCAGTTCATACAGTCGCGAGACAGGAAGTTCTCTATCCTGTTGATGACCGTGCCGGGACACTTAAGATTAACGCACTTAAGATCAGCCTCAGAAGCACTCCTGACGAGCCTTGCTCCACACGAAGGACAGAACTCGGGCATCTTATACCTTGTCCAACCTTCAGGCCTCTTATCCTTATTTACGGATTTGATCTTAGGAATGATCTCACCCGACTTATAAACTACGATAGTATCCCCGATACCGAGATCCAGTGAATCGATAAAATCCTGATTGTGAAGTGTAGCTCTGGACACTTTTGTTCCGCAGAGGCTTATCGTCTCAAATACCGCAACCGGAGTAACCCTTCCTGTTCTTCCTGTCGCTACTTCAACCGAAAGGAGCTTCGTCTCCTTCTCCTCAGGCGGATACTTATAAGCAACAGCCCATCTTGGGAACTTAATTGTATTGCCCATCTGCTGCCTTACAGAAAGGTCGTTGATCTTAACTACCGCACCATCGATATCATATGCAAGATCTCCCCTTGCGGCACCGATCTTCTGAATGGCATCCCATATCTCATCATTTGTCTTACACTTATAGTAAAGCTCGATCGTCTTGACGCCGTTCTTCTTAAGGAACTCATACCCTTCAGTATGCGTCTTGAATGTCATTCCGCGGGCTTCCTGAACATTAAAGATAAAGAGCGAGAGATCTCTATGTTTTGTAATCCTCGTATCCTGCTGTCTCAGTGTTCCTGCAGCGCAGTTACGCGGATTTGCAAATGTGGGTTTGCCCTCTTCCTCCGCCTCGATATTCACCTTCTCGAAAGCGGCTCTCGTCATATAGACCTCGCCTCTGATCTCGATATACTCGATGGGATCGGGCATCTTCTTAACGACGTCTTTTATGACCTTCGCATTCATTGTTACATCTTCGCCCTCAGTGATACCGTCGCCTCTCGTAACAGCCATCTTAAGATCGCCCTCTTCATATCTCAAAGCCATCGAAAGACCGTCTATCTTAGTCTCAACGAGGAACTCGATATCTTCACCGAACTGGGCTCTGACATCATCGGCAAAAGAATCAACATCGGCTCTCTCAAATACATCCTGAAGTGAAAGCATAGGAACGTTATGCTTAACTAATATTCCCTTCTCTGCCTTCCAACCGACACGCTTTGACGGGGAATCATCACTGACAAGTTCGGGGTGCTCACGCTCGATCTGCTTCAGACGCTGATTGAGCATATCATACTCATAGTCGGAGATCTCCGGAGCATCCTCGTTATAGTATCTGTCACAATGGTAGTTCAGAGTCTTTACAAGTTCCCTGTACTCATTCTCCAGGCTGTTCTCATTATCGAAAAAAGAAATCTGATCACTCATGATTTACGCCTCGTCATAGCAAGATAGATCATCGGAAGTAATGATATTATAGCAATAAATGAACCCCAGACAGCCGCGGGGATCCTGATAAGCCCGTCAAAAGGATAAGACAAGTCTGTATCAGCATAGTTCGTAATGTAAAGGATCTTCCCTATGGTATCGCCCAGATGTGATAACGGAACAAACATGAAGTTAGTCAGCAGATATACAGCATGTGAGGCTATTACAAAGTCTCCTGCCCACTTGAGGATCTGATCGTTGCGCTTAAAGTGAAGTACGGCAAGTATTACCAGAACGACAGCAAAGACACAAAGTGTATAGATCGAGATCTCATTATCGACAAAGGAATTTACTATATATCCGATGAACGTGAACAGGATCGTTACAGTTCCGAGAAACGGTCCAAAGGAAGAGTCAGAAACTTTTATGAGAAAGCATCCTGTCGCTGTAAAAACGATAAAGATGATGATCTTCATCGTGATAGTCTCAGTCGGCATATTGAACGTTACGGCAGTATACTCGGTAACCTTCCTGATATAGTGTGTATAAATATGTAAGGGCTCTGCCAGCAGAGTCCCCCACAATAATAACAACGCTACTAAAACCGCGCCTGAACGCTCGTCGCTTCTCAAAACGCTGCGCGCTCCTTATGATTCGATATCGTTAATGTCAATATCCTCAAGAAGTGACTTAAGGATCTGAACTTCCTCCTGAGAGAAAGAAATACCCTTACCTGCCTTGCTGTGGTCAGGGCCCCAATCACGGATATCGAGCTTTGCCTTGCCTTCGTTCCACTTAACGATATTAACTTCACGATTCCAACCGGACTTATTCTGCATAAGAACGCCGATAGGCTTAACGATCTCAAACGTAATCTGTGTATTGTTAGGCATTATTCTTCCCTCCGACAATATATTATTATTTATTATTATATCATATTATTATAATAAATATAGGAAATTTGCAACATTTATTCGCTCTTCTTATAATATAGAAAACAAAAAGAAAGATTCAAACAATGCTCTGGATCATCATCCTTTCCGTTATCGCCCTTATCGGGTTTATCCTCTTGACGATCGCCCTGATCGAACCGCACCGCCCTGAGTTTACCAGAGTTCGGTTGACTGAAAACGGCGGCGAGCCTTCTCTGCGCATACTGTTTTTCTCAGACATACACATCGAGATGTGTTATGTCGGTTCAGACTATATCTGCGGACTGATAAAGCAGGAGAAGCCGGACATAGTGTTATTCGGCGGTGACGTATCTTCATACCCAAAGCACGTGGAAAACGGGATCCGGTATCTTGCAAAGATATCAGAATGCTGCAAGGTGCTGAATATCCCCTTCATCGGAGTAACGGGCAATCACGATATCGATCTGACAGAAGAACAGGAAAAGCAGTGCGGATTCGGGAATATAGAGAACAGATATGTCACTTACGGGGATTATGTTCTGTCCGGTCTTGATGACTCAGGAAGGCTCGAGAGAGTATGGTATACACCGGTCGAGGTTCCCGCAGATAAGAAGCATATCCTCGTCGTTCACGACCCGGATGCCATAAGCCACATAGAGGATACAAAGAGGATAGATTATATGCTGTCCGGACATATACACGGAGGGCAGATAAGAACGCCTTTCAGGCTTGAGTTTTATATCAGAAAGGATGATCTCCCCCGCAAAGGCATATTCAAGGGTAAGCACCTCATCGGGAATACAGTGGTGTATATTTCGAGAGGCCTCGGTTGTGCAAAACTTCCTGTCAGGCTGGGTTCAAGACCCGAGGTCAGTATCCTGGAGTTCTGAAGATCACATCTTCTCCGCAAAGATGCGCAGGAGTTCCTCCTTGACATTCGCAAGTCTCGGCTTGCTTACAGGAAGCTTTACACCGTTTGTCAGATATATCTCGTTTCCGTTGAGTGATGCGATATATCTCGGATTGACAAGATAGCTCTGATGGATCCTTATGAAGTCTCCTGAGATCGTACTCTCGATATCATTAAGTCTTGAATAGAACACATCCGTTCCGCTGTTTGATACGATCTTTATGATCCTCCTGCTGCTCTCGAAATAGATGATATCCTGAATAGGAACGATATACACTCTGCTCTCCCTCTGATAGCAGAATCTCTCAGTCCTTGATTTGTTGACATTCTCTATCGCCAGATCAACCGCCTTTATCAGGATCTCCTCTTCGATCGGTTTCCGGATGAAGAATACCGGGTTGGCCTCAAAGATGTCCTGTGCATAGTCATTATATCCGCTGATGAATATGACCTGGCAGTCTTTATTGTTGTCCTTTATGCGCTCTGCTATCTCAATCCCGTTCTGCTTCTTTTTACCGAGATTGATATCCATCAGAAGAATGTCGATAACGGAGGCTGAGCTTATCAGATCGGGAGCCTTTGCCGCCGTAATGAGATTAAGCTCGTCCTTATACCGTTCTTTCAGGATCTCGATCACATTCGCCTGAATTTCTTTGCTGTCATCATAGATCGCAACATTATACATTTTTTATCACTCCTTCTTCCCCGACTTTTATCGTGGCAACTATTACACATTTATGGTTTTTGATATTAACGACAATGTCGCCGCCGTATTTCCCGACAGTCTCACGGATAATGACAAGTCCATAGCCGTGTTCATTGTTCCTGTCCTTCCTGCGTTTCTCTTTCGTCACAGAAACGAGCGTGTCCAGATCGCTTATCTCTTCTTCCAGCATCGTGTCGTTCTCCGTCCTGACAGCAATGTAATCGCCCAAAAGACCAATGCTGACACTTACGGACGCATCCCTTCCCGCCTCCTTACATCTGGCAGCGGAATTGATGGCATTATCAATAAGGTTTGACAGAAGTGAAGATCTGTCCAGCGGCTCCATAACAGGTGATTCGGCAACATTCGCCTTTGCCGAATACGGGATACCCAACCCCTTGCACTTGGCATCCTTCAGAACGAGGATCATATTCACATAAGGATCATCACAATACTTCAGTCTCGAAATATTGTTCACCTTATCCTTCAGATCACTCACTACTTCACCGAGCGCCTGATCCGATACTTCATCACGATGAGATATCATATAGTCGATCTGCTCTGTATAATTGGCGATGTCGTGTCTGAACTTCCCTACATATTCAACATCCGCGCTTACAAGTTCATAATATCTCTTGTCAATATCCCTCAGATCAGCCATATGTTCCTGCTCACGTTCGTACTCGATTATATTGTTGTTGATCTTAATAAAACGCGCCAGAGAATATGATATGGATGCAGTAATGAAGAGCTGTATCGATCCGCCTAACGAATTGACTAAACTGATCTCATTCGGTGCCACATGAAGGACGAAGAGGAGATCTGTAAGGCCCAGCATCGAGAAAAGCGCAAGAAGAAATATGAGGTTCCACACACCCATTATCTTCCTGCGGGAATTGAACAGAACTATAGACATGGAATAAACAATGGAAAGAGTAAGCGAATAGATGATAAAGAGACTGTGGACATTGTAATTACCGAGTCCCTTATCAATATCACCGAATATCGAAATTATCATTTGTCCAAGCAGAAGCCTTCCCATAACCGTAGGAATTAAATATACAAGAAAGAGGAAGATCTTCTTCTTTACAGGATCGTCATTGACAAGGAATATCATTCCCGTGACCATGACCATGTTTACAGCAATTATCAGTACTTTCAGGAGAATACTGTCAACAAGAGGCAGAGCAAAGATATCAAGAGCCAGAGCTATACCATATAACATAACAGCAGCTGCTATAAGCAGCGCTCTGTTACCTTTCCGCTTTTTGCCGGAAAGTCTGATAAACATAAATATAACGGCACCTGAAGCCCATATGCCGTCAAAAAGATCAAGTATCTTGAGAGCTATGATATCCACTATATTACGCCTGCTGTTTATTACTATCAGGGTTATGATAACATACAAAGATTGTTGATATTTTGACAATATTTACATCATTTATGCATTTTTTTACATATAAAAAACCTGTCTGCGAAGGGCAGACAGGTTTTTGTTTAATTTGATAGTATCAGATCCTGATCAGACCTTCTCTGCTCCCTTGTCGAAAGCAGCGAGATTGCCGGGGATCATCTTGTGACGTCTCTCAGGAAGGACTTCGTAAAGAGACTTCTCAAAGGAATCTCTGGAGAAGCAGCCTGTAGCCTTTGAAAGACATCCAAGCATTGAGATAGGGCCATAAGCCATAGCACCGAACTCATCAGCGATTCCTGATGCATCGATCTCAACAACGTTGATGTCAGTTCTTGTGGGCTTGATCTTGATCATACCTGTATCAACGATAAGGTATCCGCCCGGCTTGATGGAAGATTCAAACTTCTCCATAGAAGGCTGATTGCAGCAGATTACAACATCCGCATCGTTAACTACGGGAGAACCGATAGGCTCATCGGAGATAACTACGGAACAGTTAGCTGTACCGCCTCGCATCTCAGGGCCGTAAGAAGGGAACCATGAAACTTCCTTACCTTCGTAGAGAGCAGCTTCTGCAGCAAACTTACCTGCGGATAAGATACCCTGACCACCGAAGCCTGCAAGAATAATGGAAAAATCTATCATGCCTTTACCTCCCCTGCTTCTGCCTTCTTTGCTGCGATCATCTCATCCAGAGACTGAACTGTAAGATCCTCACCCTTGAAGCATCCAAGAGGATACTGAGGGATCATCTTTTCTTTGAGCCACTCCATAGCCTCAAGAGGCTCCTTACCCCAGTTTGTAGGGCAGATGGAAAGGAACTCAACGAACGCGAAACCGAGTCCGGCCTGCTGCACCTTGAAAGCCTTCTGAACTGCCTTCTTAGCGTTATTGATGTTCTTGAAATCTGTCAGGCTTACACGCTCAACATAAGCAGCACCTGTAAGATTTGAAAGGAGCTCAGCAACGTTGATGGGATAACCCTGATATGAAGCATCACGTCCGAAAGGTGATGTCGTTGTAACCTGTCCAAGCAATGTTGTGGGAGCCATCTGTCCGCTCGTCATGCCGTAAACAGCATTGTTGATGAAGAATACGCAGATCTTCTCTCCTCTTGCAGCAGCGTGAATGATCTCAGCGCAGCCGATAGATGCGAGGTCACCGTCACCCTGATATGTGAATACGGTGTGATCCTTGAGGTTCCTCTTGATACCTGTAGCAACAGCAGGAGCTCTTCCGTGAGCAGCCTGAACCATATCGCAGTTGAAATATTCGTATGAGTTGTAGGAACATCCAACGGATGCAACACCTGTTGTAGTTCCCAGGATACCCATCTCAACCATGGACTCAGCGATGAGTCTGTGAGCTATACCGTGTGTACAACCCGGACAATAATGAAAGGGCTTACCAGTAAGGCCTTCCGTCTTCTGAAAAACAATAGCCATTAAACCTTACCTCCTTCGTGAATTGCAACGATCTTGTCGAGGATCTCCTTCTGTGAAGGGAGATTGCCGCCAAGTCTTCCGTGGAAGTAAACCGGCTTCTGACCGTTAACTGCAAGCTTAACATCCTCGATCATCTGACCTGCGTTGAGCTCAACATCAAGGAATGCCTTAACGTTAGGGAGCGCTGCAGTCTTAGCAATGATCTCCTCAGGGAACGGCCAGAGTGTGATAGGTCTGATCATACCGACCTTGATACCCATCTCAGCAGCCTGCCTGATAACATTCTTCGAAATACGTGAGCATGTTGAGAAAGCTGTGATAACGATCTCTGCATCCTCAAGTCCGAAAGCCTCATATCTGACTTCGTTTGCCTTGATAACAGCATACTTGTCCTGGAGCTCACGGTTCTTAGCTTCGAGCACATCGGGATCGATGTAGATCGATGTGATGGTGTTGTGCTCTCTCTTGTAGCTTCCATCATCATTGTAGCCTCTGCCGTTAGCAGCCCAGGGCTTCTCATAAGTCTCGATAGGCTCCTCATCGCGGAAAGCAACAGGCTCCATCATCTGACCCAGAGTACCGTCACCAAGGATCATTACGAGATTTCTGTACTTGTCAGCAAGGTTGAATGCCTCAACTGTCAGCTCATAGAGCTCCTGAACGGATGCAGGTGCGATAACGATGTTCCTGTAGTCACCGTGTCCGCCGCCCTTTGTTGCCTGGAAATAGTCTCCCTGTGCAGGAAGGATTCCGCCAAGTCCCGGGCCTGCTCTTACGATGTTGACAACAACTGCAGGAAGCTCGGCACCTGCAATATATGAGATACCTTCCTGCTTGAGCGAGATTCCCGGAGAAGATGAACTTGTCATAACTCTGAAGCCTGCAGATGCAGCGCCATAGACCATGTTGATGGCAGCAACTTCAGATTCAGCCTGAACAAAGTTACCGCCGATCTGGACCATCTTCTTTGCCATGTAGTGCATTACCTCAGTCTGAGGTGTAATAGGATAACCGAAATAGTTCCTGCAGCCTGCTCTGATAGCAGCTTCAGCAATAACCTCGTTACCCTTCATCAAAACTCTTTTCTGTGCCATTTTGCCCTCCTCTTAACGCTCAACAGTGATGACACAGTCAGGGCATGTGGTAGCACACATTGTGCAACCGATACACTCATTTGTGTCAGTGCATGAAACCGGATGATAACCCTTGGTATTCAAGCGTTCTTTGTCAAGCTGGAGGATCTTCTTCGGACAAGCATTAACGCAAAGTCCGCAGCCCTTGCACAGATCCTCGTTAAACGTAACGTTAGCCATAATTAACCTCCATGGGTCTTGAATATCCTTGATATTATATATGTGTTTGGCTGTAATAACAAATTAAATGCGTAAACTTTTTTGATTATTTTTTAATTATGTGGCGCTTTGCTATCGCATTTATTACTGCAGCTATCTGCTCTTGTATTACTTCAGCCGGCTGCATCCTTATATCAGACCCGCAAAGTCCCTATACCCCTTGCAGAATCCCTGTGCTCAGATTACAATTCACCCATGACTTGCAAAAAAGGACTTGTGCTTGAGGGCGGGGCGCTCCGCGGTTTGTTTACAATGGGCGTCCTTGACACCTTTCTGGAGAACAGCATCACATTTGACGGTGCCGTCGGTGTTTCGGCAGGCGTCGCTTTCGGGTGCAATTATAAATCAGAGCAGATTGGGCGCGCGATCAGGTATAACAAGCGGTTTAACAACGACTGGCATTTCAAGGGCTGGCGCTCGCTGATAACAACGGGCGACCTTTTTGGCGCTGATTTCTGCTATAACAGGATCCCGAATGAACTGGATCCTTTTGACAGGGAATCTTTCAAAAACAATAAAATGGATTTCTGGGCAGTAGCCACCGACTGCGAGACAGGCGAGCCCGTTTATCACAAGCTTTCAGACGGCGGAGATGAAGATATGCTCTGGATCAGGGCATCCGCTTCCATGCCTCTGGCATCCAGGCCTGTTGAGATAGATAACAGAAAGTACCTTGACGGAGGTCTTGCCGATTCAATCCCGCTCGAGTTTATGCAGAAACAGGGATACGACAGGAATCTCGTTATACTTACACAGCCGATCGATTATGTAAAAAGCGCTTACAAGACCATTCTCACTGTTCCGCTGAAGAAAATGCCAAACATTGCAAGGACTGTTAAGGACCGTCACATCATGTATAATGCCCAGACGGCATACGTCAAATCACAGAAGGAGAAAGGCAATACTTTCATCATCTGCCCTCCCGCTCCGCTTAATATCGGCTCTCTTGAGCGCAACGCAGACGAGATGCAGCGAGTTTATGATACCGGCAGAAAGACGGCAGAGGATTGTCTGGGAGAAATCACTTCTTTTTTCGATAGGAAGTGATCATGAAGAACTCGGCAGGAACCCCGACAGCCAGCGAGCACAGAGCAATGATCCCAATCGATTTCCAGTAACCTTTGTTATGCTGTGACTTCCAAACTTTTACGAACTCACGCGACGTGTAATTTGACGCAGGATAGTTTGTGATCAGATAATCCTGAAGTTCCGCACTCTTGCCCTCCTCGCAGCAGATCATCATGCTGACATATGATACAGTGTCTTCCTCGATCATATAATCATTCAGCTCTGACATAAACTCTTCCCATGTTGACGGGTCGTAAACATAGAACAGCGATTTATCCTCCTCAAAAGGAACCCACGCGAAATCATACTTATTGATACCCGTCAATGTATATTCCTTACCGTTCCACGTAACTGTTGAACCGACAGTCGCCATTCCAAGCCCTGTAGCAATATCCTGAGGAAGACAGATTCCCTTTGAACCGTCAGCCGGAGCGCCGCCGATCGTCAGGACGAACATCGCACTCATGGAAGACGGGTCACCAAAATGAGTAATGATGTCATGCGGCACACTCATTTCGAGAGTATCGCCGGTGTTGCCGCGAGAAAAGAATGCGCCAAGCTTCACATCGCTGAAAATATAAAGACCTGTCACGCCGTCCAGCGACGCGATCTCGGGGATATCCTCATACCTGATCATGCGGAAGGAATCTCCTGTCGGGGTTATACCCTTCCCCGTGCAGTAAGCGGTATTGAGATCGGTGTATGCGAGGTCCGCCGCGTAAACGTATATATTGGGCGTATCGGGCGGAACATCCGTACAGTAATCCCGCTCATAAAGACGATAGGCACTTATGGCAATGACCAGCAGCACCGTTACAGGAAGGATTATCATCACTGCGAAAAGGATCTTACGGCTCATTTGCACCATCCGCTCCTTCAGGAGTCTCACAGGACTCGGAGGTCTCAGGCTCAGCAACCGTCTCCTCAGCACTCTCAGTTACCGTTTCAGTTGCAGTTCCTCCGGCCAGTCTTGCCGCATAGTCTTCACCCGGCATTGGTCTTGCAAAATAGAATCCCTGTATCATGTCACATTCCTCGTGCTTCAGGAATTCAACCTGTCCCTTCTCCTCAACACCCTCGGCAACAACCTTCATAGACAGGTCCTTTGCAAGCTTGATCGCCGCAGAGACAACTTTCTCACCACGGTCATCATCTGAAATGCCGCGGAAGAATCCCGCATCGAGCTTGAGCACGTCAAGTGGCAGATCCTTAAGTGAATTAAGAGAAGAATAACCTGAGCCAAAGTCATCCATCGAAACAGAGAACCCGTATTCCTTCAGCTTACCGATAGTTGTAAGCAGAGCTTTCTTATCATCGAAGAACGCACTCTCCGTAAGCTCGATCTCGATAAGGTTTGTCGGACAGTTCTCTCCGCGGACAAGGTCTCTTATCTGATCGGCAAGATCGTCCTCGATAAAATGTGCACGTGACACATTTACGGAAACAGGCACGCAGTTATATCCGCTGTTCAGCCATCTTCTCTGGTCTCTTGCAACATGACGGATCATGTAGTGATCGAGTTCCGTGATAAAACCATTCTCTTCAAAGATAGGTATGAACCTTCCCGGAGATATGAAGCCAAGATCAGGAGAATTCCATCTTACAAGAGCCTCGGCACCCTTAAGCGAATTGTCGCTCGGATCATACTTGGGCTGGTAATAAACAACGAACTCTTCATTATCTATCGCACGCTGTTGCCGCTCCTGAATATTGTCTATCCACTTATGTTCATCGATTATCTTCTGATTGAAGAATGCAATACCGGATTCATCCGTTTCCTCAAGTGTCATGCGTGCCGCACACGCATTGTTGTAATAGTGCTCAAGAAAGACAACGTTACGCTTCTTGGGAGAAGCAGGAATAAGATCAACACCGGCCTGGAAAGCAAACTTATGGTCAGAGTCTATCTTCTCCAGTTCGCCGATTATCGAATGGATGAGCATCCTTAATTCTTTCTCATCCTTGTACGCGATCAGGATCGGAAAACTTGATGTTGATACATGGGCAACCATATCTTTTTTGCCAATCTTGCGGCGTATTATATTATAAACTTTTCTGAGCTGATCCTCTCCCTCTTCGACAGAGTGGCAGAGCACAAAATTGCGGTACTTAACAAACACAAGATTTACAACAGCGTATTTCTTTGACTTGTTCCTTCTCTTCTTGAGCATCTCCTCGCCTTCGATAAGGAATCTTACCCAATTATGGTCATCCGAGATGTGATCCATAAACAGGAGTCTCTTCATCTTCACATGATCAACGATATTGCTGATGATATTAGCAAACATCGCTGCGCCTACGAACAGGAGCAGGACACCTGCTGCCAGAATGATTATTCCGACATAAATAAGATCATTTATATCAAAGCGGATCACCGTCTTAACAAACAGTGTTCCGTCCTTTACAGGAGCCGATGTCCAGTACGGGAAACTGACATAATCCTCGTCAGCATACAATACATCTGTCAGCTGCTCGATACTGAGAACAGATTTATAGTCGAACTCCAGATTGCCTGATTCATCAACAGTAAGGAAACCATGACTCTTGTCAGTATAGATCTTTACACCAGTTCCCGCGGTATATGATCCTACTATGCCGGAAAAAGGCTGTCCGGAACTCTGATCGCATGTATTCTTTCCGATTTCCGTCAGATAATTGCCGTCCTTATCAAGAACATAGCAGTCTCTGTTTGAATTACTGAGTACAAGGTCGGTATTCTTCTCATCGGTCAGGTCATAAAGCTTCGCCATGTAGTTCACTGCATCAGCTTCAGATAATGCCTTGCTGTTAACAGAGAAGGTAATGAGCATGGATGCAATAAGAGCCAATATTACAGAAGCCATCAGGAAAATAAGGATAAACATAAATATGCCCCATCCTGCATGGGACTTACGCAGCTTCATTGCCTTACTTCTGCTCGTATTTGACATCGTTATCCCTCTTCCCTGCTCATAGCTTTTTTGTTGATAATATGAATTATTACCGGCAGCAGAACGGAATAACCCATAATCGCAAAATAAAGTGCGAATAACCAATTGCTGTACGCATCAGCTGCCCAGATCATCACATAGACGGAAAGAATAAAGAAAACCAATCCGGCACCCACTGATGCAAATACCATCCAGACATACCATCCTGCCGCAGCCTTATTCTCTATAAGCCTGCCCCAGCATCTGCCCATGAGCCCTTTCCAGATGAAATAATATGCTGCTGCATATACCGCAAGACCGGTGACAACACAGAAGAAGTTCGGAACAACAAGATAATTAACTTGAGTGGGTTTTGTAATTGAAAACATTATCCACATGGAAACGGCACCTGCAAGCATCGCCAACAGAATCTCGAGATGGTAAAACCCGATTACCGCACCATTAGACCGCTTTGTCATATCCAAACCCTGCTCCTGATACAAAATAACAGAAGTATTATAACACAAATATGCTTGATTATTACTTGTTATCGCCTGTCAGCATCTCATAAGTGACGCCGTAATTCTGAGCAATGTCTCTTGCGTACGAATCGCCCTCCGGCGGTGCCTCAACAACCTTAAACGATCTCTTTCCGTCGCCGGACGCCATGATTATCGACGATGCCTTACCCTTGGCACGGCCCTCATTGAACATGGCTATACCCTCTGCGATCTTATGCATGTGAGTGTTATAGATCGTCCTCGTGCACATGTCTGCTATCGCTTTGATCACATCAACAGCTATGTAGTATCCCTCTTCAAATGAGGTCGTCGAAAAACTCTCGTTGAGAAGTATGAGACTATTCTCTGTTGAGTCCTCATAGATCTCCTTGAATCTCACACATTCTTCACCCAGTCTTCCGAGATCCATTGTCTTATCCTCGTCAGCAGGGAAATGCGTATAGATCATATCGACGGGCGTGAATATAAAGCTGCTGCACGGGACAAAGATGCCGCCCTGTGCAAGCGCAAACAGAAGTCCTACCGCCTGAGTCAGCGTCGTCTTACCGCCCCGGTTGGCGCCTGTCAGTATGTATATCGTCTTCTCAGGGCTGAAGCTAAGGTCGTTATCGACTATATCGTCACCTGAATCATGAGTAGCAGCAAGCTTGAGATTATAAAGGCCCTTAGCATCCATAAGGATATCAGATGAAACATCAGGCTTTGCGAAATGCATATTCTTATTCTTTGCATTCTCGATAAACTCAGCAAATCTGATGTAATAGATAAGCTCAGGTATAAGCTTTGAAATGGTGGATATCGATATATCCGTGTAAGATGCCAGAGTATTGCGCAGCTTCTTGACGATGAGCCCGATCATCCTGCCTGCCGTGTTTGAAAGATATGCTGTCGAGCTTCCGACACCGTCGCCGTCAGGCACCTGCGCCATTGTTGCATGCGCAAGACCTTTGCGTGTATTTGCATCGACCAAAGTCGACTGCATAAGGATACCTTTGCCGGTCTTCTCTATAAACTCCCCTATGTTTCCGAATTCTGATGAGTCGACCTGCTCATAACGCATTTCGCCGTCCCACTCGGTATCGTTCTTTATGTTGTCTTTATTCGATATAGCATCCGCAAAATTGCCGAGTATTCCGGACTTCTTGAACGGCTTTGAATTGATCGATATGAGGCCCATGCTCTCGGCCTCGAAACGCTCATTCACATTGATACCGACAGTGACGCTTCTCACTTCCTTCGATACTTCCTTAAGCTCAATGATATCCTTCTTCATCTGAGCGAAACATGAATCATTATAAAGATCATCCATGTACTTTTTCAGATCCTTAAGTCCCTGTGACCTTATCTTCGCGTCACCGAGACAATCGCGCATCTGTTCAACGCATGTTATGTATGAACCGATCTCATCAAGCCTGTGCAGCAGATCCCAGAGTCCCGGCTTATCACCCGAGCTCTTGCGCCATGTTCCGTATTCCTTCAGGTAATCGATCTGTCCCATAAGATCGAGCAGTCTTGTTCTCATTTCGGGGAGCATCAGAACGTCTTCGAAAACATCAAGCCTGTACCTTGCCACCTCACCGGAGGTCGTCATCTTCTCAAGGATGCGCATAAACTGCTGCTGTTCCTTCGGATCCTGCGTAACTGTCTTCGTTATTGCATCGAGTCCCAGATCGTGACTCGTCGTGGATGTCATCGTCTTATACTCACACTCAACGTTCGGATAAAGGATGCTTACAGTGTATTTATTCGATATAGCCATAGACGCATTCTCCCTTATTACTGCTATTAGCATAATAACACAGGATGGCAAATAATAAACCCGCCATGGAGGCAGGCTTATCGGCTTATCACTTAAATGCGTTTTTTATCTTCTGGAAGAATCCGTTTCTTTTAACGTAATTCTTCTCACTCAATGTCGACTCAAACTCTTTGAGCTTTGCTTTCTGCGAGTCGCTTAACCTCGTGGGCACTTCAACGACAAAGCGGACAGTATGAGTACCTCTTATTGACGGATTGGTCTTGTTGGGAATACCTCGTCCGTTGATCGTATATGTATCACCGGGCTGAGTCCCTTCCTTAACAGTATACTTAACATTGCCGTCTATGGTAGGAAGCTCTATCTCGCCGCCAAGCGCTGCCTGCGTCATCGTGATCGGAACATCACATGAAGTATTCACTCCGTTGCGCTTGAACACATCGTGAGGACTTACACGGAATTCTACATAGAGATCACCGTAACCGCCGCCATTTGTACCGGGCTCACCTTCGCCCCTGATCGGAAAAAGATCACCTGTATCGACACCTGCAGGAACCTTGACATGAAGTGTCTTCTTGATCTTGCGTCTTCCCTTACCTGAACATGCCGTACAGGGAGTCCTTATTACGGTTCCTCTGCCGTTACAGTTAGGACAGGACTTGGTTACCATCGTCATGCCAAAGAGCGTCTGTGTCTGCTGCTGTACGCGGCCTGCGCCCTTACATGTGGGACATGTCTCGGGAGTCGTTCCGGGCTGTGCGCCTGAACCCTTACATGAAGTACACAGGTCTTCCTTTGTGATCGTGATATCCCTCTCACATCCGAAAGCTGCCTCCATGAAAGTCAGTGTCATTCCGTACTTCAGGCTGGAACCCTTCTGCGGGCCGTTACGCTGTCTTGATGAACTTCCGAAACCACCTCCGAAGAACGAACTGAAGATATCACCAAGATCGATATCCTGTGCGGAATAATATCCGCCACCGCCGCCTCCGAATCCGCCGGATCCGTCTACAGCCTGATGGCCGAATCTGTCATACTGTGCCCTCTTCTGTGAATCGGACAGTACGGCATAGGCCTCATTGACTTCCTTGAACTTCGCCTCGGCTGCAGCATCACCCGGATTAAGATCCGGATGATACTTTTTTGCCATTTGGCGGTAGGCCTTTTTGAGTTCGTCATCAGATGCGCTCTTACTGACGCCTAAGACCTCATAATAATCTCTCTTCGAGTCTGCCATTTATCAGAAATCTCCGCCTGCGTTCTTGAAACCGTCTCCGCCGTCATTACCGGAAGCATCTCCGCCGCCTGTGAAAGGACTCTCACCTGCTGAACCTGCATCACCGTAGCCTGCATAATCCTGAGGACCTGCACCTGCAGCGCCGCCTGCTGCGGAATAGAGTTTCTCGCTCATCTTGTAGAGAGCCTGTGTAACGTTCTCGGTCTCTGTCTTCATGCGCTCTGTATCATCAGCAGCGATAGCTGACTTGAGCTGCTCAACTGCTGCCTCAACGGGAGCCTTGTCTTCTGCTGAAAGCTTGTCGCCTGCATCCTTTATTGTCTTCTCGACCTGGTAAACAGTTGACTCAGCCTGGTTCTTTGTATCGATCTTCTCCTTACGCTCCTTATCTTCTGCAGCATGGAGCTCAGCTTCCTTTATAGCCTTCTGGATATCTTCCTCGCTCATGTTGGAAGAAGCTGTGATCGTGATCTTCTGCTCACGGCCTGTTCCCTTATCCTTTGCGGATACGTTAACGATACCGTTGGCGTCGATATCAAATGTAACCTCGATCTGAGGAACACCACGGGGTGCAGGTGCGATACCGTCAAGAATGAAGTTTCCGAGTGACTTGTTGTATGCAGCCATCTCACGCTCGCCCTGGAGTACATGAACGTCAACCTGTGTCTGTCCGTCAGCAGCTGTTGAGAATACCATGCTCTTCTTTGTAGGGATGGTTGTGTTACGCTCGATCATCTTTGTGAATACACCGCCCATTGTCTCGATACCGAGTGAAAGAGGTGTAACGTCGAGGAGAAGCAGACCCTTAACATCACCTGTGAGAACTGCTGCCTGGATTGCTGCGCCGATAGCAACGCACTCGTCAGGGTTGATGCCCTTGAAAGGCTCCTTGCCGAAATAGTTCTTAACGGCATCCTGAACTGCAGGGATTCTTGTTGAACCGCCTACGAGGAGGATCTTATCGATGTCTGAAGGAGAAACTCCTGCATCACTCATAGCTCTCTTTACAGGCTCCATTGTGGACTGTACAAGACCTGATGTGATCTCATCGAACTTAGCTCTTGTAAGAGTAACGTTAAGATGCTTAGGGCCCGTCTCGTTTGCTGTGATGTAAGGGAGATTGACTTCTGCTGTTGTCTTACCGGAAAGCTCGATCTTTGCATTCTCTGCTGCCTCACGGAGTCTCTGCATTGCCATACGGTCACCGCGGAGATCTACGCCCTCTGCCTTCTGGAAAGAGTCAACGAGATAGTCAACAACCTTGTTATCGAAATCGTCACCGCCGAGACGGTTGTTACCTGCTGTTGCAAGAACCTCAAATACGCCGTCAGCGATATCAAGGATGGATACATCGAACGTACCACCGCCAAGGTCGAATACGAGGATCTTCTGATCGTTCTCCTTGTCGAGACCATAAGCAAGTGAAGCTGCCGTAGGCTCGTTGATGATCCTGAGAACGTTAAGGCCTGCGATCTTACCTGCGTCCTTTGTTGCCTGACGCTGAGCGTCTGTGAAGTATGCAGGAACTGTGATAACAGCATCTGTTACGTTCTGTCCGAGATATGCCTCTGCGTCGCTCTTGAGCTTGGAGAGGATCATCGCTGAGATCTCCTGAGGTGTGTAGCTCTTATCGTCGATGTTTACCTTATAGTTGGAACCCATCTCACGCTTGATAGACTGGATAGTCTTGTCAGGGTTTGTGACAGCCTGACGCTTTGCAACCTTACCTACGAGTCTCTCTCCGTCCTTTGCAAATGCAACTACTGAAGGAGTTGTTCTGTCGCCTTCGGGATTGGGGATTACGACTGTCTCGGAACCCTCCATAACAGCGACACATGAATTTGTTGTACCTAAGTCGATACCAATTACTTTAGCCATTTTTATTTACCTCCTGCCTGAAGATTATTTCTTGCTCTCAAGGATCTTATCTACGATCCCGTATTCCAGTGCTTCCTGAGCCGTCATCCAGTGATCACGGTCTGTATCCTTCATAAGCTGCTCAAGCGGCTTACCGCAGGCATCTGCCAGGATCTGGTTGAGTCTTGTTCTTGTATCTCTGATGTGATCAGCAGCGATAAGGATCTCTGTTGCCTGACCCTGTGCACCGCCCAAAGGCTGGTGGATCATAACCTCTGCGTTGGGAAGGATGCATCTCTTGCCCTTTGTACCTGCTGAGAGCAGAACTGAACCCATAGATGCTGCCATACCCATACAGATCGTCTGAACATCAGGCTTGATGAGCTTCATCGTATCGTAGATCATAAGACCATCCGTTACAGATCCTCCGGGGCTGTTGATGTAGAACTGAATGTCCTTATCGGGATCCTCTGCCTCGAGGAAAAGCAGCTGAGCCGTGATAAGGCTTGCTGTTACGTGGTTAACCTCTTCCGACAGGATAACGATCCTCTCCTTAAGGAGTCTTGAGAAAATATCGTATGCTCTCTCTCCTCTTGAAGAACTCTCGATTACTGTAGGTACCAAACTTGCTTTTTCAAAAAAGTCCATATTTATATCTCCTTTACATTAATTTGCAACCTGGACAACTGAATGTCTAATTACCTGTTCCTTGTAAATGTATCCCTTCTGGAACACCTGTGCGATCTCCTGCTCACCGAGCTCACTGTCTTCAACATGCATTACTGCTTCATGAAGATTGGGATCAAACTTTGTTCCTCTCTCCGCTTCGATGACCGTAACGCCGATCTTGGCGAGTACATCATCTGCCTGCTTTGCAAGAAGCTCGATTCCTGCCACTACGCTCTCGACTGAGTTCTCGTCAGCATTCTTTGTGGAATCGACTGCTCTTGCAATGTTATCGATAAGAGTAAGCCACTGACCTGTTACGTCTGCTACCGCATCCTGGTAGAGCTTCTCCTTCTCTCTTGCCGTACGCTTTCTGAAGTTCTCGTATTCTGCATAAAGTGCAAGATACTTCTTCTCCATCTCTTCCATCGGATCGGGTTCGGGAATAACTTCTTCCGCTACCTCCTCCGTGACCTCTGCTTCCTCTGCAGGTGATTCATTCTCCTCATCCTGCGGGAAAAAGATCTCTTCGCCATTGTCTTCTGCCATTTTATTAACTCCTTATTCTGTTAATCTCTTTATCTTATTATTAAGTGTCTTCCTCACGAAATCTATCTGCGAGATGACCTTCGAGTATTCCATCCTCTTCGGTCCTATGACACCAATATTGCCCGAAATATCGTCTCCGATCTTATATGTCGTCGTAATGAACGAGCAGTCCTGAAGACCGTCCAGCGTTATCTCCTGTCCGATCCTGATCATGAACGAATCTTCATTGGGTTCATCCATGGGATGGAGCTCGTTGACATAACCTGCGACCATTCCGTCATTCGACAGGGAATCGAGAAGATTCCTCGCCTTTGACAGTTCCCCGAAGTCAGGAAGCTGCAGCATCTTGTTTTCTCCCTCGAGATAGATGTTAAGGCTGTCAGCCTGCTTGATCGCCGTATATGCCTCATATACGATCTGGTTCATCATCGCCTCAGGGATATCAGCACCCTTCATTGATGTTGCAACGGTAACAAGTGTGATCTCATCCAGAGGCTTTCCCGTAAGGTTCTGTTCAACGGAATCAGAGATATGCATGATCTGCTCGCCTGTAAGGAAATTGGGGATCCTTACAACCTTGTCCTTAACAACGCCTGCAGAAAGAACTATTACCACGAGCGCCTTGCCGGGTTCGATCATGAGCATCTTGAGCTGCTTGAGAAAGCTCTTGTGGAGCCTGGGGCTCATATAGAGGGATACAAATCCTGTCCTCTCAGACAGTGTATCTGTAGCTGTCTTTATAAGATCTGTTATATCATCCACGCTTCCGGAGATACGTTCTTCGATATCAGATCTCTCGTCATCCGTCAGATTATCGTAAGACATCAGTGAATTGACATACTCACGGTAACCTCTGTCTGAAGGGATCCTGCCTGCGGATGTGTGAGGCTTCTCGATAAGACCGAGTCTCTCAAGCTCTGCCATCTCGTTACGGAGCGTCGCAGAACTTACAGAGAAGTTATGGCGTTCGATAAGAGCCTTGGAACCGACGGGTTCATATGTTGATACATAATCATCAACAATAGCATCAAGTACCTGCTTTTTACGTACATCAAGTGCCATCTGACTGCTGCGCTCCTTTCTTTCTACTTATTAGCACTCTATCAGTCCGAGTGCTAACTACGATAAGTATAGCGCAAAGTCAAAAATAGTCAAATTGATTTTGTCATTAACTCAAAATTGCCTAAAATACACCGCAGGAGCCCTATTTATAACTCTATATTATGGTTCTTTACATACTGCTTAATAGCTTCGGCTATCAGCTTATGGCCCTTCTCATTGGGATGGATGCCGTCTGCACATAGATATCTTGAATAATTCTTCTTCTCGAGAAAGCTGGAGGTAATATCGATCACGGGAACATCATTTGCTATAGCCAGCTTGAATATCTCGATATTATATCTCTCGTGCCAGTTAGTAATGTACTGCTTGTCACCATACATCCATTTCATTATATTCTCGCCGGACAGTCCGTTTGAGATATGCTTAAAATACCTGGCCGAATCGATCGGAGGCAGTGACAGGAGGACCGGCCTTTTCCCTATCTTTTTTATCTCTTCGATAATATTTGTATATGTCGTGACAAAGCTGGATATCGTACTCATTGGAAGATGTTCTTTCTCAGGATCCTCCGCGACCTCTTTCCAGTTGAAATCACAATCGTTTCCGCCAAACTCCAGAACCACATATTTCCCGTCTGATTCCTTGATGAGGTCTATATTTCGCTCGAAAACAGTCTCACCCCTCGAGACGGTACTGCCAAACTTAGCCTTATTCTCGATCGTGATCCCGAAATACTCCTCACATATCTTCTGAAAAGACGTGTCCGACACCCTGTAGTGCTCATCCTCGTAGATGACACCCTTGAGCACGGAATCTCCAAAAGCAGTTATCGTTCCCATCAGTGAAGCACTTCCTTTACTTTTCCCTGTGCATCGACAGTATAATCATGCGGCTCCAGAGCACCTCCGCAGTGGGGACACTCAAGATGACATCCGACAACATAGATACCACCGCAGAATCTGCACGTCTGTTCCTTCGGCAGAGTGGAATTAGTGCTGACTCTGACAGCCTTCTTAAGCATTGCTTTCCTGATAGGATGTATATCAAAAAAGTATATCGTCAGGACAACTCCGATAATTGCCGGGATGAACGAAAAGATCATCAATTTAACATTGACCTCTGTCTTCATCGCCTTTCCGGTTATCTCTTCAAATGAATCGATCAGAGCCTTTCCGACGCTTGTTTTCTCCTTAAGCAGTCCCTTCTGAAGATCATCGGTAAACGCCTTTGTCTTCTTGCCAGTAAGGATATTATCGGTATCGTTGCCCTGCATACCTTCCCAGTACCAGTCAACAAAAGACGGTTCCGGATCTTCGGGTTCTGAATAGACTATAAGCCAGTGTTTCTCATCTTTAAACCTGTCCAGATAATCTTTGTACGCATATCCTTCCAGATTTCCGGTATTCCGCCATTCCTCATTATTTACGGTTACTACGGCAGGAACGATACCGGTTTCTTTATAGAATTTCTTCAAGACAGATTTCAGTTCTTTTTCTTCGCTTTTGGAAATGACATTGATATTATCCTCAATGATTATCGTAGTATCGTATTTGCCCGTAAGCTTTTTGGGAGTTTTGATACTGCCCGAGAACATCCATATTGAAGCAATGAAGAACATAGGACATACAAGAAGCCAGATAATGATCTTTAATGCCAGCTCACCTGCTGACTGTTTAAAATCCTTGGCACTGAAATCAGCATAAAAGTATACGGGTCTTTTGTTCTTATAATAGCAGTATGTGGAACAGAACCTGTATGGTTTTCTGCTTATGCGGGTATTTGTAAAACTAATGAAATCATCGCCCCCTCCGCCGCTGTAACCGCCGTGCGAAGAATGACCGCCTCCGGAATAATGTGAACCGCCGCCATGTGAACCGCCGCCCGAAGAATGTGGCATAATTATCTGCCCTCCCGATATATCATTTTTATCCTCTGTACTTTAAGCATAACATTGTCAGATCATCGAACTGGTCAGCTTCTCCGACAAAACTGCTTATAGCACTGTTAACGCCCCTGATGAGCTGTTCCGGACTTCTGTCAGGATCTTCATTTAGCGCATCAACAAGCCTTTCCATTCCAAACATATTATTACCGGAGTCAGCTGCTTCTGGAGCACCGTCTGTATAAACAAAAAGTATGTCACCCTTCCCGAGAGTAAACTCATATTCAATAGCCTTAAGATTCGGGAATGCACCAAGCATGAGGCTGTGCTTGTCCTTCAGAACTTCAAATGCTCCTTTTGACTTGCAGAGCATGGGATACTCATGACCGGCATTTGCTGCTTGAACCTTTCCCGTGTTCAGATCAATGATACCGAGCCAGACTGTAACGAACATTGCGTTCTCATTGTTGGCATCGATTGCCTTGTTAGCTTTGATCAGAGCCTCCGCAGGAGATTTACAGCTTGATGCAAACGTTCTTATGTACATCTTGGACATGGCCATAAACATGGCTGCAGGCACACCCTTGCCTGATACATCAGCAATAACGAGACCAATATGATCATCACCGATCATGAAGAAATCATAGAAGTCTCCGCCTACCTCCTTGGCAGGAACCATAGAAGCATACAGTTCAAAAGCATCTGATTCAGGATAATCAGACGGAAGCATGCTCATCTGTATCTTGGCCGCCATTTCGAGTTCGGCCTGGACTCTCTCTTTCTCAGATGCGAGAGTAGAGACCTCTTTTGCATAGCGATCCATTTCGTCGGCAAGAATGGAGAAATCCTTGACCAGTACTCCGACTTCGTTTTTTGACCTGACACGCGACAGTTTCTCTATGACATCTTTACTGTCTTTATGCACAGTGTAGCTCTCGACATTTTTAGTTACGACCGACAGCGGACGTATCACAAGCAGATAAATTGCGAGCATGAGCAGGCATGCGGCAGCAAGACCGACAATTATGCCAATACTGAGCAGTGTCCAGATAGAGCTCATTAGTTTTTTTTCAAAAGGAGACCAGTCATAAGTGATGCATACGGCACCTCTTATCTCATCATCAATATAGATCGGAAGGTATCCTACATAATACTTATTCCCGTCAAATCGGGGATCAGCTACTATCTCAAAAGAGATGTTTCTGAAACTGTTATCATCATAATATCCGGAGGCGTAATGCGTCAATGTATTATAGTCCCATACTTCTCCTAAGCCTGAACCCTCAGGATCGTCATACGCAATGACCTTATCAAAATAAATGAACCCCCTGTTCTCTTCTGTCAGATCAACTATATAGATGTCGTTGAACTCGAAAACATAGCTGTACATATTCATGTTCTCTATCAGACGATTGTAGACAGCAACTGCAACTTCAAGCTGTTTATCTTCCGGGAGGGACATAATATGCTCCGTGGTATAATCAAAGGGGTACAGAGCTTCATCACAGATCTGACCATAATCACCAAATGAATCTGCCTCATACTTGTAGTTGAACCTGTCAGCTGTTACTTCCTTCGGATGATCTCTCCAGTAATCGAATACCCATTTCATATGCGGTATAGATTCATCATTGACAAACTCTTCTATCTTATCAAGATCCTGTTCTATATCCTCATTCTTACTGCTAAGATAAAGAATAACAACAGCAATTGCAACTGTCATTGAAAGGCAGCACAAAACCACGATAAAAACAAGAAAGAACACTATGCCTATCTGGAGGATAGCTTTTCTGGGTTTCCTGATTTTCTTTATCTTAGTTTTTTTTGTATCGACAGAATCACTCATTGATTCCTTCTTCCGTAATACTTAAAACACATCATTGTCAGATCATCAAACTGATCGGCTTCACCTACAAATTCACTTATTGATTCTTTTACCGCATCTATAAGGCCTGCCGGATTCTTGTCAGGATCCTTATTGAGTGCTTCAACAAGCCTGTCCATACCGAACATATTATTGTCCTTATCATTTGCTTCAGGAGCACCGTCTGTATAAAGGAACAGCGTGTCGCCCTTCCCGAGATCGAATTCATAATCATGAGTCTTTAGTTCATTTAAAGCGCCAAGAACAAGACCGTGCTTATCCTTAAAGACCTTGAACTTGCCGTCTGCCCTGCGGATAACAGGATACTCGTGACCTGCATTGGCAGCACAAACGTGACCTGTCGACAGTTCAACGATACCGAACCATACTGTGACGAACATCTTGTTCACATTATCAGCGACGATCGCGTCATTTGCAGCTTTTAATGTCTCGGCAGGTGTAATGCCGGGGCCCGCAAAATTACGAATATTCATCTTTGACATAGCCATAAAGAGAGATGCCGGAATACCCTTACCGGATACATCTGCAATAACAAGGCCCAAATGGTTATAGTCGATCGTGAAGAAATCATAGAAGTCGCCGCCGACCTCCTTCGCAGGATCCATAATCGCATACAATTCATAAGTGCTCGAAACGGTGAATTTCTTTGACAGCATACTTGACTGTATCTTTGCGGCGAACTCCAGTTCTGCCTTAACTCTCTCCTTCTCCGTTGCAAGCGTCGTTATCTCTTTGCTGTACCTGTCTATTTCATCGACCATCTGAGATATATTCTCGGCAAGAAGGCCTACTTCGTTCCTCGAGTGTATGGTCTCCATCGTCTCAACAACTTTTCCGCTGTCCTTATCCGCGGTAAACATTGCAACGCTCGCACTGACAGTAGATACAGGTTTTACGATAATCAGATACAGGAAAATCATCAGCAGAACGGTAACGATCAGACCGGCAATGATGCTGAAGAACGATGAGTAACCGAGATTCTGCCTGAGAGTATACTCATAGTTGTCCCAGTCATAAGCAATACCTAAGACAAACCTGACTTTACCGTCCTCTATTGTTAAAGGGAGATATCCTATGTAATAGCTCCTTCCGTCAAAATCATTATCCCTGACGATCTCATACTCGATATCAAGCGATTCCCCGGATGCATATTTCTTAACGGCATCATGATCTGAAATATCATAATCCCATCTGGTTCCAAGACCGTAATTATAATCATATTTGTCGCGAAGAGATGCGGATTCATATATGATGGAACCGCGGTTTTCTTCTCCTACGTCTATAATGAACATATTGTCAAAATCGATTATGACACTGTATGTCGCCAGACGGTTCAAAAAACTGTTGTACAGAACAGTTGCAACTTCTTTCTGTTCATCCTCAGGCAAAGCCATGATCTCCTCATCTGTATAATAATAAGATTCCTGGGCAGCTTTGCAAAGATTCTCTCTGTTCTCGGGATAGTACTTATCATCGTACATCTCCTCTTTTATGATGTCGGGATTTTTCTCCCAGTAATCGAGTGACCATTCAATATGCCACTGCTTGAAAAGGCTTTCTTCAATACTCTGGAGATAATCCGTTATATTCTCCCGCTTGCCGGCAAGATAGACATTCATGCTGCTGTAATAATGGAAAATGGATAAGCAAAGCATTGCCAGTATAAAGACACACATAAAGAGTGCGCCTATCTGGAAGATTGCCTTCGTCCTTGTAGATGTATCCACCTGCCCTGTCACTTCTTCTTTCTCCCCTTGTACTTAAAGCACATCATCGTGAGGTCATCGAACTGATCCGCCGCTCCAACAAACTCGTCTATTGAACTGTGAACCGAACTGATAATATCTGAAGGGCTCTCGTCCTTACACTTGTTAAGTGATTCAATGAGCCTGTCCATACCGAACATATTATTGTCCTTATCATTTGCTTCAGGAGCACCGTCAGTATAAACAAAAAGTATGTCACCCTGCCCGAGATCAAATTCATAATCATGTGTCTTCAGTGCATTAATTGCACCGAGAACGAGACTGTGCTTGTCCTTAAAGACTTCAAACTCGCCGTCGGCCCTGCGGATAACGGGATATTCGTGACCTGCATTCGCAGCACAAACATGGCCGGAAGACAGTTCAACAATACCGAACCATACTGTGACGAACATCTTGTTCACATTATCAGCGACGATCGCGTCATTTGCGGCTTTTAATGTCTCGGCAGGTGTAATGCCCGGGCCCGCAAAATTACGGATATTCATCTTTGACATTGCCATGAAGAGAGAAGCCGGAACACCCTTGCCGGATACATCTGCAATAACAAGTCCCAAATGGTTATAGTCGATCATAAAGAAATCATAGAAATCTCCTCCGACTTCCTTAGCCGGATCCATGAGAGCAAACAATTCATAGACAGGAGACACCGGGAAATTCTTTGACAGCATACTTGACTGTATCTTTGCAGCAAACTCGAGTTCAGCCTTAACCCTCTCCTTCTCCGTTGCCAGAGTAGTTATCTCCTTGTTGTAGTTGTCGATCTCCTCAACCATCTTTGCAATCTCGTCAGTAAGCACCTCTACTTCGTTTTTTGACTTGATCGCTCTCAGTTTATTGGCAAGCAGCACACTGTCCTTATTTACGGAATACTCATTTACAGTATCGCTTGCACGCTTGAGCGGTTTGATCGCGATATTATACACAAAGATCATAAGAAGATTTGCAGTAAGCAAACCTATAATAAGACCGATCAGCAGCATCGTTGCAAGCGAAGAGATCAGGATATTCGAAAAACTTGTCCAGTTATAAGATATACAGATTGCGTATTTGACCTCTCCATCTGATTTCAGAGGAACATACCCTATATATGACCTTTGACCTGAGAGAAGATCAACATTTGATATCTCAAACTCGAAAGGTGCGTAATCACCTGACATAAATGCACTGACTGCAGGGTGTTCATTCTTATCATAGTCCATATATGAGCCAAGACTGTTATCTATCATCGATACATCGGTAATGAGAAATACGAATCCTCTGTTCTCTTCACTGATATCTATGACGTATGCACTCTCGTACTGATAGTTAAAACTTGTATGCATGAACATGCTATAAGTCATATTGTAGAGGTGGGTACCCAAAGCCAGCTGATCTTCTTCCGACAATGAATCCAGCTGTTCATCCGTATAGGTATAAGGAAAAGTGAGTGCTTTGCTGACAGTCTCATTGGATTCCGGATCGTAGTTTGAATCTGTTCTCTTCTCTGTGATCTCCTCAGCATGCTGTTCCCAGTACTTCATAGCCCAATTGCGATACGGGAGACCTTCAAACGAATTATAGAGTTTTATCAGGTCCTGTTCGACCATATCTTCTTTACTGCCTAAGAAAAGACGTGTAGCACCTACCGCCACCAACATACCCAGCAAGACAGTTGACACCGAGAATACGATGACAAAAGCCACTCCTATCTGAATCAGCATCTTGCTTCTGCGCTTCACTCTAAGACCTCCGCAATTACGTCAACTTATATTTTAACATAAAAAGTCTTCAAAAACTTTATTACTCCAGTCGATTCCGGAACGGGTAAGTCTCAGGAATCCGTCTTCCTTGATGAGCAGCCCCTTTTGGATATTGGCTTTGATGGCATCTCCGAATATCTCTTCCGCGTCAGCGCTGAATCTTCTTTTAAACTCGTCCAGGTTCATCCCCTCGGTTGTACGCAGCTTAAGAAACGGGTATTCCCTCATTTTTGATTCGTCGTCAAGGATCTCCTCAGTGTCCGTTCCTAAAGGATCTTTGATGTATTGGCCGATATCATTCACATGCATATATCGTCTTCCGTCTATATATCCGTGTGCTCCCGCGCCGATACCGAAATACTCCTCCCCCTCCCAGTATGAAGAATTATGCCTGCTCTCATATCCGGGCAGACAACTGTTGGATATCTCATAAGGGATAAAACCAAGCTTAACAAGCTCATCGCGCACCGCGTGATACATCTCACGTTCTTTCTCCGGAGGCACCAGATCTTCGATATTATCGCTGTATCTCCTGTAAAACGGTGTACCCTTCTCTATCGAGAGTGAATACGTGCTGATATGCTTTACACCCAGCTCCGCAAGTTTATTCAGATCTTCAACGACATCATCCGTTGTCTGACCGGGCAGTGCGATTATCAGATCTGCGGAGATATTCTCTATTCCTGCTTTCCGGATATCCCTTAAGCATTCTTCCGCTCCTTTGGCATCATGAAGCCTGCCGAGAGTCTTAAGATGATCATCGTGAAGCGACTGGATCCCTGCGGAAACTCTGTTTATACCTGCGTCGCGGTACTCTACCGCCTTGTCATAAGACATAGATGAAGGATTGACTTCAATGGTTATCTCCGCTCCCGGTCTCACACTGTTCGTCTCACGTATAGTATCAAGAAGAAAACAGATCAGCCTTGAGTTTACAAATGACGGTGTTCCTCCGCCTATGTATATCGTCTCGACCCTGTCCGGATTTTCAAGTGATCGGAGTTCATCTCTCATTGCCGAAAAGACATCCTGTATAACTGAATTATCCCTGCCGGACTCCGAGTAGAAATCACAGTAGGGACACTTGGCAGCGCAGAACGGGATGTGACAGTAGATATGCTTTGCCATGATCTGCTTCTCAGAATGACCTTCTCCGCACTCCCGGCCTGGCACTTACCGGAACGGGCTTAACCGCAGCGATCTTCAGTGCATTCATGAAGATCTTGAAGCTCGGTGAGATATTATCCTCCGGGATCATAAACTGTGATATGTTCTCTGCCCATCTGGCCTTATAGTTGCCGACAGCTGGATATCCGATCTCGATTATGTCTTCATAGTTATCGGGACAGATAACCCGGCAAAGAGTCTCCCATGTGCCGCAGACACTGTCCTGAATATAAGTGTTGTAGTATCTGATATCACAATCAGGATATGCACTGATAACCGCCTTATGGTCGCCAAGGAGCCATGCCTCAACTTCCTCGGTGCACAGTCCTATAACGGATCTGAGCCCCGGCGCATAGTGTCTGGTGCATTCATAAAGATTGCTCCTCAGATCGTCGGGATCCTTATCGTCAGAATCCATAACGACAACTAATACACACTCATTATTGCGAAAAACTTTATTGTAAGCCCTGCATTTGGCTGGCAAAAGCTCCAGAAGCGACGACGCAAAATGCTCCGGCTTCATATCCGGATCCTTAGGAAAACTTCCGCATCCCCTGTGCGGCCTGACCTTGATGTCGGCATCGACTCCGACGCCTTCGCAGATCGCCCTTGCCATCCTCTCGACAACGACCGAGCCGGATTTATCTTCTGTCAGGATCTCAATTCTCATCTTCGAAACCGGTATGCTCATCCAAATGTCCGCCGTACCATATCGCACCCATTCCGACACCCTGCTCAAAGAGTTCTCTTACAAGCGGATCGTCAGCAGCACACCTGATACTTACATCACCGTCATCTCTCAAGAATGTTCTCGTGAATACCCAAATCTCTTTGGGACTCATCGTCTCAACGATATACGGATTATGCGTAGAGAAGACAATCTGGCTGTATCTGTTCCTGATAGTAAACTCTCTGAACTCATTTGCCAGAACATCAACCATATCGTGATAAAGATCCTTATCCGGAGCCTCAATGAAGATCGTTGACTTGGGATCCATATCCCTAAGCATCAGAAGATATAGGAAAAGCCTGTCAGGACTCTCAGTAAGATTGTCAGGCAGATTCTTTTTCTTTTTCATCACGGGAATAAGAGAACGTATCTCTCCGATAGACTTGTTGTAATAGTCCTCGTCAACACTCTTCATGTATTCAAGCACATTATCAAGATTAGTTCCGTGACTGTTGAGATGTTTATGTCCTCCGGGTGCATTGCCCTCAGCGAAATAGTTCTGATTCTGGTATGTCCCGTGCTCATCACTGCTGAATTTACAGAAGAACCATGTGGATATCTCGTGGTAGATCATGCTGATTTCTTCGTATTCAGCTATCTTGCCGTAAACACCAAGTGCTGTCAGATGCTCATCATTGATAGTGGTGCTCTTGCCGCAGACAGTTCCTCTGCCCTCTTCAAGCTCCATCACGACTTCGAGCCTGTAAGTATCATCATCGTTCTTAACAGATCTGGTTATCTTCTCATATGCGATCTGCGGGCTCTTGAATATCCCGGCTTTGATCTTTAGATCATACTGAAGATAGCGTGATTCTTTTTTGTCCGGATCCTTGATCTTGAAGAAAACACTGAACTCAGCAGGCTGCTCCGTATCGATCAACAACTTATAGAAACCCGGACGCCCGCGCATCGTAGCAGCTTCAGCAGCACCGCTAATAACAGTGTCCTTAATGAAAGACATTGAATTGATAAAGCTGGATTTACCGGTATTATTGCGCCCTATCAGCGCATTCAGCCCGCGAAGCCTGAACGCATCTTTACTCTCGTCGATCAGGATGCCTAATCTGTCGTCGTCAAAAACATCAAAGTTTTTTATGCAAATGCCATATATCATAGTGGCTTCCTCCAACTTGATTATACTACTTTGGGGACGGTTCTGAAAACAGGGACAGATATTCCTTGGATTTTAGCGAAGGTCACCGCAGAATGCGGACTTCCGCAGGAGCGCATCGACGAGGACTGAAGCATTCTGCGCGTAGACCGGGTTGGGGACGGTTCTGAAAACAGGGACAGATATGACTGATAGAGTTCAACCGGTTACTGTGTGCGCAGACAGAGCGCAGGTCGACTATTCGCTGTTACCCAAAGAATAACAGTTCCAACAGCGACGGCGCCAGCGATTCCCCAACCTGTTCCCCACTCAGCAAGGAAAAAAGCATTTCTTGGGGAATAACAGCTATAAAAGGCACTAATTCCCCAAGGTGTTCCCCAGCCATCCAATAAAAAAACAAATCTGGGGAATCACGTCCAAAAATGGCTTAAATTCCCCAGAGTGTTCCCCCATACAAATGCTAAAAGTGACCGAAACGGGGAATCGTTATCTGGTCACCCCAAACAAAAGAGGGTATCTCTTAAATGAGACACCCCCTCTGCAAAGCAATCACTCTAACTAAATTAGCGGAACGAATGCATTATCTTATCAACACCCTGAAGGATCTCTGATTTAACATCGTTCGGTGTCATGAAGAACAGGACGATCATCAAAATCAGATTAAGGATAATACCAATCAGATAAACGATAAGGATCGATCTTGCAAAGTTCTTAACGTTCTTGTTAACCGGGAATATCGAGAACAGTATCGTAATGATAAATCCAAGTCCCGGGAGATTGCAGAGAACTCCGTACCAGAAGAACTTTGATGTGCTGACAGGCTTATACTCATTAGGGCACTGATCAATAAGCGCCTGCAGTCTTGCACGCTTTGCGTTGCGCTTAGCTGCCTGCTTCTGTTCTCTCTCATTCTTTTTCTGGAGCTTAGCTGCTTCCTTTGCTTCAATGGCTACAATAGCAGCACTCTTGGCAGGAACTTCTTCTGCAGGTACATCTTCGGTCTCATCATCCTTTATGTCACCGAAAACTTCATCCAGGTCAACATCGGTCTTGCTCTCAGCAGCAGGCTTCTCTTCCTTCTCTTCTTCCTTGGGCTCAGCCTTAGGTTCTTCCTTAACCTCTTTCTTGACCTTCTTCTTAACCTTCTTCTCTTTCTCAGGCTCCTTGGGCTCTTCCTTTACAGGCTCTTCAGCCGGGATCTCCTCTTCCTGAACAATATCTTCCTTGTAAAGATCAGCTGTCTCAGCCAGGATCGAATCAGCAGCGGATGAGTTCTTGTTTTCTTCGTCTGCCATAATAGCACCTCCGATAAGGATGTTTTATGTTTTGATTATAACACAATAATCGGAAGGTAAATAAAGATATGGGATGTACTGATGTCAGCCTCTCAAATTGTTAAAAAACCATCATAAAAGGCTCCGGGGAACTTGAACTCCTTAACTTTGTCGTCCATTTCAGAGAACCTGACACTAATATATCCTTCATCGATCGAAATGACTTCACCTTCGCCAAAAGCCTTGTGCGACACGATTGACCCGACTGCCACCTTTGAACTGTCAAACTCTTCCACGGGCTTGACCGGTTCCTCTTTCTTAACGACTGGGGGCGTATAGGCCGGCCTGTATGTCGGTGCAAGAGATGTCATCGGGATAGTATCATCCACAATAGGCTGACGCTTTACAGAAACAGGTTCCTTTACCTCAACTATATAATCCTTCTCATCTTCCCCATCATCAATCGAAACAGCAATACTGGACGGCATTGCCATTCCCGCATAGAAATCATCACCAACACTCATGGAGTCAGTCAGAACTCCGTTCATCCTGTCATAATCCTCTTTGGAGATAACCGTGCTAAACAGACCTATCTTCTCTCCTGCATGTTTATCAATGCCTGAATAAGTCAAAGAAGCATCCTCATACCGCTTGAACTTATAAACAGCATCATTCATTAACGACTCGTTGAACACATTCAGAGAAACAAGCAATTCAAAATCCTTAACATTAAGTCCGGTAACCTTATGGAACAGTTCTGGCTCCAGCTGGGTAATAACATCTTTAAGACTATACTCACGAAAATCAGTGAGATACATAAAAACAGGAACTCTCGTCGCAAACTTGATGAGTTTATCCTGGATCTTCTTACGAAGCGATTTATACTCTTTTTCTTCCTCAGAAAGTTCCTTCTTCTCTTTTGGTGTTAGCTCACCCTTTTCCTTTTTGGCTTTCTTTACTGCTTCTGATTTATTGATAATAGTTTCAATATCCTGATTAAGGCTTCTGAAACCTTCAATTCTCATCAGCGCGGCCATTGCTTCTTCATTCGCCATAAGGCGCCGCAAGGTATCATTATCAACATTAACGAGCAATGCTGATTCCCATCTCTTAGCAAGGAGCGTAGCAGTAGTTCCTGCCATTGCAAGGTCGAGTATTTCAGCAGCATCAACCTGTCTCATCGCACTTCCGTCGTAAGCGAGCACAGGAAGAAAACTGATAAATTCACCTACCTTGCGTTCCGGATTGCTCTCGTCAACATTCAGCTGGCAGCTGTAATCCGAAATCTGCTTCAGCGCACGGTCAAGTGCAAAGTCGAATATGTAGCACTCCTGTTTTATTATCCTGCGCTTACCGCTGTCATCTGTAATCTCCCATGGGCTCTGAACTCTGAATGCAGCCTGGAAATATGTCTCAGGACTTTTAAGATTACACAGCATAAATATGCCTGACCAAGGTCTTACGGTAACACCAGTCATCAGTTTTCCGCAGGACAAGGTAATTGTTTTAGAGCTTAATGGATCACCCATTGCTTTCTGAACAGGCTCAAGGGCTTTAACACCGGTACCGGCCTGAGTTCCTGCACAGACAATAACTTCATAATCATCAAAGAACGAGTTTTGCCGTTGCCTTAGAAGATTATACATAGCATAACAGGAGTTGACCTTAGGCAAAAACCAGAGTGTATGACTCAACACATTAAGCAAACGCACATCCGAGAAAGGCATAGGTGGTTTCTCAGCCCCTTGCTTAAGTTCATCAACCGTGGTTGCCATGTAAGATCCCCTGATCAGATCAAGCCACTTCTGCACATAATCCTCATATTTAAAATATGCATTTTCTCCCTCGCCTTCGGTCGAGAAGAAAACATTCAGATCGAACTCGTCAAACTCTCCCTGTTTCGCGATCCTGATAATACTGTCAGGAACCTTATATGTGAGCATGACCATCCTGGGCAAAGAAGCATACGGGTTATCATCGCCCACCCAGTTGTTCTTCGCGCGCTGCTCATCAGAATATGTCCAGTTATATATCTGTTCCTCTATGAACTCACCCGAATTAAGTGCGCGGAAAGGCGTGCCGGACAGATAGAGATAATACTTCGTCGTAATAGGGAGCCACGTCTCATCGTATGCGTTGCCGCGATCGTATTTACTGAGATCGTCTTCGAACGAATCCTCATCGTTCTCGAAAAGCTGTTTCGCGTTCTCCTTCCACGCGCCGAAATGGTACTCATCGAAAATCACAAGATCCCAGTTCGTCGCATGCACCCACTCATTATTCGCCTTGATACCGCCGGTAGCCTTATTCACGCCAAGGAAATCCTGGAAAGAACCAAAGCACACGATCGGTCTCTTCTTATCCGCACGCTGATACTGGTTATCTATAGTGTCCTTAAGATTATTCGGATCCCTTGCAATAAACTGCCACCCTTCAAAGTCCACGTGCGTCATCAGGTCTTCGCGCCACGCCTTCTGAACTGCAGGCTTAAATGTAAGTATAAGAACCTTCGTCAGGCCCATTCTTTTAGCGAGCTGATATGACGCAAATGTCTTACCAAACCTCATCTTCGCATTCCACAGGAACTTCGGGATCCTGCCGCCAACTTCAGCGCTTGCAGACTCATAGTAATCCTTTGTCCTTGTGACCGCTTCTTCCTGCTCCGGCCTCATACCGAAAGACTGTGTTCGGTTCTCTACATTATCTGTTCTGTTCCTGACCGCAACGATCGCAGCCATAACATCATCAACGGTGCACCTATACCACTCACCGCCCATTCCCTGGACTGCCTTTTTCTTGAGAACACGATGAACATCAGTATCTCTGAAGTGAGTACCGTCCGGATACATCGCAGATTCCCTCAAAACGATCCTGTACGGCACACTCCCGTCGGGTCTCTTCGTCGGATACTGCTGTGCAACTCTTTTGTCGACATCGACTGCAGTGTAGCCGACTTTAAGCAGACCCTTGTACTGAGGATTAGTGTCCTCATAGGCATAGATCATCGGGTGGGATTCGGGGTGTTGGGGGAATGATATAATGTCATCCATCGTTATCACCTTCATTTCCTACAGGTCGCATCAAGGCATCAATATATGCGGCCTCATCATCGGTTAACCCAAAATACTCGAATAAATCCTCGTCTAACCATTCTCGCAAAAAATCAAGTTTAGGAACAAACAAGAAATTGTTTTTGGAGATATTCATAGAAGAATAAGTCAGCCTGAGCATAAATCTGGCAAACTTTGTGCAAATATAATTCCGATAGTTTTTGGCTTCTTTTTCCGTATCAAATACACCTAGTAAAATATACGAAAAGGTTATTATCTCATTGGGTTTAAGAATACGAGGTGTAGTTATTGATTTGTAACCCTTTGAAGGATCAATTCCTACTTCTCCATTACAGGGAACTAAACGAGTTGCAAACACTTTGTATTTATCTACAATATCACGATTCTTTTTAATCTCTGACGGTGATACATAACCATGGCCTTTACTACTGTAAATTGTAATACTATGCTCAGAATCGCTTTCTTTTTGACCTCGTGCACTAGTAGGAAATCCGAATGCATCAAGCGCAAATACTGTATCTATCAACGAAATAAACTTTTCATTCTTAGTGACCTTATTTAGAATTGAAATAGCAGAATTATTGCGTATAAAAACATCACCATATTCATTAAGCTTTCTCTTTATTTCAATTCTTTGGTTTCCTACAACACTTTCAACACTGCATTCATTGTAAACTGTATCTCTATCACGAAGAAAATAGCAAACTCCGCCTGCAATATCAACACCTTGAAAACAGTCCTTCGAATTCTGATAATCTACGAGTTTAGAAATATGGGCATCATTTAGCATCATATTCCTAAAATCGCCTAATCCTATACCACCTGAATACCATCTAGCGGGTATAATCATACACAAATATCGTGGATTAAGCTTTATAGCTTGCTCAACGAATTTATTGTATATTGGCTGAGCTTGTGTAGCCGCTTCTCCCGAGCCTCCGCCAGTTTCTAGTTGATATGGGGGGTTCCCAATAATCACGTCAAACTTCATATTTAATATCTCCTTAGGATTAGTAATATGCAGGAACTCATATGCATGCACTTCTAATGCTTCCCTATCGTATGTGCCTTCTTTTTGAGTAGCTCCACAGTACACACACTTTCCGTCTTTCCATCTATGTTTGATATTCTTGAACCGTATATTCCCCTGGACATCATCAAACGAAGAAATCGAATAAACACTATTCGGATATTTGGAACAATACAGACTACGGCGTGCCAAAAGACTCGTAAGCTCAGTCATAGCTATCCCATATAATTGCTTATGCATAATATGGTCCAACCTCTCTTGCAGATCCGGTAGTGTGGGTTCAAGTCCCACCAACAACCTTTTCGCGATCTCACGAAGGAAAACTCCGGACTTTGTTGCAGGATCAAGGAATGTGGTATTAGGGTCAGAGAACAATTCCTGAGGGAGCATATCAAGCATCGCATTCGCAACTTCTGGAGGCGTGAAGACCTCATCATTCGAGAGATTCGCGATACAGGACAGTACGTCGGGATTGTAGGAAGATACAAGGTTACTCATATTCAGATAACCTCCTGTAATCTGTTAGCGGGTATTCCTTTACCGGGGATGGGATGAACGCATTTATCTCTTCGTCATATTCCCAGCCGAGCATGAAGATGTTCATCTGTTTCTCATGACCGTCCAAGAGTTCTGCAAACTCATAATCACGGCGCTTTATCTGATCGCCCGTCACAAGATTCCATTCAGCAAAAACGATTGGTGTTCCATCGTTGGTTAACATCGTCAAAGCATCGCCACAAAGGATGTTTTTCTGAAGTATGAATCTGACCGTCTCACGGCACTGATCGTTTGCCTGACTCTTAGTGTTTTTGGTGTATTCCTTATTCCAGATATCAAACAGGTTTTGCCTGCAGATCTCGGCATTGTCTTCGAGGATATCGACACCATAAATACTTGTTACTGCGAGAACAGAATAGCGTTCGTAATCGTAGGGGTTCTTGCCGTACTGTTTCTTAACGACTGCGAGTTTGCGTCTGAGGATTTCCTTGAGGAAAGCACCTTCGCCACATGCAGGTTCCAGGAATCTGGAATCGATCCTCTCAGTCTCACCCTTAACAAGGTCAAGCATTGCGTTGACTTCGCGCTCAGCGGTAAAAACTTCGCCGTGATCAGCTACCCTTTGTTTGGACTTCACCTGTTTATCAGGCATGCGTTTACTCCCTTCCTGCCAGGCTCGCAGGAAGGTTCTATAAATGTGTACTTTTTAGAATTGTAAAATCTTTGTGAAAAAGGTGTCTGGAATGGCTAAATGCACCATAAAATGGACTGTACTTGTGATATCCTTTATTTGTAAACATTAAAAGGGCTATCACAGGAAAGTACACTTTCTTAGAATAGCCCTTTAAAAATTTTTGGAATCTTTGTAATTCTTCGCTTTATAGTAGAAGGTAGAAATCGGCATATTACACTCTGCAGCAGCCTCAACGCCGGTAATCTGTCCATCTCGCCAACGTTGATAACACCTATAAAACTCAGGATTAATCGGAATCTCCGGCCTTCCGAATCTGACTCCTCTCGCCTTAGCGGCAGCTATTCCTTCTGCCTGTCTTTGACGGATTGTCAGTCGCTCGTTTTCTGCAACAAATGACAACACCTGCAGAACAAGGTCACTAATAAATGTTCCCATGAGGTCTTTGCCTGTTCTAGTATCAAGAAGAGGCATGTCAAGAACAACAATATCAATTCCCTTGTTCTTTGTAAGTATTCGCCATTGATCCTGGATTTCCTGATAGTTCCTCCCAAGACGATCGATGCTCTTAATGTACAACAAATCGTCCCTGCGCAGTTTGCGAACCAAACACTTATATGAAGGGCGTTCGAAATCCTTACCCGACTGCTTATCAATATAAATGTTGGAAGGAGGAATATTATGTTCGCTCAAAGCAATCAACTGACGTTCTTCATTCTGATCGTGACTGCTAACGCGAACATATCCATAAACAGAACCCATATGGTACCCCCAATTAAATTGATCATTGGACACATACCATATTTGTCTTCAAATAACCATATACGATACTCTATTAAAACCTTAATCTCTCTATCGTATGTGTTCTAATATTTGATTGTAAATATTATTTCTTGTTCTCCCAGTGAAGCTGAGGAACTAACTCTCTGTCTCTAATATCATTAAGGCAGAGATGAATGAGCGTCTGATAAGGCACACCCATCTTCTTTGCAGCCATCTTAAAATAATTTATAGTATCAGCTTCCAAACTGATAGTTATTGTCTTCCTCATAGGCTTACCGGATGACTTATCTTCTATATCAACCGCTATATCTGTATCCTTTTTCTTCTGTCTGGCCATATGACACCTCTAGTTATGTATTAGTTCTCTGCAAGCACTCTGTATACCACAACACTATTATACATTTTTTATACATATAATCAATGTATAATTTATTGATTTATGATATAATAAACTGTGGACACAGTCTGCTCTAATGGGCGGTTTACCTCTCTGGTTTATACATCCTACGGGAAAGTCTAGAACAGGGAGGTTGCGGATATGACAGATTTTGAAATTATTACTACTGTGATAACTATTGTTACATTAGAAATAGCTTCAATAACGCTGTTATTGAAGCTATTTTTGTTCTTGATCGATTTCTTCGATTCAAGATATAAAAAACAAAAATGAAAAACTCACCCATTATGGATTTGCGAACCTACTGGGTGAAGTAATTCCACCAGAAAGGTAACCGACCTTGCAGACTGTGCCCTTTCATATAATTATTCTACAACACAACCCGTTATCCTTCAACCTGACTTTCAACAGGATTTCAGTTCGTTACCATCGTTTCTCTCGCACCCGTATCAACAGACAGGTATCCGTCGTTCTCAGCAGCTTCCTGCCTTAACAGATCGATTATCGTCACGTTATCAATCGGTGCATCTGCCTGCGGATAAACGGGGGTCTTGCCATAAAACACACCATCTTCGAGCGAGGCATTGTAAACAGAAGTACAGACACGATAGAGAGTAGTGTTGTCGTTGATATCAACCTGCGTTCCGTCATCAAGCGTGATGGAGTGGATAATAAACTCTGGATTATCACTTGTTCCCCTGCGCTCGTATGTAAATGTGAGTCCGCTCATCTGATCCCCGTATCTCGTTTTCGTGAGGCTGTTGATCAGTTGCTGTTTGAGTTCCGCACCCGTCAGTTCATAGACAAGCCACACATTGCCGAACGGCGCGATCTTGTAGATATCGCCTACTGTGATATAACGAGCATCCTCGTCTTCCTCAATAGAGATATCAGTCCTGATACCTGATGTATTGAAGAATGCTGCCACTGTATCGTATTCCTCCGTAGCGCGAAGCATCAGACCGGTGTACCAGTTGCCTGAAGTCGAAGCATTGTTATCGCTTGTCTTACAATGCGCCTCGATAGGAACATCAATATAACCTATTTCCTCACTCAGAATATTTCCGACCGAATCCCATGCATCAAGGGATATATTGAGGATCGTCTTATTAAAGGCAGACTCATCATAATCGTCGTAGTAATACAGATCCACGCCATTCTCGAGGAAGTCATAGTAGAAAGGATCGGACAGTGTCAGATTGCCTTCCGCGTCGAAGTTCAGGTCAATATACGTATATCCCTTGCAGTAGCAACCCGGCTGCATAAAAACAACACCGTTCTCTGTCACTCCGCAGGGATACAGATGAGTATGTCCGCCTAGAACCAGCTGAACATCTGCAGTACTCAGTTGACCGGCAACCAATGCCGGGTCCTCATGACAAAGCACGATCATGGCATCAGGAGACTCCTGTTCGTTGATCTCTCTTACGCGTGCAATGAAACGGTCCATAGATGGGTCTATCTCGTACGGTGCAAAAAGCTTTGCAGAAACCGAGCCGGAGAAATCGGGTAAATATCCGATTACCACGATCTTATATCCTGCCTTGTTAAGAACGGTATAATCCCTTGTGAACTCAACACGTTCATGCGTATCACTATAATAGAGGTTGGAAGCGAGTACCGGAATGTCAGGATCTATTGTGAGATCACCCACGGTATAAGGCGGCAGCGTCGCATCAGAATCGGCACAGCATGCAGCGATATCCCAGTCAAACTCGTGATTTCCGATACAGACCGCATCGTACCCGATAACGTTCATCGCTGTTCTTATTACACTTCCGTTCGTCATGTTGGACAGCGTCTCACCCTGATAGCAGTCACCGCCATCCAGAACAATGACATCGTCGAAATCATCACATGCACGAGCCTCCTCGACCTCTTTGGCAAGAAATGCCATCCTGAACTGGAACTCTTCCTTCTCCCCTGCAGTGGTATCCATAAGATAACCGTGAATATCACTCGTCTTGATCAGTCTGATTGTCGCACCTATACGAGGAGCTGTCGTCTCTTCTGTAGCTGAGCTCGAAACAGATTCGGAACTCGAAACAGGTACGTTACCGGAACTACTGTTTCTCGCCATTCCCAACACACCAACAAGGCCAAGGATCCCGATAACACAAAGCAGTGCAAGTATCAGTGCCAGATTACGCTTGTCATTAGATTTCTAGCTTTCACCCCTTATCTCAATAAGAAAAGTATGAAACTAAAAGGCGAGCATGTCAATCAAACCGGGTAGACAGTATTATGCATAAGTGTCGCCTAAACAACATACCGGCACAAAATTGATCAAGAAGTCAAAAAAAAGAGGTCATCTCATCTTGAGATCACCCCTTCAAACTATCTTAAGTTAAAACTATCAGAGCTCATTCCACACATCAATATTGCTGCATCTTGTCATTAACTAACTATGAATAAGTGTTAAACAAAAATCACAACTCAATTTGAGAAAGAACCTTCGAAATACTCTCGTGGAATACAAGCTCCGCCATACGGTCCGCAGATGTAACGTCGCGGTTGATTATGATCAGATGACGTCCTCTGAATCCGAACGCAAGAGAAGCTGCGGGATTGACAACAAGTGATGTACCTCCGACGATGAGACAGTCTGCATTATCGACTAATCTGACTGCATTGCGCCATGCTTCTGAAGGAAGGCCTTCACCGTACAGCGTAACGTCAGGCCTGATCATGCCTCCGCATATAGAACACTTGGGGATCGGTTCTTCAGAAGAGAAAATGGCATCAGCCGGGTACTTCTTATGACATCTCTTGCAGTAGTTGCGGAGCGTTGATCCGTGAACCTCCTGAACATTAACAGAACCTGCCTTCTGATGCAGACCATCAATATTCTGCGTTATGACACCGTCCAGTTTACCCGCCTTCTCCATCTCGGCCAGCTTTATGTGAGCCTTATTGGGTTCAATACCGTCAACATTCATCTTCTGACGGTAAAACTCATAGAAGACCTTCGGTGCATGTTCAAGACAGTCGATCGACAGAAGATACTCAGGTGTATATGCGTCAAACTGAACGTCTCTGTTGTTATAAAGGCCATCCTTGCTGCGGAAATCAGGGATACCGCTCTCAGTTGATACGCCGGCACCGCCAAAGAAAACAATGTGCTTACTCTCTGCAATTATCCTGTTAAGCTCATCATACTGACTCATATACTTTACCCCCTTAACAACTTCAGACCGATATTTAATCTTGATGCGGACTTCCGCAGGTGCGTCAACGTTCCTACCGGTCTGCATATACTTATAATAGCACCGAGGACTGTAGCAGCAAGATTAAATATTTGGTCTTAGCCCCGAGGACAGAAGCATCGAGATTAGATGTCCAGCTTCATGTCGCCAGCCTTTATCCACCCCTTCTTGCGCATCAGTTCAGAAATACCAAGACTAATAGCTGCAGGAAGAATGAAATACATCAGAACTATCTCACCGACAACGACCCACACATTTGTAGTCTCGATCATTGTCGTAAATGTTGAGATCGGACCGACAAGGCCTGCCGTACCCATACCTGAACCGACAGCATTGCTCGTCATACCGAAGACCATTGTTGATATTGGACCAAGGATTGCACTGGAGATGATCGAAGGGATCCAGATTCGGGGATTCTTGATGATGTTGGGCATCTGGAGCATTGACGTTCCAAGTCCCTGAGCAAGGAGTCCGTCCATCTTGTTCTCGCGGTAAGAGATGACTGCGAAACCGATCATATTGCAGCAACAGCCGATCGTTGCAGCACCGGCTGTAATGCCGTTCAATCCAAGAGCAACACCGATCGCTGCAGATGAGATAGGCAGTGTGAGGAATATACCCATTAAAACGCTTACGATAATACCCATCAGCAGGGGCTGCTGTTCAGTACCCCAGTTGACGATACCTCCAAGCCACGACATGAATGTCGATACCCATGGACCAAGCAGTATTCCTGCTGCGCCGCCTGTCGCGATTGTGCACAGGGGCGTTATTATAATATCGACCTTAGTCTTGCCGGAAACAAGATGTCCGATGGCGATACCTACCATAGCGGCTACGAAAGCGCCAAGAGGCTCACCGGGTCCCTTGAAATGCATAAGACCGTCAGCGAGCAGCGTGCCTGCGATCAGCTGTGATGCAAAAGCTCCGATCAGACCGCATACTGCAGCTGATATCGTTACGAGCGGTGTCTCCTTATACTTTACTGCAACGCCAAGTCCGATACCTGCGCCCATGAGCATCTGCGCAAGCTTACCAACCAGTGTGATATATGTTCCAATCGTACCGGGGATATATCCTCCGATAGTTCCGACGATCGTACCGATGATCAGCGTACAGAAAAGACCTGTAGCCATTCCTGACAATCCGTCGATAAAGATCTTGTTCAGGATCTTTTTTGCTTTGGAATCCTTCTTCTTCTCTTTCTTTGCACCATCATGCTTAACAGCCTTGCTTGACATAACTCAACACCCTCCGTATATCAAATAGCGTGAACATTATACCCCAGTTCTCGGCATTCCGCAGTTACAACAGAACTTTCCGGCATTTTTTGTACCACACGTACATAACCATTCACTATCATCCAAGACCGTTTGGGCAGGTTGTTGCGGTACAGGGGCAGGAGGCGTCATATTCATCATCCACATACCCATATTATTTCCGGGACCTGCCTGAGGTCCGGGACCCGGCCATGCCGGATTGAAATCGATTGATGTCCCGTTGCAGACTTCATTTATTATGTCATTAACCGAATGCATCAGATCGCCCTTAATCTTCCAGAGATCATCGCCCAGTGTTTTCTTAACGCACGGAACTCCGGTTATGGCGGAATCGTCGTATATCAAACTGATGGATGCAGATGACGAATAATCATATACTATCTCTCTGGGAGCATCCGGCGACAAATGAGCATAACAGAGTGCCGGAATATTCTCTTTCTTCGACAGTTCATTCAGCCTGCCGAAAATATCGCACTCCGTCTCTTCTTCGGCATGGATCTCAGGCAAATTCCCCGCCCTGTATGTAAATGACACTTTTGCCATGCCGTCACCAATCTTATCGATTGTCGTGATCCTGCTTACGTTGCTGTTTACCATCATGCCGCTGGAGAAGGCGTACTTCTCGATCCCGACTACAGGACCGTGCTCTTCCTTTATCTCCATGAGTTCGGCAATCGACGGATAAAGCGCCTCATCAGATATCTTGTTATCATCACTTCTGACGGATCTCAGTGCATCGTAAAACTCATCAGATCTGCCTGCATCCTCGAGAGTAACAACAGTGCCGTCATCATACATCACATCGATATCAGTCAGATACACATTGTCACTGACTCTTATCTGCCTCTTCTGCTGCGACAATGTATCGATATCCATCGATGATATGATATTTTCCATTATCTTTATCTTCTCGGGATCAGCTCTGTAGACAACCTGATCTATTCCGTTGTGGCGTCTCGTCCAGACAACCCTCGAAGACTCATCAAGGACAAAAGGAACGACTGTCTCGTCGTAACTGAAGAACGTGCCGGAACACATGACCGATCTGACCCTGATGCCTGTTATGGAACCTGCCATGATAATATCCCCCATTTCACAAGTTAAACTGATTTTAACATAAACAAGCAAAAAAAGAGGCTGTCCCAAATGCTTGAGACAGCCCCGTTAAATCATCTAAACCAGCTTTAAGATTACTTACCTCTGATAAGAGTGATGTGGGGGTTAGGTCCCTCATACCAGTAGAGGAAACCGCCGAGCGTAACCTCGTCACCAACCTGCAGAGTCTTTGCGACTTCGTAAGTTGAAGAACCGGAACCTGTCAGATATGACTCGATTGTCATTGTGTATGTCTGATCACCGATCTGAACGTCGAAATAGATATCGTCGCCCTCAACACCTGAACCATCCCAGTTGAATATAGGCTCACTTGCAACGGTTACACCGGTAACCATGAACTTCTCATTCTGGTGAACGATAAGATCTTCGGAATTAGACTCGAAGAGCACTGTAAGATCTGTATAATCAGCGATCCAGTTGCCATCTTCGATCTCGAAAGTGGAATCGATGATCTCAACCTCTCCTGACCACTCAGACTTGTAGCCTGTGATCTTTATCTTCTGACCGGGAACGAGGAGTGCGTAATCAGCCTCGCTGCATGCCATGTTGTATGCGAAATAAGCACCGTCGGGATCTGCAAGATAAACTGTTGCCTTGTCGTCCCACCATGTCTGCTTGTCCTGAACATATGCCTCGATAACAACCTGTGAATCGAGAGCAGCTGAATCGTACTCAAGATGTGTCATGACACCTTCGCTCTTTGCTGCGTAATCAACAGAAGACTCTGTTGTCTCAACAGTAGAAGTACATGCTGCCATTGACAGAACCATAACAGCTGACATTGCCAAAGCCATCAATTTCTTCATAATTGTTCTCTCCTTAACAAAATGCTTCGGATCATTCCGAGCAACTGTATTATATCAAACAGCGCAATATTAAAAAGCCTGCCGTTCAACATTTTATTATGTTGCACAACGGCAGGCTTGATATGAACACTAAAATTGTTTATGTTTCTTTCTCTGTTTGATCACAAAGTACCCGATGATGCAGATCCAGGCGCCGCCTACCAGAGAAAGGAGCAGGATGGATTCTGCGGGAAGCGGACCCAGATCTCCCGATGAACTGACAGAACCGCCTATCTGGTCAAGCCTGTAAAGCGAGGTCGTGGACGCGTAGAGAGAGTCAAGGTCTATGGCCTCGTGGCGGCGGACCGATTTCGCGACACTCTCGATAAGGTAGCCGGCCGCATCTCTGAGGGATGTCGATCCGTTGAATACAGGCGTGATGAACGTATTATTGATGTTCTCGAGCAGGAGCTTTGTCGCATCCAGTTTGACCTTGTAGTGGAGCGCATCGTTCTCCGTAGAATTGAGATACGATACGTAATCAGGATCTTCCTGCGCCTTTGATGTAACGGGAACATACCCCTCCGTCTCTGCATAGGAGATCTGCACATCATTCGTGAGAAGATACTGGGTGAAGAGCCATGAAGCGAGGACTTCTCCGGGATCCTGCTTGTTAAAGATGCAGATCGAAGGGCCCTGGCTTATCATCTTTGGCGATGATGGGTCAACCTGCGGTACAGGCCTTACTACTGTCTCAAACTGAACGAGGGCACTCTCGCTGATGTCGGACAACGGTGCATCAGAACCCATCCATGTGGAACCTGCTGTTGAATCCACAGCAAAGATACACTGTCCCGCATTGAGAAAATTGCCCGGATAGCTGGAGATCTTGAACGTCGAGAAGGCCTCCTTCCCCACATTCTCGGCAACCGTATTGAGCAGGCTGCTCGTCGTTTCGTTAAAGATCAGGATATCTCCTTCGTCATTTGAATACTCGGCACCCGCCTGTTTCAGATACTGGATCATCATGTTGTCAGTTGATTTGTAGATGAACGGGATCATCGTTTTCTGACCGTTGATCTTATATGTACCTGTCGCATCTTTCTCCGAAGCTGCCTGCGAGACCTCCCAGACAAAATCCCATGTCAGCACATCCGGGATCTCGTAGCCAAGCGCTTCGACAAGATCCCTGTTGATATAAAGAGCTTCTGTGGAGCGCATGTACGGAACCGCATACTGAACCCCATCCAGTTTGCATTCATTCAAGAACTGAGGGATCATCTCCCCCTCATCAGGAGCGTCAAACTTTATCTCGGACCCTCCGAGCCCATACCTCTCATCCGCTATCAGTTCGTCAAGGGGAACTACTATATTCGATCCCGTCATGTATGTGGCGATATGGTCAGGATAGGTGATGCAGACATTAGGCGTCGTTCCCGTCGAGATATTCGTGATTACGTCGTTATAGATCTTGCCGTAATCGGTATAGAGCTTTAATGTGACGTGGATATTAGGATAATACGATTCAAAGGAGCTTATCGCATTGCGGTAGATGTCAGTCTGGGTCTTATTGGTATCGTTCTTAGCCCAGAAGGTAATCTCATACTTCTTTGACTCATCAAGCCCCTCAGGCACGGTAAACTCACTGATACCCTTTGAACCGTGGCATCCTGCGAGCATAAACACATTGACAGCCATCAATATTGCAAGGCACAAAGACAGAGCTTTTCTCATCCTTTTGTACCTCCTCTCGATACGCCCTCCATGATCTTTTTGTGGAAGATCAGGAATACGATGATAAGCGGTATCGAAATAACAACGACAGCCGCCATCATTGCCGGGATATTCTCCCTTCCGAAACCGTTTTCCCTTATTTCCTGAATACCGTTTGACACAAGGTAATATGCAGCATCATCAGTAATGAGTCTCGGCCACACGTACGAGTTCCAGCACTCGATAACCTTCAGGATGACGACAGTAATTATCGTCGGCTGACATATCGGAACCATTACTTTCAACAGATAGCCGAGCTCTGATGTTCCGTCGATCTTTGCAGCCTTGTAAAGGACCTCAGGTATCTGTTCAAAGTTTTCCTTTAGCAGATAGATGAAGAATACGGAGGTTACGGACGGAAGTATGAGTCCCTGGAAAGTATTTCGCATATCCATGTTGGTGATGGTAACGAAATTAGTGATGATGACAAGCTCATTAGGGATCATCATAAGAGCCAGGAAGAGCGTGAATACAAGGTTCTTCCCCTTGAACTCCAGCCTTGAGAACGCATATGCCGCGAGGACTGAAACAACAAGCATCAGAACCGTCGTTACGATCGTAAAGACGAATGTATTCAGGAAATATCTTCCCAGATCGACCTGGCTGAATGAGCTTATGTAATTCGACAGCGTAGGATTCGTAGCGTAAAGCTTGGGAATATATTCCGCGTTGTAAGATCCGTAATCCTTAAAGGAAGACAGTATCATCCAGTAGAACGGGAAAAGCACGATGACCGCCCAAACCGACAGGAATATGTAGATAAGTGTCTTGAAAGCTTTCTTCATATCGGCACACCCCCTACTTCGAGTCTTTCCTGCTGATGAGCAGGTTGATCACAGTTATGGTAAACACGATCATGAAAAGGATCAGTGCCGCAGCGGATGCATAAGACGGATATCCGCCTGAATCTCCGTACAGCATATCGTAAACATATCCGACGATAGTATTCATCCCGGCTGCATTCAGGTCTGTTCCGAAGATCGCGACTTCATCGCTGTATGCCTTGAATGCTCCAATGAAACCCGTAATGACAAGATAGAAGATCATGGGTGAGATCATCGGAAGCGTGATATGCGTAAAGGTTCTGAACTTGCCCGTACCGTCGATCTGAGCCGCTTTATAATATGTCTCGTCGACCGATGCAAGAGCTGATGTGAGTATGAGTATCTTGAAAGGCATTACGATCCAGATCGTATAGAAACACATGACAAACATCTTTGCCCAGTACGGCCCGTCGATGAAATCAACGGCAGAGCCGCCGAAGAACTTGATGATTATATTCACGAAACCGTCGGAATACGGAGTCTTCTGGAACATGATCATAAAGACAAGACCAACCGCCAGTGTATTGGTAACATAAGGCAGGAAGAATATCGTCTGAAACAGTTCCTTCAGTTTCTTTATAGAGCTTAATGCCATCGATATCAGGAGCGCTAAGCCCGTTGACAAGGGCACCGTAATTATGACTATCAGGAATGTGTTCTTGACCGCCTGCAGGAAATAGGGATCATGGAGCACATATGAATAGTTGAAAAAACCTATGCCGTTATATGTCTGTGAAGTAAAGTTATACCCTTCCTCGAATGAGTACACCAGAACGTCGAAGATCGGATACACCATGAAAACGGCAAGAAAGGCTACTGCAGGAAGCAGGAACAGCCAGGCCTTGACATTATTCTTCACCATCTTCCACTACCTCGTACGCAACTCTGTCCATCGATCCTCTGTCAAAGATGAAGAGTTTCTTCGGATTAACGACAAAGTCAACATTCTCCGAATCGACCGCAGCATCCACATCGTCCGAACTTATTATCGCCCTCAGGTCTTCGCTGTCGCACATTGCGTGATGCCTTGCGATGATACTCGTATCACGACCCATCGTCTCAACTCTTACCAGCTTCGCGTGAAGCGCATATTTATGTTCTTCCTTCTCGTCCACGAGGATCAGTCCCTCAGGTCTGATTCCGACATATAGACGCTGATCCATATTTAATTCGGTTTTTATCTTAAGGATAGGATCGTTGCCTACGAACAGCACACCATCCTTAACCTCACCTCCCATCATAATGATCGGCGGATTACCAAGGAACCTGGCAACAAAAACATTGGCAGGATTATCATAGACTTCCTGAGGCTTGCCGATCTGATGAATAACGCCATCCTTCATTACGACGATGATATCCGAGATACTCATAGCCTCTTCCTGATCGTGAGTAACGAACACAGTCGTAATACCGGTCTCCTGCTGTATCCTCCTTATCTCCTCCCTTGTATGGATACGGAGTCTCGCATCAAGGTTCGACAGAGGCTCATCGAGAAGAAGCACTCTCGGTTTCTTGACAAGCGCTCTTGCGATCGCCACACGTTGCTGCTGACCGCCGCTCATCTCACTCGGCTTTCTGTCCATAAGTTCATCGATCTGGACGATCCTTGCGACCTCCTCAGCCTTTCTTATCATCTCTTCCTTCGAAAGCTTCTGATCACCCTTCAGATTCTGTAAAGGAAACATGATATTCTTCCTGACATTCAGATGAGGGTAAAGTGCATAGCTCTGAAATACCATTCCGATGCCGCGCTTCTCGGGAGGAAGCTCAGTAACATCTTCTCCATCAAATAAAATTGAGCCTTCTGTCGGATGCTCCAGTCCGCATATCAGATTGAGTGCTGTACTCTTTCCGCATCCGGAAGGTCCAAGAAGGCTTACAAGTGTTCCGTCAGGGATCTCGAAATTGAGATCCTGCGCAGCCACGACAAAGTCTTTGATCTTTTTATTACGGTTCGGGAACTTTTTGGTCACATGTTTGAGTTCTATCTTCATAATCTTCTCCTCAGGGTGACGTTGATGGATATGTGCTATTATATCATTAAAGTATTGTATAATAGTATCGTACCTAAGAGTGGGAGGTAATAATTTATGTTGGAAGCGTTGAATGGCAAGGATTGGCTCGAACAGTTCAGACATTACTCAGATCCTGAGTGCGGATGTTCCCTCGAGGAATTGAGAGAAGCATATCTTCAGATGTCTATGAATTATATGAACGAACTCGTCAACACAAGACAGCTCGAGGATTTCGTCTCTGCTCACTATGGAGAAGAACAGGTTGAGAAGCTTTCCGTAGAAGGGCCTTTAGGCAACAGGCTTGTCAGGATTCTCTGCCAGAACCCCGATGATCTTGCAAAGCAGGCTGAATCTGCGGCAAACTTTATCGAGTACAATCTCTTCAAATAAGCGTAGATGCCTGTAAGGAAATCAAGACTATTCCCGGACCTAAAACCCCGGGATATTAATGAGCATTTTATGCTCGAAGCCATCAAAGAAGCCGAGAAGGCACTCGATAAGAAAGAGTGCCCCATCGGCTGTGTTATCGTTAAGGATGGAAAGATCCTTGTACGTGCTCACAATCTGAGGCTTACACGAGGCAACGCCATATGCCATGCAGAAGTTCTGGCAGTCGATAAGGCATGCCGCAAGATAGGCGACTTCAGACTTACCGACTGTGATATGTATGTCACCCTTGAACCATGCACTATGTGTTCCGGCGCAATAATCCAGTCACGCATAAGGAAAGTGTATTTCGGGGCATACGAACCTAAGAGCGGCGCCGTCTGCTCCTGCAATGACATCTTCAACGTCGAGCACGGCCACAATCACAAGGTCGAATATGAAGGCGGCATACTTGAAGAACAGTGTGCCGCCATGATGAAAGACTTTTTCCGTTATATCAGACTTCGCGACAGTCAGCTCAGCTGACCTTAACAAACTGTCCGTACCTTACCAGATAGATATACTTTGCCTTCACTTTTATTCCCGATGCAATACATGATGCAGCGTAGCATCCGATCTGGAATGAATGATTCTTAAGAGCTTCCCTCTCAACTTCTTCCTTACTTACCTTCCCGTAATTGTCAGTCTTATAATCGATAATCACTGCGCCGTCATCTTCGTAATAGATTGCATCAATGATACCCTGTACAAGAGCGAACTCTTCTTCAGGCGCACCTTCATAAGCGGGAACTGCAAATACCACAGGCTTCTCAAATTCAGCTCTTCCGTCAAGATCTGCATCATACATAGTCTTTCCGATATCAGAACGCCAGAAAATGTTGATACCGTAATAGAACTTCTCTGCGATCTTTAACACATCATCCTTCTGGTACTTGCTGAATATTCCTTCATCAATGATCTTATTGCACTCGCTGATAAAGGCATCCTTACCCTTCCTGCATTCTTCAGGATCCGCCCACTGGAAGATAAGGTGAACTATCGTTCCTGCTCCGGAGGGAGTGATCTTACCGGAAAGCTTATTCAGATAGTCTTCTTTTGAATGAACCTTAAGGTTAACATGTGTAGCATTATTGACCTCTCCGGACTTAATACCTGTAACAGCCACCTTGAACGGAACTTTGATGGACTTCTCATTAACGTATGTCGCTGTCAGTTCTTCCTCTTTCTTCTCTTCTGCATCCTTATTCTTACCGGGCTTTTTCTGTTCATCTGTTTTTTTGTAAGCAGCGAGTTCTCTGAGCTCGTCATCAGAAATAAGCTCAACATCAAATCCTCCGTAATCGATTATTCTCCCGAAATCACTGTCGCTCACTCCAAGCGCAGCACGCAGGGGCGCGGCACAGCTTGCTCTTAAGAGAGCTGTCATCGCAGCATAACCGATCTTCTTTGTACCATATCTCCAGTAAACCCTTCCAAAGGTATCTTCATCATTGACCATAGCTGCTGTCAGAGCATCGTTAAGATACTTTAATCTGTTATCTCCAAAGTCTGCAGCCGTAACAAGACTGAGATCCATCTCAGCTCTTGTAAGCGCAACATAAAGAAGGCGAAGTGATTCCGCATTGGCTTCGAGATTCCTGAGATCATCGTACATTACCCTGTCGGCTGACTTGCTCCTGGCGATGAGCCCGGTATCACAATCATTGATAACAAATCCCTTCTCCTTATCGAAAGCAATCTCGCCAAGACTGTCGCTGTTCTCCTTGCCATCATCATACACAAGGATTACCTTCGGCTTCTCAAGGCCTTTGCTCTTGTGGATCGTAAGACATCTGACTGCTTCATCTGCTTCCGCTTTCTTATCAAACTTCGCCGCCGTATTGATCTTTATCTTCATCTCTTCGAGACGCATAGATATCGAACTTATATCCGTACCGTAGCGTTTAAAGTTAGATGACAGCCAGTCCTTGAGCAGCGCGAGCTTTGACGAACCAAACGGATCATCTTCCTTTATTACCGCAGCAATGCCTGATTCCTTATAGATGTTGTTTACAAGGTCATCGATGTCACCGTTTACGCTCGACATTCTGAGGTCATCAAACACATCAAGAAAATCTGTGAGTCTCTTCTTAAGTTCCTCATCATCTCCGACGGCAACATAACGCCTGATCCTTGCCATAAGATTAACGTAAAGATATTTGCTGTCATTCAGCTTAAAATAAGCAATTATCTTTGCGATATCGTTAAGTTTGAAATTAGTGAACTTAAGGTTCTTGAGCATAACCGCCATAAGGTATTCATCGCGGTATTCATTACCCATAAGGATAATGAGATTGATCACACACTGAATATTCACATCCGTAAATATCTGCGTGCGGTCTTCAGACACAGCCTTGATACCCTTCATATTGAGGAACTCGGCAATGGCCTTGTTACGTGATACAGTCTTACACAGAACGAAAACATCAGAAGGCTTATGCTTCTCATCCTCAAGGTAATTCCTGACCTCATTCAGAACACCGTAAAAGAGAGCCGGTGATGTACGCTTGTCGAGGTTTACTGTATCTCCTTCCCCATCACTATTCTCTTCATTTGTGTCCGTATTCTGATCATCAGAATTAACATCATCCGTCACTTCTTCATCGCTGGGGAGGCCAGTCAGATCAACATCATCCCACGCTTCAGAGTTCCTGTTTACAACAACGAGTCTTGGAAGGACTGAATGCTGAGTCTTCTTCCATGGCTTAAGCTGCTGTTTCTCATCGTATTCGATCTCGCTTCCGTCTTTTGTCATTATCTGATCAAAGATAAAATTGACAAAACTCAGCACTTCAAAACTGCTCCTGTGATTCTCGCTGATATAGCGAGTCGTCTTTGTTGTCTCTTCAAGTCTCTTCATAAAAATGCCCGGATCAGAAGATCTGAACTTATATATACTCTGCTTAACATCTCCGACTCTGAAGACATTGCCTTCTTCACGCGCGATCTGCTTGATGATCTCGTCCTGAAGAGAACTGTTGTCCTGATACTCATCAATATAGATCTCAACGAACTTCTCTTTGTAGTATTCCCTTGCATCAGGATTATCCGAAGAAAGGACCTGAAGTGCACCATACTCCTGATCGGCGAAATCTGCTCCGTGAACAGACGCCTTAAGCTCAGCGTAATATCTGTCACACTTCTTAAGGACCTCACAGAACACCTTGGCCGTCTCATTATTCGAAACTGCATTTGCAAGATGTGTATCGTAATCCTTTGATAAGATGATCTTATAGTCTTCCGGCAAATAAAAGATCTCCGGTATTACTTTAGGAAGGACCTTTCTGAATCCCCTCATATTGTAGAAATTCACGATAGCCTTGACCACACTGAGTTTTGATCTGAATACACTGTCATCAAGGTGATCCTTATCAACTCCAAACACATCTTTGCCATACATATCGCTTAAGATGCTTATATCTCTTATGGCATCATACTTCTTTCTGGCATCAGCAGACGGGTCATCACAAACGGAAAGCACCATATCGAGGTATCCGTTAATACCGTCAAAGACGATATCCACAGCTTCATCCAACGGAACTTTGCCGACAAAATCGCCGCCTTTTCTCGGTTTGAATTCAACTTTCTTTACAGGGTAATGTCCGACGATGTCACAATAATCCCTCAGATCATCCATCTTTCGTCTGAAGAATCTGAATGTCCCGCATATCTCTCTGATAAAATCTTCAATTGAAGGTACAATACCGGAATTGATCTTCTCAGTCTTATCAACGACTGCTTTATCGATCATATCAAGATAGTGAGGAAGATTGCGGAGTCTCCTGTAAACCTGTACAACACAATCGGCAAGACTTGAGTCAGTCCTTCCGTCGCCAAATCTTCTGGTAAGGTCAATAAACGGAGACTCCTCCGACAGATCCTCAAGATACATATCTTCTATTGCAAGTTCTGCAGCCTGCTTAAGAAGCAGACTGAGATTATTCTCATCAAGTATCACATTACCGGAAGCAAAAACATCAAGTTCTTCAGGGACACTCAGGATATATCCCTTCTCCTTGAGAACTCTTGAGCAGAAACTGTCCAGTGTCTGAATATACGCATTAGGAAGAAGATCAAGCTGATCGTTAAGTCTTCTGACAAGATCAGTATCTCCTGCAAGTCTGCTCTCTGCTATCTTATTGCGGATCGCAGACTCGATCTTATCCCCCATATGTGCTGCTGCATCATTTGTAAACGTAACGACAAGGAGCTGATCAAGAGACAGGGAACCGTCAATAACCTCTTTGATTATTCTCTCTACAAGAACAGTTGTCTTACCTGATCCCGCTGCTGCAGAAACAAGCAGGTCACTTATCGGTTCTTTAATTATTACTTCCTGTTCTTCAGAAGGAATAATCTTATTATCGTCTTTCTTATCTTCACACATCTGATCCGTCTCCTTCATTCTTCTTCTCTTTGTCCTCCAGTATCTTCCTCATCCGGTCAAACGCTTCTTTTTCCTTTTTCCTGTTGAGCTTCTCAATGCCCTTCATCTTCTTGGGAGCAGATGCTGAATTGCCGACTAATGCCATCATCTTCTGGAAGCGGGCTTCTCCCATGGGATTAAGAAGCGCATCTGCCTTACCCGCAGCAATATCATTCAGAGCTTCATTGATAATGTGATCGTTATACTTCAATGCGGTATTCATATCTTCAGGCGACAGATTGGCATTCTCTTGCTTATACGACAAAGGCTTCCCGCTCTTATCAAAATTGAGAGCAATAAGCGAATAACCGAAATCACCTGGGATACTGTCTTTGATCCCGTTCTTAACAGAAGCTGCATAAGTTGGAAGCTGGATCTGGGTTCCCGCCAGAAGGTCAGCTGCATGGAACTTCTTATCGTATGACTTATAATCCACGATCCTGAACTTATTGGCATCGTCGTATTTCTTATCAAACCTGTCAACAGATCCGGTAAAGATAAACTTGGCTCCATTGACTTCATAGACCTTCAGATACGGTTCCTCACCGATCTTCAGTTCGTATCCTGCAGGAATATACTTTGTTGTTGAACAGTCCTTTACAACTGCAGGGAACATAAAACGGAAAAGCCTTCTGAGCTTGTTGCACTGATTACTGTCAAAGACTTTGTTTATGCTTCCGTCATCTTCCAGAGATCCGGGAACCTTCTCTTCCGTAAGAGTCTTTTTGATCGTATCTTCAGTAAGCTTGTCCAGAGCATCATTGTCTCTCATTAACAGATCGGCATACTCCCCCAGCTTCTCAGGCGTGTCATATGTCTTGCAGCATTCCTCAAGACTGACTTCAAACATCTTATGTGCAAGCGTTCCGAAAACGTTGGATCCGACCTCACGATTATCATCACGCTCCCTGATCTTAAGCACTGAAGAAAGCATAAACTCAATATGACAGGTCATATATCTCTCAAGAGTGGTAACACTTACAGTAAGGCCGTCCTTCAGAAGGACCTTCATAAGATCAGGGGATATCGTCTCCTTCTCGATATCGAAATTACGCTTCTGACATTCCTCAGACGATTCTGTCTTGTAATTGTTGATAAGAATATCGTTAGCATTGACACATCCGGAAAGAAGATCAAATACCCTGCTCCTGCTCTCGCCCTGCTTATGGATCATATACAGTCTATCACTGCATGCTCCAAGTATAAGACATGAAGTAATAAACTCCTCCCTGCTCTGGACCTGCTTTTTATCAGGCAGAACAACAGAGATATCGCCTGCAAGTCTTGTAAGTTCGGTAGGACTCATTATTCCGTCAGTAGATCTCTTGTAAGGGAAATTATCACGCTTTGCGCCAATAATGAACATCACTTTGCACGGTGAATAAAAAGCATGTTCAGGAGAGGTGATCTCGATCGAGTCAACCTTAAGAGGGATAGACCCTTCCGTCTTGTTCATCATATCGGTCCTGAACAGTTCGAGGAAGTTCCTCTGTGAAATATCGACTTTATTCATCTCATGCATGAACGCAGCAAGAATGGACATCGTCTCATCGTAGGCCCTGATCACTGCCTTCGCTACATCTGACTTTTCATCATCTGACAGAGCCTTGCCAAGTTCTTCAACATAAAGCTTTATCTCATCCAGATAATTAAGAGTCTCCTCCGCCTTGCCTGCCATATCAGACTTATTGTATATCCTGAGTGCTGCTTCACGAAGAGGCAGAAGAACACGCTCGACAACATTCCTGTAAAGGAACTCGCCTGCCGGTGTGGTCGTCTGATCAAGCTCATTTCCGGGATACTCGATCATCATTGTCATCGGATGCTCCTCATCTTTTGTAATGTAGTTATTCTCATTGAACATCCTTGCTGCATCTGTGATATTCTTCGCTACACAATAATTCTCAAACACATCACAATACCTGGGCGGGATCCTGAGCATTCCGGTCCTCAGGATCGCAAGGACATCACCGAGCGCGAAACGGGATATCGGAAGCCTCAGCAGAAGCTGCACAAATCTCGGAACGGGAGTATCATTGAGCGTTATCTTCCTGTCAACAAATACATCAAGTCCAAAGTCGGAAGCAACATTTCTCAGAGATCCGATCATATCTTCATCACAGCAGACTATCTTGATATCACGATACCTGATGCTGCCGTTCTTAATATGAGTGATCTTCTTGATCTCGCTAAATGAAAAACCGAGAATATCGTCAGTCGCAGCAATCTCATAGAGCCTGATGTCTTTACTGTTCTTAACACCGAGATCGTCAGATCCGTTCTTATAGGCTTCACTGACAGCTGAAAGATCATCACTCTTTGAGGAAGTATTATCTACCATCATCTCAACGGATGCTCCGGGAATGCTCTTGAGAGAAGATATTATCTGATCAGAACACCTGTAGAAAGGAACATCGCCGTCAACGTTCTCTCTTCCGTTAAGGTATATATCGATACCCTTACTAAGTCTGTCAATCTCGTTGACGAATTTGTATTCTCCGGGAGTAAAGTTACGTGTGACGCCAAACTGAATGATAGAAAAGTGATGAGATAACAGGGTTCTCAGATGACGGTATTTACGCTGTTTAAGATCAGCGGGACTGATCTTCTCCAAGACATCAGAAGCAAGCGATATGGGATCACAGAGCAGATTAAGTGAATATGTATCACTGAGATCGTTCAGATATTCCATCAGCATCTTAATGTCACTGAGCTTATTGATATATGAATCCTTGCTGCCTCCAGAAGCATCGATCGCCTTACTGATCTCTTCGACAGTTATGTTATATCTGGCAAAATCTCCCAAAAGACTGATGAGCCTGTTAATGTTCTCACATCTTCCCGTAAGATCTGCGAATGTATTAAACTCACTGTGATGCTTTGCAAGCACTGAATAGATAGCGTTGCGAAGGACAGTATCACTCTCTGAAGAATGCGGAATGCCTAATGAATCAAGAATCCTTCCTGAAAGCTTGATAAAGCTTACAACATCACCGTCTGCAAATCCTGCAACGACACTTGTTTTTCCGTTTATCTTTACATCTCCGCTTGCATGAGACTTATTCTCAATAATGCTCCTGATAACACTCCTCTCGATCTGGGCCTTGGAAGGCTCAGGAACGATAAAGATCGTGCTTCGATCATTATCAAGTGTGTTCTTTATCGCGATATCTGTTATGCAGGAAGAAGTATCAGTTATGTGTATTCTCATCGGCATATCCTCTCGTTAATCATCCTTTGTCATCCTTTGTATCATAATAGCACAGAAGCCATCCCATTAATCGGTCACATCACTCATGCAGGCTTCAAAATATATTTTACCTACTTTTTCTTACTTTTGGACTTTATTCTTTCGTAGTGGTAAAATACTGTGCAGGTTTGTTCACAATTTGAGTGAGGGAGAGAGAACAAAAATGAAGAAACCTGTATTAATAACAGTTGCTATAATCGGAGTGCTCATTGCACTGCTTATCACCATCTTATGCATAAGGTCATGCAAGAGAGCAGATGATCTGCTGCCTACATCAGAATCAACAGTTTACGGATCAGACGTATCGTCCGGTTTGACGAATGCTACTGACGCTAACGGATCAGAGATCACTGCTGATCCCGGCAATACCGATCCTTCTGCACCTGCAACTGCAAGCGACGGTTCTGATCTTACACTTCCGACAGAAGAAGGAGAGATCATCATAACAGTTCCGGCAACAACTGCTTCAACTGCAGCAGAAAATACAACAGCAGCTTCATCACAGAATACTACTGCTGCGACTTCCGGAAGCACAGCTTCTACAGAAGATCCGGGAGACGGCGTCATCGAGCTGCCTTTCGTTCCTGCAGATGCCCTCTGATAGCATCACCATTCTTCTGACAGACGGTGAGTTCACCGGAATGATCAGATCCTTACGGGAATGCGGCGATATCAGGATCGTCGGTTTCTGTTTTTCGGATGATTCCGCACATCGGGTCATGCTTGATAAATACTATGTTGCTCCGTCCTGGGACGATGGATCGTATATTCCGTTCCTGTGCGATGTAATCGTGAAGGAACACGTTGACTATGTGTTTCCTGTCGTTACAAAGAGCTTATCCCTTATGGCTTCTGCTGCAGCAGAGATCCAACACAGAACGAACGCAGTCGTCGTCACATCTCCGTACGAGGCTGTAGAAAGATCCAATAATAAAGCTGAGCTGTTCCGCACACTGAGTTCTGATGATTCAACAGCTGAGTATATAACAGATTTTGACACATGCAGCACGGTAGGAGAGCTTAAAGAGAAGATACGTATCCCCTGCGCTGTAAAGCCTGTTATCGGGGAGAATAAAGAAGGATTCGTTAAAGCGGTTTCGGATAACGAATGGAACGATGCATTTCTCAGCGGAAATGCTGACGGGCTTATATGTCCTTCCCTTCTGGATCTGTGTGATGACGATTCGGTTTTCGCGGAACAAAGGATCATAATGCCGTATCTTCCCGGCCAGGAGTGGGATGCCGATATTCTCGTGATCGATGGCAGGATCATTTCGGCGACGGTCAGAAAGAATCTGGGAATGCTTGACGGTCTGTCGGCGTGTACCGAGACTTCAGACGATCCACGGATCCTGGAAGCGTGTACGAAGATCGTTAAGGTACTCGGACTTGAGTATCTGTCCTGCATAAGTTTCAAGGAGGATGAGGACGGCAGACTGAAGCTCCTCGAGATAAACCCAAGAGCTATGGGAAGCATTTATGTTTCGTCGATGGGAGGAAATAATTTGGTGAAGCGCCTTCTTTCCATTCTTCACGGGAAGAGTTCAGGGACTGACTTCAGGCTTACTCCCGCAGGGATAAAGGCTTCGCTTTTCTTTGATATGGCTGATATTTCCGGTAAAGGAGATGTCTGATGAGTACTAAATGGCATTCTCTGGGTCCGTCAGATATGGAAATGTACAATCGCTACTATTCTCTGGTCACGACCAACATCACCGACCTGACATTTCACTGCAGATTTGCTTGGGACAACATATACAGGATCGAGTGGACCATAATCGAGGACTGCCTTGTTCAGATATCAGACGGCGGCGGATTTACAAATCCGTTTATGCTGATGCCTCTCGGTGAACTGACCCCTGCAAAAATAGAGAGAATAATCAGAGAAGTCAGACCGGTTTTTGACACAAGAGGATGGGAGCTCAGGATACAGGCGATAGATGAGTCTTACAAAGATATCTTTGAACAGGTGCCTGGAATTGAAGCGCTCGACTTCGACAGCGATTATTCAGATTACTTTTACGATGCGGAATCACTCCGTACACTCTCAGGCAGCAAATACATAAAGAAGCGCAACCACTGGAACAAATTTCAGCGTTTATATCCGGATCATGTATACGAGTCCCTCTCTCCTTCTGTCTTTGACGAGTGCCTGGAACTTGTGCGTTTCTGGGCAGAGGAAAAAGGCATCAGCATAGATGATGCGTCAGAGAGTGACTACTACATGATAAAGCGAGTCTTCGACAACTGGAATGTACTGTCAGCCAGAGGCGGTGCAATAAGGATCGACGGAAAGATCGCAGCTTTCTCTGTCGGCAGTGCCGCGCGCGGACAGGTCGGGTTTATCCATTTCGAGAAAGCAGATATCAAATACGACGGGATATATGCGGCGATCAATAAGCTGGTACTTGAGAATGAGTACCCGGAAGTTAAATACGTTAACCGTGAAGAGGATCTCGGAATACCCGGACTCCGCAAGGCAAAGGGATCGTATTATCCCATCTGTCAGATCAACAAATGGAGAACAGACGCAAAATAAAAACTGTCTCTTTGCAAAAGCATCGAGACAGTTATTTTTTACCAGTCAACGGCTACATCGAGTCCTCTTGGTGCCCATTTGATAAATCCGCCTGTATCGCATACGATCGCAGTACCGAGTGAACACTCAAGTATCGTACCGCGGGGACGGATCCTGAAATTGGCCGCAACCATTACATATGGTCCGAACATCTTGACTCCGTCAGAACGTACCCAGTAAGGATACTCTTCAGCAGAGTAACCAAGACTTCTCATACGGCGGACAACTCCGCGCATATCAAGATTGTAGTATGTCTCACGTCCTGAAGGCCCATAGCAAACGCCGTCGCGCCTGTTAAGGTGCTTTGACGAAGAATATACAACGGGCTCGTGCATATAGTAGTACGGATCGCGTGCATGCTCCTGCTCAGTGATCGTGTCTGTAATGACACTCTTGAGCTGCTCATGCTCCTCTACTGCCTTGTAGTTGGCATACTTCACGAAATGATGCTCATTAGATTTTTCAGCTGTCGGATCGTAAGCCTCGATCAACGTCATGTCGGAAGTTGCCTGAACCGGCATCGGTCTGTCTAAAGCTGCTGACTGCAGGAAAGGCATCGACTCTAAATCAGAGTAGGAGAAACCGCCTCTCATAACGCTTCCGACAACCGTAAATGTCGTCATAAAAGCAAGACATGCAACACCGGCTTTTATGAACTGTTTCCTCCATTTATGTTCTCTTAGATCTCTCATCTGACCTCCAATGTAAAATAGGTGCAGTAATTATAACACAATGAGGTCAAAAATACAAACAACCGTTCAGTTACATTAATTGAGACCGCATTTTTGAGCTCTTGCCAAGCCAAAAACAATCATATATAATAGCAAGGCACCCGGGCGGTTAGCTCAGCTGGTTAGAGTATCTGCTTGACATGCAGGGGGTCGCTGGTTCGAGCCCAGTATCGCCCACCAAGACTGTCTCATTGTAGGCAGTCTTTTTAGTACCATAGAAAGTGTAATTGTTAGAGAGTAATTAGCTCCGACAGTTGCACTTTTCTTATAATTAGGGGAGTAATTGGCCTAACGTGCGGCCTTTGTTGGGCTAATCTGTTTTGCCCAACAGTTTTACTGCCTGCGCAGACTTTATTGCTATATATCAATAGTATCAACAGCCTTTCACGAGAGTGAGACTTTTGCGGCGGACTTCCGCAGAAGCGTCAACATTCCTTACGGTTTTTGCAGACTTAAATAACTTTGAGGACAAAAGCCGCAAAAGGATCAATCGAGCTAAAAATGGGCATAAAAAAAAGGAGGGTGCAATATATATGTGTTATCTGAATCGGTCATATATAAGTGTTGCAAAATATATCTGTATCAACGCAACTATCAGTTAGCTAGCATAGACCGTATGGGCACCACTCCCAACTAAATTATACCGCACCCTGCTATTTTTTCAATCTCCATTCGGTAAAGGATACTTCTCCGGGACTTAATGTGCATACAACAATCTGATACCCCGGGATCCTGGTTTTGAAAAAACAATCCATATTCATAACTGTTACACTCTTCGGATCTCTCAGCAGACCTGTCCCTGCCATCTTCAAATAGCTTTCTTTCTCTGCCCATATTTCGGTAAAGGCTTCGTCTTTATTATCAGACTGTTCGATATATTTGTTCTCTTCCCCGCTGAACGCAAGATCTGCTATTCCCTTATCAAACTTCCTGTCTGCACATACATCAACTCCGACGGGTCCATCTGACAGGACGCAGACAGCAATATCACCGTCATGTGATAAGTTGAAGAACAGCTTATCGTTGTTCGTAAGAAATGGTTTCCCGTTATCATCTGTATCAACTGACATATCTGTGATTCCCGCTTCCGGCAGCATATGACGAAGCAGAAGACCGGCTCCGAGACAAAGCCTTTTGTCTCTGTCAAAAACATAACGGGATATCTTCTGGATCCGGTCGTGCCACGGCAGGATACTGATCCCGTACTCAAAGAGCACAGAGTCCTCAAGTTCTGTCGTATCGTAGTAGTAGCAGCGTGTCTGCATCAGAAGTAACGGATCCTTTTCGCAAGATTATAAATAGTATACAGGATTGGAGGCATTAATAAAAACGCAGGAGACTTAATGCTCCTGCGTTCCGTTAATCTTAAAGATCAGTGAGGCAATCCGTTTTATGAATCGCTCTCGTCACCGCTCTCCCTCTCACCCTCAGGTTCAGCTTCAGCCGTTTCCTCAGGTACATCCTCTGCAGCTTCCTCTGTTGTCTCAGGTTCAGTTGCTGCCTCGGGTTCAGCTGCCTCTTCGGCCTCTGCTTCAGCTGCGGGTTCTGCATCAGCAGCCGGTTCCTCAGCTGCCTCTTCAGAAGTCTCTGCCGGTTCAGCAGCAGGCTCTTCCACAGTCTCAGCAGAAGTCTCACCTTCAGCAGCAGACTCATCAGCTTTTTCCGGTTCTACAGCCGGCTCATCAGCTTTCTCATCTGCTGTCTCAGCAGCCGGAGCGGGTGCATCCGGAGCCGCACTTACGGGATTGGAAACAGGCATGGAAGCGGGTTTTGCAGCAGGCTTTCCCTTTTTCGACATCTTTGTTACTACGATGATCACAGCGACAACAACGCCTGCGATAAGAACGAAGATAACTATCCAGATGATCAGCGCACCGATATTCAGGCTCTTCTGCTCAACCGTGAAGTTAACAGGCTCATTTCCGTCAGCAGTAATCGTCTGCTCCTCAGCCTTCATCCTCTCAAAACCGGACACCTTGAATACCACGGTTATATCCTCATCATCAGGGGCATAACCAAACGGTGAAAGATCGAAAGTATCCTCATACTTGATCGTCGTAAACAGATGAGGGAATGAAGTATTCAGATACCTGAGGTCATTCTCGTCTGCTGTTCCGAAGATCGCATTCCAGCAATCAGGCTCCTCATCGAACTCGTCTTCACTCTCAAGCACGATCTTCGTCATGTCGTTCTCAGTAGCTGATACTTCGACTACACGGATCGATGTATTTCTGAACTTATCCTTAAGTCTTGTCTCGACTGCCTTAAGAGCATCGTTTGATATATCGTTATTGAACAGCATTTCTACAGTTCTTTTCATGTACCCTTCTTCACTTTCAGAAGGAGCTACGGAAACGGTTGCACTGTTAAGCGTAAACTCAACTGCTCTTGAGAATACATAATTCTGTTCCCCGTCAGGATACAACGAACTGTAATCGTAGGGATCGATGTCCTCGATCGAAGCATTATTCGTAGAGCTTACATAATAATTCATTGTGACGCCGTAACGTACGGGATCTGCAACAAAGCTGCTCAGATCCTTTGATTCAGTGATCTGAACTACGCTGTAGAAATCGCTTATATTCCATGTAGAAACATCAGTGTTCTCAGGATTATAGTTTGCAGAAACATAATCACCCTCTATGCCATAGAATCTTTCCATCATGTCATTGAGTGATTCAACACTGAGATTCTTTCCTATAAGCGTATATGTGTTTACTCCGTTCTCAACTGTCCACTCACCTGTTATTCCGTCTGTAGCATTTGCTTCAAGGAATGTTCTGATATCATCACCCTTTGCATCCATTGATGCCTGGGGAAGATTGATCTGGATCTTTCTGCTCAGAGTATTATTGTCGTTGTAAACGGTATAGTAGTTGATGGAATTGATCTGCAGTGATTCTACTGTATTAACAGAAATATTATAGTCCGTTGTACCCTCTTCTCCGCAGATATTGTACGTAGTTGTACCACCGTCAAAGATATTGCTCCTGTCAGAGCTTCCAACGTAGCCGGAATCGATCATGAGATCCTCAAACCACTTCATGTATGTCTCTCTTTCGGGAGTCTCATAGAAATAAACACCCGATGCGAAAACAGAATCAGGTCTTGAGAAAACCAAGACATCATAATCATCGCCATATGTCTCAGCATACTCACCCTTATAATCGAGCAGAGCGATGAGAGCTTCCTCATACTCCTCAACTGAATCGCACTCCATGGTGAACTGATAGATGGCATCAGTATCAGTTGAAAGGTCAGTGAAGCTCAGTACATCCGGGCAGTTTGCTTCAACCGTTGCAGTGATGTCTGCCAGTTCACCCGTAACGTGTTCCCTGTTGTCCGCAATGTTTGCAGTGATAGTAAAGGTTCTTGTAACCTCCCCTCTGTCAGTGACAGTCAGCTCGGAATCAAGGCTGCTTCCACATGCCGTAAGAACCAGAACCGCTGCGAAAAACATGCCGGCCAACGCGCCTTTAAGTGTTTTCCTCATTTATGTAAACCCTCCTGTGAATAATTATATACACTTGTTATATGTCCCTGTTTTCAGAACCGTCCCTAAACGCCTGCAATCCGCCTTGCCACATAGACCCCGCTTGCGGATGCATGTGAAAGCGAATGTGTTACGCCGGAACCATCACCGATGATATAGAGTCCTTTATATTTTGTCTCGAGATTCTCATCGATCGCTACTTCCATATTATAGAACTTAACCTCAACACCGTATAACAGTGTATCATCATTTGCGGTTCCCGGAGCGATCTTATCAAGCGCATAGATCATTTCTATGATACCGTCAAGGATACGCTTGGGAAGCACGAGGCTGAGGTCACCCGGTGTTGCAGTCAGTGTAGGTCTTACAGTACACTCGTCAATACGTGATTTGTTGGTTCTCCTGCCTCTCATGAGATCGCCGAAACGCTGTACTATAACTCCGCCTCCGAGCATGTTGGAAAGACGGGCTATCGAGGCTCCGTATCCGTTGCTGTCCTTGAAAGGTTCGGAGAAATGTTTCGAGACGAGGAGTGCAAAGTTTGTGTTGTCGGACTGGAGTTCCGGAGAATCAAAAGAATGTCCGTTTACCGTCACGATACCGTTTGTATTCTCGTTGACGACATACCCGTTCGGATTCATGCAGAAAGTTCTTACACGGTCCTCGAACTTCTCTGTGCGGTACACGATCTTTGACTCATATAATTCAGATGTAAGATGCGAGAAAACAACAGCGGGAAGTTCAACTCTTACGCCGATATCAACGCGGTTGGAGAATGTCTCGATATCGAGTTCGTGGCATACATCCTCAATCCATTTGCTGCCTGATCTTCCAACAGAGATAATGCACTGATCGCATGAGAAACATCTCTCGCCAACCACGACTTCATAGCCTTCATCGAGCACCTTTACTGTATCAACTGTCGCATTGAAAACAAACTCGACTTTATCCTTCAGCTGTTCGTAGATATTGCCGAGCACCTCATAGTTTTTGTCTGTTCCGAGATGCCTTACAGACGCATCCAGCAGGTGGAGCTTATTCTCAAGACATATCTTTTTAAACTTCGTTCCTGCCGTCGAATAGAGCTTTGTATCGCCGCCGCCGTTTGCAACATTGATGCCGTCAACATACTTCATGAGATCCATCGCGCATTCCTTGCCGATATGCTCATAAAGAGTGCCGCCGAAATCATTAGTGATGTTATACTTTCCGTCCGAGAAAGCGCCTGCGCCGCCGAAGCCTCTCATGATGGCACATGACTTGCAGTTGATGCACGACTTTATCTTAACTCCGTCTATGGGGCATTTGCGCTGCTCCAGCGGCTTTCCCGCTTCAAATACAGCTACCTTGATGCCGGGTTTCCTGTGCACGAGTTCGTATGCCGAAAATATTCCGCCGGGACCTGCTCCGATGATTATTACGTTATAGTCAGACATGTAATTTACCTCTGAGAATAATAGTATCTATATAATAACACATCAGCTTATGCCATCGAGAAATTCCTTGAACTGAGCTCTTACCTTGCGTTTCTCAACAGTATTTCCACGGTCCACCACTGCCTTAAACCACATGAGACGGTCTATCAGGACATCCCTCTCGAAACTGTATGTCTCCTCAATGATACGCTCGCACCTCGCTATGAGAAGCTTATCCTCCTCATTCTCACTGTCTGCAAACTTGATCTTCTCAAGTCTTTCCTTTGTTGCCTCCATCTCCTTCTGAGACAGCCTTGAACTGCCCATCAGGATCTTGCTCTCGGTAACGCCGTCCTTGCTCGTGACATCGACCATCAGCATTCCGTTAATGTCGTAAGTCAGTCTTACATCAGCTGTATGTTCACCGGCATTTACAGGGTCGTAATTGATCACCAGCGTGCCAAGTTTAATGTTGTTTTTGGGATAGATACTCTCCCCCTGAAAGATATCAAACCTGGACTGTGACTGATTGTTATTTACAGCGCAGTACGACTGGACCTTACTCGTCGGCAGCATTGAATTGCGCTGTATGATAAACGACATTATCTCGTCTTTTGTATAGTTATCCAGGATGGAAACTCCGAGCGAGAACGGACATATATCAGTCATTACAATATCCTTGAAGTTCTCATTGCGCGATTTGATCCCGGCAAACACGCCCGCGCCTATGGCGATCGCCGTGTCGGGATCGATGTCGGTACACGGAGTCTTGCCTGTCACTTTCGCGATAAATGCGGCGATTGTAGGCATCCTGCAGCTTCCGCCGACAAGAATTATATCCTCCAGTTCATCAATACTCATTCTGCTGTCCTTGAGAACTCTTCTGATAGGATCATGAACACGCTCAAAAACATTGTGAGCGATCTTGATGAGCATGTTATTATCGAGCGTGACTGAATACTCTTTGTCGTCGATGATAACAGACATTACGGCAAACGGATTAGTAGAAAGAGCGATCTTCGTCAGCTCAGCCATACGGTATACCGCAGCCCTGTGTTCTGCCGTAAGATCACCTTCCAGCAGTCCGTTCGCCGCACAGAAATAATTGAATATCGCGTCATTGAAATCTTTTCCGCCGAGCTGATTATCACCTGCGACAGCGATGATCTCCATCACCTGATCAAATGAATCCACGATCGAGACATCAAGCGTTCCTCCGCCGAAATCAACGACCATATATGTGCCGTCTTTCCATCCGTGATCGTACAGATAGGCAAGCGCTGCGGCAGACGGTTCATTGACAAGTCTCTCGCACTTAATGCCTGCCAGTTCCGCTGCCTGTTTCGTTGCGGATCTCATCCTGTCATCAAAATACGCAGGGACACTTATGACTGCCTCCTCTACCTTTTCTCCGAGGTATTTCTCCGCATCGTTCTTTATCTTTTTGAGGACTATCGAAGACAGCTGCTGTGACGTAAACAGCTGCTGTCCGAGATAGTATCCCTTATCAGTTCCCATAGTTCTCTTAAACTCTGCAACAGTCAGATCGGGATGGGTAATAAGGCGCTCCTTTGCGCTCTCACCCACTATGACATTTCCCTCATCATCAAGACCGGCAACAGAAGGCGTCAGGATATTCCCGAGCGCATTGCTGACTATCTCAGGCTTCCCTTCCCTGAATACTGTTGCAAGACTGTTAGTTGTACCAAGATCTATACCGATGATCGCCATATATCAACTCCCATAATATGCTATCACTGCTTCAACAATCGTAATTATCAACAGGGTCACTACAGCAGTAATGATCAGCATCATGTCCCTGCGTTCCTTTTTCTTCTCGATCTCATCTCTCCTGCGCAACTCTTCCTGCGTTTTGGCAACTTCTTCCGCAAACTTTTTGCAGTACTCATCAAGTTTCTCCGGATAAGGAGGATTATGGTGTTCGATCTGATCACGAAGGAACTTTCTGAAACCCGGTTCATATGCCACCGACTTAACCGCCGGCTCCTCGAAATAGGAATCCCACACACTGCAGTCATTCATCATGATCGCCAGGTCCGCATACATTCCAAACAGATCTGCCGCCATAATTATGAGTCCCTGACTCTTGCGGTTCGCAACATCAGCAAACGTCGTGATCCCGTTCCTCTCCTTGAACTCTACAATGAAGTCGAGCAGCCTCTCAACACTCATATCATAGTGTTCTTCGGGAGCGCCTGCAACTATCGAAAAATCGTAAGGATCTTCTTCCTTCTTTTCCTGCTGTTCATCTGGCTTTGATATCGTAACCTGAGCCGCTCCGGATGCAGCCGGGGCTGCACTCCTCTTTGCGATCATCATCGCCTGCTTATAGGCATCATGTATCCGCTGATATTCTTCTGGCTGATCCTCGGGAGATACCCTATGAGCAAGCTTTGCAAAAGCACATTTTATCGCCGCTTTATCCTTCGTCGGTTCTATGCCCAGAACTTTCCAGCAATTCATCTGACCCATAGTTTAGAGTATAGCACTTTCCGCATATAAAAGAGCCGCCAAACGGCGGCTCTAATAAGCAGTATAAATCTTTAATCAACCTTCGTTGTCGATCGTTGTATCGATCTCTCTGAGATTTGTCTGTACACGTGCAATGCTCTCGCTGAGTGACTTGTTTACATCCTCGAGCAGGCTCTTAACATACAGGTGTGCATTGCGGCGGAGTTCCTCTGCCTGTGCTTCCGCATTTGCAATGATGCTGGCAGCTTCTTCTCTTGCACCGCGTGTTATCTCGTGATCGTTGACCTTCATCGCATACATTCTGTTTGCATCGTCAAGAATCTTCTTATTCTTGTCACGGGCAGTATTGATGATATCCTGTGCTCTCTGAACAATATCGTTGGACTGAGCTACAGATGCCGGGAGCTGAGCCTTCAAAGCTTCGAGCGAATTGATCGTCTCTGTTCTCTCGATAGAACACTTGTCTGTGAAAGGAACGCTTGAAGCATCCTTTATAGTGTCGATGAGAAAATCGATGTGCTTAATTGGATCATAACGTCCCGATCCTGCATTGCCATTTTCCATAAGATTAGTTCCTGCCTTTCATTAGCTTTTCTTTTACTATATCAACGATCTCCGCGGGCACCATCTTTGAGATGTCACCGCCATAATGTCCGACTTCCTTTACGATGCTGGAGCTGATAAGGGACATATCGTCTCTGCAGGGCAGCAACAGACAGTCATATTCGGGATATAAGAGCCGGTTCGCCAGTGCAAGTTCCGCTTCGTATCTGAAATCAGACTCAGACCTGATCCCTCTTACGACCGCACAGCATCCGAGCTGCTTATAAAGATCAACGAGGAGGCCTGATGAACTCATCACCTCTATATTATCATAATTTGCAAGAGATAGCCTAACGAGTTCTTCTCTTTCCTTCACCGTAAAAAGAGACTGTTTTGAAGAGTTCTCCATAACTGCAACAACCAGTTTGTCACATACCTTTGACGCTCTTCTGGCAATATCTCTGTGACCTCTCGTAAACGGGTCAAAGCTTCCGGGGAAAAGAAGGATTTTCACTTATACTACCTCCGAAGGATTCTTTCTACTGAAAAATGTTATCACGGTAAGCCCGTAACTACAAGAACGAACATCATCAAGGCACATCTTTGACGTATCAAAAGGAAGATCGGAAGCATGCTCACACAGAAGAATCCCGTCCTCATTCAGCAGATCATACTGAAAAACAAGCTCACATGCACGATTACACGCAGCCTCAGCCATCTTATAAGGAGGATCCATATAGATGATATCGAACTTCTCTCCCGCCTCGCCAAGCTTCGTAAGCGCAGCATCATAACCGCTCCTGATGACCTTTATGTCATCACCCGCATGTATCTTATCAATGTTGCGCTTAATAACTGATATCTGTTCGGATCCCTTATCGACAAGAACTGCGCATTCCGCACCTCTGGACACGGCTTCGATTCCGATCTGTCCGCAGCCTGAAAAAAGATCAAGGAATCTTGAATCGGTTACCCTTGTCTGGAGTATCGAGAAAAGAGACTCTTTTACCTTGTCTGTTGTAGGTCTCGTCATATCGCCTTTCGGGGCAAAAAGAACTGCACCCTTATATCTTCCCGTTACTACTCTCGGCATCAGAGACCTCCCATCCTGTTCCCGAAACGGAGTTCGAACAACACTTTAATGCCTTCCTCTATCCGCTTCTTCTCTTCATCATCAGTACCCGTCATAACGCTGTTGGTAAACTCCAGTGCTTCCTTAACGAGAGGCAGATCAGTATAGAGATTTGCCGCACGGAGTGACGGGATACCGTGCTGTCTCGTTCCGAAGAAATCGCCAGGTCCCCTGAGCTTAAGATCCGCTTCCGCAAGCTCAAATCCGTCGCTTGACTCGCACATCATCTTCATTCTCTGAAGCGCAACTTCTGATCTGGAAGAAGACACCAGAATACAGTATGCGGCCTTGTCAGAACGGCCTACACGCCCTCTCAGCTGATGAAGTGTCGACAGTCCGAAACGGTCTGCATCCATTATGACGATGAGGTTTGCGTTCGGGTTATCGACGCCAACTTCTATAACGGTGGTAGATACGAGTATCCTTATCTCTCCTGCCGAGAATCTTTCCATTACAGAGAGTTTCTTTTTCTCGGGAAGCGCGCCGTACATGATCTCGCAGCTGTACTGTGAAGTGATACCTTTCTCATCAAGTATCTTCTTCATTTCCTTTACGCTCAGAACCCCTGAAGATTCCTCTGCGCCGAATAAGTTGTCATCATAGATCTCGTCTTCATCCTCATCGACTTTTGCGCAGACGATATATACCTGCTCACCCGCGTTAAGCTTCGCAAGTATAGATCTGTAGATCACATCATCATCCCTGTCAGCAACAAAATGAGTTGACACAGGTTTTCTTCCGGCAGGCTTCTGTCTGATTATCGAGGTCTGCATATCTGAATAAACGACCATAGCCAGAGTACGCGGGATTGGAGTCGCTGTCATAACGAGATTGTGGCACGTCATGTCCTCAGACTGAGTGAGAAGCTTCTCTCTCTGACGCACGCCGAATCTGTGCTGCTCATCGGCAATTACAAGTGCAAGTGATTTAAAAGTTACATCGTCAGTCAACAGTGCGTGAGTTCCGATAACGATGCCTGCCGAACCGTCGCTTATCTGTGATTTGATCAGTTTCTTCTCTGATGCTTTTGTCTTTCCGAGAAGGAGCGAACAGTTGATGCCGCTGTCCTTCAGTATGCTCATCGCCGTGTCAAAATGCTGCTTCGCAAGGACTGATGTCGGAGCGAGCATAACAGCCTGTTTTCCCATTATCGCACACATCGCCATGGACAGTACGGCAACAGCCGTCTTTCCCGAGCCAACATCGCCCTGAACAAGCCTGTTCATCGGCACGTCAGTCATGAGGTCTTTTTGTATCTCGGTTATCGCTTTGCGCTGATCATCCGTGAGTCCGAAACCGAGGTTGTCAAGAACTGTTTTCCATCTTTTCTTTGCATTCGAATCAATGCTTGCAGGTACAACAACAGGAGCCTTTGAAGTATCAACGGAATCCTTCTGCATCGCCATTCCGATACCAAGGAGTATAAGCTCCTCGTATGCTATCCTGATGCGCCCTCTCTCAGCCTCTTCCGGTGATGACGGAAAGTGGACCATCATATAGCTTTCATTTGCCGTAGGAAGGTTATGAAGTCGTGTCAGTTCTGAAGGAATGACGTCCGGTATCTGGTCCCCGCAAGAGTCGAGTGCTGTCTTTATCCATTTCGAGAGATCACGTGAATAGATCCCTGCAGTCTGGTGATACACAGGCTTTATGAGAGTCTGTGAAGCGGCCTTGTCAATATGCTCGATATAAGGATTTACGAGCGAAGGATAGCCGTTATAATACTGTATCTTTCCGTGAACAAAGACCTTGTCGCCGCGGACAAATTTACCCACTAAATATGGCGAATTGAAGAACGTCACTCTTATTCGGCCGATATCGTCCTCAACTCCGAAAGTAATCGTCTTTGTCCTGCTGCGCGGATTCATTGACGGAGATGTGGATACAACTGCCTCGAAAGAGCATTCCTCCCCGTCGCCGCACAGAGTGAAATGCTTTCCTATGCGCCAGTCCTCATATCTTCTCGGCAGAAATGTTATAAGATCATAGACGGTCACTATCTCGAGGGCCGCAAGTTTCTCAGCCTTTTTGGGACCAATTCCGTAGAGGTCTGATACGGGTGATGAAAGTGTCAGTTTGGTCATCGTATCACACTCTCTTCCTGCAGCATTCCGCGACCGGGCATTCCCCGCACAGCGGGTTTCTGGCATTGCAGTATGTTCTTCCAAGCTCAACGGCAAGGTGTCCGATCGCGATCTTATCCTCATCCGGAATGACCTTATCGAGGTCCTTCTCTATCTTCAGCGGATCTGTATTATCAGTAAGTCCTATTCGGTACATAACGCGCTTGCAGTGCGTATCCACAACGATCATTGGAATGCCGTATATCTCACCTGCGATCAGGTTTGCGATCTTCTTACCGACACCTTTGCATGTCATCAGTTTATCTATATCTGAAGGTACTTCGTTACCCCATTCATTGCAGAACTTATTTGCGAAATCCATAACAGATGCCGTCTTTGACGCAGTAAGTCCGCAGGGCTTTATTATCATTGCAACATCAGCAGGATCTGCGGCCGCCAGAAGTTCCATTGCCGGATATCTGTCAAACAGATCGACGGCAGTCATGTTGACTCTCTTATCAGTACACTGTGCCGAAAGTATGCCTCTTATCGCAAGACGTTCAGGCAGATCGTTATCGAGTGAGCATTCAGCATCGGGAAATGCTGACTTAAGTGCCGCTGTTACACATGCGGCTCTCTTTGATACAGACATTCTCGGGCTCATGTGGCTGTCTCCGGCATCTCCGTACCGAATGAGAAATCAAATCTGGCACCGCCGAACTCGCCGCTCTCTGAACAGGTGATCGTCTGGCCATGCGCCGCAAGGATCTGCTTGCAGATATAAAGACCGAGACCGAAACCTTCCTGCTTACGTGAAGGATCTCCCTTATAGAAACTCTCGAAGATCCTCTGACGCTTGCTCTCCTCGATGCCGGGACCTGAATCCTCGACCGTGATGTTGATCCTCTTCTCTCTGGGCTTAGCATCCGTCGTTACCTTGATAACGCCGCCCTGAGGCGTGAACTTGATAGCATTTGTGATTATATTAACGAGTACTCTGCAGAGTTGCTCAGCATCACCGCAGGCGATATTGTCAGGTCCGGGATCAAGCGATGTGATTACCTTTATATCCTTGTCCTTAAGCTGACTCTCAAGATTCTCAACGATATCCTTTATCATGTCAGTAGTATTGAACTCTTCAATAAGCTCAGGATTAAGATGTGCCAGGGATGATGCTTCCGTCATTGAGACAACAAGTCGTCTGATACGGTCTGTCTCCTGCTTTATCAAGTTCATATATTTCTCATATGATTCAGGTGGGATTGTACCGTCCAGCATCGCAGTTACAAAACCGTTGATGGACGTCAGCGGAGTCCTTATATCGTGTGCGATACTCGAAATGAACAGTTCCCTGTCCTTCTCCTGATTCTCCAGTGATTCGATCATATTATTCACCGTCGAACCCATCTGTGAGAACTCTGATGATAACGTAAATCCTGTCCCTTCTTCCTCGTCAGTATATTTGGTGCTTACACGGGCCTTGAAGTCGCCTTCCGCAACTCTTGATATAACGTTCGATATCTCCTTCACAGGCTCCAATGAAAGCCATACAAAGGCAACATAGAGAACGATCGATATAAGCATAGCGATGATCGCTGGAAGAAGTATTATGCTGATGTATTCTGACTTGACCGTATTTGTGTCTGCGAGGCGCTTAACAAGGCAGTAGTAGTCCGAATTAGGGATTCTGATACATCTCGATGAGACAACATAACCCGCAGCCGAATCATCCGCTGCGGACATCTCTCCTGCCACTGCTTCCTTGATCAGCTCCAGTGCTGTTATATCAGTTATATAGTATCTGCCGTTATCTCTCTTCTCCGCCTTAAACTGATTCGTCCCGTTTCCTATGAGCTGGTTGCGGCAGAGGATCATTCCGTCGCGGTCAGTCAGATAAATTGAAGCATTTCTCTTGTATATCTCTGAATCAACAAACTTGACGATCATTGACGAAACCTGAAAGTTCCTTGTTCCGTCATCATCTACAGTAAAAGTAAACGGCTGTTCTCCGGAAAGCTGCATGCAGTCCCTGACAAGATCCATCGCAATAAACTCGGTCTCATCCTTATTGGAAATAATAAGATTGTTATGCATGTTCTCATAAGAAAGGAAAAGCATAACAGCAAAAACGACAATAGTCGTGAAGACGAGAAAGGATATTATGAATACAGCAAAATTAGTCGATACCTTCCTGCCGGAGCTCATAAAAACGCTCCTTATCTGGTCTCGAACTTATAACCCTTGCTCCAGATCGTCCTGATGGCCCAAGACTGACTTCCGTCAGACTTCTCGATCTTCTCGCGGATCCTCTTGATGTGAACATCTACCGTACGTGACTCACCGTAGAATTCATATCCCCATACATTCTCAAGGAGCTGCTCTCTCGTGAATACTCTGTCAGGATTGGAAGCGAGGAAGAAAAGAAGCTCCAGTTCCTTGGGAGGCATGTAAATCTCTTCTCCGTCGATCGTAACTACGTATCTTGCCTTATCAACAATAAAACCGGGATAAGTAACTATCTCTGTGGACTTCTCCTGAGACTGCTCTGCAGGAGCTGCCTTCTTGTCTGATCTTCTGAGGACAGCCTTAACTCTCGCAAGAAGCTCCTTAGGCTCAAACGGCTTCGGGACATAGTCATCGGCACCGAGCTCAAGACCAATGATCTTATCAAGAGTATCCGTTCTTGCAGTAAGCATGATTATCGGAACATCGGATACCTTTCTGATCTCACGGCAGATATCATTGCCGTCCATGCCGGGAAGCATCAGGTCAAGGATGATGATATCAGGATTAAAGGATTCAAAAGCCGCAACAGCCTTGTCTCCCTGCATGCATGTGGCTACCTGATAGCCTTCCTTCTCGAAATACATCTTCTGAACTTCGATAATGCTCTGATCGTCATCAACTAAAAGTACTCTCTTTGGTGCCATAATTAATCACCCCTCATTTCTGATCATTCATTTTCTGGACTTCGTGAGCAAAAGAATTCGGATCTGTAAAATCCTTATATACAGATGCAAATCTGACGTACGCAACCTTATCAATCTTATAAAGTCTTGTCATTACATACTCACCTATCTCAGTAGTCGAGATCTCGCGGGAAGCTTTGCCCGCGATCATATTCTCAACTTCATTACATATATCGGTAAGCTGCTTTGTCGTAACCGGACGTTTGGAACAGGAAGCATTAAGACCTGCCAGGAGCTTGTCTCGAGAGAATTCCTGTCTTGTACCGTCTTTCTTGATTACCTGAGGCTGGATGCCTTCGATGCGCTCCAGAGTGGAGAATCTCTCGCCGCAGTTCTCACATTCGCGTCTTCTTCTGACAGCATTTATATTGTCAGCGTTACGTGAATCGACTACTTTGATATTCTCAGATTCGCACTTGGGGCATTTCACTTGCTATCGACCTGATTTCCGCTGTTGGTATTATTCGGAATCTCTTCCAAACATGAACCAGGGCTTTGCAGATCTTGCCGGCTTCTCACCCTGCTCAGGAGCTACGTTAACCTGAGGTCTTCCACCCTGCTGTACAGGCTGGGGTGCGGGCTGAGCAACAGGCTGCTGATAAGGCGGAACCTGCTGAGGCTGGTAAGATGTCTGCGGTACAACGGGCTCGGGTGCAGGAACGGGTTCCTCTACAGGAGCTGTTATGGGAGCCTGTGTACGCACGGGATTATTAACGGAATCATCACCGAAAAGGAATCCGGGAGCCGGTCTTGAGGAAACGGGCTGTTCCTGGATCTGAGGTCTTGATGATATAGGGGCCTGTGTCTGGTTAACAGGTGCTGCAGGAGCGGGTGCAGGCTTAGCATCAGAGATAAGGTTGGGATTGTTCCTTGAAAGAACTGATGTGCTTGCTCTGTGACCAGCTGATGCGTTTACTGTATTATCGAAACCGGAAGCGATGATCGTGATCATGATCTCGTCTTCGAGTGAGGAATCAACAACAGCACCGACGATGATATCTGCTTCGTCAGATACTTCATCTCTTACAACTGAAGCTGCCTGATCGATCTCCTGCAGTCTCATGTTGCGTCCGCCTGTGAAATTAAGGATAACGCCTCTTGCACCCTCGATAGTTGTATCAAGGAGAGGTGAATTGATAGCCTGCTTAACAGCTGCCTGTGCTCTTCCGTCACCTGATGCACGGCCGATACCCATATGGCAGATGCCTGCCTTTGTCATAACTCGTCTTACGTCTGCAAGGTCGAGGTTGATGAGTCCGGGGATAGCAACGAGATCAGAGATACCGGCAACACCGAACTTGAGTACCTGGTCAGCCATGTTGAAGGACTCTTCAATGGAAGTACCTTCGTCAACGACTTCGAGGAGCTTATCGTTAGCAACGATGATAAGTGAATCTACATACTTTGCAAGTTCTCTGATACCGCGCTCTGCGTTAGCGGCTCTTCTTGAACCCTCAAAACCGAAAGGTCTTGTAACAACTGCAACTGTAAGGATGCCGAGTTCCTGAGCGATCTGAGCTACAACGGGAGCAGCTCCGGTACCTGTACCGCCGCCCATGCCGGCTGTAATAAAGAGCATGTCTGTATTATTGATGGCTTCTGCGATCTCGTCTTTGGACTCTTCTGCAGCTTTCTCACCGATACTGGGATCAGCACCGCATCCGAGGCCTCTTGTAACCTTCTGGCCGATCTGGATCTTAACCCCTGCCTTGCATCTTGCAAGAGCCTGGTTGTCGGAGTTAACACAAATGAAATCAATTCCCTGAACTCCGCTGTCGACCATTCTGTCAACGGCATTACATCCGCCGCCGCCTACGCCAATAACCTTGATCGATGCAAAATTCTCTTCGTCTAATACAAAACCACGCTTGTCAGCCATGCCAACTTCCTCCGTTAATACAGTTTGCCATCAATTTAATTATATATATAGCAACATAACAGATTTTAACCCAAAGATATAATATCTTCAACCGAAATGTTGAATATACACAGTTTGATTGTATCATTCTTTGTGAAAAAACAATAATTATTTCACCTCATTCAATTATCTTTTCACGAGTGAGGCTTTTGAGGCGGACTTCCGCAGAAGCGTTAACGAACCTTAAGGTTTCCACAACCTGAGAGTAGCTTCGAGGACTGAAGCCGCAGAAGCCTCACTGATTGTCTGTCTGCTCGTCGTTCACATGGAATTCCCGGTAGATATACTCATCTCCGGTCATATCGAGCGCGCCGCTCGGGAATCCGTCGTTAAACACCTTTGATTCTATCGCATAGAGAAGCCATGCTGTATCTGCCGATATCTGCTCCATACTGTCGAGCTTGACCTGAAGAGTATTGCGGTTCGGGAGTTTTATGGTAAGGAATATAATGCCGCTCGGGAGTATCCTGACCTCCTTGGTGTTCTCGAAGATCTTATACTTGCCTCCGGGATTGTTCGTATCGGCCGCAAGAAGTGAGCCCAGAACGATCAGCGCCTTCTGATAATCCGTAATATCCGCAAAGACGATCTTCTTGCCGACGGAAGCGTGATTGATACGAAGTCCGCTTATGACCGGCTGAACATTGCTTGCTTCAGCCGAAGATGACATGTCGAGCACAATACCTTCATCATCGATCGACGCATACCCGTCCGGTGTCCTTACATTGGCTATCTTGCTGCGTTCATCGACCTTTATGACGATGGTCGAAGGGATGCTGAAAGAAAGACTGCAGTCCCTGACATAAGGAGTGCTCTTTATTATTGCCTGAGCCGCCCCGTAGTAATCAGTAAGGAAAAGGTGTCTGCCGTAAGTAAGTCCCGATTTCTCAATAACGTATTCATCAGACAGATGGTAATTACCCTCCACCTCTATCTTCATCAATTTAAAAGCATCAAGTGCAGCGATCAGGACAAATCCAACTATAAACAGGATCGCGACCAGGATTATCAGCATGCTCTGCGCCGACAGTGGAAAACTGTCAAGAGCGCTGAAGTCAGGCTTTTTGAAAGTTATCGAAGGCCTTTTTGGCTTAATCGGCTCGTCATCGTCACCAAAGAAAGCATCTTCCCACGAATCATCTTCTTCAGTGTACTGTTCTTCGATGTATTCCGTCTCATCCGACGGTTCCTCTTCAAAAAGCTCGTCTAATTCCTCGTCAGTAATCACGTCAGAGTCAGAATCTTCAGTTGCGCTCTCTTCCTCATACTGCATGACAGAAAGAGACCCGATATCTGTCGAGCCTTTATCATCCGAATCCGATTCGGCGCCGTCTTCGCTGTCTCCGTCGCCGTCCATTCCAAAAAGATTCTTGAGTTCATCATCGTCCATAGATGACATTTTATCAGTTTTCTTTCATTATTACTTCATCAATTGCATGAGCGATCCTGTCCGTCGTGTCGGGAACGGCCAGCTCCCTGCATTTCTTCCGCATTTCGCTCTGCTTTTGAGGATCATTTAATATGTTCATGAGCAGATCCGTAAGCTTTCCGGCTTTGACATCGTCATCACTCATCATCTCACAGCCGCCCTTGTCTGCAATACTTTTCGCATTATACGTCTGATGATCGTGAGCCGCATAAGGGTACGGAACGAGGATCGCACACGAACCTACGGCACATATCTCCGCGCAGGTGACGGCGCCAGCTCTCAAGATGCAGCAGTCGGCCGCCGCAAGGTAAACACCGGGATCATCAATATATGTTCTCGCATCAAGCTCAGGATATGCTTCAGACAGTCTCTTGCACTCATCAATGTGCTGCTTTCCGCAGCTCAGAATAAATTTAACATTGTTACACTTCCCCGTTTTAAGGGCATCTTCAACGAATCCCACCAAGGTTGCACTGCCGAGAGAACCTCCCATTACAAACACCAGTCTGTCATCTTCCTTAAGGCCCAGCTGCTCCCTGCAGACATATCTTTCCTTTGTAAACATCATCTTCCGCACTGGATTTCCCGTACAAACAACTTTCTTTGCTTTGGGGAAATAGCTCTCTATTCCCGGAAAACCTGTCATAACAAGAGCTGCCTTCTTTCCGAATCTCCTATTCGCACGTCCCGGGAAAGCATTTGCCTCGTGGATCATTACAGGTATCCCTGCTCTCTCCCCTTCAAGGAGCAGAGGAACAGATGAATATCCGCCTGTAGTGATGACTGCTTCAGGCCTGAACTCATTTATCAGTTCTCTGCACGTCTTACGTCCTGACGGGAGTGCTTTAACTGCCTTTACGAGCTTTCCGGACGGTTTCATCGGGAAAGGTTCCGCATCCACGTGGCGGAACTCGTATCCCGCCTTGGGAACCAGTTCTCCCTCAAGCTTGTCTTTACGTCCCGTAAAGATAACCTTGCAAGTATCGTTTTTTGACGTATAAAAATCCATCAATGAATCAGCTATGGTGATAGCCGGATTGATATGACCGGACGTGCCTCCGCCGGTAATTATAAAGCGGTGTTCCATGATTACTCTGTTACTCCTTCTGCAACCTGTGAGGTCTCTGCTGTCTCAGCGCTCTCCGCGGCAAGGTCTTCTTCAGGTTCCTCTGAAGACAGATAAGAACCATACCTTGAACAACCAAGTATAAACCCGACTGCAACAAGAAGGAAGATCTGGGCTGAACCGCCGTAGCTTACGAACGGCAGCGTGACACCTGTGGAAGGTGTTATCTGAAGCTCAACGGCAATATTCAGGAAAGCTTCTATGAACACTATCGCGGTACAGCCTGAGGCGACCACTCTGTAGTACACGTTCCGGGCATGCCAGATTACTGACATGCACATTGCCAGGAATATCATATACACGATTATCAGGAACATGCCGCCGACAAATCCGGTTTCCTCAACAAATACAGAATAGATATAGTCGTTCTGAGCCTCGGATATGTAGTTGTACTTTGATCGCGATTCACCCAATCCGACACCCCAGAGTCCGCCTGAACCGAGAGCATAATGAGCATTATCGATCTGACGCGTATCATCCTTCGTGAGAGTCTTGTCACCTACAGTCTCATCCTGGTTGAAGATCGCGAGTCTCTTAAAGACGTGACTGAAGTTACCCATTACCTTCTCTTCAACTTTGGTGAATGTCTCTTCAGGCATGATCGCGTATGCGCTCGCACCGAAAATGACAGCTACACCCAGCATAATGCCGATACCTATCAGCCAGGATCTGTGGTTGATGCCGGAAGTAAGTGCACATATCGCTATAACGCCCGCAATGATCATTGCACAGGATCCGTGAGGCTCGGCAAGGATAAGGATATCAACTACTACAGCTCCCATTATCGGAACAATAAAGTCAAACATCGTATCCATGAAAATCTGACCCCTCTTGCTCTTTGCCTTCAGCTTTCCCTTTTTGCGTATATCGATTATGTACTGTCTGTAAGCCGCAAAACTCACAACGAGAAGTACTTTAATAAGCTCTGAAGGCTGAAACTGGAATCCGGCGATCATGAACCATCGTCTTGCACCGTTATACTGTCTTCCTGCAACGAGCGTAACTGCAGCAAGAACAAGCGCAAGGCCTCCGGAAGCGAGACAGAGCATAAGATATCTCTTAAAGAGAAGTTTGATCGGATCGACAAAATTGAGGAACAGTGCCAGACCCAGTCCTATTGCGGTAAACCTGAGCTGCTTTTTAACATAGAAGAGCGAATCTGCTTCTTCCGCATAACCGATCGGGCTTGATACGGAATAAAGGATGATAAGTCCGATGCAGAGAACGATTATGAGCATGATAAACAGAGGAAGGTTAGTCCTCTGTACAATCTTTCTCGGAGGTCTGTTCTCAAGACCGTGTGAAGGATGACTTGCTATAAGCTGCTCTATCTTTGCTTCAGAACCGATGTCACTCATTGATCCATATCCCCCATAGCTGCAAACTCTGCCGCCAGTTTCTCAAAACCAAAGGAATGTGAAGCCTTGAACAGCAGAACATCGCCATCCGCAACATAATCCTTCAGTTTATTCTTAACATCCTCTGTATCCTGACACTCGACGACATTTACATTGATGCCCGTCGATCTTATTCCCTCAACAAAATCAGACTTCTGGTCACCTGTGACAAATACTGCATTAAAGCCGTATCCGCCGCAGGATCTTCCAACCTGCTTATGAAGTTCCGGAGCAAAATCACCAAGCTCGAGCATGCCGCCGAGAACTGCGATACTTCTCTTTCCCGCACCAAGGACTTCCAGATTGCCAAACGCAGCTTCCATCGATTCGGGTGATGCGTTGTAAGCATCATCGATGACCGTGAATCTCTTCGTATAGATTACCTTTCCTCTTCCCTGAGGCTGATCAAAATTAGATACTGCCTTTACCGCGCCTTCAAACGTCACCCCTGTAAGAGCGCTGCACAAAAGTGCAAAGAGCGAGTTCCTTACATTGTGTATGCCGTTGAGCTTAAGCGTAACACCGCTTGTCTTTTCTGTTTCCTTAGTCTGCCTGATACTGACATCGAATGATACGCCGCCGGTTCTCTCGAACTTGACGTTCTCGGCATACGCTTCTGCCTTCAGCTTTGAATTGTTGCCCGAAACAGATACAGAAGCAACATATCTTCCTTCAGGAACAGTTGAAGATACATACTCAACAAGTTCCTTATCATCGCCGTTTACGATTATGAGTCCGCGCTTGCGGAGCCCTTCCATGATCTCGCACTTCGCATCTCTGATGTTCTCACGGCTGCCAAGTCTCTCGATATGAGAGTATCCTGCACATGTGATGACTGCAATATCCGGGCATGCGATATTGCTAAGATAAGAGATCTCACCTTTAAGTCTCATTCCGAGTTCCAGAACGAGAGCTTCCGTATCCATAGGAGCCGTAAGGATCGACATCGGCATACCGATCTCGTTATTCTCATTCATCTTTGTCGAGTGAACTCTCATTCTGCTGCCGAGCGCGCATGCGATCATCTCTCTTGTCGAAGTCTTGCCGACTGAACCTGTAACGCAGATTGTCCTGGCAGGAAGTGACAGTCTGTAATGACGTGCGAGCTTTCCGAGCGCTTCAACAGTGTCATCTGCAATGACAGCAACAACTCCGTCGGGGATCTTATCCTCATTGTCTCCGAGAACAATGGAAGCGCCCTTGCTGACCGCATCTGCTATAAAGTCATGACCGTCAAATCTCTCACCCTTAATGGCGATGTAGAGGTCGTTCTCCCTGATAGTCCTTGTATCTTTCGAGACACCGCATACGACAGCATTCTTAATATCTTCCCCGGATAATCCAGGATGAACGATATTTCCGCCTGTCGCCTGAGCTATCTCCTCAAGAGTGAACATATAGCCGCCTTTTTCCTTGCAGAAAAGACCGACCGCATTCACACACTCCTCATAATCATCGAAATGGTATTTGACACCCTTTATCTCCTGGTAGTCCTCGTGACCTTTGCCTGCAACTATGACGGTATCGCCTGCCTTAGCTTCCCTGACTGCCATCCTGATGGCTTTTCTCCTGTCAGGCTCTACAACATATTTGCCGGATCCTTTCTCAATGGCATCCGTAATGACCCCGATGATCGCCATGGGGTCTTCAAACCTTGGATTATCTGAAGTAACTATGGTCAGATCCGACATCTTTCCGGCTACCTCACCCATGTCAGATCTTCTCTTGGGAGGTCTGTCACCGCCGCATCCGAAAAGGGTAATGACTCTGCCGGGAGTAAACTCTCTGACTGTCTCGATAACGTTTGTCAGCGCTTCGCCGTTATGTGCGTAATCAACGACAACATTGAACCCGAGATCATTAGCGACCGGCTGCATCCTGCCCGGAACGCTGACACCGGAAAGAGAAGCGCACGCATCATTTATATCAATGCCAATCGATGTTGCACACGCAATAGCACAGAGAGCGTTATATACGTTGAACTTTCCCGGTGTCGGTATAAAAGCCTGACACTCTTCATCCTTATAGCGGACAATAAATGATGTACCGTTTATACCGTCACGCTGCATCGGCTTTATGTCGTATGCCTTAAGGTCACAGTCATCTGAAACTATTCCGTACTTTATAACATTGCCGCACTTCTCAGTTGCTCTTAAAGTCGTACCGCCATGCTCATCATCAACATTGACGACTGCCGTCTCAGACTCATCAAATATCATCAGTTTGCTGTTATAGTAATCATCCATGTCAGGATGCTCTATTCCGCCGATATGATCGTTGTAGAGATTTGTAAAACAGCCAGCCTTATAGTTCAGTCCGTAATTGCGCAGATACTTAAGACCTAACGAAGAAACCTCCATTACGCAGCTGTCATATCCGCTCTTTGCGAGACGCGATAAGAATTCATATGTAACGGGAGCTTCAGGTGTTGTATGATCAGCATCTATCTTCTCATCACCGATCATGTTGCATACGGTACCCATAAGTCCCGCCTTGTGACCGTTATCCTGAAGGATCCTGTGAAGCATAAAAGCGGATGTTGTCTTTCCCTTTGTTCCTGTGATGCCGAACAGTTTAAGCTGTTTCTCCGGGTGATCATAAAGAGCCATCGAGAGCTGAGCCATGCCGGTCCTCGTCTCGTTCATCTCAACAACAGGGACATTATATCTGTCACTTAATCTGATAAGTTCTTCCTCGCTCAAACAGGATCTTAAGCTGTCACAGACAACCGCAGACACTCCGCATTCCATTGCTTTCTCAATATAAGAATGACCGTCTGAGATATCGCCTTCTACTGCAATAAATACTCCGCCCGGTGCGGCATTTCTTGAATCCCAGACAACATGCGTAACAGGGACGTTTACATCGCCTGATATGACTCTGTGATCTATCTCCGATATTATATCCTTAAGAGTCTTTTTATCCGACATTATTATCGTCATCTCCTTCACCGTTATTTGTGATCACACCGTCTTCGCCTTCACCGTCATCTGCGCCGTCGGGATTTCCGCCGTCAGGGCCTGGTGTAACTGTCGCATTCTCAACAAGAGTAACCTTGATGATCTCTCCCGCGGGAACCGTCGCACCGATCGAAACACTCTGTGACACACACACGCCTGTAACGTCTCCTTCAACAAGACAGTTGAGCTTAAGCTGCTTACAAGCTTCAATACATTCTATCGCAGACATTCCGCTCATGTTAGGCACTCTTGTGGTAAGCATCTGATCTTCCGTTACGCCTTCCGGATAGAGAACAACGATACCGGAGGAATACAGTGTATGTGAATAGTCAGGATATGTCGATCCGATTATAGCTTCAGGATCCATATCCTCGATACCGTAAATTGGTGTCTGGCCGTTGATGGAGATCTGCGAAGCAGCATCAGAAGCATTCTTTCCGATAACATACTGTACATAATATTTCTTCAGAAGTTTTGTATACTCTTCTTCCGTGAACACTCTCGGAATACCCATATATGTAAGTGTTCCGGCAACGATATTAGCTGCTGTTGATGCCGCAGCCGCAGAACCTACGGAATTGTTCAGCGGCTTGTTGAGAACGACAAGGACAGCGATCTGGGGATCATCGGCGGGTGCATAGCATGAGAAAGACAGAACGTGAGCGCCGCGGAGTGCACCGGAGTCGATCGTTGATGTTGAAGTCTTTCCTGCAACCTGATAACCGGGAACCTGACCTGCGGTACCTGTACCGTCCGTAACAACCGCTTCGAGCATCTTTCTTACTCTTGCACATGTGTTATCCGAGAATACGGTTCTTACAACCTCAGGTTCGATTTCATCAACGATATTTCCTTCGCTGTCGGTTATGCACTTTACGATGTGAGGAACAAGAAGATCTCCGCCGTTGATGATAGCGCAGTAAGACATAACGAGCTGGATAGGCGTAACGGTCGAAGACTCGCCATAAGAAAGAACGGCAAGGTCGACATTCTGAGGATTCTTATGGAAGATTCCCTTACCTTCTGCAGGAAGATCTATGCCTGTCGTGTCGTAGAAACCGAGCATGTGAACGTATTTGTAGTATTTCGTGAGTCCTATCCTCTCTGCAAGCTGCGCAAAGATAGGGTTGCATGAGTTCTGGAACGCCTTGAAGAGTGTCTCTTCACCATGATTGTAATGATGACTCTTCTGAAGCCAGCAGGAGATCGTATGAGAAGCTGTCAGTTGGATAGGAGCATCAGAGAATATCTCATCTTCGTATGTAAGGTTCTCCTCCATTGCGATACATGTCGTAAGAGCCTTAAATGTAGAACCGGGCTCATATGTGTCGGATACGCATCTGTTACGCCAGCAGTTACCCATTATGTACTGGATCTGGTCGTTGTATTCCATCTCCTCCCACTCTTCTTCCTCGACGGAAAAAGGCATCGCGTAAGGATCGTTCAGATCGAAATCAGGCATTGATACCATCGCATAGATCGCACCTGTATACGGATTGAGGACGATGGCACAGATACCGTCTCTCGGCTTATATTTATCGTACGCATTGCGGCATGCCTCCTCGGCGATCCTCTGGATGCTTACGTCGATATTGAGCATGAGATTCTTGCCGTCAACAGCAGATTCACTTGTAGCAGCAGAATACGGAAGAACGCCGCCCGTGGCAACGTCGACCTCCGAATATCTGTATCCTGTCGAACCGGAAAGAGTCTGATTGTAATATGCTTCAAGACCGTAAAGACCTTTAACGGCCTCACCGTCGTTACGCGCAAAACCAAGCACCTGTGCTGCAAGACTGCCATAGTTGTAATATCTCTGAGGAACAGCGATAAACGAGATACCGCCGATCTGATATTCATCCAGAAAGGCAGCGAGCTCATCCTTCTTCTCAACCGAAACGTTCTTGCATATATCGCAACCCTGGACCAGGACCTTCGGGTCATCCGTATCGGTCGGGTCAACAGGAAGGATGGAATCCATCTTCTCGAAAGTAACACCCAGTATATTTATGAATCCGTTGATGATGGATTCTCTGCTCAGGTTCTTTGAAGTAACCATTCTGGGCGTACATACTACAGTATAGTCGTATGTGTTTGATGCAAGCGGTATGCCGTTCGTATCGTATATCTGACCACGGTCTGAAGAATACGAGAGAAGTCTCCACTGCTGTGAAGATGCCGCTCTGGCATATTCATCATAATCCAGGACGGTTGTCACGAATAACATGAAGATCTCATATATCGCAAATATAAGTGCAAGACCGAATACCGCTATCGGCATCAGTCTCGACCATTTCTCACTATGCGGTTTATATCTGAGTGCCGCGAACAGTCCTCTCTTCTTGCTCACACTCCGCCCCCGGTCAGACGCCACCGTCAGGGTGATTTCTGTAGTAATCAGAGAGGCCTTCTACAGCATTCTCAAGCGCCTCTTCGCTGACGCCGTATGAATCATAGGAGATAACTGTCTTAAGAGAATCATTGTCGGGAACAGGAAGATTAACGATCTGATTCTGGTTAGGATCCTGCATTCCGAGGGCAAGTGCCTGAGCCCTGATCTTATCCATGTCGGAAATACCGTTGGCAGCTTCCTCTGCGTCGAGGATGTCATTCCTGAGCTTAACTATCCTGTCCTTTGTATCTGAATTATCACGGCTCATCTCAGCGAGCTGAGTCTGAGGGTACATCATAAGGATCATAAGTGCGGATACGAAAACAACCAGGAGCAGTACGACAACAGTCTCAAACACACGTCTTCCGGTAAGTCTTCTTGACTGTCTCCTCTGTTCTCTGATGATGTCTCTGTTTTTCTCGGAGGCGAGCTTCTCGTTTATCTCAGCGCTTCTCTTATCGAGATCCTCGCGTGTGACAAACCTGTCAGACAGTTCTGAATCAGTGTCGGACTCAGAAAGAACAGCACCCTGTCCGTTCTTGAGTGTGTATACTCTGTGTTCTTTAATAACCTCATCAAGTGCGCTGTCAACGCGCTTCCCGGGTCTCTCGACGACTGCCACCTCTACTAACCGCCTTTCTCAATCTTTTTTCTCGAAAACCCTGAGTTTGCAGCAATGCGATCTCGGATTCTCTTTTATCTCTTCCGGTGTTGCACAAACCGGTTTTCTTGTTATCACCTTTCCCTTCGATTTCCTGCCGCACACACATACAGGAAAATCTTTAGGACAGATGCACGGGCTTTCCCATGTTTTAAACTTTTCTTTCACGATCCTGTCCTCCAGTGAATGGAAGGATATTATCGCGATCCTGCCCCCGTCATTAAGCAGTTCCACAGCATCATCGAGAAGTCTGTTCAGACCGTCAAGTTCGCCGTTAACCTCGATCCTAAGCGCCTGAAAACATCTTCTTGCGGGATGCTGGTCTTCACCCCTGCCATGACCCGGCATATACGAAGCTATCTTCCCCGCAAGCTGAAGAGTATCGGTAAAAGGTTCCTTTTTGCGATCCCTTACGATACCTGCCGCGATCCTTCTGCTGTAACGCTCCTCACCATACTTGTAAAAGATTTCAGCAAGTGCTTCTTCGCTGTAGGTATTAACAACCTTTTCAGCCGTAAGAGACTTTGTCTGATCCATCCTCATATCAAGAGGACCGCTTACTGCGTATGAGAATCCGCGCTCAGGTGTGTCGATCTGGTGAGATGACACTCCAAGGTCAGCTAATATGCCGTCAACTCCTTCAAGGTTCAGTTCTTCCGCAACACTTTTGATGTCAGCGAAATCAGCTTTGACTGTACGCCAGTTCTTGTCGGGAAAGAGCTTTATCTTCTCCCCGCAGGCCTTAAGAGCTTCATCATCCTTATCTATCGAGATAAGTCTGCCCTCTTTGCCTATCCTTGCAGCGATACCGCTGCTGTGTCCGCCGCCGCCTGCCGTACAGTCGATGTAGCAGCCGCAGGACTTAATGTTCAATCCCTCCATACTCTCGTTAAAGAGTACGGGAATATGCTCAAAGACTTGAGATGTTGTAGTCATCGCTGGACACATCTATCTGCGAGAGATCGTGATCTTCATTATCGTAGAAGATCTTTGTGCAGATCTCGAGCTTGTCATCCTCATCGAAGATACATATCTCGTCGCCGGGTTTTGCTCCGATCCTCTCCCACAGTTCGTTAGTAACAGTAATCCTTCCTGCTGAGTCCACTTTTGTATAAAGCGCCTCACCAATGATCGCTCTTCTCATCTTACGAACCTCGGGCTTTACGGAGTTCCAGCCATTCGTATCCCTCTTGACTTCGTCGAATCTTTCCAGCGTGTAAACACAAAGATAGCCCTTATCGAGACTGTTTGTAACTACAACAGTATCACCGAAGGTCTCTCTCTGCCTTGTGGGAACAAACAAACGTCCCTTGGCATCAATCTTCTTAATGTCTCTCGCCACTTAACCACTCCATCAGAGGTTTTGGATTGACTTATTTCCCTTTACGGTTTATATTTGACACGTTTATGACAAATACTCCCATAAATTTCCACAAATCACCACACATTTGTATTTTATTCGTAACATTTGATTAACGCAAGAGGTTTTTTGCCTTTTTTACATTTTTTCGACTATTTCCTCGTATATGCTTGTTTATTTGGTACACTGTAGGTATCAATCAGCATGCGGGAGCGTGATCTATATGAAGAAGCAAGTATATAATCCTTATCTTCCACTCAACGAATATATTCCTGACGGAGAACCCCATGTTTTCGGAGACCGCGTGTATGTATACGGATCCCATGATAAGGAAGGCGGCTACACATTCTGCATGCAGGATTATGTCGTTTATTCAGCTCCCGTCAACGATCTGTCCGACTGGCGTTATGAGGGCGTATCTTACAAAGCTTCACAGGACCCCGATTACCCCAATCCGTCATTCATGTATGCCCCTGACTGTGTAAGAGGCAATGACGGAAAGTATTATCTGTTCTACTGTATGGGAGGAGACTACGGATACGGCGGTTATTCCGGCGCGATCAAGGTCGCTGTTTCGGATAACCCTGCAGGCCCTTTTGATTATCACGGAGCTGTCCATTACAAGGATGGCACCGTAATGATGAGATATATCTGTTTCGATCCCGCAGTGATGAATGATGACGGTGTCATAAGAGTTTATTACGGCACACAGTATTCGTACGAGGAAGAGAGCGGATTTACTCCCGAAGTCCTGGAGCGTGAGTGCTCGATGTTCGGAAGGACCGAAGAGGAGCTTAAGTCATATCCGGACAGCATAAACGGGCCCGTCATGCTCACACTGGAAGATGATATGCTGACTGTTAAGGAAGAACCCCGCCACGTTATCCCCTACCGCGTTAAAGGAACATCATTTGAAGAGCACCCGTTCTTCGAGGGATCATCCATCAGAAAGATTAATGACATATATTATTTTATATATTCCTCATGGCAGAACCACGAACTCTGCTATGCAACGAGCAGGTATCCTGACAGGGATTTTGTTTTCGGAGGAACGATAGTGTCAAACGGCGATGTCGGTTACAAAGGCAGGCCTGCTTCAGAGAAGCTTAACATGACAGGAACTACGCACGGCAGTGTCGAGTTCATCAACGGAGATTACTATGTCTTCTTCCACAGACTGACGCACAAATCCGATTACAGCCGCCAGTCATGCGCAGAGAAGATCCTCATGAACGATGACGGTTCCATCGATCAGGTCGAGATAACATCCTGTGGTCTTAACGGAGGCCCGCTCGAAGGATGCGGATCATACCCCGCAGTCATCTGCTGCAATCTCACGAACGGATATATGCCTCACGGTTCCAACACCGTTTATGCAGCGGCTTTCCCGAACGTTACAAACATGGGCGAGGAAAGATTCATCGGCGAGATCGACGAGAACACTCTTATCGGGTACAAGTATTTCTCCTTCGAGAGCGTGTCTGAGATCGGAGTCGTTGCCCGTTTCGAGAACGATGACAACAGAGTCGTTTTTGACGGTCCCGTAAGGATCGATGAGAGAGGCGAAGAAGATAACAAGAGACTGTCTTCCAGAATTGTCAAAGCAGACCCTGACTGTCATCTTGACGTATTCCTGTCTTTATCCGGCGAACCGGTGGGACGCATAGATATTCAGGAAGGTATCTGCTGGCAGCATATGAGTACTCTTGTAAAAGTTCCTGACGGAGTATATCCCGTCTATTTCAGATATCACGGGGACCGCAAGATACAGATAAAGGATATCGTATTCGGAAGACTCGAGGATCTTGGCTGAAGCTCTGCTTAACGGTTAAGCTCAAACTTCTTGATGCTGTCTGACATACCTTCTTCAAAATCACCGACAAAGGTGTAGTTATTTACTACAAAATCATTAAGTGCAGGATACCAGTAAACATAATACTTAACCTTGTCACCGTAATCGAAATCATCAGGCTCATCCACGACAATGATGTTCTCGGGGATATTCTCCTCGATGCTGAGATAATCCATGAACAGCTGCTCGTTATCAACCTCATAGAGAGTATAGTCATAGCATCCCCATGTACTCGGAGTCTTAGTCGTCATATCACCGAGCATCAGATAGATGGCACAGTTATGATAAAGGACAAGTACAGACTCGCCGGGATCGGATGCCTTATCAAGCGCCCTCTCCAGATCTTCGATATACTGCTTGCGGTCAGGTGTTGTGTACAGTCCCTTGAAGACACCGATATCGACACGGGCGGTAAGCTTGGGGAACTGATGTTCATTGAATGAATAGCCGAAGTACGCCATCATCTCAAATCCGATCAGGTAAATGATCGTAGCATATACAAAACCGTTCTTGAACCGGCCCATATCTTCATCATCAAGAGTCTCGCAGTACAGCTTTACGGTTACGACAGAAGCAACGATCAGCGCATGAACGGCCTGATATGCCCTTCCGCCCGAAGTGAAGGCAATAATGTGATAATGGATAAAAGCAAGCCCCCACTCCAGAGCAACCTTTTTGAGCATCGTCTTTTTGTCATTCGAGATCAGAACGATTATCGGGATAAGAATCACTACATGGATAAGGAACATCCTCTCGATGGCATCAAAGAAGAATGAGTTAAGAGTAAATACTCCGCACAGGAACAGGTATGCAGGGATTATGAGCTTTACATACTTTCTTGTCTTTTTGATCACTGCGAGAATGACCATTGCAGCATAGATCAGACCGAACGCAGGACCATCCTGGACGAACGGTTCAAGAAGGAAGATAAACGAGTCCACTAGATTCTTCAGAAAGCTTATGAGGAAAACGTTATGTGCAGAGTCTGTATTAACCGCTGTGCCAATGTTCTTTATCATGGTGTCGAAACCTGTATTCGACACTATGTGGATAACGATGGGAAGTGCGACCGATATTCCGCCGAGAGCATAGATAAACGGATTGGCGATCCTCTTCTTCATTATCTCGGATATGAAGATAAAGATCGTCAGTATTCCGCAGAGATACGCATGTGTAGGATACGAAAGGATCGCACACGCCATCGTAACACCGGTAACGAAAAAGAATCTCTTCTTTCCGCTCTCTCGTCCGAGCACCAGCATGGCGATGGTTATCATTACGAATGTATTGGCAAGATTGTTATAAGAGAAGTTATAGATCCTGTACGGCGCATAGACGAGGAACAGCAGACCAAGAAGGTATGCATAGCTCTTCTTTATTGTCTTGCCCGCATAAAGACAGATGCAGAAAACGGTAATGAAATTAAGAAGAAAAAAGCAGACTCTGAGATACAGTTCGATCCCGTCCGCATTGCTCACAAAGATTGATCTGACAAGAAGGAACGGGAGCATGAAATAAGACGTCGTAGCGATTGTCTCCCACATGTCTCCGAATGGCACTCCGCCCTTCAGAAGTCTGTATCCGGTTATGCAGTAAAACGCCTCATCTGTAGTGCCTACTCCGTGTGTCAGTCTGACAAGAAATAGAGTAAGCAGAACAACAGTAAAAACGGACAGGAAAGCAAATACCGCTTTATTCTTTTTTATATCTTCTAATATCATCGCTTAATTATACAGAAGGGATTTTTTAGTGTCAAACGCTACATATCCCTGAACTTTCCGGGTGTCATGCCCGTCTCGTTCGTGAAGACGCGGGTGAAATAACTCTGGCTCGGAAACGCCAGAGAATTGGATATATGCATTATCGGATAATCGGAATATCTGAGCATATTCTTCGCCGTATCTATCTTCTTGAGGAGGATGTATCTGCTTACGGGAAGTCCTGTCTCCTTCTTGAACAGTCTCGAGAGATACGCTTCTGAAAGTCCTATCACCTCGCACAGATCTCTCATCTTTACACGCTCGTCAAAGTGATCGTAAATGTAATCGATGCATTTTGTTACCGGTTTTGAATAGATCTGTTCACCCGCTATCTCCCTCATCCTCTTCGCATAAGCGATACACATCTCATCGTGAAGTTCAGACACTTCCTCAACAGATGAAGCATGGTCAGCCTGCTGTATATAGAAATCGCTCATCCCGTACGACTCGGACAACATCATTCCGCCTTCGATGCATATGCGGGCAACCACCCCGCAAGTGACCACGAAATGGTATTTCATATTCCGGAGTTTGTCCTCTGACAACTCGCCGAGACCTTCTTTCAGATGGAGCGGTTCCGAACACAGTTTCCTGACTTTTTTGACATCACCCATCCTGATGGAATTGTAGAAATCCATCTCTGGAAAAAGGGGCGCGTGGGAAACGCGGTAGTCCCTGTTCAGGTACTCCTGATAAGATACTTTTTTATACTTGTCCATAAAAAGATTATATCATCAAAACATAATTAATATCATTAAAAGTACATATTACCATAATGCCTTATGTTATCTTGAAGGCATCACATCGAAAGGGCGGTATTGTGCCTATGAATACTAAAAAAGCAGCAAAGGCAGTCATCAGCACGGTCCTCTGCGCAGCGATGATCTCATCCTGTACATCATCAGATCCTTCTGAGACATCAGAGCCTGAGACATCAGAGACAAGCGCTGTTGAGACAACTCCTACTCCCGAGCTTGAGGGATACAACCTTCTCTGGAGCGACGAGTTTGACGGAACAGAACTTAATCTTGATATCTGGACAAGAGAAGTAAGAGAACCCGGCTGGACAAACAATGAGCTTCAGGAATACAGAGATTCCGAAGAGAACGTTTTCGTTCAGGACGGATGTCTCGTACTCAAGGCTATCAAGACAGAGGTTGACGGAAGACCTTACTATACATCAGGAAAAGTCAACTCCCAGAACAAGGCAGACTTCCAGTACGGCAAGGTCGTAATCCGCGCAAAGGTTCCTGAAGGACAGGGTCTGTGGCCGGCAGCATGGATGATGCCCCAGGACGAGAGTTTCTACGGTCAGTGGCCCAAGTGCGGCGAGATCGATATCATGGAGAGCCTTGGCAACGATACAACTATCTCCTACTCCACCATCCACTATGGTGAGCCCCACGCAGAACAGCAGGGCACTATCACTCTTGATAACGGTTCATTCTCATCAGATTTCCACATCTACTCAGTTGAGTGGGAACCCGGCGAGATGCGTTTCTACACAGACGACGAACTCGTTCTTACAGTTAACGACTGGTTTACGGCAGTAGAAGGCGAAGATGACAAGCCCTACCCCGCACCTTTCAATCAGCCTTTCTTCGTACAGATGAACCTCGCAGTCGGCGGTGACTGGCCCGGCAACCCCAACGCTTCAACAGACTTTGACAATGCCGAGTTCATGATCGACTATGTTCGTGTATATCAGCTCCCCGAGTACGACATGAACGTAGAGAAGCCCCCGATGGTATTTAAGGAGCCTCTCGAAGACGGCAACTATGTCTACAATGGTGATTTCGCTGTAGCTGAGGATCTCTCAGACGATACAGACTGGAAGTTCCTTCTGTTCAACGACGGCGAAGGCGAAGCACACATCGAAGACAATATGGCAGTCATCACTTCAACAAACGACGGCACGGAAGAGTATTCCGTTCAGTTCCTCCAGGCTGACATGCCGGTACTTAAGGGACATACATACCGCGTTACATGTGAAATGAAGTCAGATGAGGCCCGTGATGTAGTTCTCGCAGTTACAGCACCTAACAACGGCTGGAACAGATACTATCCTGATACACCTGTTGACGTTACAACAGACTGGCAGACATTTACATTTGAGTTCACATCCGATTCAAAGGATGATAACTATGCCCGTCTCGAATTCAACATGGGTAATCACGGTTATACATCTACTGTCTATATCCGCAACGTACGTTATGAGGATATAACAGAATAATCCCTTAATCATTGATCTTTCAGACCGGTTCCACTATGGAGCCGGTCTTTTAATATTGCGTTATTCGCAAAAGATTTATCGTTTATCGTTAAAAAGTTGTTGACAAAGATAAAGCCGCGGAGTATTATCCAATCATCAGGAAACAATCGGCCGGACATAAGAACCTGAGAATAGGGAGATACTAAGGAGATTAAAAATGAACGAAGAGAATGCAAAGTTAGCAAAGATCAAAAAGAGCTGCAGTGTTGGCAAGAAGATCACTACGATCCTCTGCATAATCGCGATAGTCGGATGCGTTACGGCAATGGTTGCCGGTGTTGCACTTCTTTCAAACGGAGAGAGATTTGAACCCGAGTTTGTAAAGCTCGTTGACGAAGGGAAGATCGACACTTCCAACGGAATAGGAAAGGCCAGCCTGGTCAACATCGGATCTATAAACGTAAACGACTGGGAATCTGATATTCCCGCTATGCAGAACATGCTGAAGGAGCGACCCTACACTACTGTTTACGGGATATATATGATCATCGTCAGCCTGAGCATCGCAGTGGCATCCGTCATGATGAAGCTGCTGAGCAGCGTTTTCGGGCTTATCGAGAAGGAAGATACTCCGTTTACGGATGCAGTCATCAAGAGAGTCACAGTTGTAATGATCGTATTAAGCGGATTCCTCCTCCTGACTGCAGGAGCAGCGTTTGGCATCCTGTGCGGAGCCGCAACATGGGTCATCTACACCGTACTTGATTACGGAAAGACACTCCAGATCCAGTCTGACGAGACATTGTGACGGAGGTGGAATATGGGACAGATAATCTTAAGACTCGACAGAGTCATGGCAGACCGCAAGATATCACTTAACGATCTGTCGGAGAAGGTTGGCGTATCCAATGTCAATCTGTCGAAGATGAAGAACGGAAAGATATCAGCAATCAGATTCTCCACACTGGAAGCAATATGCGAAGCGCTTGACTGCCAGCCGGGAGACATACTGGAATACAGCAAAGACGAATAAGGGATAAATGCTGCAGCATAAAGAAAGGGTTCGTGATCAGATCGCGAACCCTTTCTCATATCCTAATTCATCAGCGCGATGATCTTCTCGAAATCATACTCACGTATTATCTCTTTCCCGTCAGGGATATCTATTGTCTTATCCGTGACTATGACATCCGCGGAACTGATGTCATCCGTAACCTCTTCCGCACACATCTCAAAGAAATCCTTCAGATTGAAAACGTGTGTTACATTGATCAGATCGACCAGATGACCGGAACTCTGCATTCCGGCAACATTTTCAAATGAATCCACTCTTGTATTGATCCACACAAAATCGCCTGCCGTAAGATCAACGGCAAACAGATAGCAGAACCTGCTGTCATTGTTTACTATAAACGAAGACTCTATGGTCTTGGGTTCAAATACCCTGCCTGAGTCCTCCCTGTCACGCAGCATGTATCCTGCCTTGCAGAAGCAGCGGGCAAAAGTCTTGTCAGAAAAAACATTGTCGCAGAAGATCAGGTATCTTACATCAGGATACAGTGCCCTGAACTCTTCAATATCAACATCGAAATACTCAGATCCGCCATTATATCCGCTCGTCTCATCGCCTGAATAAACAATGGCCTTCGACTGTCTGTCAGCCATCGTTCTCCAAGAGAACTCTGTCTGAACATTCCGGCCGTCAAGACCGATAACGGACAGATCTATATCGTCAACAAGTTCCCAGTATGTGAATCCGCGGATCTTCTTTGCATCTCCGATATGGATCCTGGAACCCTTCGGAAGGACACCCAGTCCCGTCGAACCTGCCGACTCCTGAATAGGCAGAGCATAGTTCGCCATCGAAGGATTGATATAGACCCTGCCAAGTCTTCCCTTCAGATTGCGCCTTAACGCAGACCCGATCACCTCTTTTGCCTTACCGACAGTATCCTCATCAAGAAGTGATCTTCTTCTCTCAACCTCTTTTTGTGTCTCAATGTGAGACTTGCTCATATTGAACTTAACGTATGAGAACGATCGCGGAACCCTCTCAAACTCATACTGCAGATAACTTATATAGAGCTGCATCAATATGATCGTATTCTTCGTATCGATGCTCTCCAGAACGAACCTGATATCGTCTTCACTCTCGCATCTGCTCAGGATGTAATTGAGATTGCGCAGGACAGCCCCACTCCCCTTCGAACCCTCAAGACACGACAGAGCACTGCGGATATTCTTCTCTCTCATCTCGTTCTCGAAACCGGAATACGAAGACATATTCACATCACCCCTCATGAGATCTGCGAATTTCTTCTCATCCTCAGTTACAGGCTTAAAGTGAATGTGGTGCAAAAGCCCTGCCCATTTTCTTTTCTTCTCAAAGCATACCGAAACATCCGTCCTGCCGCTTTCAAAAGCCTTGTGAATGACTTCAGAAATAAGTTTCCTGTGTTTATTCTTCAGGTTGAGCTGATTGATATTCTCTGAATAGTAATAATGGAAATTAAGCTCCTCCGTGAGTTTGATTACATCTGACAGATCCAGGTGCTTTGCATATCTTGTATTTTCCTGATAAACGATAAGCTTAACTGCCGTGTTCTTTGATGCTATATAAGAAGGATCATAGTCATATTCCTTAACATAATGATCGATGCATTCAAACAGGTCTTCTGAAAGAGATCTTGTTCCCTTCAGTGCATTATCGATCATCTCCTGAAGGATGCTGACAGCCTCATCTTCTTTTACGATGATAAAATCCTTTATCGAACCTGTCTCCTTGAATGCCTTTCTAACTATATCCTCTTCATCCTCAAAAACTGAATGGCGCGTCTTTGACATATCTCCGAGTCCATAGGTAATCAGATAATTCAGTATCTGATCGTAATAGAGCCTGTCATCCGTAAGTTTAAGAACACTCTTCGGGAAACCTCTGTAAAACGGCTCCGGAACTTTTGTACCGATCATGATGTTCTCGACAGTCATGATCATGTCTCTGTGTGCAAGATCTCCACCTTTTATGATCCTGATATTGAAGAGCCTTGCAAGAGAAAAGAGGACTTCAGGCACACACTTCTCATCCGCCTTCTGATCACGAACGATAATATGCTTGCTGAACAGATATTTCTTATAAATGAAGTCCATGTATTCCTCACAAAAAGCCGGCGGTATTGCAGGACTGGACCGGAAAAAGAAGTAAGCCCCGCTAGCTGCCGGCACTTCCAATTTACTATCTGCGGTGGAAAAGTTCAAGCCTTCTTTTTGGATACTGAGCAGACAAGGATGGCAGCTATCGCCATGACAGTCAGAACAAGATTTCTGTACGTCATCCAGAAATGGATCGCAGAATGATTAGAGCATACCGCATACCATGCAAACGGAATGAGAGCGATGAGCAGCAGCGGAATGAGCAGATTCTCGGTCAGTTTAAAACTCTTTTTGCTGATGATTACATACATCACAAAACCTATAACTGCTGCCGCAAAAAGAGAGACAGAGAAGGGGTCTCTGAAAGCTTCAAGGTTATAACCAAACACTTCGATGATATTATCAGATCTGATACCTGTAGCCTCATAAGCATCAGTAACTGTTCTGACAGTGATCTGTTCCAGTGCATCGGATATCGTCTGTCCTCCTGTGATAAGGTCTGAGACCACCCATTTCGAGCCCCACATGAAAACATATCCTATACCCCAGCTGAGGCACGAAATGATCATCGTAATGATAGATGTCTTTGAGTCGTCCCTCCGCTTAACGAGAAGCAGGATCAGCGGTATTCCGAGACTTGCGAGCGGGTACGTCAGGAAGTCAAAGAATGCGACGGCAATTCCGGTTATCAGGAAGAGGATCCAGTATTTGTCGCTCATTGCTATCCCCGTTCTGACCAGCACCAGTATCGCGACGAGCATGATGTTATATATGCACGCATACTGCATATTCAAAACTGTGCTGACCGGATTGATCAGAAGCGTTATGAGAAGAAGAGGGATTATCATCTTCCTGAGATCGTCATCGTGCGCCATCTTCATCAGGATCAGGAACATCATAACTATCTGGAAAACAGCATTAACGATCCTTATCCCGCTGATATCAAAAACAGTGAGAAGCGGCTTCAGGAAAAGAAGATAGCCGTGCCAGTATCTGGCATAACTGACGACAATTGATGAACCGTCTTCTGAAAGTTCAAGCATTCGCAGAAGATAGCCGGAATCATCATACATATCCTTTATGGTTACATAAACATATTTTGATTCCATGGCATCTCTTAACGCGGAACCTTCTCTTCTCATTGCGGCAATGCTCAGCATGATCGTATCGGTATAATTATCCATCCTCGTACTCGTAAGCCACGGGATATAGGAGTTCGTCAAGCCCTCCGAATCATAGATATCGGACGAGTTCGCAACATTCTTTCTTATCTGATCAAGCGGGATCATATAGACGAGCGTCATAAGGACCGTACCTGCCAGGACTGCCGCCAAAAGGATCGCAGCACCTGTCAGGATATTCCTGATTGCCTGTCTTATCTTGCCTTCCATCAGGATGTCTTTATGAGTTTATCGAAGTTCTTTCCGTTGACATCACGCATCGTGACACCGCACTCCTTGAGCTTGTTCTCTATGTGTTCCTGCTCCTTGGGGCGCTTGATCTTGAGCGTTGTCGTCTTTATCATATCCTCCTCGGAGAATACGTAATTTCTGACGATCTTATATGCGGGCATAGTGTGATTTGCTTCATGCATCTTATCATTGAGATATGCTTCAACCTGATTATCGTCAGGCTCAACAGTAAGACCGAGTTCTCTTCCGATATCGCTGCGGTTGATCAGGATCTTCGCGCAGATATCAATAGCTTCCTTGTCATTGACATTACCCCATACAAAGACCTCGTTAACACCTTTGATCTCGGCAATGACTGACTCGATCTCTTCAGGGAAAGCCTTCTTGCCGTTTGTAAGAACGATCATCGACTTAACTCTTCCGGTAATGTGGATACTGCCTGTCTTGTCGATATAACCCATATCGCCCGTGTGGAACCATCCGTCACTGTCTATGGCTTCCTTCGTCGCTTCTTCATTGCGGTAGTAACCAAGCATTACGCTGTCAGACTTGGTCAGGATCTCTCCGACCGCCTTGGGGCCTACACCGTCACAGTCAATGGCAGCAGTAATACCTGCCATAGGGCGGCCGACGCTTCCCTTAACATTCAGCAGTTCATTCGTAACTGAAATAACCGGAGATGTCTCTGTCAGTCCGTAACCCATATACATATCGATACCGAAATCAGTAAATGCATCGATATACTTCTTATCGATTCCCGCACCCCCGATAACGACGAACCTGAAATTGCCGCCAAGATTATCAAGGATCTGCTTATAAACATTATGCCTGATATCAATGCCGCACTTCTTAAGGAATCTCGTGATCGGACGCATAACGTTGACGACCTTATCCTTCCCCGTCTTAACGAGAACATCTTCAATCTTTGAATATATATTCTCGAAAAGGATCGGCACCGAAATACACACGTTAGGACCCCACTCCTGCAGGTTCTTTGTGATGTAGCGGAGACCGTCAGAAAGACATAGGCAGCCGCCCGACAAAAGGATAAAGAAATCACAGGTATTCTCAAAAGTGTGATGCAGGGGCAAGATGGAAAACGCCCTTTCACCCGGATGGACATCAAGTGTCTGATTGATCGAGTGAACGTTGGATGTGATGTTCTTATGACTCAGCAGAACGCCCTTGCTCATTGAAGTCGTACCGGACGTAAAAAGGATGATCCTTGCTTCTTCAGCGTTAATGGGTGTTGTCAGGAACTTGTTATCACCGTTATTGATTTTCTCTTTACCTTCTTCGAGAAGGTCATAGAAACTTGCAAATCTGTCATCATCAGGCCAGTCAGTATCTTTTACGCCTTCGCGGTACATGACGATGAACTTCCTGACAACAATATCATCCTCACCATTATCCTGCCTCTTAGCAATATTGAGCATCATCTTATGGTGTTTGTGATGATAGATGAGAATCTTGCTCTCGCTCCTCTTCAGGAGTGCGACAAGCTCATCCTCGGGAAGTGCTCTGTCAAGAGGAACGCCCACGCTGTCAGTCGACAAAATCGCATTGTACGAAACAAACCACTCATAGCTGTTCTCGCCGACTACCGCCAGCTTGTCACCCGCAAACTCACTGTTGAGCAGATATGTACCAAAAGCCTTTATGTCTTCTCCGAACTCATAAAAGCTTCTGTGTATCTCCGACTGCTGCGGATTCCTTCTGAATATAAAAGCATCTCTGGCGCCGTGCATCTCGCAGGCACTCATCATGAGATCTCTGAGATTATCATATTTCTTTGACTCGTACAGAGCAGTACCGGTCACTGGTTTCATTACTTAATTCTCCTTAACGGGGCGTACTTCCGATAGCATATAATACCACTATTCTTCAAAATTGCCTAATTTTAAATATATATATCACCGCGAAACTCTTTGACGCATTACACTTAATCGGGTATGATTTGTTTTGATGATAGGAAGTCATTAAATCGGAGGCAACTGATGGCAGGTACTGACAAGCATAAGCATCTTGACGAGAAATACCCTACAAAGAGAGGTTTCTGGGACATTGTAGCTAAGAATGTCTTTCTTCTTGAGACTCACATTTTCTGCAACATGAAATGTATCGGCAAGGAGAACTTCCCCAAGAATAATCCCTATGTCGTTGCTTCCAACCACCAGTCATACCCGGACGGAGTCCTTATCATCGATTATCTCCCCAAGGGACATTTCAAATGGATGTGCTGCCTTGCTGCTTCAGACCTTGAGACAAACCACGGCTCACTCGGGCGCCTTATCATGCGTGTAGGCAGAGGCATCGCAGTCGACCGTTACGGCAATCCCGTAAGAGGCCTCATCAAGGCGAAGAAGGAAGTTGAGGCGGGCAATATCTGTTTCGTATTCCCTGAGGGCACGAGAACTGCAACAGGTCAGCTCGGAGAGCTTAAGGACGGCGCTTGCTATATCGCAATCAAGGCAGGAACACCTCTTGTTCCCGTTTATATTTCAGGTGCATATCAGATCTGGCCGAGACAGAGCAAGCACCCTCATCCCTTCAAGGGTTTCCTCAAGCGCAAGAAGATCAGGATCTTTGTCGGAGAGCCCCTGATGCCCGCAGATTATGACAACGATGCTCATAAGATGACAGAAGCGCTCTCCGTATGGATGCATGAGATGCAGGATAAGTATTACGATCCTGAGAATGCTCCTGTCTGATAAATAATTTTTACCCTTTTATCCGTCTTTATCCGTCTTCAGAGAATGTCGAAGTGATCTTCTGTACGCCTTCGAGATATATTCCGTATGTCTCTTTGCCGTAGAAGTTCTCAAGATTATAGTATGAATTGACCGTATGTATTCCGACTGCGATCGTGACAGCAACCGTAGTAACTATCGCCAGCACAGTCATAGTCTTGATATTCTTATTGTCGTAAATGATCTTTATCATAAGGATGCCGATAACCCCGCCTGCCGTATTGGCAATGAGGTCAACAACATCAGCGGAACCGAAACCGAATGTAAACTGCATTATCTCTATCGCCAGCGAGACAGATGCGACTGACATTATCTTCGTCAGTACCGACTTATCGTGAAAGAGCATCTCAAGATATATCCCAAAAGGCATGAACGCAAAAACATTCAGGATCATATCACCAATAATGATCCTTCGGGGATCGAGATTTGCATAATCGGCAAAATGTGCCAGCGTATCAGCGTTGATCAGACCTTTGTTCTGCCAGTATTCAGGATAAAACAGTCTGGCATCAGCCTTGAAGAACAGGATCCATACCGGAACCAGTATCAGGTAGATGATAAACAGGATCACTACGAGTATCCTGAACGGCCTCCCCTTGTCCGTGATCATCGTCATATGAGCCTCGCAATCGTCACTCCGTCATCACCCTCGCCCTGTGTACCCGGACGGTAGGATTCGACTCTCGGATCCCTCGCAAGAAAATCCGTGACAATACTTCTCAGTATTCCCGTACCTTTGCCGTGTACGATCCTTACACTCTTGATGCCGCCAAGCGAACAGTCATCTATGTAACGTTCAAGCTTTGACAGAGCCTCATCTCCTCTCATGCCGATAAGCATGAGTTCCGATGATGTCCTCGCCGCCGAATCAAATCTCAGTTCTCTTATCTTGCTTGCGGTCTTGTCGACCTTGGGAGTCTGCTTCTTTTTCTTCTCGGATGCCTTATTCGAGCTGTCCTGCTGCTCCTTTGTCATTACCCTGAGCTGATCGATCTTCACCGAGACCTTCATAGGTCCAGCCTTAAGCTGAACGACCTTGCTCCTTGACGGAAGAGAAGTAGCCACTGCCGTCATCTGCAGCGACGGAACATAATACTCCTGCCCTATCTTTATCTCTGAAGGAACCTCTCCTGCAAGACCCTTGTCCTTAAGCTCATCATCTCTGGAATCATCAGTAAGGTCTTCCATTCCGGCTCTTAGCCTTCTCCTGACCTTCTCCATCTCTGCGAGTGCCTCGTCAGCTGAAGAGTTATTCTTCTGCTTGCGCATCTCCTTCATCAGGCTGATCAGCTCTTCTTCTTTCTCTTCAAGAAGCGCCTTCTGTTCTGCCCGTGTCTCATTGAGGATCCTTGTCTTGGATGCTTTAAGCGCAGCCTTCTCCTCCTCGAGCGCCCTGACCTGATCTTCAAGTCTCTTCCTGAGAGCATCATTGGAATCCATTAAAGACTGTGCTTTACGGGCATCTCTTTCCGACTGCTCGATAAGTCTTCCCAGCTTGTATTCATCGCTGTCCAGCCTGCTCTTCGCATCGTTGATGACATTCTCCGGAAGCCCGAGCTTTTTGGAAATTATGAAAGCGTTCGAAGAACCCGGTCTTCCAATTATCAGCCTATATGTCGGCATCAGTGTCTCGTTATCAAATTCAAATGCTCCGTTAACAACCTCATCCGTAGATACAGCATATGCCTTAAGCTCTTTATAGTGAGTCGTCGCAAGCGTTATGCATCCCTTGCTCCTGAGGTTCTCAAGGATGGCTACCGCAAGCGCAGCACCCTCATCGGGATCAGTTCCGGAACCGAGCTCATCAAGGATAACAAGCGACTTTCCCCTTATATTCTTCAGGATAAAAACGATATTCGACATATGAGCCGAGAAAGTCGACAGACTCTGCTCGATGCTCTGCTCATCACCAATATCTGCCAGCACTCTGTCAAACACCGAAGCTGTACTTCCTACAGCCGCAGGTATCATAAGACCCGACATCGCCATCAGCGTCAGAAGTCCGCACGTCTTGAGCGAAACCGTCTTACCTCCTGTATTGGGTCCGGTTATAACGAGTGTCTTATACTTGTCTCCTATTTTGATATCTACAGGGACAACTGTATCTTTGGAAATGAGCGGATGTCTCGCCTTCCTGAGATCGATGACGCCGTCTTTGGACAGCACCGGCATGACTGCATCCATCTCCTGGGCAAGTATTGCCTTGGCTGAACAAAAATCTATCTGAGCGATCAGGCTCATATCCGATTCTATAGAACCACTGCTTCCCAGAACCCTCTCCGTAAGTTCGCCGAGTATCCTGACGATCTCGGCCTCCTCGGCAGACTGAAGCTCGCGGAGCTTGTTATTGATCTCGACGACCGCCATCGGTTCGATGAATACCGTCTGTCCCGTGGATGAAGTATCGTGGACGATACCATTTATCCTTCCCTTAAAATCGGCAATAACTGGAATACAGTATCTGTCATTCCTTATCGTGATGACCTTCTCCTGAAGTATATCCTCATTCGTCTTGATCACCCTGTCCAGGATCGATCTGACAGAACCCGACAGTTCCCTCTTATTCCTTCTGATGTCGTACAGAGTCTTGCTCGCCCTGTCGTTCATCTCATCTTCGCTGTTAATGGATGCCGAAATATCCTTCTCCAGAGACGATACCTCAACCAGACCTCCGATTCTCTCGAAAAGGACTGTACCATCCATATCGGAAGCCGCATCAGGCATCACGGCCTTAAGCCTCTCCACACTGCGAAGGAAACTTGCTGTATCAAGAAGCTGTCTCATCGACAGAGTTCCGCCAGCATGAGCATACTTCAGTGCCGGCCTCAGATCAGGAAAACCGCCAAGCGGAAGAAACCCGTACTTACTGATATAAGTAAAGGTCTCATTTGTCTCGGTAAGTTCCTCATTAACTTCATCGTAATCTGATGTAGGTGTGATCTCCACGCAAAGCTCACGGCCATAGACAGTTCTGGAGCACTCCTCCAGGCGCTGACTGATCTTATCAAATTCCAATGTAACAAGGACACGCCCTTTTATCCTTTTACGGGCGCTCTCTTCCTCAAAGGTCGTTCTTTTATACATCTTATCCCAGTCTCTTTGCGTTGATGATATCCTGCTCAGGGATAGTCTTTGTCATTTTGAGACCTTCTTCTATGTCGACATCAGTTATAACGCCGTTCTTCTCTACGATAAGACGGTTATATCTCTTGGCGAGCAGGCAGTCGATAGCATGTACACCCATAAGGCTTGCTGTCGTTCTGTCTCTCAGCGTCGGGGAACCGCCTCTCTGCAGATGTCCGAGTATCGTAGGTCTTGACTCTATCTCAGTCGCCGCCTCGATCTGCTTAGCGATCTCTGTCGCATTGCCTGCGCCCTCTGCAACGATAACGATATAATGCTTCTTGCCTCTGTTACGTCCGTCAAGGATGATCCTCAATACATCCCTGTTGAAATCATAAGGAACCTCAGGAATAAGGATTGCCTCAGCTCCTGTGGCGATACCCACGTTAAGAGCAATATAACCTGCTCTTCTTCCCATGACTTCGATAACGCTGCATCTCTCGTGTGAACTTGCCGTATCACGGAGCTTATCGATAGCATCCATCGCTGTATTCATAGCCGTATCGTAACCGATCGTGTAATCTGTTGACGCAATATCGTTGTCGATCGTACCGGGCATACCGATAACGTTCATTCCCAGTCTTGCAAGCGCTCTGGCACCCTTATAAGATCCGTCGCCGCCAATAACGACCAGTGCATCGAGCCCGTAAGTCTCCATCATCCTTGCGCCCTTAAGCACGCCGTGATCCTCAGCAAATGTCTTTGATCTTGCCGTCATAAGGAATGTACCGCCGCGCTGCAATGTCTCTGATACATCTCTCTTATCGAGCTCTCTTATCTCACCCTTCCAGAGGCCGTGATAACCGCGCTGTACTCCATAAACTTCGATCCCTGCATTCCATCCGGCTCTTACTACCGATCTGATGGCAGCGTTCATTCCGGGAGCATCACCGCCGCTTGTCAGCACGCCGATCCTCTTAATGGGTTCTACCTCATCGGGATTGATATTATCGTAGTTCTTAGCAACAAGTGTAGAAATATCAGGCAGATTGGATTCATCATAAAGTAATGGCATAAAATACCCTCCATATAATAAAAAACTCTAATGCAGATTATACACCAAGAGAGGGCTAATTGGATATATACTCTACGTTGCCTTCACCTGCAAGATTCCTGATTATATCAAGCACTTCAGGCCTTGTCTCGACAAAGCAGGCCTCATCGAGCCTTAAACTGCTTCCATCCTGCATAAAGATAATATCTACGGGGCATGTTCCGTGAAAATATGCAAGAAGATTGATCAGTCTGTGATAGAGCGGATCTGAAGGGAGTCCGTCAAACTTGATCTTTAAGACTCTGTTCGCGTTCTTAGCTGTCTCTTCGCGGTTCTCTTCGGAAATCTTTGCAGCGCCTGCGGCCTCATAACCGGAGTTCTTCCTGTCCACTTTTGACGACAGCTCATAAGGGAGTTTGTCTATCGGATACATCTTATCGATGAAGACAGAAAAATCCTCTCCTCGCATATGTCTTCTTCCTACGATGATAAAAGGCTTGCCGTTAACAAGATACGGTCTTACCGAATCAAGTATCTTTCCAAAGATGACTGCTTCATATACGCCTGTAAGATCTTCCATCTGGATAGTCGCCATCTGAGTCTTCGACTTCGTATATCTGAGAGAGAACTTGTTGATGATCCCGGCCATTATGACCTTCTTATCGTCATCAAGGGTCTCACCTCTGCCCTCTGCGATAATATCAGCCGCTTCTCTGCTTGAAAAATCAGTAACATCCGCGATCACATTGGAATACTCTGCAAGCGGATGGCCAGACATATAAAGACCGATCGCCGACTTCTCATAAGAAAGCTTAACATCAGGCGCGTATTCTTCAGTCTCATAAACAGTTACCTGTTCTTTGATGTCGGCCGAACCTGAACCGCCGTCAAACGCATCGAAGATACTGAGCTGACCGTCTATGTTCTTGCTGTTCCTGACAGAAAGAGTCTCAAGTTCAGTCTGAGTCGTCCTGATCATCGTCGCACGGTTATATTCAAATCCGTCGAGTGCAGATGACCAGATGAGAGATTCAACGGAATTACGCTTCAGCCCCATCTCTGATGCCCTTACGAGGAAATCTTCAAACGACCTGTAATCACCGTTCTTACGTCTGTCTTCCTCGATGAGCTTTACCATCCCTTCACCGACGCCTTTGATAACTGCGAGACCGATCCTTATGCCCAGTCTGCCGTTCTCATCCTTCTCCGTTGTAAACCTTGCAAAACTTCTGTTGATGTCAGGTCTTAAGACGGGGATACCTCTCTTCTCAGAAGCTGCTATATATCCTGATGCACGTTCAAGCTCAGTCCTGAAAGAATTGAGCGTCGCAGTCATAAACTCAACGGGATAGTAATACTTGATGTATCCTGTCCAGTAACCGACAACGGCATAGCATGCCGCATGTGCCTTATTAAATGCATATCCTGCAAAGCCTGCAACATCGTCAAATATCTTGGACGCTACATCACCGGGTACTCCGCGTCTTATCGCTCCATCGATCTCGTTGCCTTTCTCATCCGTGCCGCCGTATATAAAGAGATTGCGGTACTGCTCCATTATCTCCTTATTCTTCTTGCTCATCGCACGTCTGATGTTGTCACTCTGACCCATCGAGAATCCCGCAAGATCTCTTACGATCTGCATGACCTGCTCCTGATATATCGCACATCCGTATGTGACCTTAAGAATGGGCTCAAGAAGAGGATGATCGTAATGGATCTTTGACTTGTCATGACGGCACTCGACATACTTCGGGATCTGATCCATAGGACCCGGTCTGTACAGTGCGATACCTGCGATAATATCCTCAAGGCTGGCAGGCTTAAGCTGCTTCATAAACGAGGTCATACCGCGGCTCTCAAGCTGGAATACTCCAAGAGTATCTCCGTTGCCTATCATGTCAAAAACATTCTTGTCATCAAGCGGGATCGTATCGAGCGACAGTTCCTTCCCGTAGTTCTCCTTAATTATCGCCAGGGCATCCTGAAGAACAGTAAGCGTTCTTAATCCAAGAAAGTCGAACTTAAGAAGCCCTACGCTCTCAACATCATATTTGGAGAACTGCACGACCGGCGTATCATCATTAACCGCCATCGGTGCGATATCCGTGATCGGAATACCGGAAATGATGACACCGGCTGCATGCGTGGAACTGTTACGCGGCAGTCCTTCGAGCATCATCGCAGTGTCGATTATCTTTTTTGTGTCAGGATCTGTCTCGTAAAGATTGTCGATCTCCGGATTAGCCTCCATCGCCTCTGTAAGAGTTATACCCGGCTTGAGAGGTATCATCTTGGCAATCTTGTCACCGGTCTGATACGGAAGATCGAGAACTCTCGTTACATCGTGGATACATGATTTGGCCCCTAATGTACCAAATGTGATTACCTGTGCCACACGTTCCTTGCCATACTTCTCGGTAACGTAATCGATTGCTATCTGTCTTGTCTCATCTGCAAAATCAACGTCAAAGTCCGGCATCGATACTCGTTCAATATTGAGGAATCTCTCAAAGACGAGTCCGTACTTGATCGGGTCAAGATCGGTTATGCCGACCGCGTAAGCAACGAGCGATCCTGCACCGGATCCTCTGCCCGGACCTACTACTACTCCGTGAGTCTTTGAATAATTGATAAAATCCCAGACGATAAGATAATAGTCCGTATATCCCATCGTGTTGATGACGCCGAGCTCATAATCAAGCCTTCTGACATACTCATCAGGATCTCCTGTAGGCGGGGTTAATTCGAACCTTTTTGAAAGGCCCTCATATGCAAGATAAGTAAGATACTGTGCCGTGGATTCAAAACCTTCAGGAACATCATATGTAGGCAAATGGATCGTATTAAAGTCATATTCCGCATTGCACATAGCGGCTACTTTGCCTGTATTCTCGATTGCTTCGGGAAGACCTGAGAAGAACTTCCTCATCTCGGCTTCTGACTTAACGTAGTAATCGTTCGTACCCATCCTCATACGGTCCTTATCAGAGACCTTTGCACCTGTCTGGATGCAAAGAAGAACATCATGTGATTCATAATCGTTCTGTGTAAGATAATGACAGTCATTTGTGGCTACAAGCGGTATTCCCGTTCTTGTGCTGATCCTTACCAGAGCCGCATTGACCTTGGCCTGTTCAGGTGTTGTGTTCGCCTGAACCTCAAGATAATAGTTGCCTTCTCCGAATATATCGCGGTATCTCAGCGCGATCTTCTCAGCCTCTTCCTCCGAACCGTCGAGGACAGCTGAAGCGACCTTGCCCGCCATACATGCGGACAGACATATAAGGCCTTCATGATACTTCTCAAGAAGCTCCTCATCTATTCTCGGTCTTCTGTAAAACCCTTCTATATATCCCTTCGATACGAGACGGTTAAGGTTGGCCAGTCCGTCATTGTCCTTGGCCAGAAGTATCAGGTGATAATACGGTCTGCTCTTCTTCCCGTTCTCTGTCTGCTCTGACTTGATAAACCTTGAAGAAGGCGCAACATAGACCTCACACCCGATGACAGGATGAATCCCTTCCTTCTTCATCGCCTTAAAGAAAGCAACTGCGCCAAACATATTGCCATGATCGGTAATGGCACATGAAGTCATTCCCATTGCCTTGATGCGCTTGGCAAGATCCGTGATCCTGATGGCGCCGTCCAGTAAACTATACTCCGTGTGGAGATGCAAGTGACAAAAATCCATAATAAACTCCCGATGTCTTTTCTGAATTCAGTATACAACCCATCGGGGCATTATTCAAGTAAAATTAAACATTTGTTCGCGAACTGTACACTTCATGATATCGCCCTGCTCCACATGTTCATTTCCGACAGGGATATCGATTCTCACATGCCACGGCGTATATCCTGACGCAACTCCGTTCTCAACCTTTTCAACAATAATATAAGTCTCTTTACCAACGAGCGATTCAGCAAATTTTCTTTCAAGTCCGGACGAGATCTCAATGAGCTTTCCTGCTCTTTCCTTCCTGATCCCTGGCCTTACCTGGTCTTTCATCTTTGCAGCGGCTGTTCCTTCCCTCTCTGAATAAGGAAATACGTGGATCTTTGCAAACTCAAGCTTTGTAACATAGTTACACGTTGTCATGAATTCTGCTTCTGTCTCTCCGGGGAAGCCCGTGATGACATCTGTAGTGAGAGCCATGTCCGGGAACACTTCTCTTAGTCTTCTGACACGGTCTTCATATTCTGCAGAAGTATATCTTCTGCCCATTCTCTTCAGAACAGTATCACATCCGCTCTGGAGAGACAGGTGAAACTGCGGACAGAGCTTGGTTACATCAGCTAATGAACTGATAAACTCATCCGTAAGCGACATGGGTTCAAGAGACGCGAGACGGATATTTTCTATCCCGCCTATATTATTGATAGCCATCAATATTTTATAAAGACTCATAATATCTTCGCCGCGGTCCTTTCCGTACGAACATGTATGAATACCCGTAATGACTACTTCCTTAAACCCGGAAGACGCAAGCGACTTCGCTTCGGCAACGATATCATCAAAAGGACGCGAAGCAACGCGGCCTCTTGCAAACGGAATGATGCAGTACGTACAGAACATATTGCATCCGTCTTCTATCTTGATATAAGCACGTGTTCCCTCAGGAGACAGGACCGTTCCGAAATCATGGTAAACATCAGTCTTGGACAGTTCAGGTCTTACATGCGCACACGTATGATCAAGTTCAGCATTCCTGCGTACAGTAATATATGCTTCAACCCTGTCAACAACAGTATTCTTGTCTCTTGTTCCGAGAACGATATCTGCATCAAGGAATCCGTTGCTCATCTCTGCCGCACACCCCATCGCAACAACGACTGCAGACGGATTAAGACGGGCCATCTTGCGGAGACTCTGACGTGATTTGCGATCTGCCTCACCTGTTACTGTACAGGTATTTACGACGCAGCAATCTGCACAAGAAGGGTCATCAGTTATCTGATGGCCCCTCTCAATAAACAGATTACGTATCGCGTCCGTCTCATATTGATTGACACGGCATCCTAATGTCTGAAAATAAACTTTCATCAGGCGCGGACTTTGATATGTACTTCTCTGAGCTGCTGCTCCGTAACCTCACCGGGAGCGCCGCAGAGGAGATCCTGTGCATTACCGTTCATAGGGAATGCGATTACCTCACGTATAGACTCCTCACCGCGGAGAAGCATGATCATACGGTCAACACCGGGCGCCATTCCGGCATGCGGAGGTGCACCGAACTTGAATGCGTTGTAGAGAGCTCCGAATCTTGTCTGAAGTTCTTCTTCTGAATATCCTGCGATCTCAAAAGCTTTCTTCATGATATCCAGATCGTGGTTACGAACAGCACCGGAAGACAGTTCAACACCGTTGCAGACGATGTCGTACTGGTAAGCAAGGATATCTTCAGGCTTCTTTGTCTCAAGCGCTTCAAGACCGCCCTGAGGCATTGAGAAAGGATTATGTGTGAAGATATACTTCTTGGTCTCATTATCAAATTCGTACATCGGGAAATCATTTACATAACAGAATCTGAATGCATTCTCTTCGATGAGTCCGAGTCTTCTTCCGAGCTCGTTCCTGATCTGTCCTGCAAACTCTGCAGCCTTTACCTCATTAGCTGCGATAAAGAAGATCGTATCACCTGATTCGAGAGAACCGAGTGTTCTGATCTCATCCTTCATATCGTCAGGGATAAACTTGTCGATAGGTCCCTTGTAAGTACCGTCTTCAAGAACTTCAAGGTAACCGAGTCCGCCCATACCGATCTCCTGTGCGAACTTGAGGAGTTTCTCATGGAAACCCTTGCTCATCTCAGCGTGAACCTTTATAGCTCTTACTGTCTGGCCGATGAAAGGCTTGAATGTGCAGCGCTGGAAGAAATCAGTTACATCGATGATCCTCAATGGATTCCTGAGGTCCGGCTTATCGGAACCGAACTCGAGCATTGCCTGCTTATATGAATAGATCGGATAAGGTGCCGAAGTAACCTTTGCACCCTCGGGTGCGAACTTCTCAAATGCAGCCGTAAGGATCTCCTCACCAGCTCTGAAGACATCCTCCTGAGTAGCAAAGCTCATCTCGAAATCGAGCTGATAGAACTCTCCCGGAGACCTGTCTGCTCTTGCATCCTCATCACGGAAGCAGGGAGCGATCTGGAAATACTTGTCAAATCCGGAAACCATAAGCAGCTGCTTGAACTGCTGGGGAGCCTGGGGAAGCGCATAGAACTTTCCCTTGTACTTTCTCGAAGGAACGATATAGTCTCTTGCGCCCTCAGGTGAAGATGATGTGAGGATAGGTGTCTGGATCTCCAAAAATCCCATCTCAGTCATCTTTGATCTGAGGAAGGAGATTACCTGTGATCTGAAAACAATATTATCCTTTACCTTCTTGTTTCTGAGGTCAAGATATCTGTACTTGAGACGTACATCCTCCCTGATCTCCTTGGAAGTCATTACCTCGAAAGGAAGCTGTGAATAAACCTTACCGAGAACACCTACCTTATGTGCCTCGAGCTCGATAGTACCGGACGCGATCTTGGGGTTATATGTCTCCTCATCGCGGTGTTCGATAACACCCTCGATGCTGATACACTCCTCCTTAACGAGACCATCGAGAAGTGATGTGTCACGCATAACGACCTGGAGCACGCCATACATGTCTCTGAGGTCGATAAAAGATACGCCACCGTGGTCTCTGATATTCTCTACCCATCCGGCAACTCTTAATGTCTTTCCTACATCTGCTTCGCTTATCTCATTGATAAGTACGTCACGGTAAATGTTTGCCATTTTTATATCCTCCTAATGTTCTTACAAATAAAAAATCCCGAACGATCATATCGTTCAGGACGAATAATTATCCGCGGTGCCACCTGAATTACCGTTATATACGGTCTGCTCTGGAGTTCCGTTAACGCCGGAAACGCGGCTCACCTACTGACATAAAAAGCGTTCAGATCGCAGCTGGTAGAGTGTTCTTCTCGCTGATTCATTCTGCTCCGCCTCTCACCTTACGGGAACTCTCTGTAATGCGATAATCAGTGATACTTTTCTCCGTCTTCGCCTGTCTTTGGAGATAGTACATAAATTGAGCGTAAAAGTCAATGATTTAGTGGCTTCTCCTGCCTTTTTTTCTGTTTTTTGCCATCTTTTTAAGTTTTCTTCTTCCCGGCCCCTTTTTTCCGTCCGGATTCGGCTTTCTCCGATATGCCTCATCAGCCATCACGAAATCGATCTTGCGCCTGTCCTCATCCACACTCGAAACAGTAACCATGATCCTCTGACCGATGGACAGCTTGTTGCCGGATCTCGCACCGACCGCCCTGTACCTTCTCTCATCGAAGACATAATGGTCGATCATTGTCCTGAACGCCACGAACCCTTCTGCCGTGCTGTCGAGCATTACGAACATACCGCCGTCGATAATGCCTGTGATAACAGCTTCATATGTCTCGCCGATACGGTCCTTCATATACTCGCATACTTTGACGTCAATCGAAGCACGCTCGGCATCAACAGAATTGCGCTCCATCTCGGAACTGATCGCCGCCACTTTCTCCACCTCTGCAAAGAAATGCTTCCTCTTATCTTCTTCATGCAGCCAGCTCTTGATTATCCTGTGGATATAAAGATCCGGATAACGTCTGATCGGGCTCGTAAAATGACAGTAAAACTCTGACGCCAGACCGAAATGCCCAAGATTGCTCGAGGAATATCTAGCTTTTGCCATCGAACGCAGAAGGAGTGTATTAAGCGCCGGCTTCGCATCCTCATCAGCGATCGTATCCATATAGTCTGCGATCATTAGCGGCGTTATCTTTCCGCGCAGATTACCCATTGCACCGTAGTACTTCGCAACGCTTGCAAACCTCGCAATCTTGATCGGATCCGGATCCTCGTGAACACGGTACACGAACGGATAGTTCATCTTGCAGAACTTCTTTGCGATAAACTCATTCGCACATATCATAAAACTCTCGATGATCCCGTGACAGAAATTGATCGGATACGGCATGATCTCCAGCGGCTTTCCATCATCATCCAGGATAACCTTCGTCTCCTGCGTCTCGAAATCGATCGCGCCACGTCTCTGTCTCATCCTCGCAAGGGTATCGGACAGCGTTCTCATCTGCTCGAGCATCATAATTATGCCGCCGTACTTCTCCTCGTCTCCCTTCTGAGGTTCGGTAAGTATCCTGCAGCACTCGTTATAGCTCATTCGCATATTGCACTCGATAACGCTCTCGTAAACCTCACCGCTCTCGGTAAGACCGGTCTCTGTATTGACGATCATATCAGCAGTCAGCGTAAGTCTGGGCTTATGAGGATTAAGGCTGCACAGACCATTGCTGAGCTTTGGCGGCAGCATCGGAACAACTCTGTCAGACAGATAGACCGAAGTCGCTCTCCTGAGTGCTTCCCCGTCCAGAAGTGTATTCTCTCTTACATAATGCGAAACATCAGCAATATGCACGTACAGTCTCATATGAGTATTGTCTATGCGCGCAAGTGATATAGCGTCATCAAGGTCCTTAGCCTCTTCCCCGTCGATCGTGATCGTAAGCAGGTCCCTGAGGTCCTTTCTGCCGCCTTCGATCTCCCTGGTGACCTGCTCATCGGTCGGATTGTTCGGCAGGTGCTCTATCTCCTTCAGTACAGGATCCGGGAAAGCGCTCGGCAGGCCATACTGGCGCATTACAGTCTCCATCTTAACGTCGCTGCTCTCCGGATTGCCGAGCACCTCGACAACACGTCCGCGGAACTCGCCTTTTGCGTTGTCCGGATTGATTATCTCGACTACGACGACCATATCAAAAGGCGCGCCATTTATATCGTTCCTCGCAATCCTTACAGTTCCGAGATTAGCTTCCTTAAAAGCAGGATCTGCGACAAGAACTGCTCCGTCGCCAAGTTCCTTAAGTATTCCCACTGCCCTGTTTTTGGACTGCTCGGGCCCGCGCGGAGCCACATCGGAGTAGCATTCAGGCGCATCAGTCATTGTATTTATCTTTCTATCCATTAATATCACCTCAACTTTAATTATATTACAGTCTAAACAAAAAGGGCGCATCGCTGCGCCCTCATTCAATTCAAATTCAGATAACTGTTACCAGCCTCTCGCAACGGCCAGATAAAGTACGACTGATACTGTAGCAAAGATAACTGCACAAATTGCTGTCCATCTCTTAAGTCTCTCCTCAAGAGAACGGCCCTTTGCCTTGCTGTAGTAAGAATCAGATGATGCACCTGCCACTACACCCATACCTCTGTCGTTACCTTCCTGAACCAGGAAAAGAATGACGATAGCGATCGCAACGATCACATCTAATATTGAAAGAACAATCTGCAGAGCACTCATTAACACTGCCTCCATTTACTGTAATCAAAAATCAAGCCGTTAGATAATACCATACACATATCACTTATGCAAACGGGAAGAAATAAGCTTATGTATCTCTCCGGCGATAAACGGTATCAGCGCAACCGGCAGGATAACAACCCATGACATCAGCGGGAGTGCGACATTATCAAAGATCCTGTTCACACCGGGGATGTAGATAACTGCAATAAGGATTGCCAGTGATGCCGCAACAGCCATATTCATCAGCTTGTTCGAGAACAGACCGATCTTGAATACCGAACACCTCTCGGATCTTGCTGCATATGCTCTGAAGAGTTCTGCGCAGACGAGAGTAGCGAGAGCAACCGTTCTTGCAACTGCAAGCGGCTCAACACCAGGAGCAGTAAGGAAGCCGACCTTTCCTGTCAGTGAGAGAAGGAACATTCCTCCGACTGAGACAAAGATCGCAAGAGCCTGTACCAAAACATTTGCCTTCATCTTTCCGTTGATGATCGGCTCATCGGAACGGCGCGGAGGCAGCTTCATTATATCGGGTTCACCTGCTTCACGGCCAAGTGCCAGAGCAGGGAAACTGTCAGTTACAAGATTAAGCAGGAGCAGCTGGATAGCCGTCAGAGGCGCTGCGATTCCGGGAACCCATGAAGACGGGATCAGCGAGAGCAGGAAGATTATCAGGATCTCACCTACGTTGCAGGAAAGAAGGAATCCGACAAACTTACGGATGTTGGAATAGATGATACGTCCTTCCTCAACAGCCTTAACGATCGTCGCAAAATTATCATCCATGAGGATCATATCAGCCGCATTTTTTGAAACATCAGTACCTGTAATACCCATTGCGACGCCGATGTCAGCAGCCTTCAGAGCCATGGCATCATTAACACCGTCACCTGTCATCGAAGCGATATGCTTATTCTTCTTCAATGCCTCGACGATACGCACTTTATGCTCGGGAGATACTCTCGCATAAACATTCGTGTTCTCCACAACTGATGCAAGTTCTTCATCAGTAACACGGTCGAGTTCCTCACCGCTCATTGCGCCTGTTCCGTGTTCCTTCATCTCAGGAGTGAGCATGCCGAGATTATCCGCGATGGCAGAAGCTGAAAGCTTATAGTCACCTGTGATCATTACGGTCCTGATGCCAGCCTGCTTACATACTGCGATAGCAGCCTTTGCTTCTTCACGTGCAGGGTCGATCATACCGACGAGGCCTATGAAGATCATCTCAGACTCATCATCAAAAGATACGTTATTCTCGTGACCTGCCTCAAACTCTCTGTATGCAAAAGCGAGCACACGGATGGCGCCGGAAGCATAATCGTTATTAACCTTGCTGATCCTCTTAAGAACTTCAGGTGTCATCTCCTTGACCTCATCACCGTCTGCATAATAAGCACAGCGTGAGAAAACAATATCAGGAGCACCCTTTGTATAGCTGATGACTTTGCCTTCCTTGATACCGGAATGATATGTAGTCATCATCTTACGGTCAGAGTCAAACGGCAGTTCAGCGATACGCTTAAACTTAGTGTTCGTCTCATCCTTGGGCTGACCTGTCTTATTGCCGAGCGTAGTCAGTGAACCTTCAGTAGGATCACCGATACATGTGTACTCTCCGTCCTCTCCCTTGTTGATCGACGCATCGTTGCAGAGCACTGCAGCCCTGATGAGAGTCTCACATACGCCGGAAGGTGTGTATTCAGAACCTGATGCGTCAACGATATGTCCTTCAGGTGCATATCCGTTGCCTTCAACGCTGTACATGTCACGGCCGTCAAAAAGAACCTTAACCGTCATCTGATTCTGTGTAAGAGTACCTGTCTTATCTGAGCAGATAACGTCAACGCATCCCAGTGTCTCAACAGCGAGGAGTCTCTTTACGACTGCCCTGTTCTTTGCCATTCTCGTCATGCCGATCGAAAGAACGATCGTAACAACTGCCGCAAGGCCTTCAGGGATAGCTGCAACCGCAAGGGATACAGCAGTCATCAGAGCCTCATTCCACGAAACCTTCTGCACGAAAACATCAACGACAAACACGATGATGCAGACGATGATGCAGACAACAGCGAGGATCTTTCCAAGCTTATCAAGGCTCTTCTTAAGAGGCGTATCCTCATCCTGCATATTAGTAAGCTTATTTGCGATCTTACCGAGCTCGGTATTCCTTGCGGTGCCGATAACAACACCTGTTGCACGGCCGTATGTAACTGCCGTACCCATAAAGAGCATATTTGATCTGTCACCAATGGGGCAGTCTGCTTCAAGGACCTTCTCGGCATCCTTGTCAACAGGAACGGACTCACCTGTAAGGGATGCTTCCTCAGCCTTAAGTGATGAAGATGTAAGCAGTCTTATGTCAGCTGCGATGGAATCACCTGCATCAATGGCAACGATATCGCCGGGAACTATGTCCTCGGAATCGATGACTGTAACCTGGCCGTCTCTGATAACCTTTGTCTTGGGGCTGCTCATCTTCTTGAGAGCTGCGAGAGCCTGGTCAGCCTTGCCTTCCTGATAAACACCCAGTACAGCGTTAAGGATGATGATAGCGAGGATTACCGCAACATCGATCCATCCTTCCGCACCGCCTTCTTTATATGCCATAAAAGCGGAAAGAGCAGCTGCCGCAATAAGGATGATGACCATTGCATCTGCAAACTGTGCAAGGAACTTCTTCCAAAGAGGAACCTTCTTCTCTTCCCCTAATGAGTTCTTTCCGAACTTGGCGAGTCTTGCCTCTGCTTCCTGTGACGAGAGACCTGACTTGCTGTCTGTCTCAAGAGTCTTTACAACATCTTCAGCCGATCTGCTGAAACTGTCCTTAATATGATCGATGTCCATCAAAGATAACGCTCCATATACAAAAATAAACAAAAGAATTATACTCTAGTCACGCATAAAGTAAATATGCGAGTATAACAAAAACCCCGTACGGTTCTGTCTGACAGAAGTACGGGGAAATGATCTTGGTGCCCAGAGGCGGAATCGAACCACCGACACGGGGATTTTCAGTCCCCTGCTCTACCGACTGAGCTATCTGGGCAAAAAAACCGGCCTTTTGCAAGACCGGTTTGGCGACGCAGAAGGGGCTCGAACCCTCGACCTCCGCCGTGACAGGGCGGCATTCTAACCAGACTGAACTACTGCGCCGTTGGTGGAAACAACAGGGCTCGAACCTGTGACCCTCTGCTTGTAAGGCAGATGCTCTCCCAGCTGAGCTATGCTTCCATCTGTTTGCCGGGACTTCTTGCGAAGTGCAAAATGAAGTATAAAGTAGAACCCCATTGTTGTCAACATCTTTTTTAAAGTTGGGAGAACAACACGAAGTCTCCGTCAATGATAACCGCTGTACTATGAGGTATATGGGGATATCTGTTCGTGTCGAGGATATATATCACCGCACCGGGATGTTCAGTCCTGACATCAAGAGGACAATAAAAATCAACATCCCCCACCGAAGCGAAAAGGGAATTGCTGCACTCATCAAAAGTATGTATCTCCACAGCCTTATCCGTAACCTCAGCCGTGAGGCTGTCAACATAATCCGCTGGAGCCATGAAAGAAACGGCTTTGTGTCCGTTCCCCTGCAGTATGGACGGCATAAAATCAAAATAATAATCAGAAATGCCGTCAGGCAGTTCTGAAATAAAGAACTCACTGTTCGTGAAATACCAGTCCGTGTACATCCTCTGGGTCTTAAACTGCCATGGGGCACCACCGCTTATTGGACTTGCTCCGAGGCCGCAGAAAAAGAATACCGGCGCTCCGACCATGATGCCGAGGCCGCCGACAAGATTTACGATCCAGTTCTTCTTTGTTTTCTTAAGGAGCTGGATGCCGACAGCGCCCATGAGCCCGAAGAAAACTACACAGACAAGCTTCGTGTAACCGAGTGTAAAGATAAATATCAAAAGACAAACAGCGGCGATAATAATTGCCAGCAATGTCAGAAATATAAGAAATACCCGGTTGCCTTTTGCCACAAGATCAGTCAGACCAGAGTCCGTGGAGATTGCAGTAAGCGTATGCTTTCTTCACTTCAGCACCTGAAAGAAGCGCAAACTTGGCCTGAGGGATATCATCCGCATGAAGTTCAGCAATCTGGACACCTGCCGTTGTATCAAGAATGATGAGATTGATGAGGTGTGCTTCTGTCATGGGATGAGCAACAGAACCGACATCTACGGTTACTATGTCTCCGTCGCGTGTTACGACGGGAACGTGCTTCTCAACAGCTGCATCAGTGGATGAGGGAATAAGCTCGACCATCTTCTGTCCGCAGCACATCATTGGAACTCCGGCATCAATAACCTTTATTGCTATATTTCCGCAATGCTCGCAACGATATAATCTGATGTCCATGTGAAATCACCTCCGAAAGATAAAATGTATTCTCATTTTACCATACAAAAAGGAACGTTTCTACTCGATAACAAGATTATCGTAATCGTATGGCTCCGGTGTCGGTATCGGAGTGGGAGTTATTGTTTCGGGATCAATCGGAGTGGTCAGACAGTTGACCGTGAAGTTCTCCATGATGTAATCCTCGAGGCTCTGCTCCTCTGTTTCGACGAGGACCGGTCTCTTGAAATGCGTGGTCCATGTGGGGTATCCCGAGACGTGGAAATCAGGCTCGAGACTCCTGCACCTCGAACACGTGCAGGCACCGCATGAGAAATAGTTCCCGCCATAGTAGAAATAAGGCGCATAACCCTTGTTGTAGTTGATGCAGTTGAATGCCATGAGATGCGGCGAAACATCATTTCGCCTGACAAGCATATAGCCGACCATTACCGCCCATTCTGAGTCCTTCGTGCGGCGCCTTCTGGCAGCCCCGTTCTCGACGACCTCAAACTGACCGCGCTGTCTTAATACTCTCGGTATCGTGTTGGGATATTTCTTGCAGTAGAGGCGGTTCCAGATAACGCAGGCAACAAGCACCTTATCGGTCAGATCGTCACCCTTCGTGTCGCCCTCTGCCTGCACTACTCTCGCGAAAAAGTCAAAATCCTCATAACTCAGACCGCAGACCTTGGCCTTATCCCGGGCAGACATATTGTAGCGCTCATAGTTGCTGGCGCAGTTGTTCCATTTCGCGATGTAATACTCGGTACTTCCCTCTTCAGGTTCAGATTCGGGCTCAGTTTCAGGCTCGATGCTCACAACAAAAAGAGCACCGCCATTCTGCGCGGCATCTTCTGTTTCGTCTCCGTTCTCATCAGCCCTTACAAGGACAGCAAAAGGAAAGAACGCGAAAACCGCTGCTACGATACAAATAAAGAGTTTTCTGCTCATATTTGGAATTATAGCGTGGGCATATTACTGTTAATTTACACAATAGGCATATTTCGGTTACACAACTATAATGTCCGAAGTCCTGAAATAAATTATAATAAAAACATTAAGAGGTAAATATGTCTATAGTTACTGCAACAGAAGAATACGTCAAGGCGAGAAAGCTTGGAACCAAAGAGTATCAGAAGGCCTTAAGCGAAGGCCACTATACTTATCTGCCGGCCCTTGACGATCTTATCGGTTCAAGAACGACCATGAAGGAAGAGAAGGTCGGAACGAAGGAGATACCGCTCGATTATGTCGTAGGTACGGTTACAAAAGGCAGACAGGATGCTTTCGCACGCAATTTCATGCCGATGCTCGCACCTGATACGGAATTCGCATCCAAATGGATCAGCCTTTATAATTATCAGACAGAAGAAGGCATCACAGATGCGATCACAGTCCTTGAGTTTATGGGCAAGTTCTATGTTATCGAGGGTAACAAGAGAGTATCCGTACTCAAGTACCTTGAGCAGCCTACTATACTTGCAGACGTAACAAGGATCCTTCCCGAGGAATCTGATGAGCCTGAGATAAAGCTTTACTATGAGTTCCTCAAGTTTTATAAATGCACATCCATATATAACATCACACTGACTGCAGGCGGCGCTTACTACAGACTGGCTGAGTATGTCGGCGAGGATCTTGAGAAGGCTCCCTGGTCTGAAGAGAATATCATGGACCTGAGGTCCGCATATTACACATTCAAGACGGTCTATTATTCCCTCGGCGGAAAGAACTTCCAGATAACGCCCGGTGACGCGTTTCTCGTATATATCGAGATGTATAAGTTTGACGAGCTCAGGACGCCTGTTGCCGACGAGATAAAGAAGAACCTTATGCAGATCTGGAAAGAGATAAGGATCAGGGCTTACGGCAACCAGATTGCATTCTCTGAGGAGCCTAAGCTTGAGAAGAAAACGGTCCTCCCCATCATCGACAACATCATAAAGAAGACTTATTCGGCATCACGTCCTCTGAAGATCCTTTTCATCTACGACGGTGACCCGGCTTCTTCAAGATGGATCAACGGTCATGAGAGGGGACGCAAGGAGATAGAGGATATCTTTGGCGAGGAGGTTCAGACTTCATTTGCGGCAAGCATTGTGTCGGATGAGGATTTTGACGCAACAGTCGACAAGGCGGCCGCTGACGGCATCGACCTGATATTTACAACATCACCTATCCAGATCGAGAATGCGCTCCATGCAGCAGTTAAGTATCCTTCCATTAAGTTCCTCAACTGCTCGATCTTCCTTTCAAAATCAGCTCTCCGTACATACTACGGAAGAATGTATGAAGCGAAGTTCCTGTTAGGCGCGATGGCAGCTTCAATGGCTGAAGATCACAGGATCTGCTATGTATCCAACTACCCTATCTGCGGTGCCGTTGCAAACATTAACGCATTTGCGATCGGTGCTCAGATGATAGATCCGAAGGCAGAGATATATCTTACATGGTCCTGTCTCAAGAACGAGTCATGGATGGATTATATGAACGAGAACGGTCTCAAGCTGATCTCCGGCCCTGATCTTGTAAGGCCAAAGAAGGACGACAAGGCTTACGGATTATTCAAGTTTGACGAGAACGGTGGTATAGTTAATATAGCTTATCCCGAGTGGAAATGGGGCAAGTACTACGAGCTGATCGTACAGACTGTCCTGAACGACGCTTGGGATGCGGAAGCTTCTTCCAATAAGGATACTGCCATCAACTACTGGTGGGGTATGAGTTCCGGTGTAATCGATGTTTTCGTCGGAGACAACGTTCCTTTTGGAACGAAGAAACTTGTTTCGATGCTCAGGAAGGGTATTACAAATGATATGTACAATCCTTTCGAGGGGGATCTCATAAGTCAGGAGGGTCCGATCAAGCGTCCGTTTACGCCAAAGCTCTCTCCGGAAGATATCGTTAATATGAGCTGGCTGAACGACAACGTCATCGGCAGGATCCCCGACTATGACGAACTGACTGATATAGCACAGGCAACCGTGCACGCGAACGGTATGGCTATCGTAACGAAGAGCACACTGCCTGAGATACTGGAGGATGATGAGTCAACATGAAAGTACTGGTCGTTGCAGACGAAGAAGATAAGGCGATCTACGATTACTTCCGCAAAGATCGTGTTGAGGGCGTAGAGCTCATTATTTCCTGCGGCGACCTGCGAGAGGATTACCTCGATTTTCTTTTGACAATGGTCAATGTTCCTATGGTATATATCCGTGGCAATCACGACGACTCATTCAACGATGATCCGCCGCTCGGACCCGAATGCATTGAAGGCCGTGTATTTAAGTATAAGGGTTTACGCTTCTTCGGACTCGGCGGCTGCATCAAGTACCGCAACGGACATCTCAATCAGTACACCGAAGCGCAGATGAAGCGCCGTATGCTCCTGGCAAAGCCGAAGATCGCAATGGCTGGGGGCTTTGACGTATTCGTTACCCACTCCCCTGCAGCCGGCTACGGCGACATGCCTGACAGCTATACGCATAAAGGATTTGAGTGTTTCAATGAATTCCTGGAGAAATATAAACCGGCATATATGTTTCACGGACATGTTCACAGCAATTATGGTGTGATCAAGAGAGAGAATGATCATCCGTCAGGTACAAAGATAGTTAACTGCTGCGGATATAAGATCGTTGATATACCTTCGCCGGAAGATAATAAGTGAGGGTGGCTTGCCGGCGATGTCTCTAAATCTGTCTCTAATCTGATCAACTTAGCGACAAAAACAGCGACATCATCCCCCTAACCAAATAAACAAAACAACGGGGCTGTCATATCGGCAGCCCCATTTATCACTTACTCTTCTTCTTTTTATCCTTTTTATTCTTGGCTTTTTCTTTATTCTCTTTATCCTTTTTCTTCTTCGGCTTTTCATCAGCTGCTTTCTTTGCGGGAGACTTGGGAGCTGCCTTGGGCGCTGACTTTCCAGGAGCCTTTGCAGGCGCCGACTTAACAGCTGCCTTAGGCGCTTCCTTTACCGCCGGCTTCGTAAACTCCCCATAGAACTCTGCGATCACCTCAAACGCCTTAACATTAATTGCATAATACACGCAGCGTCCTTCGCGGCGGCAGATGACAAGACCGTTCTCTTCAAGCAGAGCCATGTGATGTGACAACGTGGGCTGTGTGATATCAAAACCTTCAAGAAGATCTTTTGCCTTCATCTCACCGTTAGATGCAAGATCGCGGAGGATCTTCATTCTCACAGGCTCAGCCGAAACAGAAATAGCATTTATCAGTTCTTCGTTCTTCATAAATATCCACCCCTTATGCGATCAGCTGGTCCTTGAGTGCTTCTTCGAATTCCATAAGATTCGCACAAGCGATTATTTCCGTATTGTCTTCCAGGAGAATCTCATCCTCGCCGCTTACGAGCATCGTCATAGGTACGCCCATTTTACGCAGAAGGAGGAGCTGATAGTCCTTGCTCGCTTCCGTCTTCAGATACTTGCAGAGGAGGCGGAGAACCTGTTTCGCGTCCTCAAGGTAGATGCCGGAAAGCTTCATCAGGTGATCGACAACATACATACCGAATACGTCGTTGAAATCAAGGAGTTCCTTCGCGGGAAAAACGCTTGTAAATGCTGTGAGTGAAAGCTTGCTGACGATTTCGAGCTCGCGGAAATCCTTGAGCGGGATCTTGAAGCTTTCGACGTTAGCGGAAAAGAGTTCCTGCATCTGCTCTACTGTTAGCTCGTTCTTGAGTTCCTTGATGCGGTCGATCCTTGCAAAGATCTTCTCACGAGGGAAGAATGTTGCCTGACCGATATCAGTTGCTCTGTGAATAAACCAACTCTCGGGAATAAGGCCCAGCCTCTTCCAGCGGTAAAGTGTGCCGTACGAAATGTGGGCCATACGCAACAGCTGCTTTTTTGAGATTAATTCTTCGTTGTTTTCCATAATACGCCCCCATATGCATTTTTTCAGATCATATTAGGCATATTCTAAAATAACAATGTTACAGCCGTGATACAGAGCGGTTAATTTAAAAAATCAGTTATCCTTCTTGTGTACACGGGGATTCATGAGGCCTATAACTGCGCAGTAATAAGGCTCTACAGTGAACGATCTGAACAGGAAGAACATCGCTGCGGAGAAGCCTGCAAACATTGCAAGATAAGCCCATGTGATCTTGCGGTCTTCCTCGTCATCATTTACAAGGACACGCTTCACAGCCTTCACTGTTGAAATGATCAGGAGTGCCATGTAATTGATGAATGCAAAGACGCCCTGAGTCGTTAATACCTGCAGGTAGCAGTTATGTGCCTGGTTGCTGTAATACATTCCGGGAACCCACTTAGGATTCTCGATGTAGCACTGCTTGAGGTTATCAAGACCAACACCTGTTACCCAGTGTCTGGGAAGTGCTTCGATACAGAAACTCCAGATAGCTCCGCGCCCTGAACCGAGACGGTCGATATTGCCTTCTTCCGCCTTCTCGATCTCGTAGCCTGCGTGCTCGATATGCTGCTGTGTAAGATTATTTGTGAGGAAGGAGATCAAGACACCGACAATGCCCAGACCGATCCAGATAAGACATGAGATCAGATAGCTCTTGTACTTCTTATCACCCTTGTTGCGCTTCATCATTATCAGGATAGATACAACATAAGTAACGGCCACAACAACATCTCCAACCCAAGCGAGACGGGCCATCGTCATATATGAGCAATATACGGCAAGAACCGTAAGGATTCCCGCGATAACCTTGATTACCTTATTGGATGAGAAGATGAACATCCATCCGCAGGCACCAACGAACAATACACTGAGCGCACCGTAGAGATTGGTATTCTGTGTAAGACCGTAAACCTCTTTTGTAGTCTCGTTCCAAAGAGACGGCATTATCTTGATCTCAACTGTCTGAAGAGCGCTTATGATGCCCTCAAATAAGGACAGTCCGATGAACACATACAGCACCAGTTTACGAAGACTGTTCTTTGCCACCTGGAATCCCGCGAAAAGCATTGCGTAATAGCAGAGGAAGAATGCGGGATACTCATTCGATGTTACGTTAGGTCTCAGGATACGCGCGATGTCGCATGAGAATATCAAGGATATAAACATGAACGCGTGGAGCGTGAGATAGAAGAAATCTGACCAGTGTCTGCCTGTCGGATTGAGTGCCATCTTACCCGTACAGAGGAACACGCCGATCATACCGTAAATGGCGCACACGTTCTGCTCTGCAGCAAGCTGCGATCCCATTAGCTCAGATATGAACTCTGAGACCGGGATAAGGACCATACAGGAGATAATGTAAAAACAAAAAGTCTCCTGGCTGAAGATAATACTTAAAACCTTGGAAGAATTGCCCTTTAAACTCATTTTGCCACCTTCTCATGTACCCTCGGCACCATTGCACCAAGTGCCGCGTAGAAATAAAGCTCGACGTTGAACACACGGCAGATCAGGAGTGATACTGCGAGATATCCGATGATCATTCCGAAATATGTCCACGTAATCTTTCTGTCCTCCACATCATCCGTCTTAAGGATGCGTCTTACCGCCATCACACAAGATGTTATAAGAAGTGCCATATAGTTCGCGAAACCGAACACACCCTGTGTTGTCAGAACGTGCAGATACACATTGTGAGCCCTGTTGCTGTAATACATTGCTTCCATCCAGTGTGAGCTCGACGTGTAGCAGTAATAGAGGTTATCAAGGCCTACACCCCATACCCAGTTCTTCGGTATTGATTCGATACAGTATGTCCAGATATATCCTCTGCCTGCGCCGAAGTGATTGATGTCACCGGAGAACAGACCTTTAAACTCATTGAATGTCTTGATGACTCTGTTCATTGCAGACTGGCTGATGAGAACATAGAGAACACCAAAACCGATAACGCCGATGAGTCCGAAGAAAAGAACTCTGAAGCAGATCTTGTACATCTTGTTGTCCTTGTACTTGCGGTGCATTACACCAAACATGACAAGGTATGAAAGGATCATTACGCCGACACCGAGAAGTGACGATCTCGACAGTGTTGCGTATGAGCAGTAAACAGAAAGAAGTGTAAGAATTATATAAACAACTCTTCTCTTATTGTTCTTAGTAAACAGAGCCGCACCGAGGCAGGCGCCGAGGAACAGTACAACGAGTCCGCCAAAATAATTTGCATTCTGTGTAAGTCCGAATATATCGTTCCCATAGTGGTCCTTGCCGTGCATCTGCTCTACAAGTCTCATTCCGAATGACTGGAATACACCGAGGATTCCCTCGAGGAAACTCAGTCCGATAAATACATAAAGGACGATCTTACGCAGCTTGTTCTTTGAGAGCTGGAAACCTGCAAACATCAGGCAGTAATAACCAAGGAAATACTGAGGGAATTCGTTCGTTCCGTTGATGTCATATCTTACCGCTCTTGCTATATCACGCGAATAAACAAGAGACAGGAACATGAATATCATTGACGTAAAGAAGAAGAAATCAGACCAGTGTCTCTTATCAGGTCTGAGCGATATCTTCAGCGTTACAAGAAAAACACCAAGGATGCTGAAGATCGTAAAGATAGTGGGCTGTGATACAAAAGCCTTGCCCATCAGATCCGTGATAAACTCTCCCAGAGGGATAGCGATCATACAAGTTACGATATATAAACAGAACGCTTCCTCTGATGTAAGGAGATCGATCAGCTTATTCGTTTTCTGCAGTTTTAAAACCATACCAACCTCTCAAAATTAACATTACGCTATATTCTATCATTATTTATTTAAAACGCCATCTCGTCGCCGTTCTCGTCAAAGAAGATCTCATTATACCTTCTCTGCATCCTGATGCCTTCCCTGACCTTAAGATTGCCAAGGTCTTCACCCAGGAGCTGCTTCATCCTGAGATACGGGAAGTTCACTCCCGCAGGCGCATAGGAAACGATCGTTGCTGACAGACGGGGATTGATCTCGATAAGTCTCGGATTGCCGTCTGCATCATACATAAAATCAAAATTACAGTTGCCGTCAATTCCCATCGCCTCGATTATCTTCGTCGCAATAGCAAACGGCTCTTCCCTGTTCTCGATGATACAGCCCTGAGGGATACTGCTGTTGACCGCGTAGTTGTACCTTCCTGCCATAGCAAGCACCTTGCCGTGATCGCAGAGTGCATCGACACCGTATTCCTCACCGGGAAGGCAGTCCATTACGAGCATCTGCGGAATCGAATCCTTTTCTTCGAGCGTTTCCATCAGCTCATTAAAACCGATGTAAAGTGAGTTTGGTTTCTCATTAAAGAAAAGATCATATCTCGATTTATTCGGATCGATGAGTCTTACGCCTCTGCTGCCGTTGCCTTCTGCCCCCTTGACGCAGACTGCCTTGTCAGGATATCCAAGCTTAAATATTGCTTCACGAACCTCAGCAGCCGTGTTGCACACGATGAAATCAGGTGTCTCCATGCCGAGTTCACGCATCTTCTTAAGAAGGTTTGCTTTGTTGTTGATCACTTCCAGAGCGGACAGATCCGATATTGAGATCACTATTCCCATCTCCCGGAACATATCGGCATTCTGGCCGTATTTGATAAGCTCGCGTGTAACAAGAGGAAGTATGATATCAACCTTCTCCTTACGGCATATGTCAACGATCGCAGGAATGTAACCGTCATCTCTTGCGGCGGGAACAGTATAGAACTTATCAACAAGTCTCCTTCCGTTGGAGTTCTCATTCATATCGACGCCGATCAATGTGATCTCGCGTTCACCGTTCTTTCTGAGGCACTTGATTATTCCCGGAGCGCCGGGAGCACCTGCACCTGTCATGAGTATCGTAATAGGCTTAAGCATTATATCTCCTCCTCATAACTTGCAAGATAATCATCAACTGTATCACCGCGCTTTACGAGCGCCATCGTGCCGTCATAACGGCATGATACTATCCTGCATCCTGTCTGTATAAATGGCGGCTTCATAACATTAGTATATGCACCGCAGTTCTCGAAATAGATTATGTCTCCAAAGCTTACCTCTTCGGGCAATGCTCTGTACATGATATCGTCTTCAAGACATGTGTAACCTGTGATATCCGCAGACATGACTGAGACGGAATCCTTCCCCTTCTTTATAACGTGGGCGGGAAGCTGCTTCTTCTTACCCATCTCGCCCATCTGGTGAACGCTTCCGTCTGTCATGGCAATGTTCCTGCCGCGTACTGTCTTAATGCCGATTACACTTACCGCATACATCATCGTGTTTGCGATTATCGTGCTCCCGGGCTCAACGATGAGCAGCGGTCTTGAAGATGGGGGAAGATCTCCGTACTTCTCTCTGAACACGCCTGCAACTACCTCGGCATACTGTGAGAAGCTAGGTATATCCTGACCGAACTGCGCAGCCAGCGGCGCTGCCACATGACCGAACATACCGCTTCCGAGATCGATTATCTTTCTCTCGCCATCGCGCAGAAGTGTATCTGCATACATCGTCATCTTTTCCGCTCTTGCCTTCCACGCCTCAATTGAACGCGAACCGCCCAGATGGAAATGAAGACCGATTATCTTTATATTCCTGCTCTCTCTTGCATGGTCGATTGCGATACTTGTCTCGGGTGACAGGACATCGAAACCGAATCTCGAGTTCTTCTTCGTACCGATATCGATGTTTAGCCTGAAGCCTATCGTTACATCTTTATCGAGTCCTTCTGCAGCGGCAATAACGCGGTCAAGTTCATACTTATTATCCACCATGATGACAGCCCCGTCAGAAGCCATCTCCTCTATTCCGTTCCACTTTCCTGGACCGTTTACGATTATCTTTGAAGGCTCAAAACCATATCTCTTCGCCATATGGTATTCCATATCGGAAACGACCTCAGAATAACCGCCGAGCTTCAGCACTTCCTTACAGCACGCGGGCATGTAATTCGTCTTGTATGAATATGCGATCTCAAAGTTGTCATAGATCTCCGTATATGCATTCTTCAGTTCCTTATAGTTGCTTATGAACTCATCAACATAAAATGCGTAAAACGGCGTGCCGAATTTCTTTGCGATCCTGTCTATGTTTTCAGGTGTCATACTGTCTCCCTCTCATACTTGATAACCTTGCCGGAGCGCCCGTTCTCGAACTCACCGGTATATGTGTAATTCTCTTCTATAAACTCAATAAGTCTTCCGTAGTAAGGCTCATATAATTCCTTCTGCTGGCCCGCAGTATCAAATCTCTGCGGTATATCCACGATCAGTACATTATCGGGGATATTGTCCTCTTCTGCAAGATAAGTGAGGAATACCTCCTCGTTATCGAAACCGTATGTCTCAACATCAAAACATCCCCACGTACTCGGGATCTTCGGCGTCATATCGACCATCATATATGAATAGCAGCAGTGATAAAGTATCATAACGCTCTCGTCCTTCTCTTCGAGCGATGCCATAAGCGCTCCGAGATCTTCAAGATGTTCCTTGCGGTCCGCGGTTGTATAGAGTCCCTTGTATAAACCGCTCTCAACACGTGTGTTCAGTTTCGAATACGGGTCGTCCCTGTATACTCCGCGGTAGAAGCAGAGTATCTCACTTGCAACGGCAAAGATAACGAGCGAATAGACCATTACAGACGATAACCTCGGTCCGCTGAAAGAGGATGCCGATTCTGCCATCATGATGACACTTGCAACGGCCGCGAATAAAAGGCCGTTTATCGCCTGAGCAGGACCTCCTCCCGTCGAGAATGAAAGCACAAAATAAACGAGAAGGCCGAGTCCGAATTCAAGTATAAACTCCCTTATCCTCGCAGCACCAGACTCAGATAAAAAGACTGCCGCAGGTGCGATGAATATCATGCAGAAGATAAAGTTCATAACAGCTTTCACTCCACCCTGAACGGCACAGAAATATCCGCACACAAGAGGATACAGGACAGTCATGCATATTGCTGCCGGGCGCGTCTTTCTGACCGCGGCTGTTATGGTCATGGCAGCGACCCAGATCATAAAGACGATGCCGAAGTTGCTGAACGGATCTGTCAGGAATATAAAAGCATCCTTTATCTGGTAAAGGATATGACCTGCTTCAAGGCTGTGCGCTGTATCTGAAGAGAGGATATACTGTATGTTCTTTATAAGTCCTGAGAAGCCTGTATGAGCAGCGATAAAGATCACGACAGGTACAGCAGTACCGATTCCTCCTGCCGCGTATAACAGACAGCTCTTAAGTCCCTTTAATGAACGTGACCTGATCAGTATAACAACAGGAAAGATAACGCAGAAATATATCATCGTCGGATAAGCGAGGATGGCAAATGCCATTGCTATACCCATTAGAATAAAATACCTTTTCTTATACTCATCAAATCCCATCATCATGAGGCAGATGGTAAGCGATATAAACGTATTCGCCATATTATTGTACGAGAAATCGTAGATCTGGAACGGTGAATTGAACCAGAAAAGAAGCGCGGTAAGGAATGCATAAGTTCCTTTTATCCTGCGCGACGCATATCTGAATATTCCAAAAGCACCGATGCCGTTAAGGATCATAAAGCAGATCCTCGAATACAGCTGAAGGCCTTCTCCGTCTTTTACAAATATGGATCTTATAAGATAGAAGGGAGCCATGATGAGGCTGTCAGTCGCCATTACTTCCCACATATCTCCAAACGGGATATTACCCTTGATAAGACGGTATCCTATCGAATTGTAAAATGCCTCGTCAGATGTCTCAACGCCGTGAACCAGTCTGTTGACGAACAATATCAGCATGACCGCCGATACAGCTGCCGCAAACAGGTATTCCGCTTTGATCTTACTTCTGAGATTATCCATGTTTTACAACCCGAACAGAGCTACCCCGACTACAATGATGATGTTTCCGATGACACGCTTTTTGGTAAGCTTTTCCTTAAGGAATATCCTGCTTAATATCATTACGTAAAAATACACAAGTGACTCAAGTACCGCACCATATTTAAAGGGCATTCCCTTATATGCGATGACCATAAGTATCATACATGCAAAAGTCATTCCGTATCCGCAGATAACGTAAGGATTGAGGTACTCTTTTATCTTGGACGTGCGCTCAATACTGCTGCTCTTCTTGAGCAGTATCTGTGAGAAAGCGGACAGCACGCCGGAAAACATCGCGATAAGGATATATTTAATCATCTGACGACACCATCCATATTCCGAAGATTATGAGCACCGCGCCGACTATGTTCATGATCGTTATGCTCTCACCAAAAAGGAGCAGCGACCAGATCAGTCCGAGAACGACCGTAACACCCTTGTTGCTCATCGCGACAACTAACGGAAATCTCTTTAATGCCTGCTGCCAGATAAGCGCATAGACGCCAAGGAAAAAGCACTCTATGAACATAAAAAGCAGCGTTCTCCATAACTCGGACTGTCCTGAAGCTATCTTGGCAAAGACCGAGACAAAAGAGTAAATGATAAAGGCAAAATATAAAAGCCCGTAATCTTTGATCTTAGTCGTCATTATCCTTAACACTTATCTCGTCAGAGATTATAAAAACAGGCCTTCTTCTTGCACTCTCATAAGCTCGCCACAGATACTCTGCAATGATGCCCAGAGAGATGTTCGTAATACCGAAACCCATTCCCATGATGCTTGCCAGCGTTGAATAACCGATAGGAACCGAGGGATTGAATATCCTGTTGATCAGTGTCACGATGCCGATAACAACACCAATGAAGAACACGACACCTCCGATTATGCTTACAAGCCTTATTGGCATAAATGAGAACGCAACGAAAGAGTCTATGAGAAGCTTTATCTTCTTTCCAAAAGTCCATTTCGATGTTCCAGCAGCGCGCTGCTTGTAATCAAGTGATACACAGTATGACTTGAAGCCCGCATCCATTATCTGCAGCATGATGGAAGAATTGGATTCAACGTTCATGCGCAGGAGTTCTATTATCTTGTGATTGAAAACGATCGTGCTCGTACCGCCTGATGCATAATTCTTTACCGCGTACTTGCGCATCATCCACGAGTACATCTTTGAGAACGCTCTGTTAGCAGAAGAAACGCCTACGCTCTTTTTCTCGACATATACGGCATCATAGCCTTCATCTGCGATCTTATGGTAAGACAGCGGGATAAGCTCAAGAGGTTCCTGAAGATCGCTTCCGAGCCATGTACAGATGCTGTATGATGCCTTGGCAACGCCGGCTCTTATAGCAGCATGTGATCCGAAGTTCTTTGAAAGTTCAACGAGCTTGACCTTGCGTGCATTCTCAAAACTATATGCCTTTATGAGCTCCGAAGATCTGTCAACAGAACCGTCGTTAACAAAGACGATCTCTATATCAAAATCAAGTGTTCCGATAAACTTATCGAACTCGCTGCAGAAAAGCTCAATTCCCTCTTCTTCGTTCAGGAAGGGAACTATTATCGACATGCCGCCGTCAATCATTGATCCTCACCTCTGTCTGAATAATCAAAATCACATGTTCCGTCTTCTTTGATCAATACGCGCCCGATAACCTTTGCCGGAACTCCCGCAGCAATGCTGTAATCAGGGATATCCGAGTTAACGAAACTGTGCGCTCCGATAACGCAGTGTGAACCGATTTTAACGTCCGCGCCGATCATAGTAAGTGTTCCGATAACAGTATTGTCACCGATACTTACAGGAGCCTTTTTGAAGGGATCCTTACCGCCGGTAACATAGTACTTTGTTGAGTCATGGGTATAGATCATAACTCCCGCATCGATGCTTACAAAATTGCCTATCGTAAGCTTCGCACTGCTGCCCTCAAGAATCGTATAAGGTCCCACCCAGCAGTTGTCGCCGATCTCAACATCACCCATTACGACACACGTATCATAAACGGAAGAGTTCTCTCCGCACTTAAGATAACGTCCCTTGTCGAAGCGGTTGAAGATAAGCTCTCCGCTGGGAAGAACGCGGTTGTACTTCGCGCGCATATCATCGCGTCTGTCTGCCATCAGTTGGTCAAATAATAACGAAAACTCTTCTTTATTCATAATCTCAGATAATGCTGTTGTTCATATACCAGTCGAGCGTCTCTTTTATTCCGTTCTCGAAATCCATTTCGGGTTCGAATCCGAGACACTCCCTCGCCCTTTTGATATTCGCACAGAGCTTTCTTACGTCGCTCGGACGGTCCTTAAGATGATCCCATTCGCCCTTATATCCCATGTAGTCGCAAATGCATGAGAGAAGCGCATTCATCGAGATATCCTTGCCTGTTCCGAGATTGATTATCTTGCCTCTGGACTTCTCGTTCTCATATGCGAGGATAAGACCTCTTACTGTATCCTTTACATAGATGAAATCTCTCGTCTGCTCACCGTCTCCGTTGATGACCGGTCTGCCGCCGTTCTTGATCCTCTTTGCAGTTACAGGAATGATCCCTGCGAGAGGGCCCTCCGCATTCTGGCGGGGACCGTAGTTATTGAAAGGTCTGATGATCGCAATATCAAGATCCTCAACCTTGGAGAATGAGTGGACCATAAGGTCAGCTGCTGCCTTTCCTGCCGCATACGGAGTCGTAGGATCAGTGGGATGGTTCTCATCCATGGGTGAATACTGCGCTGTTCCGTAAGCCTCAGAGGAAGAAGTGTGGATCAGCGTCTTGTACGCCTTAACCTTCAGGAGCTCCATCAGGGTATTAGCGATCTCGACATTTACCATATAGGCATCAATGGGATTGAAGAAGGAATAGTTGAGAGCGATCGTCGCCATATTGAATACGATTTCGATCTCCTCCTTCGCGATGATCGACTGCATTACGCCGAACTGTCTGCAGTCATCCCTGTAGAGAACAAAATTGTCGTGCTCCATTGCTTCCTTGATATTCTCCATCTTTCCAAGGAAGAAATTGTCAACACAGACAACCTTGGCAGCACCCTTTGCAAGAAGCGCATCACACAGATGGCTGCCTATGAATCCTGCACCGCCGGTAACGAGTATATTCTTTCCGCTTACTGAAGGCATATCCTTACCTCCTCCTTACATTGAACTGATCGTCTTGCCGATCGTATCTATGATGTACTCCTGATCCTCTGCTGTAATTCCGACATAGAGCGGCAGCGTGATCGACAGGTGATCACATGCATAAGCATTGATCATGTCTTCAGGCTTATATCCGAATCTGTTGCGGTAGTAGCCGAGCATGTGTACCGCATGAGTTCCCTGTCTTGTCGCGATGCCGATATCCTCCAGTTTCTGGAGAAGGATGTTGCGGTATTCGCCGCCCTCTTTTATGGAGGACAGACCGAGTGCCTTATAGTCGAGCATACATACATAAGACTGATATGTATGGAAATAACCTTCAGGCTCAACAGGAGTCCTGAACACCTTAAGACGGTCATTGATGAGACCGTTATAGATCTCTGCACCCTTGCGCTTTGCATCGATGATCATATCCAGTTTCTTGATCTGAGCAAGGCCCATAGCGCCCTGGATATCAGTCATACGGTAATTAAAGCCTGCTTCATTGAACTCAGGAAGAAGGAAACCCTTTCCCTTATCACGTGCATCTGCAGATACAGTACTTCCGTGTGTACGGAGCTCCCTCATCCTCTTTGCGAGAGCAGGATCATCCGTAAGCACCATTCCGCCCTCCCCTGTCGTAATAGACTTGCGGGGATGGAAGCTGATGCATGATGTATTGCCGAACGCACCCTGATGAGTATCGCCGATCTTAGCACCTAAAGCGCAGGCAGCATCTTCAACGACCTTCAGTCCGTATTCCTTCGCGATCTCATTTACTTCAAGGATATTGCAGCAGAGACCGAACTCGTGTACGGGAACGATTCCCCAGAGAACGTTGCCTGTCTCCTTGTTGACCAGTTTGCCGTCCTTCTTCCCGTATGTGGAAGCAATAGTCTCTTTTAATCGATCGACATCTATATTAAATGTGTTCTGATCGATATCGGTCATAACAGGAGTTGCGCCTGTCAGAACGATTGAGTTCTCTGTTGCCACAAAGGTAAACGCCGGAGCTATCGCATCCATTCCCGCTCCGAGTCCTTCCGCCACCATTGCGAGATGGAGTGCAGTCGTACAGGATGTGGTAGCAACACCTTCTTTTATTCCTTCATGAGCGGCAACTGCCTGTTCGAACTTTGCAACTGACGGTCCCTGTGCTACCCATCCGGAGTCGAGCGCACCGGAGATCATGCTGAGTTCTTCTTCTGTAAAGTACGGTTTTGTTACCGGATATTTAGCCATCAGGATCACTTTCCTTCCAATTCATTTAAGTCATACTGCTCGCCGCATTCTGTGCACTTGCCGTTTGCGTCAAGCTTGAATCCGCATCTGCAAACCCATCCGATCTGATGAGCAGGATTGCCGACAACGAGAGCATATGGACGAACATCTTTTGTAACGACGCTTCCGGAACCTACCGTACCGAACTCGCCGATCGTGATGCCGCATCTGATAGTTGCGTTTGCTCCGATGGAGGCACCCTTCTTTACAAGTGTCTCTGTGATGCGCCATTCAGTATTGAATGACCTGGGATACATATCATTTGTAAATGTCATTGAAGGACCAAGGAATACATCGTCCTCAACAGTAACTCCGTGATAGACATTTACATTGTTCTGTACCTTAACGCGGTTGCCGATCTTTACATGCTCATCAATATAAACGTTCTTGCTGATGATGCAGTTCTCGCCTATCTCCGCATTCTCTCTTACCTGCGCCTGGTTCCAGATCCTGGTTCCCTTGCCGATCTTTGCGCCGTCGCTTACTTCCGCTGTGGGATGAATAAATACGCCTTCCATTTACTTGCCCTCGTAGAATCTGTTTACTGTCTCGATAACATAGTCGATCTGCTCGTCCGTCATCTCAGGGAAGATCGGGAGACATACTGACTGTGAAGAGATCTCTTCTGCAACCGGGAGGCTTGCTCCGGGGTTCTTGCAGTTGTCCTTGTTGAATGCCTTCTGCTGATGAAGCGGTACGGGATAGAATGAACCGTTGCCAACTTCGTTTGCAGTAAGGAATGCGCAGAGCTCTTCCTTGTATTCGGATCTTACAACGAACTGGTGCCAGCAGGGTTTGATGTCAGAAGAGTATTCAGGTCTTCTGATCCTGGGTGTAAGGCCTGCCGTGTACTTTGCAGCGATCCTTGCCCTGTTTGCATTATACTCATCAAGATGCTTCAGCTTTGCAGAGAGGACTGCAGCCTGGATAGCGTCGAGACGTGAGTTATAACCGATAAGGTAGTTGTAGTACTTGTAAGGGTTATAAAGCTCTGTTGCTTCCTCATTGTTGTCGATAGTCTCCTTGATGCCTTCGAGAAGCTCAAGTGCCTCAGCGCCGACCTTTGCTGCACCGTGCTCCTTGAATGCCTTGAGGATCGTGTACATATCATCGCTGTTTGTTGTTACCATACCGCCGTCGCCTGCGCCGCCGAGATTCTTTGTTGGATAGAATGAGAAGCATCCGACATCACCTAAAGTGCCTGCCTTTCTTCCCTTGTACTCACTTCCGATAGCCTGTGCATCGTCCTCGATAACCTTGAGGCCGTGCTTCTTTGCGATCGCGTTGATCGTATCCATATCACAGGGTGCACCGAAGATATGAACAGGAAGGATCGCCTTTGTCTTCTCTGTGATCGCAGCTTCGATCTTATCGGGATCGATGTTGTAGTCTTCCTGCCTTACATCAACGAATACAGGAATGGCACCTACGGAGCATATAGCCTCTGCAGTTGCGAAAAATGTGAAAGGTGTAGTGATTACCTCGTCGCCCGGCTTGACATTGCATGCACGGAGACCAAGTACCAGTGCATCAGTACCGTTGGAGCATCCTGCCACGTGTGCAGCGTTCAGATAGCTCTCCATCGATCTCTCAAAATCGTTTACGTAAGATCCGCCTATATAGCAGCAGTTCTCAAGAATCTTAAGGACCTCCGGCTCAACATCTGCCTTGATCCCCTGATACTGTGTTCTAAGATCCAAAAATGGTACTTTCATATATAGTCCTCCTAAAAATTATTTCTTTGCTCTTGCTGCGACCTGCTCGCAGATCCTGATCGCGCTTACACCGACATCACCGTCTGCCGCAATTGGCGCACCGTTTACAACTGACTCATAGAATGCGATGAGCTCTGCCCTTAATGGTTCCTCGATGGGAACATACAGTTTCTGGACCACACCGTCCTGTCTGTAGGAATTATCCTTTGTAAGATCGATCGTAAGATTTGTGCTCTTATAGATCTCAAGTGTCTTTGCAAGAAGGTCGGCGTGGATGCAGCTGTCTTCCGTGTGGACTGTGATCGCCCTGACTTTGTTCTGTGAGATCCTGCTAGCATTTACAACTGCGTGGCACTTGCCGCCGAAGTCAAGAAGACATGTCGCGAAATCGGTATTGCCTGACCTTACGGATTCTCCTCTTCCGTGGAGGGATGTTACTTCTCTGCCCTTCATAAGTGCGCAGACGAGATCGACATCGTGGATCATGAGATCTTCAACAACGCTCGTATCAGTGATTCTTCCGCTTCCGCTGAACGGGCTGTATCTTGCTGCTTCGATGTAGAAGATATCGTCGGGATTAACGAGCTTCTGGAGTTCCCTGAATACAGGGTTGAATCTTTCGATATGACCTACTGCAAGCTTCAGTCCCTTCTCCTTAAATGCCTTTGTTATCTCTACCGCATCCTCGCTCGTAGTTGCGAGAGGCTTCTCGATAAGAGCGTGAACGCCTGCTTCCGCAACCTTGAGTCCGATCTCCTTGTGGAGTGATGAAGGAACAGCAACTACGACTGCGTCAACCTCCTTCAGAAGCTCATCCATATCATCAAAAGCCTTCACGCCATACTTCGCGGATATCTCTTCTGCCTGAGCCTTATTGGCATCGTATATGCCGACAAAGTCGAATCTCTTCTCTTCCGCGAGATTCCTGACATGGTTGCGGCCCATATGACCTGTACCGATTACGCCGATCTTAAGTAATTCCATTTTGTATATCCTCCCGGTTTATTTATTTTTTTCCCAGTCTCTTATGATCCCGCAGATCTTTTCTGCCGCATGGCCGTCGCCGAACGGCTGATATAAGGGATCTATCTTCTGCTCTTTTGAAAGCTTCTCAAGTATGTCATTTCTGTCTGCCTTTGCGAGCTGGTTGCGGTTGTCGACCATCGTCTCGGGCCATACAACAAAATCAAGAACGAATACGCACTGAACGCCCGCATAGAACGCCTCGCACTGAAGGCCACCTGAATCTGTCACTATCTTCTTCGCATTCTTTGTAAGGTGAACTGAATCGGAATAACCGACAGGCTGAGTCAGTATGATATTGCTGAAATGCTCCTTGCTCAGGATCCTCAGCGCACGCTCGTGATTGCGCGGGTGTACCGCATAAATCGTAGGCGCATCCAGACTCTCCATCGCGGAAAGTATCTCTGTCAGAGGCTCGTCACTGTATGTATTCTCCTGCCTGTGGCATGTCATGTAGTAGAACTCATCAGGAACCTCTACAGGCTTGCCGTCAAGACCGAGAATGTTGGGTGTCCACGGCAGATCCGCAAAATGCAGGAACGAATCGTACATGATATTTCCGACGCAGTGAGAACGGTCTGCAAGACCTTCCCTTGCGAGCTTCTCATATGAATCCATCGTCGCACAGAAATCGAGTGTGGCAACGTGATCTGTCGTGATGCGGTTGATCTCCTCCGGATTCTCAAGAGTGCCGAGACGGTTGCCTGCCTCAACATGGAAAACGGGGATCCTCAGCTTAACAGCTGCAAGTGCCGCCGCAAGTGTTGAGTTTGTATCGCCGTAAACAAGAAGCGCATCAGGCTTCTCATTAACGAGGACCTCCTCGATCGCAACGAGCATATTTGCTGTCATCTGAGCGTGTGATCCGCCCGAGATCCCGAGGTTGTAGTCGGGTTTGGGAATACCCATTTCGCGGAAAAAGATATCAGACATATTGTCATCGAAATGCTGTCCTGTATGGACGAGTATCTCCTGATGCTCTTTCCTTATCTCTCTCGATCCCGCAGCAGCTTTTATGAACTGCGGTCTTGCTCCGACCACCGTTACTATCTTCATACTTTGTATCCTATCATTCTCTTGATTCGCGGCTTCATGATGTCCTCAATGTCGTATATCAGTCTCTGCTTTGACACGTGATAATTCGTCACGAGATCACCGCCGTACTGTCTGTAAAAGTTCTCTATTCCCTCCACCATCGATCCCTCGAAATCGAAATCGCGGGACACACCCTGTGCGAACTCAATTCCCGCATCAAGAAGGAGATTCTGTGATCCGTCGCTGTTGAACTCGGGATCGAATCCGCCCAGCAGGTAATAGCAGATCCTCTCATCGAAGATAAAGAATCCCGCACTGTGCGCCCTGCCGTCTTCACCGCGTGCGACGAGGAGTTTTCCGTGTCCCCGTTCGACAGTCTTCTTCATGATGTCCAGGGTCACATTGCGGTCAACGGGATTAGATCTTCCCTGTCTCTTATATGTCTTGTCCTGCATATTGACGAGTATCTCAAAGTCATCGCAGTCCGTATCGATCGACACATGTCTTGATGCGGCCTTGATATTCTTCTTTACCGTCTTTCCGTAGAGTTCATTCCTTACGTCAGTCTCATTAACGCCCCTGATCCTGTATGAGAACGTCGGCTCTATCCTGAAATCCAGCCATCTGAAAGGCAGGATATAAGACTGTGAATGATCGAGGATAATGGAGATCCTCTTGCTCTTCGGGAGCTGCGCGATAAGCTCGCCTATTATCTCTTTCTGCTTGTGGATATTGCTGCCGCCCTTGTCCTTCTCTCTGAGTGAAGGATCCATCCATATGCCGAGCGTCTGCGTATAAGTAGGGTTGGTGATCACGCCTTTGTCAAATACATAAGGAAGCCGCGCAATGACCTTGTCGCCGTCCTTTACGACAGCCTCGTTCCATTTACCGGGCGCTGCGATATCAAGCCACCATGATTCTTCAAAAACACTGTTCGTCATAGTGTGCCACCCAGCTCTGCTATTGCCTTTCTGTATGAGATAAACTCATAGTCCGGCGAATCCTTTATATAATCCATCAGCCATACATACCAGTCTCTGATATCCTTGTAGTCATCACAGAACTGATAGTCGTGGAAAAGAACAGTAACATATGTAAGACCCATCCCGCGGCAGCGGTCAAGGATCTCCAAAGTCTTCTCCTTTGCCTTCTCAAACTGTTGAGGGAGATATCCGTCCATTATCGCAAGAGGGAATTCCCACATATCTCCAACCATGTAGGGAGCCTTGAGCGTACCGCAGGAAGGCTTGTCAAACTCAGTCGTATCAAATACATACCCGGCCACATTCAGACGTCCGAAAGTCTCTTCATCGAACCTGACATAATGCATCCTGATGCCGCACGGATCGTATCCCATAAGCTCCTTAAAAGTGTTGTATTCCTTATTGATGCCATCCTGTGACTGATAATCGATTCCGTGCACTCCGGTATCAAATCCGTTGTCGTGTACGAGACTGATCATCGGCTTTGCCTCGGCAGGTTTATAGCTCATTCCAAGGCCTTTTGCCATACCGAAAAAGAAGACGGATTCAATGCCGTGCTCACGGTCGAAATCCATCTGTGCCTGAAGATTATGACGGTACTTTCTGAAGCAGCTCGTGTTGCGGAGCCACCACTCATGTCCTGTTATCTGTCCCCTGAATAATTCAAGCGTCGTTCTCACCCACATCTTCGGATAGATAAGATCCCTGAACCAGTGATCTCTGCCGTAGAGGTGGTCAACATCATGTGAGACAATAACTTTGATCATTCAACGCCTCCCAGGAACTTCTCTGCGAGCACCGGATAAGTGAAGTTATTGAGGACTGCATTATGTCCGTTGTCACCGAGTCTCTTAAGCTCATCAGGAGACATATTTATCAACTCTTCAATACCGTTCTTAAGAGCATCTACATCCTCTGCGGGAACGCTTATTCCGCAGTCATAATCCTTTGCGAAATCGTTAGGTGCATCAACTGCATAGAGGATCGGCTTACCACCCATCATCGCGTCAAAGAGCTTGTTCATTCCGATACCGAATCTGAACATCCTGTTCTTGATCGCACCGATATATGAAGCATCACTTGCAATAAGGAGTGACGGGATTGCCTTCTTGTTTACTGAAGGAAGAAATGCATACGAATCCTTATCAAGTCCCATCTCTTCAGCCATCGCCTTAAGCTCATCCTTATAATTGCCTTCACCGACAAATGCGATAAAGAGCTTTGAAGGATCGATCTTCGAAGCAGCTTTTATAAGATGATCAAGACAATATGATCTCGTATGGCTTCCGAAGAAAACAAGCACGAATCTGCCCTGTTCTCTTGCTTTACTGATAGCATTAAGATGAACCTCGGGAAGTGCCTCCGGAGTCTCCCAGTCGCCGAGATCGATACCGTTCGCAACATACAGGAACTTGTCTGCTCTCATGCCGTGCTCAATGAAATAATCCTTTGCGCATGGCAATATCGATACGACCTTGTCAGCTTTCTTGCAGAAGTAATCCTCTGCATGCTGAACGATGATAACAAAAGGATGCTTCGGGCTCATTCCGTAAAGATCGATAGGAGTGATAGGCCACATGTCGTGGACTTCGTGAACATACTTTGCTCCGCACTTGTCTGCGATCTTGCGTGCCGCATATGCGTCCATCGGATAAGTCGATGAAGCGATAACGATGTCGGGCTTAAACTCCTTCGCGATCCTGGATGCATGGAAGTTCAGCTTCCAGCAGAACTGCATCATCGTAATGACTCTCTTGACGCCGTTGCCGGCATACTTATTTGTCTTTATCCACTGATAATCGATACCGTCGATCTCTGTTATCGAGAAATCCTTTGTGACCTCAGGATTGTTCTTGCGCAGATGTGCAAAACTTGCAGTCACGATACATACGTTGTGTCCTTTCTTCTGCCACTCTCTTGCGAGGTAGTACGGACGGAACTCCATACCCATGCTGACGGAACCTGCATAATGATCTATGTAGAGGATATTCATGCTGTCACCTCCCCTAGACTAAAGCCTTTGTAAAGAGCTGTAAGTTTCTTTCCCTCGTTCTCCCATGAGCAGTTTGAAATGACATACTGTCTTCCCTTGCGACCCATTTCCTGAAGATGATCCTTATCGCCCAGAAGGCTGTTCAAAAGCTTTGCAGTTCCGCTTATGTCAGCAGGATCAGTAAGTACTCCCGCACCACTCTCCTCTGCCACTTTCCTCCACTTTGGAAAATCGGAGCAGACAAAAGGAAGACCTGCCGCCATATATTCGTACATCTTGATAGGCTGTGAATTGAGGTAATTATCAATGGGCTTAAGAATGCAAAGGCCGAGCACTGATTCCTTGTAAAGATCATTAACTCCCGCCCTGTTCTGCTTGCCGATATACTCAACATTGCCGTTCGTAACGGCATCATGTTCGCCAGCGATGATGAGCTTTCCGTCAACGGATCTCATAACATCATTCATGATCGTATCACCGCGGTCATCACTGATGTTGCCTGCATAGCAGATATAACCTTCCCGCGATGCAAAAGGAGACTCATGATAAACGATATCATCGAGCTTCGGGAAGTTATTCACAACAGTGATGTTATTTGCTCTTCCCTGCATCTTCTCAGCGATGTACGGAGTAGCACATACGACTGCATCAAGTCTCTTTATGATTCGTGTCTCATAATTGCGGAACCAGCCTGAGACCATCTTTCTCATGAATGCGGGGATCCACTTCTTATCCATGATCTGTGCGGGCACATCCTCGTGGGAATCATAGATGACCGTCTTTCCTTTTTTCTTAAGCTTGAGACCGTAAGGAAGCAGTTCAGGATCATGGAAATGATATATATCACAATCGAGCTCCATAGCCTTCCTGTATGCAGTCTTTGCAAAGCCTGTCATTCTCTTCAGACGTCCCTCGGGAACATTACCGATACCGACGACTTTAACACCCTGATCATCCCTCGAAGATCCGGGCGCAACGAAATACACTTCAAAGCCATTCGAAGCGAGGGTAACGCATTCTTTTACGAATACCCTTATATCATCGCTGTCATGAGCGCTTGTGAAGTGACAGACTTTCATTACAGTATCTCATTCTCCTTAACGATAAGTCTCGGGATCTCAAAGACCTCCGCGAACTTGTGTCCGATCTGGACACCGTGTGTGATCAGAAGACCTCTGAGGAAATCTTCCTTTGCATAATCCCTGTCCTCCTGTGACAGATAGCACTTAACTGCCTCAACCTTCTTCCTGACATCTTCTTCCTCAACGCAGAAGAAAAGCTGGTTATCAAATGTATAGTTGTTCCACGGTACCTCGTACTGAAGTATCGTTCCCTTCTTGAATGCTCTCAGGCACTCGTTCGCACATGTAAGGTGATCCTGATGGATGTCATGGTCTGAAGGAGACAGAACGATATCAGGCTTGATCTGTCTTCCAAGCTCGAGCATGCTGTCCAGGATCTCCTGTCTGTGATCCTCGAAATGGCGGACCTTAAAATCAAGACATCTCACATTCTCTCTGGGAATGCCGAGGACCTTGGTAGCCTCATTCATTTCCTTGATGAGACAGTCGGGTGCTTCACCCTCCTTAAGTGAATCCTGACAGGATGAAAATGCCACATAGTGTACATCCGCACCGTTACGTACAAGCTTGGAGATAGTTGCTCCGCAGCCAAGTTCCCCGTCATCCGTGTGAGGTGCAATTACAAGGACCGTTCTTTTCATGTTCGTATCAACCTTTCCTTATTTAAGTGCGTCAATAAAACGCTCGGCCAGTATTCTGTATTCACAGTTCTCAAGTACCCAGCTGTGGCCGTTGCTGCCGAGTCTTCTGAGTTCTTCTTCAGGCATCGACATAAAGTCATCGATCGCCTTGATAAGAGAATCAATATCATTGCTGTTAAAGATGATTCCGCAGTCTGCATCCCTGACTTCAAGGTTTGCCGCCTCTCCGCCAAAGAGTATCGGCTTGCCGGACATCATATAATCGTAGATCTTGTTGATCGATATACCATATCTGTAAAGTGAGTTGTATTCCAGAGCGATATAGAGGATATCTGCCTCGACCAGTACGGAAGGAACTGCCTTCTTCGGAACAGGCGGCAGGAACGTGAGATTCGTAAGGTTCATCTTCTGAGCCTGAGCCATGAAGTTCTCCTTCTCAACACCCTTGCCTACAATGACAAATGCAAGCTTGTCGTTATCGCGCTCACGGTCTGCAGCCTCAAGGATAAAATCGATCTTGTCGAACTTTGTGATGCCGCCTACATAGCAGATGATCTTCTTGCCTTCCTTATGAAGCTTGTCAAAGCACTCCTTGTGCTCATCCGGCATCGGGATAGCGCTCTCCCAGTCCTCGATCGCGATTCCGTTGGGGATATGGACGAACTTATCGGGAGACTGAAGTCCGACTCCCATCATGTGTTCCAAAGCATTGGGAAGGAGTGAGATAACCTTCTCTGACTTCTGATATGCGAACTTCTCAGCCTTAGCAAGGAGCATGACAAAAGGATGATACTTGCTCATTCCTCCGAGCTCGATAAGTGTCAACGGCCACAGATCATGAGACTCGTGGAAATATCTTCCGCCGGCCTTCTTCGCGATCCTTCTTCCCGCATAACAGTCGAGAGGATATGTGGATGATGTGATAACTACGTCAGGCTTAAAATCAGCAGCGATCTTACCTGCATATGAGTAGAGCTTTCTGCAGAACCTGAAAATGGAGATGGCTCTCTTTGTGCCGTTGCCTTCATAAGTTCCGGCCTTGATCCACTGGTACTCGACACCGTCGATGATCTCAGTGCAGAGGTCATGAGGAACTTCCGGCTGATGTGTCCTTACATGCGAATAATCGCCGCCGAGGACTCTAACCTTATGGCCCATCTTCTGCCATTCACGCGCAAAATAGTAGGGGCGGAACTCCATTCCGTCGCGAAGTGAACCTGCATAATGATCTATATACAAAATATTCATCGCTTATGAATAATCCTTCCCCAGAACGGCAAATACTGTTCTGAACATCGTCGCTATATCGCCAAAGAAATGGAAGTCCATAACGCTCTTGAGATTCCATTTCATCTTCTCCGGAAGGACATCGTTGAGGTAAACACCGTCAACATCATCCGCCGCGTCGAGGAGCTTTGCCTCATCCTTATATCTGATGGATGCCTCCGAAGTGATGCCTGCGGGCATCAGAAGTGTGGCATTGTATTCCGGAATGTACTTATCGACATACTTTACTGCTTCAGGACGTGTTCCGACAAAACTCATATCGCCTGAGATAACATCAAAGACCTGCGGAAGCTCGTCGAGCCTGAGATCGCGGAGCTTTGAACCGACCTTTGTGATCCTGCTGTCTCCGCCGACTGTAACTGCCGTTCCGATCTTGTCTGCATTGTTGACCATCGTGCGGAACTTATGGATCCTGAAATGCTTTCCGTATGTGGTAACTCTCTCCTGTCTGTAGAAGACGGGACCCTTTGAATCACACTTGATCATTATCGCGATGATAAGCATCGGAAGAGCGAGGATTATCAGCAGGATAATTGACGTAAAGATATCAAAAATGCGCTTAAGGATTATCTGGAAGCGCTTCTTGCTCAAAGCCTCCCAGTAGGGCTTAACCTCAGGGGTCCTCATATGATCCGGAAGATCTTCCCACTTCTTAAGCATTGCCATATCAATATTGTCCCGGCTTATATGTAGGAACCATCTCCTGCACATACTTTCTGATGTTATCGTCGTCTTCACGGCTCTCTTCATCGAGCTTGACAAGATTCTTCCTGAAGAGCTCGTCATCCATCTCGATAGGCTCACCGATAAAGATAAGCTTGTTTGCAGTTGTCTGCATTCCTTCCTCGTCCATGAGCTTCTCTTCATAGAGCTTCTCACCGGGACGGAGACCTGTGTATTCGATCTTGATATCGACATCAGGACGGAGACCTGAAAGCTTGATAAGGTTACGTGCCATATCGTCGATCCTAACCGGATCACCCATATCGAGAACGAAGATCTCTCCGCCCTTCGCATAGTATGAAGCCTGGAGCACGAGCGAAACAGCCTCAGGAATTGTCATAAAGAATCTGATGATATCCTTATGTGTAACGGTAACCGGGCCTCCCTCTGCGATCTGCTTCTTGAAGAGCGGGATAACCGAACCGTTTGAACCGAGAACGTTGCCGAATCTTACGGCTACGAATGAAGTATTGTTGTCCGCACGGTCCATCATCTGGATGATCATCTCACAGATACGCTTTGTAGCACCCATGATATTTGTAGGATTGACCGCCTTGTCGGTAGAGATGAGAACGAACTTTTTAACGCCTGCATCAGCTGCCGCCTTCGCTGTCTTATATGTACCCATAACGTTATTCTTGACTGCTTCGTTAGGGCTGACCTCCATAAGAGGAACATGCTTGTGAGCTGCAGCGTGGAAAACGATATCAGGCTTGTATTCCTGCATGACAGAGTTTATCCTGTGTGTATTACGTACCGAACCGATGAGCGCAACGAGATTGAGATCCTTGTACTTGCGGAGAAGCTCCTGCTGGATCTCATATGCATTATTCTCATAGATATCAAAAATGATCAGCTGTCCCGGATTGTGAGATGCGATCTGTCTGCAGAGCTCTGAACCGATAGATCCGCCGCCGCCCGTAACAAGGATCTTCTTGCCTGCGAGCATATCAAATACTTCATTGTTGTCTACAACGATGGGGTCACGGCCGAGAAGGTCCGTTATCTCAACTTCACGGACTGATGACATGCTGACATCACCCTTGGCGATCTGGTAAACACCGGGAACTGTTCTGAGCTTACATCCTGTCTCCTTGCAGATGTTGAGGATCTCCTTGCGTTCCTTTACAGCAGCTGAAGGAATACAAAAGATTATCGTACTAACGTCAAACTCTGCAGCCTTTGTTATGATGTCATTCCTGCCGCCTACAACAGGTACTCCGTAAAGCTCTCTGTTCCACTTGCTGCTGTTGTCGTCAATGATACATACAGGCATCTGATTTGTTCTGCGGCTGTTCTTGAGTTCTCTTACAAGAACGCTTCCCGCATCGCCGCCGCCAATGATCATAACCCGCTCTTCACCGTTATTCTTCTGCACCATATTGTCATATCTTGCATTGGAGACCTTCTTGAGAAGTCTGTAAGAGAACCTTATGCATGTGTGAACAACAAATCCGAGGAACAAACCGACGATATAGAAGGATATCGGCATTCTCATTCTGAGGATGAGAGATGAACCGACGTCCAGAATGGCGAGGATAATATAAGACTTGCCTACGAGGACAGCTTCGTCAAGACTGACAAAACTCCATATACTGTGGTAGAGCTTCATTATGTAGAAGACTACAGCCGTAAATACGCACCAGAGGGGCATAAGGTAGATATACATCGAAAGAAGATCCTGTGGAATCGATGTGTACTTCAGATCAAATCTCAGGAACAGGGCAATAAAGAATACAGCCCATACACCTATCATATCCGCAGCAAGAACAAACAGGGCATTCCTTACCCATCGTTTATTGTTGCGGTTAACCTTAACGTTCTTTTTATCCATAAATACTCCCCAACAGTGTCTCTCCCCAAAAAGGCACACAAAAAACTTGCCTGTTTTCACAAGCTAGAAACATTTTAGCACATTATTAAATAATAAATATAATAAATATTGGTGAGACTAACGGCAAAATGCTTGGGAAAATGCCAAAAGACTGTTTACCCGCGCTTCAGGAAACGCATAACGAGCGGCTTTAACGCCTTGATGTTGATGAGACAGTAAAGGATCATCGATACGGCGGTAACGATCACGAAACGGATCAGCGGATGCATTTCGGACAGGAAGTATATCCCGAGGAGGGACACACCCACACAGATGGCGGATCCGATCAGCCAGAGCGGAAGACTGCGCAGGAACCCCATATTGAAGTGCTTGTTTTTCTTTACGGACGTTACGATGTTCAGCACAGCGCATACGAGAACTGAGATACTTGTCGCAAGAGCTACACCGAGAACTCCCATAAATCTGCTCAGTACAATGCTGAATATGATGTTGAATACGATTGAAATGATGCTGTTCACCATAGGTGTCTTTGAGTCCCCGTAAGCATACTGGAACCTGCTGAAAAGCTCCCTGATGATATAAGGAACGAACATAAATCCGTAGCCTGCCAGCGACAATGCACATTTGTGGACAGCATCGGGGCCGAACTCGCCTCTTGCGAATACTATCGTAACTATATCCTCTGCGTTTAGAACGGTAAGAACGCTTATCGGAAGAAGCAGCGTCACCATCTGAATGGTCGAATTCATCGTGAGATCCGCAGCATCCTTATCCTTCTTATCCGCAATATTCTGCGTAATATATGTGAAGAGAACACCGCATATGCTGCCTATGAATGTCGCGACAAAATTTGACAGGACAGATGCATAGTTCATTGCGGTTACGGTTCCTTCTCCAAGGCCCGATACGATGATCTTATCGACCTGCTGGTTCACGAATACCATCGAATAACCGGCAAGCAGCGGGCCCATCATCTTCAGCAGCTTTTTGACGTTCTCATCCCTGAACGGATTGCCCGACACATATCCCCAGTATTTCCTCGCGCATATCATCAGGAAGATGAGATTGAATACCGCATACGCATAGAAACCGATGACTAAAGTATCGGGACCGACAGTCCCGCCGATGAGGATTATCAGGACTATCAGGATCACGCTCTGATTGACGTTTATCAGCTCACCCGCGATAAAGTGCTCGTTCGCCTTGAGAAGCGAATTGAATATCGACAGTTCAACGATTACCGCCAGGACAGGCGCAAAATACCTGATATAAGCTGACAGCTGCGCGGACAGCTCATCCGGGTATGTCGGAGCCAGTATCCTGGCGACTACCGGAGAACCGAGAGAAAAGACAAGAGAGATCAGAAGTGATACGATCAGGAACACCGTAATGGTGTTGGATACGAACCGCTTAGATCTCTCTTTGCTCTCTTTTTGTGCATATATGTACGTCGGTATAAATGCCGTGGCGAGTGCCTGAACGAGCAGATAATCGACGTTTCCGATGAGGCTCTCAGACATGGAGATTATATCCGTGTCTATCGTCGCACCGAATGCAGAGGCTGTCGCCATCTGCTTGACAAAGCCTAAGACTTTGGCCAGGATTACTATTCCTGACACGGAGACTAATGTACCTATTATCCCCTTTTTCTTAGCAGCTTTGCCTTCCATATCTTCTCAGATTACAGTCTCCAGAATCTCATTCCGGATGCCTTGAGCTCATCCATTCTGTAAAGGCTCTTTACGTCAACGAGAACCTTCTCCTCGTCAGGGATATCAGCCTTGAACAGGCTCTTGATCTGCATCATGGACATTGATCTGAACTCGTTGTGACCTACT
>JAILDX010000038.1 GCA_024688685.1 Saccharofermentans sp.
CTTAAACAAACGGCTGTGGTTATTGCCTATCTAAAAACGTCAAAGCGTTAGGAAAACAAGACTAATCCACAGCGTCTGTTAGAAATTATAAGACCTTGATGAGGGTCTATAAAAACTACAAATTAATAATACGAGGATAATTACAGTATATCTTATCTAAGCACCGGATAATCACGGATGAGATAATTCTTAATTCCAACTGTATGCTTATAACTTCGGCTCAAAATGAGCCGAAGTTTGTATTTTTGGGAAGCATTATGCGTTTCCCATCTGTTATTCGTCTTTTCATGAGAATAGAGATGAAATAAATCTCTTAATTTGGTGACCCTCCGGGGTTGCCAAATCCTCTTTAGATGTCCTTCATAACAAAATGTGAAGAAAGTTCAAAAGTGTTAACAATTTGTAAATGTTGCTTAATTGGTAAACCGACGTGGTTACCAATTACCTGTATGGTGTCCCTCAGAACACCATGGTTAATAATGCGCTATGTTCTATCGAATCTCGATAATCAAATAGAAACGGCACTGGCAGAGAAACTCGAGACAATTCTTTCAAGAGGCATAGGAAATACAAGGCCAAGGGATTTCTATGATATCTATATGCTTTCTTCCGTCGGATATGAAACGGATACTCTAAGGAAAGCTTTTATTGAAACATCAAAGCACAGATGCAGCTACGATAAGATTCAAGATTTCCGCATTATACTTGAGAATATTGTTAACGATCCCTGTATGAATCAGCGATGGGCAAGTTATCAAAAGCAGATGCCGTATGCTGAAGGTATTTCGTTTGATGATACGATAGATGTTATACAACAAATGTTGTTTGCACTTTAGGTTTTACAGAGTGAATATGTTAAAATGCTTATGATCTAGGTCTATAATATGCTATAATAAAATATTAACGACAATGGAGGAATATGGACCATAGAGAACGAGACTGAGATAAAGCGCGACATTAAACCTAAGAAGCGCAAGAAGACATCGATCGATTATGCTGTTGAATTCGCAGTTAAGATAGCGGTAACAATAGCAGCAGTTGTTGTTTTTTGTGTTTTTGTGGTAGGCATTCACGTTAATCACGGCAATACCGCTTATCCGATGCTCACGGACGGTGATCTGGTGATCACGTACAAGATCGGTGATGTTGATGATGGTGACGCGATCGTTTACTGTGCAGGCGGCCAGGTGAAGCCTTCAGAAATCAAGTTTGTTAATGAGGCTATAAGATCTGACGAACAAAATGCGTTAGTTGCTACCGGTGAGACGGCAAGTGTGTTTTTCCCTTATGCTATTGCCATGTTTCTAACAGGTGGCATAGTCCTTTTCCTGGCTCTAAGGCGCAGAAAGGAGGATACGTATGAATAAGAAGATACGTGTGCTCCTTTGTGCGCTCCTTGCAGCCGCCAATATTATTGCGATGTTCGCACCGCAGGTGACAGTAATCGCCGAAGATATTGTGGAATCTGAAGATCTTACTGAGGATGAAATATCCGGAACTGAGATACCTGCCGAGACATCAGATGAGTTATCAGCAGAATCATCATCTGAGACGGAGCCCGTATCTGACGCGGTTACACCGACAGAGACAACAGCCGATGGATCTGCCACAGTAGATGAGCAGGGCCTGTACTCCTATTCAGGCGAAGCTTTTATACTAAGCCTTGATTATGGTGATTCTGATGTAACGGTTGATGACACATTTACGGATGTGTTGCTCCCCAGCGAGGGTCATGAATTCATCAGGGCGTACATGTTCTCAGGCAATGACGATCAGAATATCAGTCTTGATATATCAGTTCCTGAGGATGCTGAACCTCTAAGTGACGGAGTCATTGAAGTATATTCTGTCGAGGATGGTTCTGCCGGGGATGTTCTGGTAGAAGATATTTCTGCCGCATCTGGTGTGATCGAAATTGGTGCAGGTACTGAAGGCATAGTGATAACAAAGGATACCGGAAGAAGGTTGATGAATCTGGAAGTCAATCCGGAAGGGTCATCGGAAGATATCACTTTGTCCGTAGAGGGACTTATGCCGCAGAATGCTTCTGTTGATGCGTCTGAGGTGGAAGTCGATGATGCTCTGGCAGCATACGATATTTCTATTATGGATGGTGACAATGAATATCAGCCCGATGAAGATAACCCTCTGTCAGTTGAGATCACGGATCCCCGTATCAGTGCTGATAAAGAACATATCCTGTGGCATATTTCCAATGACGGAACGAGGGAGAGGGTAACGGATCTCACCATATCAGACGGTAAGATCACTTTCATCGCACGGTCGTTTTCCATGTATGAGATAGTTGAGGTGGAAGAGCCTGCTCCCGTCGAGCCGGGAGATGTAGATGATCTTATCGGACAGACATTACATATGTATAATGTGCTCAACAATAATAAGTACTATTTTGGAAATTCTATCGCCACTAAAGGTTCGACTACTCTGATATCCAAGACAGAAGCCAATTCAATTACAACTGCTGCACTGTGGCACTTCGATCTAGTTCCGGGAACCACAAATAATTTCATACTCTCCTCCGTTGACGGATCAGGGAATACCGTCTATATGTGCATGAACGATTCCGGCAACATGTCATTAACGGATAATGCAGAAAACGCCACATCATTTACAATCGAGCTATACGATAACAATGCGGGACAGTATTACATTTATAAGAAGGTAGGGAACAAAAAGTATGGCCTGAATCAGTTCAATGGTGTAAACGGAAAGGGCTTTGCAGGATGGGATGGAAAGGATCAAGGAAGCATTATCAGGATGACTTATCCCATTGTTGAGGAGGATGACCCTGCAGGCCTTGACGGAAAGAGCTATGGACTTGTTATCTATGGAAAGCGTGCAGCGATGATGTCCGAGACAAAAGTGGTCGGGGAAAGTGAAAGAAGAGTTGCCAAAGCTATTACATTCCGGAAAAATGTTCTTAATCAAGAGGAACTGATCGTAACTAGTGGTTACGATATGACAATGTGGAAATTCCAAAATATCAGCGGAGACAAGTATTATGTTACAACAGAAGTAGATGGAGTTACCAAGTATCTTCAGATCACTGACACTTCGATAAGTCTTGTTGATGCTGATCAGACAGATGATAACTGCATCCTTACAGTCACTCAGGGTACTGGAACGTACAGCGGCAAGATACGTATATCCAATGCAAATAACTATTCCCCGAACCTCTACAGCGGGGGTGTTAGTAACGGCTTCGGAAGCTTTAATGACGGAAAGGGTAATGAGTGGTTCAATCTGGCTACCCCATCTGAGATTAAAGAGGATGATTTTGTTTCTTATGAGGCTACTAAGGTAAGTATTTCAGACCGCGTCAGCGTCCCTGACGGAGCAAAGGTAATCGTCTATACCAGAGTCTGGGATGATGCCGCCAAGAAATACAATTACTATATTATTGATTCACTCGGCAACCTGGTTCCTGCTATCGACGATGGAAACAAGATTACCTGGATGGGGCTCAAGGTTAATACATTGCTGTGGGATTTTACCGAATACCACTATGAGGGAACAAACGAGCCGAATTACTATTATGAGCTCTATAACTCATATACACGCAAGTATCTTGCACCTCAGATAACAGATGGTCAGGTCCTGTCTGATAATCCAATAGGTATCAATCTTAACGGCCGCAGAAACGGTGAATACAGTTCTTCTATCCTCGCCTGGGATGATCCCTATTACCAGTACGCCGGAATAAAGACGCAGGACGGCAAGATAGTATCATGTCTTTTTACAATGGCAGAGGATTTCTTTTTTGCAATCGTTGATGATATCCCTGAAGTTGATGAAGAACTCACTGTAGTTGATACTGTCGATAATGATGACTATGGTATCACTCTGAAGATGATAGATTTCAATAATCCTCTGGATAAAGACAAAAGGGATAGTCTGCAGGCAGCTGTTATGGGAACCAATGCGTATTCGCAGGGTGGATCACAGCCGGATCTCGTTACAAAATGGCTTGATGACGGTTACCCTACTGCTGTTTTATCCGACAGGTCTCTTAGTGATCTCTTTGGATCTGCTACAGAAGTAAATCATCTCTTCCTTCAAAACCGCTATAAGGAAAGTGGTTATTTTGAGTACAACTGCACAGAGAATTTTGCTCATCTGGGTGATGATAACAACTTTGTCGTTTATGATCAGGTCGGAACTGTTGAGTCAGTAAAACTAAGCCTTGATCATGGACAATTCCTGCCTTATAACGATCTTACGAGGGGACAGATATCCCAGCTGCACACCAATACTACAGATGAAAGTGATAATTCTTTGGCATCTGATGATCCGAGACGTGATAAGCTGCTGTATGCTATTCCTGAGGCTGAGACGAATCATTTCTTCGGAATGGAAATGAGTGCCAGATTCACACAGACAGTCAGCGGACTTGATGCCTGGGGACACGATATTATATTCGAATTCACAGGTGATGATGATTTCTGGCTATACGTAGATGATTATCTGATCCTAGATCTTGGCGGTATCCACAAAGCGTTGTCCGGCAAGGTTAACTTCAGGAACGGTGAGGTATCTCTTACAAACGAGGATGGCGGGATTACCAATACGAATCTCCGCACGCTGTTCGAGGAGGCTTATCGGGCTAAGTATCCTGATGCAACAGACGATGCAGTTAATTCCTTCCTTGCGACCAAATTCGAGCCCGGGGAGAATGTGTTTATTGATTATTCTGCACATACGATGAAGGCTTTTTACATGGAGAGAGGCGCTGGTGCGTCCAATCTCAGGATGAGATTTAATCTCAGCGCTGTAGAGCCCGGTTCTGTTGTATTGACCAAGTCCTTGTCTGATGACAACGGTATATTTGATGATGTTGACAGCAGCCTTGCATCATTCCCGTTCCAGGTGTGGTACCAGAATGTGGAAGGCGGAGAATATAAGCTTCTGGATGATCCTGATGCCGTATCCTATTACAACTCGTATAAGACAAATGTTGATTACAGACCGTCCTATACTCTGCCGGATGGTTCCAAGACATACGATCATGTATTCTTCCTCAATGCTAACGATTCATTGCTGATCGATTTCCCGGATAATACGATCAACTACAGGATAGTTGAATGCGGTGTAAATAATGCGGTTTATGATCATGTATCATGTAACGGCGCTGAGATAGAAGGAAATCAGGTCGGAACCAGCTCAAGATATGATTACTACAGTGTTGAAGGCAGGGTAGATGAAAGGCCTATAATCGTATTTGATAATAAGATCAGCGACAATCCTTTCAGATCTCTCAATATCAGAAAGAGATTGATCGACAAGGATGATCATGAGATAACCAGGGAACAGGATCCCACATATTTCAATTTCAGAGTATATCTCGGAAGCGAGAATGCCAGGATCGCCGATCTCAAGCCCGCAAATATGAGCAAGTACAGGGTAAAGGATCCGCATGGTTATTATTGTAAATGGGTAGTCGGATCAGGATTTGTATCTACCGGTATATCTGATGTATCGCAGATCGACAGCGCAGAGACAACATTCTACACATCTCCTAACGGTGCGATCTCCAATATTCCTGCCGGCTATGTTGTCGAACTGTTCGGACTTCCCATTGGAACAAAGTTCAGAGTCGAAGAACGTAAAAACGAGATACCTGTAGGATATCAGTTTGTAGAGTATAGCCGTGATGATGACCCGACTTACCAGGAGGGACAGCATAAGGACGAAGGAAACATACAGGCCAGAGAAGAATCCAGTATCGTTACGGTCGTAAACAGGCAGGGATACGGTATAAAGGCACAGAAGGACTGGTCCGATGCTTCCTTTACATCATCCCACGATGTTATACACTTTGCGGTATATGTGAAGGATCCTGGTACAGGCGTTGAGACATTGATCAATGATTCTGTTCGTGCGATCCGTCATCCGAATACTGAAGTGATATGGTTCTTTGATGATCTTAACGGTGTAGATTTCAGCAACTATGTCGTGCGCGAAGTAGAGGTAACATCACCTGTATATGATGCATCTGATGACACAGTGGTAACCTCTTTCGGTTCAGTTAATAAGATAGTATCGGGAGGCTTAACCACAGTTGACGCTACTCCGAAGGGACAGACTGACAGTTCTCCTTTCGGATATACAGTTGAGTACGATCAGGGACAGCCTACCGGTGCTTCGACTACCCTAATGAATTCCAGAACAGATAAGGTAACGAACACCAGGGACGGAGGGATCGTTATCAATCTCGGAAAATGGAATGGAACCGACACGGAAAGAACGATCGACACGCCACTCGAAGACGGTGTATTCACGTTGCAGCATTACAAGAATGGTACTGTTGAGAACATCGGCAGTTTTACATCTGATCCGGATGGTGTTGTAACGATACTGTATGATTATGAGAGCGGCGGAGCTGACAACTATTATATCATTACTGAGATCAAGTCTCCGGAAGGTTATATCGGACTGCCTGAGCCTGTTAAGTTCTATGTCAATGACGATCAGTCAGATGTAGTATTTATCGACTGTGATCCTGCCGATGGATGGGCTAACCATAACACAAGACCGGCAGATAAGCTTATTGTTGATATAAATATCTATAATCCGCAGTTCGTATTCGAAGTAGTCAAATACTCCGAAAAGATCAATGCTCCGCTGTCGGGTGCACAGTTCGGTCTGTACCGTCAGGTACAAGGTGTGGACGGTAATCCCATGAAGGATTATCTGCCTGTTTCAGGCATGGGTGCGATCTCGAGCGGCGGAGACGGTATTCTCCCCGGAGTCGACAGTACACTCTCTCCCGGTGTTTATTACCTGACAGAGAGATTTGCTCCAACGGGTTACGATATAATCGGTTCCGACATTATATTTGAGATAACAAAAGCGGGAACAGTAGAGCTTATAAGTGCACCATCAGGTGTTACGATGGATAGTCCTGTATTTGCAGACGGTACATATACATACAGGATGAAGGTAGTCGATCCCGCCAGTGGCTCGAAGGTAGTCCCCACCGGTATCGATATGGACAGCGAAATACCGCTGATAGTAATACTATCGTCTCTGTCTGTATTGTCCTTGGCAGGATATATCTACAGCAGACGCAGCAACAGTAAGTGGTAATTATTACTGTATGAATAGCAGAAATATCATCAGACATTATGTAATGCCATTTATCATGCTGGCACTGGGTGCTTCGATAGCTGCGTTTGCGCTGGAGGAATTTCTGGTTCCCTTTACGATCCTGGACGGCGGAGTTGTCGGTGTGTCTATGATCATCAGTAAATACGTTCCTTTTAAACTCGGTCTGCTTACGATAATAATCAATATTCCGTTCCTCTGGATGGGATACAAAAGACTGGGCAGGTTATTCCTGGCAAAATCCGTATTTGCAATGATCGTTTTTTCGTTCATGCTCGGAGTGTTCGAGGATATGAAAGCTATCACTGACAAGGAGATCCTGGTAGTCGCCTTCGGAGGTGTGCTGTTGGGGATCGGAGTAGGACTGATCTTAAAGAGCGGCGGATGTCTTGACGGAACAGAAACAGTTGCACTTATCATGAGCAGAAAGATGGATTTGTCGGTTGGTCAGATCGTGCTTGGATTCAATATCGTTATCTACGGGGTAGCAGGAGTTCTTTTCGGGATCGACAGGGCATTATACAGCCTGCTGACTTATTTCATCACATCAAAGGTTATAGATATTATTGAACATGGAATGGAACAGGCCAAGTCGGTCATGATAATAACTGATCATGCAGAAGAGATCGCAGATGCCATTCATACCAGACTTGGCAGAACATGTACGGCAATTGAAGGCAGAGGCCGCATCTCTTCAGGCAAAAAGACGGTCCTTTATTGCGTAATAACCAGGATCGAGGTATCCGCGATCAAGAAGATAATTAACGATACGGACGGATCCGCTTTCGTTACGATCAGCGATGTAAACGAGATCATTGGTTCACATATCAAGCGTAAAAAAAGCACCGTCTCCCGGAAATGGGACGGTGCTGGTGATCCCTCCAAAGAGCCTGTGATCACATCCCCGTCAAAGAATTCACAATAATGATCCCCAGGACGGTATTGAACAGCGCATATACCGTTATGACCAAGAATGCCTAGGTTGAGAAAAACGTTTTTGCTGTCAGATTATTTGTGGGAGTCTTGGCCAACTCTATATAATCAGCCGGATAATGTAACAGGGTACTTATTAAAATTGAGATAAGAGACAATGGTTATTAATAAGGTGTATGTCTGTTTGACCTGTATACGCGTGACAGATATAATAAGTGTGATTAAAAGTTTTGCAGATAAAGAAACGGAAAAAGTGTTTCAACAACATTTTTCCAGGAAACTTCCCCATTCTATTCAGGGAATAGCCTTGAGAAAAATGATAATGATGAACAATGCTAAAGTGATTGATGATCTTCGCGTACCACCGGCGAATCACTTGGAGATGCTAAAGGGAGACAGGAAAGGGCAATACAGCATTAGAATTAATGATCAGTATAGAATATGCTTCAAGTTTGAACAGAGTGCTTGAGATAATACACGACAAGAGGAAGATAACTGCTGATACGTCACTAAGATTGGCAAAGTATTTTGGAGTATCAGAGAAATACTTTCTGGATCTTCAGAATGAAATTGACATCCGGATCTTAAAAGAGTCCTGTCAGGAAGACTTTGATAAGATAATGCCGTTCTCTGCTTAGAGTAAATTGAAATAATACAAAGTTCATTGACTCTCGATCATAATATGTGACAACTTTGACACAACTGCCTGATACAATAACACTAGTTATTCTAATCTGTCTGCAATCGGGGGTGGATATGAGGCGCATCCGTTCAGCAATAGCTTGTATTCTTACAGCATCCTTTCTGATGCCTCTGATGTCATGTTCGAAAGATGATGATCATAACGGCAGTGATACTCTTGATATTCGTTCCCCGGATTATGTGTGCGGCAATGAGAATGTGGACGACCTGTATTTCACATCTAAAATGTGCACTCTGCCATTCGGTTGCTTGTCGAGCAGTACAGCAATTTTCAAACGAGGCGATGATATCTGTGTGATGATGCTGTCTGAAGATGAGAACTATCAGCCTTTTGAAGGCCTCTGTATTATTAGTGGAGATGGTGAACTGTTGTCTTCTCGAAGGGTAGATAATTCGGAACTTATAGAGACTAGTGATAATACGGTTACTGATATAGACGGACAGTATATGGCTGGTATTGATAGTTACCGCAATGCAGTCATGTTTTTTGATTATGAGGGAAATACGGTCGATACAATCGAGATCGGAGAAGATGCGGGAAGGGCGTGTTCGCTGATCGATCTTGATGACGGGTTTGCAGTGTGTTCACAGTCATGTGCCATTAAGTTCGATAATGACCGCAATGAAATTGCCAGGATAGATTTTGATTTTGATTCAGGCACGCTTAATGACCCGTTTATGCTCGTGCAGAAAGGAAATCTGTTCATGAGCACGGAAATTGGTTTTTATAAACTGGATTTTGACACAGGGCGCACACAGTACTTTTCAAAACAGACGATGTGTGAAGGTGCGAGTGTTTTTGGTAAAGCCGGAGACTATGCTTTCAGCCAGAGGAACAGCCCGGCGTTCGAACTGTTCTGGGGGAGTGTCTATTACTGGGAAACAGATATTGAGTCCAAAGGAATCTATAAAGTTGCAAAGCGCAGTAATATTATGCAGATTCCGCCGAGAGTTGCCTGTCCGTGGTCTTATGACGATAACTGGGTCTGCATACTCGATAAAGAGCATTTTGTAAAGACTTATATTTATGAAGATTATGGTTTTACAGATATTGTGTTGATATCGGCCGACCATAATACCGACTATGCACAGCGTGAGAAGATTACCATACAGGGTAATAACATTTTCCATGATGACAGCATAAGACGGGCTGCATATCTGTATAATTCTTCTCAGAGTGACTATTATGTCGAACTGCAGACATGTGGCATTTTCGATCCCAACACCAGGGAAGAAGAAATGAGATTCCTTATAAATGTCTTGGTTGATTATCAGAATGGAAATACACCGGATATCTTTTATGGAAACATTTTTGATTATCAGTATTGGGGAAGTAGTGGTATGGTGATCGATATGAGCCCGTATCTGGAACTGGATAACGATTTGTTTCCGGGGGTAAAGACTGCAATGACTGATGGTGAAGGTCATATTTATCAGATTTTCTCATCATTTCGTATTTATGGACTATGGGGGAGGCAGACTGATTTTCAGAATGCTGATCTTACAGTAGAAGACCTTATGAGCCTGCCGCTCATTAGCGATAGTGGATTAAAGGTTACATCTTACGGATTATTGTATGGAATGCTGAGATATAATCTTAAGGACCTCTATGCTGAAGGAAGGCTTACCCGAGAGACCATTGATTATATAGTCAGTACAGTTATGTCACATGGGAATGCTGATTATGCCGGCGGAGCAGAAGTATCAGGAGATGATTACCAGCGTGTAATTGATAGGTCGGATCTGATAGAAGAAAGTGCCTCCAATGCAACTGATTATTGGGGAATACAGTATGTTCTTAAAGATATTCCTGTCTTTGTAGGTTATCCGTCTTCAGGGATGCAGGTACGTGTAATGGATCCGCAGGGGCTCGTTGCTGTATCTTCTTCGGCTTCTGACCCTCAGGCGTGTTGTGATTTTATATCGTTTATGCTGTCTGATGAGTTCCAGTCTTATGTTGCTTTGTATCAGGGCTTTCCGGTGAACAGGGCGGTATATGAACGTCATTTGGGATATCGTAAGAACCCGTCATCGATTCCTGATGATATCAGTTTTATGTATAAAGGCGTGCTGATGAAGGAGTATTCTGACATTGACAGAGATATATATGAGACGGTGCCTATGGATGCAGAGTTAGCAGATGCTTTGCTTCAGCAGTTAGAGTCTGCAAATACAGTTCCTGAATATGACTGGGGTATAGGAAGCATAATCTCGGAAGAATTACAGACATATTATTCTCAGGGGAAGGCAGTTGATGATATGGCTGATTCTCTGTATTCCAGACTGCTGTTATATGCTCAGGAGAATTACGGATGAATTATACGATATGGCTCCTATGGTATAATCGTCTTATGTAAAGGGGGGGGGATCGCCTTGAGTAATGAGAATGATTCAGGCAGCGGAAAAGCTTGTGCTATCGTCTTGTCTGTAATACTCGTTGTTATCCTGTTTTTCCCGATGATGGCGACAGTTACTGATGGAGGATCCTTTTACATTTTCTCTCCGCTAAGAATATATGAGATAAAGAAATGTCATGAAGTTCATGCCTCAATAGCTGATATTGACGGAGTGACATATGGGTATTCGCCTTCTTCAATCAGTTATCGGGTCGGATATGAAGTGAGGATATTCGGGTTCGTTGTTTTTGATAATACTTATTTTGATCCGCCTTTGGAAACCCGTTTGAAGTATCAGGAGGATATCGAAGACATTGTAATGTACTATAACCGGCATCGGGTTGATAATGTTGAGCTCAAAGATATTTCTGTCAGTGAAAGATTTGATGACCGGAAAGGGATTAATCTATCCTTTAGCGAGGTAGATAACCTTGAAACGTCGGATAGAATACTGAAAGTTATGAAAAAGTACCTTGAGAACAATCCTGAAAGCTTTTTGTATGATGGATTTCAAGTATGGATTGGGTCGAGACATGATGAGCGGATTGAAGGCGCGAGAGGTTCTGTAACAATTAAGACCTATGAAGCAAATTATGTTATTGAACTACCTGACGTTTCTGTGACAGAACTAAGATTGTCAGGTAATATGATTCCTGATTCTGTCCCGTCAGGATATGCTTTCGAGGATGTTCGCAGAGTTAAAGTGATATTTAATGACTCAATAGATGAGAGTCAGGAACAAGTTTTGAGAAGTATATATCCTAATGCAGAGATAGAACAATGAGAAAGAATTATGTGATTGAATATATATTGATATTTATTCTGTTAGTCCTGTTTGGCTTTGCTCTGACAGGAACGCGTTTGTTTGACCTTACAAGAAAAGATGTTTACTCATACAACAAAGACCTGACTCTAAGAGAAGACGTCAGCACAGAGGTAACAGTATATGGTGACGATTTTCACTATTAGACCCGTGTTCTCAGTGAGGGAACTGTTCTCAGTGCGCAATTCCTTGGCGTAAACGGGAATGTTTACAATCTCAATTTGAAAACTGATCCAAGGGAACCGGTCAGTATAAAAGACTTGCCGGCTGATTATTTCGCGGAAGAAGATATGATAAAAGAGGATCTGTCTTTGCTGATAGACGGCACGAGACAGGATATAAGAAGCATCATAATTAGAATGATCGTGATCTCGCTCTTTTGTTTGCTGATATCGGGATTTGTTGTTTTTGTTATGTATCGTAAGGACATTCCTCTTAAGACTCATAAAACTATAGTCGGGTTATTATCTTTAGCAATAGTGTTGATGATTGGTTGGTTTTTGGGATTAGTATTCTTAACAAGGTAATTCTTGAGTTGCTGCATGATACAACTTTGACACATCTGCTTGCTACAATTAAGAATAGATAACTATATTCTATATTGATAGTGATGGGGGAAAGTGTCTATGTTTAAGAAAATCATTGCGTTGTTTTTGTCTGTAAGTGTAATGATGACTGCAGCAGCTTGCAGTAAAGAACCTGAGGAGAGCAATAATACACCTTCCGACGAGTTCACGGCAGGAAATCCCGATCATGAGACTACATATTATTCCACGAAGATGATCACACTGCCTCAGCATGCAGATTTCATCCTCTCATTTGTGAATGAAACAGGTCCTGTTTTCATTGCGGATAAAAGCACGATCAATACCGAAGAGCATAGAACGTATTGCGAATACACTCTTTATCAGTGTGATTACGAAGGTCAGGTGTTATCTGATACAGAATTGCAGGTTTCTGAACTGTACTATATCGAAGATCTGTGTGCACTAGATAATGAAAGGTTTGTCACCGTGGGGAAAGGTTCCGATTTCAGGATCTATTCCAACGATGGAAGCATAATAAGGGAAGGTGAAGATACAGGAATCGAATGCAACAGAGCAGTGTGTAAGACGACTGAAGGCTTCATGGTATGGATTGGTAATAAGATCGTGAAATATGATAACGAAGGTAAGTTCCTTGATTCGGTCGATGTGGAACTCTTCCCGGAAGGCTATTCCAAGATTGGCATAACAGGAATTTTTGAACAGCGTGGAACTTGTTATGCCTATGGCGAAGCGTTTATAACAGAGAACTCCAGTACTGCTGGCTATTTCAGAATAGATTTTGATGCTGGGTTACTGGAGGAATATGTCCACCCATATGAAATGGCCCAGGGATTTATGCCGGATTTCTTTCTATGGGCGGTTGACTATCACAGGAATACAATAGGAGAAGCTAATCGCGGAGATATAGTTGAGCTGGATCTTGAACAGAAGAAAGCCGAGATATGTGCGGACAGGAATAATATGCTCATATGTCCTCCCACATATGGTAATGATGACGGTCAGCCGATTAAGGTTCTGGATAAGTCTCATTTCTACAGAGACTATACTTACAGAGAGTTTAATCTTGATATTGCAGAGATAGCGCTTGTTGTTCCTGATGACAGCCTTGATCTTGGCAGCAGAACGAATATAACGATTCAAGGGGCTGGGGTATCTACTGATTCTTTGATACAGAATGCCGCTTACTACTATAATGTGTCGCAGAATGATTATTTCATTACCTTTGATGAACTTACTGCAAGATATGGGTTCAATTCTCCCGAAAGCATGAAGACCACAAAGCTTCAGTTGATCGCTCAGTATTCAAACGGCAAAGCTCCTGATATCTTTTACGGCGATTTCTTCGACTATGAGTATTTCGGTGAGAATGATATGGTCATTGATCTCAAACCGTATCTCGGTGACGATGAGATGTATGACAAGATGACGCGTGATGAAGGCAAGATATATCAGGTCTATGCAGGTTATGGTCTGCGCGGTTATTTCGGAAGATCAGATTTGTATTCCAGTGATGTTGATATTTCGTCGCTTCCTGATATCCCTGACGGACAGCAGAGATTTGGCAATGTTTTCGCGCCGGATCTCGTGTATGACATGATCGGAAGAGATCTCCGTTCAATATACCGCAGGGGAGAACTGACATATGAGAATGTGTTTGCGGCGGTTAAGACAGCCGTGGATTACGGGTATGAGCCTGATTATACATATGAGAATTATGATCCGACATTCCAGGAGGATGTCGGGAGCGGAAAGACATCTCTTAATAACAGCGCTATAAGTAATCCTCAGTCATATTATCAGATGAGTGTGGATTTCAGGGGAGATCCGGTCTATGTCGGATATCCTTCTATCGGAGGTTCAGTACATTCTTTTATGCCGGTATCGCTGGTGGCAGTGTCGTCTTCAACAGAACACGCAGATGTCTGTTGTGATTTTATCAGAACGCTGATGACTGTGGATACGCAGCGGAAGGTATGCTCATCAGGTTATATCCCGTCGAACGATGAAGTTCTTAATGAAATGATCGGTGTTGTTAAGGATCCGGATAATGCCTCGGATGAACTGATGACAATCTACAGAAGACAGTTGATATATGACCGGAACAGGCAGGGTGAAGAGCAGATCATTCCGTTTACCTCTGAAATGGCTGACAACTATCTGGCAATGATCGGTGAAGCAGATACTGTCGATATTTATGACTGGGGACTTTGGATCATAGCAAGGGATGAAGTGACAGCTTACTATACTCAGGATAAGAGTGCTGAGGATGTGGCCGATGCACTGTATTCAAGGTATCTTGTATATGCGCAGGAGAATTATGGGTAATTGAATTACTTGATCATAACGAAAGCATTATATAGCATCTGAAGGTCCTCGTCTTCAAAAGGTGCCATATAAATCTCAGAAAACCGGTGTTCATCATCCGCATCCGGGTCATATTCATAATCTGTGATACAGACTGCATACTGCCCATTGATGGCGCTGATAACACAAGGCTGATTCCAGCCGTTTGAAGGATCATCATTTGATGTATATGTAACCATGATCATATCTCCGGCTTTCAGGTTCTTATACAGTTCTGAATCTGTATTAAACTCTATAACTCTGAAAAACAATGACCTTACAGCAAGAGGATAGTTCTCACTGAAAACAATGTCTTTGTTGAACAATACTGCGCCGATTATCCCATCCTCATAGGATTGCGTATAATAATGCTGGTCATCACAGTACCAGTTCTCACAAAAAATATCAGTAGTGGGGGTGCCGTCAGTTAACTCAATACCGCTATTCAAAAAAACTGTATCAGCAACCTTATCGATCGTCATATCAAGCAAAGCAGCATCAGTAACGGACTCTCCCGTAGTGATTGATGTTCTTTCATGATCTGCTGAAGTATCTTCAGATGACCCGCATGAAGTCATAAAGATCGATGCAGTGATAACTAAAACAGCTAAACTTCTTTTCACGATCCCGTCTCCTTAAAGATGACACATACGCTCACTTTATAACAAAACGGAAAGCAATTTAACACATACTGTCTTTTGTGTTGATTAAGCAACATTTTGAGTATTCTTTAATCATTGAACCGGGGGTAGATGACTGTGATAATGAAACTGTCAAACAAAGAACTAAATCTTAAGGAGGACAAGGTTATGACAGAGAATAAAGACGAGAAGCTTAATGAGCTGAATAATGAACAGATGAAAACAGTATCAGGCGGAGACGGATTGAGAATCAGAGTTCCGGAGCGTCCGATCTTCAGACCGAAGAGGGATGGAATCAGGCTTCCTAAGAAGCCGATCATACGCCCAAATGAGAATTTATACTAATAAAAGAAAAGGAGACAATACTATGGAAAACAATGAACTTAATCTTGATGAGCTTATGCAGATCAATGGTGGTAACACTGAGGTAGCAGAGTACATTCGTACTTTGGCGTCAGAGTATGATTGTACTGACAGCGATGGCAGAATTGACAAGGATCAGTTGAAAAAACTCATTACAGAAGAACAGAGGAGAAGGCTTATCGGTTTAGGCAATGGCCTTGGCAGCGGAAGAAAGATCGTTGTTCCCAGACCGGCACCCCGTCCCGGTGGTACGCGTCGTTTGCTGAAGTAAGACCCCTTGCTGTTCCGGCGATAACAAGCTGTAATAAGGCCTCGACATTATGTGTCGAGGCTTTTCTATATTTATAAATCTCCATACCGCAAATTCATTTATCTTTGAATTAGTCAAACTGTCAAAAATATGATTGCATCTTCTGCGAATTGCCGATTTTGGCAGTTTCCCGTCAATGTCATAAAAGAATCGGGGATAGAAATGTAGAATTGAGAACAGTGAGGTGAGTTGGTTATGGATATTGAAGAATCATTACTTAAGAATATGCTTGATCAGGAGAAGACTCAATTATCATCAGATGACCAGATGTATCTGGATATGATCGATTTCCTCAATATGCTTGAAGAGCTTGAAGGTAAGTAATAGATTACAAATATAACAGAACTTTAGCAGGTGTAGCACATAAGCAACACCTGCTTTGTTATAATATAAGAGTCGCTTCAACAAATCGAGAGAATGGGGTTCTGTTATGATAGATGTTCTGAAGATAAAGAAACTCGATTATGTTCAGGCAACGAGGACTCTTGGCGCAAGTCATATGCACATTATCATTAAGTAGATAATCCCTAATACGATAGGGCACCTTATCCCTCAGCTTATGCTTACGGTACCTTCAGCGATATTCTTTGAGACATTCCTCAGCTTTGTCGGACTTGGTATGCCGATAGGCAGCTGCTCACTCGGTACTCTCCTGTCAGATGGTTTTGATAATGTTCTTATTCACCCGTATAAACTTGTTCCGCCTGCGGTTGTCATGATAACGCTGATGATATCATGCCACCTTATCGCAAGAGGTCTTGAGAAGATAATCACCGGACGTGAAGGCTGACAGCATCATTGTATGATAAAATTGTTTGTGAAATTACCTTTTCGGGGGTGTTGTGATGGATAGAAGACCTGACATAAGAGATCTTATCGGAATCTGCAAAGACCACAAGATCTATATTCAGACGCATAATATACCTGATCCTGATGCGATAGGTGCGGCATTTGGCCTTCAGAGGCTTTTTCTTGAATTCGGGATACCGTCGACTATCTGTTATGACGGCGATATCGATAAGCTGAGTTCTTCGAAGATCCTTGATATGTTTGGCATAGAGATGTTTGCCGATCAGGACCTTCAGGATGTGATGACAGAAGAAGATTATACTATCTGTGTTGATTCTCAAAAAAACTCCGGGAATATAACTGATCTTAAGGGCCGTGAGATAGCGGCAATAGATCATCATCCGACTACTGAAACCAACGCCGGGGTTGATTATCTCTACAAAGATATCAGAATGCTCGGAGCGTGCTGTACGATAATTGCGGAGTACTACAGAGATTTGGATATAGAACCTTCTCAGGATGTTGCAACGGCTTTGCTTTACGGCGTTAAGATGGATACTCTCCAGTTCTCCCGAGGCATTACGGAAGAAGATATTACTGTCTTTGCGTATCTTAACAGTTATATTGATCCCGAGAAGCTAAAGTGTCTTGAGATGAACAGCATCGAGTTCGACGATCTTAAGGCTTATGGTGCCGCGATCAGCAACATTCAGGTGTTTGATTATGTCGGTGTTTCTTATATTCCGTTTGCTTGTCCTGATGCAATGGTTGCGATCGTAGCTGATTTTATCCTTTCGCTTGTTGAAGTCGAGGTGTCTGTCGTATACTGCGAACGTCCCGACGGGCTTAAGTTCTCTGTCAGGTCTGAACGTAATGATGTTGATGCCGGCGAACTTACAGCTAAAGCTTTAGCCGGTATCGGTGACGGCGGAGGACATCCTTCGATGGCCGGTGGAAGGGTTCCGCTGTCCGGAGTTGAAAAACTCGGTGAATATAAGAATAATGCGATCATAGAGCGTTTCGTTAAGGCTCTTGGTCTGACATTCTGAGGTTATTATGAAGAGAATGGCACTTTTCATTTCTTTTGCTCTTGTATTGACTTTATTTGCGTGCACATCTGAACCTGAGTTAACGAAGACCTGCGAAGTTACTGTAACACGTTAAACAGGAGGGTTACTATATGGCTTTTATGGCGATGTTTATGGTAATGATCTTTTTCGCGGTGGTCGCGATAGGTCTTATTAACCTGATCATAGGCATAGTCCTTGACATTATCTGGGGTGTCAGAAAAAAGAAGGAGAAGAAAGTCTATCCTGCGCACAAGGTTTTTGCGGTTATATTTACCGTGATCGGAGTTGTTCTGGGAATCTGTCCTGTCGCTTTTGTAGGTATTGCTTCCGGTATTGAAAAGTATAAAGAATACGCTGAGATAAAGGACTTTACCGATGAAGAAAGAGTATATTCCACTGATTTTCCTGACGTTTCCGAGGCCTTTGATTTCAGAGGAGATCATTATGTCCGCGTCTATGATATCCATCCGCAGCCAAGTCATGACAATTTTAAAGAGACTCCTGTAGGTGCGATCATATATGATAATAATCATGGAACAGATGATCATAGTCTTATTTACAGCGTTGAAAACGTTATGGGTATAATGATCCTTGATCTTGAGTACACCAGCGATCTTTTTATTAAAGAGTCCGAAGTGGACAGATTTGTTGAATACTACACAAATGAAGTTCCTCTGTACTGTCAGGTCACAAATTACAAAGACTCTTCTTCTGAAACTGTTATTCAGGATGTGGATTCAGCACGTGTAAGGGAACTGCGGGACAGGATAGAGAATAACGGAGGACAAGCTTACGATTATGATTATGACAGAGAAATAGGTTATCTGATATTCTATGCCGTTGATGATATCGGCTATATTGATTTTTCATGTTTTGATACCGACAGAGGACTGATGGTTGCTTATCTTGGAAAGCAATGTATCGTTGAAGGCGAAGATGAGGCTTTTATCAGAAGTTTTTTTGATAACAAAGGTGTCTGAATCAGATAATATGGCTGTTATCGTTGATTATACAGATAGTCTTAAGAAGGATGTCTTTAGGTTTACGGATGACTGTTTCGAGGGCCTTGGAAAAGTGTTCGAACCTCGGGGAAGGCATTCCTTCTATAATGATATTCCGGGAAACTTTGATCATTTCTGGTGCCTGATCAGTGATGGCAGCGTAAAGGGAACAGTGGCTGTCAAAAGAATGGATGATTCAACTGCTGAACTGAAGGCTCTTTATCTTGCTTCGGAACTGAGGGGAAAAGGGTATGGACATAATCTGCTCGACACGGCAGTATCATATGCCAAAGCGAGAGGATATAAACGTATAGTCCTTGATTCAATGGCAATATACGAAGATGCGTTGAGATTATATGATAGATACGGATTTAAGCACATACCGAGATATAACGATAACAGTTACGCGGATATCTTTATGGAGTATTCATTTGTATAAGTGTTATAATCAAAGAATATTGTTTTTTGGGAGGTCTTTATGAAAAAGTGTTCTTTCTGTGGAAGCGAGAATGAGGACAGCGGTAAGTTTTGCAAAAACTGCGGGGCTGAACTGCCTCAGGCTGTGGTAGCTGAGGTTGCAGAAGTCATCAGTGAACCTGTTACTGTAATTGAACCAATAATTGCAAAACCTGTTTCAGACCATGTTGCGGCTCAGACTGTAATGCCGGATGTTGAATACGGACAGGCAAAGGAGAATACGAATAACGGCCTTTGTGTTGCAGGTCTTATCGTTTCCATAGCATCGATATTCTGCTGCGGCATTACAGCTTTTATCGGCCTTATACTTTCGATAATCGGTCTTGTTTCGGTCAAAAAGAGTAAGCAGAAGGGTAAGGGAATGGCCATTGCCGGCATTATCATTTCTGTAGTAGCAACGATCATCGGTTTCATTTTCTCTGCTGCAGGCGGAACATCATGGGTTAGCTCTCTCGTAGGACAGGATACACGTACTACGAAGGCTACGGAAGAAGATGACGGTGATGCTGACGAGATTAAGGATGCCATTACCGGTGAGAACTGGGTAGAGATGAATTCCGGTTCTTATCTGGTATTTAATTCCAGCAAAAAGTTCACATATTTTAAAGATTACGGTGTCTCTGATAACTATTATTATGAAGGCAAGTATGAGCTCTATGTCGGCGACGAAGCTCTCGAGTACATAACTGAAGACCTCAGCGAATATGACATTGATGAAGATGATATCGAAGACCTGATGGATGAGAATAAGTACTATGATATATCGAATCTTGTCTGTCTTGTCCTGAAGAATAACAAACAGATAATAGACGGTGAGAATCAGCTGGATGATACTGTTGTAGCTAATTATTACGGATTCTATGTTGATGCAGGTGATACTTTTATCAACCTCACACATATGGATACGAATGTGAACTTTCTGTTCGTTCCCGAAGACGATTATGAGCCTGTCGTAATTCCTTCGTATACAATGGATACAGAGCCTTCCGGGTCTTCTGCAGAGACTTCAGGAACTTCTTCCGAGACTACAATTGAGACTTCGGCTCAGACATCTGAAACTACCGGTTCTGCGACTGCTCTTACAGTGATCGGAAACGATATTGTCGGTCACGTTCCGGTAACTTATGGCAACTGGGTAACATGGACAGAGGCAGGCGGTTACGATTCGACGATAACTTCTCACGAAGCTGCTATGAATACAGCTACCGGTTCTATCATTAATATTCAGGTCTGGAATACTGATATGACCCCTGAGGATGCAGCTCAGGGAATAATGCAGAATATGGAAGTTAACGGGCATGCTTCGGGCGTCACGGGTGCACAGGTAACAATAGGCGGACAGAGTGCGGTTCAGGCATATGGGCTGTATCCTGACGGACAGTATCTTGTATGCTGGTTCTTCAGGACTCCGGATAACGTTTTCCACTATATTTCAGTAGAGTTCACTTCATCAGACTATAACAGCTTCTCAATGGTTGAGGATAATTACACATTGAATTAATTCATATTATGATTGCTGATTATGCAGTGGAAAGGATTGTTATTACGACTATTGAAGAAAGCGTAAGAGATGATTCTACAAAGTTTGAGGCACTTCTGAAGACAAAGACTCCTGAGTTCAAGAAAGCTCTTGAGGAGTTTTCAGTAAGGCTGGACAGTATTATCGGCGCTATGCTTAAAGAATACTGTGATGCTGAGAATGTTGAAATGAATATTGAAGAAGCAAAAAGCTATAAGACCACTAACAGGCTTATTACCGGCAAGCTTGATGCCGTAATAGGCGAACATATCAAGGATAAGCGTTCAGCTCTGTAAAAACATATCTGACATAATGAGAAAATCTTTCCGGTCACTGTTAGCTATATTGCTGGTTCTTTGCCTTTCTGCGTGCGGGCTGCAGATCCCTATGTAATGATCGAGAGAGAAGGAATAAAGATTGCTTTCGTCGGTATTACGACTCCCTGGACTGTTACGAACTCTTCCAGACAGCATTTTGTTAATCCTAATGGGCATCTCATATATGGATTCTTCGGCCACTCAGCGGAACCGTAATTATCTTGCGAGAAGAGGAGAGACAAATCTTGGAGATTTCCTGGCTGATTCATTAAGGTACGGAACCTCTGCTGATGTTGCCTTCTGCATGGCAAGTGCGTGTGCAACTGATTTTTCTGCAGGTGATATCACCGCTTATAATCTGCTTACCCTGTTTCCTTATGACAACTCGCTCTGCGTAGTTGAGGTTCAGGGGAAAGCAATACTTGATGCTCTTGAATGGGGGGCATCTTCGCTGCCTGATGATTCACCTGTTTTGATCCAGGTCTCAGGTATGAGCTATGAGATCGATCTCAGTGTTCCGAGCGGCGTAGTAAAGGACGAGAATGGAGATTTTGTAAGATATGAAGGCGAGCACAGAGTAAAGAATGTTTATATTGGTGGTATTCCTCTTGAACTCGATTCATATTATAAAGTTGCAGGGTCAGATTTTGTTCTCCGTTATCTCGGCAATGGGTTTACAATGTTCAGAAATGCTAATGTTGTTGCTTCTGAATACTCTACCGAATGCTTATTGTTTAAAAACTATATCAGAAGCTTTCCGGATTCAACTATAGGTGATGAATACAGTAACCCGCATGGACAGGGCCGCATAATTGTCAGATAAGATGTCATTCAGATCAGAGAATATGGTCTACCGTAACCTCTGCTCCGAAAGGCATTAATGATACAGATGCGATCTTAAAGAACTGCTTTCCAAATGGAATTCCGATGATAGTAACGCAAAGGATTGCACCAAGGATCAGGTTGAGCAGAGCCAGCTCCCAGCCAAAGAGGATTATCCAGAGAATGTTGCCGAAAGTTGCGGTGAACCCCACATCATGAGTAACAGTTTTCCCAAAAGGACAAAGCGACAGCCCGGCAAGCTTAAAGCACTGAACTCCCCACGGGATGCCGATAATAGTGATGCAGAGAACAAGTCCTGTAAGGATCCAGTCAAGCCAGCTTAAGAATCCGCCACATATAAACCATAATATATTTGCAAGTATACGCATATTAAATCTCCCTTCAGATTCGTATTAAAAAATAGCACAAGAAACGGATAATTTCACTTAACAATCCATTAACAGTTTATTTATTGACTTATATTTGCGCAATTCTATAATTCAACTGTAAATCCAAATCCGAGGAGGTATTTAAAATGGATAAGAGCTTTTTTGAGGAAATGAAGGGAAAGACAAGAGAAGAGAGAGCAGAACTGCTCAAGAATAATAAGGATGTTGCACTGTGTCTTGATGAGCTCGGTGCGGTTAACGGCGGTAACAATGAACGCGCGAATATGAATCCTAATTCTTCGGAGTGTCCGTACGTTGGCAACTGGATCTCTTCATTTGGTTACATTTGCCGTGGTGAGGTAGTCTGCTGATAACAGATCCTGACAACTGATTAACTTTAAGTGGGATTGACCTATGGGCCAATCCCACTTATATTATTAGATATGTTTGAGAAGGAAGACTTATTATTCTATAAAATATCAGGATTTCTTGTTGAGTCTGTCGGTCTTGAGATTCCTGTTCTGAGCGCCGGAAGATTTGTAATTACTCCTTCCTGTCAGGACGATATCAGAGAAGGTTTTGTAAGAAGAACTGCAAAGATTATAACTCCGGCATTATCCAAGATGCTCTTAATGTATCTGAATGATATTGATGTCCTCGACAGTTACATAGAGGACAGCGGCAGTGATTCACTTGATGTTTACAGAGATCAGTTTCTTGAGAAGATGACCGCTGACAGCTGCGGAGAACTCCGGGGCAGAGTTCCGCAGCTCATAGAACTGATAAGAAAGATACATACGCAGTATATTGCGGTTATCGATGAGTTTATCCTGAGAGTTGATAATTCATATGATGTTATATGCAGCAGTCTTCTTCATAATCGTTTTTCCGAGCTTACCGGAATCTCTGTAGACAGCGGGGATGTCCATAATCACGGCCATACGACTTCGATAGTTACGACAGATAAAGGGAAGTTCGTATATAAGCCTCATGATGTAAGGATAGATCTGCGTTCTTATGAACTTTTTAACCGTTTCTTCTCTGACATAATGAGGGCCCCGGCGGTCTGTTCCTTTGATGATTACGGTTTTTCCGGGTTTATTGAGAACAGATCTGCTTCCACGACTGAAGAAGCTGAGAAGTATTTCTATAATCTGGGAGGATTCGTTGCAGTAACCCTTATGCTTTGCAGCAGCGACCTTCACCATAACAATGTGCTTGCACAAGGCATCTATCCTGTCATTATTGACTATGAACTGATGATGACCCCCGGAAAAAGAAAGCGTGACAACAGCCTCTCGCAGGAACTCTCGGATTCGCTCCTGTTTGGGTCGATGATGCCCTGCAGACACGGCGATGTCGAAATGTGCATCCTCTATGCAGACGACAACAATAACCGGTCAGCCCCTGTAATAGATGGTGTACGCAAGACTGTTCTTGATTTTCCTGACGTATTTATCAGTGGCTTCAGAGATATCTACAGGCGCTGTATCGAGCAGCGTAATGATATAAAGGAATTCATTTCGTCCATGAAAGGCCTTTATATGAGGCATATTTACAGGGGAACGCGCGTCTATAACGAATTGCTGAAGAGTTCCACATCTCCGGCATGGATCACCGATGATAATCTGAGAGAAGAACTGTTTGACAAGCTGTCCCTGGCAATGAGACGGAGCGGCAACGATAAGGCCGGGGATATAACCAACGCTGAGGTTGATGCTATCCTTCGCGGTGATATTCCATACATCTATATGAGAACAGATGAATGTGACCTCTATGCAGACGGAAAGGTCGTATATAAGGATTTCTTTGTCACGAGCTGCATTGACAATGTGCTGGACAGGATCGATCACTTGAATGAAGCAGATATGGAATTCGAGATCACGCTTCTTAGGAAATCGATGAACCGCTGCGTAAGAAAGGCGGAAGTTCCCGGCGCGGCAGGCCCCGTAATCACTGAACAGATTGAGATCTCAGACAATAAGCTGCTTAAGGAGGCAGAGTCCATCCTGAAAAAGATAGATGATGAGGCTGTGTATTCTCCTTCCGGCAAGGTGTGCTTTTTCGCTCCCAATTATTTCCTTGAGACCGGCATGAACTATATGAATAACGGTCTTATCGACGGAACTCTCGGTATCGGTCTGTTTTGTGCCGCACTCGGCAGTATGACTTCGGACGACAAGACAAAGGAAATATGCGCACGTTATGTGAAGGTGTTTACGGAGAGACTGAAAAACTCTGTTGATGCCCTTTCCAAACAGGAGGTCATCTATCCCAACGTCGAGAATGTTTCGTACATATCAGGCCTGACGGGAAAGATCCTCGGATCATATCTCATCTCGAAATACACATCCGATACCTCACTGAAAGAAACCTGCCGGAAGCTGATATCCCTTATCAACAAGATGGAGCTTGGGTTTGAGAGGACAGATATATTTAACGGGCTTGCAGGACTTCTTAAGCTTCTTTGTAAATATGATGAACTCTATTCAATTAACGGAGTTCCGGAGATGTGTTCAAACCTGGCTGACAGACTTGTCGCGTCTGCAGGCATTCCTTTTAACGGAAAGATGATATGGAAGACGCTTTCGTCAAACTGGGCAATATCCGGAGCAGGACACGGTCAGTCGGGAGTCTCGTCAGCTTTGTATATGGCTGGGAAGAGGCTTAACAGACAGGATCTGATCAATTTCTCACAAGCCGGTTTTGAGTTTGAGACCGGTGTTTACGATGCGAAACTTGGTGCATGGCCGGACAGAAGAGGCGGTGAGGTTACTGAGAAATACCTGACAGGATACTGCTCGGGAGCTCCGGGTATCGGCCTTAACGCTCTTGAGATCATGTATGACGGATATGAGGAAAACCTTGAGAGAGCAATCAGGGGAACTCTGAAAGAACCAATGAATCATAAGGATTTCCTTTGCTGCGGGAACTGCTCATCCATCGATTTCCTGCTCGAAGCAGGGCTAAAGACCGGCAGGACGGACCTCATAGGGGAAGCAAGGACAAGGATGGCATTTATCATTGACAGAGCTGAAAAGAACGGTGATTTCAACTACGTAAACAAGAGTCTGGTCAATATTTTCTCGCCGAGTCTCTTTTACGGAGCCTCAGGAGTTGGATATGAGATGCTCCGTCTGATCAATCCTGATATAATTCAAAGAGTTCTTCTTTGATAGTGTGGTACAATAGCTTTATGAAGATTCCTTTAGTAATACAGACACACAGTGGTGAGAATGCTATAGCGACGATTGCGTCAATGCTTTCTTATTATGGCAGGATTACTCCTCTTTCCGAGATGAGAGAGGGTAATATCACGTCAAGAGGCGGCTCCACCCCTGAACAGATGAAGAAGATGGCCGCTAATTACGGCCTTGACTCTGAGATCGTAAAAGTCGGTGTTGACGATATTAAGAAAATGAAGTTTCCCGTTGTTGTCAGATGGAAGAGACTCTATTACTGTATCGTTAAGAAGATAAGTGGGAACAAAGTTTATCTTGCAGATCCGTCAAAGGGTGAATATCCTGTAGATCTCGCTACGTTTGAACGCGGCTATATGGGCACTGCGATCATCATGACGCCTAACAAGGACTTTGTTAAGGGCGGAAAGAGGCCTTCTCTTTACAAACTGATCGCCGTCCGTCTGAGCGGTGTAAGACAGAAGCTTCTTCTTCTTGCATTCCTCAATCTTATGGCTGTCGCTCTCAATATCCTTATGGTCGATGCCACGAAGGATATGCTCGATCTTGCTTCCACCGGCAAGCCTGAGAGCATCCTCAATAATATCGTATCGATGGATGCCCTTAAGAGCTTTACTCCATATAATATCCTTGTTGTTGTTATGGGAGTGCTCCTTTTACTTCAGACCATTGTTGATATCTTCAAGACACTCCATATCTACCGTACATCATATTCTGTCGCTGCAAAGTCCAGTTCTTCAGTTTTTAAGAAGATACTGTACCAGCCTATGAGCTTCTTTGAGCAGTACAGAACAGGTGAACTTATCCAGCGTATGGAGGATAATACAAAACTCGACCTTTCACTAGTCAGGACAATGGTCCCGAGAGTGCTCGATTTCTTCATGACCATCGTTTACTTTATCCTTATCGTCTCTTATCACTGGAAGATCGCCCTTATGAGCGTCGGTGTTGAGATCATTTATCTCATCCTCTCGATGCAGATGAGAAGCAGGATCATCATGCAGTCAAGAAGCAATGCGGTCAATTCAGCGGCGATGAACACATCGATCCTCAATGGTCTTGATACTATTGAGACGATCAAGTCCGGAGGCGTTGAGAGACTTTTCTTCTCCGGATGGAAGAAGACTCAGTCTGATCTTGATTCGAGCAGAGTCAGCGGTATCGGCATTAATGCAATGTCAGGAGTTATCGACGGACTTCACGGTCTGTTATCACAGGGAATCCTTCTGTTTGCTGGTGCGTACTTTATCATCAACGGGGAGATGACACTTGGTATCATGGCTGCTCTTCAGACTGTATTAGGCAATTTCAGGAATACTTTCTCGAACTGCGTTAATATGACAAACAGTCTTCAGAAGACAAGAACAGATATCGAACGAGTTGAAGATATCAGAGAGAGGGGAGAGCTTCCCCAGTATGATCTGCCTGAGGATGCTGAGCCTGACAAGCTTCTCGGAGAACTTGATATTTCGCATGTCTCCTACAGGTATCAGGCAGGCGAGCCCTTGTCTGTAGATGATGTTTCTTTTAAGGTTAAGCCGGGCCAGATCATTGCGATAGTCGGCGCTTCCGGATGCGGTAAGACAACTCTCCTTAAGTGTATACTGTCGCTTTATAAGCCTACATCGGGAGAAGTCAGATATAACGGCCTTCTGAGAGAAGAGATTCCTGATGTCGTATTCCATTCCACTATAACTGCTGTTGATCAGGAGTGTGTTGTATTTGAAGACACTATCGCAAATAACCTCACGATGTGGGATACAACCGTAAATGATTATGAGATGATAATGGCTGCTAATGACGCGCACATCCATAAGAGGATCGCGCAGGAGAGAGAGGGCTATTATTCAAAGATGCTGGAGAACGGTCGTAACTTCTCCGGTGGTGAGATACAGAGACTTGAGCTTGCAAGAGCACTCTCTGCAGAACCTACGATACTTCTTCTCGATGAGTTTACTTCTGCTCTTGATGCCGTTACGGAAGAAGAGGTGTTCAAATCGATAAGGCTTAAGGCTACGACATGTATCATTGTTGCTCACAGGCTTTCAACTGTTTCGCTCTGTGATTATATCCTTGTAATGGATAAGGGTAAGGTCGTACAAGAGGGAACACATGAAGAATTATATAACGTAGACGGTCCTTACAGGGATCTTGTCAAAGTGTCAGGAGGATCGTGATATGGGTATATATACCAAGACAATTAAAGACCGCGATCGTCTTGATAAGGATATGGTGGAGCAGGCTGAGCTTCACCTGATGAACAGGATCAGGAATAATGCGACCGACAAGACTACTGACGGGTCTCAAACTGCTGTTAATTACATATTAAACAAGTTCAGTCTCTCTTCGCGCGAGGTTTATGAGTATTCCGATACTTTCGAGCTTCTTGATCAGATGCTCGATCCTCTGGGTGTTATGTATGAGCAGGTTGATCTAACTGATCCCGTATGGAAGAAGAGAACTGAATATATGCTCGGTTATCTGGATAATGGAAGAGCCGTTGTTCTTTATCCTTCAGTTCATGGATACAGATACTTTTATCCTTACGATGGTAAGAAATACAGGGTAACTAATGATACAAAGCTTCAGAATACAGGTTATGTTATTCACAGACCTTTAAGATGCAGTTCCGCATCTATCCTGTCTCTTACCAATTTTATGCTTCATCTTATTTCGAAGAGAGACCTGATCCTTATCGGAGTTTCTTCGATGCTTGTCTCTCTGCTCGGTCTTGTAACGCCTAAGATGAATCAGTACGTGCTCAACGATATCGTTCCGTTAGGGAACAGCGGCTATGCACTTCTTTTCAGAGCTCTTATGCTGTTCCTGCTCTGCGGGATCTTAAAGACTGGTATTACGACTATCAAGACCGTTTTCCTTGGAAAGATGCGTATCCGCATCTCTTCTGAAGCCCAGTCAGCAACGATGACGAGACTTCTTCTCCTGCCGCAGTCTTTCTTTACAAAGGCATCTACCGGTAAACTTTCAAAGCAGATAGGCAATTCAAGAGCCCTTTATGATCAGATTATCGGTTTTATAATGGGTTCAGCTCTTACGGTTATCTGTTCATTGGTCTATCTCCATCAGATGGGAACATTCTCTCCCGTACTTCTTGTTCCTGCTGTTTCTGTTCTTGTTGTACGAAGCATATTCAGATTTGTTGCAGGCATCTTCCATTCAGACAACCAGCGCAATCATCAGGAAGCCGGAATGGAAGAAAGATCATTCATGTATACTTCTCTCAGGGGTATACAGAGGATCAAGGAAAGCGGAGCCGAGAAGAGGATATATGCAAGATGGGCAGAACGTTTCCATAGTGTTCTGACGCTTGAACTCGACCAGCCTGCAATACTGAAGTTTGAGGATGTCGTTCTCGGATTCCTCAGCTCTCTCTGTACTGTCATAATGCTGTCCCTTATAATTCCGAATGATATTTCCAAGGCTGACTATATCGCATTTAACTCATCTTTTGCCATCATTACAACAGCCGTTTCCGAGCTGCTGGATGCTCATCGCAAGATCATAACGATGAAGCCTATGCTCGAGAATTTCAAGATACTTATCGATACACCTCCTGAGGCAAACGAGAATCAGATCGTTATGCGCAAGGTCAAGGGTGATATCAAGCTTGAGAATGTCTGTTTCTCATACGATGACGGCAGGATCGACTGTCTAGATGATGTTTCGATACATGTGTCGCAGGGTGAGAAGATCGCTATTGTAGGTGAGAGCGGATGCGGCAAGAGTACGTTGCTCAAGATAATACTCGGTTCGCTCAAACCGAACAGCGGTTCTGTATATATCGACAATATCCCGATAGATACACTGAACCTCAGATCATACAGAAGACATATCGGTGCTGTTTTCCAGTTCAGCAGGGTAATGCCGGGAACAGTTTATTCCAATATCGCGTTCTGCCCGCGCCCTGTCAGCCTTGAAGAGGCAAAGGACGCTGCAGAGAAGGCTGCTATAGCTGATGTTATTGATAATCTGCCGCTTCAGTACGATACTGAGCTTTCTGATTCCAATTCCGGCGGCTTCTCCGGAGGCCAGAGGCAGAGGCTCCTTCTTGCAAGAGCTTTCGCGAGCAAGCCCGGTATAATGATCCTCGATGAGGCAACATCCGCTCTTGACAACATTGCTCAGAATAAGGTTCTCGACTCTGTTTATAAGGAAAAGTGTACCGTTGTTATGGTCGCTCACCGTTTGTCCACTGTTATCAACTGTGACAGGATAATCCTTCTTAAGAACGGAAGGATTGCTGAAGAAGGCAAATATCAGGAACTCATGGACCTTAAGGGCGAATTCTATGAACTTATGAGACGTCAATCAGATTGATGGACGTCTTTTTGTTTTTTTTATTTATAGTGTTATAATCTCAAGGTTGAGTTTCTTATTCAGGGGGGAAAGGATGAAGAAGGTTGCACAGGAAAGGGCTCGCAGGGCCAGAATAAAGAAAAGGATCATTATTATTTCCGTCGTATCTGTTCTTGCTGTAGCATTGATCGCAGCAGGCGCATTCTTCTATATCAAAACTACAGGCTACAAGGGAACGGTCGGTTCCTGTTCATGGACGCTTAATAATGACGGTGTCATGACTGTCAGCGGCAGCGGAAGCACAAAGGGCCGGGTATTTGTTACATTCGGAATCGGCAAATGTTCGCTTGAAGATGTTAAGGAGATCGTTCTGGAAGAAGGTGTAACCGATGTTTCAGCTCCCTTTATCAAGGCCATGACGAATCTTACGAAGGCAACTGTTCCTTCATCCGTAGGTGACATCGAAGACGGTACATTCACTTCAAACAAGCTTCTTTCTTCTATTCTTGTAGCTGAAGGCAATGCAAACTATTCATCTCTCGACGGAAGCCTTTACGATAAGGGCAAGACAAAGCTCATCTGCTATCCGTCAGCTATCGCTAATACTGAATTCATAGTACCTGATTCTGTTCAGGAAATCGGTGTTTATGCATTTAAGGATGCAGCTAACCTTACATATATCTGTATTAACAGCGGACTTATGGTAATTGATGATCTTGCTTTTATCGGTATGCCCAAGCTTGAGACGATCGGTGTCTCTGAAGGCAACGGCAGCTATATTTCAGAAGGCCACGCACTTTATGATATCGGAAAGACAACAGTCATCAGATTCCCTTCTTCATGCTCTGCTCTCACATTTGAGACTCCGGATACGGTTACACAGATTGCTGATGCTGCATTTGAAGGCTGTACGAATCTTACCGGCATCACTCTGAATGACCGCATAAACCGCATCGGTGTAGGCGCTTTCAGCGGATGCTCAAGCCTTACTGAAATCACAGTGCCTGAAGGTTGCAGAAGGATCTGTGACAGTGCGTTCTCCAAGTGTACAAGTCTCAAATCGGTAACACTTCCTTCAGAATATACATCTATCCCTTCGAATCTGTTCTGGGGATGCACATCTCTTGCAAATGTGTCTATCCCTGAGACAGTTACTTCGATAGGTGACGGTGCTTTCTGTAACTGTACAGCTCTCACTAACATTAATATTCCTGTTAATGTAACTTGTATTGGAAAGAATGCTTTTGGCGGATGTATCGGACTTGCGTCTGTCCAGCTTCCGGAAGGTCTTTCCGCTATTTCAGATTACGCATTTAACAAGTGTACTGCACTTAAGGAACTTGTAATTCCCGAGTCAGTATCTGCAGTCGGATATGCATCTTTTGCAGACTGCAAGAGCCTGACTGCAGTAACTGTTCCTGACGGCGTTGCTTCGGTCGGAGATTTTGCGTTCTTTAACTGCAGCGGACTTTCAACCGTCAATCTCGGAAGAGGCGTTAAGACTGTAGGTGAATCAGCCTTCAGGAACTGCACAAGCCTTGGCAGCGTCTTCTATGCAGGAAGTCAGGCAGAATGGTCAGGTGTTTCTGTTGGAAGCAATAACGATAAGCTCGCATCTTCCGTACAGTTCAAATAAAATTGAGATTCTCATCTTTCCTGTGGTAACCTTTACAAAGTGAAGGTTATGCTATAATGATTTAGAAATTGTTTGTTTTTGGGGGTTTTTTGATCTATGTCAGCAAAGAAAGCTTACGGAAATGAGAGTATTTCCATGCTCAAAGGAGCCGACAGGGTAAGGAAACGTCCTGCGGTCATATTCGGTTCGGACAATCTTGAGGGATGTATTCATTCATTCTTTGAGATCCTTTCCAATTCTATCGATGAAGCCCGTGAGGGGTATGGTAATCAGATAATCATTACAAGGTATAAAGACGGTTCCATTGAAGTCGAGGACTTCGGACGTGGTATCCCGCTTGATTACAACACAAAGGAGAACCGTTATAACTGGGAACTCGTTTACTGTGAACTTTATGCAGGCGGCAAATACCTTAACAATTCAGCCGGAGATTATGAATTCTCCCTTGGTCTGAATGGTCTTGGTGCATGTGCTACCCAGTATGCATCTGAGTATTTCGATGTTACTGTTATGAGAGATCATACAAGGTACACGATGTCGTTCAAGAAGGGTGAACCCGTGACTGAGCTCATGAAGGAACCCTACAGGTTTAAGAGGACCGGTACGATTCAGCGCTGGAAGCCTGATTCCGAGGTCTTCACTGAGACATTTATTCCTCTGGAGAGCTTTAAGGAGATAATAAAGCGTCAGTCAGTCGTTAACAGCGGGATTGAGTTTATCCTGAAGGATGAGCTTTCCGGAGAAGAGTTTACTTATCTTTATAAAGAGGGAATAAAGGGTTACTGTGATGAGCTCTCTGATATGAGAGGCATTACGGAGACTTGTTATTTTACCGGCGAGGGCAAGGGCAGAGACAGCGATGACCGTGATGAGTACAAGGTTAAGGCTGAGGTTGCTTTCTGCTTCAACAATGAGATCAATGCGATGGAGTATTACCATAACTCCAGTTACCTTGAGCATGGTGGATCTCCGGATAAGGCCGTAAGAAGCGCGTTCTTAAGCGAGATAGACAAGCAGATAAAGGCAAAGGATAAGTATAAGGCTAATGAGGCTAAGATCACTTTCCAGGATATAGCTGATTCCCTTATTGTCATTACTAATACTTTCTCCACGCAGACGTCTTATGCAAATCAGACTAAGAAAGCTATCAATAACAAGTATATCCAGGATTATATGACTCAGCTCATCAGGACTAATCTCGAGATATGGTTTATCGAGAATAAGCAGGCAGGTGAGAAGGTAATCGAACAGATCCTTGTTAATAAGCGCTCGAGAGAGAATGCCGAGAAGACGAGGGTCAGCATAAAGAAGAAGCTGATGGGTTCTATCGATATCAATAACAGGATCAAGAAGTTTGTTGACTGCAGAAGCAAGGATGTCGATCAGAGAGAACTCTACATTGTTGAGGGTGATTCTGCTCTTGGTTCTGTTAAGATGGGCAGGGATGCCGAGTTCCAGGCAGTTATGCCTGTCAGAGGTAAGATACTTAACTGCCTCAAGGCCGATTATGCACAGATCTTCAAGAGCGAGATAATTACTGACCTTCTTAAGGTTCTTGGATGCGGTGTTGAGATAAGTGATAAGCATAACAAGGAGATAAGCGCCTTTAATATCGACAATCTTCGCTGGAACAAGATCATTATCTGTACCGATGCCGATGTGGACGGTTTCCAGATAAGGACTCTCATCCTGACTATGATCTACAGACTTACGCCTACGCTCATTGAGAAAGGCCATGTCTATGTCGCTGAATCTCCTCTCTTTGAGATCACATACAGACCTAAGGGGAAGAAGGCTGATCAGGAAGAGACGCTTTTCGCTTTCAATGAGAAAGAGAAGGCGGATATACTTGCAAAATACGATAATTCATGCCTGACGATCCAGAGATCAAAGGGTCTCGGTGAGAATGAGCCTGAGATGATGTGGCAGACGACCATGAATCCCAAGACCAGAAGGCTTATCAAGATCTGTCCCGAGGATGCAAAGAAGACTGCAGAGGTCTTTGATCTTCTCCTGGGAGACAATCTGGCAGGCAGAAAGCTTCATATCGAGCAGGACGGACACCTGTATCTCGATATGCTCGATATAGGTTAATAACGGAGTAAAAGAATGGCTGGCAAGAAGAAAAAGAACGAAGATAAGAAGAGTGACTCGCTGAAGGCGAGACTTACTGATACAAATGCGAAGGATATGCCCGCAGTAGAGCAGCCTATCACGGAGATGCTCGAGATGAACTATATGCCTTATGCTATGAGTGTAATAGTTTCGAGAGCAATCCCCGAGATCGATGGATTTAAGCCGTCACACCGCAAGCTTCTCTATACGATGTATAAGATGGGCCTCCTTAACGGCAACAGGACAAAGTCCGCCAACGTTGTCGGACAAACTATGAAGCTCAATCCTCACGGTGATCAGGCTATCTATGACACCATGGTGCGTATGACGAAGGGTAATGCAGCTCTGCTTCATCCGTATGTTGATTCAAAGGGTAATTTCGGTAAGCAGTATTCACGTGATATGCAGTGTGCAGCGCCCCGATATACAGAGGTCAGGCTCGAGAAGATCTGTGGTGAGATCTTTAAGGGCATCGATAAGAATGCCGTCGATCTTGTTGATAACTATGACGGTACTCTTAAGGAGCCCGTTCTGCTTCCGACGACATTCCCGGCGATCCTTGTTAACAGTAATCAGGGTATTGCTGTCGGAATGGCATCCAATATATGTTCATTTAATCTGAGGGAAGTATGTGAGGCAACAGAAGCTTATCTCAAGGACTGCAGCTGTGACCTTCTTGAATATATGCCGGCACCTGATTTCTCCGGCGGCGGACTGATTCTTTACGATAAGGAACAGATGAGACAGATATATGAGACCGGTAAGGGCTCGATCCCTATCAGGAGCAAGTATGAGATCGATAAGAAGAATAATCTTATCGAGATAACGGAGATCCCGTATTCCACCAGCTCTGAAGCGATCATCGACAGCATTGCCGATCTTGTTAAGGCCGGCAAGGCAAAAGAAATCGCCGATATCAGAGACGAGACCGATCTTGATGGCCTCAAGATAACCATTGACTGCAAGCGTGGAACTGATCACGAAGCTCTCATGAAGAAGCTCTTCAGATTCACAAAGCTCCAGGATACATTTGCCTGCAACTTCAATATCCTGATCAACGGTTCCCCGAAAGTAATGGGTGTCCGTGAGATAATCAATGAGTGGCTCATCTGGAGAAGGCAGTGCATCACGAGAGAGCTTGAGTTCAATCTCAATAAGATGAGACGTCAGCTCCATCTCCTCGACGGCCTTGCAGCCATCCTTCTTGATATCGATAAAGCGATAAAGATCATCCGCAATACCGAGCTTGAGGAAGATGTTGTTCCCAACTTGATGAAGGGATTCGGTATTGATAAGGAACAGGCTGAGTATGTTGCTGAGATCAAGCTTCGCAATATCAATAAGCAGTATATCGTCAACAGGATCGCTGACAGAGATAAACTCAAGGAAGATATTGCTGATACTGAGGATATCCTTAAGAGTCCGAGAAGGATCAATACCCTGATCTCCAAGAGTCTTAAGGATGTTGCTGCAAAGTTCGGTCAGGAGAGACGCACACAGCTTATTGCAAATGAGACTGTTGAAGCGTTTACGCCAGCTGTCGAGATTGCAGATTACCGTCTGCATCTCATGCTTACAAGACACGGATATCTTAAGAAGCATTCTCTTGTTTCGATGCGTAACGCGGGCGAACTCAAGACGAAGGAAGATGACGAGATCTTCCTGGGATATGAGACTGAAAACAAGAGCGATATCCTGTTCTTTACAGATAAGTGCAATGTCTATAAGGCGAAGACTTACGATTTTGCTGATACAAAACCCGGAGATTTCGGTTACTATCTGCCGTCTGAACTTGGCTTTGAAGAAGGTGAGAATGTTGTATTCATGATCCCTACGACTGATTATAAAGGCAAGATAATGATCGGTTTTGAGAACGGTAAGGCTGCATTGTTCCCGATCAATGTTTATGAGACAAAGCAGAACAGGAAGAAGCTTCTGAAGGGCTACTCAGATCTTTCAAAGGCAGTATCTTTCATACTTCTTGCAGATGATGAGGATCCTGATCTCGTTGCAAGATCAGATCTGAAGAAGGCCGTTGTGTTTAAATCATCTCTCATACCTCTCAAGACTACCAGGACTACACAGGGTGTCCAGCTCCTCGCATCAAAGAGAGGTTCCAAGATGGTGGAGATCAGAAGACTTGCAGAATCGGGTATCGGCGATGCTGAATACTACAGGATCAGAAAGGTACCTGCGATAGGTTACTATATCAAGGAAGATTCCTTTGAGAACAAGCAGTTAGGCTTTGAGGATTTTAGTTGAGCAATCTTGTAAACGACAATATATACGGTGACCGATACGGCAAGTTTGGCAATACAGTGCACAGGCTGCTCACTGTACTCTGTCTTGTGATAACAGTATTGTCATTCGGAGCATATTTCTATATTGAAGGCTTCACGGGCAGTAAGACCGATCCTGTTCCTTCTTTCGAGAAAGCGATAACTGAAGGCAGATACGATGAAGCTCTTGATATCTACAGGAGCGTACAGGATTCTGTTATTTCCAAATCCCCTGAAGAAGCCGCAAAGATGACAGAAGAGAACGAAGCGCTCTCTCAGATGGAGAGCATTGTAAATCTGAGAGTTAACGATATATGTGATAAGGTCAGATACAACCGTTATCAGCCGTCTTCAGAAGATATTGCTTTCCTTGGCGGTATGCAGGAGCTTACAACATCACTCGTATCCAACTGGCTCAGCGATCTTTGTACAGAGTTCCTGCTTGGTAATATTGAGAAGCCTGACATTACTTATGTCTTTAAGCAGATGGCGCCAATAAGCAACTTTGCCGCTACGGTAAGGCCTTTGCAGGCGGAACTCGACATGATAGAGATGGCTACGGGTGATGTCCAGAATGCCGAGTCCCATTTTGAGGAGGGAGACTATATTACCTCTGTAAAGACTTATCAGTCGGTAATCGCACGTAATAACGGTTTTGTTTATGAATACTGCACCAAAAGGCTTGAAGAGATAATGGACATCATGTATGAGCCTATGATCCTGTCAGGGGAGCATATGCTCGAGACGTTCAAGTTCTATTCTGCAGAGAAACTTCTTTCTGATCTCGCAGCCATCTTCCCGAATGATGCAAGGTGTGCGAACGATCTTCTTATTGCGACTTCCAATACGACAGAGACTGTCACATATAACGGAAAGGTCGAGGTTCTCTGCGTTCGTAATCTTATAGCTGATACAGATCTTGCAAGATCCGGCTCATACGGAAACTCTATTCTTGAGAAATATCTGACATGTACCGAGTTTGAGAATATGATCTCTGCTCTGTATGAGAATAACTACTGCCTTATCGATGCGGAAGCACTTGCAGGCCTTGATAACGATACATATCTTGTCGAGATGCCTCTTAACGTGCCTCTTGGCAAAAAGCCTTTGATCCTTGTAATCGAATCACTTGATTACAGTGCGCGTAATTACGGGCAGGGACTATGTCAGAGACTCGTTCTGAACGATCAGGGACAGGTATGCAGCGAATATATCGATGTTAACGGAGATGCTGTAGTAAGCAGTACAAAGGAAGCTATCGGAATCCTTGAGAGATTTGTCGAGGAGCATCATGACTTCACGTATGATGGCGCGAAGGGCGTTATTTCCGTCAGTGGATACGAATCATGCTTCGGATATGTAGTGTCACAGGATGAGATCGATGACAGGAATAGTGCGCTTGCTTCTGCAGGTTACCCGAATGTTAACCTGAATGATTCGGAACTTGATGCTAACAGGGATACCGTAATGGCTATTGCTGATGCCCTTAAGGATACGGGGTGGAAGTTTGCGTCATCCACATACGGATATATTAATGCCAGACAGTCTGATATGGATGAAATCGAGGCGGATACCTCGAAATGGATGGAACAGATCGAACCTCTCCTGGGAGACACCCACATGATCGTCTATCCCAACGGGGACTATATCTTCGGAACTGATCAGAGAGCCGTATATCTCAAGAATAACGGGTTCAGGATCTTTTTTGGAATCGGGCCGAGACCTTACTATATCTATGGCGATAATTATTTGTACTATGACAGGACGATCATCAACGGCAAGTCACTGAGGAACAGCGATCTGTCGCGCCTGTTTGATGCTTCTGCGTTAATAGAACAGTTTGAGGATCAGCAACCGTAAGGTTATGACTATACATATTTACGCAATTCGTATAAAATAAATGAGAAATCAATAATATGATATAATTTATCCATTGGAGGTATTAATTATATGGAAGTAAAGTTTGACAGAAACGGTTCTGAACTCACAGTTGCAGTAGAGGGAAGAGTTGATACTCTTACAGCTCCTACTCTTGAAGAGCAGGTTAAGGGCGAGATCAACGGAGTTACAAAGCTCGTTCTTGATTTTACAGAACTCAAGTATATATCCAGTGCCGGCCTCAGAGTTCTTCTTTTCCTTCACCAGGAGATGTCTCAGAATGGAGAGATGATCGTTAAGAATGTATGTCCTGAGGTTATGGACGTATTTGATATTACCGGATTAAGCGACGCACTTACTATTGAATGATATCGGAGGAAATTGAGTTATGAAGGATCTTGAAATTCTCGCCTTAACGGAGAATCTCCCACAGGTTCTTGAGTTTATTGATCAACAACTCGAAGAGTATAACTGTCCTATGAAGATCCTTTCGCAGATTGACCTTGCTGTTGAGGAGATATTTGTTAATATCGCTTCTTATGCATATAATCCTAAGGTCGGTCCTGCAACGATCAGGACAGAAGTTTTAGAGAATCCTTTGACTGTTGTTATCAGCTTTGTTGATAACGGAGTTCAATATGATCCTTTGGCAAAACCTGATCCTAATACAACGCTTTCTGCTGACGAGCGCCCGATCGGCGGTCTCGGAATCTTCCTTGCGAAGAAGACAATGGACGATATCAACTATGAGTATAAGGACGGTCAGAATATCCTTACAATCAAGAAAGCAATCAGCTGATATTGACTTGATTCTGTGTAATTAACTGATGCATCCGTTATCTGACGGATGCTATTATTTTCAAAGGAAAATGTTTATAAAAAAGACATATCATATATGTTATATTTAAGTTGTGTTTGACTTTTAAGTTCAAGGAGGATTCATTGATGGCCAAGCGACTGAATATCGGATTTCTGATCGACGATCCGAATAACTACTTCACCAGTCAGTGCTGCAAGGGTGCGGAACTCGCCGCAAAAGCACTGGATGCGAATCTCCTGCTTTTCCCGGGACACTATATCGGGAAGCCTGACGGACGTTTTGAGAGTACTGAGTATGAGTATCAGTACAGTTTCGTTTTTGATATTCCTAATGAGCAGAATGTAGATATCCTTTATGTATTGTTAGGTACGATATGTTCGAGAGCCGACAAGGAACTTCAGGATAAGTTCGTTGCGGGACTTCCCAGGGTCCCGATCGTAACTCTCTTTGCCGATATGCCGGGTTATCCTTCGGTAACTTTTGATAATAAATCCGGACTCGGCCGCGCTTTAAAGCATCTGATCCATAAGCATGAAGCCAAGAGAATTGCTTTTGTAAGCGGACCTGAGACGAATAAGGATGCAATTGACAGACTTCAGGCTTTCAAGGATATCATGGAGGAAGAAGGCCTTGAGGTTACTGATGATCAGATCGTTTTCGGTGATTTTACAGAGAACAGTATGGATGCCGTGAATCAGCTGTTTGATAAGTATGGTAAGCCGGATGCCATCGCATTTGCGAATGACAGTATGGCTTTGGGCGGTTACCGTGTTATAGAGGAACGCGGTTTCGTTCCAGGTAAGGATATCCTTGTTGTCGGATTTGATGATGATATTTTCGCGGCATCGATGACACCTCCTCTTACAACTGTTGAGGCAAGTTCTGCGGAACTGACATATCAGGCTGTTCTTGCAGCAAATTATTATATTACAGGTCAGACCACACATAATATTGCTGTTGAGACTTATCTCGTTCAGCGTAATTCTTGCGGATGCAGAGGCCTTGATGTTGCGGATCTTAGCGAGAGACTTAGTATCAGCCACATCGGTGAGGATAACACTCTGTTTATTGATGCTCTGAAGAAGTATCTTTTCGGTGTGTTTGATGATGATGACAATACTGCAAAGGTCAAGGATGCTTTGGAGACGTTCTGTCAGCAGTATTCTGAATATCTCTCTTCCGGTGAACACAGGGACAGAGTCGATAAGGCTTTCAGAAAGCTCGTTGATACAGATGTTCTGCTTTACGTTAATACTGAGAGACTCTTTAATGTCCTTCAGACACTGCAGAACTATGGTACAGATCTGATGAGGGATAATCTTAAGACGATCGCTCTTGATGATATGATATCTGAATACTACAGGATCCTGTCGCTGAAGGGTCTCAATATCATAAGCAGCAATCTCAGTAAGCGTGACAAGGTATCAAGGCTTGTAAACAGGCAGACCGGCAGTATCTTTATTATGTCTCATGAGAGTGAAGTTCCGTATAAGCTACTGCTTGAAGGCCTTGATACAGTTGGGTTTGACAGATCATATATGTATATGTTCCAGGGCAACCAGAAGCATATTGAAGAAGACGGATGGAAGTGTCCGAAGTCGATCCTTCTTAAGGCTTATGCAGATAAGGGCGTATTTACACCAAGCGAAGAACGTCAGCTCGTACGTACAGAGAAGATCTTCAAAAATGATTTCGTTGATATAGATGAGCGTGCAACAATGATCGTTTTTCCGTTGTTTGTAGGTGATGATGTATATGGACTGATTGTTAATCAACTTGATACTGTTGATCTGTCCAACGTTTCTGTTGTTGCATATCAGTTATCTGTATCGATCAAGTCTCTGCTTATGATCGAAGAGCAGAATAAGGTCAAGAGGGAGCTTCAAAACTCTCTTGAGCAGTTTATGCGCGATAACAGCCTTTTGTCAAAGGAAGCAAAGTCTGACGAGCTTACAGGTCTTTATAATAGAAGAGGCTTCCTTGAGTATACGCAGAAGGCGATCACGGATCCGATCAATAAAGGAAAGAGAGCTCTCGTCTGTTATGCCGATATGGACAATCTTAAGATGGTCAACGACAAGTTCGGACATGATGACGGTGATTTCTCTCTCAGACTGATCGCATCTATTCTTACTGATACATTCAGGAACAGTGATGTTATCGGAAGACTCGGCGGAGATGAGTTCGTTGTATTTGCTGTTGTCGGTGTTGATAACTACGAAGATGCGATCAAGGAAAGGATAAAGGCAATCACCAAAGCCAAGAATGAAGAAGCAGGCAAGCCATATCCGATCGAGATGAGCGTGGGTGTTTGCGAGTTTATCTGTTCTGATGATACTGATATCTTTGAACTGCTTGAACAGGCAGACGAGAAGCTTTATATGGAGAAGCGTGCGAAGAAGACTAAGAATGGTTCATACAGATAAAAATGGTGGAAGTTAAGGGGTTCGAACCCTTGACCCCTCCCCTGTGAAGGGAGTGCTCTCCCGCTGAGCTAAGCTTCCACATAAACTAATATAACATAAAAACGGTTAAAGGATTTATCCATGAGAATAGAAAGAGCAACAAAAGAAGATCTTCAGCCGATACTGGAACTGCAGTACCGTGCCTTTGAGAGCGAAGCCCGCATCCTCAATAATTACAAGATCCCGCCTATGGTTCAGACGATTGACGAGATGATCGAAGAGTATAACAAAGGCATTTTCCTTAAGGCTTTGGATGACAGTGGAACGATAATCGGTGCATCCCGCGGTTACCGTGAGGGAACTGATGTTTACATCCGCAAGATATGTGTTGAGAAGGAGTTCAGATGCCGTGGTATAGGCACAAAGTTGCTCTACAAAACAGAAAAAGAACTTCCTAATTCAAGATATGTAATATTCACGACCAATAAGAGTGTCGGTAATGTTGCGCTGTTTGAGACTCTCGGATACAGTGTGTTTAAGAAAGAACCGTTCAATGATGAACTTACATACATATATATGGAGAAGATCGTTAAGTGAAGATCGTAGATCTGAAATGCCCGAACTGCAGCGGGAATCTAAAAAAAGACGGGGATAACTATATCTGCAATTCCTGCGGCGGAGTTTTCGCGGTTGATTATGATGAGTCTGATGTCGAATATGAGAGACTTCAGACAGAGGCGGAAAGGGAAGAGAGAAGACTTGCTCACGAGAAAGAACTCCTTGAGAAGAAGTATGAGCTTCAGCAAAAGTCTGATATTGAATCCGAGAACAGAAAGTATAAGAGGGAACAGGCGAGAAAACGCAGTGAATCTGTAAAGAATGCAGCTTCCGACTTTGTTGCACTTGTATTTATTGGTGCGATTATCTGCGGGGGCGTGTTGCTCTTCTTTTTCATCAAAGGGATGGGAAGTAATGGAGGAAGTCATTTCAGCGAACAGACTGTTGCAACGCCTACACCGGCACCCGATTATAACGTTACTGCTGACGATCTGAAGGATCAGATGAATGATTTTATCGAAGCGGGAAGAGTAGCCCAGATGAATATCGATAAATGTGCTTACTTGGATAATGTGATCAAGAACTACGAGAAGACTGATGCCGTTTTCCTTGATGCATATCTGGTCACGGATATTCCCGAGACAAGACCGAACCGCTCCAACAGGCTTGTGCTGATATATCAGGTTACATGGCACAATGATGACAGAGGTGATCAAATCTGTTATGACGGCGTTTATTTTGAGGGGATTCGCGTTAATCCCAATGGTGGTATTATCAGCAATTTCAGTGCGGAGACTATCTGGAGAAGTGATGCGGCATGGGGCTGGGGAATGGCTTACAGCTTTGAGGACCGTGACCAGTGCTACCGGGAGAATGTTACTGCACTTGGAGGTAAAGTAACTCCGATAACGATTGAAGACGCGTAAGAAGTCTTCTCGCTACAGTCCTCGACACTAAAGTGTCTGCGGAAGTCCGCTCGAAGAAATTCTTACTCTCCAATAATGCATTTAATTAGCTAATAAATAAGGGACTGTCTCAATGCTGAAACAGTCCCTTTTGGTTTGTCTATATTGGCAGGGGAGACAAGATTCGAACTCGCAACCGGTGGTTTTGGAGACCACTGCTCTACCATTGAGCCACTCCCCTAAATAGAACATTGTGTAGTTTAATTGAGAGTTTATCAGATGTCAAGTAATTGTTACCACATTTTTTCTTTCCTTATATTATAATAATATATTATTAAAACTTCGAAGGAGAGATTTATTATGAATATAGCCGTTATCGGTACAGGTAATATGGGTAAAGCTCTTGCAAGAGGGTTTGCTGAAGGTTATGACGGAGAGCTGTCAATCAGGCTCTTTGATGTGTATCAGAAGTCAGCTGCTGACCTTGCTCAGCAGATCGGCGCTACTGCAGCCTCCGGGATCGATGATTGCGTAAAGGATGCTGACTATGTCCTTATCGCTGTAAAGCCGATCAATTTTGATGACTGTCTCAGGGATGTGGCTAAGAGTCTTAAGAGCGGAGCAGTCCTCCTTTCGATCGCTGCAGCTGTTACAACTGATAGGATCGCAGGAATACTCGGAGAGGGCAGACCTTTTGTAAGGATCATGCCTAACACCCCCGCACAGGTTGGCGCAGGTGTCTCGGCGGTTTGTCCTGTCGGACTCAGTGAAGAGCAGGTAGATACAGTTACAAAGCTTCTCAGGACATGCGGAGAGGTCATTCTCTGTGATGAGAAGACTCTTGATAATATCGGATGTGTTTCGGGAACGGGTCCTGCTTATGTAATGCTCTTTATCGAGGCTATGGCAGATGCTGCAGTTGCTCTTGGAATAAAGAGAGATGATGCGCTTAAGATCGCGGCTGCAACTGTTATGGGATCAGGCAAGCTTGTGCTTGAGACAGGTGAACACCCTGCAGTGCTTAAGGATAAGGTCTGCTCTCCGGGAGGAACGACGATTGAGGGTGTTAAGGCTCTTGAAGAGTGCGGTCTGCGCAACAGTGTTATCAAGGCAGTTGATGCGGCTGCAATTAAGACAAAGCAGATGAAGAACGGTTGATATGGCAGACGGACTTACAAAGGTAACGATATATACAGATGGTGCATGTTCAGGCAATCCCGGTCCCGGAGGCTGGGCCTGCATACTGATGGCCGGCGGAAAGAGCAAGGAGCTTTGCGGAGGAGATGCTTCAACAACTAATAACCGTATGGAGCTTATGGCTGTTATACAGGGACTTAAGGCACTCACCAGGCCGTGTGATGTTGACGTTTATTCTGATAGTGCTTATGTTGTGAACGCATTTAATCAGAACTGGATAGGCAACTGGTCTAAGAACGGCTGGCGCAACAGCGCAAAAGCTGAGGTTGCCAATGTTGATCTCTGGAAGGAACTCGTAGCTCTTACAGCTGTTCATAAAGTGACATTTATCAAGGTAAAAGGTCATTCGACCAATGAGTACAATAACAGATGCGATGAGCTTGCAGTTATGTGCTCAAGGGAGTTTAAGTAATATGGGCAATACTAATTGCAGCGACAGCGAACTGTTTGAGAAGACGATAAAGGAGCAGGAGATCTTTAATGGCCGTGTCTTCAGGTGTGTCGTTAAGGATGTTGAGCTCTGTGACGGTTCAAAAGCAAACCGTGAGGTCATATTACATACAGGCGGTGCATGTGTTCTTCCGGTAGATGATGAACTTAACTGCTATCTTGTAAGGCAGTACAGGAGCGGCGCTGATGAAGTCCTTACAGAGGTTCCTGCAGGCAAGGTTGAACCCGGCGAAGACCCCAGAGGATGCGCAGAACGTGAGATCGGTGAAGAGACCGGCTTTATGGCAGGAAAGATAGAGGATCTGGGAGTTATTATTGCGACTCCGGCATACTGTTCCGAGAGGATACATATGTACCTTGCAACTGATCTGGTAAAGACTGAATCTTCGCCTGATGCCGGTGAGTTCCTGAGAGTTATCAGGATCCCGCTTACTGAAGCTGTCAGGATGTGTGACAGCGGTGAGATCAAAGACAGCAAGACTGTCGCAAGCTTATATAAAGCATACAGGAGGCTTATTAAATGAGTTCAGGGTCCTTCGACGGTAAGAAAGAAGTAATGGGAATACTCCTGTTCTTCCTTGGTATCGCAATGATGCTGATGTTTTATCTTCCTGCCGAATTTACAGGAACGGTAGGAGCTTTTATAAAGAATACGGGTTTTGGTCTTGTCGGCATTATGGCCTATGGCCTTCCTGTACTGCTTGTTTATATGGGAATCGACTATTTTATCGAGAAGAGAGCAGGTGTCTCCAAGATAAGGGTAAGATCGGTCCTGACGCTTCTTGTCTGTGTATCGGCATTTCTGGCGATCGTATCGATGGATTTCGAGCACTTTGAGAGTCTCTGTGTTAATGAGCACGGATATTCTGTTGCGACTAAGGCAATCGCACTTTTGTGGGATTCAGGTCTCGACAGTTCACTTATCACGCCTCAGGCAGCTTCAGCCAATGTAATCTCCGGAGGCCTTCTCGGCGGCGGAATTGCCATTGCTCTCAGAACAATACTCGGAAATCTTATCAGCTGCATTACCATAGTTGTGTTTATCATTGCGCAGCTCATACTCGTGTTCCATGTTTCGATCAAGAAATCAGCAAAAAAGACTGCTCAGGCAATTAAAAGCGGAACGAGCAGGGTATACCAGAATGTTAACCGCAGCCGTAACGAGCATCAGGTTTATTCAGGAAACGGATATACTGAGTTTGCTCCGACTGCGCCTGCGTCATCTCCATTTGTAAACTACCCGGCACAGAACATGTATCAGCAGCCACAGCACGCAACCCAGCCCGTATATCCTCAGCAGACCAGGGCAAAGGCGGTAAGACCTAAGAAGGATCCTTTCTATGCGAAGATGCCTGTAGATGGTGAGTCAGGTTTTATCGATGTATCTGATAAGGAGTTTGGAGCCGATATACAGCCTCATCCTGACAGACTGAAATACGGAGAGAAATCATACAGAGTTCCTGAAGAAGAGACCCGCGCTGATTTCTCGTATACACCGCTGCCGAAGAATCCTCCTCTTCATAAGAAAGGAAAGATGGACGTTCCTTCATTCCTTGACAATCGTCAGCAGGATTTCTACGACCTTTCTGACGGAAAGACTCCTGCAGCACCTGATGATACATTGCCTTACGAAGTTTCATCCTATACTAGCACAACTATAAGGAGACCTTCTGTAGATACAGAGGCTTTTGGAGAACTGGAAGATGATATTCCTGCGGCAGCAGCACCTGTACCTTCGTCAGTGCCTGCAGCTGCAGAAGACTCTTCATCCATGATAACGATCAACAAGAAAACAGAGAATAACGGCTACAGTGCCACAGAAGGACGTATTGTTGATACCGGTAAGGTGAGGACTGAGACTCCTGTCGATCTTCCGCCTTCGGGAAGAGCCCCTGCAAAGAAGATGAACGGCGTTTATAAGCCGGCTCCGGCAAAACTTCTCTCGAATGATGAGAAGACAAGTTCTACCGCTAATACAAATGCCGAGCTTAAGGCAAAAGCCGAGAAACTGGAAGGCGCATTGAAGAGCTTTGGTATTGATGCACAGGTAGTAAATATCACTCACGGGCCTTCAATTACCAGATTTGAGCTTACTCTTGCTACAGGTACAAAGGTCAACAGAGTCCTGTCACTTCAGGATGATATCCAGCTTGCCATGGCTGCATATTCAGTCAGAATAGAAGCTCCTATCCCGGGTAAGAGTGCCATCGGTATCGAGATACCGAATGATAAGACAACGGCAGTGCACTTACGAGGTCTTCTTGAAGACCAGAAGTTCAGAGAATCCACTCCGCTTACGGTTGCTCTTGGAAGAGATATTCCGGGCAAACCTATATACTGTGATCTTGCGAAGATGCCTCATCTTATGATCGCAGGTCAGACAGGTTCAGGTAAGTCGGTATGTATCAATACTATTCTCTGCAGCATTCTCTGTAAGTCTTCACCTGATCAGGTGAGGCTTATAATGGTTGACCCAAAGGTTGTTGAGCTTTCTATCTACAACGGCATTCCGCACCTCATCATGCCTGTTGAGACTGATGCCAAGAAGGTTTCAAATATCCTTAAGTGGGCAGTTGTCGAGATGGAGAGAAGATATAAGCTCTTCTCCCAGAATGATGTAAGGAACCTTGACGGATACAACGAATTCCTCAAATACAATGATGAGAAGCCGCTGCCGCTTATCCTTATCATTATTGATGAGCTTGCGGACCTTATGACCGTTGCCGGTAAGGATGTTGAGACTCAGATCTCACGTCTTGCAGCGAAAGCGAGAGCGGCAGGTATTCACCTTATTATTGCTACACAGCGTCCTTCAGTTGACGTCATAACAGGTGTCATCAAGGCTAACCTTCCTTCAAGGATCGCTTTCTCTGTTGCTTCAGGTGTCGACAGCAGAACCATTCTTGATCAGGTAGGTGCCGAGAAACTTCTTGGTAAGGGCGATATGCTCTATTATCCCGGAACTGCTCCGAAGCCTATCAGAGGACAGGGAGCATTTGTTTCGGATAAGGAAGTTGAGACAATCGTAAATTATCTTAAGAATACTTACGGTTCAATGTATGATAATGAGATCATCGACAAGGTAAATCAGGGTGTTGTTTCTGAAGAATCCGGCGGTGGAGAAGATGGTAAGTCTTCCTCAGGATTCGGCGGAGATGATCTCTTTGAACAGGCTGTTGAAGTGGTTCTCGAAGTTGGTCAGGCAAGTTCTTCTGTTCTTCAGAGAAGACTTGGTGTAGGATATCCCAGAGCATCCAGACTTATCGATCTTCTTGAGAAGAACGGTATAATAGGACCTTTTGAGGGCAGTAAGCCGCGTAAAGTGCTTATAACTGAGATAGATTGGCTCGAAATGAAGGCAAAGGGAGGCAAATAATGGGTAATATCAGCGAACTTGCTGCACAGATAGTCTCTCTTTGCACTTTTAACGGGTTGAAGATCGGTTTTGCCGAGAGCCTGACAGGAGGACTTATTTCGGCTGAGGTTGTTTCAGTTCCTGGAGCTTCAGCTTGTCTGGAAGGCAGCATTGTTTCATATTCGAATGAAGTTAAGATTCGCGTTCTCGGAGTTGAGGAGAGCGTTATCAGAGATTTCGGTGCTGTATCCGAGCAGTGTGCAATGCAGATGGCTGAAGGCGCAAGAAGAGTTCTTGGCACTGATCTTGCAGTTTCAGTTACGGGTATTGCAGGTCCTGCAGGTGGAAGTAAAGAGAAGCCTGTCGGGACAGTCTATATTGGTTTCGCAGGATCCGGAAAGAATTATGCGAGACATTTTATTTTCAGTGGAAATCGCGACAGTATTAGGCTTCAGACGGTGGAAGAAGCCTTTAATATCGCATTGGATAATACTTGATGAGTGAACAGAGATTAACGGCCAGAGAGAGAAGAAGAAGCGGCATTTCATCCGCAAAGATCGCCACAGCTATAGTTATGGTCGGCCTTATTCTTTCAAAAGGATCAGGATTTATAAGAGACATCGTTGTAAGCCACAGATTTGACGAGACATACAGAGATGCATTTTCTCTGGCATTTACCATTCCTGATCTGTTCTACAATCTTATAATCGGCGGCGCTGTCTATTCATCTATCGCTCCTTATATGTCGGGCGCTCTTGCCGTAAACGAGGAGAAACGCGGAATTAGAACGATCAGTATATTCGTTTCTGTTATTTCTGTTGTGATGATTATCGTCTGCGTACTAGGTGTTGTTTTTGCAAACCCGATATACCAGCTGTATGCTCTCGACAAGAGCGATATCGATCCCGAGACACTTACGCTTGCTGCATCTGCTTCAAGGCTTCTTTTTCCGCAGATATTCTTCATGATGCTGGCGGCTCTTTGCATGGGCATCCTGAACTCCTACAGGAGATTTAATCAGACAGCTCTTGCACCATTCCTTTACAACGTATTTGTTATCCTCGCCATCTATTTCTTGGCAGACAATTCAGAGTACAGACTTATGATGACAACAGGAGGAATCCTAGTTGCATCGCTCATCTATTTCTTTTATCAGTACATAGTCGGTTTTGATAAGCTGAAGAGTTTCAGATTCATCTTCAAGCCGCGTGATCCTGAGTTCATCAAGCTGCTGAAGAGAGCTCTTCCAATAATGTTCTCAACATCTGTTGTTCAGATCAATGTAATCGTTCTTAATTACTTTGCCGGCAATTTTGACAAGGGAAGTATATACGCTCTTCGAAATGCATCCACAATATGGCAGATACCGTATGGAGTCTTTACGGTTGCGATCAGCACTATCATGACACCTAATATTGCTGCGGCATTTGAAGCAAAGCGCTATAAGGATACATCAAATTATCTGTCAAACAGTTTGAAGAGCGCTTTGTTTATTGCGATACCCTGTGCGGGTTTTATTGCTCTAATGAGTACTGATGTAGTAAAGGCGATATATCAGTGGTCTTCTAACTATACGGATGAGAATGCTTCGAAGGCAAGTGTTTTCCTTATCGGATACTGTTTCGCGATAGTAACGCATTCAGTTGTTCATCTTTATAATCAGGCATTCAACTCGATAGGAAGGACGAAGATCCCTTTGTATGCCGGATGTATCGGCCTTATATCGAATCCGCTGGTATGTATCATCCTGACACATTTCAATTTCGGACCGATCGCTCTTACCATCGCTTATTCGGTAACAAGTGTGTTGCAGATGCTTGTCCTTCTTATTCTTTACAGGCGTGATAAGGCGATAGCTCCGCACGGCGTTATCAAGTCAATAATGCTGAGCTTTATGTGTTCGATCGTAATGTGTCTTGTCATCTTCTGCATTGACATTATCCTTCCCGGAAACGGTTCAAAGGCCATGCAGCTTACGATAATAGCGATCAAGGGAATACTTGCAATATCCATCTATTTCGGTATGGCACTTATGCTCAAGATGGAGGAGGCAACTTACTGGATCAACTGGGCAAGGGACAAGATATTCAGCAGGGTCATTGTCAAGATGGAGAGCAGAAGAGTCCTTATCATTCTTATGCCCATCTATTTTCTCGTTGCTCTCGTCGGCTATTTTGGTATTACTGAAGGAGTTGCTTCAGAGATCGACCTTTCCAACAATAAGAGATACGATATTACTGTTCATAGTGTAACTGTTGTGGAAGAGTTTACAACAGGTGCACATTATTACAACGACCGTAAATCTCAGACTGTCGTTAAAACATTCCCGGTCGGAGCAACAATGGACATTCATATGATCGATGAGGACGGAAACTGTTCAAAGATCTATTACAGGACAGGACTTGATGAGAATTACTATATTGAAGCAAATGTAAAAGAGTATGTATTCTCTGAAGACGATATCGTCAGGCTCGATCAGGCACGTGATGTAGCAAGAATGGAGCGTCAGGGTGAGATCGATACCCTCAGGACGGGATTCGGCTACAGTATAGGCGGTTATATTGTAATCCTGGTATTTGTTTTGGCGATCACGATCCTTTCAAACCGTCTGGCCAAAAAGTTTGCTCCGGTTCCCGGAACTGAACGTGTTGAAAGAGTCACACCTGATTCTACGCGTAAGGCAGCAGTGTTTATTGAAGCATTCTTTATAAGTGTAAGTATTTATGCAATATCGAAAGCTCCGGTATTTGTCAGCAATACTCCGGGAATACATCTGATAACATTCATCGTCAGGATAGTTGTCTCGATAGTCCTTGCAATCGTATGTGCGCTTGTATTCAGAAAGATTCCGAAGAAGTACAACTGGATACATATTGTTCTGATAATGGTGTTTACGGCTGCGGCTGTAATGTCCGTAATACTGATGTTCCAGTATCTTGCTGTTATTTCCTGAGTTATTGACTTTTTGCTTTATTTTGTTTATATTGCACATAATAACTAAAGGCTTAGAAGAGGAATAGTACTCCTGCATTCGAACTTTCAGAGAGTTGTCGTAAGGTGCAAGACAATAAGTTTGAACAGAAGGAACTCACCTTGGAGCTGTCCGGTTGAAAGATCTGCGATTAGACCGGAACGTAGGAGTTCCACGTTACAGGAACAGGATATCGGCATATGAGTTGCCTGTATCCGCAAAGAGCACCCGATATGACGGGTGAAATAGAGTGGTACCGCGAACGCCCCTTCGTCTCTATACAGCAGATGAAGGGGTATATATATTTAGCGGAGGTACGAGATGAACTTTAATCGTTATGTTAAGATCCCTGAAGTGGATCTGCCTGACAGAAAGTGGCCGCAAAGGACTATTGAGAAAGCTCCGATCTGGTGCTCTGTCGATCTTCGTGACGGGAACCAGGCACTTGAAGTTCCGATGAATCTTGAGCAGAAGGTCAGATTTTTTAAATATCTGCTTAAGTGCGGATTTAAGACTGTTGAGATCGGTTTCCCTGCGGCATCTGAAACAGACTATAATTTCTGCCGTTATCTTATCGAGAACGATCTGATCCCGGATGATGTTGCGATCCAGGTTCTGACGCAGTCAAGAAAGCATATAATCGATAAGACGATGGAAGCTGTTAACGGAGCTCCCAATGTGGTTGTGCACCTCTATAATTCAACGTCGACACTTCAAAGGGACGTGGTATTCGGTTTCGGGAAGAAGGAGTGCATCGAGCTCGCCGTCGAAGGGGCGAAATTGATTAAAGAGTATATCAATGAGGATGACAGTGATACGAACTGGATACTGGAGTACTCTCCTGAGAGCTATTCATCCACTGAACCTGATTTTTCTGTTGAGATATGTGACGCTGTCTGTGATATTTGGAAGCCGACACCTGACAGGAAGGTAATAATCAACCTGCCGGAGACTGTTGAGTATACGCTGCCAAACGTTTATGCGGATATGGTCGAATTCTTCTGTGAGAAGACGAAGTGGAGGGATTCCATTATCGTTTCGCTGCATACGCATAATGACAGAGGTACGGGTGTCGCGGCATCTGAACTCGGACTGCTCGCAGGCGCGGACAGGGTGGAAGGTACGCTGTTTGGCAACGGTGAGAGAACGGGCAATGTTGATATCATAACGCTTGCAATAAACATGATGATGCAGGGTATCGATCCGGGTCTCGATTTCTCGAATATGAATGAGTGTATCGATGTGTACGAGGACTGTACAGGGATGCATGTTGAACCCAGACATCCGTGGGCCGGGAAGCTTGTATTTACTGCGTTCTCAGGGTCTCATCAGGATGCTATCAACAAGGGCAAAAAGCATATGGATGATACAGGTTCTGCAGTCTGGGCTGTTCCTTATCTGCCGATCGATCCTGCAGATGTCGGAAGGGATTACGAGCCTATCATCAGGATCAACAGCCAGTCCGGCAGAGGCGGTGTTGCATATGTCATGGAGCAGTACTATGGTGTTATGCTGCCCAAGAGTTTCCAGAGAGATTTCCTGTCGATCATTAAGGAAGAGACCGATCACGGAGAGAAGGAACTCCTTCCTCAGCAGGTATTCGATCTGTTTGATGAGTATTATATCAATGTCATGGCTCCGTACAGTCTCGAATCATTTTCTGAGCATGCCGTCAACGAGAAGAAGAGCAGGGTAGACGCTGTTATTTCATACAATGGCGAACAACATTCGATAAGTGCTGAAGGTAATGGTCTCCTCGATGCGTTCACCAGAGCGTTCAAAGAGTTTACAGGCGTTGACTTCTCAATCGGTATGTACAGCGAGCACGCTATGAAATCTGGTTCTGATTCAGCCGCTATCACATACATTGAACTGAAGAATCACGATGACGGAAAGACTTACATCGGAGCAGGTGTATCGAGCTCTGTAACAAAATCTTCTGTAAGAGCTGTTATCAGTGCATACAACAGAATGATAAAATAACCTTGTATGGCTAAGGATAAGATCGAAATATCAGGAAAGGGCGATCTGGCCCTGATATCAAAGTACCGCAATGCCCTGATGGGTGTTGCGGCGCTTATTATCTGCTATTTCCACGAGTTCCTGCCTGTATTCCCGGACGGCACTGCCTTGTATGAGGCAGAAGATCTTATCATCAGGGTATCATTCTACGGCGTCGACATATTCATGCTCCTTTCGGGAATGTCCGTCGCGACTTCGCTCCTCAGGGACAGCAACATAGGACACTTCTATGCGAAACGTGCGAAAAGGATCCTTCCCATATATCTCCTCTCCGGCGTTTTTATGATCCTCATAAACGGGTGGAGTTTTAAGGATTATCTCCTGAACATATCAGGAGTCCGTTTCTTTACCGAAAAGGTCGATTCATATCTCTGGTTTGTTATCGCGATCATTTTGTTCTATCTTTTTGCTCCGCTGTATCAGAAACTGATCGGGAAGACGGGGAGACCCTTTATCACATATGTCGTATCATTTGTGATGTGGTATGTGATCTCGCTCGTTTTGCTCAATTATATACGTGCAGATTTCTATTACATGATCGACAGGATACCTGTATTCCTGCTTGGTATGTCAATCGGAAACATGATCAACAAGGGAACGGTTATTAAGTACAGATCCGTTTTCTGGCTTGGAGTCATTTGCAGCTTCGTTATCGGCTGGTTACTGAGCTATATGCTGAACTACTACGGATATCTCTATCTGTTTGGTATTATACTCCGTTGTTTTCCCCGTATCCTGCTTGGTTTTGGAACTGCTTATCTCGTTGCAGGCCTGCTTGATATCGTCAAACAGAAATGGCTTGTGACCATTCTCGAGTTCTTTGGGTCTTTCTGTTTCGAACTCTATGTCGTTCAGCGTGTATTTGATGCAAAGATCCATTATTTCCTAATGGACAGGAATATCTGGGGAGTTCCGCGTAATCTCATAATGCTCGTATCGCTGTCGCTTATTGCCTTTGCCCTGAGCCGTGCGGTGAATTGGGTCGTTGATAAGGTCTGCTATCTTGACATTAAGAAATAATAAAAGTACAATTCTAATCTGGTAATGCCAATGTGGCTCAGGGGTAGAGCAATTCACTCGTAATGAATAGGTCGTGGGTTCGATTCCCACCATTGGCTCCAAGAGTTACATAATGCCTTTCGGGATTCATTCCTCGGTGCGTGGCACCTCGTCAAAAGCAATCCCGGAAGGCATTATTCATTCAAAAGGGTTTTAATATGTTTATGATAAGAACAGCTGGGAAGAGATTGGTTAAGTCGCTGCTGGCGGTAATATTCGTTTTGAGTTTTGTTTCGTGCAGTTCGCAGGCAGATGTTCCGCATAAGGTGCCGGTCGATTACAGCGGGAAGACTGTCAGTTTCCTCGGTCCTGCCGGTACGTATACGCAGGAGGCGTGTGAGAAGTTTTTCGGGATGGATGCAGAGCTTATTCCTTATGAGACTGTTCCTGCGGCGGTGGATGCTCTGACTGCGGGTGAGTCAGATTATGCCGTTATTCCGATTGAGAATACGATTGGCGGGGCTGTAACGGATAATATCGATACGCTTATCGCAAGTGAGATCGTGGTAGTTGTCGGTGAGGTCGAGCTGCCGATCAACCAGAATCTGCTCGTTGTCCCCGGAACGGAATTGTCTGATATCAGAACGGTTTATTCGCATAAGCAGGGAATAGCATAGGGTCGTGAATGGCTTTCTGCAAATCTTCCTGATGCTGAGATAATCGAAGTGTCCAGCACGGCTGAGGGCGCGCGTATGATCAGCGAGGCAGGTGATAAGTCGTGTGCGGCTATTGCGTCTGCCGGCTGTGCGGATGTATATGGACTTGAAGTGTTTGCTGAAGCAATACAGAATAATGATATGAACGTCACGAGATTCTATGTTCTTTCGCTTGGTGAACCCGGAAGGGATCTGTCTCAGAGGACTGCATTTATTGTAACGGGAAGTGCGGAAGATCTGAGGGGGCTGATGGTCAGTCTGAGTAAAAGCGATGCTGAACTGATCTCTGTACACGAGAGACCGGAGAAGACGGAGCTTGGCAAGTATCATTACCTGATCGAATGTACCGGTATCGGATATGACAAATTGTCAGTGATGACAGAGAGTTTTTCGACGGGTTTCCGATTCCTTGGAAACTATGATGTATTTTGATCCAAAATGATATAATTAGATCATGAGCAGTTTCAGAATAAAGAGCAGTTGTTTCCTGCTCGCGTCTTTGATGTGTTTCAGTTTCATTGGCAGCGGGTGCAGGCATAAGGGGAATGAGTTTCCGGTGATCGAGTATCCGGAGAATATTAAGACTGAGCCTTCTTCCGAAGAGACATCTGCCTCTGAAGATGATCACGCCGGCGTAAGCAACATTACCGTTGCGTCGCCTTATTCGCAGAACACTATTCAGTATCTTTCAAAGCTTTATTATTGTAAGCGTCATGACCTTATGGATGAGAACAATGGTTCCACGATAGAACTGGAGTATCTGGACGGATTAGATCCCGATTTTATTGTTGATTCGATCCTCACATCAGGTGAAGGCGCTTCAGTCGATAACATTATCTCATGGAATGAAGAAGGGAATGCTCCCGATATCTTTCTTACGGGAAGAGTTGATGAGATGAGAAGACAGGGGCTTATCGAACCTCTTAACGATTACATTGCAGAGAATACCCTTTACTCATCCGGAAGGATCTATGTAAATGCTCTCAGGCAGGTTACGAATAACGGTTCAGTCTATGGAGTTCCATTTTATTCTTCTGTTGTTCTGATCGCGGGTAATGCTGATTTTATTCCGTCAACAGGTAAGCTTTCTTTCAAGAACTCAACAGAGCAATTTTATGAGTATCTTCAGACAATAGCTTCTGAGTCATCATGTATTCCGTTTTCATCCGGATATGATGCGGTCCCTTATATTAATTCTGCTTTTTCAGATGCTCCGTGCTCCTTTATGATGCGTGATGAGTATAAGCGTGATAAGGCGACCGCGCTGGAGGTCATTGGGGTCACACTGGAATATGTTAACCGCCTCTACCGCGAAGGGCTGTCTTCGAATGTGACCTCAGACGGAACTAATCCTGTATTTGGAAGACAGGCAGCGTGCTGGGTTGCAAGTTCATCGGATATCTCCGGTTGGATTACGTATTATCCAAACAAGCTGTATTTGCTCGATCTGCCGTCATCGGCTGATTCTTCTGAGGCAACTCCTATGGCGAGCCTTTATTCTTTCTGTATTAATTCCGAATCTTCAAGCAAGGAGTTTGCTGCTGATTTCGCTTCGTTCATGGCACTCGATCCTGATGCGAGAATGCTCATTGAGAGACTTGAACATCAGTCGGGTTTTCTGCCGAGCATAAAGAATGCCGAAGTATGGAGTTTTATTACCTCTGATGAGGTCTTTGGCGCAGCTGCGCTGAACTATTCACAGTCTCTGGAGAATGCGGTCTATTGTCCGCCGCTTAATGATTCACTGTATATTTCTGTGACTGAATACTTCGCTTCGTATGACGGAGGGGTGTTCAATCCGGAGGCTTGTTATGGTCAGCCTTGATAAGATCAGGATCGGTGATGCAAAAAAACTCCGTGACATGGGGCTGATGACGGGGTCTTTGTCTTCGATAGAAGATGAGATCAGGATGTTCAACGAGTTCCCTCAGATCAACGTTATTATCGCATGGGATGATGAACTTCCCGTTGCCATGATCAAGATGCATCTTCTTGACCGCAAGAACTGCCGTGTTCATATCGATCCCGTGATTGCTGATGGATTTGATGAGAACAGATATGCTGAGCTCTTTGACAGCATTGTTCATTATTCTCTCGTCGGAAAATGCTATCACAAACTGACGGTTACGCTTTCCTCAGAAGACAGAGTACTGGAAGAGGTCTGTACAGGACTTGGTTTCGTCCAGGAATCTGTTCTCGCCGACGAGATCGATAAAGGCGCATACTTTGAGGATGCCGGTCTTTTCAGGATCCTGTCCGGAGACTATTCGAATTACAATGTCTGCTTTGTTCCGTTTGATCTCGGCGTTGCGGTTATAACAGGAGGTACTGATTATATTGACGGTATCGTTCTTAAGAGGTTCGGAACTGCTCCTGACAACGGCTTTGTCAGGAATGTTGCAAAACAGTTACGCCTCCTTGATAATGAAGGCCTCTTCCTGAAGAATACCGACGGACTCTACAACATGGAGAAGGAAGAGATAGACAATCTCCCCGGAGAAGTGGCAAAGGCCTATGTTCAGGTGTCTAAGTATTTCGCGAAGAATCTTTCAGTATTTGACCTCAATCTGAGACTTCCTTACGGAACAGAGTTCCAGAAGAGCGTTTGGAATGAACTCCTGAAGATTAAATACGGCAGTACTAACAGCTATGAAGATATTGCGCTCGTAATCTCTGATGGCGATATGGATAGGGCTGCAAAGCTTACGCGAGCAGTCGGCAACGCGTGCTCAGAAAACCCCCTGATGCTCGCTATACCGTGCCACAGAGTCGTGCGTAAGGACGGCAAGCTTGCCGGTTTTTCCGCGGGTGTTGAAGTAAAGGATTTCCTTCTGACTTTTGAGGCATTCTCATATATCACAGGTATATACTGAAAGGGGTATTACAATGGCAAAACACGACAAGATCGATGTAGGTCTTTCTACTATACTTAATCCGGTTCCGGTAGTTATGATCTCAACGGCAAACAAGAACGGTGATAAGAATATCTGCACAGTCGCTTGGACGGGAACTGTTAATTCCGAACCTCCGATGGTATCCGTTTCGATCAGAAAATCACGGCTTACTCACGACTTTATTGAAGAGACGGGTGAATTCGTTATAAATCTTGTGAACAAGAACCTTGCAAAACCCTGCGATTACTGCGGTGTAAAGTCGGGAAGAGACGAGGATAAGTTTAAGAAATGCGGCCTTTCTTCGATTGTGGGAAAGAACCTTGAATATGCCGTTGCTATTAAGGAAGCACCGGTAAATATATCATGCAAAGTTGTCAGCAAGACGGAGCTCGGTTCTCACGATATGTATATTGCCGAGATAGTCGGTATTACGGCTGATTCCTATCTGAACGATGAGAACGGAAGACTTTGTCTGGATAAGGCAAAACTCGTTGCTTACAACCATGGGGAGTATTTCCTGCTTGGTGAGAAGATTGGGTTCTTCGGTTATTCTATAGCAAGCGAAGACGTTCTTAAGAAAAGGCTTGGCTGATCTTATCAAGTTCTTCTTCCGTAAAAACAGGTATCCCGTTCTGTATCAGAAGATCTGCCGTTACGCCGTTGCCATCGCATTTGCCTCCGGTAAAAGAACCGTCATAGATCGTGCCCTTTCCGCATGAAGGACTGTTTGCTTTGAGGATTGCAAAGTCCACATCTAATTCTTTTGCAAGATAAAGTGCGGTTTTTGCACCTTTGTCATATTCTGCTGTAACATCACGTCCGTCTTTTGATATTACCTTGTCGCCGACACGCTCAGATGGAATTCGAGGCGTGGGGAGTCCTCCGGCCTGTTCAGGACATACCGGGATCAGCGTATGTCTGTCTTTGAGGGCGATTATCTCCTGACAGGGAACGGAATCCCCTTTGTATCTGCATTCAACGCCCAAAAGGCAGGCACTGACAAGAATCTTTGCCATATATAAACCTCCGTGAATTGTTCTAAAATCTATTTATTAAATCCTATTTTTTTATTATAATTTTTTTGATGTGCATTTTGCAAATATATTAAACGAGGTGATGATTTATGGACAGTAAGTACATGCAGAACGTTACTGTATTTGATCACCCTTTGATCAGGCATAAGGTAACACATCTTTGCGATGTAAATACCGGATCAAAGGAATTCTGCGAGATCGTTTCAGAGATCACGATGTTAATGGGGTATGAGGTGCTTAAGGATCTGCCTGTGAAGATGGTAGAGATTCAGGCACCTTTATCTAAGTTTGAATCTCCTGTTCTGGCAGAAGATTTTACGATCGTTCCCATCTTAAGAGCCGGACTTGGAATGGTTGACGGACTTCGTTCGCTTCTTCCTACAGCTAAGGTTGGTCATGTAGGTATCTACAGAGACGAGAAGACATTGCAGCCTATTCAGTACTATTTTAAGATGCCTGTTGATGTAGCACAGGGCGAGGTTATCATCGTAGATCCTGCGTTCGCTACAGGCGTAAGCGCTGACGCCGCTATCAAGCTTCTCAAGGAAGCAGGCTGCAAGCGTATCAAGTTTATGTGTATCTTTGCTGCTGACCAGGGAATTGAGATGGTGGCAAAGAATCATCCTGATGTACCTATCTATGCTGCATATCACTCAACAAAGCCTTTGAATGCTCACGGTTATATTGTTGATGCAGCAGGTGATGCAGGCGACAGAGTCTGCGGAACTGTAAGCTACAAGCCGCAGTAAGGGTTTTTCAGGAGGGTATTTATGAAACTGGTTTATGATGTTTTTGACAAGCCGTCGATGGGAAAGACGCTCGTATTTGCTTTCCAGCAGATGATCGCCATTATGGCTGCAACGATCCTTGTACCTATGCTCGTAACTTCTTACGGGCTTGTAGCAGATCCTGCTGCAGCGCTCTTTGGTGCAGGTATCGGTACTTTGGTCTATATTCTCTTTACAAAGAAGAGAAGCCCCGTTTTCCTTGGAAGCTCATTTACTTTCCTTGGTGCATATGCTGCTTCGATCGGACAGAACTTCGGTTATCTCGGAATCATCCTCGGTGTATTCTTTGCAGGCCTTGTTTATGTCCTCATCGGTTTGATTATCAAGATGGTTGGTTCTTCATGGGTAAACAAGCTCATGCCTGCTGTCATTATCGGACCAGTAGTTACGCTTATCGGTCTTTCTCTTTCCGGTACTGCTACGAGCTGGATGGCTCTCAACGGTTCTCAGAATGCAGATGATTACAGCCTTGTAACTATCCTTGTAGGTGCAGTTACATTCTTTGCCATCGTTATTGCATCAGTAAAGGGAAGCGACAACATCAAGCTCATTCCTTTTATCGTCGGTATTTCAGTCGGTTATGTATTTGCTCTTGCTCTCACACTCATGGGAAGAGCTTCTTCAAATGAGACAATGCAGATCATGAGCCTTCAGTCATTTAAGGACACTTTTGAGCCTCTGACACTGTCATCCTTCATTAAAGTTCCTGACTTCTTCTTCCTGAAGGCAATTCAGGAGAAGGGCTGGCAGACACTGTCCGCAGCTGATGTCGGAAGCATTGCTCTTATTTACATTCCTATCGGTATCGTTGAACTCGCACAGCATATTGCTGACCATAAGAACCTTGGAAACATCATCAACAGAGATCTCATTACGGATCCCGGTCTTGACAATACATTGTTCGGTGACGGTGTAGGATCCATCGTTGGTTCACTATTCGGTGGTGCTGCGAATACTACTTATGGTGAGTCAATCGGTTGTGTTGCCATTACAGGTAATGCTTCCATCATCTCGATCATTGTTGCTTCATTAGGTTGTATGATCCTTTCGTTCTTTACACCTTTTGTCGCTCTGATCCATTCGATCCCTAAGTGCGTAATGGGCGGAGCATGTGTTGCTCTCTACGGATTCATCGCTGTTTCCGGTCTTCAGATGCTCAGAAAGGTTGACCTCAATAACAGCAAGAACCTGTTTATTGTTTCGGGTATCCTTGTTACAGGCATCGGCGGACTTACACTCAAGTTCGGTTATAACGAACTTACAGGCGGAGCTATCCTTGAGATTACAGCTCTTGCAGTAGCGCTCCTCTTCGGTATTGTCACAAATCTTATCGTTAATAACGGAAAGCTTGAATCTGATTCTTCTGATAAGGATGCAAAGGTTCAGCCTGAACTGCTTGCCGCAAAGGGCGTTACCCCTTCGACACCCCGTAAGGACCGCAAGAAAGGGAAGAAGTAATCCCCGGTTTCGAGATATATGATCAGGGTTGAGAAGATCTATTTCGATATGGATGGAGTCCTTGCTGATTTCGACCGCGGAGTTAAAGAGATGTGCGGCATTGAGCCGCCTTCTCAGCCCGGCGGGAGAAGATCGCAAGAGGAAGACGATCTTATGTGGGAACGAATGAAGCATGTCGATCATTTTTACGATAAGCTTCAGCCTGTGGATGGTGCTGTTTCCATGTTCTTCAAGATTTATGGAGAATTCGGGGATAAATGCGAAATACTCACAGGTATCCCAAGACCTCACAGAGGGATCGATACCGCTGCTGAAGATAAAGTCAGATGGGTAAACCGCATACTGACTTGTTCTGACAATATCAGGGTAAATACTGTTTACAGACTCGAGAAAGTCAGATACTGCAAAGGCGAAGGATACATACTGATCGACGATCTTGAACAGAACATTGCTGACTGGGAGAATGAAGGAGGAACCGGTATTCTTCATAGTAATGCAGCGGACACGTTGATCAGATTAAGTTCAATTACCGGCATAAGTTTCGGTTAATTGATTTTTGGAGAGAAAAATGGAGTATACATTAATACCAGTTTTCTGTTGTTTTTTGAGCTTCTTTGTTTTGTCTTTTGGTATCTATTCGATATCAGGAAAACTTAAATGGCCAAAGAGGTGGAAGGCCCTGATCGCAGGTCTGTGTTTCTATTGTCTCGGTGATTCTGTAGGACTCAAAAATGAAGGCATTTACTGCGGAATCATGGATGTGCTGTCGTTTCGATCATCGCACTGAAGTTCGTTGATAAGGATAATAGATAATAGAAAAAGGAGCTGCACAGTGCAGCTCCTTTCTTATTTATCAGATATGTTTATTACTTTACCTTCAGGCTTTCCAGGATCTTGACAACATCGCTGCTGGTAACGCTTATTTCAGCCTCATCTGAAACTTCTCCTGAGCTGTCGATAACAATGTGGAAACAACTGTTATCAGAGAGAGGGATCATTACATGAGTTTGTGCGTAAGCATCCGTGTCAGCACCGGCATACTCATAGCATACAAGACACTCAGTTCCGCTTACCGAAATACTGTCTGCGGGAGCAACAGAGTTATTCTCATTTTTGATCGAATCATAAACATTCTGTGCACTCCTGTCGGAGAAGTATATCGGTTCAACTGTAGGTCTGTAAACACTCTGTGCGCTCTTCTCGTTCTTTATGAGCATGATCACATCAGTGAAGTTAGAATGAGGTCCGAATATATCTGCTCCGTCTTCCGTATTCTCCATAGGCTCTGCAATCCAGCCCGCAGGTACAAGAACAGTAAAGTCACCAACGTCAAAGGTTCCATCCGATTCGTAGAGAGATGAAGCCGTTGTGTCTGAATTCTGAATGCCTGATGCACTGCCGGCATCACATGCCGTAAGAGCCAGTCCGAAAGACGCAATGAGAATTGCTGCAATAATCTTTGTTTTCAATTGTCTCCTCCTTATTTCAAAAGCTTTTTGATGAACATACTCTCTTTAAGAGTGATCCTGTTGTCAGCAGATACGATACAGAGCATAAAAGATACCATATCTGCCTTGATGCTGATATCAAGTCCGCCAAATACATCAACGATGATATCTGCAAGTTCTCTCAGTGCTTTGGGATTTGTGTTCTTTACAAGATTCTCTGCATTCTCGTAGCCTATGTCCAGTCCTGTCGCAGAAGCAACGAGAGTGTACTCAGACCCCTGAAGTTCCCCGTCTGCAGCGCAGGCAGCCCTGACGAGGATCTTAAATGCCTCAAGTCCGTTAGGGAGCAGCATGAGAGCAGGAACGATCCTCTGAGAAAGCTGCTCAAGCTCATCTCTGCGCTGTTCATATGTGAGATCCTCATACTGATGACAAAGCTTTTCAAATTCGAACATGTTATTAAACCTCCGTTAAGTTAAACTCTTCAGGTGAAGCGATTCCCTTGTCGATAGCTTTCTGTCTCATGACAAGATAGAACTCACCGTATGTTGTCTGCGAATAAGGATTTACAAAATACATACCGATGCAGCAGCAGAGCATACCGAGCAGATACCATCCGATGAATGAGAGCTGAAGAACGAAAAGATCCCATTTCTCGCCATCCATTGTCTTCATGCTGATCTCGAAAGCTCTGTCCTTGCTGATATCAGGGTTGTCTGAAAGAATATAGGGAATAAGGAAATATGAATATGACTTGATAATTCCGGGAATAACAAAGAGTAAGCCCCAGAGGAATTCATAGAGAGTCTTGAAAAACATTACCTTAACTCTCGCCATATACTTGCCGCCTGTGAAGCCGGAGAACAGGTGAGCAAAGTTGATGTCTCCGTAATGCTGCCTGATAAAATATTTGTGGTAGCCTACGGTAAGCGGATTCGTAACGAATATATTGAACACAGTCTTGAAAAGGAAAATGACAAAGCTCAGAACAGCACCTGCAATACCGACACCGATCGTCACAGGATTAAGGTAGGAGTCGATCAACTGCTGCAGTTCCTGTCTCTGAGCATTTGTAAGATCTTCTGAACCTTCGATATCGTCAATATCGATCATATGTGTCTGTGATACAGACGTATTATTGCGGGAAAGAGATGAAGTGTTTACACTCGAACCTCCGTTCCCGAATCCTGCAATAACTGCAAATACGAAACATACCAGAAATGCCCACCAGTAGGAACCCCTCAGGATGTCCTTGGCTCTTGTTTTAAGTTGTTCTCTTGTCCACATGGTAAAAACCCCCTTTTGAATATCTGAATAATTATATCAAAAAAAACAGTAAACTTATAATTTATAGTATAATTATCCCGTGGCAGATGAACACTGCCGGTGAAAGAGAGGTATTAATTATGAGTAAGTATCAGTGTGCACCATGTGGTTATATCTATGATCCCGAGGTCGGTGATCCCGACAGTGGAATTGCGCCGGGAACGCCTTTCGAGGACCTTCCTGATGATTGGTGCTGCCCCATCTGCGGCGTAGACAAGAGTATGTTTGAGAAGATTGACGACTGATATGAGAAAGACAAAGATTATTTGTACGATCGGTCCTGCTTCTGAGAATGAGCAGACACTCTCGGAAATGTGCCGTGCAGGCATGAATGTTGCGAGGCTCAATTTCTCTCACGGCACACATGAGGAACATCAGAAGAAGATCGATCTCATCAAAGATGTGCGTGAGAAGCTTAATCATCCGCTTCCCATAATGCTTGATACAAAGGGCCCGGAATACAGGATCAAGACTTTTAAGGATAAGAAAGCTGTTCTTGAGGACGGTCAGGATTTTATCTTCACTGTTGCCGAGTGCGAAGGCGATAATACGAGAGTATCCGTAAGTTATAAGAATCTTGTCAATGAGCTTAATGTCGGTGACAGGATCCTTGTTAATAACGGACTCCTTGTTTTTGTCGTTAAGGAGCTTTCCGGTGATGATGTTGTATGCAAGGTTGTTGCAGGCGGTGAGATATCTGACCGCAAGAGCATGAACTTCCCGAATCATGTATTTAAAGGAGAGTATCTGAGCGAGCAGGATAAGGATGATCTGCTTTTCGGTATCAAGAACGATGTTGATTTTGTTGCGGCATCGTTTGTTTCGACAAAGCAGGATATGGTGGATCTCCGCAATTTCCTTGACGCGAACGGCGGTCAGGAGATCGATATCATCGCAAAGATCGAGAACCGCGCAGGTGTAGATAATATCGAGGAGATCTGTGAGATCGCTGACGGCATCATGGTTGCCCGCGGAGATCTTGGAGTTGAGATCCCGTTTGTAGAGGTTCCTGCGATCCAGAAATATCTGATCAAGAAGTGCAGACTTCTTGGTAAGCGCGTTATCACTGCAACTGAGATGCTCGAGTCTATGATCCATAATCCCAGGCCGACGAGAGCTGAGATCTCTGACGTTGCAAATGCCGTTTATGATGAATCATCAGCTGTAATGCTTTCCGGAGAATCTGCCGCAGGCAAGTATCCTGTCGATGCGGTCAGATATATGGCCGAGATCGCAGAGTACACGGAGAAGAATATCGATTATGTTAAGAGATTCCATTCCACGGACTATGTGATCAAGAGCAATATCGACGCTGTTTCTCACGCAACGTGTGATATGGCTATCGATACAAAGGCAAAGGGTATCGTTATTAGCTCAATGTCGGGTATTACAGTCAGAATGGTAAGCCGTTTCCGTTGCCCTGTTGACATCATCGGTATGACTACTTCCGTTAAGGCTTGGCGCAAGCTCAATCTGAGCTGGGGTGTTACACCTGTTCTCAGTGAAGAGTTCAGTTCTGTAGATGTCATGTTCTACTATGCTGTCAGACATGCAAAGGATGTATTTGGCCTTGAGAGCGGTGATAATGTCGTTCTTACGGGCGGACAGGCCGGCGGTGAATCAGGACATACAAATACCATCAGGCTTGAGACGGTTAAATGATTTTTGGGGACGGTTCTGAAAATAGGGACAGTTCTCATTTGTAAATCTTATGATCTTAAATGTAAAAATGGACAGCTGATCGGCTGTCCATTTTTTTTTTGTGTTATAAAGCCTTTATTTACGGCATTTGTGATTTGAGATGTGTCCCCAAATTGAGAACCGTCCCTGTTTTATTCCGGTCTGTAGCTGTCTTTAAGGGACACTGCTCTGTTGAAAACAAGATGACCGGGAACGGAATCCTTGTTATCTGCACAGAAATAGCCGACTCTAAGGAACTGGAATCTGTCAGCGGGCTGAGTATCAGCCAGGGAAGCCTCAACCTTTGCTCCTGTAATGATCTCAAGAGAATCAGGATTGATAAAATCCAGATAATTACAGTCAGCGAGATCAGGCTGCTCTGTGGTGAAGAGCTTGTCGTAAAGTCTGATCTCTGCGTCAATGCATGTTGCTGAATCAACCCAGTGGATTGTTGACTTGATCTTGCGGCCGTCAGCAGGGTTGCCGCCACGGCTTTCCTTATCGTATTCGCAGTGAACAGCAGTTACATTGCCTGCTTCATCCTTGTCGCAGCCGATGCACTTAATTATGTAAGCAGACTTTAGACGTACCTCGTTGCCGGGGAAGAGGCGGAAATACTTCTTTGCGGGCTCTTCCATAAAATCTTCAGTTTCGATCCAGAGTTCTCTGGAGAACGAAACTGTTCTGACACCGTCATCGGGATTCTCCGGATTGTTCTCGACAGTGAACTCCTCTGTCATGCCCTCAGGATAGTTATCGATAATAAGCTTAACAGGATGGATAACTGCCATTGCACGCTTTGCCGTCTTATTGAGATCTTCTCTGAGGCAGTATTCGAGGAATGCATAATCAACAAGGGAGTTAACCTTGGACACACCGTTGCGCTCGTGGAATGCACGGATAGCTGCGGGTGTATATCCGCGGCGGCGGAGACCGCATAGTGTAGGCATTCTGGGATCATCCCATCCGTCAACGTAACCGCTCTCGATAAGATTGCGGAGCTTACGCTTGCTGAGCACGGTGTTTGTAATGCCGAGACGTGCAAACTCAATCTGACGGGGTTTGCATTCGATCGAAATGTTCTCAACGACCCAGTTGTAAAGAGGTCTGTGAGCTTCGAACTCAAGTGAGCAGAGCGAATGTGTGATGCCTTCGATCGCATCCTCAATCGGATGAGCAAAGTCATACATAGGATAGATGACCCACTTTGTACCCTGACGGTGGTGGGGAAGACGGTTGATCCTATAAATTACGGGATCTCTCATGTTGAAGTTGCCGGAAGCAAGATCGATCTTCGCACGGAGTGTCATCTTTCCGTCCTCGAATTCGCCTGCGCGCATTCTCTTGAACAGGTCGAGACTCTCTTCGACAGGTCTGTCTCTGTAAGGGCTCTGAGCGGGAGTCTGCGTATCACCGCGCATCTCTTTCATCTGCTCGGGCGTGAGTTCACAGACATAAGCGAGACCTTTCTCGATCAGCTCGATGGCATATCCGTACATCTGCTCGAAATAATCAGAAGCATAGAAGAATCTGTCATCCCAGTCGTGACCGAGCCACTTGATATCTTCTTTGATCGCATCGACGAACTCTTCATCTTCCTTTGTAGGGTTGGTATCGTCCATACGGAGATTACAGAGACCACCGTAAAGTTCAGCTGTTCCGAAATCTATCTCTAGAGCTTTTGCGTGACCGATATGGAGATAGCCGTTAGGCTCGGGAGGGAATCTCGTATGAACCTTCTGTCCATAACATCTGCCGCCTTCCTTAAGTTCTTCATCGATTATCTCGTGGATAAAATTCTTTCCGTCTGCCATATTAAAGCTCCTTTATCTTATCTAGACCGATCCTGATCCTGCGAAGTGATTCTTCTTTTCCGAGAAGGATAAGAACTTCCGCACAACCACCGGGTGTTACAGCTACTCCTGCAGCTGCGATCCTTACGGGCCACATTATAACAGAATTCTTGATCTCATGATCTTCCGCATACTTCTTGAGAGCCTCGGTTATCGCTTCCCTTGTCCACTCTGTATTCTCCAGGAGGGGGATGGCGTCTGCAAGCATAGTCTTTGAACTCTCAATAGAAGACTTGCTCTTCTTGTGCTCGAAAAGGGATACATCATAATCAGCCAGTTCTCCGAGGAATGAAAGTTTCTCCTCGAGTTGTGTGAATCTGGTGATCCTGGGCTTTAAGATCTCGTCTAACAGCTCAAACTTATCGGATGTTATGCCGAACTTCTCGTAATACCTGCCTGCGTGCATGGTAAACGTGTCGAGGTCCATTGCCTTGATGTGTTCTGCATTGACCCATTCAAGCTTGTCGTAATCAAATACTGAGGGGGACTTGGATATTCCGTGGATATCGAAAGCCTCTGTAAGCTCTTCAAGTGAGAAGATCTCGCGGTTGTCAGAAGGAGCCCATCCGAGAAGCGCAATATAGTTGATGATCGCTTCAGGGAGAAATCCGTCGTTGATCAGATCCATGAAACCGGTTGAGCCGTGACGCTTTGAAAGCTTTGAAACAGTCTCCGTACCGTCTTCGTTTACTGTCTTGCCCATGATAAGGGGAAGATGAACATATGTGGGGATATCCCAGCCGAAAGCACGGTAAAGCTCATTGTATTTGGGTGTGGAAGAAAGATACTCGGATCCTCTTACAACGTGTGTGATACCCATTGTATGATCATCGATAACATTCGCGAAATTGTAAGTGGGGAAGCCGTCAGCCTTCAGAAGGACCTGGTCATCCAGATCTTCGTTGGGAACCGTGATATCACCGTAAACGAGGTCGTTATAAGTCGTCTCGCCCTCGAGAGGCATCTTCTGACGGATAACGTAAGGAATGCCTTTCGCGAGGTTATCTGATATCTCCTGCTCAGAAAGTGTTCTGCAGTGACGGTCGTAGCCCGTTGCACCGGATTCCTTAAGACTCTCAAGTCTCTCCTTTGTGCAGAAACAGTAGTAAGCATGACCTGTCTTAACAAGTTCTTCAGCATAGGGCTTATAAAGTGAGAGTCTCTCGCTCTGGACATAAGGTCCGAAATCACCGCCGATATCCGGACCTTCGTCATGCTTAAGTCCTGCTATCTTTAAAGTGTCATAGATAACGTCAGTAGCACCTTCAACGTATCTTTCCTGATCGGTATCCTCGATCCTGAGTACAAAAGTGCCGTCCTCATGCTTTGCGATAAGATATTCGTAAAGCGCTGTTCTCAAATTGCCGACATGCATAAATCCCGTAGGGCTCGGCGCAAATCTGGTTCTGATCTTCATACGAATCTCCATTATTTTTAATGTGCAGTCTGTATTATAACACTTATATAAAAATAAAAATTAGTGGTATTATACAAATAATTGTTTCGCGAGTGGAGGTTTTTGCTTGGATAAAATATCTGTAAATCGCCCTTATGACTGTTACTGCGGTCAGGATATCGCTTTCGAGTATGTCGGAACGTATATAAGGGAACATGAGAAAGACGGCGGAATGAAGGACAGAAAGATCCTTGTTGTCTCTGACCGTAATGTAGGCGGATACTTCTATTCTATATTTGAGGAACAGTTTCTTAAGGAAGAGATCAGGCCATATCTGGTAATAATCGACGCGACGGATATGTACAAGAATCTTTCTTCGGTAGCAGAAGTCGTGAAGTCTCTTGTCGATTTTTCTTTAAGTGACGGGGACTGGGTAATCGCGTTAGGCGGCGGAGGAGTCATTGATATTGCCTCTTTTGCATGCAGTGTCTATAATTCTGAACTTAAGCTGATACTTGTTCCCACAACGCTTAATGCAATGGCTGAAGGTGCCATCTCTGAAAAAGCACTTCTCAATTCAGGAAGTCATAAGAGTGTCCTTTGCGCAAAGAGTAATGTTAAGGTAGTCTTTGCGGATCCGTATTTTCTTAAATATGTTCCCGTTAAGGTTAAGACTAACGGATACGCTTCCGTTATCAGATATGCTGTACTGGCGGATCCGTCTTTGCTGAAGGAACTGCTTAATGACAATGATCTGAGGCCTTTTCTTACAAGAGTCTATGAGACCAGGACAAAGATAGAGAAGAAGAATCCTCTCTTGCTGACAATGGGACAGGAGGTTGCAGGCGCAATAGAGAGTTATTTCAGGTTTATGAATTATTCTGAAGGAGAAACCCTTGCGCTTAGTATTTATGCGGCTGTTCCCGTATCTTACCGCGAAGCGATGAAAGTGCTGTATAATAAGTTAGGTCTGCCTTATGAGCTGAAGGGTGTGAGCAGCAGGATGATCCTTAAGAATCTTGAGGAACGTTTCCGCCTTCAGGGTGATGGCCGTTTCGAGATCGCTGATCTTGCCGAAGATGGAAAATCTTGGAAGATCAGAAGAGTCACAGCTGATGAGGCATATAAGATAATGGAGAAGAGAATTGGAGTAATATGCGCAGAATAATTGCTGTTTTGCTGACGATAACTATCCTGTGTTCGTGTCTTACGGGATGCAAGGAAGAACAGGAGAAGAAGATGCCCGCTGATTTCGGGACATACGGTGCCGATTTCGCGAGGAATCTTGCATCCGAGTATCCCTTCCGCAAAGCGTACAGCATCCAGGAGACTCTTGCCGGAACGATGATAAAGACAGAGTTCGAGAACCTCGGATACGATGTCCAGACACAGCCTTTTACAGGAAGCACCGGCGAACAGTCCAACAATTACATAGCCATTTATAATGGTTCAGGTTTTTACAGCAAGAACGAAGATACCGGAGAGTATATCCCTACTGAACGATACATCGTTATCGGAGCGCATTATGACAGTGCATTCCTCAGAGAAGAGAAGGATGCTTACAATGAAGAACACGGCACAACATACGGTTACGACGGCATAAGCGACAATGCGTCCGGCATAGGAGTCCTCATGACATGTGCAAAAGAAATCAAGAGTTACACAGGATTAGGTTTTAACGTTATATTTGTTGCATTTGGAGCTTCAGGTGACGATCTTGCAGGATCGAAGGCGTTCTTCAATGCGCTTACTCCTGACGTAAGATCAAAACTCGAGGTCATGTTCTGTGTGGACAGCATATATGCGGGAGATAAGATCTATGCTTCAAGCGGTCTAAGCTCACTTATCAGCGGCCGCAAGTATGAGATGAGGCGTAAGCTTTATCAGTCATATGATGTTGCATTTGAGAACAATCTCTTCACAAATTACGGTTTTAATCTTCTTTATAATGAATCCAGGATAATGACTGATCTTGACGGAAACGGAACAGAAGAACTTTACAATGAAGTTTCGGTCAATAAATCAGACTATATCCCTTTTGACAATGCTTTGATCCCTGTCGTTTATTTTGACAGTTTTGACTATAACTTCAAAACTCTGGAAGAAATGCACGATACTAAAAATCTTGATCTTCAGGGATTTGGAGGCATGATAAGGAACACTCTTCTCGATGACAGCAAAGTGCTCGACGAGATCTATGTAACTGAGGAAGATGATCTTCTAAGGATGAGAATAAACTGTCTGGCGTTTATTATTCTCGGAGTCGGAATGAAGGGCTCGGATTCTGCACTCACATATACGCAGTATGTAAACGCTCTCGAATCTGAGCGGGCAGCGCAGGATGCTGCTTAAAGGGGCTCTGGTCTGGGACCCGGATGAAGGGTTTGCCGGAAGGGATCTTTCATTCTCTTCTTCCGGTCTTATAGGTCCGTCTGATGATAATTGCATTTCTGATCTGAGCGGCCTTAAGATAATCCCGGGATTTGCTGATACTCACATTCATGGCTTTGGCGGAGCGGATACATCCGACGGAGATATTGATGGTATCATACATATGTCAAGGGAGCTGGTTAAGAGAGGTATTACCGCTTTCTGTCCCACTACGATGACAATAAGTGAAGATAAGATCTTCCGGGTCTTTGATGCTGTATCAGCAGCGCGAAATATCCTCGAGGAAGAACATCTTCCGCACTCCAGGATACTTGGAATACATCTGGAAGGACCTTTTTTGTCGCCAGAAAGAACAGGTGTTCAGGGATCAGATCATCTGAGAGTTCCGGATATTGATCTTATAAACAGGCTGGAAAAGAACTATCCCGGACTTTTGAGAATAATCGATATTGCTCCTGAGCTTGACGGGAGCAGCGAGTTTATAAATTGTCTCTCTTCAAGATACAGTATATCCATTGCTCATAGTAACGCCGATTATGATACGGCCTGCTATGCATTTGAAAACGGTGCAGATTCTGTCACCCATATCCTTAACGCTATGCCTCCAATTGACAAGAGAGCGCCGGGGATCGCATGTGCGGCTTTCGACAAGTCAGCTTATGTAGAATTGATATCAGACGGCATTCATGTTGAAGCACCTGTGATTAGAATGCTTTATAGGACAGTAAATGATGACAGGATCATAACTGTTTCTGATTCCATGAGAGGTGCAGGCATGCCTGACGGAAAGTATCTGCTTGGTGATACAGAGGTTACATGCAGAAAGGGCAGGACTTTCTACGGCCCGGATGGTGGTCTTGCAGGTTCCGTCACGGATCTGATGAGTGAATACAGACTGCTGCGTTTATCCGGCTGTGACGAGAATAAGGTCATAAGATCGCTTACCGTAAATCCTTATGAGAGGATCTTTATTGAAGGCGGCAGGCTTGATGAAGGATATCCTGCAGATTTCCTTGTTTTTGACGGTGAAGAACATATTGATACATATTCTTCGGGAATGAGTTGCCGGACTCATAATATGCTATAATAAAATATTATGAACGATGAATCGATATTGTCACAGATCATAGAGTTTTTCAGAGAGCTTATTGCCAGTCTTGGCGAAGGCTATCTTTTCTTTGGCAGCCCTTTTGATCTTGTAAGATATGTTTTTGATATTGCCATTGTAACTTTCCTGTTTTACTGGATAATCCTGTTTATCAGACAGACCAGGGCATGGCAGCTTATCAAGGGTATTATACTTATCCTGATCGCAGTCCTTGCATTCTCTTTGCTGGGTCTGCAGATGGTCAATTTCATCTTTAACAGACTGCTTTATGTGTTTGCTATTTTCTTTATCATACTTTTCCAGCCGGAGTTCAGACGTGTTCTTGAGACGGTAGGTCTTCGTTCTTCGGGTTCTATCAAAGCCTTTTTCGGAACCACGGAAAAAAATGATGACAAAGCTCTTTCATCTCTTATCCATGAGATAAGCTATGCATGCAAAGAGATGTGCAAGACATATACGGGTGCTCTGATACTTATAGAGCGCAATACAAGACTTGATGAACTCCTGACACAGGAGAATGTGGTCAAATTTGATTCTACCGTTACCAATTCAGTAATACAGTCCATCTTCTATAAAGGTTCTCCCATGCATGACGGAGGACTTCTTATCCGTAACGGAAAGATAATTGCGGCCAGATGCCATGTTCCTCTTTCTGTTACGATGCATAATCTGGAAAGAAGCGGTACAAGACACAGGGCTGCTGTCGGTGCCAGTGAGATGGGTGATACAGTTGTTGTCGTCGTTTCTGAAGAGAGAGGCAGGACGTCGATAGCCGTTAACGGCATGCTGTTTGAGATGGCTGATGAGCATGAGCTCGAAGCAAATCTTTCTTATCTCCTCGGTGTCGGGGAATATGAACATGAGAAGAAGGGAATTGGCAAAGTCTTTTCCAAGTTCCGCAAGCATAAGACAGTAGAAGTCAGACAGGCTCCTTCAGCAGTTGATCTTACTCAGGACAGCACTGTTATCAGAGAGGTCGGTGCTCCGGAGATGACAGCTAACGAAGAGGTTTCCGTATCGGAATCGATCCTTGTAAAGAAGCCACAGACAGTTACGGAAGCATCAGGCATCAAGCCTTCAAAGATAGATCTCAAGACGAGAAGTGCAGAAGAGGTTCCTTATTCGCGCAAGATTGGATTTGGTGAGAGAACCGCTTACTTTTTCATATCGCTGTTCCTTTCTGTCGGGCTCTGGATGTATATTCAGGTGAACAATAACCCTGTAGTTACTAAGACAATTACAGTGCCGATCTCATATTCTTCCGCTGATACACCGGAGAATATCGAAGTATCTTATCCTATTGATACCGTTGAGCTTACTATCGTCGGACGAAGCAGTACCATAAGCAATCTGTCATCAGCTGATATTACTGTATCTATAGATTATTCATCCATTGATGAGGCAACTACGGGTGTTGTTGAATTACCGGTTATCGTTGAGCCTAAAGAGAGTCTGGTCTATTTCAGAGTTGAGCAGCAGCTGCCTGAGACTGTATCCGTCAATGTTTATTCTGTAAACTGATAAGCTGTAATTTTGAGCAAATCAAAAGGGGTTATCTCAACTGAGATAACCCCTTGTTCATTATAAGTAAAGGTTAGACAACACTTGTCTTAAGTCTGTCGAAAGCTGCTTTTGCAACATTCCTTACATTCGGATCCGAGTCGGCGAAAGCAAGCTTCTTAACATATTCTTCGCAGTGCTTTGCCTGAATATCAGCGGCTGAAGTTGCAGCTGCGGCTCTAACCATCGGTGAGGAATCTCTCAAAAGGGGGATCAAAGCCATGCCAGCTTCATAAGTTGAGATCATACCCATAGCAATAGCAGCCTCAGTTCTGATCGCTTCATCTCCGTCACCGGAATACTTGATCAGAGCATCAAGCTTCTGCTTTCTGCCTAATTTCTGGATCTTCTCTCTTATCGCGTCTATTCTTGCCATCTTTATCTCCTAAATTAATAAAAAGATAATATTAATTACATTATAGATTCAATAAATAACTATTGTTTTAACAAAAAGTATACAAATTGTGAAGCCATTGTGGCAATCTTTGTTAATACTTTCAAAATTAAAAATAGTAATATTGAATTACTGTAACTTGTTTTATAATAACACTATGTGGGTGCAAAAGTAAAATAATTTGTGGAGACTATGTAAATGTCAAACAGTTTTAGTATTCGTTTATTGTCAGTTTTAACAGTAATTGCTGTTTCTTCAGGTGTGCTGACATCATGTTCAGAGAAACTTGACAAGGAGACTTTGCCCGCACCGACAACTACAGCATCAGAGTCAAGTGAGAGTTCCGAGACAGAACCTTCCGAGACAGAACCTTCGCTTGGTCCCAACAGTACTGCAGTCGTTACAGATAGAATCGTGGATCTTCATGGTCAGCTTTCTGTTAACGGCACAGGTATCGTTGATGAACATGGCAATCCGGTCCAGCTTACAGGTATGAGTTCTTACGGACTTAATGCATGTGCCGGTTTCTTTAACCCCAATACAGTTAAGACTCTTGCTGAAGACTGGGGCTGCGATGTCTTAAGATTTGCTATGACTACAAGAGGCAACTCTGACGATTATACGAGAGATCCTGACAAGTATTTTACAGAGATGTGCAACTGCATCAATCTTTGTATTGATCAGGGTATTTATGTAATCGTAGACTGGCATATACTTTTTGATGGTGATCCCAACGAGTTTAAGGCAGAGTCGATAGATTTCTTTACCAGGATCTCTACAATTTACGGAAACGAACCTAATGTCATCTATGAGATCTGTAACGAGCCCAACGGAATGCGTTTCGATGATGAGAGCCAGCCTGTTGACTGGGATAACTGCATCAGACCTTATGCAGTCGATGTTGTATCTGCGATCAGAGCACATGATCCGGATAATATCATCATTATCGGTACTCCTACATGGAGTCAGGACGTAGATATCGCTTCTGCAAATCCTGTTACAGGTGATAATCTCATGTACACAACACATTTCTATGCAGGTTCACATGGTCAGGAGCTCAGAGATAAGATTTCTACAGCCCTTTCAAACGGATGTGCAGTCTTTGTAACTGAATGGGGTACTACTGCGGATTCAGGTAAAGGTCAGATCTTTGATACAGAGGTATATGAGTGGATTGATTTTCTTAATGAGAACGGCATCAGCTGGTGTAACTGGTCAGTCGGCGGATCAAATTCCGAAGCGTCTAATGCACTTAAGTTTAAATCACCGATATTAACGATCGAAGAGAAATATGCAGGTCACTGGCCTGATGAATTCCTGTCGAACTCAGGTCTCCTTGTAAGATCGCTTATCCTTGAAAGGACGGAAGCGCAGACGCAGGAAGATGACTGATATCAAGAGATTAAAGAAGATCACAGCATTATTTCTCCTTGGTTCCCTTATCGCAGGAACCGTAGGATGTTCTATATCCGCACCTGCAGCAACTGGTGTTTCGACTTCGGATACTACTGTAGATATCAATGAAGAACAGCTTATGTCAGCTGCAAGTGTTGAGACATCTGATATAACGGAAGAGCCGGATGAGACGACTGGATCAACTGTTCCGGCTGAACCGGAAGAGATACTGATTTCCTTTATCGGAGATGTTACTCTGTGTTCAGACGCAAGAGGCGGACATTCCGCAAGGAGTTTTAATAATGTCGTCCGCGGGGATATGGATTATTGTTTCCAGAACTGCAGGGATGTTCTTTCTTCCGATGATCTTACCATTGCTAATCTTGAGGGAGCAGTCACCACAAGGACATCTCACAAATCCAAGCAGTTCGTATTCAAGATGGCGCCCGAGAATATGCAGATGCTCGTTAATGCGGGTATAGAGGCCGTTAATCTTGCAAATAATCATTCGATGGATTTCTTTGAGTCCGGGTATCAGGATACAAAGGATAATCTTGATCAGTACGGTATCGTCTGGAGCGATCAGCATACATCAGCCACATATCAGATCGGTGATTACCTTATCGGTATGTTTGGCATCTGCGACTGGGATAACGCTAATCTGGCGTACAGCAGGATTGAAGAACTTAAGGGGAAGGGATGCAACATAATCATTGCAACCTGTCACTGGGGCACGGAAGCAACATATAAGGCTAATTCTAAGCAGATAACTCTTGCACATGCTCTTATCGACAGAGGCGTTGATATCGTTATCGGCGGACATCCCCACAGACTCCAGCCTATCGAGAAGTACAACGGTAAGTGGATCGCATACAGTATCTCGAATTTCTGTTTCGGCGGCAATCTCGGATTGTCTGATCCGGACACCATAATATTACAATGTAAATTTGTTATGGACTCAGAGACGGGTAATTGTGTAGACTATAGACTCAATGTTATACCGTACTCCCAGACGAGTTCAAGCGGAAACGATTTCTGTCCTGTGCCGTATGAATGGGGAAGCACAAGGTATTACAGGGTTTTATCGAGACTCGGCTGGTCTCAGGAAGACGAATAATTATTAAGATCGGAGATAATATCATGAGTGGAAAAGTATTGATAGTAATGGGTTCAGATTCTGATTTCCCGGTAATGGAAGGATGTTTTAAGCTCCTGAAGAAGTTTAATGTAGAGTTTGAAGCTCGTGTTGCATCAGCTCACAGGACTCCGGAAGTTGCGACTGAACTTGCAAAAACAGCAAAGGACAACGGTTTCTCGGTTATTATTGCTGCTGCAGGACTTGCAGCTCATCTCGGCGGGGTTCTCGCTGCCAATACTATCCTTCCTGTCATTGGCGTTCCCTGTAAGGGAGGCGCTCTTAACGGTGTGGATGCGCTTTATGCAACGGTTCAGATGCCTACAGGAATTCCTGTTGCGACAGTTGCTATAGAAGGAGGTTCCAATGCAGCGATCCTCGCATGCCAGATCCTGGCACTGGGCGATGAAGAATTATCCAAGAGTCTTGTTGAATATAAAGAATCACTGGCAGCTTCTGTTGTTGAAAGAGACAGCAGACTCCAGACAAAAATAGCAGAGATATAAGGAGTTATTATGAGCGGAGTTTTCGGGTGTTTTGACAGAACAGGTGCTAAGGACGTAGCAAAGGACCTCTATTACGGAGTTTTCTCTTTGCAGCACAGAGGACAGGAATCTGCAGGTATTGCAGTCAACAATGACGGCACATTTCTTCTTCACAAGCAGATGGGTATGGTTACTGATGTGTTTGATGAGATTACATTATCAGCACTTCCCGGATTTTGCGGTATAGGTCATGCAAGAGGCGGTTCTGACAAGGCAACGGGTTATGACGGTGTTCAGCCTGTACTTATCAAGTCCAGAGTCGGCAATATCGGTATTGCATGTGATTCCGTTATCCTTAACGGCGATGCGATCAGGGACGAACTCAAGAATCTCGGTGCTATTTTCCAGTCCGGTACTGATTCAGAGCTTATCCTGTCTCTCTTCTCTCGAAACAGGATCTCCACAGATGATTGTGAACACGCCATCCTCAACATGATGAAGGAGATGAAGGGCGTATATTCAATGGTATTCATGACGGATAACAAGCTTATCGGTGTCAGGGATCCGTTTGGTCTGAGGCCTCTTGTTCTCGGAAAGATCGGTGAGAGGTACTTCCTTTCTTCAGAATCATGTGCGCTTGATGCGATCGATGCCGAGTTCGTAAGAGATATCGAGCCGGGCGAGATCATCACTATCTCAAATGACGGCGTATCATCACTTTTCTATGATGATAAGAGCGACCGTGTTTCCGACGGCCACGTCTGTATCTTTGAATATGTTTACGTAGCAAGACCTGACAGTGTTATTGACGGAACAGAGATATTTGAATCGCGTTATAACGCAGGAAGAGCTCTTGCAAAGGAACAGCCCTGTGACTGTGACCTCGTTATCGGTGCTCCTGACTCAGGCAATGCCGCTGCACTCGGTTATGCCGATTCTCTCGGTGTTCCTTACGGTATGGGTCTTCTCAAGAACAGATATGTAGGAAGAACATTTATCAAGAGTACACAGGGACAGAGAGAACTTGCTGTTAAGATGAAGTTCTCTGTCCTTAAGAGTGCTGTTAAGGGCAAGAGGATCTGCATCGTTGATGACTCTCTCGTAAGAGGTACAACAACAAAGCATATTATCCGCTTTATGCGTGAGAACGGTGCAAAGGAAGTCCATCTCAGACTTGCTTCACCTCAGGTCAGATATGCATGCTGCTATGGAGTTAATGCCGATAAGATCCAGGATCTTCCCGCACATACAAAGACTGACAGTGAGATCTGTGAGATGATCGGAGCTGATTCTCTCGGATATATAAGCCTTGATTCGCTCAGAGCTTCACTTAAGGGAATTCACTGCAAGACGTGTTCAGCTTGTTTCGATGGCAATTTCATCGCAGGTACGTCGGAGAAGAGTGAATGACCATGAAGATCGCTGTATTTGTCTCGGGCGGAGGTACAAACCTTCAGGCAATAATCGATAATATCAGGAACGGATACCTTAACGGCGTCAGTATTTCTCTTGTAGTCGCTTCAAACAGTGAGGCCTATGCTCTGACAAGAGCTGCTGAGAATAATATCCCGTCAACTGTCCTAAGTGCCAAGTCATTCACTTCAAGAGAAGCATGGGATGATGCAGTTCTTAAAGCTGTTACTGACTCAGGGGCAGAGCTTATCGTTCTTGCAGGCTATCTGTCGCTTTTGGGGGAGAAGACCGTAAAGGCTTATTCCAACAGGATTATCAATATCCATCCCGCACTCATCCCTTCTTTCTGCGGTGCAGGCATGTACGGTATCAAGCCTCATAAAGCAGTCCTGGCAAGGGGTGTAAAAGTCTCCGGTGCGACTGTTCATTATGTGAACGAGAAATATGATGAAGGACCTATAATCCTTCAGAAGGCTGTTGATGTGCTCCCGGATGACACACCTGAATCGCTTCAGAAGCGAATAATGAAAGAATGTGAGCAGGTAATACTTCCTAAAGCCATAAGGCTTATTGCTGATGGAAAAGTAACAATAGAAAACAATATTGCATATGTAAAGGAGTGATCAGAAATGGAAACTAGTAAACTGTCAGATCTCTTAAGCCGTATTTCCTACCCGGGACGCGGTATCGTTGTCGGAAAGTCACCTAACGGCAAATATGCTGTTGCGGCATACTTTATCATGGGAAGAAGTGTAAACTCCCGCAACCGCGTGTTTACTGCAACTGAAGATGGTATCAAGACTGAGGCTTTTGATCCTTCAAAGCTCTCCGATCCTCATCTCATCATCTACAATGCAGTAAGGATGCTCGGAAATGATACGATCGTAACAAACGGTGACCAGACTGATACGGTCTATGATCTTATGAGTGAAGGTCAGACATTTGCTGATGCGCTTTGTACAAGGCTTTATGAGGATGATGCTCCTAATTATACTCCGAGGATCTCAGCTATCCTTCATGTTAACGGAAGTGATTTCAAGTATGAGATGAATACGATGTATTATGACGGTGGTGAACCCAATTCACAGACGTCCTGTTTCCATATGAATTTTGGTTTTACAGAGCCTGAAAATGGTATCGGTCATTATATCCACACATATAAGGGTGACGGTAACCCGCTCCCCAGCTTTGACGGTAATCCCGAGAAGGTTGAGATCGAGGATGATATTTCTTCATTCACAGCAATGATCTGGGATAACCTCAATGAGGATAACAAGGTATCACTTTTTGTTAAGTATATTGATCTTACAACAGGTGAGGCAGAGACAAGGATCGTTAATAAGAATAAATAAGGATGGTGACAAAGATGTCTAACGAAATGCAGCTTAAGTACGGATGTAACCCTAATCAGAAGCCTTCAAGGATATTCATGGAAAATGGTTCTGAGCTTCCCATTACAGTTCTTAACGGAAAGCCCGGATATATCAATCTTCTTGATGCTTTTAACGGCTTCCAGCTTGTAAAGGAACTCAAGAAGGCTACAGGTATGCCTTCTGCTACTTCATTCAAGCATGTTTCGCCTGCAGGTGCTGCAGTCGGAAGACCTTTGTCAGAGACAGAGGCGAAGATCTACTTTGTTGACGACCTCGGTGAGCTTTCTCCCATCGCATGCGCTTATGCAAGAGCAAGAGGTGCAGACAGAATGTCTTCATACGGCGATTTCGTTGCTCTTTCTGATACTTGTGATGCTATTACTGCCAGAATGCTCGCAAGAGAGGTTTCGGACGGTATCATCGCTCCTGATTATACGGAAGAAGCTCTTGAGATCCTGAGGACAAAGCGTAAGGGAACATATAACGTAATAAAGATCGATCCTTCATATACACCTGATCCTATCGAGCGCAAGCAGGTTTACGGTGTTACATTTGAACAGGGAAGAAATGAGCTCGATATCAACACAGCTCTTCTTGATAATGTTGTTACAGACAACAAGGAGATTCCTGAAGACAAGAAGATCGACCTTATGATCTCACTTATCACACTTAAGTACACACAGAGCAATTCCGTTTGCTACGTCAAGGACGGTCAGGCAATCGGTATCGGTGCAGGACAGCAGTCCAGGATCCACTGCACGAGACTGGCAGGAAACAAGGCTGATATCTGGTGGCTCCGTCAGCATCCCAAGGTCATGGGACTTCAGTTTGTTGATGACATCAGAAGACCTGACAGAGACAACACGATCGATGTGTATATCTCTGACGAGCATGATGATGTACTGGCTGACGGTGTATGGCAGAATCTCTTCAAAGTTAAGCCTGAGGTTCTCACTGATGCTGAGAAGAAGGAATGGCTTGCAAAGAATACTGACGTTTCTGTCGGATCGGATGCTTTCTTCCCGTTCGGCGACAATATCGAGAGAGCACATAAGAGCGGCGTTATGTACATTGCAGAACCCGGCGGATCTATCCGCGATGATCATGTAATCATGACTTGCAACAAGTACGGTATTGCAATGGCATTTACAGGAATCAGATTGTTCCATCATTAATTCAAGGAGGATCCATCTATGGCAAAGAAAAACTATGCGGAAATGAGTGACCATGATCTTTTGGTAGAGATGCTCAAAGCCCAGGAGAAGGATGCAAGAAGAGGCCTGCTGGCCGCTATCTCCGGATTTACCATTGCTGGTGTCTTTGCCGTAGCTTTAGCGATCATTATTCCTGTTGCATTGACTTCACTTCATAATATTAACAATGCTGTTAAAGACTGTACGGTTATGGTCGAGAATGCGTCTGTCACTATCATGCAGGCGCAGACGACTCTTGAAGGCATTGACTCAATGACTGAGAGTGTCAACGGTGTTGTTACTGACAATACCGATGCTGTAACAGAAGCTCTTGAAGAGATCAATTCAATTGATATTGAGACACTGAATCAGGCGATCAGTGATCTTTCTTCCGTTGTAAGACCTCTTGCTAATTTCTTTGGCGGAAGAACAAATTAATCTAAATCATTGCATTACGGAGGTCATTTCCATGAAGGTATTAGTTGTCGGCGGCGGCGGAAGAGAACATGCCATTATCATGAAGCTGTCAGAGAGCCCTAAGGTGGATGAGATATACTGTGCTCCCGGTAACGGCGGTATATCTAAGTATGCCAAGTGTTTCGATGTGAAGGCTACTGATATTGAAGGTATGGTCGCTCTTGCTGAGCAGCTTAAGCCTGATATGGTCGTTGTAGCTCCTGACGACCCGCTCGTTCTAGGAATGGTGGACAGCCTTAATTCCAAGGGTTTTAAGACCTTCGGCCCTAAGGCAAATGCAGCGATAATCGAAGGTTCCAAGGTTTTCTCCAAGGAACTTATGAAGAAGTATGATATCCCGACAGCCTTCTACGAAGTCTTTACGGACAGTGACAGCGCCATCGCATATCTTAAAGCGCAGAACTCATATCCGGCTGTAATTAAGGCTGACGGCCTTGCTCTCGGAAAGGGCGTTATCATTGCACAGAACGAGGAAGAGGCTGTTACTGCAGTTAAAGAGATGATCGATGATCTGAAGTTCGGAAAGAGCAGCAGCCGTATCGTCATAGAAGAGTTCCTGACAGGACCTGAAGTATCCGTTCTTGCATTTACTGACGGTAAGACGATGGTTCCTATGATCTCATCTATGGACCACAAGCGTGCACTTGATGGTGATAAGGGTCTTAATACAGGCGGTATGGGAACTCTTTCCCCGAATCCCTGCTATACTCCTGAAGTTGCAAAAGAATGCATGGACAAGATCTTCATTCCTACAATGGAAGCAATGAACAAAGAGGGAAGGACATTTGAAGGATGTCTTTACTTCGGTCTGATGATCACTCCCAAGGGCCCTAAGGTTATTGAATACAACTGCAGATTCGGTGATCCGGAGACACAGGTAGTTCTTCCTATGCTCGATGGTGATCTTTATGAGATATTTGATGCAATCTATGAGCACCGTCTTGCTGATGTTGATATCAAGTGGCACGATGGTTCATGTGCTTGTGTCATCATGGCATCAGGCGGATACCCCGAGAGTTATAAAAAGGGTATTCCGATGGAAGGCTTTGATAATAAGGGTCAGATCGACGGATGTTTTGTCTATCATGCAGGAACAAAGGTCGATGATAATGGTGTTTTCCTTACAAACGGCGGACGCGTAATAGGTGTTACTTCGAAGGGAAAGGATCTTGAGACAGCTTTGGCTAATGCATATGAAGGCGTTTCTAAGATCCGTTTTGACGGAATGCATTACAGAAAAGATATCGGTGCTCGTGCACTGGCCATATTAAAGGGTTAAGCCTGATGCGGATAGCGCTTTTCGGCGGTTCTTTTGATCCGATACATTACGGGCATATGGAGCTTATTAAAGGTGCGTTAAGCTCCGGAAGCGTTGATGTTGTCATAGTCATCCCGACTGTGGCCAACAGTTTTAAGCGCGGCAGAGCACTGATACCTGCTCCGTACCGTTATTATATGACTAAGGCGGTCATCGATTCGGAATTCGACCGCAATGTGTTTGTCAGTGATATTGAGTTCTCATTTGAAGGTATTTCATATACGGTAAATACTCTTCGCGAGGTGACTAAAGACAGTTTTATCATTCCTTTCCTTTTGAGCAACGGCGTAAAAGGCGAAGATGCGCTCACGAGGCATCAGTTTTTCTGGCTTTGCGGATCGGATATCCTTCCGTCTTTTGATACATGGTATAAGCCTGCTGAGATATTGTCGTATGCAGCACTTCTTTGTGCCAGACGCAAGGGTGATGATGCTGATGTTATTAGTGAGTGCGCAAAGCTTAAGAATCAGTTTGGGTGTGATATAGCCCTTTTCGAGATGAATGGTGTTGATCAGGCATCATCTGAGATTAGGAATCACAATTCGTTTGACTCGATCCCGAAAGCGGCAGCGGATTTTATTGCGGTTCACGATGTTTATAATGCAGTAAAAGCATTTGATCTATGTTCTGACAGTGCGTGTGAGTTTTTCTATGATGCGGCAGTGAAGATGTTTCCGACATTATCGGGAAAGAGGCTTCTGCATACGCTTAATGTCGGACTGCTGTCTGCAAAGCTTGCAAATGATCACGGGGTCTCGTGTGATAAGGCGCTGATCGCTGGAGTGCTGCACGACTGTGCCAAGGAGTATCCGATCGAGGAACAGCTTGAAATGGCAAGGAAAGTCTCGGGAGATACTTTCACGGATGAGAAGCTGCTCCATAGTCCTGCCGGGGCATACCTCGCAGCAGAGAAATTTGGTATTACTGATAAGGAAATTCTTGATGCGATAACATATCATACGACGGGCCGCGGAGGAATGACTGTTCTGGATAAGATCGTATATCTTGCGGATAAGATCGAACCGTCACGTACATATACTGACCTGTCTGAGATGAGACGTATTGCTCCGCTTGATCTTGACCGTGCAGCAAGGCTCTGTCTTGATTCGGTCATGGACAAGTTCAGGCGCAAGAACCGCCCGATCCATCCGCTGACAGACGCATGGAATAAAGAATTATTATGATATAATCAAAGTATCAAACAAAAGGAGAACGATATGGATTCAAAAGAACTGGCAACGAAGGTAACTGAGATACTCGATTCAAAGAAGGGTATCGATATTGAGATGATCGATGTGTCTGAGAAGACAACACTTGCAGATTATTTTGTTATCGCAAGCGGCAACTCCACAACTCAGATCAAGGCGCTTACCGATGAAGTTGAATATGTTCTTAAGAATGAATGCGGTATCTATCCCGATCATATCGAGGGCAGGAGCGGCGACAGATGGATGCTCCTTGACTATAAGGATGTCGTTGTTCACATCTTCCATCCTGAAGAAAGAGCCAATTATAATCTTGAGATGCTCTGGGCATCAAAAAAAGCACAGGAATAATACAGATTATTACATTTTGCCTCAAAGGCAAAAGTTGGGAATTTTAAGAAAATCTGATTTGCTATCCTCTTCTTATCAAATGATAAGGAGAGCTTTTTTATGTTGAAAGATAAGAGAAAACTGATTTATCCTGTTGCATTTCTGCTACTCGTCGGTGCCGGCTTTGCGTATAAGATCATTGCCAGAAATATCTATTCAGGAATACCTGTGAGCGCACCTTCAGACACTGAAAGTGTTGAGTGCAGTGATTCACAGTCTGATGCGATATCTGAATATACTTCAGAGAAGATAAAAATCTATATTTGCGGGGAGATTATGAACCCCGGGGTTTATGAAGTCGATAAAGGCACCATTTTAAATGACGTAGCACTGCTTGCGGGCGGGTTTACCGAAATGGCTGCCACTGATTATCTCAATCTTGTATACAGCTTTGAGAATAATATGTCTGTCTTTATCCCGAACAAAGATAATCTCGATGAAGGCGACAGGGTGATTATGAGGAAGTATAACGATCCTGTCGTTTATGACGGCAGCAGTTCAGGAAATACAGGTGCACTTGTAAATATCAATACCGCAACTCTCGAGGAACTGAAAACGTTGCCGGGGATTGGTGAGAGTACGGCGGGCGTGATCATGGCTTACCGTGAGGAACACCGTTTCGAGAGGATTGAGGACATAATGAACGTGTCGGGAATCGGGGAGGCAAAGTTCAGCAGGATTAGGCCGCTGATCACAGTTTAGGGACGGTTCTGAAAACAGGGACACATATCAGACGTTAGAATAATAATTGTGGAAAGAAGGTAGTAATTATGCCAAGAACCAGAAGAATGAAGAGCAGAAGCGGAATCTATCATGTAATGGCAAGAGGGACAGATAAGCAGATAATATTTGAAGATACAAGAGATTATATATTCTTCAGAAAAATGCTTTTCAGATATAGCAAAGAGCAGAATATATCGATAATTGCTTATTGTCTGATGAGTAATCACTTTCATTTGCTGATCAAGGATGAACAGGGAGAACTGTCCCTTTTTATGAAGAGACTGCAGCTTACATATGTTAAGTACTTTAACGACAAATATGAAAGATGCGGACATCTGTTCCAGGACAGATTTAAAAGTGAATGTGTTGAAGATGACAGGTATTTGCTGACAGTATTTCGATATATCCTTAACAACCCCGTTAAGGCTGGGATCTGCAGAGTTGAAGATTACAGATGGAGCAGTTATTCTGACTATTTCGATGAGGATTCGGAGACTGATCTTGAGATCATCAGGAATTATATCGATGATGACAGGAGGTATAAGGATTTCATCGACGCAGGTAATAAAGAAGCTAATGAATACGAGGATAATACTGAGTTTTTGCTGGGAATAATCAGAGATGATGAATGGGCGGCGCAAAAGGTAAAGGAACTCCTGGGAGTTAATAGTGTCAGAGATATCGGGAAATACTCTTCAAGAGAGAAAAACATGGATGTTGCGGTTCTTAGAAGCAATGGATTGACTCCGAAACAGATCCGCCGAATAACAGGGATCAGAACCAGAAATCAGCCTTGTATGGATTTTGATTGATAAGTCAGAATGGCGGGGGAGAAGTGTCCCTGTTTTCAGAACCGTCCCTAAAATCTGACACTGACTTCGCCGCTCATGACATTTGAGGATGATCCGTCATCGAATTTTACGAACAGAGAGAAATCGTCGTTCAGGGCAATGGCTCTGCCTTGCTTTTTTTCTCCGGTCGCGTAGTTTGATACGGTGACGTCGCGGCCGAGTGAGATGCAGCAGGAACGGTAAGTCTCAAGATATGATGGCTTTCCGGAAGGCCAGTCTGATACGAGCTTATCCATTTCGAGGATGATCTGTGCGGCTAATCTTGCGCGGTCCAGATGAGATCCGTCAGTTCCGGCGGAAAGGGAAGTTGCAATATCTGCGATCTCAGCAGGGAACTCATCTGCTTTCTGATTGACATTGATGCCGATGCCGACGATTACATTGCTGACGAGTCCGATCTCGCCCTCAACAGAGAGTTCGGTAAGGATTCCGCAGACTTTGCGTGATCCGATAAACAGATCGTTGACCCATTTGATGGATGTCTCTATGCCAAAAGCTGACAGGATCGCATTATGAACGGCTACGGCTGTCCACGCTGTGATCTCGCTCATATCTGAAAGCTCGCCGGATGGACGGATCAGCATCGAAAGGTATATTCCGGAATCCGAAGGGGATTCAAAACGCCTTCCAAGCCTGCCGCGCCCTCCTGTCTGCTCGTTTGCAATGATGCAGGTGCCTGACTCCGGATTGTCTTTTAGCATCTCCTTAAGTCGGTTGCTTGTCGAATCAATTGTAGAGAGACAGATAACATTTTTGCGACGCTCCTGAGGAAGATAAGAGTAAACATCTCCGGGAAGGAGCTTATCTGGACATGATAAAAGCCTGTACCCCTTGTTTGTGACGGAATCAATGACGCATCCGTCGCCTTTGAGAGCTTTAACAGCACCGTTTACGGCAGCTCTGGTAACTCCGAGACTGACGCTTATGGCTTCTCCGGACACATATGAATCATTTGATCTAAGGATTGATAGCACTTCATCTTTTGTCATAAAATGATTTTACCAAATAAACAGTAATAATGATAAAATAAATGTGTATATCGAATGAAACATATGGGGAGTAGTTGATGTTAGGATATGCCATTCTGGCAACAGGTGTGCTCAGTGCGATTTTTACTGTATATCTGATGTTCAATGCAGCCAAGGGCATTGATCCTCTGTATGTGCTGTCATCATTCGTTATTACTGTAAGTATCTTTGGTTATTTCCTTTATGTTTCGGCCGGCAATTTTGAGAGCCTGATGTTTGGCAATGCAGTTGCGTACATAGGCGGTATATTCCTTCCGATGATAATGGTGTTTATGCTGTCGGATTTCTCAGGGGCTAAACTCCCGATATGGTTCAAACTGTTTATTGTTGCTGCCAATCTTGCTCTGTTTATTATTGTTCTTTTGTCTTTTAGGTTCCATTTTTACTATTCAACATCTATTTTCGAACCGTCAGGCAACGTTCATCTTGTCAATACTCCGGGTCCGGGTTATTTTTTCAGACTTGTTATACTCGCAGTTGAAGTAATCCTCTGCATATTCTTTACAGTTCTTACTTTTATTGGCCGTAAGACTGCTTCATGGAAAACAATGTGGATCTTCCTTTCGTTTATGATCATTACAATAGTTGCTTATGCTGCTACGAGTATTGCTCATATCAACCACGGTTATGTCGCATTTGCGTATCTGATCTGCCAGCTCTCGCTTCTTTATACGATCAATAAGTTCCAGCTGTATAACATAACTTCAAGCACGCAGGGAAGAGCAATGATTACTTTTGACAGGAAACTGAGACTGACCGGTTTTAACAGTCAGGCTGTTGCGATCTTCCCTGATGTAGGCAAGACCAGGATCGATACAGAGATAATATCTGACAGCTATACTCTTAACGAAGTAATGAGATGGATAAGGAAAAACCTTCCGACAACAAAGATCGGTTCTGTTATAACAAAAGATTTCATAATCAATGAAAACAGTCTCACAGACAATATGCACATCAAGTGCCGTTTCTCACCGTTGTCATTTGGGTTTGCCAAGGTTATCGCAGGCTATATGGTCGAGATCATAGATGAGACAGAACAGGTCAATAAGATCAATGAACTCAACCTTACAGGTGTTAAGCTCAAACAGGAGGCAGACCGCCAGACAAAGAGAGCAGAGAATATGCAGGGATCGGTAATCCTCGGAATGGCGTCTATGATCGAATCCCGTGATAACTCCACAGGCGGTCATATCAACAGAACGAGTGCATGCGTTCAGCTTTTTGTTGAGGAGATCAAGAAGACGGGCAAATACACGATGAATGACAACTACTGGTCCAATGTCATTAATGCAGCGCCTCTTCACGATCTCGGTAAGATTGCAGTCGATGACCGCATTTTGCGTAAAAGGGACGGTCTTACACCTGATGAATATGCTGAGATGCAGAGACATGCTGCAGTCGGTGCAGAGATCGTGCGTCAGGTCCTCGCCGATGTAGATGATAAGGAATTCGTCAGGATCGCTTCAAATGTTGCTCATTATCATCATGAGAAGTATAACGGAACAGGATATCCTGAAGGCCTTTCCGGCAGAATGATACCTTTCGAGGCAAGGATAATGGCTCTTGCCGATGTTTTCGATGCGCTTGTAAGCAAGAGATATTATAAGGAGACCATGAGCTATGATCAGGCTTTCGATATCATCAGGAGAGATCTTAATACACATTTCGATCCTGAGCTCGGAAAGATCTTCCTTAAAATGAAAGACAAGTTGATCGCACTGTATGATTCTTTCCATGGAGTTGACGATCCGAGCATGCTCAAATAGGGTTGACTTAAGCATCTTTTGTAGTAAACTAATTGCCATAAAAGCTTTGACCGGGACACGTATGATCGGCAAATGCATTCTCCAGAGAGTAAGGTGCCGCTGGCTGGAAGCCCTTAGAATGTATCGTTCATATACAACCCGAACAGCTGCAGGGGTAAACTGCTTAACGCAACTGACCTGAGCCGGACGACACCGTTACTGTCTAATTGAGTGGCATGATACATTTATCGTGCAATTTGGGTGGAACCGTGCAGCCATGCATCCCAAAGTATTGGGACATGGTTTTTTTATTGCTCAAAAAAAGGAGGAAACAGCACAATGTTTGATTTTGTAAACAATGAACAGGACAGAAAGAACTACAGACACACAACGTCTCACATCCTGGCACAGGCAGTTAAGAGGATCTGGCCCGAGACAAAGCTTGCCATAGGTCCTGCGATTGATGACGGCTTCTACTATGATTTCGATAAAGAGGGTGGATTCACCAATGACGATCTGAAGACTATCGAGGAAGAGATGAAGAAGATCGTTAAAGAGAATCTTCCTTTGGAGAGATTTGAGCTCCCGAGGGAAGAAGCTATAAAGTTTATGACAGACAGGAATGAGGATTACAAGGTGGAACTCATCAATGATCTTCCTGAGGATGCTGTAATCTCTTTCTATAAGCAGGGCGATTTTACTGATCTCTGCGCCGGCCCTCACGTCGAGAGTACGGGTGTTATCAAGGCTTTCAAGCTCATTTCTGTAGCAGGCGCTTACTGGAGAGGTAATTCCAATAACAAGATGCTCACCAGGATCTATGGTACAAGCTATCCGGATAAGGGAATGCTCAAGGAATATCTGGACAGACTTGAAGAGGCTAAGAAGCGTGACCACAACAAGCTCGGCCGTGAACTCGAGTATTTCACAACAGTTGATTATATCGGCCAGGGTCTCCCGATCATTTGCCCAAAGGGTGCAAGAGTCATCCAGACACTGCAGAGATGGGTTGAGGACGTTGAGCAGGAGAGAGGATGCCAGCTCACGATGACACCTTATTTCGCAAAGAGGGATCTCTATAAGATCTCAGGACACTGGGATCATTACCGTGACGGCATGTTCGTTATGGGCGACAAGGCAGATCAGGATGATGAGACAAAGGAATGCTTTGCTTTAAGACCTATGACATGTCCTTTCCAGTATCAGGTATTCCTTAACAGACAGAGATCATACAGAGATCTTCCGATGAGACTTACTGAGACATCGAAGCTTTTCCGTAATGAGGATTCGGGTGAGATGCACGGACTTATCAGAGTAAGACAGTTTACTATCTCCGAGGGTCACTACATCATCAGACCTGACCAGCTTGAAGAAGAATTCAAGGAATGTCTCGATCTCGCGAAATACATGCTCGACACTGTAGGACTTCTCGATGACTGTACATTCAGGTTCTCACAGTGGGATCCTGCTAATCCGAAGAACAAGTATGAAGGTACAAAGGAACAGTGGGAGAAAGCACAGGATGCTATGGGCAAGATCCTCGATGATCTTGGTTTGACATATGATATCGGTATCGATGAGGCGGCTTTCTACGGACCTAAGCTCGATATCCAGTACAAGAATGTATTTGGTAAGGAAGATACTCTTGTTACGATCCAGATCGATATGCTCCTCGCTGAGAAGTACGGCATGGAATATGTTGACAAGGACGGTTCAAGACAGATCCCTTATATCATCCACAGAACAAGTCTTGGATGCTATGAGAGAACACTTGCTTATCTTATTGAGAAGTACGCAGGCTGGCTGCCTCTCTGGATGGCTGATGAGCAGATCAGAGTACTTCCTATCTCTGATTCCCACTACGATTATGCTTTCGAAGTATGTGATGCTCTTAAGAAGAGAGGCATTAAGGCTACTGTCGATGACAGATCCGAGAAGCTCGGAAAGAAGATCAGGGAAGCTGCCATCGATAAGGTTATCTATACAGCCGTTATCGGTGACCAGGAGGTTGCTGACAGGACTTGCGCTGTAAGTTCAAAGTTTGACGGCAAACTTGGCTCGATGAGTATCGATCAGCTCGCTGACACAATGCTCAGGGAGATTAAGGATAAGGTAAGACACGAAGTATAACCCTTATCGTTTCAACTGAATTACGGCAATAAGACAAACAGGTTACAAATGCCTGTTTGTCTTATTTTTGCCCAAATTTGCTATTTATAAACTGTATAATGTAATCAACAAATTATGTGTTTAAGCAGAAAGGGGTGATAAACATGCAATACGATAACATGATCTCCAAGAACGTTGCTATGCGTATAGTCTCGTTTGTCACCGGGTGTGCCGTTACCGTTGCAGGATTTTCAGTGTCTCATCTTGGTGCTGCCGAGCAGATATCATTGCAGGTTCCTGTAGATCCGACGGTGATCAGTAATGAAAGATCGGTAATCGAAGATGCTTCTCTTTGTCTGAACAGAGCTGTTCCTGAGCCTGAAGCCGACAGTCTTGATGACTACACGCTTTATCTTACAGGTGAACCGGAGAGTGAGTTCGAATTTGATGGTACATACTATTATGTTAACGGAACTGATGTTCATCTCAGGAGTATTCCGAGCGCTAACAGTGAAGTCGTTGCCAATCTTGTTAATGAAGAGAAGGTTGTCCGCGTTTCTTATTATGGCAACTGGTCTTATGTAAGATCTTCGAGCGGAGCTGAAGGATATTGTTTCACATCGTTGCTTATTGATGAGGCATCGGCTACTCCTACGCCGACACCTTCACCGACACCAACGCCTTCGCCAACGCCGACGCCTACAAGAGCGCCTGCAACACCAACTCCGGTACCGTCGACCACATCTTCTGTATCTGAATCTTCGTATTCTGCTATGCTCTATACGACGACAACGATCAACGCAAGATCAGGTCCGGGAACTAATTACAGGTCTATAACGAAGCTGCCCGGTGGTACGGCTGTCAATGTTGTAGCGCAGACATCAAATGGCTGGTATAAGCTTGATAGTGGCTATTATATCTCTGCATCTTATACAACATCTTCAGCGCCTTCTTCATCGTCATCTTCGTCATCATCAGGTTCTTCCGGCGGAAGCGCTACGCATGATACGAACGCGGCGTTTGCAGATTACGTAAAGTCGTTCCTCGGAATCCCTTACAGGTATGCAGCAAGTTCAGCAACTGCTTGCGATTGCTCAGGTCTTGTCAAGTATGTTTACGCGAATTACTACGGCATCAATCTGCCTCACGGCGCTAATTCGATGCTTAAGTATGGTACATCGATCGATCCTTCATCTGTACAGTGCGGAGATCTCGTGTTCTTCGACTACGACAGAGACGGCAGGGTAGACCACGTAGGTATCTACATCGGTTCGAATACTGTTATCCATGCATCCGAGTCCCGCGGCAAGGTTGTATCTACCGCATACTCGTCAATGACATATGCAGTAGCTTGTGCAAGAAGAGTCCTGTAAATTAAGACTGCTGATTCAGAGTGCTGACAGAGCAACGATCGCTTCTGTCAGCACTTTTTTATTTGCCTCAAAATCATTTACGGTCATATGCTCATCAGCTCTGTGACACTGATCTTCCTGCCAGGGACACATAATGCCGAAAGCAATGGTGTTGGGCATGTGTCTTGCATATGTTCCGCCGCCTGTAGCAATAGGCGAGATAAATTCTGTTCTATATGATTCTTGGAATCCGTCAAATCTGTCAATGTTATTCTTCCATACTTCCGTTAAGGCTTTGATCTCAGGTGTATCCTTTTTCTTGTAAAGAGGCCCCATGTGATTACGTACATCTACTGTAAGACCGTAAGGGGAGATAGCGTTCCTGAAATACGCAATAATGTCGTCCATCTTAGCCGTAACGGGATATCTGATATCGATCACAAGTTCTTCGCCATTCTCATCTATCCTTAGTATAGCGGGATTTGCTGTAACAAAACCGGAATCATCTTCTATTACACATCCTGTATAATCTGCATACTTTTTGCCAAAGATATGCTCACTGATATATCTGAGAAGTGGAGAGACTTCTATAACAGAAGGATCCAGCTTCCCCATAAGATCCATGATCGCATTTATGCCGCCCTCGGGAACTGCCGCATGAGAAATCTTTCCCACGCCTTTATAAGCCTGTCCGTTAAATGATAGTGAAGCGTCATTGGGGACCATATTAGCCGCATTACCGGCATTAGCTGTAATGCCGGTATTTACACTGTCTGATATCTTTATCTGAAGGATTCCTTTCTCCGCATATATAACGGGATACTGGGAATCAGGAGTTATTGCCGTATCTGGCAGTTCTCCCTTTGCAGCGTATGTCTCGACACAATCGCAGGTCCTTTCCTCATCACTTCCGAGTATGAGCCTTATCCTGCACTGCGGTTCAAATCCGTTGTTCTTGAGATCTCTCATCGCGAAAAAGGATGCACACGCCGGACCTTTGTCATCTACAATACCGCGTCCGTATATGACGTCGTCTTTCACAGTCATTGCAAAAGGCTCGAAGGTCCATCCTTTGCCTGAAGGAACTACATCAAGATGGCAGACGATACCTATCATCTTTGAACCGCTGCCGAACTCGACATAACCGACCTTATCATCGATGATACCTGTACTGAAACCCTCTTTTTGTGCTTCATCCAGAAAGAACTGCAGTGCCTTGCGCGGCATCCTGCCATAAGGAGCACCTTCTTCAGGGACACCTCCTACTGACGGTATAGATAAAAGGTTTGAAATAAATTCATTCTCATAAGCAGTCAGTGACATATATTTATACCTCATTTCTTGTGTTTGGCTTGAATACAATAATTATATATTTTGCACCTGAATAATGTATAATTGTTTTTAGCTATTTATTGGAGGAACGGTAATGGAATTAAAGGGGTTATATTGTCCGTCATGTGCTTATCAGATATCTCAGGCAGATATCCAGTATGGTAACTGTCCTTGTTGCGGTGTTGATATTACGGCTCTTGGAGCAGAGAATCTCAGGACTGAACGTAATGCTGACGGTACTGTTGATATAAAGGAAGAATCCGGAAAGGTAATAGGTTCAGCTATACTTCCCAGAGGCGCTACATCGGTTGTTTCATACAAGTTCGACAGTCAGGATAAAGTCACTCCCAAGAAGCTTCGTATAGATCTTGCATGCCCCGGCGGCAGATCTATGTTCTATGAGAGCGGAACTGTTTACTGCCAGATGAAATCGGGCATATTTAATGATGCAAAAGGAGCCTTGGCGACTCAGCTCAAGGCTAAGAGAAGGAACTTCCTCAGTTCATCACAGTTCCTTGACAAGATGGCTGACCAGATTACAGGTGCTGCAGGAAGGATCAGTGTAGAGAGGACGTCTGATTTTCCTTTCGAGGACGCAGGTTCAGTCCGCAATGTTTTCCTCAATGCGTCAGTGCTCGGTCTTAATAAGGCGATGAACGAGAATCACGGAACAATCTTTACGCTTGATGATTTCTTCTTCGACGGTCTTGTTAAGATCTATACATACAGCGTAGGCAACTCATATAAGTATCTTACGCTCGGGACTATCATTACAGGTGATGAGATCTCCATGTCTTTGTCAACTGCTGCAAGTGTGGCTGATGCGCTTGAGACAACAAGAGATGTGACCGGAAAGATCACACAGATAACAAATGCGTCACAGGGCTTTGTCGGCAATGTTGCAAGGACCGGGGCAAGAATGCTGGGTTTAGGTGCTATTTGCGCGATCCCGGGAGCCATAAGCGGAGTTAACAGATTTATCAATAACAGCGGTATAATCGGTTTGCTGAATGAAGTCAAAGAGAAAGAACAGACTGATGATGACAGGAATGTTCTTACTGCGGACGCGGCAGACGGCAGCAACGAGGGGTTTGGCGAACACAGAAAGAATTCCAAGATATCATATATCTCATGGGGATATGAACTCCTGGTCGGAATGATCACTGACAGCCGTCCTGACGCAAGAGATATGGATGAATTCGAGACATTCGTAAAAACCCTTAAGTGCAATGAGAGTCTGAGCTGATATGAACGAGGTTATCAGAAGTTCTGATAATAGTATTGTAAAGAAGATCCGCAAAGTCCACAGCCGTAAAAAGGGCGATGAACTCGTCTATATTGAAGGTGTGCGGATCGTCGAGGACTGCCTTTTATCGGGCGGCGTCTGCGACAGGCTCATATGTTCAGAGAAGAAGTATGATGTGGCTTCTGAACTTGCTGATAAGTACGGGATATCTTCACTGGACATCTCTGTTCTTGATGATGGCCTGTTTGACAGGATCTCTTCAACTGTTAATTCCCAGGGTGTTGCAATGCTCGTTAATGTGCCTAAGTACAGTAATTCGATCATAGAGAATAAAGATAATGCGGTTTACTGCATCCTTGACTGTGTACAGGATCCCGGAAATGTCGGTACTATAATAAGGCTGGCTGATGCATTTGATTTTGATGCTGTCATTATCACAGGGGGAACGGCTGATCCTTTTGGTGAGAAAGCTCTTCGTGCGTCGATGGGATCATCATGGCATATCCCGGTAGTAACATTTAACGATGATGTCAGTCTCGTAAAGGAGCTTAACAGCAGGAATATCACGACATTAGGCATGCATCTCAGAGGCGACAACCTTGATACAGCTGAACTCAGGCTCCCCTGTGCGTTTATTATTGGCAACGAAGGGAAGGGAATGAGCGATGATGTTTCTTCATTGTGCACCAGTCTTGTAAAGATCCCGATGCCCGGCAGGGCCGAGTCATTAAATGCCGCTTCGGCCGCATCTGTCATAGGAAATGAGCTCCGTAAAGCACGAGATTTAACTCTCTGATTGCACTTTTTCTTATTTTCTTATAATATATATATTCTGAAAAACCGATATTTATATTCCGGGAGGATAATCATGATAAAATTACTTGATTCAGGTGCTTATCTTATCAGAGGCACAGAGATTATTCCTGACAGCCACGATGCAGCAGCTGCCATCGCCGCAAAGACAGGAAAGACAGTTACAAAGGAAGAGGCGAAGAAGGAGACTATCGCTTACGGAATCCTAAAGGATCACAATACTTCAGGGAATATGGATAAGCTTAAGATCAAGTTCGATAAGCTCACATCCCATGATATTACTTTTGTAGGCATCATCCAGACTGCAAGAGCTTCCGGTCTCACAAAGTTCCCGGTTCCCTATGTTCTTACTAACTGCCACAACTCGCTTTGTGCTGTTGGCGGTACGATAAACGAGGATGACCACATGTTTGGCCTTACCTGTGCCAAGAAGTACGGCGGTGTATATGTTCCGCCTCATCAGGCAGTAATCCACCAGTTCGCCCGCGAAATGCTTGCCGGAGGCGGCAAGATGATACTCGGTTCCGATTCACACACACGTTATGGTGCTCTCGGAACAATGGCAATGGGCGAAGGCGGACCTGAGCTTGTTAAGCAGCTTCTTAATCAGACATACGATATCAATATGCCGGGTGTTGTTGCAATCTACCTCACAGGGGCTCCCGTAAAGGGCGTTGGTCCTCAGGACGTTGCGCTTGCTATCATCGGAGCGGTATTTGCCAACGGTTATGTTAAGAATAAGGTAATGGAGTTTGTCGGTCCCGGTGTTAAGAACCTCAGCACTGATTTCAGGATCGGCGTTGATGTAATGACAACTGAGACAACATGTCTTTCTTCTATATGGCAGACAGACGATGAGGTTAAGAGCTTCTATGATATTCACGGCAGAAGTGAGGATTACAAGGAGCTCAATCCCGGTGAAGTTGCTTATTACGACGGACTTATCGAGATTGATCTTTCAACTGTCAGGCCTATGATCGCTATGCCTTTCCATCCTTCGAACACATATACGATCGAAGAACTCAAGGCCAATCTCGGTGATATCCTTAATGATGTTGAGAAGCGTGCTGCTGTTTCGCTCGGCGGAGCAGTTGAGTACTCTCTTAAGAGCAAGGTAAGGAACGGCAAGTTCATGGTGGATCAGGGAATAATCGCAGGCTGTGCAGGCGGAGGATTTGAGAATATCTGCGCTGCAGCTGATATCCTCAAGGGCAAGTACATTGGAAACAATGAGTTTACTCTCAGCGTTTATCCCGCATCAATGCCTGTTTATATGGAACTTGTACGTAACGGCTGTGCAGCTGCGATCATGGAGACAGGTGCGATCATCAAGACTGCATTCTGCGGACCTTGTTTCGGTGCAGGTGATACGCCTGCAAACAATGCGTTCAGCATCCGTCATTCAACAAGAAACTTCCCTAACCGTGAAGGATCCAAACTCCAGAACGGACAGATCTCATCAGTTGCTCTTATGGATGCAAGATCCATTGCAGCAACCGCAGCAAACAAGGGTGAGCTTACGGCTGCTACCGAGTTTGACGGTGAGATCGGAAAGTATACATATTTCTTCGATTCAAAGATCTATGCAAACCGTGTCTTTGATTCCCATGGTGTTGCAGATCCGGATCAGGAGATCCATTTCGGTCCCAATATCAAGGACTGGCCTGCTATGGTCGCACTTACTGATAATCTTGTTCTCCGCTGCGTATCAGAGATTCATGATCCTGTAACAACAACGGATGAGCTGATCCCTTCAGGTGAGACGTCATCATACCGTTCAAATCCTCTCGGACTTGCTGAGTTCACATTAAGCCGTAAGGATCCTGAATATGTCGGTTATGCAAAGGATATCCAGAAGGTAGAGAAGGCCCGTGAGGACGGACAGAAGCTCTGCGATCTTTTCCCTGAGATCCATAAGGTAATGCAGACTATCAAGAAGGATTTCCCTGATGTATGCCGCGATAATGTCGGTTTCGGTTCTACGATCTTTGCTGTTAAGCCCGGCGACGGTTCTGCACGTGAGCAGGCTGCTTCATGTCAGAAGGTATTAGGCGGATGGGCTAACATCGCAAATGAGTATGCAACAAAGCGTTACAGAAGTAATCTCATCAACTGGGGTATGCTTCCTTTCCTGATCGATGAAGGTGAACTGCCGTTTAAGAAGCTCGATTATATCTTCATCCCGGGAATCCGTGCCGCTGTTGAGAATAAGACAGAGATCATCAAGGCATATACAGTTTCTTCAGAAGGTCTTACGTCATTTGACCTTCGCCTTGGCGACCTTACTGACGAAGAACGTCAGATTATACTGAAGGGTTGTCTGATCAACTACAACCGTGTTTGAGAGGTGACAAGATCTTATGAGTGATCTGAAAGACAATTTGATATCAAAGCTTACCGAGAATGCTGCGGTCAAGAGCCATATCAATCCTGAACTCTATACGAAGTACAATGTTAAGCGCGGACTTCGTAATAACGACGGAACAGGTGTTCTTGTAGGCCTTACCGAAGTCGGCGAGGTAATGAGTTATATCGTTGATGATGCTGACAGGATCCCGATAGAGGGCAAGCTTTTCTATCAGGGGTATGAAGTATCCGATATCGTTGATAATGCGTGGAAGAACGGCCGTTACGGATTTGAAGAAGTTGCTTTCCTTCTTATGACTGGAGAACTTCCTACAGAATCAGAACTGAATGATTTCAAGAAGCTCCTTGCTGAATCAAGACCTCTGCCTGCAGGTTTTACGGAAGACATGATCCTCAAGGCCCCCAGCCCTGATGTAATGAACAAGCTTGCAAGAAGTGTTCTTGCACTCTATTCATACGATGATAATCCGGATTCGATCAAGCTTGATAATGTTGTCAGACAGTGTGTTGAGCTTATCGCAAGATTCCCGGTACTCATCGCTTACGGATATATGGCAAGACGCCACTATGTTGAGCATCAGAGTCTTTTCCTTCATGACCCTATCCCTGAGTACAATACCGCTCAGAATATCCTTCATCTTATAAGACCTGACGGAAAGTTTACTGAAGCTGAAGCAAGGGTTCTTGACCTTATGCTCTGCATACATGCTGAGCACGGCGGAGGTAATAACTCTTCGTTTGTTACACACTGTGTTGCTTCTTCCGGTTCTGATACATATTCTGTAATCGCAGCAGCAGTCGGATCACTCAAAGGCCCCAAGCACGGAGGTGCAAGCAACAGTGCTTATGCGATGATGGCTGATATGATGGAGAACATCACTGATTTCAATGATGATGCACAGATCGAGGATTATCTGACAAAGATCCTTAAAAAGGAAGCATTTGACAGATCAGGACTTATCTATGGAATCGGTCACGCCGTTTATACTCTCTCTGATCCGAGAACAAGGCTCCTTAAGAAATATGCAAGAGACCTTGCGATAGAGAAGGGAATGGTGGAGAAGTTTGATCTCTACGATAAGGTTGAAAAGCTCGCTCCCGATGTATTCCACAGAGTAAAGGAAAACGATAAGATCATGTGTGCGAATGTTGATTTCTACGCAGGATTCTGTTATTCAATGCTCGATATCCCTCCGGTACTCTTTACTCCGCTCTTTGCATGCGCAAGGATCGCCGGATGGAGTGCGCACAGGATCGAGGAGCTAGTTTCCGGCGGCAGGATAATGAGACCTGCATTCAAGTGCGTTAACAAGAGAAGACAGTATATCGATATAGAGAACAGGCAGTCTCATATCGAAGGATGAATTAAGAGATAAACTACTTGCCATAGCAGATTACTTATGATAATATACTACGGCAAGTTGATTGGCCCCATGGTCAAGCGGTTAAGACGGCGCCCTCTCACGGCGCAATCAGGGGTTCGAGTCCCCTTGGGGTCACCACAGTAAAGATCTCCTGCCTGTTTGGCAGGAGATCTTTTGTTTACTTAGGATATATGGAAGATAACAGATACATAAAAATAAGAGGTGCAAGAGAGCACAACCTTAAGAATATCGATATTGATATTCCTCGCAACAAGCTTGTCGTAATGACAGGCCTGTCCGGTTCCGGTAAGTCTTCTCTTGCGTTTGATACTATATATGCCGAGGGACAGAGACGTTATGTCGAGTCCCTGTCTTCATATGCAAGGATGTTCCTCGGACAGCTCGAGAAGCCTGATATTGACAGCATTGAAGGTCTGTCTCCCGCTATTTCGATAGATCAGAAATCAACGGTAGCCAATCCGAGATCAACAGTAGGTACGGTAACAGAGATATATGATTATTTCAGGCTTCTTTATGCAAGAGTCGGAAAGCAGTACTGCTGTGACTGCGGCTGTGAGATCGCTCCTCAGAGTATCGACCAGATAATCAACTCAATTACTTCTTATCCAGAAGGCACCAGGATTATTATTTCCGCACCTGCAGTAAGAGGCAAGAAGGGTGAGTTTGCCAAACTGCTCGATGAATGGAGAAGGAAAGGTTTCGCGAGGGTAAAGATCGATAATGAGACCTACGGTCTTGATGAAGATATCAAGCTGGATAAGAACAAGAAGCATGAGATCGATGTCGTTATCGACAGACTCGTTATAAGGCCTTCAAATCTTACGAGACTTTATGATTCCTGTGAGACTGCGCTTGCAGTCGGAGACGGCCTTTTGAATATTGAGTTCCAGATCAGTACTGAAGGCGAAGAAAAGGAGACCGTTAATAAACTATATTCCCAGAAGACAACATGTCCGCAGTGCGGAAGGTCTTTCCATGAGATCAATACAAGAAGTTTCTCTTTCAATAATGCTTACGGTGCATGTGAGAGGTGTTCCGGTCTTGGTACTCTGATAAATGTTGATCCTGAACTCTGTGTCCAGGAACCGACTAAGTCTATCAATGAGGGCGCGATCAGAACGTCGGGATGGAACTTTGACGATCCTAAGAGCTGGGGAAGGAGCTTTATTGTAGCTTTGTCCGAGAGATACGGATTCTCGCTTGATACACCATATAATGAACTGTCCAAGGAAGCACAGGACATTATCATGTATGGCAATAACGGCGAGATGCTCAAGATAGATACGACAAACAGTATTTATCCCAGAGACAAGGATTACTACAATTCATGGGAGGGAGTTGTCCCGAGTGTCATGAGAAGATACAGGGAATCCTCGAGTGATGAGATGAGGGCAAGCTATGAACGTTATATGAGCATAGATATCTGCCCTGACTGCGGAGGCGCCAGACTTAACAGGGAAAGCCTCTCTGTCAAGGTCGGCGGTATCAATATCAGTCAGCTCTCGGACATGTCTGTAGAGAAGATGATAGGATTTTTTAGGGATCTTAAACTCGACACAAGATCTGAAGAGATATCAGCTCCCATCCTTACAGAGATAAGAGCCAGACTGGGATTCCTTTATAATGTCGGATTGGAGTATATGACGCTTTCAAGAGCCGCTTCAACTCTGTCAGGTGGTGAAGCCCAGAGAATAAGACTTGCGACGCAGATAGGATCAGGACTTCAGGGTGTCCTATATATACTCGATGAGCCTTCCATCGGTCTCCATCAGCGCGATAACGAGAAGCTTATCAATACTTTGACGATGCTCAGGGATATGGGCAATTCCGTTATCGTCGTGGAACACGATGAAGACACGATGAGAGCTGCCGATCATATTGTTGATATCGGACCGCTGGCGGGTCGTGACGGCGGGCAGATCGTGGCTCAGGGTACTGTGGATGATATCGAATCCTGTGAGATATCCGTTACCGGCCAGTATCTTTCAGGAAAGAAGTTTATTCCTGTCCCGATGAACAGAAGAAAGCCGGACGGAAGGAATATCAGTATAAAGGGCGCTTGTATCAATAACCTTAAGGGTATCGATGTTGATATACCTGTAGGTCTTTTTACATGCATAACAGGCGTATCAGGTTCTGGTAAATCATCGCTCATTAATTCAACGCTTGTTCCGTATCTGTCATATAAGCTGAACGGTGCAAGGAAACAGAGGGTAAAGTGTGATTCGATAACCGGGTTCTCGGCACTTGATAAGATAATCATCATTGACCAGCAGCCTATCGGACGCACACCGAGGAGTAATCCTGCTACATATATCGGAGTATTTGATCTTATAAGAAAGCTCTATGCCGCAACACCCGATGCGAAGATGAGGGGTTATCAGGTCGGCAGATTCTCCTTTAATGTCAAGGGAGGCCGCTGCGAAGCCTGCCAGGGCGACGGTGTAAATAAGATCGAGATGCATTTCCTGCCTGATATCTACGTTAAATGTGATGTATGTAAGGGAAAGAGATATAACAGAGAGACGCTTTCCGTAACATACGACGGGAAGAATATTGCTGACGTTCTCGAAATGACGGTTGACGAAGCCTGTGAGTTCTTTAAGAACCTTCCGAATATTTACAAAAAGGTCAGGACTCTTCAGGATGTCGGCCTCGGTTATATTAAACTTGGACAGCCTTCAACGACTCTTTCAGGCGGTGAAGCCCAGAGGATAAAACTTGCCGCAGAATTGTCGAGAAGATCAACCGGAAAAACATTATATGTATTAGATGAACCGACTACAGGACTCCACATTGCTGACGTCCATAAGCTGGTTGACATTTTGGAGAGGCTAACAGAAAATAAAAATACCGTAGTAGTTATCGAGCATAATCTCGATGTAATAAAGGTTGCGGATCATATTATCGATCTGGGACCCGAAAGCGGGGATCTCGGCGGAGAGATAGTTGCCAGCGGAACTCCGGAAGAGATAAGCAAATGCAGGAACTCTTATACAGGACAATTCCTTAAGCCTGTTCTTAGCAAAGCAAAGAAAAACGGTCAGTACGTTGATATTTCTGACTTCTTCGACATATCAAGGCTCGAAGAAGAAGCAATGGAGATAATGACCGGACCTAAAGTAAGAAGAAAGATTAAAGAGGGATAGATATATGGCATTATGCAGTATGTGTAAGCAAAGACATGCGATCGTCTTTACTACCAGATATGAGAACGGTCAGAGGATCGACGAGGGATTCTGTGTCAAATGTGCTTATAAAGCGCGCATCAGCGGCATTTCAGAGATGTTCAAGGATGCAGGCATAGATGAGAATAACATTGACGAATTATCAGACAGGATTGAAGAGACAATGGGTTCTGCTGATTTCTCAGATCCGGGAACACTTCTTTCAGGACTTCTTAACAACAATTCTCTTGATGCGCCTTATGATTTCGATGAAGACAGCACCAATGTCGGTGTTGCGGACGAACAGGTTGACGGACCTCAGGACGGCGGAGAGATGAGCAATCCCATCGGGGATCTCTTCAGCAAGATGTTCGGTGTCGGCGGCAATAAGAACGACAAGGCTGACGAGAATGAGAAGGGCAATGCAAGAAAGGATAAGAAGCGCAACAGCTCCAGGATGAAGTACCTCAATGAGTTCGGTACAAATCTTACTGAGCGTGCAGCTCAGGGTAAGATCGACAGGATAATCGGAAGAGATGTCGAGATAGACAGATGTATCCAAATACTTAATAGAAGGACTAAGAATAATCCTGTCCTTATCGGTGCTCCCGGTGTCGGTAAGACTGCAGTTGCACAAGGACTTGCAAATAAGATAGTTGAGGGATCCGTACCCGAGAAGCTCCTGAATATGCAGGTATGGCAGCTTGATCTTCCGGCCATGGTTGCAGGAACTCAGTTCAGAGGTCAGTTTGAGGCTCGTATCAAGGGAGTTATCAATGAGGCTATAAAGGCTGAGAATATCATTCTTGTTATCGATGAACTCCATACGATAGTCGGTGCAGGCGATGCAGAAGGTTCAACTAATGCAGGTAATATCCTTAAGCCCGCACTCGCAAGGGGAGAACTTCGTATCCTCGGTTCGACAACAACAGGTGAATACAAAAAGATTGAGAAAGATTCGGCTCTTGAGAGACGTTTCCAGAAGGTCATGCTTGATGAACCGTCGCCGGAAGAGGCTTTCGAGATTCTTAAGGGTATTAAGGATTACTATGAGAAGCATCATAATGTCACATATTCTGATGAGGTTCTCAGATTTGCGGTTACTGCATCCAAGCGTTATATAACTGACAGATTCCTTCCTGACAAGGCTATTGACCTTATCGATGAAGCAGGTTCACGCGCCAATCTTAACAACGTCAAGCTCGTAAAGCTCGCAAATACGAAAACAGCGCTTGATGAAGCCCTCGCAAATTATTCCGAGTCTGTTGAGAAGGTCAACGATGTAAATGACAGCGAGCGTGATGCTCTTTATGAGAAGATCGCTGAACAGAAGGCTTCTGTTGACAAGCTCCAGAAGGAATACGACGCACTTAATAATGAGATCGCGCCTGATCCAATACAGATCGAAGACATCGCAAGAGTAGTAGAGATGTGGACAGGTATTCCTGTTAAGTCCATTTCTGAGAGCGAGAGTGAGAAGCTCCTGCATCTGGAAGAACGTCTGCATGAGCGCGTGATCGGACAGGAGAAAGCTGTTTCGGCTGTCGCAAAGGCTGTAAGAAGAACAAGATCCGGATTTACCAAGAAGCATAAGCCTTCATCGTTTATCTTTGTAGGACCTACAGGTGTAGGTAAGACAGAACTTGTTAAGGCTCTTGCTGAGGTCCTCTTTGATACTGAGGATGCACTTATCAGGATCGATATGTCCGAGTATATGGAACCGCACAGTGTAAGTAAGCTTATCGGTTCTCCTCCGGGATATGTCGGACACGAGGATTCCGGCCAGCTTACAGAGCAGGTCAGAAGGAAGCCTTACTGTGTAATCCTTTTTGATGAGATAGAGAAGGCACATCATGATGTATTCAATATACTGCTGCAGCTCCTTGATGAAGGAAGACTTACTGACAGTCATGGAATACATGTTAACTTTGAGAATACGATCATTGTTATGACATCAAATGCAGGCAGCTCATCAAAGGCTCCAACCATAGGATTTACGTCAGGTTCTCAGGAGGCTCTTGAAGCTCATGTCGATACTGCTCTTAAGGAGACATTCAGACCTGAGTTCCTCAACAGAGTTGACGATACGATCATCTTCACGGAGCTCTCTACCGCTGAGATTAGAAAGATCGCCGATATCATGATGAAGGAAGTCTATGCATCTCTGAGGGAGAAGGGCATTGAAGCATCCATGACCGAGGCATGCGGTGACAGACTGGCTGAGATAGGGTATGATAAGAAATATGGTGCAAGGCCTCTAAGAAGGGCTATCAGAACGAATATTGAAGATAAGCTTTCTGACATGTACCTTGACGGAAGTCTTGATAAGGTTTCAAAGATCAGTATCGATTACCGTGACGGGGAATTTGTTTTTGATATCATCCGCAATGATGTGTCGATCGTTCCGCCGGTTGTTAAGGAGCGTAAACGTAAACAGTAAGGAGGTCTCATGAAGATACTTGTTATAGGTGGTACCAGGTTTTTTGGCAAACCTATGGTCAGGGAACTTCTGTATGCGGGACACGACGTTACTGTTGCCACAAGAGGCCTCAGGACTGTTCCATATAATGGAAAACTTGATTCTGTCATAATAGATAAGACAGATCCTTTGTCGGTATCATCTGCTTTTGCCGGCAAGTATTACGATGTCATCATCGACAAGGTTGCATATTCATCTAATGATGTAAAGTCTCTTGTTGAGAATGCAGCGTTTGGCAGATATATCCAGATGTCTTCATGCTCTGTATATCAGACTGTTCATGCAGCTATTAAGGAAGAAGAGTTTGATGCATCCGGCTATGAACTTAAGTGGATCGACAGACCTGAGGATTATTCAGAAGGAAAGAGACAGGCTGAATGTGCAGCATTAAAACTGTTAGGCCCTGAACGGTGCCTGTTTGTCAGATATCCTGTTGTCGTCGGTGAGAATGATTATACAGGCAGACTTCAGTTTTATGTTGATCATATCATTAATGATCAGCCTATGAATGTTGATAATATCGATGCGCAGATCCCTTTCATACATGAACGTGAAGCCGGACTGTTTATAGCACATCTGGCAAGCAGCAATTATTCCGGTGCTGTCAATGGCTCAAGCCATGGAACGATTTCCCCGAGAGAACTGATCGATCATATTGAGAATACGACTCATCACAAGGCAATAATCGATGCCGGAGGAGATCCTGCCCCGTATAACGGTATCTATGGCGTACAGTCATTCTGTACCGAGAAAGCCGGAAAGACAGGTTTTGTTTTCTCAAATGTTTATGAATGGATATATAACCTTCTTGATTTCTACTGCTATAGCTGAGAAAGGATGCCGATATGAAGAATCTTTCCTGTAAAAACTGTGGAGCCCCGATGGCTCTTGATGCTTCTGCTATGACGGCTCATTGCCGTTTCTGCGGAACACAGTATGTTCTTGATCACAAGGATACTGATTACTTTCTTGATTTCTACCGTCAGGTCAATGATCTCATCTCAGCAGAAGATGATACAAAGCGTAAAGACCTTGCTGACAGACTGTGGGATACAGCAGATGAGAAGGTGTTTACGACATCTGACGGAAGAATTGTTACAGTCTATTATCTGTATTCTTTTTCTGAACCTGAATGTGATGTTTATGTTGCCAGAAGGAATATCATCTTCCATTTCAAAAAGAACGGAGCACTGTTATCAGACAGGTTCAGGATAAACTCTTCAATGCTTGATTATCCGTCTGCAGACACAAAGAATCTTTCAGATTTCTTCCCGAAAGTCACGGCAGGGTTTAATCTTGATGACGGTACCGACATACTGGTCGTCGCCAAGGATGAAGACGAGTATCCTTTAAGACTGTTTGGTAAGCTTCATGGAAGACATGTTGCATGGATCATCAGCAGGATCGAGAATCTCTGCTGCGTACTTGAATATAACGGCATAGTTCATCCGCAGATCGATCCTGATACAGTGTTTATCAATCCTTATATTCATCAGGCATCCCTTTACGGAAACTGGTGGAACGTCACGAAGAACAATACTCTGTCGTCTGACAGAACGCATGTTAACACAACTGCAATGAATCTTTACGGATTACGTAATACCGCAGCATTCTCGCTCGGCTTTAATGATGTATCAGAGGTGACTGTAAGGGAAGACATTCCCGCACCTTTTGCCGATTTTTTGAAGAGTGCCCCTGAAGTAAACGCATACAGTGATTTCGAGAAGTGGGATAAGACGCTGATCAAGTCATTTGGCGAGAGACGTTTCTACAAATTTACGGGCGGCGAAGACGATATCTATAAGAAAGGACAGGAGTAATGGGAAGAGGTTCTTATACCGCAGGTGACTGGGCCAGTCTAAGAAGCAGCCGTAAGCTGAATGCTGTAAGCACTGTAGAATCCATATTCACTAACAACTGCGCAGTTTCTGCTTATGACAGCAGAAATGTTGTAATCCGTGAATCGAGAGACAGTGAAGAGCATAATTCTTCTACCCCTGTCATTATCGGATTTGATGTTACTGCTTCAATGGGTTATCTTGCGAAGACACTTGCAACTGAGACGATCAATTATTCGGTCAATCAGATAATCCACAGTTCTCTTTCCAATCCGCAGTTTCTGATCGCAGCGATCGGCGATGTAAAATGCGATAATACACCTCTTCAGGTTACACAGTTTGAATCGGATATCAGGATCAACACGCAGCTTATGGAGCTCCACCTTGAAGGCGGAGGCGGCGGTAACGGAGGAGAATCATATAATCTCCTGTGGTGGTTTGCCGCCAAGCATACTTCGACTGATGCATTCGAGAAGCGTGGTAAAAAGGGATTTCTGTTTACGATCGGTGATGATAACTGCCATGAAGGATTAAGTGTTGTTGAGATTGGAAAAGCTTTCCGTGATACTGTCCCGTATTCGGTGTCCAATCAGGAGCTGATCGCAATGGCAGAAGAGAAGTATCATGTCATTCACATACATATCAATAACGGAACACCTGAGAGCAGAAAGATCTTCAGGAATCTGCGGGATATTCTTCCCGGAAAAGCAACGGAGATCAACATCAATGATCTTGACTGTCTCTCATATCTGATTTCATCAATAGTTAAGATACGTCTTGGAGCTTCTGCAGGTGACGTTATGTCAGAAATTCCGCAGGAAGCAGCCGTAAAGCTGGCAAGATCGATATCATTTGCCTTCAACGACAACAGGTCAGGTGGCTCGTTGTTCTTTTAAATCATTAGTAGTATTATTTAATTGCTTGGAATCTATACTATCTGAGGTGCTCTATGGGATACGGAAGTTATAAGGCATCTGACTGGGAAAGACTTAAGAACAGCAGAGGCATCAATAATTCATCAAGTGCAGCTACATTGTTTAACGGAAATGATTTCAAGGATATCTATAATCCTTTGTATATCAATTTCCGTGAATCCAGAGACAGCGAAGATTCTCCCAATTCGACACCGATTATTTTCGGGTTCGATGTAACAGGTTCAATGGATTATCTTGCTGTTGAGATAGCTAAGAATTCTCTTAACAAGACCATTACCGAACTCTACGACAAGAAGCCCGTTACTGATCCTCACGTAATGTGTGCTGCGTTTACTGCACCGCGTTATAACGGAGATGTTATTCTGGCGGGCGCGCTTCAGGTCACTCAGTTTGAAGCCGATATCAGAGTCATTGAACAGCTTCTTGACCTTAATGTCAAGTTTGGCGGAAACAGATACAGTTATGATGATCTTGTCTGGTATTTCGCTGCAAACCACACAGATATTGACTGCTACAATAAGAGAAAGAAAAAGGGTTACATAATCTGTATCGGTGACGAGATATGCGGTGCTGATGACGGTTCATTCCTGCGTGAGAATGATCTCCTGAAGATCTTTGGTGATAATAAGATGACAGGGCATCTCAGCAACAGGCAGATCTATGATATGGCTGCAAAGAAATACGAGATATTCCATATCGTTACTCTGATGGGATGGAGAGAGGGAAGAGCGTTTAATACCTGGAATCACTTTATGCCCGGACGGGTTGCAACGATCGGTCAGAGAGATATATCACTTCTGTCTGAGGTCATCACATCGATTATACAGCTTTCACAGGGTGCTGACAGGGAAGATGTTATAGGCCAGTGGCCGGAAGAGATCCGTTCCAAGATCAGGAAATCGGTAGAACCGATATTCCCGGATAAGCCTGTTCCTGACTGGGAAGAACCGTGAGTATTAAGATTGTTATCGGGAAAAACTTCGGCGACGAGGGGAAAGGCCTCGCCGTCGATTATTTTTCCGCTGTTTCAGAAAAAGCCGGCAGGACATGCCTTGTAATAAGGCATAATGGTGGTGCACAGGCAGGCCATACGGTAGATCTTAAGGATAAAAGATTTGTATTCAGCCAGTTATCTTCCGGATCATTCCGCCATGCGGACACGTATCTTGCTGATTCATTCCTTTTTGATCCGTATGCATTAAAGACAGAGACGAACGGATTTGCGTGCATAAACAGATCATTTCCGAAGATGACTGCAAGTGGAAATATCAGGTGTGTTACAGTTCTTGATGTCCTGCTGAATCAGGCGCTTGAGGATCTTCGCGGCACTGAACGTCACGGGTCGTGCGGTATGGGGATAGATGAGACTGTTCGCCGTTCTGCCACTACGTTCAGACTTCCGCTTAATAAGGTTAAATACGGCACTGCGGAAGAGATCTTTGATTTCCTTAAAGGTATAAGGGCAGAGTATCTTCCTTCAAGACTTGAAGAGCTTAACCTGTCTATCCACGACCTTGGCAAATACAGGGACCTGATAAATAACGACATCATACTCCGCAACTGGGCTGAAGCAGCCGTTGATCAGTGCTGGATGGTTGAACTTGTGGATCCGTATTATATTACGCGATATGACGACATCATATTTGAAGGTGCACAGGGTCTTCTGCTTGATAATGAGAATAAAGAATATGCTCCTCATCTGACGACTTCAAGAACAGGTCTTACAAATCCCGTCAGGATAATAAGAGATGTAATGACTGCGAAAGAGACTGAAGCTGAAGCAGTCTATGTCACAAGATCATATGTAACTCGTCACGGCAACGGTCCGCTTCCTAACGAGGCTTCTTTTACATTTCCCGATGAGACAAATGTCCCGAATGAATGGCAGGGAAGTCTGAGATTTGCTCATCATGGAAGCATGGATGAGTTTCTGATGCCTGTTCAGAGGGATATTGATACTGTATACTTTAAAGGATCACACTCATTCTTTATTACCCATCTCAACGAAATGGATCTGCCGTTCAAAGAGGAATTGAAGACTCCGCTTTATCTGTCCTGTGATAAGTATTCAGATAATATCAGATACCAAAAGTAACCGGCTGCCTTTTCTCAAAATAACAGAGCTCTGTTACACCGATAGCCCTGAGATATTCATACATATCATCGAAATATATCCCGAGTGTATCAGGGGTGTGTGAATCAGATCCCAGAGAAATGAGTTCTCCGCCCATAGCCAGGTATCTCTCGATTATCTTTCTGTCAGGCATGATTATTGAAGACCCTTTCATGTATGCCTTATAAACCGATCTGGTATTGATCTCGAGACACTTGTTTTTGGATATCAGGGCTTCAAAGAAACGGTCAAATGCTTTTGGACAGTCATCATAAAGAAGATATTCTTCTTTATCAGTGTTGTATCTGTTTATGTAATCAAAATGAGCGGCAACATCATATCCTGAACATTTCTCACACATCTCCGCCATTACATTGATGTATTCATTATGGCGTTCGATCTTGGAAGTGTCTTTATAATGATCACCGAGAAAATACACATCTCTGCCCCGGAAAAGATGATTGCTTAAAATAACGATGTCAAAGTCATTGCTCTTTGCGATCCTGTCGATCACAGGAACTATATGTGACTGATATCCGAACTCTATGCCCTTGAGCAGCTTAAGCGGGGGAGGACATGATCTTTTCCATTCTTCGAATCTGAGGTTATATTCATCGATATCAAATGTCTGAACAGTATCCTCAGGATCGGGATTGTCATACTCGTAATGTTCAGTTATGCCTGCAACATCTATACCGTTTGCTATAGCGGCATTAATGAGCTCATCCGGTGTCATTTTTGCATCAGGAGAGAAGTGACATGTATGATTGTGAATATCCGCTCTCATGATCAGCCTTTATTTACCAGAAATGCTATCAGAATGAATACGATATCGAGCACGAGGCCAAAGAAGAATATCGTGAGCATAGTCTTTGGTACGGAAAAGCCTTTATTCTTCTTAAGATGATCATGCACAGGTGTTGTGAGCCACTTCATAATGATGATCTTTCTCCTGGTAAGCCTTCCGATGGTGATCTTCAGGATGGACAAACCTCCGTCGATGATGAAGGGGAGACCAAAGACAAGATAAACAAACGGCATCTTTACATACATGGCATAAAGTGCGATCAGCAATCCTAAAGCTCTTGATCCGGCATCTCCCATGAGCATCTTGCTCGGATAATGATTGAAGATGAGATATGCGAACAAAGCGCCGATAACAGCTTCACATATAATAAAGCTTTGTGTTGTTATTGTTCCGCGCATAATTGAAAGCGCATGGAATGCCAGTATTGTGATTACCGTAAGGCTTCCGGAAAGACCGTCAACTCCGTCAGTTGCGTTTGTTGAGTTAATTGATACACCGATCAGGATTACTGCAAGGATAAAGTAAACTGCTTTGGGAATCGTTACTGCAGTTCCTGTAACACCGATGATAACTTCGCCGGACATCATAAATGTGGCTATATAAGCGCCTGCAAGAGCAACAAGGAAATCAAGTCCGCCTTTGACATATTCGTTCCACGGTGTTTTTGCCCTGTCATCGAGGAACCCTGTGATCATGGCGATGAGGACTAGTGCCATGGAACTGACGATGGCTATGTCGTTATAGCAGAAACCGATTACTACACCTGCAAAAACGATCACGAAATAGAAACCGACACCTGTGGGCTTTCCTACGTTGACTTCGCTTCCGACTGCAAACTTACGACCTCTGTCAGCTCCGAGGAGCGCCTTGCCGAATGGGAGAAACATCAATAATATAAAGGTCGCTGCAAATGCTATCAGACATGGAGAAATATTGATCAATAATGTCAAAAATCCGTTCATAATTCACCTCACAACGTTAGTAGTATATCATTCTTGTGCTATAATAATGCGCGAAAATATATATTTAGGCATATTGCTCACAATTGGAGGTCATTTATGGAATATAAACAACAGATTGCAGAATTACTCTCTGCAAAATGCGGACTCGATGCAGAAAAGATACAGAGCCTTATCGAGATACCGCCTCAACTCGAGATGGGTGATTTTGCTTTCCCTTGTTTTGTTCTCGCCAAGACAATGCATAAGGCTCCTCAGGCGATTTCAGAGGAGATCGCAACAGGTCTTGATCTTTCCGGAACTGATCTTGCGGCAAAGAACGTTGGACCTTATGTAAATTTCTTTATCGACAGAAGTGCACTTTCCGAGAATGTTATCGGTGAGATCCTTAAGGAAGGTCTTTCTTATGGTTCTTCTGATCTCGGCAGCGGTAAGAATGTCATTGTTGAGTATTCATCTCCGAATATCGCCAAACCTTTCCATGTAGGACATGCGTTTACGACGATCCTCGGCAATTCTCTTGCAAGGATCTATAACAAGCTCGGCTATAACGTTATCCGCATGAATCATCTTGGTGATTACGGAACACAGTTTGGCAAGCTCATTACAGCATACAGACTCTGGGGTGATGAAGAGGCACTTAATGAAGATCCAATCAAGGAACTCCTCAGGATATATGTAAAGTTCCATAAGGAAGAGAAGGAAGATCCGTCTCTTACAACATCTGCAAGAGAAAACTTCCGCAAGCTTGAGGAAGGCTCGGCAGAAGAGGTTGAGCTCTGGCAGAAGTTCAGGGATATGTCTCTGGTCGTATTTAAGAAGCTCTATAACAGGATCGGGGTTGAGTTTGATAACTACAACGGCGAATCTTTCTACAGTGATAAGATCCCTGAGATCGTAGATATTCTTAATTCCAAGGGCCTTCTTGTAGAGAGCGAAGGCGCAAAGGTTGTCATGCTTGAGGATGAAGGGCTTCCGCCGTGTATCATCCTTAAGAGCGATAACACTACGATTTATGCTTCCCGTGATCTTGCTTCAGCACTTTACCGCTACAGAACTTATAATTTCGACAAGAATATCTATGTTGTAGGCAATACGCAGGCTCTTCATTTCAGACAGGTGTTTGCAGTTCTCAAGAAGGCTGGTTTTGATTTTGCAGATAACTGCGAACATGTTGCTTTTGGCCTTGTTAAGTTCAAGGATATGGTCTTCTCGACGAGAGAGGGCAACATCGTTCTTCTTGAGGAACTCCTTGATCAGTCCGTAAGCAAGACGAGAGAGATAATCGCAGAGAATGCGAAGACCAGAGGACAGGATATGTCTGAGGAAGAGATCGATGACATCGCCGAGAAGCTTGGTGTAGGTGCTGTTATCTATACATTTGTTAAATCAGGAAGAGAGAGGGATATCATATTCTCATGGAAGGAGATGCTCGATTTCGAAGGCGATACTGCTCCTTATCTCATTTATACATATGCAAGAACAAGGTCCATCCTGAGAAAGGGCGCCGAGAAGGGTGTTAATCCTGATTCCGGCAATCTCTCTCTTCTTACCGGTGATGAAGAATACGCTGTTATCAGGGCACTTTCCGATCTTAAGGAATCGATCGTTAAGGCTGCATCAAGCAATGAGCCGTTTATGATCGCAAGACAAGTCGCAGCTATCGCAAGAGCTCATAACAGATTCTATAACAACACGAGCATTCTTAATTGTGATGATGAGAAGCTCATTGCTGCAAGACTTGCACTCTGTGAAGCAGTATGCACGGCAATAAAGGACGGTCTTGACCTCCTTGGCATCGGAACTGTTGAGAGGATGTGACACTTAAGTGATCAATTTCAGTGACATAAAGTATGAGAGGCCTTCTGTTGACGAGTTTAAGGAGCGTGTACAGAATATCAGGTTCAAGCTCATGACTTCGCAGGACCTGGAGAATGCTGAGACTGCGATATTTGAGTATGAGAAGTATATTTCCAGATTCAATACGGCATATTCGCTCTGCAATATCCTTCATGATCTTGATACATCGAATGATTTTTATGTTGAAGAGCTTGAATTCTTTGATGAGGCAATTCCTACAATAAGTGAACTGTCGTCTGCCGTATTGTCAGTTATGCTTAACTGTCCCTGTGCAGAGCAGCTTAAGAAGAAATACGGCAAGATGATATTTCTTAAGGCACAGAACCAGAAGGAGATCATTTCCAAGGACGTCATTGAAGACCTTGCGAGGGAATCTGCGTTAGAGAACGAATATGCTCAGCTTCAGTCGGAAGCAGAGATCATATTCGCAGGTAAAGAGCATAATCTCAGTATGCTTTCTGCACATATGGAATCTACTGACAGAGTTGAAAGAAGAGCGTGTGCGAAGGCGATCGATGATTATTATTCAATGAGACGTCCCCAATATGACCAGATCTATGATGATATGGTCAAGATCAGGACTGCTGCTGCTCAGAAACTTGGCTTCACTAACTTTACAGAGCTTGGCTATAAGCGTATGGAACGCTTTGATTACGGCAGGGAAGAAGTTGCTGCTTTCAGGGATGCAATACACAAATATATCGTTCCCATAACAGTTAAGATCAGGGAGATCCAGAAAGAGAGACTCGGTGTAGATGAACTGATGTTCTATGATCTTCCGTGTCTTTTCAAGAACGGCAACCCCGTACCTACAGTTGAACTGAAGGATTATGAGAAAGTAACCGGTCAGTTCTTCAGAAAGATATTTGACAGTACTCCCAGTTTCTTTGATGTTCTTTCAGAGAACGGCTTTACAGATCTTATCTCACGTAAGAATAAATCTACAGGCGGATACTGCATGTATCTTGATGATTATTCCATTCCTTTTATCTTTATGAACGGTAACGGAACTGCTGATGATGTAGCAACAGTCGTTCATGAGGGCGGCCACGCATATGCCGCTATCAAGAGTGCGGAGTGTTCACCTTTTGTTGAATGCCTTTCGCCTACGATGGAGACATGTGAGATCCATTCTACGGCAATGGAATACTTGTCATATCCGTTCATGAGACTATTCTACGGAAGCGGTGCTGAGAATTACTGTCTTCACCATATGACTGAAGGAATCCTGTTCCTTCCTTATGGCTGTATGGTTGATGAGTTCCAGCACATCATTTACGATAATTACGATATGACTCCCGATGACAGGCATAAGGTCTGGAAGTCGCTCGAAGAGAAATATCAGCCTTTCATCAAATACGATGATCAGCCCTTCCACAAGATGGGCGGTGCATGGATGAAAAAGGATCACATCTTTACCACGCCTTTCTACTACATTGATTACTGTCTCTCCCAGATCTGTGCCCTTCAGCTCTGGAATGAGTCAAGAGAGGATATGAAATCAGCTCTTATCAAGTACAACAGGCTTTGTGAGCTTGGCGGCAACGATACATTCCTTCATCTGATAAAGAAAGCAGGTCTCAAGTCTCCGTTTGATGTTGATGTGATCAAGACAATAGCATATTCCTGCTGTGATTTCCTTGATCTATGAGACTGCCGGAATCATTTAAGGAGAGAATGAAGAACGTCCTTGGGGACGAATACAACGCGTTTATCGCAAGTTTTGATGAACCTTCTCTTAAGGGAGTCAGAATGTCTACCGCGAAATTGTCTCCCGAAGACTATGAGAATACTGCAAGAATACTTGATCCTGAAGCAGCAAGAGTTCCGTGGACATCATGCGGTTTCTACATAACTAATGATACTTCGGGAAAGGATCCTTATTATCATGCAGGTGTCTATTATCCTCAGGAACCTTCTGCAATGCTTCCCGCAGAGGTAATTTGCGCAAGACCGGGGGAGGTCATACTTGATCTTTGCGCGGCTCCCGGAGGAAAAGCCTGCAGGATCGGTGACGATCTTAAAGGAGAAGGCCTTCTTGTAGCAAATGAGATAAATTCCGAGCGTTCCAAAGCACTGAACCGTAATATTGAACGTACCGGTATAACTAACTGCATAATCCTCAATGAGGATCCTGACAGCATAGCTGCAAAACTTCCGGGTTTCTTTGACAAGATACTTATCGATGCTCCTTGTTCAGGCGAAGGAATGTTCAGGAGAGATCCGAGAGCGGTTAAGAGCTGGGAGGATTACGGACCTGAACAGATAAGCAGGATACAGAATGATATCCTTAATGTCGCAGCAAAATTGCTTAAAAAGGGTGGAGAGATAGTATATTCCACATGTACTTTTGCAGAGATCGAAGATGAACTGATGATAGACAGATTTATAGATTCACATCCTGATTTCGCGATAGTGCCTCATCCCGAGATCGAGGGGATCACTCATAATCCTGACGGTTCCATGCGTATCTGGCCGCATAAAGCAGAAGGTGACGGTCATTTCTGTGTCCATCTTAAAGATGTTTCCGTTCAGTCTGATGACGTTGTAAAGACTTCTGAAGCAGGCTTTGCCAGATACAGTTCGACAGTAAAGAAGTCTTATGACGCAATGATCGCCTGTTACGAAGAGATATTAACGGGAGATGCGATCGGCGAATTTAAAAAATCGTGCGAACAGAGACTAGTCATGCGCGGTGAAGGCATGTATCTCATGCCGTGTGATCCAAGGCTGCTTAACGGACTTAAAGTAGTTAAATCAGGATTATTCCTCGGCGAGATCAAGATGACTAAATACAAGAGGATATTTGATCCATCAAACAGCTTTCCTCTGTGCCTGAACAGATCACAGATAAGGGAGGATTCATTTATCTCATACAGCAGTGATGATGAAGGGCTTATCCGTTATCTTAAGGGAGAGACGATCGCTGTTCCTGAAGAGCTTTCAGGAAAGATCAAAGACAAAGGTCTTGTAGTTATCGCAGTTGACGGTTTCGTTCTCGGGCTGGGAAAGATCCAGGGAACGCTGATAAAAAATATGTATCCAAAAGCGTGGAGGCTGTTATGAAGATAATTATTGCTACAGGTAACAAAGATAAGGTCAGGGAGATAAATGAGGTCCTGGCAGGAACAGAATTTGAGGCTGTTTCGATGAAGTCTGAAGGTATAGATCCTGAGATAATCGAGGATGCTGATACATTTGAAGGCAATGCACTGATCAAAGCAAGAACAGTTCATCAGTATACAGACTGTTATGTTATGGCTGATGACTCCGGTCTGTGTATCGATGCGCTTGACGGAGCGCCAGGCGTTTATTCGGCAAGGTTTGCAGGGGAAGACTCAACTTATGAAGAGAAGTTTGCAAAGATATATGATCTTCTCGGTGATACGCCTAAAGATAAATGGACAGCCAGATTCGTGTGCGCTATTGCTGTTGTAAGACCTGACGGGTCTGAGTTTACAGTGAGGGGAGAATGTGAAGGCGTGCTCCTCGATCACCCTCAGGGAGAGAACGGTTTCGGCTACGATCCTATATTCTATGTTCCGTCTTTTGGCATGACTACAGCACAAATGGACCCCGAAGTGAAAAACAGCATCAGTCATCGCGGAAAAGCCCTAAATGCTATGGTTGAAAGGTTATTGTAATTGTGATATTATTGCTTAGCGCATACAGTTGTACGCCACACAAATACAACTAATCACAGTTATAAAGGATATCGGAAATAAGATGAGCGATGGCAGCGGAGAGTATTATTTAGTAGAGAAAAGTGTGCTTCCTGAGGTCTTTCTTAAGGTAATGGAAGTAAAGAGAAGGCTTAATACCGGAGAATCACCTTCTATTAATAATGCATGTAAGGAGTTAGAGCTCTCAAGATCTGCATATTATAAGTATAAGGATACGGTCCTTCCTTTTTATGCTGATCACGGCAGGAAGGTAACTATCCTGTTCAGCGTTGAGAACTTCCCTGGAATACTTTCACAGATAATCAATATTATTTCCGGATATCGCGCAAATATCCTTACTATCAATCAGAATATTCCTATCAACGGACTTGCTGATATTTCAATATCATTTGATACCGGTTCGATACTGGGATCTGTTGAGGATATTATTTCCGACATTGGCAAGATAACCGGTGTAAGGAACTGCAGTATACTCAGCAGAGAATAATCGCTTTTGGAGGTTTTGGAATGTTTAATATAGCAATACTCGGATTTGGTGTTGTTGGATGCGGAACGGCTGAAGTTCTTGAGTCCAACAAACAGAGCATAAAGAACAAGATCGGCAATGAGATCAATTTAAAGTACATACTTGATATCAGAGATTTTCCTGACAGCCCTTTTGCTGACAAGGTTATTCATGATGCAGATGTTATCTTTAATGATCCTGAGATCGACTGCTGCGTAGAGACTATCGGCGGCGCGAGGATCGCTTATGAGTTTACAAAGCGTGCTCTTTCATGCGGTAAGTCTGTTGTTACGAGCAATAAAGAGCTTGTAAGCACCAAAGGACCTGAACTGCTGAAGATCGCTGCCGAGAACAACTGCTCTTATCTCTTTGAAGCTGCTGTAGGCGGCGGTATTCCGATAATCAGACCTCTCTACAGATGTCTTGCTGCAAATAAGATCCTAAAGATTAACGGCATCGTTAACGGTACGACAAATTATGTTCTTTCTTCAATGAAGAACAAGGGTATCTCTTATGATGAAGCACTTGCTCAGGCACAGGCAAACGGCTATGCAGAAGCTGATCCTACTGCAGACGTTGAAGGTATTGATGCGCAGAGAAAGCTATCCATCCTGTCGACGATCGCAATGGAAGGCAGGTATATTGCCCCTGAGAAGATCACGACAAAGGGAATCTCTTCAGTTACCCTTGATGATATCAAATTTGCAGAGAGTATCGGATGTCAGATCAAACTCATTGCTTTCTTTAAGAGGGAGGGGGAGAAGTGCCAGGTTTATGTAATGCCTCATTTCGTCTCCAGAAAAAAGCTCATCGGTAATGTTGATGATGTTTTCAACGCTGTTGTCGTTGAAGGCGATTTTGTAGGTGAGACGTTATTCTACGGTAAGGGCGCAGGAAGTCTGCCTACTGCTTCTGCGGTTTGCGGAGATGTTATAGAACTTGCCGTAAACAACAAGAGTGAGTTTGTTAAGCCGTGGAATGATGACGGCTCTGATATCGTTATCCCTTATGACGATGTTAAGACATCATTCATATTCTGGAATATCAGTGATCTCTTCGCATTTTGTGCAGAGAGCAGCAGTTCAGATAACGGTTTGATCATCCTTGAAGGAATAACGATCAAGGATGCTGAAGATCTTGCATCAAGATCCCGCTGCTCCTTTATGCATTATCTTGCCTGATGTATTATGGATAATATCGGTGCTCTTATCTTCTGGGCTATAGTAATCGTCCTGGCCGCTTTTATTATCTTTTCTGTTATCATGTTTATCAGAGACGGTAAACTCGCAAAGAAAGAGGGAAGAAAGCGCAAGATTGTTTTTATTGTCCTGTTTATCATTTCTGTTATAATCGCGTTAATAGCAGTTGCATTAGGTATTCTATTGTGTTTGCTCGCCATGGCGGTCATGCACGGAATGTAATATGAGTGATAATCGCTTTCTGAAGCTGTTTACCTTAATCTCTGTAACCGGACTTGTTATTACTCTTGTTCATCTGGCTTATATTTACTATGCCTATGAGAACTCTTCGATCATTTATTTCATTTCGCAGGAGATCTGGCCGTGAAAAGAGTTCTTGTTCTGATATTAACTGCAGTATTCTTCATCACAGTTAACTGTGGTCTTTATTTCCTTATAACCCGCAGACTGAAGAATAATTTCAGTGGTGCAGGGCAGCTTAAGATGATAGATGTCGGATCATTTCTGCCTTTTGAACCCGGATCGGATCTTGCAAGAACAGATTCTACACTTCATTTCACATCTGAAGATGATCTTCCTGTTCTGGACGGAGCGGCGGCACTGGTGCCTGTTTATGCTTCCGTTATTGACAGCTGCTATCCCGAAGGGTGTGTTACATATGAAGGCGGTTCATTTGACGATAACAATTATTACGGGGAGAACTTCGCGGAAGACAGTGTAATGAAGTATCAGAACACGATACGCGGGTTTAATGCCGTTGTTGACAGATCTGTTGATATGTTCTTTACTGCGCATCCTTCTGATGATCAGCTTGCTTATGCACAGGAGCATGGAGCTGAGCTCGAGATCATACCTATAGGACTTGAATCATTTGTTTTTTTCGTTAACAGGAATAATCCCGTTAACGGATTAACTGTCGATCAGATAAGGGCAATATACCGTAACGAGATAACTGACTGGAGCGAGGTCGGCGGTCCTGACAGGATGATCAATCCCGTTACCCGCATTCAGGGATCAGGAAGTCAGACTATGATGGAAAAGTTCATGAAGGGAGATATGATCTCATCACGGAATCCTTTATCGATCTTCGGCGGCTCGATCGGTTATTCATTCAGGTTCTATCTTTCCGGGCTAGTAAAGAATGATAATGTTAAGATGCTTGCCGTAAACGGAGTGTATCCTGATGCTGAGAATATCCGCAACGGTTCTTATCCGATCACCGCTGATTTCTATGTTGTATACAGAAAAGACAATCCTAATCCGAATGTCACCATATTAAAAGACTGGCTCTTATCTGATGAGGGCCAGTCTTTAATAGAAGCTTGCGGTTATGTCGGTCTGCCGGATGACGGTCAGATCTGATTATTACAGTATTCCTTATATCTGTCGCGGAGCTCTGTCATCTTCTGATTCATCTCGATCTGAAGTACAGATACCTCTTTAAGATCTTTCTCATCTATTGCTTTCTTTATCCTGTCAAACAGGCTGTCGCTCTCTGATGATGTCTTGGCGATATAATTCTTCAGTCTTACTATCTCATTCCAGAGAAGCTCATCGTATGAAGAATCATCTGAATGCCTCTTAACGATGCTCCTGATGGAAGCACGGTTCTCGGGAATGATCCTTTCCTTAAGTTCCATCTCCCATCTCTCAAGCATTGCTCTTGCGTATGAATCAAGGATGATCCTGTCGAATACATCGCCTGCACAAAGGATACTCGTAACATTCTTGTGTTCTGAAAGAACAAGCATTGAATCATAAACGGTAGCTGCAGGCTTGCCAAACAGTCTGTCTCTTTCTTCTCCTGTCATGCTCTCGAAAATATCCTCTTCGCATCTGTAGAGACGGTCCTTATCAAGGTATTCTCCATCAGCGCCATAGGGCTTAACGAACTCTGTCTCCAGCATCTTTGTTGAATGACCGGAGCGTACAGCAAACTCAATACCGTCGATCATGCACTGATAGATTGCAGCGAGACACAGATATGTATTTGTATGAGGATTGGGTGACCTCAGCTCAAATCTTGTAACTGCCTTCTTGTCCTCTGATCTGACAACACCGAGAAGAACAGAACGGTTACGGGAAGGAATATTAACGTCCGTACCGATTGAAGCAACACAGTGAGTAGGCGCCTCGAAACCCGGCTGCAGACGGTTGAAAGCATCGGTCGATGACGAAACAAAAGGATTAATGAGGTCATAATGCTTCATGATGCCAAAGAGCGAACCCCATCCGATCCGGCTGAGATAGTCCGCCTTCATATCCATAGGTGCAAACAGGTTGATCTTCTTGCCATTCTTGAGGAAAGCAACGGCATTAACATGAGTATGCTCACCGGAACCTGCAACACCGGGAAGGGGCTTCGCATTAAAGCTGACATCAAGACCGTGCAGTCTGAATATCTCTTTGATGAATACACGGGCGCACAGCTCGTAATCAGCGCCCTGAAGCGCGTCAGAGTACTTCCAGTCAACTTCAAGCTGCTCCATGATGAAGTGGAAATCTCCTGAGGAAGAAATGGCAGCCTTGACACCTCCGACTTCCTTATGACCCATCTCGGGATTGAAACCGTATCTGTCGAGCATAAGTATAACCTGTTCCAAAGCAGTTCTTACAACACCCTTCGTTCTCTTCCAGTACTGCTCCTGAAGTTCCTGGGAGATAGTAAGCTGTTCTGTAGCGATCTTCTCATCAGGTGAATTGACCCAGAACTCGAGCTCTGTTGCCATGATGAGATTGATCCTGTCAAGGTCTTCGAAACTGAAACCGAACTCGCTGCAGAGTTCAGGCTGGTTCTTTAAGATATCTGTTATCTTCTGTTCAAAGAATTCAGCACTCTTCTTAAGTACCGATCTTGAGCAGACGGGTTTGCCGTTATGCTTAAGGAAGGAAGGGATACGCAGTGTTCCTACAGGAAGACCAGTCTTGGGATCGATATGCGAATAGTTGTAGTCTATATACCAGACAACATCGGGATCGGGTATAAGATCGACCTTACCGTCGTTAAGAGTTGCAATACCGGGAAGGACAACCGATGAACCGTCTGTCTGTACCGCTTCGCCATTAAGATAATTGTCAAGATTGTCATGAAAATCAGCGATCGGGATCTTCTCATCTGTATCGTTGCCTGCAAGGTCGACAGCAACGAGAGATACAAACTTGATCTCAGGGTGCTTATCGAGTATGCCTGTGATGTCCTTAACGCTGTGGAGTTCAGGCCTGATCACGCAAAGAAGATCAGGATTAACCGTAAAACCGCTCATATGAATACCTTTCTGTTTTTGGATTCTTGATGAAATAATAATATCATACTATTATTTATCTCTATTTTGTGATTATTCTTGATTTTTACAGGTTTTATATGCAAAATTTAGAAAATATATTAGTGGAGAGTGTTTGATCCTTGTTTTTTTCAAATCTCAAATTCTGGGCAAAGTATTATTTCAATATAGACGATCTGGGTAAAGGTATCGTTTCCAAGCTTATCTTCATACTTTTGCTTGCGTCAAAAGTATCGATAAGGTTTCTGCCCGCCAAATACACAGATTTTTCTGAACTTACCGCATGGTTCAACACAGTGCTCAAAGCAGATGAGGTCACCGAAGAGATGATGATGATCCCTTTGACAAGGGAGAATATGATATATCTCGCTCTTTCAGTCTTTGTATTATTCTTCTGCATCTCTGTATCTATATTCTATTCAGGCCTTGTCATCAGACACAGCAGAAGACTTGTCTCAGGTGTAAAGATAATATCGGCAGGGGAGTACTGGCTTAGATTTATACTGGTGGAGATCGCTTTCGCGTTCCTGTATGTTCCTTTTATCTTTGCCGCTGTCTATCTTCTTCTCCTGTTCCTGCTTGCGATTCCGTTCATATGCAACGCTGTTGCCAGTTATTTATCAGGGGACAGAGGCCTTTGGGATTCAATCGCGGGCTGTTCGAAGCAGCTTAGAGGAAAATATCTGTTGTTTCTGAGAGACTTGTGCGGTGTATACCTTGTTTATCTTGTAATCGGTTTTGTCATATCTCTGTTGTCATATGTGTCATCGACAGTGTACTTCATCATGGATGCAGCGCTTGACTGCTGGTTCTATCTGGCTTTTGCAAGAGTCTGTGCGATCCAGTACACAATTGGCGAGAGATTCACATCCGGACGCATGGTTTACTGATTATTTTTGTGCTATTTAATATTGGCATTTTCTAAAAGAAAAATATAAAATAGTAGGGCATTAGTAGAACACGGAGGATTTTTAATATGTCTAACGAATCAATTGCCATTCAAAAGCATGCTGAATGGAAGGGTAAGATCGAAGTTATCGCAACTGCTCCCGTAGGAACAAAGGAAGAGCTTTCAATAGCTTATACTCCCGGAGTTGCTGCGCCTTGTCTGGAGATCCAGAAGGATGTCGATCTTTCATATAAGTACACAAGACGTCACAATCTTGTAGCTGTTGTTACAGATGGTACAGCAGTTCTTGGTCTTGGCGATATCGGACCTGAGGCAGGTATGCCTGTTATGGAAGGTAAGTGCGCACTCTTCAAGGCTTTTGCTGATGTTGATGCTTTCCCGCTCTGCATCAGATCGAAAGATGTCGATACGATCGTTGAGACTGTTGCGCTTCTCGCAGGTTCTTTCGGCGGCGTAAATCTTGAGGATATCTCGGCTCCCAGATGTTTCGAGATCGAGAGAAAGCTCAAGGAGAGACCTGACGTTGATATCCCGATCTTCCACGATGACCAGCACGGTACAGCAGTTATTACTCTTGCAGGTCTTACAAATGCTCTTAAGATCGTCGGCAAGAAGATGGAAGATATCCACGTTGTAGTTAACGGTGCAGGTGCCGCTGCTACAGCTATCACAAAGCTCCTTATCTCCAGAGGACTGAAGAATGTTATCCTCTGCGACCGTAAGGGTGCTATCTATGATGGAAGAGACGGACTTAATCCTGCAAAAGAAGAGATGGCAAAGATCACCAATCCCGATAAGAAGGCAGGAAGCCTTAAGGATGTTATAGTTGGTGCTGATGTATTCATCGGAGTTTCTGCTCCCGGTGTTCTCACAGCTGATATGGTCGCTACAATGGCTAAGGATCCTATCGTATTTGCATGTGCTAACCCTACACCTGAGATCCTTCCTGATGAGGCTAAGAAGGCTGGCGTTGCAGTTATGGCTACAGGAAGATCAGACTTCCCGAACCAGGTTAACAACGTTCTTGCATTCCCCGGTATCTTCAGAGGCGCTCTCGATGTAAGAGCTTCCGATATCAATGATGAGATGAAGATCGCTGCCGCTAACGCTATTGCAGGTATTGTTTCCGATGAGGAACTCAATCCTGAATACATCCTTCCCGATGCTTTCGACCCTAGAGTCGGCAAGGCTGTTGCTGCTGCTGTTGCACAGGCTGCAAGAGATTCCGGCGTAGCCCGCATCTGACAAACTTACTGCTCACCTGCATTACAGGCTTGTCTTGTATGCAGGTGAGTATTTTATATTGAAGTGGAGGCAGAATATGATAGATCACATTGAATTGTTGAGACTTATTGAGAATGATGCAAAGCTTTCCTTAGAGGATATTGCGGTAAGGCTCGGCGCTTCTGAAGAAGAGGTCAGCAAAGAGATCAAGTATCTTGAAGATGAGAAGATAATCCTCGGTTATACGACAAACATCAACTGGGAGAAGCAGCTTCCCGAGCACTGCATCGGCATGATCGAAGTCAGGATCACGCCTATCAAGGGCAAGGGATACGATCAGGTTGCAAATATCATCAGCCAGTATGATAAGGTTTCCGCATGCTACCTTATGTCCGGCGGTTTTGACCTTATGGTCATTTATGAGGACATGAGTCTCAGGGATATTGCTAATTTTGTTAACCAGAAGATAGCTACTCAGGAAGGTGTACTGTCTACTACGACCCACTTCATCCTCAAGAAGTACAAGGCTAACGGAATAATGTTTGACGCAGCAGACAAAGACGACAGGCAGGCAATAATATTATGACGGACGGGACAAGTAAACTATCTGAAGTCGTAAATAAAGTACCGCCTTCAGCTATCAGGAGATTTTTTGATCTTGCAAATGAGATGAAAGGTCATGTTATCTCACTTTCGATAGGTGAGCCAGACTTTGTTACTCCGTGGTCTATCAGAGAAGCAGGCATTAACTCTTTACGCGAAGGATATACCCATTATTCCCCAAATTCAGGGTATATGGAAGCCAGGGAGGCAATCTGTTCTTACATACAGAGAAGATATGGGGTTTCATATTCATCCAAGGAAGAATGCCTTATTACCGTAGGAGGAAGTGAAGGTCTCGATCTTGTTGCAAGGGCTCTTATCAATCCCGGCGATGAAGTCGTTATCGTTGAACCCTGCTTTGTCGCATATAAGGCTACTGTAATGTTTGCTCACGGTGTTCCTGTAGTTATCTCCACAAAGGAGGAGAATGACTACAAGCTTATGCCTGAGGAACTTGAGGCTGCGATTACAGATAAGACAAAGTATATCATCCTCGGGTATCCGAGCAATCCGACCGGAGCTGTAATGACATATGATGATCTTAAGAAGATAAAGGACGTTCTTGTTAAGTATCCTGATATCACGATCATCTCAGATGAGCTTTACTGTGAACTCAATTACCTTGACAGCAAACCGTCTTCGCTGATCCAGTTCCCTGAGCTAAGAGACAGAACTGTTATGATCAACGGTTTCTCAAAGTCTTATGCAATGACAGGTTTCAGGATCGGTTACAGTGTCGGACCGAAGAGTATAATTGCCGCCATGACCAAGATACATCAGTACTGCATCATGAGTGCGCCTTCAACCGCGCAGTTTGCAGTTATAGAAGCTGCTTCCAACGGTGATTCATGCATTGAAGAGATGCGCAATGAGTATAACCACAGAAGAAGAGTCCTCCTTAAGGGCTTATCCGATGCAGGACTTAAGTGTTTTACTCCGTATGGCGCTTTTTATGCATTCCCTTCCATTGAGGGTCTCGGCATCCAGTCAGATGAATTCTGCGAGAGGTTCCTTCTCGAGAAGAAAGTAGCCATAGTCCCCGGCAAAGCTTTTGGAGAATGTGGTGAAGGTCATGTAAGGATAAGCTATGCAGCTTCAATAGATGATATAAAAGATGCAGTAGTAAGATTAAAGGAATTTGTAGAGGAACTTAAAAATGCTTGAATTCGATAACATCAGACTTGAGCTGGAGGCTCTTGAGGAACCTATCCTTTCACTCAAGGAATCACTTCATATCGATCATGTAAAGACACAGATAAGCGAGCTTGAAGCAAGAACACAGGAACCCGGATTCTGGGATGATGTTGATAAGGCACAGTCTCTTCAGACAAACCTTGCAAGACTCCAGAAGAAAGTGGACGGTTTCAATTCTTTGTTTAACACAAGGGAAGACCTCCTTGCACTCTGTGAACTTGCAAATGAGGAAGAAGATCTAGATTCACTTGATGAACTTAAGACAGGTGTTGCGGAACTTAAAGAACAGTATGAGAAGATGCGTCTTGAGACGCTCCTTACTCAGGAGTTCGACAAGAACAACGCAATACTTACGCTCAACGCAGGTGCAGGCGGTACAGAGGCCCAGGACTGGGTATCGATGCTTTACCGTATGTATCTGAGATGGGCGGAGTCTCACGGGTACGAGACAAAGGAACTTGAATATCTCGAAGGGGATGTTGCAGGTATCAAGAGCTGTTCAGTTATGATATGCGGCGAGAATGCGTACGGATTCTTAAGATCAGAGCTCGGCGTTCACAGACTTGTAAGGATATCTCCTTTCGATTCGTCCGGAAGACGTCACACATCATTTGCGTCATGTGAAGTTATGCCTGAACTTGATGATACCATTGATATCAAGATCGATATGAAAGATGTCCGTGTCGATACATACCGTGCTACAGGTAAGGGTGGACAGCACATCAACAAGACCGATACAGCTGTCAGAATGACTCATGAACCTACCGGAGTAGTTGTTGCATGCCAGTCTGAGAGATCTCAGGTGCAGAACAGAGAGACATGTATGAAGATGCTTAAAGCAAAGCTTTTCGCGCTCGCACAAGCAGCACAGATGGAGAAGATCGAAGACCTTAAAGGCAACCAGATGGATATCGCATGGGGAAGCCAGATCCGATCTTATATATTCTGTCCCTATACAATGGTTAAGGACCACAGGACAGGTTACCAAGTTGTTGATGTCGACGGAGTTATGGACGGCAATCTTGACGGCTTTATCAATGCATTCCTGTCAGGTATGAAGGACGAGAAATAATCAGATCTTTCTGTATAAAGAAGGGGGCTGTCTCAAAATGAGTCAGCCCCCTTTATTTTGCTTTAAGTCAACGGATCATGTCCAGTTGAATGTTGCACTGTTATATCCGAAGTGTGCAGGTCTGGAGGATGTAGTAACATTTACGCGGATCTCTACCGTTGATCCTGCAGGGATCGTACAGTCTACAGGAGAACATGTATATGTATTGCCGTCGTGTGTAAATGTGAATCCGTCAGATGTTACATTCGTGATCTTCGAACTTGAGTAGAATGTGATCTTCAAGTTGTTGAGAGAAGCAGAAAGACTTGCATCGGTACTTGTGTTGTTTGTAAAGATAACATCAAATCTGAATCCGCTTCCTTCTCTCTTAAAGTGTCTGATCTGAGTTGACATATTAACGACTCTTGCACCTGTGCCTGCAGTCGTTGCAGCTGTAGTAGCTGCAGTTGTTGCTTCCGTTGTGGACTCCGTCGTCGTTGCTGCAGTTGTTGCTTCCGTTGTGGACTCAGTAGTAGCCTCTGTTGTTGCTTCAGTTGTAGCAGAAGTAGACTCTGTTGTTGCAGCGGTCACAGAAGATTCTGTCGTATCCTTTACTGAAGATTCCGAAGTCTCAGCAGAAGATTCAGATGATTCAGTGGAAGACTTTGTCTCATTTGACATAGTAGGGATCGTTTCTTTTGTTGTCTCAGTTGTCTCAACCGTTGTAACGGTCTTATCACCTTTGATCATGCTTGTGATCTTATCAATGTTGTCAAGCACAAGGAATGCAACGAGGAATACTACGATTACGACAGCAAGAGTAACAAGACCACCGACACCGGGATCTCTCTTTGCTTTCTTGTCCTTTTTCTTCTTTCCTGAAGAAACCTGTGAAACAGGTGCTATAGAAGGATTCGATTTTTTGCCTGTTGGTTTTGCTTCGCTGACGGCAGCAGGTCTTGAAGGAGCTTTTTCAACAGTTCCGGGACGGACCTTCTTCTCAGGCTTTGCAGCGGGAAGAGGAGCAGAAGTCTTTGCAACCGTAGCAGTTGCAGAAACAGCAGCTGTGGCCGCGGTTACTGCAGCAGCCGTTGCAGCTGCAGCTGCCTTATCCTTGTTATCATTTTCCTTTTTGGTTTCTTCTTCCTTTTCTTCCATCTTAGCCTCAGGTTCACTTAAGGGAAGAGTGAGGGGAATCTGTGTTGAAGGAGTTTTTCCGGGTTCTGCAACTCTGTTCTCAACCTGGGGTTCTGACTTCTTGAAAGCATTTACACCGGAAGAAACAGTTCCATATGATTTGATCTGAGCCTGTTCAGGATTCTCCTTTGTAACAGGCGGGATATCGATATCTTTTCCTTTGGGTGTCTCAGGCTTTTGGGCATGAGCGAAAGGACTTGCTTTCTGATCCTTTGATGATGTAGCGAAATCAAGATCCTCTCCGGATTTGAAGAGCTTGTCATCCTTTGGATCACCGATACCGGCCATTGCCATGAAATCCTCATCGTCATCAGTAAACTTAGGGGGTGTGATCTCATCGATACCCTCGAAAGGATCATTATTGTCAGCTTTGGGAGCATCCGCCTTCTTAGGCGTCTCAGGATTCTTGACAGTAAGCTTCTCAGTCTTGGAATTTGCGTTAGGATTGCCTACGTGTTCGGGGGCAGGAGCATTTGCCAGAGGCTTAAAAGCGGAAACTGAAGAATCGAACTCGAAACCGGCAAGATCATCCTCATACTGCATCTCATTCTGAGGTTCTGCCGCTGATGTCTGTTCTTCCTTAAGCTTGTCAGAAACTGTATTTACAGGATCGTTGGCCTTAAAAGACACAGCGAAGGAAGACGAAACAAGATCATCTTCGTTTCCACTGAAACTGCTGTCAAAAAGAGCATCGTGACCATGGTCAGCTCTCGTTTTATCTTCTTTACCGAAAAGGGAACCTTCATTCTTCTCGACACCATCAGAAAGATTCTGATTATCGGCATCTGCGTGGATCAGCTTGTCCTGCTTATTCTCATTGTTATTATCATCATTCTTGAACAGCATCCTGCACCTCACATAATAATAGATAATATAATAATAGTTCTCTTGGGTTCTATTTGCAAACTTGACATATCAATTTCATGGTGCTACAATTTTCAAGCACTGGACGGAAGGCTCGTGTGGCGGAATTGGCAGACGCAACGGACTTAAAATCCGTCGAAGTAAAATTCGTACCGGTTCAAGTCCGGTCACGAGCACCATTTACTTAAAGTGGTTTGACACGCGGAGTGGAGCAGTTGGTAGCTTGCCGGGCTCATAACCCGGAGGTCGCGAGGTTCGAGTCCCGCCTCCGCAACCAGCAGATCCCCGATCATATCGGGGATCTTTTTTATTTTTTGTCCCGATATCTTAATTTATTGAAATTCATAAATTAATGTATAATGTATTTGTACGATTATGCTTTGCGGAGGAATATCCATGGCAGATAAGACAGGTTATGCTGACGGTAAATCTGATGTGTTTAACAGCATCGTCAGGGCCGTTATCCTTATTATTGTTTCATTGCTCATATCATTTCTTTCAGTTTCTTTTGCTGTCCATCATATGCGCCTTCAGTACGAAGAAGAGTTTAAGAGCATTTCGCATGACAAGATCTATCAGGTCAGCGATATTGTTAAGATGACAGTTGACGGTAATGAACTCAGGAATGATCCTGCAACAGCTGCTTCCAAATATGCAACTGTCTTTGACCTTATGCTTGCGGATACATCTTCCGAAGAGCTTTCAACAGAGAATTATGCATTATTCTCTTATCTTAACGGTCAGCTTATGATGATCGTAAGCAACGGAAGTGATGCAGCCGAGTTCCGCGTATCAACCGCAGATGTTTCAGAATGGCTTACAGGCACTTTTGCGCCTAAGTTTATGGAAGATGATAAAACGATGAGCGTTCTCGTTCCTATCACTGATGATACAGGTATGTGTATCGGTGTATTTGAATACAAGTGCTCATTTAACGGTCTTAACTCTCTTGGTGATGAGATAGAAAGCAGGATATTCCTTGCTGTGATCATATGTCTTGCTGCAGGTATAGTATTGTTTGTCATCCAGGAAGTCACGATCAGACTCCTGAGAAAGAAGCAGGGAAAGGGTGGAGCCAACACAAACGAGACAGCAAAGAACAGGGAGAAGAGACTTATGTCTTCAACTATCGGCTACTGTTTCTCGATAGTCCTTGTTGTCCTTTTCGTAATGAGTAATCATCTGGCGGATACTTATGTGGCTGCCCTTGAATCCGAGAGAGCTGACACGATGCAGAAGATAACTGTCGCTACATCAACAGCACTCGGATATACAGAGATGTCTGAAGGCATGGATTATAAGTTCCCGATCTATTCTTATGCAGAGGAAAAACCTTACCTCGTTGATATCTTTACAAAGGTCGGTGATTCCTTCCTGAGATTCTTCTCTTCTTCAGACAGAGATAATGTTGAACCTTATTATCTTACCGGCGCAAACGATAAGTACATCAACAGTTTTGATCTTCAGCAGGTTGCATTTACTTCAAGGTCAGAGGCGGGAGTAAGTTATGTTTCGTGTGTTTCGCCCATCATTTCTTCTGATAATACTGTTGCAGGCATCCTCGAAGTACGCATGCCAAGGACTGATTTCCAGGCATCAGTAAACGGCCTGTCTTTAAGCTGGATATTCACGATCATCTCTATCGCCATTTCGATGGCAATAATCATTTTTGAACTTAATCTTCTCGTATCGACCATCACAAAGGGTATTACCGGGAATGCGCCTATCCTTATCATGTATGGTGCGAATGCGAACAGATTCCTGTCATTCTTCCAGGCGCTTGGCGCTTCGATGATTCCGGTCATTTATGCTTCATACATAAAAGATAATCTGCCTGATCTTGAATACTGGATACTGCAGCTCATAATTTTTGTGGGTGTAATATTCTTTGCTTACGGATTCTTTGGATTTGTAACTGTCAAGAGGACAATCAAGAGCCGCCTTACTTCAAGGATCGCTCTGATGTTTGTTACGGCTATCGGTTATTTCTTTGCGCTTCTCGGAGCTCTTATTGATAACCCTTACGTTATCATGGCGTTTATGCTTCCTGTCGGATTCTGTTTCGGAATGCCGTTTGATTATCTCAGAGATTACAGGCTTAATGCAGGCAAGTTCGGATACAAGAACTTTGATGACAGGACAATTCATAATATTCAGCTGACAGCTTATTTCCTCGGAGTTTCTGTCGGAAGCGTTGTTTCAGGTATCTGCTACGAGAGATTCGGTCTTATGACTGTTTGCATTATCAGCGGTGCAACGCTGATCCTTACATCGCTCGGAATGGTTTATTTCATGCGCAACAACACAGTCGTAAAAGAATCATTCCTTTCTGTCAGCAAGTGGCTGCAGATGTTCGCTGACAAGAAGGCAGGAAGGTTCATGATGTCAACATTTGTTGTTCTCGGAATGGTCCTTTCATTCCTGCTCGTGTTTATGCCGAACTACCTCGGAAGAGTAAGGATATCTCTTGCGACATCAGCTTTCTATTATCTGACAGCGGCATTTATGGCTATCTTTGTAGCTCTTATCGTCAAATCGAGATTTGCATATCTTCTGAACTCCAGAAGCAGGGTATTGCTGCAGTCAACAGCTGCAATACTTGGATTCCTTATCTTTGCTCTCCTTCCGACTGCAAAAATGCTCGTATTCTCCTGTGCACTGTTCGGATTCTCTCTCGGGATCCATGATTATACATATGTGTATGACCTTTTCGAGATCAAGGGGAAGGCAAGGATCAACTTCAAGCGTGCCGCAGAGCTCACTTTGCTTGCAGGTTTTATGATAATGATCCCTGTTTATTATGTTGCGCTTATCATTAACCAGATAAGGATCGTATTCCTTGTTTATACTTTGATACTTGTTCTTATCGGTTATATCTATCCCATGTCAGGCTTCTCTTATTCCGTAGGCAACGGTAAGAAAGGTCCGCCCAAACAGAATAAGAAGGAGACAGCTGTAGCTGTTCCTGATGCAGGAAATACAGATCTGAAGGGAGGAAACTACAATGGATGAGATGTGGAATCAGGTTTTGACCAGAGAGAACATTACTGACTTCTATTATTCTACTGTTTCGATGGTTTATCCTTCAGTCTTTGATATCACGAAAGAAACTACCAGAGCCGAGAACGCCATCATCAAGTCATATCTTGATATTTACTCTAAACGGGAGAGTGTAGAGGGTGCGGATGTTATCTATGTATTTGGCGATATACTTCTGAAGAATGCGCAGGATATCGTTGAGACATATCCGCTTCCGGATAATCTCAATTTTGCCCCCAGGATGCTCGATGAATATACAAGGAACTCCATGCTGGAGAAGATACTTGCGAGGATCGATTCAAAAGGATTCAAGGTAGCAGAGTTTATTTCTTCAGACAACCATAAACAGGCTTCGTCATCGCCCATCCGCAAGTATATGGATGTTTTCCCGATAACGCCGCTGCTTATCTTTGAGATCGTTATAGTTTCGCTGATCATCTGGCTTGTCAGCTGGGCAGCCATCAATGTTCCTTATTCAAATAAGAAACTTATCGACGAGCAGTCTGTATTTGAGGTTTCATCACTTCAGGAGAAGTACGTTACTGCAATGGGCTATTATCCGCTCAATGCTGATCCGAATAAGAGCTATATTGCGGCAAGCACACCTCAGGGAGAAGTTACTCCGGAACAGACAACACCTTCTTCAGAGGAGATTACAGAGTCAACTCCGCTTGCTCCCAGCATTCATACTGAGACAGAAGCGGAGACGGTTCCGTCAGCTACAAGCGGCTAATTATTATTCTTCTTCGGGTTTAAACTTGGCGAGAGGATTAGAAGATACGGCCTGTCTTAACTGGTCGTCATCCACATGCGTGTATATCTGCGTAGTTGATACGCTCTGATGACCGAGGATCATCTGCAGATTACGGATGTCAACTTTCCCGTATTTATACATCAGGGTTGCTGCCGTATGTCTGAGTTTGTGGACAGAGTATACCTTTGTATCTATCCCGGCCTGCAGCATCAGATCCTTTATGACGATCTGTATCATATCGTCAGAGATCCTGGTTCCGCGCTTGGAGATGAACAGAGCCTTGCTGTGCTCCGGCTTGATCTTCATAGTTGCCCTCTTTGCCATCCAGTCGTTAATGGCGCTGATGCAGGCATCATTAAGGTATATCGTGCGTTCCTTGTTGCCCTTACCGATTACAGTCAGGATATCATCGTGAATATCGTCAATATCTATCCCTCGAAGTTCCGAAAGACGCATTCCACAGTTAAGGAACAAGGTGACGATGCAGAAATCCCTCTCGCTTGATTCCTTAGGGGAGTTATATGCCGTATCAAGGAGCTCGGTGCTCTGTTCGAGCGTCAGATACTTAGGGTTACGTTTTCCAACCTTGGGAGTCTCAATATCGTAAGCCGGATTGCTTGCGATAATATGGCGCTTTGAATGAAGATACTTAAAGAAGCTCTTAAGTGTAGCAATACGCCTTGCTCTGGATGAATTAGTCAGATTACGCTCTCTGGTAAGCCAGATAAGGAACACCAGGAGATCATCAGTTGTGATGCTGTTCAGGATCTTCTCGTCAATATCACTGATATCGATTTCCTCGAAAGGCGTATCCTTGTCAACCATCCTGTGATCACGCTTGTAAAAACGGAAGAATGCAATAAGGTCATAACGGTATTCCTTGACAGTCAGTTCAGATCTGCCAAGAACCGCCAGCATATAGTTGCAATAGTTCTCAAGTATAGGGAAAGTGTCCATTTTACGCCTTCGTCATTATTCTTTTTTTATATTGTACCACTAATATTGATTTAACAAATTTCTATGCTATAATGTACGCCATACAAATACAGTTGTCCTCCACAGAAGGACAACTGGAAGTTAGGAGATGAAAGAATGGACAGAAAATTAAGAGTCGGTGTCATAGGTGCTACAGGCTATGTCGGCCAGAGATTCGTATCTCTTCTCGACGGTCACCCGTGGTTTGAATGTGTTGCAGTTTGCGCTTCCCCCAGATCAGCAGGGAAGACATATGCTGAAGCATGCGGAGACAGATGGAAGATAGATACACCCATGCCCGAATACGTAAAGAATCTTATAGTTTACGGTACTGATAATATTGAAGAATACTGTAAGCAGATCGATTTTACTTTCTGTGCTGTTGATATGAAGAAAGATGAGATCAGGGCACTGGAAGAGAAGATCGCAAAGCTTGAGACTCCCGTAATCTCAAATAACTCTGCAAACAGATGGACAGAGGATGTTCCCATGATCATTCCTGAGATCAACAGCGACCATGCGGCACTCATCGATGCTCAGAAGAAGAGACTCGGAACTCAGAGAGGATTCATTGCAGTTAAGCCTAACTGCTCCATCCAGAGCTATGTTCCTGCGCTTACTCCACTGTTGTCATACGGTATCAAGCAGATCTCCGTCTGCACATATCAGGCGATCTCCGGCGCAGGTAAGACTTTCAAGGACTGGCCTGAGATGGTTGGCAACATGATCCCTTACATCGGCGGTGAAGAGGAAAAGTCAGAGAAGGAGCCTCTCAAGGTCTGGGGTAAGTTCGCAGGCGATCATATCGAGATCGCAAAAGAACCGGTTATCTCCGCTCAGTGCTACCGTGTTGCTGTTCAGGAAGGTCATACGGCTGCAGTCAGCGTCTCTTTTGAGAAGAAGCCTTCTATGGAAGAGATGAAGGAAGCATGGAAGAGCTTTGTCGGCGAAGCACAGAAGCTCGATCTGCCTTCAGCTCCTAAGCCGTTCCTTCAGTATCTTGAGGAAGATAACAGGCCACAGCCTGCTCTTGATGCAAAATTTGAGGGCGGTATGGGTGTATCCATCGGAAGACTCAGAGAAGACAATATCTTTGATTACAAATTTACCTGTCTTTCTCACAATACCCTCAGAGGAGCAGCCGGCGGCGGTATGCTTACAGCTGAGCTTCTTACGGCTAAAGGATATCTTACAGCAAAGTAATCAGAGTCGGGCAAAGGTTTTGCAAAAAAAAGTGCTTGACCTTTGCCCGACTTATTTATATACTAATCAAGCGTTTGATAACGCTAAGAGGTGTTTGACGTGGGCCTTTAGCTCAGTTGGTTAGAGCAACCGGCTCATAACCGGTCGGTCTTGGGTTCGAGTCCCTGAAGGCCCACCAACGCACCATACAACTGAATATGGGAGGATTCCCGAGTGGCCAAAGGGAACAGACTGTAAATCTGTCGTCGATGACTTCGGTGGTTCGAATCCACCTCCTCCCACCAAAAAGAGGACTGCCTTATGGCAGTCTTTTGTTTTACCCTGCAGAGTGGTAAAATCACAAAGTAAAAAAAAATTTAAAGGTGATATATGGGATTTCTTGATTACTTAATTGCTTTGATATTCGGTATAGTTGAGGGTATCACAGAATGGATTCCGATCAGTTCTACAGGCCATATGATCCTTCTCAACGAATTCCTTAAGATAAATGTTTCTGAGGATTTCTTCAATCTCTATCTTGTTGTTATCCAGCTTGGCGCGATCTGTGCCGTTATCCTGTTGTACTGGCACGATCTCTGGCCTTTCGGAACAAAGGATAATAAGCATCCTCTTTCAAAAGAAGGATTTGGAAGATACATTAAGACTGATATCTTTCAGATGTGGTTTAAGATACTCGTTGCATGCATTCCGGCTGCTGTTGTCGGGGTTATGTTCGATGACTGGCTTGATGAGCATCTTTACAACTATACAGTAGTTGCAATCTCTTTGATCGTATTTGGCATTATCTTCCTTGTTACCGAGAAAGTGCTTGAAGTTAAAGAGATCGAGCCCAAGGTTACGAAGATAGGACAGATCACATATAAGCACGCTCTTCTTATCGGATTGTTCCAGCTTATTGCCGCAATCTTTCCGGGTACATCCAGATCCGGAACCACTATCGTCGGATCCCTTATGATGGGAATAAGCAGAAGATGTGCCGCAAAGTTTACTTTCTTCCTTGCAGTTCCTGTAATGCTTGGTGCCAGTCTTCTTAAGATCCTCAAGTTTAAGGGTGATGTTTCGGGTGGAGAGATAGTTCTTCTCCTGATCGGAATGGTTTCTTCATTCTTTGTCAGCCTATTTGTTATTAAGGCTTTGATGGGATATATAAGAAAGCACAATTTCAACGTGTTTGCCTGGTACAGGATCGCACTTGGTGCCTTAGTTCTCATATTTGGTTTAACCGGTCTTATAGGTAAATAATATGGACGATAACCGGAGCATACCCGAAGGATTTACACCTGTCTGGAATGACGATTTCGAAGGAGACTCCATCAGCTTTATTGAATGGAATCAGGAAATCCATGAACCAGGCACCTTCTTTAATGAGCTCCAGGCATATATAGCAAGCGAGAAGACTGTATCAGTAAAGGACGGGATCCTGTATATATGTCCTGTAAAGGAACACGATAAGGACGGCTCTATTAAATACTTTTCGGGCAAGGTCAGCACTCAGGGAAAACACGAGATACAGTACGGCAGATTTGAAGCAAGGATAAAGGTTCCCCGGGGAAAAGGATTAAGACCGTTCTTCAGCATCTCATCAGGGACTTCAAAACACGGCAGATGGCCCTGTTTCAGCGAGATCGACATAATGGAATACAACACGAATGAACCCCTGAATCTTTACGGGTCTGTTCATTCACAGTCAACTGAGTCAGATGATAACCATATACTCCAGCAGGGAATATATGAGATCCGTCCCGAAGAAGATCCGTCAATGTCTTTCCATTCATATGCTTGCGACTGGGAACCGGGAACGATCAGGCTGTACTTTGACGGAACTGAATACTTCTCATGTTCCGTACAGGAAGGGTTCGATCATCCTTTCTATGTATCTTTTGGCGTCGGTATCGGCGGTGACTGGCCCGGAAACCCAGATAAGAATACGGAATTTGGCATAGAGAATGCAATGCAGATCGAGTATCTGAGAATATACCGCAGGCCTGAATACAAGGTTAAGGAAGAAGGGAAGAGGCGTAAGCTGATCGGTGTCTGCGGTGTCTGGGAAGATGCTGAGAACTTCAATATGTTCATAAGAAGCCTTCAGACACCGGATATAATCAGGGATTATGTAACTGCTGTCTTTACTTTCAGCCTTGCAGCTAATATTGAGGAAGATGTTGAAGCAGAGATCAAGTTTGCTCAGCTGGTCGATAAAGCAGGCCTTTCCGGCATTGTTATTTTCGGAGAGATGATAAAGAGCGAACGCATCATATCTTTGCTTATCAGTAATGCACACCGCCGCAATATACCGGTTATCATGTTTGAGCATACGATGCCCGGCTGCATTAATCTTGAGTTTGATTATAAAGGCGGTTTTGAAAAAGTCGTCAGACATGTAATCGAAGATCATGGATTAAAGACTGTTGATATGTTTGCCGGATTCAGAGGCAATCCGTTCTCAGAGGAAAGGATCGGGATCTATAAGAAGGTCCTTGAAGAGAATGGTATCGCATTCGATGAGACAAGAGTACACTATGGTGATTTCTGGGATGCGGCTGCATTCCAAGTATTGAACAGTCTTTATAATTCAGGATATAAGATCCCTGAAGCTTTTATCTGTGCAAATGACTCGATGGCAATCGGTGTCTGTGACGCACTTAAGAAGAACGGCTACAAAGTACCCGAAGACTGTATAGTCACAGGCTTTGACGGTATCTGGAAGGGGGAACTCCAGACGCCTTCATTAACAACATGCGCGCCCGACTACGATCATATAAGGGATGAGATCAAAAGGATACTTGATAACAAGATTACCGGAAGTCAGAATATTTATATTGACTACAAGCTGATAAAGCGGCACTCCTGCAACTGCCATTCTGATACTAATGAGAAATGGCCCGTTATTGTCAACGATCTTAACAGTGACAATCAGGATTATTACCGTCATATGCTCGAGATGGGAAGATTTATCTCCAACACGATCAGCATGAGTAATATTGTTGAAGCTTCCAAGGATCTCCAGCACTATCTGTGGCTCTGGAAAAACCAGTACTACTTCATCGGCATCAGGGATGATGCGGAGTGCATACATGCCGTTTTCGAGGGAATGAATGGTGAGTATGCCTATGACCGCAAATATTTTAATATGCCCGAGATCCTGCCGGAGCTTGGGAATCTTCTCATTGAGAACAGCGGTATAAACGTACTTTTCTTCAAGCAGGCTCAGGCCAGAGCGGAATCATTCGGCTACATTGCATCGGGACTTAAAGATATATCATTAAGGTCTGAACAGCGTTTCGAAGAGTTCTCGTTATTCGTATCTGCAATGATCCATTCCGTCCTGAATAACAGGCAGCTTGTAGAGGCTAACCACGAGATCGAGCGAATGTCAGAAGCAGATTATCTTACGGGTCTTTATAACAGACGCGGATTCTTCCACGAGGTAAATGCCGCAATCGGAAGAGATGAGAATCAGGGATTGTGGTTTACGTTGTTTTCAGCCGATCTTGACGGTCTAAAGAACATAAATGACTACTACGGTCATCTTGAGGGAGACCTTGCTATCAAAGCTCTTGCATCTGCCATTAAGAGTTTTGTCGGTTCGGACGGATTCTGTGCCAGATTTGGCGGTGACGAGTTCTCTTTCGTTATAATCGGGGACAGACCCTTGTCCGGAGAGATCGATAATATACGCACGAAGTTAAGCGATATAATCCGCAGCGATACAACCGTAGCGGGAAAGAGATACCGCGTCAAGGCGAGTATCGGTCTTGGAGAAGCTAAGATCGACAGCAGCATAAACGTCGAGAATCTTGTTCACATTGCCGATCTCGAGATGTATAAGGATAAATACTCAAAGAGATGATCTTATGATCTCTTGTCCTTCGGAATGTATTCCTGTCTGTCCTGAACACACATATATGCAGGTCTTATGATCTTGCCGGCATTATTGAGTTCCTCTATCCTGTGTGCAGACCATCCTGATATCCTTGCAATAGCAAAGAGCGGCGTATAAAGCTCGACGGGAAGTCCGAGCATTGAATATACGAAACCACTGTAGAAATCGATATTAGCAGAAACACCCTTGAAGATCTTTCTTTCCTTTGCGATAAGTTCAGCTGAGATCCTCTCTATCGTTGAATAGAAATTGAACTCATTCTCACGGCCTTTCTCAACGGAAAGTCTCTTTACGAAATCCTTGAAGATAAGTGCTCTCGGATCTGAAATGGAATATACTGCATGTCCAAGGCCGTAGATTACACCGGCCTTGTCAAAAGCTTCTTTATGAAGGATCTTCTCAAGATAATCCGTAATCTGTTCATCATCATTCCAGTCCGTTACATTGCGCTTGATATCTGCGAACATCTTCATTGCCATGATATTCGCGCCACCGTGCTTAGGTCCCTTAAGGGAACTGAGAGAAGCGGCAACGGATGAATATGTATCAGTACCTGAGCTTGATACAACGTGAGTGGTAAAAGTGGAATTATTACCGCCTCCGTGCTCAGCATGAAGGATGAGTGCAATATCAAGGATCTTCGCTTCCAAAGGAGTGAAAGACATATCCGGGCGAAGCATATGAAGGATATTCTCAGCCGTGGAAAGTGAAGGATCAGGTCTGTGAATAATGAACGAACCTTTATCGTTGTAATATCTGTTTGCCTGATAACTGTAAACAGATATCATAGGGAAGAAAGCTATCAGTTCAAGAGACTGTCTCAGTACATTCGGGATGGAAAGATCGTTTGCATTCTGATCATATGCACACAGATTGAGAACACCTCTTGCAAGGTTGTTCATTATATCCTTGCTCGGCTTCTGCATTATTACGTCACGAACATAGTTCTTAGGCAGGATCGTTCTGTATTCTGACAACAGCTGACAGAAATCCTTAAGTTCTTTCTCCGTAGGAAGCTTTCCAAACAGGAGGAGGAATGTAGCCTCTTCAAATCCAAAATGATCATCTGCACCAAGATTGGAGATGATATCTTTTACATTGATGCCACGATAATAGAGCTCACCTTCACACGGAACTGATTTTCCGTCGACAGTCTTGGACGCAACGATCTCAGAGACCTCTGTAAGGCCAGTTAATACGCCTTTGCCGTTAATATCCCTAAGGCCTCTTTTTACATCGTATTTACCGTAAAGTTCAGGATCTATTCTCTCGTTTTTACAAAAATCAGATAGCTTCAAGATCTCAGGTGTCACTTTGGAGTATTTGTTCAGTACGGGCATAATGCTCCTCCTTTGGTGGCAGAAAATGTAAATGATAATCTAATTTATGATACTATAATCCAAACCTAAAAGGTAGGTATATTTGCGGTTAAATAAGGAATCCGCCATTCACTCCAAGGATCTGGCCTGTGATATAAGATGCTTCATCGGATGCCAGAAAATAAACTGATTCGGCAATCTCATCAGGAGTTGCAATACGGCCTGCCGGAATATCTTTCTTTATCTCAACGATATCCTCGTCGCTGTAACAGCTCATCATATCGGTACTTACACATCCCGGCGATACAGCATTAACTCTGATGCCTGACAGAGACAGTTCTTTTGCCAGAGACTTAACATAAGCATCAACGGCGCCCTTTGTTGCGGAATACAGAGCTTCACATGATGCGCCTGTCTGACCCCACATTGATGATATCGCAACGATAACACCTTTTTTATTATGATTCATGGACGGTATAACTTCGTTGGACACATTAAACAGCCCTCCGAAATTGATATCCATGATCCTTCTGTAATCCTCATATCCGAAATCGGTAGCAAGACCTGTAAGACTTATACCGCTGTTTGAGATCAGGACATCTATGTCACCGAAACGGTCAGCCGCAGCCTTAACAGACTCCTTTACCATTACAGGATTTGAAACATCACACCTGATGGGCAGCAGATGACTGTTCTGTTCACCGATGTGACTGTTATAGAAATATGAGACATCATAGCCCTCAGACAAGAACTTCTGACAGACTGCCTTACCGATACCTCTTGATCCTCCGGTTACGAGAACATGTGACATAGCTGTTTTCCTCCTGCTTATACATTATCCACGATTTTAACAGTTGTATGCAAGCCGAAAAAATATATAATTATAAGTTGTTTGATAAAGAGGAGAGATTATGGCTAACGAATCTGTAAAAAAAGATGATCTCGAGATCATCGACGATAAGGAATATGAAAGAGCCTTAGAAGCGCTTAATACTTCAAAGAGCTCCAGAGTTAAGAGAATAAAGGAAACAAAGAAGAAGCCTGCAAAACCGGCATCAGCTTCTTCAATGGATCCCGTAATACCGATATGCCTCATACTTGCATTTCTTGCTCTTGCAGGCGCTGTCATCTATTTTGTTCTTCCTGTTGCCGTTAATCCGGCAATGGATGTAACTTATCCCGAATTTGTTGAGAATTTTACGAATTCCCAGATAAACAAGGAGTTCCTCAGCAGCTATGATCTTGATGTTGATGATGTAAAATACATCACGTCCAACTCCGAGACAGGGGAGAACGTTACATTCGCAATAACGGATAACAGCCATTACCTTGATTATTTCGAGAAACTTGTTAATTCTCATTTCGGTGCAGCTGTGCAGGGCAAATCAAGAAAGTTCGACGGGAAACTCACTTTCCTGCGTGCAATAGTCGAATATGATGACCGTGTAAGCAACTTCTCATTTATGACGCTGTATTACGCAAATTTCCTCAATTCAGTTTATAAGGATCTTCCTCCTGAGGATTGCATAAACATGGCATCAACAGTACTCAAGAACTATGACGGGTCAGGTAACTATACAGTTTACGGAAATTACGGATACCGTGTTGTTTACGGAGCCGATACAGCCAATGATATTGCTTATTTTGCTCTCGAGATTGTACCTGCAAAAGCTTTGTGACATTATAAACTTTATCTTGATTTTGGGATAACAAAACTCTATCCTATTAATGTATCTTTAAACAGCCCGGCGAGACTGTAAGATTTACGGATAACTCAACAGATATAGCTATAGGTGAATTTTACATATATGACCGGGAAATACTATTATCCCGGTCTTTTTTTGCGGGAATTAAGGAGAACAGTATGACAGATCGAGTCAAATCAGTCCTAATGGATGAGGCGGCAGTAAAGCGTGCTCTTATCCGCATCTCTCATGAGATCATCGAACACAATCAGGGGCTTGACGGAGTTGCGCTTATCGGAATCCAGAGGAGGGGAGTACCGATGGCAAAGTTCATCCGGAGCTATCTTGAAGAGATAGAAGGCGTTAAGGTTCCGATGGGAATACTTGATATAACATTCTACAGAGATGACCTGTCGATGCTTTCAGCTCATCCTGTCGTTCACAGCACTGATATTCCGTTTAACGTTAACGGCAGCAAGATCGTGCTCGTTGATGACGTTCTCTTTACCGGAAGAACGATAAGGTCGGCGATAGACAATATTTTCGATATGGGAAGGCCTGATGAGGTACAGCTTGCGATCCTTATCGACAGAGGTCACAGAGAACTGCCTTTCAGAGCTGACTATGTCGGCAAAAATGTGCCTACAGCGCTTCATGAGCGCGTTGAAGTTCAATTAGAAGAGATCGACGGTGCAACACAAGTCCTTCTCTGTGAAAGGGAGGGATGATATATGGGTCTCAAGAATAAAGACCTTCTGGGCATGAAGCAGCTTTCTCCTGAAGAGATAATGGAGATCCTGGAAACGGCAAAGATGATGAAGATGGTAATCTCTTCAGGCAATAAGAAGACTACTCATCTTCAGGGCAAATCAATAGTAACCCTGTTCTATGAGAACAGTACAAGGACAAGATTATCGTTTGAGCTTGCATCCAAGTATATGGGTTCGGCTTCGGCAAACATCTCAACATCGGGAAGTTCAGTTAATAAGGGTGAATCACTCCTTGATACAGCAAGGACTATCGACATGATGGGAACAGACATCATCATCATGAGACACAATCAGTCCGGCGCTCCTCATTTCATAGCACCTTACCTTAACGCTTCTGTCGTAAACGCAGGTGACGGCATGAACGAGCATCCGACTCAGGCTCTTCTCGACATGCTTACAATGTATGAAAGATTTGATACATTTGAAGGGAAGAAGATAGCTATATGCGGCGATATCTATCACAGCAGAGTTGTCAGATCGAATGCGATAGGTCTTACAAAACTCGGAGCTAAGGTTTCGGTGTACGGACCCAGGACAATGATGCCGATAGGAATTGAGAAGATGGGCGTAACAGTAGCTGACAGCGTTATCGACTGCTGCAGGAACGCTGATGCGGTCATGGGACTTCGTGTTCAGCTTGAAAGACAGAAGAGTTCACTGTTTCCTTCGGTATCAGAATATGCAAAGTTCTATGCGATTACAAAAGAAGCACTGAGTGCAGCAAAACCCGAGGCATTTCTCATGCATCCCGGGCCGTGCAATCACGGTGTTGAACTTCCCACGGAAGTCTATGACTGTGACCAGTCTGTTATCAATGAGCAGGTTACGAATGGTGTTGCCGTCAGAATGGCAGTTCTGTACCTTTTGATGGCAAGGAGGAATGAATTATGAGAATGATCATTAAGAATGCAAATGTACTTGGGAAAGGCATAAAGGATCTGTATATCGCAGACGGCAAGTTTGCTGATGCGTATGAAGAATCATCAGCCGATGAAGTTATTGATGTAAAAGGTGCTCTTGTTACTCCGGGTCTCGTCGACATGCACGTTCATTTCAGAGAACCGGGTCAGGAATATAAGGAAGATATCCTTTCAGGTTCAAAAGCGGCTGCACGTGGCGGCTTCACAAGCGTATGCTGTATGCCGAACACAACACCTGCAGTTGATAATCCTGCAGTTGTCAGGAGCATTATCAAGAGAGCTAATGATATCGGTCTTTGCAGAGTCTATCCCATCGGTTCCGCCAGCAAGGGACTTCAGGGAGAAGAGCTTTCAGAGATCGGCCTGATGAAGGAAGCCGGTATAGTTGCAGTTTCTGATGACGGAAAGCCTATTTCAACTGCAGGCTTTATGCGTAAAGTTCTTGAATATTGCGCTGATTTTGACGTGCCTGTTCTTAATCACTGCGAAGACAAATCTCTTTCGGGAGGAGCCATGAATGAAGGCCCTGTATCGACTTCGATCGGTATCAGAGGAATCCCTTCAGCATCTGAAGATGTTATGATCGCACGAGATATTATCCTTGCAGAATACCTTGGCCTTCCGGTCCACCTCTGCCACGTCAGTACAAAGGGCGGCATGAGAATGATCAGAGATGCAAAGGCAAGGGGAGTAAAGGTAACATGCGAGACATGTCCTCATTACTTTACCCTGACGGATGATTTCTGTGAGAATTACAGTGCTAACTATAAGATGCATCCGCCGCTTGGAACACAGGAGGATGTTGATGCGGTAATAGAAGCTATCGCAGACGGCACGGTTGACTGTATCGTTACCGATCATGCACCTCATCACCAGGATGAGAAGGAGATTGAGTTCTCACTTGCACTTAACGGCATCGTCGGACTCGAATCATCATTCGCACTCGGGTACACATATCTGGTAAAAACAGGAAAGATCACTCTTGACCGTCTCATCGAACTTATGTGTTATAACCCTTCGAACCTCCTTAAACTCGGAAGGGGAGGCATGGAAGTCGGAGATGATGCAGATCTTGCCGTATTTGATATTGAGAATGAGTTCGTTTTCGATAAGAACAAGATGCTCACCAAGGGCAGGAATACTCCGTATGACGGATGGAAGCTCTATGGCGAGACATTATTCACGATCATGGGAGGAGAGATAACATATGAAAAACTTTGCTGATCAGCTCGTAAGAAGGATAGCTGAACTTGATAATCCTACGGTAATGGGACTTGATCCCAAGCTTGAATACATTCCGCAGTTCCTTATCGACCAGGCAAAAGATGAGTATCCCGATGATATGGAGAAGGCATCCGCACATGCCATCTGGCTTTTTAACAAAGCTCTTATCGACGCGGTATGCGACATTGTTCCTGCGATCAAGCCACAGTTTGCATATTATGAACTGTATGGTATCGAAGCCGTAAAGGTGCTGAACAAGACCATTGAGTATGCACAGAGCAAAGGAATGCTCGTAATAGGTGACTGCAAGCGCAATGATATCGGTGCTACATCAACAGCTTATGCAGAGGGCATCATAGGTTCCACAGAGATCATCGGCGGAGAGAAAATCCCGATGACAGGCTGTGACTGTGCTACCATAAATGCTTATCTTGGAATTGACGGTGTTAAGCCTTTCCTTGATGTCTGCTCAAGAGACGGCAAGGGTATCTTTATCCTTGTAAGAACATCAAATCCCTCCGCAGGAGATCTTCAGGATCTCGAGCTTAAGGATGGCCGCAAGGTTTATGAAGCAATGGCTCAGCTCGTTAACACATGGGGATCTGAGCTCGCAGGAGAGGAAGGATTCTCATCTGTCGGTGCTGTTGTCGGGGCAACATGGCCTGAACAGGCTGTGGAAGCACGTAAGTTAATGCCTAATAATCTCATTCTCGTTCCCGGATATGGTGCTCAGGGTGCAGGACCTGATTCTGCTGTTGCATCATTTACAAAAGACGGAAAAGGATCTATCGTCAATGCTTCGAGAAGCCTGATGTGTGCATGGAAAAAGAGAGAGGATCTTCAGCCCGAAGATTTCGCACAGGCTACAAGAGATGAAGCAATTGATATGAAGACAAAACTCAACAACGCACTTAAAGACAGGAAATATGTATGAATAAAGAATTCACTTGCACGATAGTATCACGCAGGATGATAAGTGAAGATACTGCGTATCTGACGATCAGTTGTCCTGAGATCGCATCATCGGCAATACCGGGACAGTTTGTTAACGTATCTTGTTCCAGATTCCTCAAAAGACCTTTCGGAATCGCTCACACAGATACATCAAACGGAACATTTGATATAGGCATCAAGATCGTCGGAGATGGAACAAAAGAGCTTTCCGATGTCAGCGAAGGCGATACTTTAAATGTATTGGGCCCTCTCGGGAACGGTTTTGATCTGTCATGTGCTGACAGATTTATACTGGTAAGCGGAGGAACAGGAGTTTTCCCTGTAAATTTTGCCTATGAGAAGCTTACTGAGTCAGGAAAGGATGTTACCCTCGTTCAGGGCTTCAGAGACGCCTCACAGGCACTTATGATGCGTGAAGGAGCGATAATAACTACTGATGCAGGTGACCTTGGCATAAAAGGAACCTGCATAGCGGGACTTGATACTGTAGACGTCAGCGAAGGAACTGTAGTCTGCTGTGTTGGACCTGTACCTATGATGAAGGCAGTAGGGGAGTGGGCGACAGGTAAGGGCCTCAGATGTTTCATTTCGATGGAACAGAGAATGGCCTGCGGTGTCGGCATCTGCCTTGTCTGTGTTTGCAAGATAAAGGCGGAGGAGGAAGGAAAGCCTTTCGAGCACGTAAGGTGCTGCAAAGACGGTCCTGTATTCGACTATAAGGAGATCATCTTATGAGCAGACTTGGTGTGGATATCGGGAATGTTTCCCTCAAGAGTCCTCTGATCCTTGCATCGGGGACATGTAATTTCGGACACGAGCTTTCTGAATACTATGATCTGTCGATCCTCGGCGGCCTTTCATCAAAAGGTCTGACGATCAGACCCCGCGTCGGAAACGAAGGCGTAAGGGTTGCTGAGACTGCCTGCGGAATGCTCAATTCTGTTGGTCTTCAGAATCCCGGAGTTGATTATTTCATAGAGCATGATCTTGACTATATGAGATCTCTTGGAACAGGCGTTATCGTCAATGTTGCAGGCCATTCTTTTGATGATTATATGGCCATGATCGATAAGCTCGATCCACACAAGGATAAGATAGATGCTTTAGAGATAAATCTGTCTTGTCCGAATGTTAAGGCAGGCTGTATGTCGATCGGTTCTGATCCTGAACAGATCAGAGAGATCGTGTCTGCCATGCGCAAAAGGACTGAGCTTCCTTTATGGATAAAGCTGACCCCCAACGTTACTGATATTAAAGCAACTGCACTTGCCGCACAGTCTGCGGGAGCTGATGCCGTTGTCCTTATCAATACAATGCTTGGCATGGTTATCGATATCAGAACAAGAAGACCTGTCCTGCACAACAATACCGGAGGATACTCCGGTCCCGGCATCAAGCCTGTTGCGGTAAGGATGGTTGCTGAATGCTCCGCCGTTCTTGATATACCTGTAATCGGTTGTGGAGGAATTATGGACTATAAGGATGTAATTGAGTTCATGATCGCCGGTGCTAGTGCTGTAGAGATAGGCACCGCAAGCCTTGTACATCCTGCTTGTCCGGTTGATATTACAAGGGATCTTGAAGATTACTGCAATGTAAATAATATATTAATTAAGGAGCTTACAGGTACCCTTAATATATGGTAAATATGCTATAATCTTAAAGTATTTTAATTAATTTTCTCGAGGTTTTAACATGTCCAATCAGATCATTTCAGATTTATTCAAGACTAATGCAATAAGGGTAGCGCCTGCAGATTCACCATTCTGGTACACTTCCGGCAAACTTGGTCCATTTTATATCAACACTCACTTTCTGCTTCATGACGAAGAGATTGCAAACGAGGTGTTAAAGCATATCGAGAGATCCATCACAGAAGACAGATTGACAGCTCCCAAAGAGATATTCGGAGTTCTTTACGGACTGTATCATGTGTCACCGTCTTATAAGAATGTTATTGACTCCATAGTCGAAGAAGCAAAGAAGTATAAGTTTGATATTATCTCAGGCGGTGAGAGAAGAGATTTCATCTTCTCCATGGTTCCCGCATATCTTATGGGTAAGGCACACCTTACGATCTATAAGGACATGACTGCCGTTTACAGCACATCAAATTATCACGAGACTGTAAATGCAAGTGATGTCGTGCTCAAGGGCAAGACATCGCTCCACATCGCCGACCTTATCACAGAGGCATCAAGCTACGAGCGTGCATGGGTTCCCGTTCTGAAGATCCAGGAAGTCAAGATCACTGATACTATCGCTGTAGTTGACAGACATCAGGGCGGTGAAGCGGTGCTGAAGAATCTCGGAGTTAATATGGATACTCTCGCAGGCATTGACAAGGAACTGTTTACTGAAGCTCTCGATCAGGGGGTCATCAATAAGGATCAGTTAGATCTTGTTTTAAGCTTTATAGAAGATCCTGATAAGTATATGAAAGATTTTATAGCTTCTCATCCGTCATTTATCGATGAACAGATCGCTCTTGGCGGAAAGAACAAAGAAAGGGCAGAACTCGCATTATCGAAGGGTTACTGCTGATTAGGAGTATTTTACATGTGGTTTGAAGAATCAGTTATTTACCAGATCTATCCTCTGGGTCTTTGTGGCGCGCTTAAAGGCGGAACACCTGAAGAGCACAAGATCCTTAAAGTTATAGATCTGATCCCTCATATTAAGAAGACGGGTGCAACATGCATTCTGTTCAACCCGCTTTTTGCAAGTGATTACCACGGATATGACACAAGGGATTTCCTTACACTTGATCCGAGACTCGGAACAAACGAAGATCTGAAGGCTGTCTGCAAAGCTGTCAAGGATGCAGGCCTCAGGATCATGTTTGACGGAGTCTTTAACCATGTCGGACGCGGTTTCTGGGCTTTCAGAGATGTTCAGGAGCACAAATGGGATTCCGCATATAAGGATTGGTTCAAGATTTCCTTTGACGGCAATTCCGGATATAATGACGGCTTCTGGTATGAAGGCTGGGAAGGTCATTATGAACTTGTTAAGCTCAATACATGGAATGGGGAAGTAAGGGATCATATCTTTACTGTAATGAAGACATGGGCTTCGGAATACCTGATCGACGGTCTGAGACTTGATGTAGCTTACTGTCTGGATGCGGACTTCCTTAAGGCTCTCCGCTGGTATGCAGGTCAGATCGGTCCCGAGTTTGTGCTGATGGGTGAGACCCTGCACGGCGATTACAACAGATGGATGAATGATGATGCCTGCCACAGCGTAACTAATTATGAATGCTACAAGGGAATTCATTCCAGCTTTAACAGCGGAAATATGTTTGAGATAGCTCATTCACTGCAGCGTCAGTTCGGTGCTGAGCAGTGGTGTCTTTACAGAGGAAAGCATCTTCTGTCTTTTGCGGATAACCATGATGTCTCGAGGATAATGAGCATACTTAATGACAAGAACCAGATCAAAGCTTTGTACGGTCTTGTTTTCGGTATGCCCGGAGTTCCTTCTGTTTACTATGGGAGTGAATGGGGAATTGAAGGTCATAAATCACAGGGTGATGAGTGCCTGAGACCTGAGATCGACACGCCTGAATGGAATGAGCTTACTGATTTTATAGCTCTCCTGTCAAAGGCGAAGACATCTTCCAAGGCACTTTGCCACGGTTCATATAAGAACATACTCATTCAGCCGAAGCAGCTCATTTTCGAGAGAGTGTGTGACGGGGAGCGAGTACTTGTAGCGATCAATGCGGACTCCTCCGAGTACACTGCCCATTTCGATGCAGGGTGTGGAAGAGCGACTGATCTGATAACAGGTAATATGCATGATTTTGGAGGAGGTTCTCATCTTCCTCCATACTCGGTCAGCTTCTGGCAATGCGAATAACAGACAGGGAGTAATCTATGTTAAGTGACGATAGGATTAATGCGATAATTGAAGCTTCAATGTCAAAGGGTGCGGATCTTGCTGAGATATACATCCAGGATGCAGGCTCAAGAGGTGTTTCACTTCTTAACGGCAAGGTTATAAGAGCATCGACGAACCGTACAGTCGGAATCGGAATCAGGATAATGTCCGGAGTTAACAGCGTTTATGTTTATTCGAACAATCTTGAACCTGAAGGACTTATCCATATGGCAAAGGAAGCGGCTTGTGCGCTTCAGTCAGGATCAAAGGCTGAGATCGCTGCGCTTAGAGAGCTCTGCAAGAGTTCACCTTCAAAGATAGAGATCGATCCTTTCTCAGTTCCAAAACATGATACGGTTGAGATACTTAAGAAAGCTTCTGATTATGCGCTTTCCTATGATCCGTTGATCACTCAGGTCGCAGGCGGTTACAGCACAGGTTCCAGAACGATAAGAGTCGTTAATTCCAGAGGTGTAAACCGCGAAGAGACGAAGAAGAGAATACGTCTTACGATGGAAGCTATCGCTACAAAGGGCAACGAGAAGCAGACGGGAAGAGTTTCTCCCGGAACGATGAGAGGATATGAATTCATTAACGAATATCCTTTTATGGATAAGATGAAGGAATGCTGTGATACAGCTATCAGAATGGTCAATGCAGGCTATGCTCCTTCAGGAAAGATGCCTGTTGTCATCGGTAACGGTTTCGGCGGAGTTATCTTCCACGAAGCCTGCGGTCATGCCCTCGAAGCAACTTCTGTAGGCATCGGAAGTTCCTGCTTTACCGGCAAGCTCGGACAGCAGATCGCATCATCAGTCGTAAGCGCTCGCGATAACGCAAGGATCGAGGGCGAATGGGGGTCCTATTATGTTGATGACGAAGGTAATGACTCATCTGATCTCCTGCTTATCGAGAATGGTATATTAAAGAATTATCTTGTTGATGAACTGGGTTCAAGACGTATGAATATGCCTGTTACCGGCTGCTCAAGAAGAGAGGATTATACATTCGCTCCTACATCAAGAATGAGCAATACATATATTGACAACGGGTCTTCGACTCCGGAAGAGATCATCGCCGCTACAGATAACGGCATTTATTGTGCACAGATGGGCGGAGGTTCTGTCGATACTGCCACAGGCGAGTTCAATTTTGCGGTTAACGAAGCGTATATGATCAGGAACGGTAAGATCGCTGAGCCTGTAAGAGGCGCAACGCTTATCGGCAAAGGGCCTGAGATACTGATGAATATCGATATGGTAGGTAATGATCTGAAACTTTCTGCAGGTGTGTGCGGTGCATCTTCCGGAAATATCCCTACAACTGTCGGACAGCCTACTATCAGAGTATCTTCGATACTTGTAGGCGGAAGAGAGGAGTGATCTTATGGATTCAAATACTGAAGATATCAAGAAACTGATGACCGAGATAATCGGAAAAGCAAAAGAATACGGTTTTGATGAAGCTGCCTGCCATTACAGTGATAATGAGTCTATCAATATCGATATACTCAACGGCGAGGTTTCGTCATATGAGAACAGCAGAGATTCCGGCTTTACATTTAAAGGGCTGAAGAACGGCCAGATGGGCACATGCGGAACTAATGTCATTGATGATGATACTGCTGATTATCTTCTTTCCGGCGCTATGGAAAACTGTGGCGTTCTGGATGATGATGATCCTGATTTCATCTATTGTGATCCTGATCATAAGGAACTGTCATTCTCACAGCTTTCAGGAGCTTATGATAAGAATACTTATGACAGATTCAAGGAACTTGGGCTTAAGATAGAGAAAGCGATCCTTGATATCGACCCTTGTGTCAAAGCAGTTGATTATCTGTCAATAAGTGCAAGTATCGGGCCTACAATAATGATGAATACAAAAGGACTTTATGCCTTTACTGATTCCGACGGTATCACGATATTTGCAGGGGCAAGAGCTGAGAAAGACGGAGTCGTTAAGAGCGGAGGTCACTTCTGGATCGGCAACGATATAGATAAGTTTGATCTTGATTCATTTATTGATAAGGTTTCTGATAACCTCATCACAAAGTTCGGTGCTTCATCAGTAAGATCAGGCTCTTATGACACGATATTTAAGAGTGATGCTTTTGTATCGCTTTTTGCTGCATTCTTCGGCAATTTCTCATCCTTCGCAATGCAGAAGGGATTGTCTCTTCTGGCTGGCAAGCAGGGAACGAAGATAGCATCTGATACATTGACGATCAGAGAGGTTCCTATGTATGAGAAGGCACTCAACAAGATTCCCTTCGATTCTGAAGGAGTTCTGACATATGAGAAGGCGATCATCGACAAGGGTGTTTTCAGTACAGCGCTCTACAATCTGAAGACAGCATATAAAGATGGCATCAAGTCGACCGGCAACGGCTTTGGCGGCAATATCGGTGTGTCAAACATCGTTATTACACCCGGAGAGAAGGATTTTGATGCGCTCATGGAGACTGTAGGCAATGGTCTTATCATTACTGAAGTATCCGGACTCCACGCCGGCGTAAATGCGGTCAGCGGAGATTTCTCGCTTCTCAGCGAAGGCTTTGTAATAGAGAACGGGAAGAAGGGAAGACCCGTTGAGCAGATAACCATTTCTGGCAATTTCTATGATCTGATCAAGAATATCACAGAGCTGGGAAATGATGTCGAGAATAACCTGGGAAGCAGGGGAGAAGTATTCTGTCCTTCGGTTATCATTAAAGGCGTTAATGTTGCCGGAGACGGCCGGTAATCATATAAGTTGAAGTGCGTTCAAAAAGTGATATTATTGATATGTCCAAATTTTATAAAAGAGTGAGGAAATACTAAATGAACATCGACACAAAATGTGTACAGGGCGGTTACAGGCCCGGCAACGGTGAACCGAGACAGGTTCCGATCTACCAGAGCACAACTTGGAAGTATGCGACATCTGATGAGATGGGTGCGCTCTTTGATCTTGAAGCATCAGGATACTTCTATACAAGACTTCAGAATCCTACAAATGATACTGTAGCTGCAAAGCTCTGTGAGATGGAAGGCGGTTTTGCTGCGATGCTGACATCTTCGGGTCAGGCTGCTAATTTCTACGCAGTATTCAACATCTGTGAGTGTGGTGATCATTTTATCTCATCATCATCAATATACGGCGGCACTTACAATCTCTTTGGCGTTACCATGAAAAAGATGGGCATCGAGTGCACTTTCGTTGATCAGGATCTTCCTTTGGAGGAACTCCAGAAGTATATCAGGCCAAACACAAAGTGTATCTTTGGTGAGACTATTACAAATCCTACATGTACAGTTCTCGATTTTGAGAAGTTCGCAAAGCTTGCTCATAACAACGGTATTCCTTTGATCGTTGATAATACATTTGCAACACCTGTTAATTGCAGACCTATCGAATTTGGCGCTGATATCGTTACACATTCAACAACAAAATATATCGACGGACACGCTTCAAGCGTTGGCGGCGCGATCATTGATTCCGGTAATTTTGACTGGATGGCAAGTGCTGAGAAGTTCCCGGGACTTACAACACCTGATGAGTCCTATCATGGTCTTACATATGCAACAAAGTTTGGCAAAGGAGCTTATATTACAAAGGCTACAGCACAGCTGATGCGTGATTTGGGCTCCATCCAGGCACCTCAGAACGCCTATTATATCAATATCGGTCTTGAGTCACTGCATGTTCGTATGGAACGTCACTGCAGGAATGCTCTTAAAGTCGCTGAGTTCCTTGAGAATAATGACAAAGTTGCATGGGTCAACTACCCTGACTTAAAAACGAACAAATATTTCGAATTAAAGAACAAGTATCTGCCGAAGGGTTCATGCGGCGTAATGTGTTTCGGTATCAAAGGCGGACGTGAACAGTCCATCAAGTTCATGGATTCTCTGAAGCTGATATCGATCGTAACACATGTTGCTGATGCAAGAACATGTTTGCTGCATCCGGCAAGTCATACTCACAGACAGTTAACTGATGATCAATTAAGAGAAGCCGGAATCGCTCCGGATCTGATAAGACTTTCGATCGGACTCGAAGATGCAGATGATATCATTGAAGATATTAAGCAGGCGTTGGATCAGATCTGATAATCAATTGAAAGACAATTAAAACAAGGGCTCGTTCTGGAAACCATTCCGACGAGCCTTTATTTTATGATACATTCCTCATATATACTATTTCTATCTCTTCTCAATTCACCAAAATTGTAATTATACCGAATTATATAACAAAGAAAAATATGGATTCAAAACAAAACCCCAATAAAATAATAAAATCGCATCGGTATTCTTCTTAAGCTCCCTCTTCAATCATCAACAACTTTTTAAGAACGATACATTCCACGGCGGACTTACCGCAGACACGCTAACGAATGCTTTTGGAATGCAGATTTCATAATAGCGTGTCGAGGACTGAAGCCGTGAAGGTATCACGGACTTCATTCATTGTATCTGATTTCAGTTTTTCCTCTGAGCTTAAGCGATACCGTAAACGCCAATCTGAAGATCAGCATCAGGAATATAACTCCGATCATGTCGATCGCAACGTCTGAGATCGAACCTGATCGTCCGGATACAAACAACTGATGATATTCATCAACGACTGCATTAAGTATGCAGAACCAGATCGTAAAGATGATACACATCTCGTTATCTGATTTCATGAACTTTACACTGCTCTCTGAGTATGACGTCTTCACCGAAATTTTGTTCGTATTGTAGATCGCCAGATATGTAAAGAGAGACAGAAACAAAAACTCAGTAATATGTGCACCTTTGCGGATCACATTTTCTGTGAGTGCCCCGCCGAAATATTTATTCAGAAATGCCATCACTGCTATCGATGTAGCAGATGAATCATTACCGGACTGCTGGGAATAATGAAATATAACAACGACCGTTGTGATCGTTATGATCCAGAAAACTACGGCCAGAAGAATGCTGATCTTTGAATAACCTTTTTCTTTAGTATCCATAATCAGATTTTATCATATCTCCTGTTTTGTTTCATAGCGCGGTCTATATCTCTCTTAGCGTCTTTCTCGCTCTGTGCGTCACGTTTGTCATAGTTCTTCTTTCCGCGTGCAAGACCGATCTCAAACTTTACCCTGCCATCCTTAAAGTAACACTTCGTAGGAACAAGTGTAAGCCCGTCCAGCTTAGTCTTTGAATATAGCTTAATTATCTCTTTCTTATGCATCAGGAGCTTTCTTGTTCTCATGGGATCGAGATTAAATCTGTTTCCATGATCATACGGGCTTATATGAACTCCGATAAGCCACATCTCTCCGTCCTTTACCTGGCAGTATGCATCCTTGAGGTTGCATTTACCTGCTCTGATGCTCTTCACTTCAGTACCTGACAGAGCAACGCCGCATTCAAAACGGTCCTCTATAAAATAATCGTGATATGCCTTGCGGTTCTCACTTACCAGTTTTATCCCTTTTGTTAATGCCATTATTAAAACCTCAGTGACGGTCTGGCGTTCAGATCCAGGCCTGCTCTATTCCCGTTAATATACTCGTAATAGCCGCAACTTGCAATCATAGCGGCATTATCCGTACAAAGACCAAGCTTAGGATAGTATAGCTCAAGATCATATTCTTTTTTATGTTCTTCGAAATAATTTCTTATAAACGAATTAGCTGACACGCCGCCTGCAAGACACAGCTTCCTTACTCCTGTCTCGGCAACGGCCAACGCAACATGATCATACAGATACCTGGCAATGTGATGCTGATAACTTGCGGTAAAATCCTTAAGCTCGATATCTGTCCCCTTCATCCTGCTCTCGTTTATCATGTTAAGAGCATTTGTCTTGATCCCCGAGAACGAGAAATCCATCTTGTTGGGAGTCCTCGGGACGGAGAATGAGTATTTCGAAATATCTCCCCCCTGCCCTTCCTTATCCATCTTGGGCCCGCCGGGATATCCGAGACCAATCACTCTCGCTATCTTATCGAAAGCCTCGCCTGCCGCATCGTCCAAAGTACGGCCGATTATCTCCATCTCACAATAGTCCTTAACGCTGACGATCATTGTATTTCCGCCGCTGACAAGCATAGTAAGGAATGGCGGTTCAAGCTCTTCAAAGCACAGATAATTTGCTGCGATATGCCCCCTCAGATGATCTACTGCGACAAGCGGCTTACCTGATACGGCGCACAGTCCCTTTGCACAGTTAACACCTACCAGAAGCGCACCGACAAGGCCCGGGCCATAAGTTACGGCAACTGCATCTATCTGATCAAGCTTCATCGAAGCATCTGACAATGCCTTTGCTACAGTCTGTGAAACACTGTCCAGATGCATCCTCGATGCGATCTCAGGGACTACTCCTCCATACTGCATGTGAAAATCAGCCTGCGAAGCAATAACATTTGAAAGTATCTTTCTGCCGTTCAGAACAACAGAAGCAGCTGTCTCATCACAGGAGCTTTCAATTCCGAGAATATAGATGTCTTTATCAGGAAGTATCATATATCAGTGCTCCCTCGCAAAATATGTTGTAAGGAACTTATTGACTTCATCAATGTATTCACCTGTGTTAAGACCGTATTCCTCAAGATAGCCTGCACCGGAGATCATCTTATATTCAGTAAGGCTCGAGCTTAATCTGTTGCGTTCGTCGATTATCTGCTTTATGTTCTCAGCTCCGATAAACGTATCATGACCACCGTAGATTATACATACGGGAATCGGGAGTCTTGCAATGGCGGATGCAAGATTTACTTCTCTCTCCCCTGCAGAGATCCTTATTGCGTACGGAACAAAGAACTGTGTAATGAATCCAAGGAACTCATTACTTGCAACAACAGGACGGATATAATCATCTGTGCTCTTTGCGGGAGAATCAAGTATTATTCCCGATACATAACCTCTCGTAAATCCAAGGTCTGCGATATTTTTGCTGTATGTCTTGAGCTCAGCTTCCGTAACATCTGCAGGAGGAAGATTATTGTATGCGATTACAGATGCCGTACAGCCTGTTCCTATACCATACAAAACAACATCAGTAGTAACTGTTATCTGTTTAACTATGGCTATAGAACCTAAAACATCCTTCCATTCAAGGTAACCGTATCCTGAAATATCGCCCTGGGAATCGCCACTGTTGCGAAGGTCAAACATGAAGACGTTATATCCGGAATCAAGCCAGTTCTCGATCATATCGATCATCTTAACGCCAAACGGAAGCCTGTTGGAACCGGTATCGTGAACAACGATAATAGTTGTAATGGGATCCTTTGCCTTAAACAGCCATCCGGAAAGGTTTGTCTGACCGTCAGCGGAAAGGAACGAACAGTTGCTGTAAGACGGAAGGATATTGGACGGAACATTAGACACATAGTTCTTCTCGATGTTCATCAGATTATTTGCTGATGTAACCGTAAGAAAAATAAGAACGATAATGACCGTAGCAATGATACTCAGAACAAGAGCAACTCTCGTAATGAAATTGCTCTCCTTCTTTATTCCTTTTGATCTTTCGCGATAAAAACCTCTGCTCATGGACAGAACCTTTACAGCATCTTTTTCTTCTTCATTACGATAATACTGATAACGAGACTGATAATAGAAGCTGATGTAAGGATAATGAACGGCACCGGGTTATCTGCAAATCCGGCATCCCATGGCATGGGGCAGTTCTGACCGAAGAAACTGCCGATAAGATCAGGGATCGTAAGGCAGATCGTCGCAGCCGCAAGAACCTTCATTATCGAGTTCAAATTATTATCGATTATGGAGCTGTAAACATCCAGCGTACCGTTTACGATGTTGGCATAAATAGTAGCCATCTCGTGAGCCTGCTTATACTCGATAACAACATCTTCAAGAAGGTCCTCATCCTCATCATAAAGTTTGACCGTTCTTCCTCTCATCAGCTTCTCGAGCACACCCTCGTTTGATTTGAGGGATGATGTGAAGTAGATCAATGACTTAGCGAGAGCAAGGAGCTTATAGAGATCGTTATTGCTGATAGATTTAGCAAGTCCGTTCTCCGCAACTTCCAATGTCTTGTCGATAAAGCGCAAAAGTCTCAGGTAATCCTTAGCAACAGCATAAAGGATCTGGATCGTAAATCTCGTTCTGAACGGAATATACAGATCTTTGATCCTGTTCTCGATAAACTGATCAAGGATCGAAGTCTTGCGAAGCGAAACAGTAACGATATGCTTATCAGCCAGGATGATGCCAAGAGGAGCAGTCTCATAACGTGTAATATCGTTCTCTCTTCTTGAATACGGAATGTCAATGATAACGAGCACTTGCCCTGTATCGTCATCAAAGTCGATACGAGGTCTCTCCTCTTCATCCAAAGGATATCTCAGGAACTCCTGCGGAATGCCAAGTTCTTTCTCTACTCTCTCGATCTCAGCTTCAGTCGGTGAATACAGATCGATCCAGCAGTCAGGGACTATCTCCTCGATCTCTTTAGTCTTATAGACAGAGCGGATGCCGATCTGCTTATATTCATCTGATACATAGATATTAAGCATTACAACCTCCGCACATAATTAGACATCTTACGAATTGTAACACTTTTTAAGGGCATTTTCTACCCGTCTGTCAGTTAACTCCGGTGGACCCGAATCCGCCTCCCCTGTTCTCTCCGATATCAGCAACGGAATCGACGATCACGGGATCACAATACTCAACTTTTGCTATGACCATCTGAGCAATACGGTCGCCTTTGCAGATCTTATAAGTACCGTGCAGACAGCCTTTGTTATTGAGAGTAAACGGCTCAATGCCGGAATCATCCCTGACAGAAGCGTTATACATGATGACATTAACTTCATCGCGGTAACCGCAGTCGATCGTTCCCGGTGCATTGGGTATCCTTAAAGGGGTCTTATATGATATACCGCTTCTCGGTCTTATCTGAACCTCATAACCGTACGGAATCGCCATCTTAAGACCTGTCGGAATAAGCTTTGATTCTCCGGGATTAATGATCACATCACAGGCTGCATATATATCCATACCTGCATCACCATCATTGGCATACTTCGGTATGACAGCCTCTTCCCTGCACTTCTCGATCATCAGCTTTATCCTGTCAGCCATAATATCCTCTCATACAAATGTCTTGTTTACGATAACGTCAAAGCCGGTTCCGGCAATCTCCCTTGCTGCATCTTCAGAAAACAGGGTCTTCGCAGCACCATATATTGCGGAAGAACAGTCAAGAGATCTCGGAACGATCCTGACCTTTCCCTCAAGATTGCGGCCTGTCATCTCGAAATCCTTCTTCTCGAAACATTTTCCACACCTTACCTTATTTCCTCCAACGGGGCAGTGATCGGTCTGCATCCAGCATATGTCACCTTCTGTATGAAGTATTATCTTCTTTCCGCCGGAAGAAGATAATATCTCTCTTATCTCCCCCTCAGTCAGTTCATGCGAAAATGAAACAGCATCACATCTCTGACCAGCAAAAACAAACGACCCTGTATTATGCACATTCGCACCTGAGGAAAGATAATGCTCCAGACCTGCATCATCTAATATCTCATTGCCCTTCTGGATCCTGCTGTCCATATATGCCGTCAGCCTCTCTCCAAGCGTATCAGCAAGCTTCGGAACGACATCTCTTATCAGGTCCTCCAGTTTATCGTGATACATATCGGGCAGAAGAATACAAAGCTCTGCATCATAATCCTTTATCATAGAGATTATCCTGTCTCTTACACCCTTGATACCCAGTTCATAAATGCTGAAGGCATATATATCTGCGCCTCTCTGCACTTTGCTGATGTCATCTTTTACGTACGGATATGTATACATCGTCTTAAATGATCCCGTACCTGTTATCTCGGGAACAGACGGAGAACAGAACTCTTCGATAACTGCTCTCGAATAATTATCATCAATCTCCATGATGAGATTATCAAGAACGCCCCGCCTCAGTTCGTTTATCGCGCTTACAGGGCAGTTAATCTGTTCTGCTCCTGTGAAATATACTTCACTTACTCTGAACGGAGTATCGCCGGCCTTTTTCAGCTGTGAGGTGATCCTGTCACTTGTCAGATACGCACCGTTATAATCACTGTCCAGATCGATCTCATATTCGGCATATGTATTTGAATTGATGCCGTCATTTATGCAGGCATTGCACAGAATAGAATCATCTTTAACATCTACTGACAATGTGATCTCAGTCTTTCTCAGATCACTGCGGCCGATCACAGTCTTATGACCCATAAGATAAACATTCATGCCGATCTCAAGCTTCTCTATCATATCGGGATGAAGTCCTTTTACAGCAAGGCTTCTTGGCATCTCATGAACCTTTCCTACAGGGAAAGAACAGATCTCCTTATCTCCCTTTCTTACTGAGATATAGTCGCCTTTGTCAGGAACATAATTTGACGGATCATATGAGAATATAACTGTTCCCTTCTTTGCATCCGTACCCGTGATCTTTCCGTATCTGAGGCCAAACTTACCGGGGAAATTGCCGGAAAGGAAACCGTCATTCTTCTTTCCGGAAAGGAACTGTGTCGTGTAATCTCCGCCTCTGTTGAAATTGAGCAGAAGATCATTCTTAACACTCTTTACGAACTCATCATCAAGTGTACCGTCATAATAAGCATCTATAAGCTTTCTGTAGCTTCTTACGGCTGACATGACATAATTCCTGTCACGCATCCTTCCCTCTATCTTGAGTGATGCAACACCGCTTTCAATGAGTCCGGATATGTACGAAGAAACATCCCTGTCCTTGGGTGATAATAATCTTCCTGAACCGATGACCCCGTCAGATGAAGAGATCTCATACTCTTCCCTGCAAGGCTGTGCGCAAAGACCGCGGTTACCACTCCTCGTTCCGCTTCTGTTCATTGAAGAAAACAGGCAGAGTCCGGAATAGCAGACGCAGACAGCGCCGTGAGCAAATACCTCAGTCTCCATCTTATATCTGGCGGCAGTCTTTGACCTTTTTGCTATTTCCTGAAGAGAGAGTTCACGGGGCAATACAACACGCGTAAAACCAAGCTCAGACAACGACTTAAGATCTCCTTCGGAAAACACGTTCATCTGTGTGCTGCAATGCAGTGGGATCATCGGATATCTTTTCTTTATCTCAAGAGCAAGGCCGATGTCCTGAACAAGTATTCCGTCGCATCCGGCTTCATAAGCATTGAGTGCCGTCGCAACACCGTCATCGATCTCTGAATCATTGAGCAGCGTATTGAGAGTAAGGTATATCCTGGAAGACCTGTGATGGCAATATCTTGCGCCTTCTTCAAACTCTTCAAGCGTAAGATTAGTTGCGTTGATCCTTGCATTAAATGCGGAAAGCCCGCAGTAAACAGCGTCAGCACCTGAATCTACTGCCGCCTTCAATATCTCAAGATTACCTGCGGGAGCTAAAAGCTCAATCATTTATGTCACCGTCGGCACTAAGGCTCAGCTTCTCAATGGGAGTAGGCTCCGGTCTTGTCTTCTCTTCGTTGATCATATCCTTCTGCTTATAGAACATTACCTCAGTCCTGAGATTATTGTTCTCTTCCTTGAGAGAAATATACCTGTCACAGCATTCGATAAGAGAAAGGATCGCTGTCTTGTTAGTAGCAATGTAAGGATTATTCTCTTTTGTCTCTCTATATATCTCATCAGCCATTGCCGCGATCTTACGGATCCTCGTCTCGCTGATATCCTCATTACAACCGAGAAGATATGTATTATCACCGATAGTGACCGAAACTCTCTTGGACATGGGATCAGGCGTCTCTTCCTTCTCTTCCTTCTTTGCGAGCCTTTCACTGATGGAAAGGGGCTTCACCGGTTCAGTAACCTCTTTTGTCAGAAGATCACCCTTATATCTCTGTTCATAAGTAACCATGGGAGACATAGACTTATCTTTCTTTTTCTTAAGATTGTTTTCAGAATACTTTCCAAGAATGCTGTTGTTTGTTCTCTTCATAATGCCCTCACGATAATTAACTTATAAGATTATATCACGATAAATCATTAATATATCAAAAGGAGTGATTTCCTCTGCCCGTGTATCAGGTCCATAACCGTGTTTATCAAGGATATTCACAGCAGTCTCCTTATCCGAATCAATATTATTTACAAGTTTTTTTCTTCTGTTGCCGAAAGCCTTATCAAGAAACGATGTGAAATCCTTATCCACATTATCTTTTATTCCGCCTGTCAGCGTTATTACGGAAGATACAGTCTTCGGAGCAGGATAGAACAAATTCCCTGGGAGATCAAAACAGACATCGATATCACCATACAATGCACAAAGGATCGCAAGAGGGCCATACTGCTTTGTGCAGGGCTTTGCAAGTATGCGGTTCAATGCTTCCTTCTCGACCATAAGAACGAGCTTATCTGATGCTTTCAGTTCGGTCAGGAGTTTCTTCATTATCGGCGTCATAACATAATAAGGAATATTGCTTACCGCATTCACATAAACAGATGCATCATACTGTTCAGGCTTAAGCTTTGTGTAATCATTCGGGAAAACTCTGCAACTGTAGTGATCATCAATATACTCAGCGAGTCTCTTGTCGATCTCCACACATGTAAGGTCGGCACCTTTTGATACAAGGAGAGACGTGAGGCTTCCTAATCCGGGGCCTATCTCAAGGACTCTGTCGCCTTTCTTAAAATCGCAAAGGCCAACGATTCGATCACACATCTCCTCATCACAAAGAAAGTTCTGCCCGAACTTTTGCTCGGGCAGAAAACCAATCTCTTCTGTTGATCTTATAATGTCACTTCTGTTCATTATTTGAAGTATGCAATGCCGGACTCGAAGATCTTCTGATCCTTGTAGCCGGAGATATTTTTAGTAAGATCAGGCTCATAACGCTCTGAATGACCCATCTTACCGAAGATACGTCCGTCAGGAGACAGGATACCTTCAATAGCGCAGATGGAGCCATTAGGGTTGAAATCAGTAGAAGCAGCAAGGTTGTCGTTAATATCAACATAGCATGTTGCGATCTGACCGTTTGACTCGAGTTTTCTGACAAGCTCCTCACTTGCGGCAAAACGCCCTTCACCGTGTGAGATCGGGATATTATAAACATCTCCGACATTTACCATTGAAAGCCACGGGCTGTTATTGGACATGATCTTTGTCCTTACATAAGAGTTCTGGTGACGTCCGATATTGTTGAATGTGAGTGTCGGGCTCTCTGCAGTAAGCTCTCTGATATCTCCGTAAGGCAGAAGTCCGAGCTTTACAAGCGACTGGAATCCGTTACAGATACCAAGCATAAGACCATCTCTGTTGAAGAGAAGATCTCTGACGCTGTCAGTTATATAACTGCTCCTGAATGCCGCAGCAAAGAACTTCCCCGATCCTTCAGGCTCATCACCTGCGGAGAAGCCTCCGGGAAGCATTACGATGTTAGCCTGTGATATCTTTCCTGCCAGTGTCTTCAAAGACTCTGTAATCTCCTCTGAAGACTTATTGCGGATAACAAACACATCAGCTTCTGCTCCGGCTCTCTCAAAGGCTCTTGCGGAATCGAGCTCGCAGTTCGTACCCGGGAATACAGGGATAACGACCCTTGGCTTTGCTCCCTTAAGAACAGAAGGTGCAGCCTTAAAAGTCTTTTCGGTTGTGAAAGGCTTGATATCATTAACAACAGCAGGCGCAGCCTTTGTTGCAAAGATTGGCTCAAGCTTTCCTTCACATGCTTCAAGAGCATCCTGAACGGAGATCCCGGAACCTGAATATGTGAACCTGCCCGATCCGTTAGTTGAACCGATATACTTACCGCCTGCCATCTCAACCTTATCGACAGCATTAGAGTCATTTGGAATAGCAACAATGATCGCACCCATCGTTCTGGAGAACAGCTGATCCATAGGGATCTTGTCGGAGAAATCAAATCCGAGACCGTTACCGAAACACATGGAAGCAACACGGGATGCGACACCTGATGCTCTTACGACACCGGCATTCTGAACCTGTCCCCTTGCCTGGAGTTCTTTGACAGCCTTAAATACGCGGAGAACATGATCTTTCTTATAGAATCCCTTACCGTTCCTTGCACACTTCAGGAGATAGAGTCTCTGTCCTTCAGAAGTAAGAACGGATGAAATGAGCTTATCTGTTGTTGTCATTCCGACAGCAAACGAAACTAGCGTCGGAGGAACGTGGATATCGTTAAACGAACCGCTCATCGAATCTTTGCCACCGATAGATCCTGTGCCGAAATCAAGCTGTGCCTGATAAGCACCAAGAAGCGCAGAAAGAGGCTTGCCCCAGCTCTTTTCTGATCCCATTCTCTCAAAATACTCCTGGAACGTAAGTCTTGCCTTCGCAGGATCCGCACCCAAGGCAAGGAGCTTCAGCAAACTCTCGACAACAGCGTGATAAGAACCTGCATATGTATTCCATTCTGTGAAATAAGGATCAAAACCATATGTCATAACTGAGCAGTCAGACGTTACACCCTTCTCCATCGGGATCTTTGCAGCCATACCGTCTTCAGGAGAGTTCTGGAACTTACCGCCATAAGGCATAAGAGCTGTAGCAGCACCGATAGATGAGTCAAATCTCTGAGTAAGGCCCTTACGCGAACAGCCGTCAAGGCTGGACAAAGCACCCTTCAATGATGATGCAAAGTCACCTTCGATGTAGGAATCAATTGTCTTGTCGATATATACATTCTCCATGTCAGGAGCTGCAACGACTGCTTTTGCGTACTGCTTGGCACCGTTTGTATCAATAAAGCTTCTGGGAAGATCAACAATGGTATTGCCGTTCCAGATCATCTTCATAACAGGCTCTTCAGTAACGCGTGCAACAACAGTTGCTTCAAGATTCTCTCTGTCAGCCGCAGCCATGAACTTATCAAGGTCTGCAGGACGGATAACTACAGCCATTCTCTCCTGTGATTCGGAGATAGCTATCTCTGTTCCGTCAAGACCTTCATACTTCTTGGGGACCTTATCAAGATCGATCTGAAGACCTGCAGCAAGTTCACCGATAGCAACCGAAACACCGCCTGCACCAAAGTCGTTGCATCTGATTATAAGCTTTGTAACCTCAGGATCTCTGAAGAGTCTCTGAAGCTTGCGTTCTGTCGGAGGATTACCCTTCTGTACTTCAGAACCGCAAGTAAGAACGGACTTTGTATCATGTGCCTTGGATGAACCGGTAGCACCGCCGATACCGTCTCTGCCTGTTCTTCCGCCGAGGAGTACGACGATATCTCCGTCAGAAGGTCTTTCTCTTACGATATTGCCTGCGGGAGCTGCAGCGATTACGGCACCGATCTCCATTCTCTTGGCAACATAACCGGGATGATAGATCTCATCAACCTGACCTGTTGCAAGACCGATCTGGTTACCATAGGAAGAATAACCTGCAGCTGCAGTCCTTACTATCTTCTTCTGTGAAAGCTTGCCCTCAAGAGTCATGGATACGGGAACCGTAGGATCGCCTGCTCCTGTAACACGCATAGCCTGATAAACATATGATCTTCCTGAGAGCGGATCTCTTATGGCACCGCCAAGACATGTTGCAGCGCCGCCGAAAGGCTCGATCTCTGTAGGATGGTTATGTGTCTCATTCTTGAACATGAGTATGTAATCCTGATCTTCGCCGTTGACCTTTATCTTGATCTTAATGGAACATGCATTGATCTCTTCTGATTCATCGAGATCTGCGAGCATTCCGTCCTTCTTGAGTTTCTTAACCGCAAGTGTTGCAATATCCATCAGACAGATATGCTTCTCATCAAGTCTGCCCTTATACAGTTCTTCCCTGTTTGCAAGGTAATCTGCATATGTCTTCTTAACCTCTTCCGTAAGTTCATCATCACCCTCGAAAGTGATATCCGTAAGCTCAGTAAGGAATGTCGTATGACGGCAGTGGTCAGACCAGTAAGTATCAAGAACCCTGATCTCAGTAATAGTAGGATTCCTCTTCTGTGACTTAAAGAAATCCTGTGTGAACTTAAGGTCTGCATCGCTCATCGCAAGGCCTAAAGAACTTCTCATTGATGAGAGCTGCTCATCAGAAAGCTCTGTAAAGCCGTCAAGAGTCTCTACAGCCGTCGGGACGTCAAACTTATCAACGAGTGTATCAGGCTTCTCAGGAGCTGCCTCACGGCATTCTACGGGGTTGATGAGATATTTCCTTATTCTGTCCTTATCACCGTCGGTAAGAGATCCGTAGAAACATACGAGTTTTGCCGATCTTACGTTAGGTCTGTCCTTCTGTGTAAGAAACTGAACACACTGAGCAGCTGAATCAGCACGCTGGTCATACTGACCGGGGAGTGCCTCTATGCGCAGAGCAAAACAGCAGTCCTTAAGATCTGCTTCCTCATCGTAAACATCATCAACCGGAGGTTCGGAGAAAACAACTGTCTTAGCAGCCTCGTACTCTTCATCCGTGATGCCTTCAACATCATACTGATTGATGACTCTGACATCTGTTATAGTCCTGATATCAAGATCGGCCATAACGTCATGCTTGATCTGAGCAGCCTCAACAGCAAACTCTTTCTTCTTTTCCGACAGGATCCTTCTTACTGACATAAATGATCTCCCAAAATGAAATAATACAGATTAAATTATACCTTATATGCTCATAAACTTTCTGCATTCTTTGCCAAAAGTTCTGAATTATACTTAAGGAATCTTGTTAATGCTTCACTATCGATCGAACCGTGTGCAAGTCTTGCCTGATCGTAGATATGAAGTGCAAGTCTGTTGACCTCTTCTTCCTTTGTTCCAAGGCTGTGGAGCGCGCGGATCTTGGCAACAATCGGGTTATCAGTATTGATAACGAGTTCCTTAAGATCAGGATAAAGCTCATCGATATTCATATCAGGATTGAGCGAGCCGCCCATCATCTGCTCATACTGCTTTCTCATTTCCTGGATACGCCTGTTCTCTTCAGACTCACGGATCATGGCCGGAAGCTGATCTTCGCCCATAGAAACAGCCTTAACGTCAAGCTTGTCATCAGAGAGAGCCTTGCGGAAAAGATCCCTTACCGTCTCAAGTGTCTCGTTATCGCTCTCGCTGCCCTGGATCTCAGAGTCAACTCTCTTGAACTTATATCCCTGATTCTTGAACTCAAAGAATGATTCAAAGTCATTATCGATGATCTCATTCATTACAACGACAGTATTACCTGCGTTTTTGCACATATCGACATATGCAGCCTGTGCCTTTGCATCGTTGGTGTAATAGATATCCTTCTTATCGTCGGACGTAAGCTCAGATACTGTCTTAAACTCGCCGTCAACAGTCTTGAAGACAATTACATCCTTAACCTTATCGTAGAATTTCTCATCCTTCATGCAGCCGTATTTAACGAATACAGAGATGTCAGACCAGTACTTTTCAAAACTCTCGCGGTCCTTCTTAAAGAGATCGCACAGTCTGTCGGCAACCTTCTTGATGATATGACCGGAAAGCTTCTTAACATATGTATCCTGCTGAAGTGCGGATCTCGAAACATTAAGCGGCAGATCCGAACAATCCAGACAGCCCTGAAGAAGGAAAAGGAAATCAGGAATGATCTCTTCAATATTATCAGCAACAAATACCTGGTGATTATAGATCTTGATACGTCCTTCAAGTGACTGATATACATTATTTGTCTTCGGGAAATACAGGATACCCTGAAGAGTAAACGGATAATCCATATTGAGATGGATCCAGAACAGCGGATCGGAGCTGTCGTTGAAAACACTGTGGTAGAAGGACTTATACTCCTCGTCAGTGCACTCTGACGGCTTCTTGACCCAGAGCGGTTCCTTGTTATTCATGGGAGCATTCTGCAAAGGCAAAGACTTGTACTCCTCACCCTTCTCCTCAGCTTCCTTGCGCTTCTTTGCTTCAGATTCCTCATGGAGCCTGTCTGCCTTAAGGTCAACAAAATACAGATCGGAAGGAATAAATGCACAGTACTTGCGAAGTGTCATACGGAGAGTTGCCGAATCAAAGATCTTTGCAGCCTCTTCTGAGAGCTTCAACGTGATCAGAGTACCTCTTCCGGCCTTATCACAATCAGAAAGCTCAAAAGACATACCGTCTTCAGACTCCCACTTAACTGCAGGAGAATCAGTAAAACTCTTTGTCTCGATAGTTACCTTGTCAGCAACCATAAAAGCTGAATAGAAACCGAGACCGAAATGACCGATGATACCTGTCTTGTCAGTTGATTCCTGACTGTACTTGGTAACAAAATCCAGTGCACCTGAGAAAGCGATCTGATTGATGTACTTCTCAACTTCCTCAGCTGTCATGCCGATTCCGTTATCCTCAAATGAGATGATCTTTGAATCATCATCATATCTTACCCATATCTCGTACTTCTCATCCTCAGAAGGCGCCTCGGCATTTCCGAGCTCTACGAGCCTCTTAAACTTCGCGATCGCATCTGCGCAGTTTGATACGAGCTCTCTTACAAAAATATCCTGATCCTCATACAGCCACTGTCTGATGATCGGGAAAATATTCTCAGTTGTTACCGATATCTGTCCTTTCTTTGATTCCATACGTATATACCTCCGCTTAATTATTTATTATCACTGATATACTTGTCCGTAATCGCTCTGTATTCACGGGAAATCTGTGTCAAAATGCTGTTCCCGGCAGAATTGAATCTGACACCCTCTACAGTCGTGATGGGAAGAATATCGAAAGGCGTGCTCGACACAAATAGAGCCGCGTCTCTCTCCTTCAGTTCATCAAGAGTAAAAGTACCTGTCTTCAAAGGCACCCCGGAACGCTGAAGAGAAGCCATTACCCTGCTCCTGGTGATCCCGATTAGGATCTTGTCATCAGCAGCCGAATAGACTTCGCCGTCGATTATCGCAAAGAAATTGGATTTACTTCCTTCATAGATCTTGTTATTCCTGTCGGTAAGAAGAACCTCATAAGGCAGTCCGTCAGGATTTTTCCTTTCGAAAGCTTCAGCAACGGCAGCTTTATAATCGCCTCTGAAGACCTTAAGATTGGGATCAACCCTTTCCCAGTTCAGGATATTTGCGTTGATACCTTCAGCAAAACATTCTTCTGAAGGAATATTTGCCTCACAAATATGCAGAACCAGCTTTTCTTTTGTAAGGACTATCCTGAGATTGCCCTCACCCTCGAAACAGACATCCTTTATGTATTTTTTTGACACCTCGGAAACAAAAGATGTATCAACATAAAAATCTTCAATACCCTTAACGGATCTTGAAAGTCTCAGCAGATGATCCTCAATAAACAGAAGTACTCCTTCCTTTATGCGGACTGTCTCGTAATACTTTATATCGTCTGTTGGTTTCTTTAATTCTTCTGCCTCTGCAGAATCAGATCTTATAAGCTCACCATTCAGGTAAAACAAGTCGCCCAGAGGGCTTTCAATAACAGGAAACTGCATTGTATATCTCCAATATGATTTATTAGCCTTTGCTATTTTATATAATAATCTGATTTAATTCAAACAATTCATTGTTTTTATTCGAAAAGCATTTTAGAATACTGTTGACTTCTGAGAACATCAGTTGTAATATCTGTATGTTTATACAAGAGTTTGCATAATTATTCATTATTTGGAGGTGCCCTGATATGGCAAAAGAGAAGTTTTTACTGGCTTATTCCGGCGGACTTGATACATCGATCATCATTCCCTGGCTGCTCGAGCATTATGACTGCGAAGTAATCGCAATGGCCGGAGAAGTCGGCATCGGTATCGACGAGGCTTTCCTCAAGGAAAAGGCATTAAAGTGCGGTGCTACAAAGTGTTATGTTGAAGATATCTCTGAGGAGTTCATTACAGATTTCATCTACCCTACACTCAAGGCAAACGCTGTATATGAAGGCAAGTACCTGCTCGGTACATCTTTCGCAAGACCTGTTATCGCAAAGAAGATGGTTGAGATCGCCCGCAAGGAAGGCTGCACGACTATCGTTCACGGCTGCACAGGCAAGGGCAACGACCAGGTAAGATTCGAGCTTTCCATCAAGGCTCTTGCTCCTGATATCAAGATCCTCGCTCCCTGGCGTATCTGGGATATCAAGTCCCGTGACGAGGAGATTGACTACGCTGCAGCAAGAGGTATTCCCGTACCTGTAACAAAGGAAACAAACTATTCCAAGGATGAAAACCTCTGGCACCTTTCACATGAGGGTATGGATCTTGAGAATCCCGCAAACGAGCCTGATCTCGATAAGATCCTTGAACTCATGGTAAGCCCTGAGAAGGCTCCTGATAAGCCGACATACGTTACATTCAAGTTTGAGAAGGGCATTCCCGTTGAAGTTGACGGCCAGAAGCTCTCCCCTGTTGAGCTCCTTAAGTACTGCAACAAAGTTGCAGGCGAGAACGGTGTCGGTATTGCTGATATCGTTGAGAACCGTCTTGTAGGTATGAAGAGCCGCGGCGTTTATGAGACTCCCGGCGGAACACTCCTTTACGCTGCACACAGAGAGCTCGAGCTTCTCACTGTTGAGCGTGATACTATCCACTACAAGGATCTCGTTGCGCAGAGATTTGCAGAACTCGTTTACTATGGGCAGTGGTTCCACCCTCTCCGTGAAGCTCTCTCTGCTTTCGTTGATGATACACAGAAGACTGTTACAGGCGAAGTTAAGATGAAGCTCTACAAGGGTAACTGCACACCTGCAGGCACAACATCACCTTACTCTCTCTACGATGAAGAGATCGCTACATTCTCTGAGGATGATGTTTACAACCAGGCAGACGCTGGCGGATTTATCAACTGTTTCGGTCTTCCTATGAAGGTCAATGCACAGATGAAGAAGAAGAACGGAATGCTCTGATAATAAAGATCATTTCAGGGGCAGTCTTCATCATAGACTGCCCCTTTATTGTTTAAGGAGAAATCAATTGGATATTACTTACAGGCCTATGACTATCGATGATTACGAACAGGCTTATGACCTTTGGATCAAATGCCAGAACGGTCTTAATGACAAAGACGATTCAAGAGAAGGTATCGATGTATATCTTAAGCGCAATCCAAACACATCTTTTGTTGCCATATGTGATAACAAAGTCGTTGGTGTGATATTATGTGGTCATGACGGAAGACGTGGTATTATCCATCATACAGCCGTATCACCTGATCACAGGCGCTATGGTATCGGTTCAGGACTTGTCGAACACGCTCTTGCAGCTCTTAAGGAAGAAGGCATGAACAAGGTTCTGCTCGTTGCCTTTAAGAAGAATGTTGCAGGCAACGCATTTTGGGAATCTCAGGGTTTCATTACCCGTGAAGACCTGAATTACAGGAACAAGGCTCTGACCGAGATGATAAGGATCGATCCTGATTATACACGTGAATAAAAGGAGATTATTATGAGCAAACCAATGTGGACAGGCCGTTTTACAAAAGCTATCGATAAGGCAGTTAACGATTACAACTCTTCCCTGCCTTTTGACTGCCGTATGTACAGGCAGGATATCAGAGGTTCGATAGCCCACAGCCAGATGCTTGCAAAGCAGGGCATAATCTCAGAAAAGGATGCTGAAGATATAAAGAACGGACTTCTCTCTATTGAAGCAGATATAGACAGCGGCAAGCTGACATTTGATTCTGATGCAGAAGACATCCATATGTTCATCGAGGCAGAACTGACGAACAGGATCGGAGATGCCGGAAAGAGACTTCACACCGGAAGATCAAGGAATGACCAGGTAGCGCTCGATCAGCGTTTATACCTGGTTGATGAGTCATCAGATATAATCATGACTCTTGATAATCTTATCCACATACTGAGGAATATCGCTCTTGATCACACTAGGACATATATGCCGGGATATACACATCTGCAGCGTGCTCAGCCTATCACATATGCTCATTACCTTTCCGCATATATCGAGATGTTCAGGCGTGATAAGGAACGTTTCGAACAGGCCGTTAAGAGAGCAAATATCTCTCCTCTCGGTTCGGGCGCTCTTGCAGGCACCACTTATCCCCTTGACCGCGTTATGGTTGCAGATTCACTTGGTATGGATTCCGTAGCACTCTGCAGTCTTGACGGAGTGTCGGACAGGGATTTTGCTATTGAGTTTGCTTCAGCAGCATCCATCCTGATGATGCACCTCTCAAGAATGAGTGAAGAGATAATCCTCTACTCCTCACAGGAGTTCAAGTTCTACGAGCTTGACGATTCATATTCTACAGGTTCATCAATGATGCCTCAGAAGAAGAATCCTGATGTCGCAGAGCTTACCAGAGGTAAGACCGGAAGAGTATATGGCGATCTTATCTCGCTTCTCGTTATCATGAAAGGTCTTCCTCTCACATATAACAAGGATATGCAGGAGGTCCAGGAGTCACTGTTTGACGTGATCGATACCATAAAGGCAGTCCTCCCTCCTTTCGCTGGCATGCTCAGGACCATGACGATCCGTAAAGACAAGATGGAGGAAGCAGCTCTCGGCGGATTCACAAATGCAACGGATCTCGCAGATTATCTTGTAAGGAAAGGAATCCCTTTCAGGAGCACTCACGAGATCTCCGGAAAGCTCGTTCATTACTGCATCGAGAATAATACGTCGCTTGAGAAGCTTTCACTTGTTGAGTTTAAACAGTTCTCAGAGCTTATTGAGGACGATGTTTATGACGCGATCTCACTAGAGACATGCGTTAACAAGAGGACTCTTATCGGAGGACCCGCTCCTGAGACTGTACTTAAATATCTGAACAGTATCGAGTGATATCAGATCTCAGGCTTCTCAAACTGAGTCTCGTACAATTCCTGATATACACCGCCGGCCTTGACCAGTTCCTTATGATTGCCGCGCTCGACGATCTGACCATCCTTGATGACAAGTATCTCATCAGCTTTAAGGATCGTTGATAGCCTGTGTGCAATGAGGATACTGGTCTTTGTCTGTATAATGGGATCTATAGCTTCCTGGATCTTACTCTCGGAAATGGAATCAAGTGCGGATGTCGCCTCATCAAAAATGAAGACAGTCGGATTCTTAAGAAGGATCCTTGCTATGGATATCCTCTGTTTCTCACCGCCGGAAAGCTTCAGTCCCCTGTTGCCGACGACAGTATCGAGGCCAGTCTCCTGAGACGAAATAAACTCATGGATATTAGCCTTTTTGCAAGCCTCGATCATCTCTTCTTCTGTCGCATCTTCCTTTGCATAACGCAGGTTCTCCCTTATCGTGCCGTTAAACAGATAAGTCTCCTGCGAGACAACGCCTATCTGATTTCGCAGGTCAGTCAGCGACAGTTCTCTTACATCAGTTCCGTCATATTTAACCGATCCGGAGATTACATCATAGAGCCTGGGGATCAGATTGATGACAGTACTCTTACCAGACCCCGAAGGTCCGACTATTGCGATACTCTTTCCCGGCTTAAGTTCGAAAGAGATATCCTTCAGGATCGGTCTCTCCTCATCATAATGGAAATATACATTCTCAAAGACGATATTACCCTTCCCGTTCGGGATCGAAACAGGATTCTCACACTCCTCTATCTCGGGTTTCATATCAAGATAGTCAAATATTCTGGTAAAGAGTGCCATCGACTGCATCCATTCAACCTGAACATTAAGAAGGCTGTTGACCGGACCGTACATCCTTGTAAGGAGTGCGACCATAACGCTGATATCACCCACAGAAAGTGACGAATCGTACTGCATAATAAGTATTCCGCCCACAAGATATATAAGCATAGGCCCGATATTGGTAAATGTTGAAATAACAACGAAGAACCATCTTCCCGCCATGCTCTGCTTTATGTTGAGCTTGATCATCTTGCGGTTAGCGCTTCTGTACTTTTTATACTCGTATTTCTCTTTTCCAAAGAGCTTTACGAGAAGCTGTCCGCTTACGGAAAGCGTCTCGTTAAGGATGCCGTTTATCTCATCATTCTTTGTCTGTGCCTGTCTCGTAAGTGACCATCTTGTCTGTCCCGCTTTTCGCGTTGGTATAGCAAATAGAGGCACAATGACTATACCGATCGTGGCGAGTATCCAGTTGCGCTGATACATGGCAACAAGTGCGACAATAAGCGTGATAGAGTTGGAGAGTATGCTTGAAAAGGTATTGGTGATTATCCTCTCAACGCCGTCGATATCACTTGTCATCCTTGTTATGATGTCGCCCTGATTATTAGACGTGAAGAACCGCTGGCTCATCTTCTGAAGATGCCTGAACATCTGATTGCGCATATCATAAGTTATGTGCTGCGCTATCCATGTATTGATGTAGCTCTGAGCAACCCCTATAAGGCTTGCGATAAGTGTCAGGCCAAAGGACAGGAGAATATAGAAGATCAGCGATTTCAGATTCTGCTTTATAAGGCCTTCATCTATGATCTTTCCGGTCAGGATTGATGGCATCGTGCTGAGGGAAGCAGACAGGATAATACAGATAAGAACTAAGATCAGCTGTACTCTGTACGGATTAAGGTAAGAAAGAACTCTTTTTATCAAAGCCTTTGTAACCTTAGGAGCAGCTTTCTTCTCCTCCTCTGTCATAAATGAACTTCGTCCCATTGGTCCGCCCATTCCCGGTGGCATTATCTTTCCTCCCGGTTAGTCTGAATAGCCTGCAAGGAAGGCTTTTGTTCTATCGTTCTGAGGATTATTGATCAGATCTTTTGCCGGTCCTTCTTCGACAATGATGCCTCCGTCCATAAAGATGATCCTGTCAGCAACATCTCTGGCAAAGCTCATCTCATGAGTTACGATGACCATCGTCATCTTCTCTTCTGCAAGTTCTCTTATAACATTAAGGACACCTGCAGTAAGTTCAGGATCAAGAGCTGATGTAGGTTCATCAAAGAAAAGGATATCAGGACTTGTCGCAAGTGCTCTTGCTATACTGACCCTCTGTTGCTGGCCTCCCGACAGATTGCAGGGATAAGAATCTCCTTTATCTGAGAGTCCCATCTTCTGCAGAAGATTATCGCATATCTTATTAGCTTCTTCTCGTGATTTTTTATGAACGCTTACAAGCGCTTCAGTTATATTTCTTCTTACAGAATAGTGCGGGAACAGATTAAAACTCTGGAAGACAAGACCAAACTTTCCTCTTATCTCAGCAAGCGACTTTCTGTTCTTATAATCAAGTTCAATACCACCTATCTTGATAGAACCTTTATCTATCGTCTCAAGTGTCGTCGCACATCTGAGGAGTGTTGATTTACCGCCGCCGGAAGGACCTATTACGGCAACTACCTCGCCTTCATCGACATTAAGAGATATTCCGTTCAGAACGCGAAGATCATCAAATGATTTATATATGTCTTTAATCTCAAGAACTCGCATCTTTCATGTCTCCTTAGGAATAATAACTCATTGATTTCTCGATCCTTCCCATTACAACTTCAACAAGCAGATTAAACATATAATAGAATATACCTGCCGCAATGAAAGGAATGACAGAAACCTGCGCTGAAGCAAGGTTCTTGGCAACTGTAAACATCTCAGTAACTGCAAGCACCTGTGCGAGAGATGTATCTTTTACAAGCGTGATGACTTCATTTGTAACTGATGGCAGGACTCTCTTAAAGACCTGCGGAAGAATGATCTTAAAATAAGTCTGTATCCTGGTAAAACCAAGGACCTGGGCTGCTTCGTACTGACCTCTCGGCATCGACTGAATACCGCCTCTGAATATCTCAGCAAAATAAGCAGCATAATTAAGTGAGAAACCGATTATCGACGCAATGAATCTATAATTGAAAGGACCTATCTCGATATTTCCTGTCGTTACTCCAAACAGATAATACGGGCCAAAGTAAACAAGCAGCAGTTGGAGCATCAGAGGAGTTCCACGCATAACGGAAATATAGAATCTGAAAACGGCACTTAAAGCTCTGTTCTTTGACATCCTTCCCTTTGATATGAGAAGTCCCAAAGGAATTGAAAATAGGATCGTAAATGCAAATATACCTACTGAGAATTCAAAGCCTTCCCACAGTTGGTTTATCATCGATAAGATCTGTTCCTGATCCATATAATCTCCATACACAAAAATAGGTGGCAGAAAACTGCCACCTATGAAGTATATCACTTTAATATACTAAATTGAACTTATTTTCCGATGATAGTTACATCAGAACCGAACCACTTGTTGGAGATCTCTGCAAGTGTTCCGTCTGCAGCCATCTGTTCAAGAACTGTCTGAACCTGATCACGGAGTTCCGTATTTCCGAGAAGGAAGCCGACACCGTATGTCTCACTTGCAACAGACTCATCAAGAACGATGAAATCCTTGCCTGATGTCTGGATCTCGTAACGAGCTACGATCTCATCCATAACGATAGCGTCAACGCTTCCTGACTCAAGCTCCATCATTGCATTGAGATATGTATCGACCTCAACGAGCTCACCGAAAGTATCTGTAAGAGCAGCGTTCTCCTGAAGAGCTGCAAGTCCGGATGAATCCTTCTGTACAACTACCTTCTTACCTGCAAGGTCAGCAAGTGTTGAAATACCGGAATCACTTCTTACAACTACAACCTGATCATTCTCCATGTAAGCGTCTGTCCATGTATACTTGTCTTCTCTAGTGCTGATAGTAAAACCGTTCCAGATGCAGTCGATGTTGCCCGATGCAAGCTCCTGATCCTTTGAATCCCAGTTGATAGGCTGAGCTACGAACTCACGGTTAAGTCTCTTTGCTGTCTCCTTTGCAAGATCAAGGTCAAAACCGACATAGTTTCCGTTATCATCAACGAAACCCATCGGAGGGAACTCAGAATCAAAACCTACTACAAACTTCTCCTGCTTCTTCTCTGCAGACGCGCAGCCTGCGAACAAAGTTACAAGTGTAACTGCAGATAATAATGTTGCGATTATCTTTTTCATAAAGATCTCCTTTTAGTGTAATAACACCGTGATTATACAATATATTTGATCAATGTAAAGGATTACACTTTTTTCCTGAAAAGGCTCGTTACAGCCATGATAAATATGATAGCTGCAACCGCGATTCCGCTGTAAAGGCTGATGTTATAAAAGAGTTTATCCTTAAGATCACCGAATCTGTTTATCAGCGCAGATTCAAGCATAAGAAGAGATACGAGAGCATCAGCCTGACTTATCTTGCGGAGCTCAAGAACAAAGAGAGATTTTGATCTTGAATGTGCTTTGAACAGGTTGATCATAGCCACGATTACTTTATAGAAAGTATAGATGCCGATAGGAACGATAAGCAGCGCATTGAACGGCTTACCGATCTTCATCCTGAGCATGATATACATTGCGATGGACATCACAATATCGAGCACCAGGAGAGAGAATCCGAACTTGTGGTGATTCTTGAGCATTCTCTTATTGATGTCACGAGAGATAAGACATCTTCCCGCACGTGAGATAACGTTTATCCTCAGGAACATCAGGAGCAGATAATAGAAACTCAGCATTACGTGCCAAAGAGATGCTGAAAGGAATCCGATATAGAAATTGAAGAATGCGAAGAAAAACTCAATGAACAGCGAAGGTACAGTAACAAGAGCCCTTATTCCATTCTCGTTCTTCACGAACTCAAAAGCCTGCTTAAAAGGCTTTCTCTTGGTCTTTACGTCCTTGATCTCATTATTAATGTCGCTAATATTCTTCTCGCTCAAGATCAGTTCCTCATACTGTGTATCGGCGCAGGGATCCTTCCTCCGCGGTCGATAAACTCCTTACATGATGCATTGTTGACAGGCATTATCGGAGCAGTGCCCAGAAGTCCGCCAAACTCAACGCTGTCGCCGACACCCTTACCCGGAACGGGAATGATCCTTACGGCTGTCGTCTTGTTATTAAATGTACCTAGTGCCATCTCATCAGCAATAATACCCGAAACAGTCTCAGCCGTAGTATCACCGGGGATTGCTATCATATCCAGACCAACCGAGCATACACATGTCATCGCCTCAAGCTTCTCAAGAAGAAGCGACCCGGACCTTGCAGCAGCTATCATACCCTCATCTTCCGAAACAGGAATAAACGCGCCTGACAAACCGCCAACGAAGGAAGAAGCCATCGTTCCACCCTTCTTAACTGCATCGTTAAGCATTGCGAGTGCTGCTGTTGTGCCCCATGTACCGCAAGTCTCAAGACCGAATTCCTCAAGGAGTCTTGCAACAGAGTCTCCGACAGCAGGTGTGGGAGCAAGTGAAAGATCTATTATTCCAAAAGGAACACCAAGTCTCTCTGACGCTTCTCTTGCAACAAGCTCACCGACTCTCGTGATCTTGAAAGCTGCTTTCTTGATAGTCTCGGCTACAACACCGAGATCCTCTCCCCTAACCTTTTCCATTGCGTGCTTAACAACACCTGGACCGGATATTCCGACATTGATAACGCATTCAGGCTCACCGGGGCCGAGGAATGCTCCAGCCATAAACGGATTATCCTCAGGAGCATTGGCAAATACAACGAGTTTTGCACATCCGATAGCACCCTGCTCTGCTGTTCTTTCAGCAGTCTTCTTGATGATGTGGCCCATATCCCTTACGGCATCCATATTGATACCGCTTCTTGTTGAAGCAAGATTGATGCTGGAACAGACATTCTCGGTAACTGCAAGTGCTTCAGGAATGGAATTGATCAGTATCCTGTCAGAGTTTGTATAACCCTTCTGAACAAGTGCGGAAAAACCACCGATAAAATTAACTCCGCAGTCATGCGCAGCACGGTCAAGCGTCTTTGCGAACATCGTATAATCCGTTGCTCCGCTTGCAGCAGCAACGATGGAAACAGGCGTAACGGAAATTCTCTTATGGATTATCGGTACATTGTACTTGCGCGATATTGCTTCACCAGTCTCAACCAGCTTGCCTGCACATCTCATGATCTTGTCATAAATGCGCCGGCATGATTCCTCAGGGGTTGAAGCGGCGCAGTCCATCAGTGAAATACCCATTGTAATGGTCCTGATGTCCAGGTGCTGCTCCGTGAACATGTGCATAGTCTCTAAGACTTCATAATCAGTTATCATAACTATTTAACTCTCCTGTCAGATCCTGTGCATCGCATTAAATAGATCTGTATGTTGTATTGTTACGGAAAGACCGTTCTCGCTGCCAAATTCCTTGAGCTTGTCAGAGATATCTGAACTCTCGATCTCAACTGCCTGAAGATCCACCATCATTATCATGGTAAAGATATCATCCATTATTGTCTGTGATATATCGTTTATATTGATTGAATAATCAGCGAGGATCTTTGATATTCCTGCAATTATGCCGACTCTGTCCTTGCCGATAACCGTGATTACTGCTGTATTTTTAGATTCTTTCATGCTTGACCTCCAAAATCTCATTATTCAGATTATATAACATTTTGCGACAGAATTAGCACAGTTAATGCCATCAATTGCAGAAGACATTATGCCGCCCGCATATCCTGCACCTTCCCCTGCGGGATAGAGGCCTTTCAGGGAGACGCTCTGGTATGTTTCGCGGTCTCTGAGGATCCTTACCGGAGAAGATGAACGTGATTCGACAGCACTGATCACACTGTCGGGATCGTCAAATCCTTTGATCTTTCTGCCCATGAGCTCAATGCCGTCAACAATAGTATCAGTAATGCAGTCTCCAAGGATACTGCGTATATCGGCAGGTCTGCAGCCCGGCTTGACCGAAGGTCTTATCCTGCCGAATTCTTCCGTAATCCGGCCTGCCTTAAGGTCACCGTATCTTGATGCGGGAATATGTCCGTCACTGCCGCCCCCGGCAAAGGCTCTGCGCTCGAGTTCCTCCTGAAACAGTATTCCGTCGAGAACTCCGCTGCCGTAGTCATCGCAGTTTACGGGGACGAGCAAAGCCGTATTTGAATTCTCGCCATCACGTCCGTGATAACTCATACCATTTACGACTGCCTGATCTTCACCCGATGATGCACATATTACTTCGCCTCCGGGACACATGCAGAAAGTATAGAGTTTTCTTCCTGTCTTTGTGTCAACTGCAAGCTTATAGTTTGCGGCGGAAATATCACCTGTTTCAGCAGAATCTATACCGTACTGTGCAATATCGATATCTCTGCGCTTATGCTCAATACGCACGCCGACGGCAAAAGGCTTGGGCTGCATTGTTATTCCGCTTGAATCAAGGTATCTGAATGTATCTCTGCATGAGTGGCCTGTTGCCAGGATAACGTGTTCACAGGAAAAGCTTACATTTTTGCCGTTTTCTTCAGCATTTATACCCTTAACGCATCCGTTGTCAGAAACGATCTCTGTGAGCCTCGTATTGAACATTACAGTTCCGCCAAGGCTGATTATCTCTTTCCTTATGCTGACTATGATATCCCTCAGCATATCTGTTCCGATATGAGGATGAGAATCATAACAGATATCCTCACAGGCACCGTGTTTTACAAACGTGTCGGAAACAAAAGCGATAAGACCTGAATTGACTCCTGTATAGAGTTTTCCGTCAGAGAACGTTCCTGCCCCGCCCTCACCGAACTGAACATTGCTCCCGGGATCAACTGGGCATTTCCCGGCTCTGAACCGTTCAACATCACCGACTCTTGTTTCCATGTCGGGGCCGCGCTCTATAACTATAGGTTTTAATCCATATCTCGCAAGGATAAGCGCAGCAAATATCCCTGCCGGGCCAAACCCGACAATGACAGGTCTTGTTCTGTTTTCTGACGAAACTTTCCCATCAAATGGGAGTGCCTTACCATATATCTCTTTTTTCTCTTTATCGAGCTCGCTGTCTGTGCAGAAATCAACTCTGTAGATCAGCTTTGCATTGCCCTTACGGGCATCGACAAACTTCTTACGGATGACTATCCTTTTATCTTTTGGGATACTTTTTAAAGCAGCTTTTACCTTGTCCGTATCTGATATATATCCGGACCCTTCCTTAGGCGTAAACTTTAACTCAAGCATCGTATGACACCCTTCGAAACAAGGTCTGCCGAAGACCACGCAAACTGGAGATTATATCCGCCGCAGATACCGTCGCAGTTAAGAGATTCCCCGCAGATAAATAAGCCGTTATTGCCGGGCACAGAAAGATCTTCATTGAGTGATGATAGATCAACTCCGCCGGTCGTTACCTGTGCCTGATCAAAAGAACGCGAACCTGTTACAGTCAGCTTCATTTCCTTAACCGATTCTATGACCTTCTCTTTTTCCCTGTCGTTCAGGCCGGATACTGTTCTGTTCTTATCGATCCCGGCTCTGTCCAGGAGGACTGAAACAAGTTCGCTCATAAGAATTCCCGACAGTGCATCAGCCACAGTGCGGTCAGTAAAGCGGGAGAGATTATAATGCACTTTATCCTCATCACAGAGAACTGCCTTTATGGCAGGTTTCTGACCTGCTCTGACAGCCCTTATAGCATATCCTGAAATGTCCAGAACACAGATACCTGATATACCGTAATCAGTAAAGAGCATCTCCCCTTTTGACTTTGCAACGAACTCCTGCATTTTCTTGTCAGAATACAATTCAAGAGAACACTTTACCCTCTTGCCGGATAAAGCAAAGATGTCTTTCTCGGCTGTCCTTAGAGGTACAAGTGACGGTGATAAAGGCGTGATATTAATGCCTTGAAAAGATCTTAAAAGCTCTGTGAAGCTTCCGTTGCTTCCGGTCTCAGGATACGATGCGCCGCCTGTCGCAAGGACAACGGTCTTTGCTTTTATATCAGAGTTCAAAATGTATAAACCGTCTTCATAGCTGACATCAGAAACAGGTGTATCAAAAATGAACCTGCAGTCATGTTCCTTAAGATAAAGAAGCAAACTGTCCAGCACTGTTGACGCACGGTAAGTTGAGGGATATACAAGATCATTCTCAAAAGATAATGAAAGCCCGATCTCATCAGTAAAGAAACGTATCGATTCTTCACTTCCGTGAGATGAAAGAATATGAGATAAACGGTCTTTATCGTCTGTATAATACCCGGAGATATCTATCGATCTGTTTGTGAGATTGCATCTGCCGCCGCCCGTCATAAGGAGTTTCCTGCCGGGTCTGCTTCCTGAATCGATGACTGCCGCATTAAGGGCTTTACTGCTTAAGAGCCTTGCTGCGCAATATAGTCCGGATGCACCTGCACCGATTATGACACAGTCATATATCATTATTCAGAATCCATCAGTCTTAATGAACGCTCAAACTTACTCTCGTTATAAGGTCTGCCGCTTGTATGCTCGATAATGAAATCAGCCATATCCTTAAGATCCACAACATCTCCGGAGGTCAGCTCGAGTTCCAGCTCACAGATGGGTTCAGACTTCTCTCCTGCTTCTATCTGACCGATATCAAAACAGGCTTCCATAATACTGTCACCATAACCGAAAGTATAGACTGTACGCTCAAACACAGTCCTGCACAATGGTGAAAGGCTGCTTGTATCAACACCTTCCAGAGCCTCTTCAAGGATCGTGGAAGGATCCTCCTGTCTGGATGCCTTAAGCTTAAACTCATCGATATTAAACTCTTTTGAAGCAGATCTGACATTCCATTCATAACGCTGATGAAGGCCGTTATCAACATTACCGCCGAACTTGATGGTATGCTCATATCTGTTCTCATCGCTCTCTTCCCTGTATGTCCTGACTCTGCAGATAGCGCCGCGCTTTGAAAGATCACGGTCCACCGTATCATAATATGTGTTATCGAGCGTATATATCACAGGATTCTCTTCATCCATGCAATAATCCGCAAACCATTCTTCTCCGGTGATCTTAAGCAGTTCTTCCTTCGAACCAAAAGCGATCTTTACTTCAGTTTCCATTCTCTCTTACTCCTTAATAGGCTATGGTGTGAACCCCGCCGGTAGAAACAACACACAAGTCATTTCCCGAAATGAATCCCATCCTCAAAATATCTTCATCAACCTGAACGTCTCCGATCAACGTTCCACCCTCATTATATACAAATATCCTTGTATCAACGCTTATCGCGAAAAGGCCTTTGCCCGAGCATACACAATGAACCTGAGATCCGATATCCGATGTATAAAGGATCTTTTCCTTACTGTCAACGATAGCTAGTTTGTTCATCTGTTCAACTCCGTCAGCATAAACAAGGAAGATCCTGTCTCCGACGAGCAGCGAGAAATTGGCTACAGAGAAATTAAGATCTACAGGAGCCAGCACGTCCCCGTTAACTTTATAGAGTCTTGTTGATGAGAATGCATAAAGTGCATCATCAATAAAGAAACATGTTGCAAGTATATCGTTGTTATCCGTCGTGTAGAAGGCATTATCCTCAACTGTGTATCCACGGTCAGTTGCAACGATGTTAAAGATCCTGATATAAGGCACCGGAACAGCACCTACTGTATTAATGGTCGTAATTGCCATCTTTGTCGTATCTGAATTAAAGCAGCATGCAATTGGGTAACCGGAATTATATGATGACCATTCAGAGATAACATTACCTTCAGGATCATAAAGATAGACATTGCCATACGAATTATCATCGGACGTAATGATAGCTGCAAAACCTGAATCCGAGATCGCACCGCCCTTGATCTGGAACGATGTAGGATGCGAATACAGAACGCTCTCCTTGCCGAGGAAAGTAAACGAATAACCGTCAAGATCAAACACCAGACAGTAATTGTCAGAAGTAATACATGAAGGATTGCGGTAATCTACAATAGAGCTGAATATCTCATTACCCGACAAAGTCAGATAAGCTACCCTCTCTCCGGTTACCTTAACAACACCGTCACCGAACGGAAACAGCTTCTGTGCTTCGGAATACTCACAGTTAAAACCGCCCTGTGCAGATAACCTGATCTGCTGTTCCGCACCCGTCATACTCTCTTCATGACGCATAACAAAGAACAACAGAACAAGGCTGACGATAAACAGGAAAGCAAAAACCGTGACTATCGCAGTGATAGATTTGGAAAATGAATACTTTCTATTGTTACTTTCCTCGTTATTCATCTTAACTCAGGCTGCACCTTATTCGGGTATATCATAGATACCGTTTGAATTATTGCGTATTGCAGTATCGAGAAGCTCATAAGCAGGCCATACACCGTAATTATATGTATCCTGACCGCCATTGTGGAACAACTCGGCTGCATTTACGTAGAAGCTTGTATACTCATCATTCTGCATTACATAATACTGATCCGAACCCTTGGGAACAAAATCAAACTTCAAAGTCTGATAATCCTTCGTAATAAAGGTCAGTGTCATGATCGAATCACTTACATTCGGATGTGCATTCGTATCTATACCGCCGATCATGATCGTAGCAAGCGTCTCGAACAGAACGCTGGCATATGTTCTTCCGTTAGAGTTGTAGATAACCGCATTACGGTTGTCAAGCTTAACAACGGAATCCTCATCAGAATATGCACCGCCTGCTGCAACATCGAGCTCGAAACGGAAAGTATCACCATTATAGGAACCCGTAACAGATGAGATCTCACTTGCCTGATAGTAAGCGATATAGCTGCTGAGGAGCGTGAGCATAGGAGTCTCAAGTCCGCTTATCTGAGCTTCGCTGAGCATAAAGTAATTACTGTGTCCGGCAAGCTTTCCATAATAGAACTCACCGAGGTTCTCAGAGATATAAAGTTCCGTCTTTGAACCGTCATCCATAGTGATAACAAAGTGGAATGCCGGATCTGCCATACCGTAATTAGCCAGCTGATCATCAGGGATCTCTATAAACTTGGCGATCTCGAGTGTGCAGACATATTCCATAAGCTTCTCAAAATAAGTACTGGCCTTAAGTGTAAAAGGCTCATAAACAAAGTACTGGGGAGCTCCGGACTCTTCATAGATCTCGCACTTAGCCTTGATATGAACATTATCAGAATTACGGTCAAACTGTACGGTAGCGATCTTTGAATAATCAATATCCAGCACCTGTGACTTAAGGAAATCTATCTCCTTGTATTCTGCATAATACTTCTTAGCTACAGCGATAGTATAAACATTCTCATCGCCGTCGATCTTCATATAACAGTTAGCACCCTCATACGTATCATCACCAAGAATGACTCTGTATGACTGACCGTCATTGGTTGTGATCGCGATCGTTACTTCAGGATCATCAAGGCCATATTCAGAGAGTGATGCAGGATTCTCGATAATGGAATTGACATTGTAATCCGACAGGATACCGACGAAAGTGTTGAGTTTTGAATCCGAGTACTGGTCAGCAGTATTCTCTGCACCGTTAAACACATACGAATAAGTATCTGTCGCATTGCTGTAAGACATGTCGATCACGATATCCATCGGATCATTCTTACGATGCACGGACATCTGGCTTATCAAAGTCGGATGGATAACCAGAACATCCTTATTCACTTCGACCGGATCATTGCTTCCGGAGGAGGAAACGATCATATATACAACAAGTGCTATAACAAGCACCGCCATAATAGCTATAGGTATGATAAGTTTCTTTAAGGACTTCATTATTACAGATTCTTCCTTTTGTTATAGACTACAGCTGCAACCACAACGAGAGCCAGAGGAACAACTACCATGAATACGATAGTCATTACTGAAGCGTTGGAAGAGGTCACCTTTGTGCTGTCGATAGAATAATCATCCAGAGGCTTTGACTGGATCTGAACGTTATTGTAATCATTAAGACCTGTTATATCCCTGATACAGTTTCTGATAAACTGAACGTTTGCATCATTGTAGCCGTAGCTGGAAATATAGCTGTCTGATGTAAAGTCACTCGTACCGAAGACGTAGCAGCACGGAGGATCACTCATACCCTCATATGTTGCATACATTGCAACGTTATATGTCTTTGCGTTCTCGAACTCGTGGACGTTGTTATTCTCGTCGATCTGTACGGCTGTAGCTGTTGATGAAGTTGTAAGAACCGCATCAGTCTTGATATAGCTGTAAGGATTGTCATAAGCTCTTACAGGTCTTGAATAACTGGATCTGAACTGGGACGAAGATGAGAATAATGTGTAATTATCTGTTCTTGTGATAAGAGCCGCGAAACCGGTCTGATCAAGAGCGTAAGTAGCATCATTCTCCCTGATGACATAATTGTCAATGTTAAGGTTCATCATATTAAGAACAGCATTGAGCTTTGGATATGATTCACCTACATTGTTATAGAAGTTTACGGCAACGATAAAGTCTCCGCCATTGTTGATATAGTCGGACATTACAGTCTTAACCTTCTCAGAAATATCTGTCTGAGGATTATTGATGATCAGAAGATCACAGTCATCCGGAATAGCAAAAGAATCAGATACTGCAAGATCCGCTGTCTCAAAACCAAGTGAGCTCATGATATGCTTGAGTTGTGTGCTCTCATCGCACTGCAGACCTGTTACAAAATAGGCTTTTGCGGTAAAACCTGAAGTAATGTTCGCAATGGCATTTGTAAAGGAATACTCAACCGCATTGGCTGTCGGGAACATATATCCCTGCTGAGCATAAGTGGAATCGTATGTAAAGCAGTCATAAGGCTCTACAGCAATAACCTTTCCCTGATAATAAACTGCAAACTGATCTTTTTTAAGGTCATAGACATTCTCCCTGTCCAGTTCTTTCAGGATGGAAGGATATGTCTCAGGATTAACGTATTCGACAGTAATCTTTCCGCCGCTCTTATTTGCATAGTCATCGAGAAGCGGAACGATATATCTCATAGGATTGTTATTGAGGCTTGTCGGTCTGTCCATCAGGCCAACTATCCTGATTTTGGTATCATCAGGAAGTCCTTTGATAAAATCTATTGATTCCTGCGAAATAGAGTTCTGATTGGAAAGAGAGAAGTCAAATGACATATGCTTTCCAAGCACTTTCTCAAAAAGGATGTTGGATACGAGAACAATAACAACAAGGATGATTATCGTTCCGATCGAATAGAGCTTAAGAGACTGCTTTCTCTTATCCTTAGGCTCTGATTTCTTATTATTCTTTGCATTACTCATTTTATTATTCTCCCCCATCAGCCATTAGACCAACGCTTCTTCTCCAGGATCCTGAATGTAAGGAACAGGAAAACGATGGCAAAGCTTATACAAAAGATCAAAGGAGCAACAGAGAATACTCCGTAACGGAAATCGGCTGTCTTTGTAAAGGGATCAAGCCAGTTGATACCGTTAATGATCGCTTCTCCAACTGCATTGGAGGTCTCTGCCTTAACTCCAAGAACTGATAAGAAAGCACCGATCGTGCTTCCAATGAGCGAACTGATAGTTGATAACAGCTGAATCACAAGGATCATGATAAAGCAGAATATTGCCGAAATGATCTGGCTGTCAGTGATAGCTGATGCAAGAATACCGATCGAGATAAAAAGAGCCGCGAGGAAGAAGAATACGATTACTGATCCCCATGCTCCGATATCAACGATACCGTTGCATGCCTTTGTAACTATCATATGAATGAACACATTGACAAACATGATTCCGTAAAGAGCAAATGCAGCAAGGAACTTTCCCATTACAACAGCAAACAGATCGATCGGAGTCGTGTAATAGAGGATCTCTGTTCCCCTCTTTTTGTCTTCCGCAAAAAGTCCCATTGTGATGATCGGAACGATTACAACGAAGAACGATCTGAGCGAGATTACCTCACTTGCGATGTTAACTGAACCGGTCGTAAAGTTGTTGATAAAGATATAACCGGAAAGGAATGAGAACAAAGCAATCGCAACATATCCTACCGGCGATCTGAAATATGATAAGAACTCTCTCTTAAATACTGCTAACATTAATGAACCTCCCGTCAGGCGCCTGTAATACTCAGGAATATCTCTTCCAGAGTCGGATCAAGAGACCTGAACTCCATGATCGGCCAGTTATTCTTTGACATCGTAAAGAAGATCGATGTCCTAATGTCAGTAGCAGAGCTTCCAGATACCGTAACCTCTGCCTCGTGGATATCATTGTCAGAGATCCTGATCTTGCAGTCTGATACTCCGGGGACAGCTCTTACGGCATTGACACATGCCTTTGCATCTCCCTTAAATGACAGCAGGAGTTTTGATGTACCGGAAAGTCTCTTCGACAGGTCTGTGATAGTATCGATAGCTGCGACCTTACCCTTGTTGATAATAACAACTCTGTCACAAACAGCCTGGATCTCAGACAGTATGTGGGAGCTGATGATTACAGAATGATCTTTTGCAAGAGTTCTGATGAGCTTTCTGATCTCAATGATCTGATTCGGGTCCAGACCTACAGTAGGCTCATCAAGGATAAGAATACTCGGGTTGCCTACAAGAGCCTGTGCGATACCGACTCTCTGCTTATATCCCTTTGACAGGTTGCCGATAAGTCTGTCAGCAACGTCAACGATCTTTACCATAGCGATTATCTTTGCAAGCTGTTCCTTACGCTCACTCTTCTTTACCTGCTTAAGATCGCAGATAAAATTAAGATACTCCAGAACTGTCATATCGAGATAGAGTGGCGGAAGCTCAGGAAGATATCCGATATCCTTCTTTGCAAGCTCAGGTTCTTCAAGAATATCGTGTCCGTTAACCTTGACAGTACCTGACGTTGAAGAAAGATAACCGGTGATAATGTTCATAGTGGTTGATTTGCCTGCACCGTTAGGGCCGAGAAAGCCGAGGACTTCATCATCCTGCACGGTGAAAGAAATGCCGTTTACGGCTTTTTTATCACCATAATGCTTAACCAGATTATTGATCTCAATCACGGTTATACCTCCAATTAAAATGCATACAGAGACATTTTATAACAAATGCACAAAAAAATATATAAATATTTATTTATATTATATGGATGGGTTGTACGGAGCAACTTTTCTTGGATTATATCTCCTGAAAACCTGATACATCTCATCCTTAAAAACGAATGCAACAATATACTTTAATCCGTTCTGCTCAACAAATGCATACCATACCTCAGAGCAAGGCGTGATCTTACGCTGATCAGTAACGTTGAGAGAAAACTCGGCTTTGCCTGAATCCTCGATGAACCTGTCAGAATCAGTAGGCCCGATAAACTCACATTCCTTTATCGAGAACGATGCCAGTTCTTCCCTCTTTTTATCTCCGATGATCCTGGCAACATCAAAGATGTCATTACTCATCTCGATCTCATAAATAATGTTCTGCCTCTTTATGAGTACATAGACGAGATAATACAGACCAAATGAGATAAGGCCCGTGAAATAGATGATATTGTAGCCGAGCAGTATCGGAACGATATTAAGGACAAACGTAAAAATGACGACGGCGCCGATAAGGAAAACCTTAAATAGGATGCCATAAACGCCGTTGTCACGCTTGTAATGGACTTCAATAAAAGAATCCTTTACCAAATCATGCCTCCATAATTCAAAAAGAAGCCGACTCATAAGAGCCGGCTTCCTAAATCTTACTAGATATGATCAGATCTGAGGACCAGCAGCAACGAGTGCCTTACCAGCCTCATTTGTCTCGTACTTAGCAAAGTTCTTGTTGAATCTTGCTGCGAGATCCTTTGCCTTCTCTTCCCACTCGGAAGCATCAGCATATGTGTCACGAGGATCGAGGATACCTGTGTTAACACCGGGAAGCTCTGTAGGTACTTCGAAGTTGAAGAAAGGAATTGTCTTTGTAGGAGCCTTAAGGATGTCACCGCTGAGGATAGCATCGATGATTCCACGTGTATCAGGGATAGAGATTCTCTTGCCTGTGCCGTTCCAGCCTGTGTTAACGAGGTAAGCCTTAGCGCCGCTCTTCTCCATCTTCTTTACGAGCTCTTCAGCATACTTTGTAGGATGGAGCTCGAGGAATGCCTGACCGAAGCAAGCAGAGAATGTAGGTGTAGGCTCTGTGATTCCACGCTCAGTACCAGCAAGCTTAGCTGTGAAGCCTGAGAGGAAGTAGTACTTTGTCTGCTCAGGTGTGAGGATTGATACAGGAGGAAGAACGCCGAAAGCATCTGCTGAAAGGAAGATAACGCTCTTTGCGTCAGGGCCTGCAGATACAGGATTAACCTTCTGAACGATATTCTCGATGTGATCGATAGGATAAGAAACACGTGTATTCTCTGTAACTGACTTATCAGCAAAATCGATCTTGCCGCTCTCATCTACTGTAACGTTCTCAAGAAGAGCATTTCTCTTGATTGCATTGTAGATATCAGGCTCATTCTCCTTGGAGAGGTTGATAACCTTAGCATAGCAGCCACCCTCGAAGTTGAATACGCCGTTGTCATCCCAGCCGTGCTCGTCATCACCGATGAGGAGTCTCTTAGGATCTGTGGAAAGAGTTGTCTTACCTGTACCTGAAAGGCCGAAGAAGATCGCTGTATTCTTGCCTTCCATGTCTGTGTTAGCTGAGCAGTGCATAGCAGCAATGCCCTTGAGAGGCAGGTAGTAGTTCATCATTGAGAACATACCCTTCTTCATCTCACCGCCGTACCATGTGTTAAGGATTACCTGCTCACGGCTTGTTGTATTAAAAGCAACACAGGTGGATGAATTAAGTCCAAGAGCCTCATAGTTATCAACAGCTGCCTTGGAAGCTGTGTATACTACGAAATCAGGATCAAATGCCTCAAGTTCTTCTGCAGAAGGCTTGATAAACATATTTGTAACGAAGTGAGCCTGCCAAGCAACCTCCATGATGAATCTTACAGCCATTCTTGTATCCTTGTTAGCACCACAGAAAGCATCTACTACGTAGAGCTTCTTGCCGGAAAGCTGCTTCTGAGCAAGCTTCTTTACTTCTGCCCATACTTCCTCGGACATAGGATGGTTATCATTCTTATAACCCTCTGTTGTCCACCATACTGTATCCTTGGAATTCTCATCCATAACGATGTACTTATCTTTGGGAGAACGTCCTGTGTAGATACCTGTCATTACGTTAACAGAATCAAGTTCTGTCAACTGGCCCTTATCATAGCCGGTGAGAGAAGGATCCATCTCATCATTGAAAATCTTCTCGTAAGATGGATTGTGGATGATCTCAGTAGCGCCGATAATACCATACTTTGTCAAATCAACATTTGCCATTGTTGTTACCTCTTTCTAAAAATATTACATGCAAGATTATACATTATGGGCAGATAAAATCAATATCCAGGGTTAGGCATTGCAGGAGCCGGAGGAGTAGGCTCAGGAATATCTGTAACAACTGCTTCTGTGGTAAGAAGCGTAGCAGATACAGAAGCCGCATTCTGCAGAGCAGATCTTGTAACCTTTGCAGGGTCAACGATACCTGCCTCAAACATATCAACATACTGATCGTTGAGAGCATCGAAACCGATACCGTCCTTCTCATTCTTGATCTTCTCAAGGATAACGCTGCCGTCGAGGCCTGCGTTAGCTGCGATCTGGCGTACAGGCTCCTCAAGAGCCTTAACGATAATGGAAACACCTGTCTTTACATCGCCTTCTGTTGTATCAAGAAGAGCCTTGACCTCAGGGATAACGTTAACGAAAGCAGTTCCGCCGCCGGGAACGATACCTTCTTCAACGGCAGCCTTTGTAGCAGCAAGAGCATCTTCGATGCGGAGCTTCTTCTCCTTCATCTCTGTCTCTGTAGCAGCACCGACCTTGATTACAGCAACACCGCCGGAGAGCTTTGCAAGTCTCTCAAGGAGCTTCTCCTTGTCATAATCAGACTTAGTCTCCTCGATCTGAGCTTTGATCTGGTTGCATCTTGCGCTGATAGCTGCGGAATCGCCCTTACCGTCTGCAATGATAGTGTTTTCCTTTGTGATCTTGACCTGACGAGCATGACCGAGCTGCTCTACTGTCATATCCTTAAGCTCTCTGCCGAGATCGGATGTAATGACCTCACCGCCTGTAAGGATCGCGATATCCTCGAGCATAGCCTTTCTTCTGTCACCGAAACCGGGAGCCTTAACGCCTACACATGTGAATGTACCTCTGAGCTTGTTGAGGATAAGTGTTGCAAGAGCATCACCTTCGATATCCTCAGCAATGATAACAAGAGACTTGCCTGACTGAGCGATAGGCTCAAGTACAGGAAGAATATCCTGGATGTTTGTGATCTTCTTATCTGTGATAAGGATTGCAGGATCAGAAAGAACAGCCTCCATCTTGTCCATATCTGTTGACATATAAGGAGAGATATATCCTCTGTCGAACTGCATACCTTCAACAACTTCGAGCTCTGTATTCATTGACTTGCTTTCTTCAACAGTGATAACACCGTCTGTTGTGACCTTCTCCATTGCTTCTGAGATAAGCTCACCGACATAATCATCACCTGCAGAGATAGCTGCAACACGAGCAATATCCTTTGAGCCGTCAACCTTCTTAGCCTTTGAAAGAACTGAAGAAACAGCCTTGTCAACAGCCATGGAGATACCCTTACGGAGAATGATCGGATTAGCACCTGCGGCAACATTCTTCATACCCTCACGGATGATAGCCTGAGCGAGGAGTGTAGCTGTTGTTGTACCGTCACCTGCAACATCGTTTGTCTTGGATGCAACTTCCTTAACGAGCTGGGCGCCTGCATTCTCAAATCTGTCCTCGAGCTCGATCTCCTTGGCGATAGTAACACCGTCGTTTGTGATGAGCGGTGATCCGTACTTCTTGTCGAGAACAACATTCCTGCCCTTAGGGCCAAGTGTAACCTTTACTGTATCTGCAACCTTATTTACGCCTGTCTCCAGAGCCTTTCTGGCATCCTCAGCGTACTTGATATCCTTTGCCATATGTATATACCTCCAGTTATTTAATATCAGTCTTCAACTACAGCGACAATGTCATCCTGACGGACGATGATGTATTCCTCATCCTCAAGCTTGACTGTAGTACCTGCATAATCACGGATGATCACCTTCTGTCCGACGGAAACCTGCATAACGACCTCATTGCCGTCAACAACTCCTCCGGGACCTACCGCGATGATCTCTGCGTATGACGGTTTCTGCTGAGCGCCTGCCGAGAGAATGATACCGCTCTTTGTTGTCTCCTGAGCTTCCATCTTCTTAACTACTACCTTGTCACTTAAAGGTCTGATGTTCATATATGTCACCTCCAATAATTAATATCATAAGCACAAATTAGCACTCGCGCTTTACGAGTGCTAATGTAATTTTAGACATACCGTGGATTTTGTCAACAATGAAAATCAAAAAAAGTCAAATTGACACATCTTTGCCGCAACTTAATCGTCAGCAAGCCCTTCCGGATTCATTGTCTGCCACTTCCAGCAGGAAGAACACATATCATCAATATTATATCTTGCCTTGAATCCGAGATCCTTCTCAGCTTTCTCTGTCGATGCATAGCAGACAGCTATATCGCCCGGTCTTCTGTCACCGAAAACGTGATTAATGGGATGTCCGCACGCTTTCTCAAAAGCGGCAATTGCTTCTTTGACAGATGTACCCTTCCCTGTTCCAAGGTTGAAGAGGCATACCCCGGCATCATGTGAATCGAGATACTGTATCGCCTTAACATGACCTTCAGCAAGATCGACAACATGGATATAATCGCGGAGACATGTTCCGTCAGGCGTATCATAGTCGTCGCCAAAAACGGTAAGCTTCTCAAGCGTTCCTCCGGCAACTTTCGAAATATACGGGAACAGATTATTAGGAATCCCCCTCGGATCCTCACCGATGAGACCGCTCTCATGTGCTCCGACGGGGTTGAAATATCTGAGGAGACATATCTTCATTGAAGGTTCCGATACCGCAAAATCCCTCAGTATCTGCTCGATCATCCATTTTGTCCATCCGTAAGGATTGGTACAGATGCCAACAGGGCTTTCCTCAGTAAAAGGAACATCCTCACTCATTCCGTACACTGTGGCGGACGAACTGAAGACCAGATTCTTAACACCATACTTTTTCATAAGTTTGCAGACGGTTATCGCACTGCCTATATTATTGGAATAATAATCAAGAGGGATCCTTACTGATTCTCCTACAGCCTTGAGTCCTGCGAAATGGATAACGCTGTCGATCCTGTTCTCTTCGAATACGACTGACAGAGCCTTCTCATCACAACAGTCAACCTTATAGAATTTGAAGTCCCTTCCGCAGATCGTCTTAAGTCTCTTCTGAACTTCCATCTTACTGTTCGCGAGATTGTCAGCTATAACGACATCATAACCGCTCTCAAACAAAGATATTACTGTGTGTGAACCTATGTAACCATTACCGCCGGTAACCAGAACTGTAGCCATTTTTACTGCCTCCCAGATAAGAACATTTGTAAAATTCATTTTATATGTTTTTGAAATCTTTTCCACACATTTGCACCAAATAATACTTTTTCAGAAAACACAATCATATAAAATTATGAATAGACTAACTATTAAAAGTCAATAAGAAAAATGTAGCGTAAACGCTAGATGCATCGAACCTTGATAATTGCATAACGAAACAAGCACCACGAGGTGCTTTGGAAAACAAGTGGTATGAATTGCTGTGGTTTATGCTTGTGGAACGAACTCCTTGTTTGTTTTTGCGAGATGGAACATAACTCTGGTCAGTTTCTTGGCTGCATGAGATACGGCAACGTTATATGGCTTGCCTTCGGCTCGTTTCTTGGTCAGATAGGCTCTGAATGTCGGATCCCAATGACATACAAACTTCGTAGCATTGAAGATGGCATATCGAAGATATTTTGAACCACGTTTAACCATCTTGGAATGTGTAGATGTAAGTTGCCCCGACTGATAGACGGAAGGATCCAATCCGGCAAATGCGAGGACTTGTTCCGCACGTTCGAAGTCTTGAAAGTTATTCGTTTCAGCTAGAATTACAGCAGCCATTCGATTGGCAATGCCTGGAATGGATGTTATCGGACTATCCACTTCATCCATAAGCTTGTTAATTTCTTCTTCGACGGCTTCAATCTGTTGGAGATAGACTTGGATGAGGTCAATTGTCTGCTGAAGTTCCAATTCTTTAACGACACTCTTAATTCCAATGGATTTCCTGGCAAGATCTCTTATCTCAACAGCTTTATCTCGACCATAGTGACCCTTGGAAGCTGAAGAGAGCAATGCAGTGAGGTGAGTAAGGTTGCACTTGGCAATCTTATCTGCGGACGGCAATTCCGAGAGTAAGGTGTAAACTGAACTCATATGCAGGGACGGAACAATGGTCTTAAGCTCAGGAAACAGAATCTGACAAAGCCTGACGAGCGAGATCTTGAGCCGGCTGCAGTCGGAAACAAGGGTAGAACGGTAACGTGTTAGTGATTTTAGTTCACCCAGATGGTAAGATTGTTGCGAGTAGGACTTGAGATCTTCAGTTCTCAGCATAGTCGCAATGGTGTGCGCATCGACGTGATCCGTTTTCGTCTTTCTAAGGCTTAGACCTTTTCTGAAAAGATTGGTATGTAACGGATTGAACAGAACGGGGGCGTAACCGATACTGTTCAAGAAAGCCAGAAGATTATCGCTGTAGTGACCGGTTGATTCCAGTCCTACTTTAATCTTCCCGGGATTCTTGGAACAGGCTTGGAGAACCTTCTTAAGAGTTCTAAATCCGTTACATACTAATCTTTTCAGAAAAGGTCTAAGCCTTAGAAAGACGAAAACGGATCACGTCGATGCGCATACCATTGCGATTATGCTGAGAACCGAAGATCTCAAGTCCTACTCGCAACAATCTTACCATCTTGCAGAGTTGAAATCACTAACCCGTTATCGTTC
>JAILDX010000030.1 GCA_024688685.1 Saccharofermentans sp.
CAATTACTCTTTAATAAAAACTCAATTCAATGAATTGATTAGGCTCGTTATTTTTCAAGTTTTGCATTCTATTCAATTTTCAAGATCCGCGCCTTATGCGAAGCAGTTCCACTCGCAAAGTGCTTGAATAGTCTACCGCCCACATTCTTAAAAGTCAAGCGGTTTTTCAGTATTTTTTCGACTTTTTTAAAAATAATTTTTGAGAGCTTTATTTTACTGGCTTTGCGGGTCTCTGCACCCGCCGTCTGAAAGGGTATTTTTGAGGGTTCTGTGCAGATACCTTTTCGAGAACGCCGCGCGTGATGATCAGAACATCACATAAAACAAGAGGCGCCTCATCATCTGAGACGCTCCTTCTTGTTTATTATTTACAAAATAATACATCTTAAATAGGTCCGCTTGGCCTGTTAGGCCTTGGTCTCCTGCAGCGCCTTGCATTCTTCATCTGATTGATCCTTATAAAGAGAAGTATATTAATAATGATTATTGCAAGGATTATCACCGCACAGATACCTGCAACAACAGGCTGTTCCTTCGCAAACAGCACGAGCGGATGCGTCTTGACCTTGTCTCCGACCTCGTCCAGAGGCGCAGGTGTAGGCGTCGCTGTCGGAGAAGGAGTAGGTGTAGGATCTTCCTGTATGTAGTTGACAAGCTCATCCCCCGGGAAGATAAGGCTGTCATACTGGGGCTGCTGGCTGGCAGGTGCATTTACGTATCTGTAATCGCCCGTTGTGCCCGGAAGAACCGTCTCGGGATGCCTGTTCCAGCACTCAAGATGGCCGTAAGCAGTGACTGATGCAGCATACATTGTAGTGTAGAAATAGTAGTCTGCAGGGATACCGCAGATGGAGACCATGACCTCATGACCGTTAGCATTTACGGTACTGAGTGTCAGTCCCTTGCCCGCCATAGATGTCGTGCCTGTCTTACCGCCTATGATCGCTATCAGATGGGAGTCGATACCCTCGCCTGTCTGAGTTGCAAGCCACGGATCAAAGAGAAGATAGTCAGAGTTCTTGACGTATTTCCACGCATCGACATTATGCCTGTTCGTTGCCTTAAATATATGGCTCTCCGTGCTTATCAGGATCTTGAAATCCTCGTTCTCAGAGGCCTTTCCCATCATCAAAGCAAGATCGTGAGCTGTCGTATAATGCTGGTCATCGTGAAGTCCGCTGGCATTGACAAAATGGGTATTTGTACACCCGATATTGCTCGCCCTGAGATTCATGATGCACGCAAATGCCCTGAGCTTGTAATTAGCCTTTATCTCTTCTTCGGTCTTACCCAGCTGGTCGATCAGATACTGCGCATTGACGCCGTCCGGACCCACGTCCGTACCCGAAGCCGGATAGTTCTCAAACATAGCATCTACAACGCCTTCAGCGATTACATTTGCCGCGTCATTACCTGAAGGGAGCATAAGTCCGTACAGCAGCTCCGAGACCTGGACGATCTCGCCGACGCTGACTCCCATTATGGAAGAATCAGACGTTATCGCGCCCATGGCATTCGATGATACCGTAAGATAATCATCCAGATTGAGATAATCAAGGCCAAGCTGGCACGTCATTATCTTTGTCTGTGAAGCAGGATAGATCTGCTCATCGGGATTGCTTCCAAGGATTATCTCATCGTCAGTCTTGTCATAGACACAGTACGAAGCGCAGTGAACGTTCTCCAGCGGAGGTACACGGAGCTGCGGCTGCTCGATCTTGGCAAAGACCTGACCTGTAAGGGACAGGATCACGATCTGGCATGTGACAAAAACTGACAATAGCTTCTTCATTATTCCTCTCCGTTGTCCTGACCTTCATCAGAATCATCGTCAGCTTCAGCTGCCTCAAGGAGCCTCTGAATGCTTGTATCACCATCGGTATCAACAGATACTGCAGCGCCGTCCTGAGCGTCAGCCTGAGCCTCACCCTCAGTATTCTCTGCATCCTCAGCACCTTCAGCGCTTTCCTCTTCAGGAATCTCGTGTTCTGTCAGAGCAAAGTCAACGATCCTCGCACCCTTGGATCTCATAAGCCTTACACCGGATGTAGCTCTGGAAAGTGTAGGGATCTCTTCTGCAGCAACTCTGATGATGACTCCCTGGTCGGTAATTATAAGGAGATCCTCGTCGTTATCAACGATGGTAACGCCGATCAGCTTGCCTGTCTTCTCATTGACCTTGTATGTGATGAGACCCTTTCCGCCTCTGTTCTGGACCTTGTAGTCATCCGTGCGGCTTCTCTTGCCGTAGCCGTTCTCGGAGATAACCAGGAGCTCACCGTCAGGTGTAACAGGCTCCATACCGATGACCTTGTCGCCTTCTGACAGCCTGATGCCTCTTACACCCATAGCCTGACGTCCGAGCTCACGGCAGTCATCAGAGTTGAACCTGATAGCCTTACCCTGCGATGTAACAAGTATGATCTCCTGTCCGCCTGTTGTCAGGCTTACTGCAACTACAGCGTCATCTTCACGGATACTTGTAGCAATAAGACCATTCTTATTGATGTTCTGATACTTGGATACTGCAGTCCTCTTTACCGTACCATAACGTGTGGCAACAGTAAGGTAAAGATTCTCATCCTCGAAATTATCGATCGGTATGATATTAGTTATCTTCTCATTCTCGCCAAGCTTCAAAAGGTTAACAACAGCCGTTCCTCTGGCACTTCTGCTCAGAGTCTCGGGGATCTTGTATCCCTTTATCTTGAAGACTCTTCCAGTATTTGTAAAGCAGAGCAGGAACTTATGAGTCGTAGTCGTGATGATTTTCTCGACATAGTCCTCTTCCCTTGTGCTCTGGCCGGAAATTCCTCTTCCGCCTCTGTGCTGAGCCTTGTAGGAATCGATCCTCTGACGCTTGATATAACCCATGTGAGTAAGAGTAACAACGATGTCCTCCTCCTGGATCAGGGACTCGTCGTCGATGTCCTCGAAGGAGCCGTTGATTATCTCACTGACTCTCGGTGTAGCGAACTTTCTCTTGATCTCAAGGATCTCAGTCCTGATAACGTCGTGGAGAACCTCCTTATCGCTCAGGATGAGCTCATACTGGGCAATCCTTGCTGTGAGTTCCTCAATCTCAGCCTCCAGCTTCTCTCTCTCGAGACCTGTAAGACGGCCGAGTCTCATATCGACGATATGCTGAGCCTGCTTGTCCGTAAAACCGAACCTCTCGCACATTCTCTCCTTTGCTTCCGCCTCAGTCCTGGATGATCTGATTATGTTGATAATCTCATCGATATGGTCCATCGCAAGAAGGAGTCCTTCGTCGATATGACGGCGTCCCTCGTCCTTCTCCTTGTCGAAGATAGTTCTTCTTGTTACAACGTTCTCCTGGTGCTCAACATAGTAGCTCAGAGCATCTCTCAGAGTGATGAGCTTGGGCTCGAGCTTGCCCTCAGCGTCAGGAACGAGTGCGAGCATATTTGCGCAGCATGCATCCTGAAGTGCGCAGTTCTTGTAAAGCTGGTTAAGAACAACCTCGGGGTTAGCATCCTTCTTGACCTCGATGACGATCCTGACCTTCTCATTACGGTCAGACTCATCACGGATTCCCGAAATACCTTCCACTTTCTTATCCTTAACGAGCTCGGCCATTCTCTCGATAAGCCTTGCCTTATTGACCGCAAAAGGAAGGTCGTGGACGATGATCCTCTGTCTTCCCTGATGGTCCTCGATCTCGCAGTGAGCTCTTACGAGGATCCTGCCCTTACCCGTTGAATATGCTTCTCTGATTCCGCCTGTACCGAGGATCTGGCCTCCAAGAGGAAAATCAGGTCCCTTAACAACAGTCATAAGATCCTCAACGGTGCAGTCCGGGTTATCCATCATCATGATAACGCCGTCGATAACCTCACCGAGATTGTGAGGAGGGATGTTGGTAGCCATACCTACGGCGATACCTACGGAACCGTTGACGAGAAGGTTAGGGAATCTCGAAGGAAGGGCGATGGGCTCCATATCGTGTTCATCGAAATTGGGTCTGAAATCAACAGTGTTCTTGTTGATGTCTCTCATCATCTCGAGAGCGATCTTATCGAGTCTTGCCTCTGTATAACGGTAAGCAGCCGGCGGGTCACCGTCGATGGAGCCGAAGTTGCCGTGACCGTCAACGAGCGGATGTCTCAGCGAGAAATCCTGAGCAAGTCTTACGAGCGCATCGTAAACAGATGCGTCACCGTGGGGATGGAAACGTCCGAGAACGTCACCTATCGTAGTAGCACACTTACGATACGGCTTATCGGGGGTAAATCCCTGCGTAAACATAGAGTAGAGTATTCTTCTATGAACCGGCTTCATACCGTCTCTGATATCGGGGAGAGCACGGTCTGAGATAACGGACATAGCGTAGTCAATAAACGACTTGCGCATCTCCTTATCAAGGTCTACGGGAATGATAGTTGTCTGTTCGGATTTGAAGATCTCATCCATCTGCGCTTCCTGCTGTTTGCGCACTTCCTTATTATCGGCCATCAGGCACCTCCAAGTAAATACAATAACTTAAGTATTATACCATATTAATAATAAAAAATAATAAAAAAGACACACCTCTTTTTGAGGTGTGTCCCTGTTTTCAGAACCGTCCCTGTTTTAGTTCTCAGTTACTGTACATGTGCTTGATGCAAGCTCAACGTTCTCAGGTGAGTAGAATGTGATCTTATATTCACCTGCAGCGAGATTGCCGCTGGCGTTCGTTACAGCGCCGTCATACGATGATCTGAAGTATCCTGTATATGAACCGGGCTCCGTCGGGCTCGTATAAACGAGTGTTCCGTTATACTCAACTGTGTAGTAAACAGCTGAACCTGATCTGCCGTTCCTGAAGCTGATGTCAAGATCGATCGTATCCGCACTGTTGTAAACGATTACGTCGTTGTCACTGCTGTCAGCGAAGTACCAGTGTACGCGCTCAACATCATCAGGTGTGAGAGGCTCTGTAGAAGCTGCTGCAGCGCCGCCTGTTACCGTACACTTGTCAGAAGCAAGCCTTGTTCCCTGTGCGTCGTAGAATATGATCGTGTATTCACCTGCAGCCAGGTTGCCGTTGGCATCTGTTGTAGCGCCTACGTAAGATGTTCTGAAATAGCCTTCACGTGATGAGGAAGACGTATCACTTGTGTAGACCTTAGTTCCGTTATAGAGAACCTCGTAGTAGCAGTCCATACCGCTGTTTGAGCCCTTGAACCAGATATCAAGATCGATATAAGTCGTATCCGAATATGTGATTCCGTTTGTTCTGTCATCAGCGTAATACCACTTGAGTCTCTCAACGCGTGCTCTGTCATAAACCTCGAGAGCGGGTGACGTGTCACCGAGGTCGCCTGCAGTAACATCAGACTCAGTTACTGTACAAGTGCCCTCTGCGATCTGAGTGCCGTTCTCAGCAAAGAATGTGATCGTATACTCACCCGGAGCAAGATGGCCGTCATCGGTTACCGTAGCGCCGTCAAAGCTCGTTCTGAAGTAACCTTCACGCGAAGAAGATGATGTCTCACTTGTGTAAACGACGCTGCCGTTGTACTTAACAGTGTAGTAAACCTCAGATCCTTCAAAACCTAGTGCGAGATAGATATCGAGGTCGATCTTCTCTGCGTTGTTATAAACGATAACACCGTTATCCTCACTTGTTGTGTAGTACCATGTCGTACGGTCTACCATTGCGGTGTAGTCAACAGGAGCTGAAGCCCCATTAAATGAACCGTAGAAATCGTCACAGATTTCTTCAAAGTTTGCAACGAGCCAGTCGTCACCATCAAGCTCAAACTCAAAAGTGATCGTGACATCTTCCATTTCCTCACTGCCTTCAATGGCATCGAGATATGTATCGATATCCTCGTAAGCATCCTCGTCATCCTCAAGGCTCTCCCAGTCAACGACATGGAAAACAACATCGATGGAAGCTTCATCCTTCTTCTTGCCGAGCTGGTAGGAATCCTCATCCACCTCATATGTGATCTTGTCCTTGATTGCCTCAAAAACCTCACCGTCATCGCCTGATGTCCAGTCGTCAAAGTCCTCTGACAGATCAGCGAAGAAATCATCATCATCTTCGACCGAAGCCTTGCGAAGTGATTTTGCACTCATATCGATAAGTGAAGCGGCATAAGAATCAGCATTCTCGATGATCACCGGCTTGTTCTTATCCATACATCCTGCGAGCGGCAATACCATCGAAACCGCAGCAGTCAATGCAATCATACGCTTTGTACCTGATTTCATGATCAACCCTCCTTGTTAGTTGTGAATATTATAAAACAGTGTAATTCTACCACAATTATTTCTTTATTACAGCAAGTGCAGAAGCACAAAAAAGAGGTCATCTCCTTCTGAGATGACCCCTCTTAGTTACAAACTCAAATCAAAATCCATGAAGAACTGCTTTCTCTCTTTGACAATTTTATTTTACCTCATTTATCTGTCTTGAGAACAGTCCCGGGCCGTAATTCAAATATTGTTTACCAATAAGGACAATTGTGACATCAGTTGTCCATAATCTCCTTAAAATGTGGCAAAAGGCCCATATTTCCTTCACGATGTACAGGAAGCTGGTAAAGGTCATACCCTGGATAGTCATTCCCCTCGATGAGACAGGGCTTGTCCTTGCCCACACAGACGTCCCAAGCGATATATCCGACCTCCGGAACGATCTTGCTCGCCTCAACACACATTGCCTTGGCCTCCTCCCACATGGGAATCTTCGTTCCGATAAGCTCATAACCCGTATAGGGGTGAACCTCGTAAACATTCGTATCTTTGTCGATCGCGGGCCACTTTACGATCCCATCGTCCACGTCGATCCTGGTAACCATTCCGCCGTGATTGAAGTTATCGACGACATTGCCGCCGTTGCCGATCCTGAACAGAGCTGTAGCGACCTGGTTCTTGAGCGTAACGATCCTGAGCGTATTGACTGACAGAGGGTAGATCGCGTTGATGGCGTCATGCTGGTCAGCGACTTCCTCGATCAGGATCTGTCCGTTCTTGAAAAGCCTTGCGTGGAGGGCCTTGATATCCTCCCCCACCGTCAGGATCTTCTCGACACCGACTCCGCATGATTGCGAAACAGGCTTCACCACGATCTCGGGGTGCTTGCCGCAAAACTCCGCAAACTCGTCATAATTATCCTCCTTCAGCTCCATCCAGTCCCTGTTGAGATAATCGTTGAAGACGCGGTTAAACGTCAGTTTATCGTCGAACTTGTAGACAGACGCCTTATCGTTGTATTTGCGCACAATCGAATTGTTGACGCCTCTTGTAATGACCGTCTTCTTCTCCCTGGCATTCATGTCGTACATCCTGAACTGGTAGTAGTCCATGTATCCCGCGCCGTAGATGAGTCCGGTAAAGACACAGTCAAAGAACAGGCTGACCTTGTTGCGTCCGCACTTGTCATGACACTTGTCTATTACTCTGAACATGCGCCCGTAGTCCATGCGGGCCATTCTGTTAAAAACGTAACGAATATCAGCCATATTACTTGATCAGAGCCTTGTGGAATACTTTCTTGCCCTTGCGGATCACTACGGAATCCTTCAGAGCATCCTTCGAGATAACCGTAAACATATCGGAGATCTTCTCGCCGTTAACGGTTACACCGCCCTGCTCGATGAGCTTCTTTGCCTTTCCTCTGCTCTCAGCGAGCTTGCATACGACCATAAGCTCTGCAAGGGATATGCCCTCATCGGGAACATCAGCCCCGGCAATCTCTGTGGAAGGCATATTCTCGTCATCACCTGCGCCGGAGAAGATCGCCTCTGCAGTGCTCTTTGCCTTAGAAGCCTCTTCCTCGCCGTGAACAAGAGCCGTAAGGCTGTATGCGAGAACTGTCTTCTTCTCATTGATCCTGGAATCATCCCACTTCTCCATCTCCTCGATTTCCTCGAGAGGAATGAAAGTGAGCATCTTGATGCACTTCATAACGTCAGCGTCATCAACATTGCGCCAGTACTGGTAGAACTCGTATGGAGTTGTCTTTGCAGGATCGAGCCATACTGCACCTCTTGCGGTCTTGCCCATCTTCTTGCCTTCGCTGTTGAGAAGGAGCGTGATGGTCATTGCATAGGCATCGTCGCCGTCCTTACGTCTGATGAGCTCAGTGCCTGCGAGCATGTTGCTCCACTGGTCGTCGCCGCCGAACTCCATATTACAGCCGTAGTTATTGTGCAGATACCAGAAATCGTATGCCTGCATGATCATATAATTGAACTCAAGGAAGCTTAGTCCCTTTTCCATTCTCTGCTTGTAGCACTCAGCTCTGAGCATGTTGTTTACAGAGAAATGAGCGCCGACTTCTCTCAGGAGCTCAATATAGTTGAGGTCAAGAAGCCAGTCAGCGTTGTTGACCATGATCGCCTTGTCGTCGCCAAACTCGATGAATCTCTCCATCTGCTTCTTGAAACAGTCACAGTTGTGCTGGATGATCTCGGGTGTCAGCATGGATCTCATATCTGTTCTTCCTGAAGGATCGCCGATATATCCGGTGCCTCCTCCGATAAGAACAACAGGACGGTTGCCAGCCATCTGAAGTCTCTTCATGAGACAGAGCGCCATGAAGTGGCCAACGTGAAGGGAATCGGCCGTGGGATCGAAACCGATATAGAACCTTGCTCCGCCGTTATTAATAAGCTCGCGGATCTCACTCTCGTCAGTTACCTGCGCGATAAGGCCACGTGCCTGCAATTCTTCATAAATACCCATATATTTCCTCCGGAAAAAACGTTCCAAGAGATTATACTCTTTTGCTGCCGTTTACTCAAATTGAGATTGGAAGATTTCTTATGAATAATATAGAATGATGAAGTAGGGCGAGATTATTTTCGATCGACGGAGGTGAGAAGAATGCTTAGATTCTTTGGAAGAGGATCCGCTTTTGCAGACGAGCACAACTCTGCTTTCTTTGTAAACGGAACCGACCTTATACTTATCGACTGTTCGATGACAGCGTTCTGCAAGATCAAAAAGGAAGATCTGTCTTCCATCAGCAACATCTATATCCTTATCACCCACACGCACGGCGATCACATAAGCGGTATCGCGATGCTGATCGATTACGAGTTTTTTGTAAAGCATATTCCCGTTACCGTCATCGCGCCTTCCGGGCAGGTCCGTGAGGAGATAGCATGGTATCTGAAGAACATCGAGGGGTGCGGCGATTCATGGTACAGCCTGACTGTCGCAGACAGATTGAAGACTGACTGGTTCACTGCCGCTATTCCGACGGAGCATTCACCTGAGCTCAGCGGGAAGTGTTTCGGTTATGCACTTACAATTGACCACACACCCGTGGTTTACACAGGCGACACTCATATTGTGGAACCTTACCTTCCCTATCTTAAACCGGGAACGATACTCTACATGGAAGTCTCAGCGCACAAGAGTGATGTCCATCTTTTTGCGCCTGAGGTAAAGGATTTTATAAACGATATGATCTCAAAGGACATTAAAGTCTATCTGATGCATCTTGACGATGAGGATTTCATCAGAAAGACACTGGAAGATACAAAAGCAAAGTTCGCACCGCTTTACAAAGGAGAGGAGTTAAGAATGGAAGACGATTCAAGGAATGTACTGGGTAATATCTACGATATCAGTGACAAGCTCTATAAGGAGATGTGCTCAAACAAAGAGAACGATCACGCAACGCTGTTCAAATACCTTACAGAACTCGGAAAGGCAATCGTCGGCGCTGACAGAGCAAGCTTCTGGAAATGGGATACCCGCAAGAATACATTGTGGACGCAGTCCGCAACAGGCGTTGACAAGATCGTCATCCCTGATACGACAGGTCTCGTAGGCAAAGCACTGAGACTCGGCGAAGTTGTCGTAACAAACGACCCCTATAATGATCCGGACTTCAATGCTGACGTTGATAAGAAGACCGGATACGTAACAAAGTCAGTTCTCGTTATGCCCGTTGCCGATATCTACGGCAAGTTCATCGGAGCATTCCAGCTGATCAACAAGCTGTCAGGCGACGGAAAGTTTGATGCCATCGAGGATACAAGGAAGCTCTCCCTCCCCGCGCTCATCTGCGGTATCGCTCTGGAGTCCGAGACATTCCTTGAAGACTCACACCACGACAAGCTAACAAAGCTCAAGAACAGAATGGGATTTTATAACGACTTCTCCAGAAGGTTCAACAAGTTCCTTGAACCCGGCTGCGACCGTCCTCTCTCCATGTTCATCTGCGATATCGACAAGTTCAAGAGAGTTAACGATACATACGGACATAACGCAGGCGACGATGTCCTGTCATTTACTGCAGGTCTTATCGGAAGTTTCTGCGGAGAGAAGGAATCATGCTACCGCTGGGGCGGCGAAGAGTTCATCATGATCATGGAGGATACCGATCTCGCAGGCGCTGCTGCAAAGGCAGAAGAAGTCCGCAAGGCAGTCGAAGCTTCAGAGATCTCCGCCGACGGCAATCTTATCCACTGCACGGTAAGCTTCGGATGCAGACAGTTTGACCCGTCAATGACGATCGAAGAGAACATCAGCGTAGCTGACGGTCACCTCTACACCGCCAAGGAATCCGGAAGAAACAGAGTTGTCTGTTAATTAACAGCCGAATAACCTACATCCAGCCAGCACTCACCGGTACCGATCTGCGATACTGATGAGTAGTATGGCATGGGCAGAGTCCCCTTGAACTCCGCATCGCCTGTAAGAACATCCGCGATGGCACTTCCGCCCTCGGAACCGGGCAGGTAGCACATGATAACGGAATCCCACTGATCGATAAATCCGTCGATGATAACGTTCCTTCCGCAGACGAGAAGAGTCGTCGTCGGCAGGTCTGATTCCATTGCAAAATCAATTGCATCGCGGTTGCCGGACAAAGCCATATCACCGACTATTGAAAGGTCCTGAGTATCGCCTTCCCACTCTGCATAAGGGATCTCTCCGAGGCAGAGCAGGACCATGTCACATGTATCTATCTGTTCGGGATCGGTAACTACCGTGAATCCCTTCTCCTCTGCAGCGTCCTGAAGCGCCTTCAGGATAGTCTTCGCATAAGGAACAAAAACAGTACCATCCTCAGTATCGCTCTCTCCGAGCCATGTATATGTCCAGCCGCCGGCAAGAACGCCTGTATCAACAGCCGCAGGGCCTGTAACAAAGACTCTCGTTCCCTCTGCGATCGTCAGGTGCTCACCTGCCTTGATCGGTACAAGAGACTCGGCTGCCAGTGTCCTTGCAACCTCTCTTCCGTAATCCGAATACCAGTCGTACTCAGGAGTTACCAGCTCAAGCATGGGGTCCTCGAAAAGGCCTGCATCCATCTTCATCCTGATGATCCTTACCACTGCCTCGTTCACCCTCTCTTCAGGTATATCACCGTTGCCTACAGCCTCAACGATGTAATCCCTGCACTCCTCGAAATCATCAGGTTCCATCAGCATGTCGATGCCTGCGTTTACCGCGAGGACAACATTATCATAGAGCGTATCGCCGGAGCAGTTGTGGATTGAATTATAATCAGACACGATCATTCCGTCGAAACCGTATTCCTCCCTGAATCTCATGATCAGGCCCTTATTCTCGTGCATCTTTAGACCATTAACGGCAGAGTGGGAGATCATGATCGTCTGCGCACCCGCTTCGATAAGCCTGTTATAAAGCTCAAACTGTGCAACGATCTGCTCTTCAGTAAGTGTCGCATCGCCTCTGTCGATCATCCTGTTGATTCCGCCTGAGGCTTCACCTGTTCCCCACGAAACATTACCGTCTCCAAAGAAATGCTTTGCGCAGACGACAACTCCGCTATCGACCTGACCCCTTACGAACTGCTCGGCAAGCTCGCAGGTACGTCCGATGTCAGATGACATTGACTCGTAAGTCCTTCCCCATCTGGGGTCCTGTGATGTGGCAATACACGGAGCAAAGTTCCAGATCATGCCCGTATGGAGCATGTCGCTCGCAACGAGTTTTCCGTACTCATATGTAAGATCAGGGTCATTTGCCGCACCTATATTGATGTTATGAGGGAAAAGGATGCTGTTGCCCGCGGTGTTTACTCCGTGCACGGAGTCATTGCCGTAGATGTAAGGGATGCCGGCATCAGACTGAAGAGCTGATCTCTGGTAGCCTCTTACGACATTGATCCACCTGTCATAAGTGGTGGCAGGCACGTTTGATCTCGTTGAAAAGACGGACCCGTAGCATTCAGATGCCATCTCATTATTGTCCAGCGAAACAAGCTGTCCCTGAACCATCTGGGAAGCCTTCTGCTCAAGCGTAAGCTCGGCACATATCTCCTCCGGAGTCATTGACAGATCCCACCTTAGCTCAGGCTCCGCTTCCGTATTATCAGTTGATGACTCAGCTGATGTATCAGTTGCTGAAGCATCGCTTACATCTGCACCTGACGAAGACGGATCTGCCTCCTGACAACCTGCTATCTGGAATGCAAGTATTGTAATCATTAATATGACGGCTGTAATCCTTTTGCTCATAATCATAACCTCCGAATAAAACAGATACATTATACTTCAACTTCCTGATCAGGTGCTTTATAATTTAGTTTGATGTTTCTTAATCAGGGAGGGTTGTTTATGAATATCGAGAGTCCTGTGAAGGGTATTATCTTTTCATTTTTCAGTCTTATCACAGGCATATCACTTTTTCTGCCCGCAGCAGTATCCACGATGACAATGGGCAAGATGAGTGAGACGTCAAACCTCTCCATGATATCTTCATTTTTCGGGATAGTGACGCTGATCGTCGCAGCAGGATGCATCTTTCTCGTGTTTGCGGGACTCAAGCAATTTTGCGGCTGGGGTGCTGCCGCACTCGCCGTGATTGGAATGCTAAACGGATTCAGATTCTACAGTACTCTCAAGGCAAATGCGATAGGAACGGGCAATAATCTCAATGAGCTTCTGAATGCACTTGGAACGGGTTCAAGCGAATTCTCCGTTGAGATCACGTGGGGATTCTATGTTTATATCATCGCCCTTGCCCTGACAGTATTTATGGGCATAGTTTATGCGATGGCAAAAGACTGACGTTTTTCCTTTACGCATCAAGTTCAATCTTTATTAAAAATTTGATAACTGCACAGGTGTTATAATTACACTTGCACGGGGGTATTAGGCGATGGAGAGCAAAAAGAGATTCACGATTACAACGAAGATGTATCTTTTCGTTATCGTAATTATCGTTTTTGCTGTTGCGAGCATCAGTATCCTCTCGTTTATCATCAATGTCAGGCAGATAGACGGTTATTTCAAGAGACTTGCAATGAACTGCACGGATACATATTCGTACTATGTTGACGTTGATTTTCTTGCACGGCTCAGGGCTGCTGCAGAGTCAGATGAGTTCCAGGCTTTGAGAGAACAGGCCGAAGAAGATGACAATGAATATCTGATCCAGAAATACCTTGAAGAGCACGGCCTTTGGGATGATTACGTTAAGCAGCGTGAACACATGATCACATTCCAGGAAAGCATGCAGGACATCAAATATCTGTATCTCGTGGCATGGGGCGATAAGGAATCAAATGTTGATATGTACCTTCTCGATGCTGATGACGTCCCAATTTATGAGACAGGTTATTATGAAGAACGTGAGGCCGAGTTTGAAGGCGTTGATCCTTACGACAGAGTTGAACCTGTCATCTCAAAGGGTGACTGGGGCTGGCTGTGTTCCGCATATGTTCCCGTCTATGATAATGACGGCAACATCGTCTGTCATGTCGGCTGCGATGTTGAAATGGAAAATATCATGAGTGAGAGAATGGCAAATCTCACATACATCATCTTAGGTGCCGTTGCCTGCACGTGTGTCGCGCTTGCCGGTGCCATTATCTTCGTAAACAAGAATATCGTTAATCCGCTCAACTCCATTACAAAGGGTATGAGGGATTTTTCTCCTGCAGTCGGCAAGGATTATAAGGAAGCCGGAGTTATCGATCTGAATATAAATACCAAGGATGAGATAAGGGATATTTACGACGAGCTTCATTCAATGCAGATCAAGATCGTCGATTACATTGGCGAGATCACCACGATCGAACGCGACAAGGAGAAGGCGGAGGCCGAGGCAAGGATCAAGGAGAAAGAACTTGGCAAAGTCAGTGCCGAAGCTAACAGAGATGCTCTTACAGGCGTCGGCAATAAGAATGCGTACAAGAAGATGATCGATGAGCTTAACAGGGATATTGAAGCCGGAACTGCCGGGTTTGCGATCGTTATGATGGATGTCAACCGTCTTAAGAACATCAATGATGATTACGGTCACTCCGCAGGCGATTCATATATAAGAGGCTGCTGCCATATCATCTGTGAAACCTTCAAGCACTCCCCCGTTTACCGTATCGGCGGCGACGAGTTTGTTGCAGTTATCGCAGGTGACGATTTCGCGAGCAGGTTTGAACGTCTTGCAAAGCTCAAGGCAAAGCTCGAGAAGACATACAACTCAACTGAGAGAGAGCCCTGGAACAGATATTCCGCTTCGTGCGGCATGGCAGAATACACAGAGGATGACAGTAACGTTGAGAGTGTCTTCAAGCGTGCGGATAAGAATATGTACGACGAGAAGGTCAGGTTCAGGGAAAAATACGGTTTCGCCGTGGAAAAGAGAGACTGATCTGAATGCCACACAGTTCAGGCGGAGGATCTCATGGCGGCGGGTTTCACGGAGGCTCACACGGCAGCGGAGGAGGAGGCAGTTCCAGCCGCGTCAGAAGGTCGTATTTTAAGGGCGCGACACGGTATGTTTACTATAAGAACCGCAAGCCTGTAATCGTTTATTCCAACTACGACATAACAAAGCCCGGAAGTCTTGCCGTAAGTATATTACTCGGCATCTATTTTCTCATACTGGCAGGTGTGTGTTTTTTTATACCCGGCTTCGCCGTTTGTAAATCGATAACCATCCCGAAGAAACTTACCATATTTACCGAACCCGATATCCTTATTGAAGATAATGTCGGTGTTATAAAAGATAAAGACGGACTGTATGACTCGCTTGAGCGGTTTTACGATGAGACAGGTATAATGCCTGCAGTGCTTACTGTTTCGCGGAGTGACTGGAAGCTGTACAACTCACTTGAGCATTATGCCTACTATGCATATCTTGACCGTTTTGACGATGAATCACACTGGCTCATCGTGTATTCCGTGAAGATAAAGGATGACGGTTTTGTTGACTGGTACTGGGAAGGCATGCAGGGTAATGACACTGACAACATCATTACTGTAAAGAAAGCTGAAGCATTTACAAAGAACCTGCAGAAATACCTTTTGCAGAGTGATGACTACACAGTTGACGGGGCCATTGCCAAAGCATTTGACGAGCTTACTCCCGTCGTTATGAAGACCGAGTATGATTCCGCCATGATAATTGCCAATCTTCTGGCATTCACGCCGATAGCGCTCATGTTCCTTGTCATGGCATTGAAAAACCTCGACCACAGAAAGGATAAGTACTACCGGCAGGCGATGGTCTGTAAACAGGATGTGGTGGAACAGAAAAAATGCGAGTACTGCGGAGGCATTTATATTAAAGGAATGCACACCGCCTGCCCTTACTGTGCCGCAGAAATACCGCAGGAATTTCAGCCACAGGTCATTGCAGATTCGCAACAATAGTGTAAAATTACACTATGAGCAACACAAATAAGAAATCACGTACAGGCATCATTGCCATCATTGTTGTACTGGTCATTATGGCAGTCCCTGCAGCCGTGTTTATTTTCAGTACTCTGAAACATTTTGAGAGCGTGTGCACAGATCAGTATTCCGCTGATGACACTCACGCATATCACTACACAGGACACACTTCCCTTGCGAGCTATTACATCGATTCAGATACTGACCTTGAAGCAGTTCTTGAAGATAACGATCCCGACTCCGCAGATTCCCTCGGAGAACAGGATCTTAAAGTCCGGGTGACCGGCATGCGCTTATACAAGACTGACATGATGGGTATTTACGTTCAGTATCCGGTCTTCGTTTATGAATACACAGGAGAATAACAGATGACCAGAGATGATTTCGTTACCATAGTTAACAGCAAGCTCAAGCTTGTACGCACCGAATACGGACTTACACAGGACAAGATGGCCGTGATACTCGGCATCTCCAAGAAATCACTTGTTGAGAGCGAGAAAGGCAGAAGGTCCATAAGCTGGACTGAAGCCGTCGCGCTTACCTCCATCTTCGACAGGAGCACAATACTTAACGATGCGCTCGGAGAAGACTACGCAGCTATGGTATCAGCCCTCGCATTGCAGGACGTCGAGATCTCCTATCCCTCCACAATGGGAGGAAAGATCTGGTGGCGTGAGATAAAAAGTGTGAACGGTTACAGGATCCAGCAGAATATAATATCAAATCACTACAGGATACTGGACGATAAGGACAGAAGGCTCTTATCGTCATTCCGTCTCGAGCAGATCGAAGAGTATCTTGCGGATATCAGCTGATCAGTTGGAGAATCCGTTGTAGCTGAGCATCAGCGCACTTGAGCAGTCGGAAGGATCATCTATCGTTATCCACTGGAAGTGAGCCTCTGATGTTGTCTTGCCGCTAAGGTAATTCCCGAGGAATGCGTTGTATGCAGCCTCATCGATAGACTCTCCTGTCAAACAGTCCTTAAATGTAACAACTCCGTTGCTCTCGTTCCTCATGCAGAGATCAAGGACCTCGATAGACTCCTGAGAAAATGACACGACCGAGATTCCCGAGCTGGTCTCGAGGTCTCCGCTGCTATGGTTGAAGTAATAAATATAACTCGCCTTTCCGTCCTCAATAAAAAAGGTGATCGGAGTACCGTTATCTACGATTATGTTAGGATAAAAGTCACCGTCTCCCATATTTGACTGACATTCCCGGACATCCACATTGTCAGCAAGATAAACATCAGCAAAAGTATAATCCCCTGAACCGGAGGAAGTTGCTGCAAAGAGTTCAAGACCTCCGTCTCTGTCGAGGTCGGTCACGCAGTAATAGAACTGGTCAAATTCAGAAGACTGAAACCACTTATCGGTATGCTCCGCGAAAGACAGGATCTGATCGGTAACAGGTCCTTCTTCGAATGAAGCTGCTGTAGCTTCTGTAGCCTCTGAAGACTCAGATGACTCGATCGCCGTATCTTCAACAGATGTCTCGGATGAGATAACGCTTGATTCTGTTGCCTCTGTCTCAAGCTCGATCTCGTATTTACAGCCGGTTGCTGCAGCCGCCAGTGAAAGAGCAAGCAATCCGGCAATTATCTTTTTTGTATTCATTATGATTATCCCCCTTGCATATGGATGGTTCTTTCAAAATTATCTGATTTATATTACATTAGAACTTGCAAAATAGCAAAACCGTGATAAACTGTCGGTTAGAGGCTTTGACGAAGAGTTCGCTTTATTGAAGTCATACAGAGAAGAGAACAGCAGCTGAGAGTTCTTTAGACAGTCATTAAAGTGTATGTAGCTTCCGAGCCGGAAGGAAGAAAGGGATATCCCAAGTAGACCCTTCCCGTGAATGTTACGTTAGTGCATAGGGATTGTTGGATCCCGATAAGTGGCGGCAACGCAATTTGAGTGGTACCGCGGGTGTATAAGATATTAACACTCGTCTCAAAGTTACAAATACTTTGGGACGAGTTTTTTTGTCCCATAAGAAGAAGGAGTAAAAAGGTATGATCAATGTTAACGAGAGTCTGGATATCAAGATCAGACAGATGGCAGGAAGAATCAAGGATCTCAGAGAGATCGTTGGACTCAGCGTTGAGGAAATGGCACAGAAGACAGACGTTTCTATCGACGAATACATCAAGTGCGAATCAGGTGAGGTTGACCTGAACTTCGCATTCATCTACCGCTGCGCAAGCGCACTCAAGGTTAATGTTACCGACATCATCGAAGGTGTCTCCCCTACTCTTGATTCCTACACAGTTACACGTTCAGGCAAAGGTCAGGAGATCGCAAAGGCACACGGCATGACATATTACAATATGGCTTATGCTTTCAAGAACAGGATCTGTGAACCTCTGTTCGTTAAGAGCGAGTTCAGCGAGGAAGCTCAGAACAAGCCCATTGAGCTCACGACTCACGAAGGTCAGGAGTGTGACCTCGTTATCGAGGGTACTCTCATCGTTCAGGTTGGCGACCACAAGGAGATCCTCGGCCCCGGTGATACCATCTACTTTAACAGCGATACGCCTCACGGCATGATCGCAACAGGCGGCAAGGACTGTATCTTCTATGCTTTCGTTCTCAATGCGGCAGGTGAACCTACTGTTGACCAGAGCGCTCCCGCAAAGATCGCCGGTATCGCTGATACGGAGACAGAGAAGAAGCAGAGGATCTATAAGAACTATATCGACGTTGAGTTCAATGAGAACGGAACTCCTGTCTCGATGAAGTTCAAGAATACCGAGAAGTTCAATTTCGCGTTCGACCTTGTAGATGCACTGGCAGACAGGGAGCCCGATAAGCTCGCCATGCTCCATATCTCAAGAGACAAGACGGAGAGAAGATTCACTTTCATGGATATCAAGAAGGGCTCCAATCAGTGTGCCAACTACTTTAAGTCACTTGGCATCAAGAAAGGCGACCGCGTTATGCTCGTTCTCAAGCGTCATTACCAGTTCTGGTTCGCAATGATCGCTCTCAACAAGCTTGGTGCGATCGCTATTCCTGCGACAAACCAGCTGCTCGAGCACGATTTCGATTACAGATTCAGCTCAGCAGGTATCAGCACGATCATCTGCACCGCTGACGGCGACACAGCTCATCAGGCTGAGATCGCAGCAGAGAAGAACCCCTGCGTTGTAAACAAGCTCATCGTAAACGGAACACGCGAGGGCTGGAGAACATTCAACGAAGAGTACGTTCTCTTCAGCAGCAAGTTCGAACGCACCGAGGATTCACCCTGCGGTGATGACCTGATGCTGATGTATTTCACATCCGGAACATCAGGATATCCCAAGATTGCAATGCACACACACAAGTATCCTCTCGGACACTTCCACACAGCGAAATACTGGCACTGCGTTGATCCCGACGGTCTCCACTTCACTATCTCTGACACAGGCTGGGCGAAAGCGATGTGGGGTAAGCTCTACGGACAGTGGCTCGCCGAGGCTGCAACATTCGTTTATGATTTCGACAGGTTCGATGCAGCAGACATACTTCCTATGTTTGCCAAGTATCACATCACTACATTCTGTGCGCCGCCGACAATGCTCCGTATGATGATCAAGCAGGATATCTCGCAGTATGATTTCTCATCAGTTAAGCATATGACAACTGCAGGTGAAGCTCTGAACCCTGAGGTTTACCGCCAGTTTGAGAAAGCTACGGGACTTCAGATCCTTGAGGGATTCGGTCAGACAGAGAGCACGATGATCATCGGCAACATGAGAGGTGCTGACCATAAGATCGGATCAATGGGCAAGCCTGCTCCAATCTACGACGTTGATATCGTAGACCAGGACGGCAACTCCGTTCCTGTCGGTGAGACAGGCGAGATCGTCATAAACATCAAGAACGGTCTTCCCTGCGGCCTTGCTATCGGTTACTACAAGGATGAGGAGAAGACAGCTTCAACATGGCACGACGGCTGGTATCACACAGGTGATACAGCATGGAGAGATCAGGATGGTTTCTTCTGGTATGTAGGACGTGTTGACGACGTTATCAAGTCTTCCGGATACCGTATCGGACCCTTCGAGATCGAGAGCGTTATCATGGAGCTCCCCTATGTTCTTGAGTGCGGCGTTTCCGCAGCGCCTGACGAGGTCCGCGGCCAGGTCGTAAAGGCATCCATTGTCCTCGTTAAAGGAACGGAAGGAACTGAAGAGCTCAAGAAGGAAATCCAGAACTACGTTAAGGTTCACACGGCGCCTTATAAGTACCCGAGGATCGTTGTCTTCAAGGATGAACTTCCTAAGACAACAAGCGGAAAGATTCAGAGAAACCTGCTCTGATCCGAGTGAGACTTCTGCGGAAGTCCGCCGCAAAAGCCTCACCTCACTGAAAACTGCTGATACGATTTAGGAGATTTGTATGAAAAAGCGTATAAAAACTATACTGGCAGTCGTGATCTGTTGCTTTTTGCTGTTCTCTGTTGCCGCATGCGGCAGTTCATCTTCAGATGCCACTGAAAAGACATACGGCATCACTTCCGACTGGGAGTATTACAGTCTTACAGTGAACGGTGAGACAACATACAGGTCTGCGGTCATACCTGACAGCGATAATCCGCATTTTTCCTCTGAGGACGGCGCGACCTTCAAGCTTAATGTCGTTCCGGATAAGATCTATACCGGAGATCTCACATTAAACGAAGACGGAACCTATACGCTGACAAAAAAGGATGCAGATGACTCTGTGGCCAGCCTGAACCTGAAGATAGAAGGTGATATGCTGACGATCTCTTTCCCCGGGGGACAGACTATCGCATTTAAGGCAAAATGACACAATACGATTTTGACAGTTACACCCTTTACGTTTAATACAGACCTGATAAAATACACTGTCAGGATCAAGGTGGAACTGGGCCTGGAGATTGACGGAGCACTGCTGGACAAGGCTGCAAACAAGGTCTTTCCCAGATTCCCCTACTTTGCAAGGAAAGTCACAAGGGACAGCCGCGGCGGCTATGTTCAAGGCGACAGGACGCCTGTGGGCTTCAAAGCCTTTCTTCAAGCAGATCACGGCAGGCATCGTCGCAAACTACAGAGCGGACGTTGGCTGCCCGCACACATACAGAGACTTTATCAGGCTCCTCCACGCGAGATACACAAAAGACATGCTGGACTGGCCGGTCAGCAAGCTCAGCACTGTCACCAGAGGCAGTATGTATCTTCAGATGGAACCGGAAATAAGCTGCAAGGAATACCTCAAGCTCTACGAGTACAGAAAGATGATCGACAAAAAGGGCTCCCATGGCTCTAAATGCAGGTATGCCTTCAACAAGGCTCCGTTCACGCACGGCACGGTAGATTCATACGTCATAAGCTATGAAGGAAGAGGATATTCCGGTCAAAGTCGGAGAGTTCCAGTACAAGAAACTGCCAAAGCTTAAGATATAGAGGTTATTACTTATATTCCCTCTCCTGGAGCAGAGTAAGAAAGTCGATAAACTCAAGTTCGCTCTCAACTTCAGGCGGAAGCTTTGTTACCGTTGCCCTTGTCTTCTCTTTCTCAGCATCCTTCTCATAAGTAATTCTATTTTCCATAAGTAACCACCATCAAAATCATTTCTTGTATCTATTCTACAATTCTTCTCTAAAACTAATATGTCATTCTCTTTTCAAATCGGTAACGTAAAAACTCCCCCGTCCTGCACCAAACGATGCGCGAGACGGGGGCGCTTTATATACTTAATTACTCTTACAGCAGAGGTGCGATCATCCTGAGCAGGCTGTCAAAGAACCTGTGGAAGGAGCCGCGTTTGATGTCATCGACGAACCTCTCACGGCACAGCGCCTGCGACTCGAGATAATCCTTTTTAAGATCCTGCATAATGTCAGCCTTGTAGAAGATCGAGCTGCACTCAAAATTGATGTCTCTCCTTTATAATCCAAGCGTCTTAAGTTCTTTCTCTGCTTTGTAAACATTCCTCCTACAAAGCTGAACAGTCCCGCAACTCAAACAGCATATTTCAACCTCCCATAAAAAGTCAAACAGTTTAAGCTGTTTGCTATGTTTTCTTCTATTTGTTCAACATGAGTTCAGGGTTAAATGTTTCTCTGTTCTCAAGCATTACAAACACAATTCTTGCTATTTTCCTGGTCAAAGCGATAATCG
>JAILDX010000031.1 GCA_024688685.1 Saccharofermentans sp.
CGATTATCGCTTTGACCAGGAAAATAGCAAGAATTGTGTTTGTAATGCTTGAGAACAGAGAAACATTTAACCCTGAACTCATGTTGAACAAATAGAAGAAAACATAGCAAACAGCTTAAACTGTTTGACTTTTTATGGGAGATTGCAATGGATTATGTTGAAAAGAGTTCTTTTGCCGGCAGAGTCCTGAGGGACATGACCTCGTCTGTCCTCGTTCTTGACCGTAAGGGGTATATCGTATATGTCAACAAGCCCGCTTCCGGGATCTTCGAGATAAGTGAGGATCTTGAGCCTGGGAAGACCAAGTTTGATCTTGAGATCAAGCAGCAGGCGAATGATGAGTTTTCCACGCTTGTTCTCGACTCTCTCTTTGACAGGGAGAATACTCACACCGGAAAGGTCAAGTACGTTTCTCCCTCAGGTAAGAAATACACGTTAAGAGTATCATCATCTTTCCTTGAACTTGAGGACAATGATATGGAGAATCTCGTCGTCATCACCATTTCCGATGAGACTAAAGAAGAAATCCTTCTTAAGAAGTTCCACGATTCATCGACCACTTTCTCAACGTTCCTTTTCGGATTCTCTTTGTGGATGATATTCTACGCACTGTGGTTATTTCTTAAGGAACCGTTCCCTTCCACGTTCCTGACTCACGGCATCGAGTTCCTGTCTATCGGAATGCTTTTCTTTATTCTCCTGAAAACAGACCTCACGTGGAAGGACCTCGGAATCCTGTCGAACAATACAAAAAAGGACGTTATCGTCGGAATCATCGTTGCGGCGTGCGCATTCGGATTCCTCTGCCTGCTCAAGGTTGTGGCAAGGATGGTCCGACCCGGATCATTTGAGCCGGAACTCCCGTTCTTTGATATCACGAAGTTCGGCGTGAATCAGCTCATCTACATACTGACTGCAGGCGTCCAGGAGTTCCTCGCAAGATGCGTCATGCAGAGCAACCTGCACCGTATAATGATGGTAAATAGGCACTCAGTGGCAACGTCGATCATTCTGTCTTCCATGATCTTCGCGGCTCTGCATATACATTTCGGATTCCTGTTCATGGTAGGCGCTGCGATCCTTGCAGGCCTCGAGGGCATCCTGTATTACAAGCAGCAGTCAATAGTCGGCGTATGGATAGTACACTGGGTATTCGGCGTCAGCGGAACACTCTTAAGTCTTATCGATCACTAAGGAGGTAAACATGGCATTTAAAGACGACTTTTTGTGGGGAGCAGCAGCCGCATCCTATCAGATCGAAGGTGCGTGGAATCAGGACGGCAAGGGACCCAATATCTGGGACATTGCCGCGAAATACAATCACATAAAACACAACGAGACGGGTGAAGAGGCGATCGACCACTACAACCGCATGAAGGACGACGTTGCACTGATGAAGGCGATCGGCCTTAAAGCGTACCGTTTCTCCATCAGCTGGGCGCGCGTGCTTCCCGAAGGCACAGGCCGCGTAAACGAGGCGGGTGTGCGTTTCTATTCGGACCTCGTCGACGAGCTTATCAAAAACGGCATCGAGCCGCTCGTAACTTTATATCACTGGGATTACCCATATGCTCTGCATTGCCGCGGCGGATGGCTTAACGATGAGTCTTCCGAATGGTTCCTCGAGTACACAAAAGTGGTCGTAGATGCGCTTTCCGACCGCGTAAAGTACTGGATGACCTTCAACGAGCCGCAGTGCGTCCTGGGTGTCGGTTATCTCGACGGCGCTTTCGCACCGTTCCAGAAATGCTCGCCTCCGGAGCTCTTCCGCATGGGCGCTAACATGTTCCTCTCCCACGGCAAGGCCGTCAAATACCTCCGCGAGAATGCGAGACAGCGCGTCTACATTTCAATGGCTCCCTACGCCTCCACGATGATGCCCGCCAACGACTCCAAGGAAGCAGTCGATAAAGCATACGAAGATACATTCAAGTGCACAGGCCCGCGGTTCGCTTATACAATGGCTTATTTCTCCGATCCTGTCTATCTCGGCCATTACCCGGAGGACCTTGTTGCTGAATATGGCTCCATGATCCCTGAGTTCTCCGCTGAGCAGTGGGCACTGGTATCAGCGCCGCTGGATTTCTACGGCGTAAACATCTACTATCACGGAGGCTATCCCGACGACGGCAGCGGGTACGAGAGCAACTGGTACAAGGGCTGCCCGCACACAGACATCGGCTGGCCGATCACACCGTCCACAATGTACTATTCGCCCGTTTTCCTCTACAAGCGTTACGGCCTGCCCGTGATGATCACGGAGAACGGAATGAGCGAGCACGACTGGGTGTTCCTGGACGGCAAGGTGCATGATGTGTATCGTATCGATTTTACCCAGCGTTATCTGCGTGAACTGAGCAGGGCGGCAGATGAGGTTCCTGTTATCGGGTACATGCACTGGTCAGTTATGGATAACTACGAGTGGGCTGAAGGGTATGATAAGCGATTCGGGCTGATCTACGTTGATTACCGCACGCAGGAAAGGATAATAAAGGATTCCGGCGAGTGGTATAAGAGGGTTATTGAGAGTAACGGGAAGATACTTTGAGTTAGTTTCCAGGGTACCCGCAATGAAGTGAACCCCCGAAGTTTGTCCAACTTCGGGGGTTTACTTCAGCAAGGGTGCCTTATTTATGGGCGGAGTTAGCACGCAGGTGTTGGCAGGCAGTTGACCGGCAGATTGCGAGCGTTGTGGTTGGTTGCGGATTGCGAGCGCGGATGGTGCTTTCAAAATCCGACTCAGAATCCGACCTAGGTCGGATTCTGCACGGGAAAACGGCTATTTGAGGTCGAAATTTGCCAATTTTCTGTTTAAAATCCGACTCAGGTCGGATTTTTCAGCGAAAAACGGTGCGTCCAGACTGATTAAAAAATAAGATTAGAATAGACCTGCGGTCTAATTTCCGGGTAATTATCATTACGCACGCGCCCGCCCGGCCCACAATCCCTCACCAACAAAAAAGAGGGCGCCCAACGAGGCGCCCTCCAAACTAATCAATCATGTAAACTGTAAACTTAACTTCAAGCCTTCGCAGCACTCTCAGCAATGAACTTCCTGATATTGCTCAGATTAGCATATGTCTCGTGCTTGCCGCCGCTGATAACTACGAGCGTAGGTGCCTGCATGATGCCGTAAGCAATGCTCAGATCCTGCTGCTCTTCAGCGTCAATCACTTCGAAGGCGATGCCTGCTTCTGTAAGAAATGTCTTAGCCGCTCTGCAGTTGGGGCATGTCTTTGTTGTGAAGAGAAGGATCTTGTCTTCGTCGATCTCGGGAGCATCCATTGAGCCGCAGCAGTCGGAAGCCATGATGGGACCGTTGTGCTTGAGTACGGAGTGCTCGATGTCGTAGAGCTTACGATCCTTGAACTCCTGTGTCTTGCCGTCGTTCCAGTTCTGGACGGGGCGGTAGTAACCTGTGATACGGCTGTATGTCTCTGTAGGCTTGCCACATGTTGGGCAGACAGCAACCTGACCTGCAAGATAACCGTGAGCCTGGCAGATTGAGTATGTAGGAGACAGTGTGTAGTAAGGCAGTGAGTAGTTCTCTGCGATCTTACGAACGAGGTTTGCTGCAGACTTCCAGTCAGGGAGCTTCTCGCCGAGGAATGCGTGGAATACTGTACCTGATGTGTAGAGTGTCTGGAGCTGATCCTGGATATCAAGTGCATCGTAGATATCGGAAGAGAAACCTACGGGGAGATGTGAGCTGTTTGTGTAGTAGTAAACACCGCTTTCATCGTTTGCCGTGATGATATCGGGATAGTGTCTCTTGTCGTGCTTTGCGAGTCTGTAAGATGTTGACTCTGCAGGAGTAGCTTCAAGGTTATAAAGGTCGCCGTACTTCTCCTGGTAGTCTGACAGACGCTCTCTCATGTGGTTGAGTACAACCTTTGCGAACGCCTGAGTCTCGGGATGTGTGAGATCCTTTCTGAGCCAGTTTGCGTTGAGTCCGACTTCGTTCATACCAACGAGACCGATGGTGGAGAAGTGGTTGTCAAATGTTCCGAGATAGTGTCTTGTGTAAGGGTAGAGACCGGCCTCGAGAAGCTTTGTAATAGTGTCTCTCTTAACCTTGAGCGAACGTGCAGCGATATCCATCATCTTGTCGAGGCGCTTAAAGAAATCAGCTTCGTCCTTTGCAAGATAAGCGATACGGGGCAGGTTGATAGTAACAACACCAACGGAACCTGTCGATTCGCCTGAGCCGAAGAAGCCGCCGGACTTCTTGCGGAGCTCACGGAGATCGAGTCTCAGTCTGCAGCACATGGAACGAACGTCGGAAGGCTCCATGTCGGAGTTGATGTAGTTGGAGAAGTAGGGTGTACCGTACTTGGATGTCATTTCGAAGAGAAGCTGGTTGTTTTCAGTCTCGGACCAGTCGAAATCTCTAGTGATCGAGTATGTAGGGATAGGGTACTGGAAGCCACGGCCGTTAGCGTCGCCTTCGATCATGATCTCGATGAAAGCCTTGTTGACCATGTCCATTTCCTTCTGACAGTCCTTGTACTTGAAGTCCATCTCCTTGCCGCCAACGATGCAGTTGAGCTCAGCGAGGTCGTTAGGCACTGTCCAGTCCAGAGTGATGTTGGAGAAGGGAGCCTGTGTACCCCAGCGGCTGGGTGTGTTAACGCCGTAGATGAATGACTCGATAGCCTTCTTTACCTGATCGTAGTTGAGGTTGTCTGCCTTAACAAAAGCAGCAAGATATGTATCGAAAGAGGAGAATGCCTGTGCGCCTGCCCACTCGTTCTGCATGATGCCGAGGAAGTTGACCATCTGGTTGCAGAGTGTTGCGAGGTGCTTCGGAGGTGCGGAAGTAATCTTGCCTGTGATGCCGCCGAGACCCTGCTGGATGAGCTGCTTCAGTGACCAGCCTGCGCAGTAACCTGTGAGCATGGACAGATCGTGGATGTGGAGGTCTGCGTGACGGTGTGCGTCTGCAACTTCCTGATCGTAGATCTCGGAGAGCCAGTAGTTAGCTGTGATCGCACCGGAATTGCTGAGGATGAGACCGCCTACTGAATATGTGACAGTGGAGTTCTCCTTAACGCGCCAGTCGTCGATCTTTACGTAGCTGTTTACGAGATCCTTGTAGTTCAGCGCTGCTGACTTCATTGCACGGATCTTCTCACGGTTCTTACGGTAGAGGATGTAAGCCTTGGCAACTTCCTCATAGCCTGTTCTCTGAAGAACTGTCTCGACGCTGTCCTGGATCTCTTCGACGGTGATCCTTCCGTCCTTGATCTTAGGCGCATAATCTGCTGTTACCTGAAGTGCGATGAGGTTGATAACGTCGTCGTTATACTCAACCTTTACCGCATCGAAAGCCTTTTTGATCGCATCAGAGATCTTAGATATATTAAAATCTACGACTTTCTCATCTCTCTTAACTACCTGATACATAATACCCTCCCGGTTGTTGTTATTTGTCGCCCCTTATCTGGGCGTTTGGTATCCATTTCCTTGCGACCGCCAGAAGCCGCTGCATCTTTTCTTCCGAAGGTGCGTGGAACCTGCCTTCTTCGATCAGTTCCCCCGAATCTTCAAACATCTGAAGGTAGTATCTGTCTGCTCCTTCTATCAGCTTTCCGATCCCCTCGAAAGTGTTCTCGTCGTGCAGTTCATCTATCACCGTTGTCCTGAACTCGAAAGGGATCCCGGACTCTTTCAGTATCCTGATGCTCTGCAGTATCTTGTCTGTCGGGGCATCCGCAACTCCTATCGCAGTGCTGTACCCGTCCGGATCGCTCTTGATGTCCATCGCAACGTAGTCGGCAAGACCTTCATCCAGGATCTCCCTGAGCCTGTCAGGGAAGGAACCGTTGGTGTCGAGCTTAACGAGAAAACCCATTGACCTGATCCTTCTCATAAACTCCTTGATGTCCTGCTGTATGAGCGGCTCGCCACCTGTGATCGCTACACCGTCCAAACGACCTCTGCGCTTATCAAGAAATGCGAAAAACTCTTCAGTATCCATCATATCTTCGCCTTTGATCTTGTCGGGAAGGACAAGTGCGGAGTTATGACAGAAAGGACATCTGAAATTGCAACCCCATGTGAACACTGTACATGCAACGTGCTCCGGGAAGTCTAAAAGCGTCAGCCTCTGAAGACCTGCAATGATCATTTATGAACCCCCTGTCAAGTTTCTTCGTACGCTTAATCATTGTAACGATATGTTGTGGCTAAGTCAACATAAAAACACAATATATTGTGGTAAATTGCAAAAATAACACAATATATAGTGGTGAACTGGCATAAGAAAAGGGGCTGTCAAAAGCCCCTTTATCCGTATTTTATGTGGTTTTAAGCTTATTCGAGTGAACCTGTAAGGTGTGTGAAAATGCCGAGCTGCTTCTGCATATCGCCGATGATCTTTACAGAATTGTCGAGTGCTGCCTCTTCCTCGGGTGTGAGCGGTATATTAAAAGTCTTCTCTATACCGTCAGAACCTAAGATACAAGGCATAGAGAAGCAGACGTTAGCCCACTTGCCATATCTTGCGCCCATGAGGTGAGCAACAGGAACAACGCCCTGCTGGTCGTTCAGGATACGCTCAGCGATGTTCGAAACAGCCATCGCAACGCCGTAGAATGTTGCACCCTTACCCTTGATGATATCAGCGCCGCTTGTCCTTGTGAGCTCTGTGATCCTTGGTCTGTCGATCTTAATGCCTGTCTGATCCTCATAAACATCGAGCGGGATACCTGCGATCGTGACATTGGACCAGATAGCAACCTGGCTGTCGCCGTGCTCGCCGAGCACATAAGCCTTAACGTCTTCAACGTCAACGTGGATCGCTTCGCTGATGAAATAACGGAATCTTGCTGTATCGAGGGAAGTACCGGAACCGATTACCTGACCTCTTCTGAGACCTGTCTCTTCGAGAACTGCTGCAGTTACAACGTCTGCAGGGTTTGAAACAACAAGGATCAACGGGTTGTCGTTGTACTTCATGATGTTGCGTGCGATGTCTCTTGCGATCGAAACATTAACCTGGCCAAGCTCCAGTCTTGTCTGACCGGGCTTTCTGCCGATACCTGCAGTGATGATGATGAGCTGTGCATCCTTGCACTCCTCATATGTGCCCTTTCTTACCCAGACCTGACGGTAGAAACCTGTACCGTGTGCGATATCAAGCGCTGCCGCTCCTGCCTTGGGCTCATCTACGTCGATGAGAACGATATCATTTACCTGCTTACGGACCATGAGAGTGTAAGCTACTGCTTCACCTACATTACCTGCTCCGATGACTACTACCTTGCTCTTCTGATGAAAACCTACCGGTTTACGAAGCCCCTCTATCATATTCGCCTCCAAAAAATAAGAGATTTGCGTAAATATCCTATCAAATCGCGAATGTAAAAGTGAGAAAGATTTCGAGCTGTTTTTATATCTTTTTTGTTGAAAATCACATTAAACGGTGGTATCAAAATAGAATGCGAAAAGAAATGAACATGCTCGAAGGACCCATATGGAACAAGATCCTGCTGTTCGTGCTGCCGCTTGCGGCAACTACGATACTCCAGCAGCTCTTTAATGCTGCGGACGTAGCTGTAGTAGGGCAGTTCGTCGGCAAGCATGCCATGGCCGCTGTCGGCTCAAATGCCGCAATAGTGGGCCTTATAATCAATCTTTTCAACGGTATCGCACTAGGTTCAAACGTTGTTATTGCCAGGTATATCGGGCAGGGACAGGAAGACAAGATCGGCAAGGCGGTCCATACTTCCGTAGTCTTTTCGGTGCTTGGAGGAACGGTTATGGCCGTTATCGGAGAACTCGTCGCGGGACCGCTTCTTGTTGCTCTCGATGTGCCGGAGGAGATATATGATCTCGCTCTTCTGTATCTGCGTATAGTATTTGCGGGGCTTCCCGTTGTTCTTCTGTACAATTTTGAATCAGCGATATTCAGGAGCAGGGGAGACACGAAGACGCCGCTTATCGCTCTTGTTCTGTCGGGAATCATCAATGTCGGGCTTAACCTGTTTTTTGTTATCGCTGTCAGGATGTCCGTTGCAGGTGTTGCGCTTGCCACGGTCATCTCCAATCTTCTGAGTGCGTCTTTGCTTTTCGTGGCACTGGTCAGGAGGGATGACAACCTCAAGATATCGTTCAGAGAACTGAAGATAGACTTCAGGATACTGTCGAAGATAATGAAGATAGGCCTTCCCGCGGGTATCCAGGGGAGTATGTTCTCGATCGCGAACATAATTATCCAGTCAGCGGTCAACAGCCTCGGAGCCGATATCGTGGCGGCATCGTCCGCAGCGTTCAACATCGAGATACTGTCGTACTATATCGTCAATGCTTTCGGGCAGGCGACGACGACGTTTACGGGACAGAATTACGGAGCAGGCAATATTAAGAGGTGCAGGCGCATCTTTGCGATTTCGCTGTCGATGGCATCGGGCATCACGCTGTTTGTTTCGGCAATTATCATAGCTTTTGGCGAGAAACTTCTGTCTTTATTCAACGGGGAGCCGGAAGTTATAAGGATCGCGATGATCAGGATCATTGCCATAGTAGGGTTTGAGATACTGAATGTGCTTGTCGATGCGCCTTCGGGAGCTCTGAGAGGGTATGGAAAGTCAGTATCTCCCGCAGTGCTTTCGCTTGTGGGGATCTGCGGTGTGAGGATAGTGTGGGTCTATACCGTTTTCGCGAAAAATCCGACCTTTGATGTCCTGATGGCGGCATACCCGATAAGCTGGATCGTGACCTCGACTTTGATTTTTATTGCTTATTTTATAATAATAAAAAGGTTGACATCTGCCGAAAAGTGAGTACACTATATTGTGCGATTTAATGCCTAATTATATATTTATATAGGCATTATCTTTGCAGAGTAAGCAAAGGCAGGTTTTAAATGGCTACAAAGCAGGGTATGTGCAAGAATTGCGGTTCGCTGATCGTTTTTGACGACAGGAATCCGAACTGCGAATGTATCTTCTGTCACTGTATCTTCCCGGGTGAGGAAGCAGTGAAGATTCTGGAGAATCCCGACGATTACACATTCGCGAACGAAGAGATAGCAGAATCCGGAGAACAGACACATTATTACGTTAACAAGGTCAATGCCGATATGGTTGAGGCGGCTGTTAAGCGTGAGCAGGCTATGAAGGCGAAGGAAGACGCAGGTGCGATCAAGCCTTCCGATTTCGAGATCTCTCCCAAAGATGTCAAGGCTCCTCTGAAGCTGACATCCATCATCATCGGTGTTGCTGCTATTCTGGTAATCACGATCATCGCAATCTCTTATCCGTTATACAAGTCAAGAACGGCACTGACGGATGATATCAAAGACAACATCAAGACGGTTTTTGCAGGTGTTTGTGATGTTGATACCGGAGTCAATGATCTCGGTCAGGCAAAGGGATATACGGTTTACGGTCAGACATGTCAGAACATTAAGATCGCCATCACATCTTCCATCAATGAGGAGACATGCAAGACCCTCTTCACGAATTACACTGCTCTCCGTGCTGAGAAGGCGGGGATCACAAGTGATTCCATGGAAGGCGTTACGATGGAGATCTACGTCAACAACGGTATCTACACCGTTACTGGCGGGAATGGGAATGTTAATGTTGAGTTTACTGAAGATACAGTGAACGAGACAGAATCATAAAATAACAAGGGGACGGAGATTAAAAATGTCATCAGATTTGAATGCGGCTATTGAACAGATGAAGCAGAAGGCAGAGAACAACAACAAGGTTTTGTCTTCGACAGACCTTGACAACATCTCGAATGATTACGACATCACGCCCGATGATATGGACCGGATCACGAATGAACTTGAGAAGTCCGGTTACAAGATCGAGGATATGTTCCCTGATACATTTATCATCGACGGCAGGGAGGATGAGATCCCTGTTGATGACTCCGTAAGAATGTACCTTAAGGAGATCGGTAAGATCGAACTGCTCAAGCCCGATGAGGAGAAGGAACTCGCATCAAGAATGGCTGAGGGCGATGAGGAAGCTAAGAACAAGCTTATCGAGTCCAACCTGAGACTTGTTGTTTCGATCGCTAAGAAGTACATGAACAGAGGCTTGTCACTCCTCGATCTTATCCAGGAGGGTAACATCGGTCTTATCAAGGCTGTTGACAAGTTTGATTACCAGAAGGGATTTAAGTTCTCAACATATGCTACATGGTGGATCAGACAGGCTATTACAAGAGCCATCGCCGATCAGGCACGTACGATCAGAATCCCTGTTCACATGGTTGAGACGATCAATAAGCTCACAAGGGTCAAGAGACAGCTCGTTCAGGATCTTGGTAGAGATCCCACGATCGAGGAGCTGGCTGAGAAGATGGGTGGCGAGGCTGCAGGCATGACACCTGCCAAGATCAGAGAGATCGAGAAGATCTCGCAGGATCCTATCTCCATCGATAAGCCTGTCGGTGAGGAAGAGGACAGCCACCTTGTTGACTTTATCTCCAACGATGAGCTTGCAGCTCCTGAAGAGGAAGTTGCAAGGATCCTTCTCAAGGAAGATCTCATCAAGGCTCTCGATACAAGCCTTACAGAGCGTGAGCGCAAGGTTATCGAGCTGAGATTCGGTCTTAAGGACGGAGTTCCCATGACACTTGAGCAGGTAGGCCAGAAGCTTGGCGTTACACGTGAGAGAATTCGTCAGATCGAGGCTAAGGCGATCAGGAGACTTAACAGAGCATCCGGTTCCAAGCATCTTGAAGGCTATGCTGATTAAAGATGGCGCGGAGCAAGAGATACACTTACCATAAAGGATTTTTTGCAGATAACGCTTTGGATTTTTCAAAGCGTTCATCTTTTATTAAGGAGATCTTGCTCGAGAGAGTCAATCCTTCAAAAATAATACTTCCCTGTAAGCAGCACTACGGATTCAGTGCGATACCGGTCGTCAAGGCAGGCGACCAGGTCAAGGTAGGACAGTGTGTTGCCCTGCCGCCGAAGGGGAAGTTTTCTTTAGCGGTACACAGCGGAATATCAGGAACGGTTACGGAGATAAGCAATATAAGGCTTCCTAACGGCATTGAGTGTCCTGCGATAACTATCGTCAACGATATGAAGATGCAGCGCGTGCCGTCTATGATCCACCGCGAGAATATGGACCTCACTTCGAATGATGTACTGGGCATAATAAGTAATGCCGGCATCTGCGGAATGGGCGGTGAGGGCATACCGACGGCCGCCAAGCTCGACAGGGCGAGAAGATATGCTGTTGATCAGCTTCTTGTTAACTGCCTTCAGAGCGAGCCGTATGCCACATCAGACCTTATGGTAATGTCTGAGTATCCCGGATATGTTGTAATGGGCGCAGCAGCATGTGCAAGAGCGTGCGGAACGTCAAAGGTGGTATTCCTTATTTCGGAACAGCGCAAGATGATCCTCGAGGCTCTTGAGAATGCCATAAATAATGCTGCCGAGGATTTCGGAGAGATAAAGTTTGATATAAAGCTGTTCAAGGAGCGTTTCCCTCAGGGCTACTACAGACTTGTTGCAAAGGCTTTGTTCGGTACCACGCTGGGGCCGGACGATACGCTTGAAGAGTCGTGTAAGGCGGTGCTCTTCAACTGTTCCACAATGTGCGCTTGCTGGGAGGCTATATCAGACAACATTCCATGCATGAACAGGATCGTTACTGTTACAGGTGATATCGCGACGGGACATAATATCATCGTTCCCATTGGAACTCCCGTGTCGGAGGTCCTTGCGGCAGGAGGGAAGATCGATGATACGGCAGGTCCTCTTATCTGGGGAAGCGCGCTTACGGGCATTAAGATAACTGATCCCGAGAATACGCCGATCATCAAGCTGACAAATGCGATCACTGTTATCCGTAAGCAGGAGCAGCCCAGAACTCCGTGTATCCATTGCGGTCTCTGTGCGCAGAACTGTCCTATGGGACTGTCGCCTCATATCATTTACGAGATGCTCAAGCAGGGAATGCCCAAGAAGGCAGAGGAAGAGGGTGCGAGGAACTGCATCTCCTGCGGAATATGCTCATATATCTGTCCTGCCGGAATAAGGCTTACCCAGAGGATCGCTTCGTTTGCATCCGAGGGCAGGATCATCGGTGAGAATTCACTGCTTCATAATACTCATTTCAAGTACAACATAGAAGAGATAGGCGACCTGTCGCTTCTCGAGAGTTATAACGTCGATACGGCTGATTCGAGCGACGATGATCCGGATGCTGTAATACTGCCTTTCGAGGGAGGTAAGAAAGTATGATCAGATCACGTAATCTTGCTCCCTTTATCCATACTGAAATGACAGCGCCTTATATCTATATGACGCATATCGTCGCGCTGCTTCCTTGTGTTATCGCGGGTATAATATTTTACGGTATCACTGCGATAACGCTCATAGCAGTCTGTGCGACGGCTTTTATGCTGCTGGATAATGCTTTCGGGCGCATGGTCAGAAGAGACGGTATCGACCGCAATTATGCCGATTTCAGTTCTATCGAGGCGGGTGTTATATTTGCACTGATGCTTCCTCCGGGAACGTCAATCATAATCGCTCTTACGGGAGTCCTTTTCGGTTCGTTTGTCGTTAAGCAGTTCTTTGGCGGTGCAGGCAACAATATCCTGAATCCTGCATGTGTTGCGAGACTCTTTGTCGAGATGGTATTTCCGTCGCAGATGGAGTGTTTCAAGACCCCGTTTACATCATGGTTTGACATTACAACACTCATCGGCAATATGGATAATGTGGCCGCCAGAGATGATGTATCAACTCTCTATCTGATAGAGCTAATTGCTGGAAGCTACACCGGTTATATTGGCATGACATGTGCCGGAATGATACTTATCGCCGGCATCTATCAGGTGTTCAAGGGAACAGTCAGGATGTATGCGCCGCTGTCTTATCTCGTCGTATTGATGATCATCTATCCGATAAAGGACGGATCATTCCACAGCGTAATTCCGTTTATCCTTTTCTCCGGAGCGCTGTTTGTTGCGGTATATGTCCTCGGTGATTTCACGACAATGCCTTCGCGTAATATGGGAGGCGTTATTGCCGGTGCCATATGCGCAGTTCTCACTGTTATCCTTATCGGAAGAGTGTCGGATATGTGTGCTCTTCTTGCACCTGTCATGGCTATTAATTTCCTGTCTTTTGAGATCGACTTCTTCACGAAGGCGATAGCTCACAGAAAGACCACCAGACAGAGGGAGGTCGAGCTGTAATATGAATAAAGCAAAGATAAGGAAGGTAGTGTTTGAAGCGATCATAATGATCATCGTAAGTGTGCTGTTCATTATCGGCGGCATCTATCTTTCCAATTCCCGCAAGGAAGAGCGAAGACAGAGACAGTACAGACAGCAGTTCGCATCCGTTATCAACTGTGATCACTACAGCAGACTGGATACGGATATCATCGATAATTATCCCGAGATCAGTGATGTCTACATAGGTTATGACAAGGAAGACAAACCTCTTGGATATATCGTTGATGTAATGGCATCTAATGAATACCATTCACAGATGCATCTTATCGTGGGAATTGATTATGAGTCTTCCACGATTAATGGCCTTGTACACATAAAGGATGAGACCGTTCCTGTGAAGATAACCGACGAGCAGTTTGAACAGTTGAAGGAATCGGTAATGAATAAGCGTATTCCTGTCGCATTCACGGGAAGCACCACTCCGGAAGAGACGGACGAGCATGATGATATCGTGATAAACGGTCTTCACGACGGCATTTATTTCGCACAGTCTGTCGTCAAGGATTCATCCGGATATATTGATTATGTTGAGATAGAGATCGAATCGGGAAGGATCTCGCACGTCAGATGGGATGCGGTAAATGTCGATCCCACGACTGAGAACAGAAGTGATGCCTCGCTGTCAGGTGCATACCGCATCAGCGGTCTTGACTGGGCTACGCAGTCGTACAAAATATGCCACTCCCTTATCGAGGTTCAGGATCCCGCTCTGCTCAATATGAAATCAGACGGAACTACTTCGGTCGTAGAAGGCGTAACATGCGATATAAGAAGTTTTGTCGAGCTGTCAAGCGAGTGCATTGGCTACGCTGAGACAGGTTACCGTAAGACTGATTATCTTGCGGGAATGGACATTGTCCTGCAGCATATCCTTCGCGGATCGGCTGAGTCGCTCGGACTTATCAATGACAACGGATTTGTCGTAAAGTCCTTTGACAAACATCTCGGTCCGTTTGAAGTCAAGAACAGCGACGGTGTTGTTATCAGACTGCACACGATAAAGGAACTCGCGGACATTTATACAGCGGCTGATTCAGGAGAGGATGCTCCTGCTGCGACACCTGTTCCCGGAAGGTCTGTGACACCTGTTCCTACGGCTGTCCCTGTATCTGACAATGACGACTTCATTGACGGTGCAGAAGACGGTGTTATCAATTCTGATACGCAGTCAGACAACACTCTCATTGACAGTATCGACGATCTGCCGATGAGCGAGATATCAAGTTATATCAATGTCGTCCCAGGGGCTGGGGAGGCATCCAAAGTTGCGGTTACATGTCTCAACACGTGCTACAAGTTCATGAAGGAGTATCTTAACTGGCTGGTTTAATATGATCGACGAGAAGAGCATAAATGTAAATGAGCTCCCATTTGAGGACGGCGGCGCAGGGCTTTACGGACATAAGCCCAAGGCTTCGCACGTCAGCCCGCCGAGATATATGTCGACGAGGTCTTCGATCTTCCTCGCGTTTACCGTGATCGGACTTAATATAATGCTCATGAGCGAGGTCAGTTTCTACGTTCCTTTTGCTACACTGGCCGCACTAGTCCTGTTCTGGTGCATATCACTGAGATTCGTCCGCAAGCCTTCCGTTGCTTCTGTCTGCAGCGCAGGCCTTATCCTGCTTTCCTCAGGCGCCGGATATCTTACTTCAAGCACGGTGCTTGCTGCCGGTTTATCTGTTGCGTCACTGGGACTTGCCTGCATGAACCTGATGGGACTTGATGATCACGAAGAAGATGTCAGACCTGCGTTTCTGAAGGAGATACTGATACCTCTGTTTTTCGCATGTGCGGCTTCGTCCTGCGGATTTTTGTCGGGATTCATTTTCGAGAAGCAATATCTGTTTATGGCGAACATAATCTCGGTAGCGTTCCTGATCCTCGTATCGATCGTGATATCCAAGACATCGGGAAGTCGTTATTTCTTTACATCCAAGAGACTCACCGAATTCTGGGACATCCCTGTCGCGGAGATCTCACAAGTGAGGATTTTCATTTTCGCGAAATGCAAATACGTCATCACTGTACTCTCCACATTCGGTATCTGTCTTGCCATACGGTACTTCCTGAAGCTGGAGTTTAAGCAGTATCTGTATCTTCCGGCAGCTGTGATCCTGAATCTGCTCCTGATCTATCTGTTCAGCGGGAAGGGAAGGGAGAGAAGGTCGCTATTCGGAACGAAGCTCCTGATGTTTGAAGCGTTCCTTTCTGCGATCCTGGTGTCACTGTATTTTGCTGTATATTCAGCAGACCTGCGTATTACTGTCACGGTCTATGCGTTTATGCTCCTGATCGGCACAGATATAATCGGAAGTGTGCTGCTTGCGGTTATCAGGAGAAGGCAGATATTTGTTTCGAGGAGCAAGTACATAGACGGAACGCCGTTCATGATGACGATGTTCTCGCTTCTGATAATGCTTGTTGAATGCTGTCTCTGATAACTGCCGGTTTAATCCCCGTACACACCGCAGATGCACATATCTATATGGCAAACGCCTGTCTCGCTCTCCCTTATGGCAGACTTGAGGAGGTCTTAAACTCTGTAGCGTAATCAGGTTCGTAGTTTAAGTCCGGCAGCAAAGAACAACCGGTCAGGACGGTCATCTGAACAGCAAGAGCTGATGTGAGTATCTTCTGACAGATAGATTTATTCAAGGTTTCAATTATGGCACATGACACTAACCCCTTTGATTATACAGACCAGTTGTGATATACTCTCTTAAGTTTTAAGATTGCGTAGCTCAGCAGGATAGAGCGACCGCCTCCTAAGCGGTAGGTCGGAGGTTCGAATCCTCTCGCGATCGCCAAAGTCTTTAAGTAAGCTGGATCAGATGCGTACCGCATCGTTCCAGCTTTTCTTTATGGGTTCAAGCTCGTCACTTCCCCATGAGGATCTGTTGAAACGGTGCGTTATGCACCCGATTCACTATACTTAAGGTGCATAA
>JAILDX010000008.1 GCA_024688685.1 Saccharofermentans sp.
GTGTTGATTCTTCCGCCGAGACCGATCTCCTTAGCCTTAGCAACAGCATCGATTGTGTAGAACTTGATGTTGTTGTTAGCGATATATCTCTTCATAGAGCCGGGGAGTCTCTCCTCGAGCTCTTCTCTTGTCCACTGTGTGTTGAGGAGGAATGTTCCGCCCGGCTTGAGTGTTGAGAGCATATCGTACTCATAAACATAAGACTGGTTGTGGCAAGCTACGAAGTCAGCCTTATTGATGAGGTATGTGGAACGGATAGGTGTGTCACCGAATCTCAGGTCAGAGATCGTGATACCGCCGGACTTCTTGGAGTCATATGAGAAGTAAGCCTGAGCGTACTTGTCTGTGTGGTCACCGATGATCTTGATGGAGTTCTTGTTGGCACCGACTGTACCGTCTGCGCCGAGACCCCAGAATCTTGCCTGAACTGTGCCCTCGCCTGCAACTTCGATGGACTCGGAGCAGTCGAGTGAGAGGAATGTAACGTCATCATCGATACCGATGGTGAATCTTTCCTTGGGCTGATCCTTCTTGAGTTCCTTGAATACGCCGAGAACGCACTCAGGTGTTGTATCCTTGGAACCCATACCGTAACGGCCGCCGATGAGCTTCGGAGCATTCTTGCCGACGTAAGCTGCTGCAACGTCGAGGAAGAGAGGCTCAGCATATGAACCGGGCTCCTTTGTTCTGTCGAGAACTGCGATAGCCTTAACAGTTGAAGGGATAGCCTCGAGGAGCTTATCAGCAACGAAAGGACGATAGAGGTGAACCTTAAGGAGACCTACCTTCTCACCATGAGCGTTGAGGAAATCGATAACCTCTTCTGCTGTCTCACAGACAGAACCCATAGCGATGATGATGCGGTCTGCATCAGGTGCACCATAGTAGTTGTAAAGCTTGTAATCTGTTCCGCGGATCTCGTTGATCTTATCCATGTAGTACTGAACCTGATCAGGTACTGCAAGATAGAACGGGTTGGAAGCCTCTCTGCCCTGGAAGTAGATATCAGGGTTCTGAGCTGTACCACGGAGTGTAGGGTGGTTAGGTGACAGAGATCTCTTACGGAACTCCTTGAGTGCATCATAGTCAACCAGTGATCCGAGTGTATCGTAGTCGATAACCTCGATCTTCTGGATCTCGTGTGATGTACGGAAACCGTCAAAGAAGTGGATGAACGGAACTCTTGTCTTGATAGTTGAGAGATGAGCTACTGCTGCGAGGTCTGCAACTTCCTGAACTGAGTTGGAGCAGAGCATTGCAAAACCTGTCTGACGGCATGCATATACGTCTGCGTGGTCACCAAAGATGTTAAGAGCGTGAGCTGCAAGAGCTCTTGCAGAAACATGGAAAACGCAGGGCAAAAGCTCACCTGCGATCTTATACATGTTAGGGATCATCAGCAGGAGGCCCTGTGATGCTGTGTAAGTTGTTGTCAGAGCACCTGTAGCGAGTGATCCGTGAACTGCGCCTGCTGCGCCGCCCTCAGACTCCATCTCTACGATGTTAACAGTCTGTCCGAAAACATTCTTCAAACCCTGCTGAGCCCATTGATCAGTGTGGTCAGCCATAGGTGAAGAAGGTGTGATCGGGTAGATAGCTGCATTCTCGGTAAATGCGTATGAGGAATACGCCGCAGCCTCGTTACCGTCCATGGTCTTCTTTTTAAGTTCTGCCATAAAAAGTGTACCTTCTTTCTTTATATTAAAAATAACATCAAAGATTATAGCACATAAAAAAGCGCCTGCCGATAGCAGACGCTCAATTAAGACAAATTGTAAAAAAAGATCACATATTTTTATGCATCTCCACCGTCCTCGGGCTGCTGAGGTTCCTGAGGATCAGGTTCCGTAGGAGCAGTTGTCGGTGTGGGAGTTGCGGGAACAGGTGTTGCCGTCGGAGCAGGTGTAGGTGTGATAACCTCACCTGTCGTAGTATCGAGTGTTGCGTGTCCGCCGCCGGGAAGCAGTGTTCCGACCTCAACCTTCTTGACCCACATCTTGTAGTTCGTGGTTGCGACCTCTTCCCTGCTGATCTCTGCGCCTTCCGCATTGTACCAGACTCTGAAGGAAGTAACGTTCATGCCGTCGTGAGCATTACGAAGTGTCTCTCTGTCGCCTGCCGTACGGTTAGGATTTGCAACATATTCTGTAGCACCGTGAGGTGTTGTTGAATTGACTACGCTTACGAACTCAATGTGCTGGCCATCAGGGAGCTTATGTCCGTAAACTGCAGCAGATACTGTTCTTGTGGAGCTGTTGAACTCAGCGCGGATAACTACCTGATACTGGGAGCTGTTCCTGAAAACAAGATCGATATTGCCCCAGTCAACAGTTGCATCAAGTCCGGGATCACAGTAAGAAGAAGGCCATGCGTGAGCTCTTCTTGTTACGATCTCCATATTTGCCTTTACTGCAGCACCATATACCATTGTGCTTACCTGGCAGATACCGCCGCCGATACCGTTCTCTGTCTGTCCGCCGGCAATGACTGTTGCGGATGCAAATCCTCTTGCCTCGGTTCTCTGGCCTACGACACCGTTGAATGAAAACTCTTCGCCGGGATTAAGGACTGTTCCGTCAATATTCAGGCACGCCTGATTAAGATTTGTGTTACGGTTGCTGTCGTTCGATGCCGTTGATGAGCATGATGAGATCTTTCCGAAGTTCTCATTGATGTACTGCAGTGTAATCTCGGGGATCGATACAGTGCTGTCAACTTCAACAAGGCCTTCATAGATCCTCTCGTCGAGAAGCGCCTTAACGTCCTCTGCTGCCTTGTCACAGTCAACAGAAAAGCCGTTGACCTCAGGTTCAACGACAAATGTGTTGGATTCCTTATCGAATCCCGTTATGACAGCATCCTTCTGTTCTACAAAGAGAGGATCGAGAACGCCGTGAACGAGTTCGTTAAGTCCGTCTGTGGAACAGGTGTATGCCGTCTTGTACATGGCAGGTCTGTTCTTCAGCTGCTGATAAGCGTTATAGCATTCTGTAAGTCTTACGAGGTCCTCGGGATCCGTAGGTCTGTCAAGAGCATAAGCTTCAGCAAGGATAGCGTCTGTATTGACGGAAAGTGTGAGCGAGCTCAGATCGAGATCATAAACTGTATCCTCAACCTGAAGGTCGATGTTGACGTTGAGCGGAGCAGCTTCAAGTGCGGCAGATACAGCATTCCTTGCTTCTCCCCTTGTCATTCCGCCGATATTCATATCGTTTACGAGTGTTCCGTCGTAATATCTGTCGCCTTCGGTAAGCTCAGCGAAAGCATCCTCCGCCTTGATCTTCTGTACTGTACCGTCAGCCATGACTACTTCGATCCTCGGCTTGAATACGCCGAATGCATAAAGAGCTCCGAGGACAACTGCAGCAATGGCTACCAGAGATACTGTGATCGCAAGTACCTTCTTTGTCTGTGCGGGGTTCTTCTTTTTCCTGGGCTTTGATTTTGCAGGAGCATCCTTGGACTTTGTATTGGATGATGTCTTCTTACTGCTCGAACGCGAAGATGACGATCTCGAACTGCCGCCTGATGATTTCTTCTTTTTCTGAACGACTGCCGCATTGTTGGGCTTGCCCATCATGCTGTAATCGAAAGGTTCTTCTACAGGTGTCGCTCCCTGATACTGCTGTGACATATCCCTGTACGGCTCTTCAGTAAAGCCATACATCTCAGGAGCACTCGGTGTTCTTACTGCACCGGGAGCGGCACCGGTATTGCGATTCAGACTTGCAGACCTTACGGGAGGTCTGTTGCTGCCTGTTCCTCTGTTTGCACTGCTCTTCATAAAGTTCCTCTATCACCTTTTATTAATCAAGCATATTATACTTCTAAAATATAGCAATAATAGTAAAAAATGCAACGCGCACACGTTATCCCTGTTGTGTAAAATCACATTCACGGTTAATATTATCAGCAAGCACATTACATTTGGGAGTCACTTGAATGAATTACAGGTATTTAATGGCAACAGACATGGACCTCACATTACTGATGCCCGGTCAGGATGTACCCGAGGAAAACCTCAGAGCCTGCAGGGCTCTTAAGGAAAACGGAGTTGCTCTTACCATAGCGACCGGAAGGTCCTCCTTTCTTGTCGACAAGTTTGCCTCGATAATGGATATAGACGTTCCTCTGATAACCGGAAACGGAAGTGCCCTGTGGGACAGCAGAACACGTACCCACGTTTATTCCGCTGACTTTCCGCGAGAGAAGTTCCTTCATCTTGCCAATCTCTTTATGGACAGAAATGTCGACTGCACATTATACAGCACAGAAGGAGTCTTCCTCTGCCCCGCAAGTTCGAGACAGTGGTTCTGCGATGCTTATAACGAAGGGCTTCCCGAGGATAAAAAGGCTCCTGTTTATCACATAGACAAGAGCTATCTGGAAGAGGATATCCCTGATTTCAACAAGTTCCTTCTGATCAACGTCTGTGACGAGATAGCGGAAGAACTGAAAGATGATCCGGACCTTTATATCGTGTCGTCCGGACCGACATTTTACGATGTAATGGTGTCCGGAGTTTCGAAGGGGAAATGCCTCCTGAAGCTGGCAGACATGCTGGGGATACCGCGGGAGAACACTTTCGCGATCGGTGATTCCGAGAACGACCTTTCGATGATAGAAGATGCAGGATACGGGATCGCCATGGGCAATTCCGACCGAAGTCTTATCGAAGCAGCTTCATATATTACCGCCAGATGTGAAGAAGACGGCTTTGCTAAAGCCGTCTTCGAGTATGTTCTTCCTATAGTCAGCAAAGGCTGATCGTCAGATCCCGAGCTTACCCTTTACGAATGTGCTCATCTGGTCGCAGACCTGTCCGAGACGGGCTTCTGCCGTTCCGCGGTCCTTATCGTAGATACCAAAGTAGATCTTGAGCTTGGGCTCTGTACCTGAAGGCCTTGCGCATGCCCAATCGATGCCCTTGTCGCCGCCGAGCTCATAGAGGAGCACGTTGGACTTGGGCAGTGTGATGGGAGATGTCTTAACGCCGTCAGCCGTGAACTCATACTTTACCGACTTCTGATAGTCGCGTACTGCAACTACGGCAGGTCCCCCGATAAGTGAAGCCGCATCTCCGAGGTTCTTTGCGCTCTCGAGCTCTGCTCTCATCGAAGACATTGAAGCACCGATCTTCTCGATTCCTTCCTTGCCCTCGAGCGTAAAGCTTACAGCCTTCTCAAAGCCATAACCGTACTTTGCATATACTCTCTCAAGTCTGTCAACGAGTGTCTCACCCATATCGAAAGACTGTGCAGCCATACCGCAGATGAGCATTGCCGCAACAACAGCATCCTTATCTCTTACCTCAACACCGGAAAGATATCCGTATGATTCCTCGAAACCAAACTGGAAGTGCTTATTGCCCTGCTCATCGTCGAGCTTGATCCTCTCGCCGATAAACTTGAAGCCTGTAAGTGTCTCCTGAAGTTCAACGCCGAAAGCGTCACAGACTGACTTCGCAAGCTTTGTAGATACTACAGTAGTAACTGCGAAAGAGTTCTCGGGAAGTGTTCCGAGACGCTTCTTTGAATCAAGGATGTAATCGAGGAGCAGAAGGCCCATCTGGTTGCCTGTAAAGCACTTGTATGTTACTTCGCCGTTTACGACTGTCTTGGCAGCAACACCGATCCTGTCGGAATCGGGGTCTGTACCGAAAACGAGTGAAGCATCAACCTTCTTTGCAAGCTCGATCGCCATCGAAAGAGCCTCGGGGTTCTCAGGGTTGGGAACGCTTACCGTAGGGAACGAACCGTCCGGCTTCTCCTGCTCTTCCACGATGTGGATATTCTTAAATCCTACACGGTCAAGGATCCTTCTTACGGGCTTGTTGCCTGATCCGTGAAGAGGTGTGTAAACGATGCTCATGTCAGCCTGACGGTTGATCGACTCCTGGTCGATAACGAGCTTTGAGAGCATCTCAGTATATGCAGCGTCAACTTCCTCGCCGTACTTGACTACAAGACCTGAGCTCATTGCTTCTGAAAGAGGCATGTTCCTGATAGTCCTTATATCCGTGATTGCCTGGATGCTCTTGAGGATAATGTCAGCTGCCTCCGGGGGAACCTGTCCGCCGTCCTCGCCGTAAACCTTATATCCGTTGTACTTGGAAGGATTGTGGGATGCTGTGATCATGACGCCTGCGAAAGCATTGAAATATCTGATGCTGTAGCTGCAGACAGGGACAGGTCTGAGCTCATCGGAGAGCTTTACCTTAATGCCGTAAGCAGCAAGAGTAGTTGCTGTAACTTCAGCAAATTCAGGAGAGAAATGTCTTGAATCGTAGCAGATGACAACACCTCTGTTCATAGCCTCAGTACCGCATGAGATGATGTACTGGGCAAGACCTGCTGAAGCCTTTGCAACAATATAAACGTTCATCCTGTTTGTTCCGGCACCAAGCACGCCTCTGAAACCTGCCGTACCGAATTCAAGATCCTTGTAGAATCTGTCTTCTATTTCCTTTGGATCATCCTTGATTGCTTCAAGTTCTGCCTTTGTATCGGCATCGAAAAAGGCGTCTGTGCGCCAGAAATTATACGTGTCGAGATAACTCATATTCGGACCTCCGTTTTTACTTACGCCAAATATTACCATAGAGATGCTTTATATAAAAGCCGAAAAACCGATTATTATTTCTTTTTGCGGAGTAAATCCACAACGGCAAATGAGATCATGCCGGCTATGCCTGCAGCCGATCCGATCAAGCCTGCCTTAAATCCGGGGGCCGTGAACTTCAGTTCGCAGGTGTGTGTGCCTGCAGGAACATCAAATGATATAAATGCCTGCTGATAAGGCTTGATCTCCGCTTCCTGTCCGTCGATATAGAGCGTCCATCCGTCTTCGTACGGCACAGTCGTAAGAACCATCTCACCCTGCTCCACATTCGATGTCAGGTTAACATAACCGTCGACCGCCTCGTTTACGGTAACCTTTGTCTTGTCGATCTGATCAAACTGGCTGTCAAATGTCTCATAGTCAAGGTATCCGAAATATGCGCTGAGGTATGAAAACTCTTCCTCATCAGCCGAGACAGTAACCCTGATCTCATCTCCCTCACTGAATGTTCCGAGTCTGTAGATCTGCGAGAAATAAGTGCCGGCAGAAGCATGACCGATGAATATATCATTGACATAAACGTTGTGCTCACCTGATGTTGTGGGGAAAGACAGATTGAAGTAATACTCTCCGTCGCGCTCAGCAGCTGTCGTGAAATTAATGTAGATCGGGATCTTCTTGTTGATCCTGTAATACTTTGTTATGTTATCCTTTGCCTCATCCGCACAAAGGTCCTCAAGGCCGAGAGTGTCGCGGTCAAATGACTTCTCTTCGTCTGCCTCGCCTGATTCGCCGGAGCTCCTCATCTCCTTAGCCTTGATATCAGCCATCGTTGTAAGATCAACATCCACGGTCATTCCGTTGAGGACCTCCGAAGTTACAAGCTCATCGCTAACCGTAATGAAATAGTCCTCCGTAAAAAGAGACGGGAACAGCGACCTGAACCAGAGATTGCGGAAAGCAAAATAATCCTTATCCTGACCCATTTTCTCAAGCTGATAGAAGTCGAAATTCCTCGCACTCCGGTCAGCCGCGAAAGCAAGCGGCAGGACATTCCCGTTTGCATAATACTGATATCCTATGTCATTAGGATCATTGATAACATACTTCGCACCGGAATAATCCCTCATCGTCGTCATTGCGCCGATGGACATAAAAGCATCACTGTCAGGGGCACAGTATGAATATGCGACAGCGAAATAATTGTAGTTCGTTACGAAGCCAAGCTGCTTTATGAACCTGTGAAGCGATTTATTTGAGCTTGAATTGAAGAATGTCATTCCATGGAAATTACCGTACATATTGGAATGCTCAAGCACGTAATTTGTCGTACCGTAATCGGATATTGCCTCATTCTCCGCTCTGAATGAATCATTCTTCTCCGCAAGGATCTTCTGTGAATCAGCAAGATCCTTCATTGCCGTGATCGACTGGGAATACTGCTCGGCATTGCCCTGATAGAGCGTCATTACGGACATATCCGTCGAGAGAAGCGGCTGAACATAAACGACTTCAAAGCAGACAATGACTGCCATGATCAGAGGCATTATCTTTGGCATGTCGGCAAATGCAGGTGTCCAGTCCTTCTTGTTCAGATAGAAAAGGATAGCAAATGTCGATACGATAAATGCGAGATTGAAAAGGAATGTCTGCCCGTCCTCCATATTGCCTATTCCCTGTGCAAGGAAAAGGAGCGCGACAACAATGCCGAGAGATATGAATATCTCTTTGCGCTTTACTTCACCAAGAGCCTCATACATCTTTGCCGCGATAACAAAGAAGAGCGGAATGAACACAAAACTGTGTCTGTGCCAGAACCAGTTAGGCTCATCGAAGACCTGCCATGCAACATCAAACCAGTAAACTGCCGTAGACAGATAAACGCCTGCAAGACAGACTCCGTAGAATATCTTGTCCCTGTGCGATACAGCTTTGGTTACAAAGAAGAGAACGATAAGCGCAAGAACGATCGAACTCGAAGCAAAGAACGGAAGGTTCGACGGCATTACGTCACCGAACTCTCCGGAAAGACCTACAAAGAGGTGATCCAGTATATCGTTGAGATTATAGAGGATAAGGTGTGAAGAATTCTTGCTTACGGTAGGATCTGAATTACCGATCGTTGCAAGGCCTACGGGAACAAGGTAAGCGCAGAGCATAACCGCATCCAGACCTGCTATGAGAATGAACTTTCCGATCTTGCCCAGAGCCTTCCTGAATGATTTGAATTCGCCGAGATACCACATCCTGAAAACAAGGTAGAAGAATGTGAAGATACCGGCCATATAAGCAATGTAGAAATTGGAGTAGAACAGATAGAGAAGCGACAGTATGAGTCCAAGCTTCCTGTTATCCCTGATGAACCTCTCGGTAAAATAAAGTATGAGCGGAAGGATCATATATCCGTCCATCCACATTATCTGGAAAAGGAATCCCGTTACGTATGCGGTAAATGCATACATAATGCCCCAGACTACGGGCCATAAGCACTTTTTATCCTCTGCTCTGAACGATATGAACCTGCACATGAAAGCTGATGCGAAACACATCTTAAGCACAAGGATCAGAAGAACAAAACCGCTTATGAAGTTGGTGTCAAACAGTGCGAAGAGAAGGTTGAACGGACTTGCAAGATAGTAACCGTATGTGGCCATGTAGTTGCCGCCAAGTCCTTCATCGAATGAATACATGATCGATCCGTCAATGTCCATTCTGTTCCTGAAAAGGGCAAGGAACGGGGCGTACTGGGCATCAAGATCACTGATGCTCGTGGAGTAAGGTCCGAAGGGGTACTTCTGACAGATCAACGAAAGGATAAGGTAAAAGAATAATGTTGCCGCAAATGCGATAAGCGGTCTGAAATCTGTCTTTCCCTGACTGAGGCTGAGTTTTGGCTTGCTTTTAAGCGACGATATTTCCTGCATCGGATAAAACTCCCTTTATTTACTGATTTTTAGATTATAATATATTAGAAGCAGTTTGTTTACTACCACCGGAGGCATTTATGTTAATAAGTTTGATCGTTCCGTGCTACAACGAAGAACAGTCACTCCCCTTTTTGTACGAGGCTCTTTGTAATCTTAGAAACGAGCAGGAACCTTTGGGCAAGAGTTTCGAGTTTATATTTGTCAATGATGGAAGCACCGACAGGACAAAAGAAGTAATAAAGGATATGGCCTTCCTGGATAAGGATGTCAGATATATCTTCTTCTCCAGGAACTTTGGTAAGGAAGCTGCAATGTATGCCGGTCTTGAAGCATCAAAGGGGGACTATGTTGCCATACTTGATGCCGATATGCAGGACCCGCCTTCACTTATCCCCGGAATGATCGAGTCACTTGATAAAGACGAGTGCGACATCGTTGCCGCAAGAAGAGTTACAAGGAAGGGCGAACCGAAGATACGAAGCTTTTTCGCGAGGATGTTCTACAAGCTCATCAACAGGATGGTCGAGGTTGAGATCGCAGACGGTGCAAGAGACTTCAGGCTTATGAGAAGGATCGTCGTTGATGCCATCCTTCAGTTATCAGAGAGACAGCGTTTCTCAAAGGGTATATTTGCATGGGTCGGTTTCAGGACAAAGTGGGTCGAGCACGTCAATGTCGAGAGAGTCGCAGGCGAGACAAAGTGGAGTTTCTGGAAGCTGTTCAAATATGCTATCGACGGTATCGTTGCTTTCACCACTGCGCCTCTCAGGCTTGCAACGATCGCAGGATTCTCTTCTGCTTTCGCGGCATTCATCTACATGGTTTACTACTTCATCAGGGCCGTAATCCTCAAGATCTATAACGAAGTGCCCGGCTACCCTTCACTGCTCTGCTTCATTCTTTTTATCGGCGGTCTTATACTGATGGCTCTCGGAGTTCTCGGTGAATATATCGGAAGAACATATATCGAGACCAAGGGCAGGCCTATCTACATTAAGTCTGAAGACGAGAATACCGGAAAGACTATTTCGCAAGATACTTAAAGAAGAACTGATCCTCCGGCTTATCCGCAAAGAACTGATCTTCAATCTTCGCCGTGTAATACGGTGTTGACTGATGTCCGAATGATACTATGTCTTTCTCCGGACGCTCCTCACCCATGATCGTCGCGGGGATGATGACAGACAGCATATACATTGCAACGAAGCCCATGCCCATGACTGTCAGCGAGACTGCCAGCGTCTTCATAAAGACCTTCGGCTCGACCTGCTTTCCCTTCTCCCTGCTGAGCGCCACGATCTCCTTAACAAAATCAGCAACGATCTCCGCCAGATATACGCACAGGATGAAGAGAGCGGGCATTGATGCTCTCATCGTGAGGTCATTGCTCTCCGTTATCTTGTAGAGAGGGCATATCAGGAGAAGCGCGATGGCTCCCCAGTACATCGGATCCCTTTTCCGCGATGTGAAGGTCAGAGCAGCCGCCGGGAGGACCTCAACGATAAGAAGGACCAGATATGCAAGGATGAATGTGAGCGGATTACCGTAGAATCCGGCCGTCAGCCCCTGCTCGCTCATCGCACCTGACTGAGACATATAGAACGAACCGAAGACGAACGCCATGATGACAGGCATGACCAGGTTTGTCAGAGTGAATATATCCTTAACACGTCCCTTTGTCGTGAAGATCTTTACGGCGCAGATAATGATCATTCCGATAGTGGCCCACGGAGAATATGCAAAGAGAAGCGATCCGATGAATCCGACGCTGCGCCTGTCTTTCATGAGCAGCAGCAGTGTGATTATGAGGTAACAGGGTATTGCCTGCTGATAGACATTCTCAAGGTTATTGAAATTGCTTATGAACGACATATGAGGAACGCATCCGTCGACCCACATCCACTGTTCATCTATCTGAAGGAAAAACTCATTGATGAAATAAGGAATGATATCAAGTCCGGAGAAACAGACCAGAAGGAAATGGCACGCATAGGAGACCTTTCCTATGAACATCGTCATTCCTGTCACGATGAGGCACAGACCAAAAGAGTTCCACAGAATAAGGAATACATTCGCAGCCGTAAAACCAAAGACCTTGCCCACCAGCGCTGAAGGGAGCCAGTACGCGAAATAGTATATAAATCCCTGATCATTACTGCTCCTGAGCTGCATAATAACTTCAGGGATCGTCTGCGTTGAGGGATCATAAATGACCGGCCACTTATACGTAATAAGGTCGTTCAGGATAGCTCTTCTGAAGGCATGGTCATATGTCGACCACACGAGTTCCCCGACGCCGGTCAGTACTGTAACAAGGACAGCAAATACAGCCGTGACAATGAGGAAACTTACAGGGAGCTCTGTCTTCCCGCCTTCGCTTCCCCTTGCGGCAAGCACAAACAGGAATACCGAGACTGCTGTCAGCGGAAGCGCGATCAGGAGCTTAAGATAACCGAGAAAAAAGATAAGCACCGGCAGAAGAAGGTATATCCCCGCCGTAATAAAGAACGTCTTATAAGAGATGCTGATCTTTTTATCCATAGTGTTAATTATAATCTTTTAACACTGAATATTGAATTCTTATTCAAAACCTACTAAACTAGTAGTATTATAGTACTATGATTTCCGGACAGGGGGGTTGGCAGAATGAAGATATCAACAAAAGGAAGATACGCATTGAGAATGCTCGTAGATCTTGCCTCAAGAGACAGATCGGAATACATTGCACTTAAGGATATAGCAGCAGATCAGGAGATCTCAAAAAAATACCTCGAGCAGATAGTCCCGCTCCTTACAAGAGGCGGAATACTCTCTACAAACAGAGGTTATCAGGGCGGATACAGATTATCGAGAGATCCTTCTTCGATCACATGCGGAGAGATCCTCAGGCTCACCGAGGGAAGTCTTGCTCCCATCGCCTGCCTTGATAACGGCATCGAGAATAATGACTGCGAGCGCAAGGCTGACTGCATGACACTTCCCGTCTGGGTTGGTCTCACGAGACTGATAAATGACTATCTCGACGGAATAACTCTTCAGGATATAATCGACCAGCATCAGACACTGGGCGGAGACGACTACGTGATCTGATATTATTTGCTTCCCCTGCCTGAAAGGACTGCAGCAAAGGTCTTCATGAAGATCTCTATGTCGAGATCCAGACTGTAGTTTGTAATATACTGCGTATCAAGTGCTACAACCTTCTCGAAATCGGTAATGTCAGACCTTCCGGATATCTGCCACAGGCCGGTAAGACCCGGCTTCATTGCAAGTCTGCTCATGTGATGAGGCTTATATCTCTCAAACTCGTCAAGCGTCGGAGGTCTTGTTCCGACAATGCTCATATCACCCTTAAGAATGTTTATGAACTGAGGGAACTCGTCAAGGCTCATCCTTCTCATGAATCTTCCGATCGGGATGACTCTCGGATCGTTCTCCATCTTGAACATCTGACCCTTCATCTCGTTTTCTTTCATAAGTTCCTTCTTATGCTCCTCTGCGTCGGGATACATAGTCCTGAACTTGTACATCTTGAAATGTCTTCCGTTAAGTCCGACCCTTATCTGTGAGAAAATGACAGGGCCGGGGCTCTGGATATAGATAATGGGACCAAAGACGACAAAAATGACCGCTGTAAAAATGATGCCTATGATCGATATAACGATATCCGCAAATCTCTTTACCACCAGCTGACCTGCAGTGATCGGTGAGATCGTAGAGGTAATGCATGTGCTGTCGCCTACCTTGTCTATCCTGACGTTCGGAACTTCGTGAACGAATACCTCTGTCATTATATGAACGATCACGCCCATGGACAGGAACCAGTTGATCAGCTTTCCTACGTCTCTTGCCTTGGAACCGATATAGACCTCATCGACGATATGAGTTCTCAGATACTCCTGCATCTCCTTGCGCTGCATGATCTTGATACCCTCTATGGGAGTCATCCTCTTCTCCTGATCGAGAAGCATGAACCTGTCAACCTGAATATTCCTGGGGTGGCTCTTCATGATCTGGGTAAGCGTATTGACCGCATTATCGCGGAAACAGACAATGATTATATGAGTCTTGTTATTGTTCTTCTTGAGTCTTCCGTAGATTATCTCCTTAATGATTATCCTCAGGAGATAAGTGATGAGCAGATTGAATACGAACAGCATACCGATGAAAAGACGTGATATCTCGTCAGTCTCCTTCATAACGAAGAGTATGGTCAGGATTACCACGAGCATCTCGATATCCATTATCAGGACATTGTTGAACTCCTTCAGAAAACCTCGCTTGAGTATTCCGCTGTGAAGAGGCTGAACGAGGATTATGAACACATAAACTATAATGAGAACAAGGTTGAGCTGTCTGTAGTTTGCCGCTTCGCTTTCCTCGAACACAAATCTGAAAAAATAGGCAAACAAGAAAGAAATCTCCAATGCAAAAACATCGGAAATTATAAAATCGATATGCTTGGCTCTCGAACTTATCTTTCCTTCCATAACAACCTCGCGAAAATATTAGCATCTAAGCCGCCATTTGCGCGATATGAATACTGTACGAAAAAATACTGCCGTCTCAACGCATATCACGTCAAAACGGCAATAAAGAACCGGTTAATTATGGTCTTAAATATCAGTTCTCGGAGAAGAGAGGAGTTGATAGATATCTGTCACCTGTATCAGGAAGAAGTACAACGATATTCTTCCCCTCAAACTCAGGTCTTGAAGCAACCTCAAGAGCAGCCCAGAGTGCAGCTCCCGAAGATATACCTACGAGGACACCTTCTGATCTTGCAAATTCTCTTCCGGTCCTGAAAGCATCTTCATTCTCTACAGCAATTACTTCATCGTAAACAGAAGTATTAAGTGTGTCCGGTACGAAACCTGCCCCGATGCCCTGGATCTTGTGGGGACCTGCAACGCCCTTTGAAAGAACAGGAGATGTTGAAGGCTCAACAGCAAATACCTTAACCGCTGCATTCTGCTCCTTCAGGAACTCACCTGTACCGCTTACTGTTCCTCCTGTACCTACACCGGCGATGAAAGCATCAACGTTTCCGTCAAGATCCTTCCAGATCTCAGGACCTGTGGTAGCCTTATGGATCGCAGGATTTGCAGGGTTGACAAACTGTCCGGGGATAAAGCTTCCGGGTGTTGATGCTGCGAGTTCTTCTGCCTTGGCGATAGCACCCTTCATTCCCTTGCTTCCGTCTGTAAGAACGAGTTCTGCACCGTATGCCTTAAGAAGATTTCTCCTCTCAACGCTCATCGTCTCAGGCATCGTAAGGATGATCCTGTATCCCTTGGCAGTTGCGATAGCTGCAAGTCCGATACCTGTGTTTCCGCTTGTAGGCTCGATGATGACTGAACCTTCCTTAAGAAGTCCCTTTGCTTCCGCATCCTCGATCATCGCCTTTGCGATCCTGTCCTTTACACTTCCGGCGGGATTGAAGTATTCAAGCTTTGCATAGATGTTAGCCTTAACGCCCTTATCTGCAATGAAATTATTAAGCTTAAGGAGCGGTGTGCCGCCTACAAGTTCTGTTACTGAGTTAACTAATGCCATTTTGTGTTTTCCTCCTTGATCTAGTGGTCTGTTTTCAATACCTACTATTCATATAGGTTTTATTCTACCATCATTTTTCCTGTTGTCAAGCATAAAAAAACTGCCCCCGGAGGGGCAGCCTGAATAAGCATATTAATTACATCTGAACTGTCATTACTTCAATGACCTGAGGCTCTAACGGCTTGTCAGCATAGTCAGTCCTTACGTTGGCGATACGGTCAACTACGTCCATACCCTCGATGACCTTTCCGAAAGCAGCATATGATCCGTCGAGATGAGGTGATGTCTCGTGCATGATAAAGAACTGTGATCCTGCAGAGTCGGGATCCATTGCTCTTGCCATGGACAGAACGCCGCGCTCGTGCTTCAGGTTGTTTACAACACCGTTTGCCGCGAACTCACCCTTGATCGTGTAACCCGGACCGCCTGTACCTGTGCCGTTGGGGCAGCCGCCCTGGATCATGAAGCCGGGAATGACCCTGTGGAATGTCAGTCCGTTGTAGAAGCCCTTGGATGCGAGCTTAATAAAATTGTCTACCGAAATAGGTGCGATATCGGGATAGAGCTCCGCCTTGATGATACCGCCGTCCTGCATTTCGATGGTGATGATTGGATTTGCCATAGTGTTATACTCCTTTTCTTATATGTCTGAACTGGTGCAGCATGTCGTCCTTTATCTTCCAGAGCTTGGGTGACAGGTCGACATAATATTCATGAGGATTCTCAAATCTCTTTACAGAATCCCAAAGTGAATCAAGCTCCTTCGTGCAGTAATTCCTGATCTCAGTGATAGAAGGCTTGTCATAGATAAGCTTGCCGTTATCGAAGATCTTAACGTAGAGCTTCCTTGTCGTATAGTTCTCAAGAACCTTCGCCTTCCATGTCTCGTTGGGATCGAAGATCTCATAAGGTTCACCGTCCGGGATATCCTCGTCTTCAACAAACAGAACGTCAGCCATCGCCTTGCCCGTCGCATTATCGTAGAACCTTACGACTTCCTTGTTGCACGGTGTTGTAACCTTACCGATGTTCTCTGAGATCTTCATCTTCGGGATAACGTTGCCCTCATCGTCTTCAACAGCGCTTATCTTGTAAACGCCTCCGAAAACAGGCTCCGCCTTTGATGTGATAAGTCTCTCGCCTACACCGAATGAATCAATGCATGCGCCCTGGCTGATAAGATCCCTGATGAGGTACTCGTCAAGAGCATTCGAAACAGTGATCTTACAATCCTTAAGTCCTGCATCATCGAGCATCTTCCTCGCCTTCTGAGTCATATATGTAAGGTCACCGCTGTCGATCCTTATGCCGAGGAGACGCTTGCCCATGGGCTCAAGTACTTCCTTCGCACATCTGATCGCATTGGGGATACCACTCTTAAGAACATCGTATGTATCAACAAGAAGAAGTGTCTTGTCGGGATAAGATTCTGCATATGCCTTGAAAGCTTCAAACTCATCGTCAAAGAGCATTACCCAGCTGTGAGCCATTGTTCCCGACAACGGGATATTAAACTGCTGACCGCAGATAGTGCATGATGTTCCTGCAGCGCCTGCGATATAAGCAGCTCTTGCACCGAGAACAGAAGCGTCGAAACCCTGAGCACGTCTTGCGCCAAACTCCATTACCGGGCGGCCTTCAGCTGCTCTTACGATACGGGCCGTCTTTGTAGCGATAAGGCTCTGATGGTTGATCGTACAGAGGAGCGCAGTCTCAAGGAGCTGTGCCTGTATAACAGGTCCTCTTACCTTGATCAGCGGCTCCCTGGGGAATACAACAGTACCTTCAGGGATTGCCCAGACGTCACACTTGAACTCGAAATGCCTCAGATAATCGATGAACTTGTCGTCAAATCCGTATTTGGAAAGGAATGTCAGATCATCTTCGGAAAACTTGAGATTATCAAGATAGTCAATAACCTGCTCCAGTCCTGCCATGATGGCATATCCGCCACTTTCCGGAACTGTACGGAAAAACATATCAAAGTAAACGATCTTATCAGCATTGCCGCCATCGAGATATCCCTTGCCCATAGTGAGCTCATAGAAGTCTGTCAGAAGGCTCATATTTGTCCTGTCATTCCACATACCGTTCATCTTTATCTACCTCACTTGAATTAAATAAAAGGCTCCGGGATGAGCCTTGTTCATAAAGGTTCCCGGAGCCTTAATTATACCATATCAAAAGACTTTATTATTCCTTGTCCTTGATGATCTCTTTGATGGAAGTTGCAAGTGAAGCCATTCCCTGGAGATCTGAAGGGATGATGATCTTTGTTGACTTGCCGTCGCCGACCTTCTCCAAAGCCTCGAGGCCCTTGATAGCGATAAGTCCCTCATCAGCTCCTACATCCTTGATCATCTGGAGACCCTTTGCCGTAGCTTCCTGCACTGCAAGGATAGCCTGAGCCTGACCTTCAGCTTCCTTGATAGCTGCCTGCTTCTTAGCTTCAGCTCTGAGGATAGCAGCTTCCTTCTCACCTTCTGCGACTCTGATAGCGGATTCTTTCTGACCTTCTGCGATGAGGATCTGCTCTCTCTTCTCTCGCTCAGCCTTCATCTGCTTCTCCATCGCGTTCTGTATCTCTCTCGGAGGAATGATGTTCTTAAGCTCCACTCTGTTTACCTTGATACCCCAGGGGTCTGTTGCCTCGTCAAGGATCTCTCTCATCTTCGTGTTGATGATGTCACGGCTCGTCAGAGTCTGGTCGAGCTCGAGATCACCGATGATGTTACGAAGTGTTGTTGCAGAAAGGTTCTCGATAGCTATCAGAGGACGCTCGATACCGTAAGCATAGAGCTTAGGGTCGATGATCTGATAGAAGAGGACCGTATCGATCTGCATCGTAACGTTATCCTTTGTGATAACAGCCTGAGGCTGGAAATCAGCAACTTTCTCCTTAAGGCTTATCTTCTTTGCAACCTTGTCGATGATGGGCCACTTGAAGTGAATGCCTGTCTCCCATGTTGCACGGTAACCACCGAATCTCTCAACAATGAATGTTGTTGCCTGCGGAACGATCTTAATACAGCTGATAGCAATAACAAGAATGATTACTGCCACGATGATGATAGCTACTACTGCTCCGCCTGCCAGCGTGCTTCCGCTGCGAATTACCAAATCTACCATTTTTTACCTCCTCTTATTCGTTGATTTCTTCAACTACTAACTTTACGCCTTCCATGCTGAGAACCTTAACCTTCTTATTCTCTGCGATGGAGGAATCTGCCTTTGCGCTCCAGACCTGGCCCATAACCTTGATCTGACCCTTGCCGTCAACGGGATTTATCTCCTTGATGACTATCCCTTCCTTACCGATAACACGGTCGGCATTTGTCGGTTCAGCGACCTTGCCTTTTTTGTCGATCTTCGGTCTGATCCAGATGAAGCAGATTATGAAACTGATGATCGAGACTACTATCATTGTTATGATCTGTGCTGCCAGCGGAGCACCGCAAAGATCCATTACCATTGCGACGCCTGAACCGATAGCAAACCACACGGTAGCAAGGCCCAAAGTAGCTGCCTCAATAACGGCGAAAACGATCACCAGGATCAGCCATACTACCCACATAGGAATATTCATACTCATACCCTCCTTATCCTTTATTCTGCGGTAACTCTTTTCCCTATTCCGTTACCATAGAGAATTATACAACAAGGATATTTCTGTTTTCAATAATAATCGGTCGGGACATTAACAGTAGTAAACGCGCTCGAGAGTCAGCCCTTCCGGCGGCAGTGTCTTTCCTGCCTTTGACCTGTCACGTTCCTCGATTATCGAGGGGATATCAGAGGGTTCTATCTTCCCTGTTCCCACATAGTAAAGTGTGCCTGCGATGATCCTCACCATATTGTAGAGGAAGGCCTCTCCGGTCACCCTTATCTCGATCATTGACGGATCATTTTTGTCTCTGTCGACAGTGACCCCGGTAAGTCTTCTCACCGTGGTCTCCTGACTTCCGCCTGCGGCGCAGAATGCCTCGAAATCGTGTTCACCCGCGAAATACTTTGCCGCCTCTTTCATCCTCTCAACATCACACTCATAGGATGAGTAATAAGAGTATCTTGCGCGCAGCGGACTCCTCACAGGAGAACAGTAGATGCGGTAGCAGTATGTCTTTCCTTTACACGAGAATCTTGCTGAAAAATCATCGTCAACATACACTGCTTTCCTTACCGCAACATCGCAGGGCAGAAGTGCATTAAGCGCGAGCGGGATCTTATCTTCGGGAATGATAAACGGGGCGTCATAAGAACTCGCATGTTCCGCCGCATGAACGCCGGAATCGGTTCTCGAACACCCCGTGATCTTTAAATCTGTTTTGTAGAGTTCTGACAGAGCCTTCTGGATAACTTCCTGTACTGACCTTCCGTTATTCTGTATCTGGTATCCGACAAAACCGGTACCGTCATATTCACAGAAGAGAAGTACTCTGTTCATCAGTTCTCTTTACTTGCCGTTGATACCGTCGATAGCGCAGGTCATACCCATCATGGCAGCACCTACGATACCTGCATCGTTGCCCATCTGTGCCAGTTTGATCTCAGTCTTGCGTACACCGGGGCCAAAGTAAGGACGGCTCATTGTCTTCTCCTTGATCGGGATCAGGAGCGGATCGCCCTCGTTGCAGACACCGCCGCCGATAACGAGTACTTCAGGCATGAATGTGTTAACTGCATTTGCGAGACCGTCTGCGAGATAATCCATGTATGTCTCCAGTACTTCCTCAGCTTTCTTATCGCCGCGGCGCATTGCAATGAATGCAACCTTTGCATTGGCGTGACCCTGCTCTGCAATAACCTCATTGAGCAGTGAATCAGGGTTTGCATCTGCTGCCTCCTGAGTCATCCTTGCGAGAGCTGAAGCAGAACCGTACTGCTCGAAGCAGCCCTTACGTCCGCACTTGCACTGGAGTCCGCCTGAAACGAGTACTGTATGACCGAACTCTGAACCTGCCTGGTTAAAACCGGAATAGATCCTTCCGTTAACGATGACACCTGCACCTACACCCGTACCGAGTGTAATAGTAACAGAATCCTTTGTGCCCTTTGCAGCACCTGCAACTGCCTCAGCCATTGCAGCACAGTTTGCATCGTTGTCGATATATACAGGGAGATCTATTACCTCTCTGATAAGCTTTCTCATAGGGGCGTTATTGAAAGGAAGATTGCTGGAATAAACCAGGAGTCCTTCCATGTTGTCAGGTGTTCCGGGAGAACCGATTCCGATGGCTTCAACATCACTGATGTTCATGCCTGCATCCTCGATAGCATCCTTTGCCAGCTTGCCCATATCGTGGATGATCTCTTCCATGGATCTCTCCGCATGAGTCTTGATGCTGAGCTTGTTGATAAGTTTTCCTTCGCTGTCAACCACACCGGCTTTGATGTTTGTGCCGCCGAGATCTATGCCGACATAATATGCCATAATTTATTCCGCCCTTTCGCTGAAAAAGTATTGATATACAACTTGTTAATTTTACCACACTAAACGGCTATCGTAAAACAAAATCAATTACGACTATTCCCGCCGCTATGAGAACAAAAACTGTTCCGAGACTGATGTCACTTTTCTTAAGTTTCAGAGGGTTGAGTTTTGTCCTTCCGACACCGCCTCTGTAACACCTCGCATCCATCGCGACGGCAAGTTCCTCAGCTCTCTTGAAGCTCGAAACAAACAGCGGGATCAGGACAGTTACATACCCCTTTACCCTCTTCACGAGACTGCCCGTATCATAGTCAGCTCCGCGGCTTATCTGAGCTCTCATTATCTTGTTTGTCTCATCGATCAGAGTCGGTATGAAACGGAGTGCGATGGACATCATCATCGCCATTTCGTGGACCGGGACCTTGATCAGTTTGAGTGGTGAGAAAAGACTTTCGAGAGCGTCAGCGATCTTCAGCGGAGTTGTCGTGAGCGTCAGAAGGATGCTCGTCGAAACGATCAGAAACAGGAGCCTCAGCGCCATCAGTACCGCTCTGCTTACCGCATAGTCAGTTATGCTGAAGACCTTCCATTCCCACAGTGTATTTCCCGTTTTGATCGTGAACAGATTGATCAGGAATATAAAGATGACGATCGGCAGCACAGGCAGCACCGTCGACCTGATAACCTTCATCGGAATACTCGCAAGTATGACCTGAAGGATGGTAACGATCGCAAAGAGCGCCAGACCGCCTGCCGTATTGATCATGAAAATGGCAATGAGATAGACGATGTAAAGTATTATCTTTACCCTTGGATCTGCCTTGTGGAGGATAGATCCCGTATCGTAAAACCTTCCGAGACTGATATCCTTTATCATGACCGTCCACCGCCATACTTCAGTGCAGCATTGAACAGAAGCTCGCACGATTCTCTTGGATCGAACGAGATATCATCAACCTTGATGTCAGGTACAGTTTCCCTGATCATGTGTCTCACTTTGCGCGAGAACGATGTTATCTTCGGAATGTCGATTCCCATTGACTTGCACTTCGAATAATCGGAGAACATTTCCTCGGGGGACGTGACGCTTATTATCCTGCCGTCCTTTATACAGCATATCCTGTCAGCGTTTACGGCCGCCTCGTCCATGTTATGGGTGACGATTATTACTGTCGTTCCGTTCTCTCTCAGGTTGTGTATTATCTTAAACATCTCTTTCCTGCCGTGGGGATCAAGACCAGATGCGGGTTCATCAAGAACAAGGATAGAAGGCCTCATGACGAGGACACCCGCCATCGCCACTCTTCTCTTCTGACCTCCGGAGAGCTCGAAAGGACTCTTCTTCAGAACAGACTCATCAATACCGACAAGGGAGATCGCTTCCTTTATCCTTTTCTCGTGTTTCTCGGAGGGCACGCCCATCCTTATAAGTCCGTACTGGATATCTTTATAAACTGATTCTTCAAACAGCTGGTACTCAGGATACTGGAAAACAAGTCCTATCTTGCTCCTGATAGTCATTTTGTCCTTCTTGTTTGAAGTCTTATAATCACCTGTCTCAGTATGGATTATCACTTCACCCTTCTGCGGAGCGATAAGCGCATTGAAATGAGATATCAGCGTCGTTTTGCCACAGCCGGTCCTTCCTACTATGGCGAGTATCTCACCCTTTCTGACCTCAAGGTTTATATCCTTCAGCGCCAGCGTGGATTCATCATATCCGAAGGAAAGGTCCTTCACTTCAAGGATCGTGTTTCCTGCTTTATCATTTTTCTCTTTTTTCCTGAGATCGACAGGTCCCTTCGTCTTGACCGCCTCAAGTATCATTTCGGAAGCCAGTCTTGATGCGGCTTCACGCGAATTGATATCGACGTTTTCAGGGATCTTTATGCCTGTTATCTCTTCAGTTGCGGACAGGAATCTGTAGTGAGCAGGTCGTTCGAGACCCGCGCTCTTTATCAGTTCTGAGTTTTTGAATATTTCGGACGGAGTACCCTTCCCCGCTACTTTTCCGTCTTTAATGACGAATACTCTCTCACACCTTGCAGCCTCGTCCATATCGTGGGTGATCGAAACAACGGTCACGCCTTTGTCTCTGTGCATCATTTCGACAAGCGCAAGGAATTCGTCGCGGCTTACAGGGTCGAGCATTGCGGTTGATTCATCGAGTATAAGGAGCTTGGGGTCCATCGCCAGAGCACCCGCTATGGCGAGCTTCTGTTTCTGGCCTCCGGAAAGGCTCGCGGCCGGCAGCTTTCGCTTGGTAAAGAGTCCCGTTACCTTTAAGGCGTCGTCGACACGATTTCGAAGCTCCGGATTGGGAATGCCGAGATTCTCGGGTCCGAAGGCAACATCCTCCTCCACCGTTGTTCCAACGATCTGGTTATCAGGATTCTGAAAGACCACTGCACAGTTCTCTCTTATGGTCCAGAAATGAAGCGGGTCTGTCGTATCGCACCCGAAAACGGTTATCTTTCCTTCGTTTGGAACCTCTAGAACATCTATAAGCTTGGCGAGTGTGGATTTACCTGAACCGTTAGGGCCCAGAAAGGCTACATATTCGCCCTGGGCGATATCGATATCGAGACCCCTGATCGCAGGCGAGTCATATCCTTCCCCGTCATCTGAATGATAGGAAAATACAACATCCTTTGCCTCGATCAGTTTCGCTGTCTCACACATACGCCCAAGTATAAAAAAAACGCAGGAAATTGTAAACCCTTCCCTGCGTTATGTTTACGATCTACAGATCAGTCAGATCAGACGAACTCAAGGATCGCCATCTCGGATCCGTCGCCTCTTCTTGCACCGATCTTAACCACTCTTGTGTAACCGCCATTTCTGCCGGCATATCTGGGAGCGATCTCATCATAGAGCTTGTTGACAGGATTGATAACGATTCCCTCCTCGTCATGGCTCTTGTGCAGCCAGTACATAGCATCTCTTCTTGCAACAAGTCTTGAAGGTGCGTCTACTGTAACTGTCTTTGTCTTGATCTCACGGTCAACAACATCGTACTTTCTCTTGCCGTCCTTTGTTGTCTTAGTTGTAAGAACCTTCTTACCCTTACCGTCAAGCTTTGCGGAAGAAACTGTTACTTCCTTTGTTGTAAAATTATCTTTCTCTTTAACCGCTGCTGTAATGAGCTTCTCAACGATAGCACTTACTTCCTTGGCGCGTGCTGTTGTGGTCTCGAGCTTGCCGTTGATGACAAATGCTGTAACCATGTTCCTCAGCATTGCAGTGCGCTGGTCGGATGCGCGGCCCATCTTTCTGTTAGGCATCTTTATATCCTCCTGTTAGGCTTTTACATTAATCTTCTTTGTCTTTAAGGTGAAGGTCCATCTCAGCGAGCTTGTACTTAACTTCGTCAAGTGACTTCTTACCGAGATTCCTTACCTTGATCATCTCGTCTTCCGTACGGCAAACGAGATCACCGACTGTGTTGATAGCTGCTCTCTTAAGGCAGTTATATGTACGAACGGAGAAATCAAGTTCTTCGATCGCGATGCTGAACTTTGTGTCCTTCTCGCCAACTTCCTCAACGCTCTTGAAGCTGATGCTGCTGTCTGTCTCAGCAAGCTCAGTGAAGAAACGGAGGTGGTCGATGAGACATGTAGCTGCAGATGAGAGTGCTTCGTCAACCTCAATTGTACCGTCAGTCCAAACCTCAAGTGTAAGGCTGTCATAGTCAGTACGCTCGCCTACACGAGTATTCTCAACCTTGTAGTTTGCCTTCTTGATAGGTGTGAAGATAGAGTCGATCGGGATAACACCGATGATCTGTCTGTCGGGCTTGTTCTGCTCTGCTGTATTGTATCCGCGTCCTGCTGCGATAGTGAACTCCATGTAAACGTCAGCTTCACCGTTAAGATGTGCAATAACGTGATCAGGATTCATTATCTCAACATCGGGTCCATGAACGATATCGCCTGCCTTCAGCTCGCCGGTCTTACCCTTTGCCACGCTGATGCTTACGATCTTGGAATCGGTGTGGATCTTTGCTCTGATTCCCTTGATATTGAGAATGATCTCAGTCATATCCTCAATGATACCCGGAACTGTGGAAAACTCGTGACTGATACCGTCAACCTTGATCGATATTACTGCCGCACCGGTGAGTGATGACAAAAGAACTCTGCGAAGTGAGTTACCGAGTGTTGTACCGTAGCCACGCTCTAACGGGGAGATGACATACTTACCGTAGGAACGATCTTCGCTGATTTCAGTGCACTTAATGTTCGGCTGGCTAATTTCCATCATTTCTTTTCCTCCTGAAGTCTATGCCCTCTTGAGGAGGGCGCTTTTGCTATTACGGGTTATTACTTGGAATACAACTCGACGATGGCAACCTCTTTTACAGGTACATCGATCTGATCTCTTCTCGGAACTGCAATAACCTTACCGCTGAGCTGCTCCTTGTTGGACTCAAGCCACTCCGGAACTCCTCTGGATGAAGTAACTTCAACGATATCCTTGAATCTCTGGGAACCCTTTGAGTTCTCCTTGATAACAATGGAATCACCAACTCTTACGCTGTATGAAGGAATGTTAACTGTCTTGCCGTTAACCTGAACACATCTGTGGCTGACGATCTGTCTTGCCTCATCTCTTGTTCTTGCGAGACCCATCCTGAAGATAACGTTGTCCAGTCTCATCTCCAGAAGGATCATAAGGTTTTCACCGGTTGTGCCATACTTAAGCTTCTGAGCCTTCTCGAAATAGTTTCTGAAAGGCTTCTCAAGTACGCCATAAATAAACTTGGCCTTCTGCTTCTCCTTGAGCTGCATACCATATTCACTGGTCTTCTTGGCCATTTTTCCATGTCTTGTTGACTTCTTCTTCTCAAGTCCCAAGTAAGCCGGCTCAATATCGAGAGCTCTGCACTTCTTAAGGACAGGTGTCATATCTCTAGCCATTACTTTAACCTCTTTTCTATAATCTGATAAACAAGCGGAAAAGATTAAACTCTTCTGCGCTTAGGAGGACGGCAACCGTTATGAGGAACGGGTGTTACATCCTTGATCATCGTTACCTGCAAACCAACTGTTGCAAGTGCACGGATCGCAGATTCACGTCCTGAACCGGGACCCTTTACGAAGACCTCAACAGTCTTCATTCCGTGATCAACTGCCTTCTTTCCTGCTTCCTCAGAAGCAACCTGAGCTGCGTAAGCTGTTCCCTTACGTGAACCCTTGTTGTTCATACCGGCGGAAGCCCAGGAAATAGCATTTCCTGATTTATCAGTAATGGTAATGATCGTGTTGTTAAATGTTGCATGAATGTGAGCCTGACCGTCAACAACGTTCTTGCGTTCACGTCTTCTGGGTCTGACTGCTGTCTTCTTAGCTGCTTTTGCCATTTATAGAATCCTCCCTTACTTCTTCTTGCCTGCAACAGTACGCTTAGGTCCCTTACGGGTACGAGCGTTTGTCTTTGTGCGCTGGCCTCTTACGGGAAGTCCCATTCTGTGACGGCGGCCTCTGTAGCAGCCGATCTCTGTAAGACGCTTGATATTCAGGGCAACCTCTCTCTTAAGGTCACCTTCTACTGTGTAATGATTCTCAATCCTGTCACGGATCTTAGCAACTTCGTCCTCGGAGAGATCCTTAACACGTGTATCGGGATTGATACCTGTCTCTCTGATGATGTCGGAAGCGCTTGTTCTGCCAATGCCGTAAATGTAGGTGAGAGCGATCTCGACTCTCTTGTCATTCGGCAAATCAACACCGGCTATACGAGCCATTTTGTTACCTCCATTAATTGAATAATGATTTGTTTTAATCTATATAAAACACGCGGCGTAAGGAACTCGATCGGGTTAGGAACGAGCAGCCGCCCCTACATTTACGTGTAATATTCGATTCTTTTTGTTTGCAATTCTGTTGTTCGTGGCGAAGCAGTGCCACTCTGATCCTGCGGGGCTAAATCCGCTGGGTCAGTCAAATCGTTCTCTTCTGCATCAACCCTGCTTCTGCTTGTGCTTAGGGTCGGAACAGATGACCATGACTTTACCGTTACGACGAATGACTTTGCACTTCTCGCACATCGGCTTTACTGACGGTCTAACCTTCATTGCCTTAGAACCTCCTGACAATTACTTATTTGTTGTCATTTTTGCTCAACAAAACTCACGCTTTTACGCGCAGGCTATACTATTGTATCAGATTATTTTGTAAATTCAATAAGTATTTACTGTTGAAAGCAGTAAATATCGAAGATTATCTCTTCTTCTCGCCTCTCCATGTGATCCTGCCTCTGGAAAGATCATAAGGTGACAGTTCCATTGTTACCTTATCCCCGGGAAGAATCTTAATGTAATTCTGACGGAGCTTCCCTGACAGATGGGCAAGAACGATATGCCCGCTGTCGAGCTTAACCTTGAATGTTGCATTGGGCAACGCTTCGTCAACAATACCTTCTACTTCGATTACATCCTCTTTTGACATTAAATACCCTCCTCAAAAGTTGTCATAACAGGTCCTTCTTCTGTAATAAGTACAGTATTCTCATAATGAGCTGCCGGCTTTCTGTCTCTTGTTACGATAGTCCAGCCATCGCTCAATTGCTCTATTTCCTTACGTCCGAGAGTAATCATCGGCTCAATGCATATAGCCATTCCTGCTCTCAGCTTATATCCGTGTCCCGCCTTGCCGTAATTAAGCACCTCGGGATCCTGGTGAAGTGATGTTCCGATACCGTGGCCTGTGAGTTCTCTTACAACTCCGTAACCAAAGCCTTCGCAGTATTCCTGAACTGCGTGTCCGATATCACCGGTCCTCATTCCTGCCTTCGCATACTTGAGTCCCTCAAAGAAAGACTGCTTTGTCCTCTCAACAAGATCAACAACTTCCTGATCAACCTCGCCTACAAGGAATGTTCTGCATGCATCGGAATGATATCCTTCAAGGATCGCTCCGACATCCACCGAAATGATATCCCCATCCTTAAGGACTCTCTTCTTTGACGGAATGCCGTGAACAACCTCCTCATTCACAGAAGCACAGATGGAACCCGGGAACGGCGGCTCGCCGTAATTAAGGAATGACGGTGTCGCACCATGACCGGTAATGATATCATTTGCGATCTTATCGACATCATATGTTGTCATTCCCGGCTTGATCTCTTTCTGACATACTCTGAAGACCTCCTGAAGTATCTTGCCGGAAGCCTTCATCAGTTCAAACTCTTCTGCAGTCAAAAACTCAACCATAGGAAAAAACCTTTCTAAGAAACCTGCCATCAGATACCCAAAGCCTTAAGGCCCTCTTCGATAGATCTGACACAGCTTTCCGAATCAACATTATTATCGCCTTCAACAATAAGACCTTTTGCCTGATAGAAATCGATCAGAGGTCTTGTATTTTCATAATAAGTAACAAGTCTTGCAGCTACTGTCTCTTCAGTATCATCTGCACGCTGAACAACATTGCCGCCGCAAAGATCACATACGCCCTCAACCTTTGTAGGCTTGAACTTAACGTTAAAGCTTGCTCCGCACTTCTCACAGACGCGTCTTGTTGTAACACGCTCCTTGATGATCTCATCATCAACCTTGATGGACAGAACTGCATCGATCTTCTCGCCCTTTGCAGCAAGCATCTCGTCAAGTGCCTGAGCCTGAGCGAGAGTCCTCGGGAAACCGTCAAGGATATAACCTGCCTTGCAGTCATCCTCAGCCAGTCTTGCTTCAACCATTCCGATCGTGATGCTGTCGGGAACGAGCTGGCCCTTATCTATGTAGGACTTTGCCTCGATTCCAAGAGGTGTTCCTGCCTTGATATTGCTCCTGAAGATATCGCCTGTCGAAATGTGAGCAAGTGAATACTTATCTCTGAGAACAACTGCCGTTGTACCTTTGCCGGATCCCGGAGCACCTAAAATAATGAGTCTCATGATTACACCTCCTGCTTAATGATTATTTGAATGCCTTTGAAGACTTTGACGGCTTGTTAGCCTTCTTCTTGTCTTCGTTCTCTTTTATACCGTTCTCGAGCAGCGTGATCATATCGTTCACTACTGAAGACAGGATCACTACCGCAATACCTCCGTACCATACCTCTCTCATTCCGGGAATAAGCGCAACGAGGACAGGAATGACACACATTGCGAAAAGGAATACCGCACCGGCGTAGTTCATGTTCGCAAACATTGAAGTCAGGAACTGTGCCGTAGGCTTGCCCGGCTTAACTCCCGCGATATAACCGTTGTTATTCTTGAGTTCGCCTGCGAGCTCTCCGGGATTAAACTGCATGATGGCAAATGCGTTGGAAAAGATAACCACGAGGAAAGCAAACAGCACGATGTATGAGGGACTTGTCATGAAGTTGACGAAACCCTTTACCCATACATTGCTGCTTCCCGGATTATAGAAAGCAATGATAAGAGCCGGAGTAGTGATGAGCATCATCGTATAGATGATCGGCAGTATTCCGGACTGTGTGATCTTTATGGGAAGCGATGTGTTCTGTCCCATATACTGCTTCATACCGAAGCTTCTCTTGTTGAAAAGGAGCTTTATCCTTCTCTCGGAGTTCTGAACATATATGCAGAAGACCAGAGCTGCAAGGCTGATGATAACTGCAAGAACTGTAAACACGATCGCCCAGACGAGACCGAGCTTGCCGTTTGTCTTTGTAAAGACTGTCTTGAAAACATGAGGTACATTGCGGCAGATAGCTGCGAAGATAACTACGGAGAAACCATTGCCAAGACCCTTTGATGTGATGAGCTCACAGATCCATGATACAAGAGCTGATCCGATAGTGAATCCCAGGATCGCAAGGCTCATTGCAAGCCAGAAATTGAGGTTTGCCGAGAGAGCTGATCTTGAACCTGTAACGAGAAGGATAGAGAAAACAAATCCTGCGCCGATCGCAGCCCATCTTGTATACTTTGTTACCCTGCGCTGTGCAGCTTCGCTCTGATAATTGAGATTGCGGAGAGCAGGGATCGTAGCGGTAAGGACCTGAACAACGATCATTCCGAAAAGATACGGATATACAGAAAGAGAGATGATCGATGCATTATAGATTCCCTTGCCGGACAGTATTCCCATAAGAGTTCCGACATCTCCCCAGCCATTTACAAGTTCAGAAAACTTTGCAACATTCATTCCGGGAGAAGGTATAAGTGAAGCTACCGCCAGAACAAATATCATAAGAAATGTAAAAATGACCTTCTTACGAAGTTCCGGTATCTTAAAAGCTTTTGTGATCAATGACATCTAATGCCCTCCGAGTTCTATTCAACATAATCCTTAACCCACCTATTATAATAGGTATTCGCACATTTTTCATTATTTATTTTATTTTTATATAAACAAAAGGGGCTGCCTCTTCGTGAGACAACCCCGTTGTTGTTATTCAAATTAGGGAAAGATTACTTTCTCCTGCCCTTGAGCAGAGCAACATCGTCAAGGAAGCCCTTAGGACTTCTGACCTCGAGTTCGCTCTCGACCTGATTGATCAGATCATTTGCAACACCCGTAAGGATGAGAACTGAAGTTCCTGCGAACCAGACATTCTCAAGACCTGTCAGGATACCAACAACTGTAGGAACGATACATACGAGTGAAAGGAAGAATGCATCTACCCAGTTCAGTCTGTGAGCGATAGCTGCGATGAAATCAGAAGTAGGCTTACCTGCTCTGATACCGCTGATCGCACCACCGTTCTTGTTGATGTTGTTAGCTATCTCGATCGGGTGGAACTGAATAGCGGAATAGAAGAATGTGAATCCGATGATCAGGAGGAAGTAAACTATGTAGTAGTAAACGCTTCCCGTGAAATCTGTTCCAAACCATTTCGCTACCGGGCTCTCGCTGTTCCTGAAGAAGAATGTAACGATCATTGAAGGGATTGCGAGGATACTCATCGCAAAGATGACAGGCATAACGCCGGACTGGTTAACCTTGAGAGGTATATAGTCCTTGTTGCCGCCACGCTGATTTCTTCCGATAACCTTCTTGGAATACTGTACCGTAAGTCTTCTCTCCGCATTCTGAACATAGAGAACGAATACGATGATTCCGATAGATACAATAGTTACAGCGACGAACACCAGAACACCCATAAGTATTCCGATTGCTCTGTTATCAAAGTTCGTGCTTACATCAGTTGCAGTGTTGTACAGAGTCCTTACCATGTCGGGAAGTCTTGTAACGATACCTGCGAAGATGATAAGCGAAACACCATTTCCGATGCCGATATCATTTATCTTCTCACCGAGCCATACAACGAGACAGGTACCTGCTGTAAATGACAGGACAACCAGGATCGCGTTGAGCCATGTGGGAAGTGAGGATACCATGGCGGATCTTGTCGAATAGCAGAAAAGGCAGGACTGAACGAGTGCCAGGCCAATTGCCGAGTATCTTGTGATCTTAGTGAGCTTCTTTCTTCCTGACTCACCTTCCTTGGACATATCCTCGAGAGCGGGGATAACGACCTGAAGGAGCTGGATGATGATCGAAGCGTTGATATAAGGTGAGATACCCATCGCAAAGATCGTCGCATGGAATAATCCGCCACCGGATACAACGTCCATGATGCTTGCAAGCTGTCCCCACTGGCGGACGAGCTCGGTGAACTTGTCACCGTCAAGTCCGGGTACAGGAACGAGGCCGCCAAGCATGAAGATGCCGAGGATCAAAAAGGTATAGAGTAATCTTTTACGTATGCTTTCAACGCGAAAAGCGTTTACTGCGGTATCAAAAATACCTCTCATACCTTAAACCTCCTCTGCAGTGCCTCCGGCTTTCTCGATCTTCTCTTTTGCAGCAGCCGTAAACTTTGCAGCCTTTACATCGAGTTTCTTTGTAAGATTACCGTTACCAAGGATCTTGACACCGTCATTGTTCTTGGGAAGTGTAATGATACCAGCCTCTGCAAGAGACTCTGCTGTTACTGTGCTTCCTGCTTCAAGCTTCTCGAGGTCACAAACGTTAACCTCGATGTATGCGGGTGCAAAACGCTTATTGTTGAATCCGCGCTTAGGCAGTCTTCTGTAAAGGGGCATCTGGCCACCTTCAAAGCCGGGACGTACACCGCCGCCGGAACGTGCATTCTGACCCTTGTGTCCGCGGCCTGCTGTCTTACCGTTGCCGGAACCGGCACCACGACCCTTACGATAAGCGGTCTTGTTGCCGAGTGAAGTCATTTCATTGAGCTTCATTTAACTGTACCTCCATCAAACTTCTTCAACAGAAACGTAGTTCACAGCAGTCTTGATCATACCGCGAATCGCTTCGTTGTCAGGCTTCTCAACTGTCTGTCCGATCTTCTTGAGACCTAAAGCAGCAACTGTAGCCTTGGGCTTTCTCTGAGCCTTGTTAGTACTCTTTACGAGTGTAATCTTCAGATTAGACATTGGTTACACCCTCCTTAGCCTATTTCTTCTACTGACTTACCGCGGAGCTTTGCAACTTCCTCGGCAGACTTCAGGCTCTTAAGACCCTCGATAGTAGCATTTACCATGTTGTTAGGGTTATTCGAGCCGATTGACTTTGTACGGATATCCTTGATACCTGCGAGCTCACATACTGAACGTACAGGACCGCCTGCGATGACACCGGTACCTGATGCAGCGGGCTTCATAACGATCTTTGAAGCGCTGAAGACACCAAGAGTCTCGTGAGGGATCGTTCCGTTGAGGATTGTAACATCGATGATGTTCTTCTTAGCCTCTTCGATACCCTTACGGATAGCCTCGGGAACCTCTGCAGCCTTACCGATACCCTTACCGATGTGACCATTCTTGTCACCAACGATAACGAGAGCGGCGAAACGCATATTCTTACCACCTTTTACGGTCTTGGAAACACGGCCGATGTGAAGGACTCTCTCCTCGTAGCCGCTTTCGTTCTCTTTGGAATAGTTATTCTTATCAAAAGCCATTTAATTACTCCTTCCGCTTAGAATGAGAGACCGGCTTCTCTTGCCGCCTCTGCCAAAGCTGCTACTCTTCCGTGATAGAGATATCCGCCACGATCGAAAACAACCTCTTTGATCTCCTTAGCCTGTGCGCGCTCTGCGATGAGCTTGCCTACAAGCTTTGCTGTCTCAATGTTTCCGCAATTATTAACGGCAGACTTAACATCCTTGTCAAGTGAAGAAGCACTGGCAATTGTCTTACCCGTTACATCGTCAATAACCTGAGCATAGATGTGAGCGTTACTTCTGTAAACGCAGAGACGGGGGCACTCTGTTGTTCCTGCAATCTTCTTTCTTACACGAACGTGCTTTCTCTTACGGATCTCGTTCTTATCAATCTTGTTAATCATTTGATCTTTACCCCCTTACCTTACTTCTTAGCTCCGGTCTTACCTTCCTTAATGATAAGGTGCTCATCGGCATACTTGATACCCTTGCCCTTATAAACATCAGGAACTCTGAACGAACGGATCTTTGCTGCTGTCTCGCCAACGAGCTGCTTATCAGCGCCCTTAACGATGACCTTGTCCTGAGAAGGAACCTCAAGAGTGATACCCTTAGGCTCAACGATCTCAATGGGGTGTGAGTAACCGAGATTGAATACAACCTTGTTACCCTGCTTTGTTGCCTTGTAACCTACACCATTGATCTGGAGTTCCTTGGAGAAGCCCTCGGATACACCTACGACCATGTTGTTGATCAAAGCTCTTGTCAGACCATGAAGCGCTCTGTGCTGCTTCTCGTCTGACGGTCTCTCAACCGTAATCACGCCTGCGTCCATCTTAACTGTGATATCAGGATGTACATCGAGCTCAAGTGTCTCCTTCGCACCCTTTACAGTGATGTGCTGTCCGTCGATCTTTACATCGACGCCTGCAGGAATCGTGATCGGTTTTCTACCAATTCTTGACATAAAATTTTCCTCCTGCTCTTCAGATTGTGCGTCCTAAGACGCTTTTCAGAGTGTATTTATAGAAGCTTCTGCTCCTATTATTACCATACGTATGCGAGAACCTCGCCGCCTACACCAAGCTTTCTTGCCTTCTTGTCGGTCATAACTCCCTTTGATGTGGAGATGATCGCAATACCTAAGCCGCCCAGAACGTTGGGAAGGCTCTCTTTGTCAGCATAAGCACGAAGACCGGGCTTGGAGATTCTCTTGATTCCGGAGATAACATGCTTCTTGCCGGAATACTTCAGAGTGATCCTGATCATACCCTGCTTGTTATCCTCAACTACATCAAAACCAGCGATATAGCCTTCGTCGAGAAGGATCTGAGCGATAGCCTTCTTAAGATTGGAAGCAGGAACCTCTACTGTGGGGTGACCCGCATTACCTGCATTACGGATTCTCGTAAGCATATCTGCGATTGCATCTGTGATCTGCATTTTTATTTCCTCCTATCCTTCGAACTTACCAGCTAGCCTTCTTGACACCGGGAATCTCGCCCTTGTAAGCAAGATCACGGAAGCAGAGACGGCAAACACCATACTTACGGATGTATGAATGAGGTCTGCCGCAGAGCTTACAACGGTTGTGCTGCTGTGTAGAAAACTTAGGAGTCCTCTGTGATTTATTGATCATTGACTTCTTAGCCATTTAATTCTCTCCTCCATTACTTACGGAACGGCATTCCGATTAACTTCAGAAGCTCAAAAGCCTCTTCGTCTGTCTTAGCTGTTGTTACGATAATGATATCCATACCACGGATCTTATCGATCTTATCGTACTCGATCTCAGGGAACATAAGCTGCTCCTTGATACCCATAGCGTAGTTACCGTGACCGTCAAATGAGTTAGGATTGATGCCGCGGAAGTCACGAACACGGGGAAGAGCGATGCTGATGAGCTTGTCGAGGAAGTAATACATGTTCTCTCCACGAAGCGTAACCTTACATCCGATCTTCATTCCGTCTCTGAGCTTAAAAGCAGCAACTGACTTGGAAGCAACTGTTGCAACAGGCTTCTGTCCTGCGATTATGCCCATATCGCGCATAGCATTATCAAGTGCCTTAGGGTTATCCTTAACCTCACCTAATCCCATGTTGAGAACGATCTTCTCGATCTTAGGGATCTGCATTACTGAATCGTACTTAAACTGTTCAGCCAAAGCCGGTGCGACTTCAGATGTGTACTTTTCCTTCAATCTTGACATCTACTTACTCCCCCTTAGCTTTCTTGACTGTGTTGAGGACTTCACCGGACTTCTTCGCATAGCGAACCTTGGATCCGTCCTCGTTTACCTTGAAGCCAACCTTTGTAGCTTCACCTGTCTTGGGATCTACGAGCATAACATTGGAAGCATCGATAGAACCTTCTCTCTCGATGATGCCGGAAGGAGAAGTCTGTGTTCTTGCCTTCTGGTGCTTCTTAACGATGTTTACGCCCTCAACATAGATCCTTCCTGTCTCGGGTTCTACCAAGAGAACCTTACCAGTCTTGCCCTTGTCCTTACCGGAAATGACAACGACCTGATCATCCTTCTTAACGTGAATCTTCTTAGCCATTAGTCATTCCTCCTTACAGAACCTCGGGAGCGAGTGACAGGATCTTCATATAATCCTTGTCTCTGAGCTCTCTTGCGATGGGGCCAAAGATACGAGTACCACGGGGGTTCTTGTCATCCTTGATAATAACTGCTGCGTTCTCATCAAACTTGATGTATGAACCGTCAGCTCTTCTTACGCCTCTCTTTGTGCGTACGACGACTGCTCTGACTACGTCACCCTTCTTGACCATACCGCCGGGAGCGGCTGTCTTTACGGAGCAAACGATTACGTCGCCGATGTTGGCATATTTACGCCAGGATCCGCCGAGCACCTTAATGCAGGCAAGCTCTTTTGCGCCCGTATTGTCAGCAGATCTGAGTCTGGATTCAACCTGAATCATCTGATATATCCTCCTTTAGCCTGCATTACTTGGCTTTCTCAACGATCTGTACAAGTCTCCATCTCTTATCCTTGGACAGAGGTCTTGTCTCCATTACCTGAACCTTATCGCCTACCTGGCACTCGTTGTTCTCATCGTGTGCCTTGAGCTTATAAGTTCTCTTCATGATCTTTCCGTAGAGAGGGTGCTTAACGTGCTCTTGAACAGAAACTACGATCGTCTTGTCCATCTTGTCTGATGTAACAATACCCACTCTTGTCTTTCTGAGGTTTCTTTCTGCCATATTGCGTTATCCCCCTTACTTTGCTGCCGTAAGCTCACGCTCACGGATTACTGTCATAACTCTTGCGATATCCTTCTTAACAGATGAGATCTGAGCAGGATTCTCGAGCTGGTTTGTGGAGTGCTGGAAACGAAGCTTAAAGAGTTCTTCCTTGAGGGAATTAAGCTCTGCAGCCAGCTCTTCATTGGACTTAGCGCGGATGTCTTCAACCTTCATTTACCTTTTCCTCCTTCTCTCTTACTACAAACTTTGTCTTGCAAGGAAGCTTGTGTCCTGCAAGTCTCATAGCCTCTCTGGCCTGTTCCTCTGTAACACCGGCAATCTCGAAAAGTACTCTTCCGGGCTTAACAACTGCACACCAGTACTCGTTTGCCGCCTTACCTGAACCCATTCGAACCTGAGCAGGCTTCTTTGATACAGGCTTATCAGGGAATATCTTGATCCAAACCTTACCGCCACGCTTTACGTATCTGTTGATTGCGATACGGGCAGCCTCGATCTGGTTTGACTTGATCCAGCAGGGCTCTGTTGCCATAAGGCCGTATTCACCGTAGGAAACGTAGTTACCGCGTGATGCTTTACCCTTCATGCGGCCTCTCTGCTGCTTTCTGTATTTTGTTCTCTTAGGAAGTAACATTAAGCTTCGCCTCCTTCTTCTTTGGTATTCTTAACGGGAATAATCTCACCCTTGTAGATCCATACCTTGACACCGATACGTCCGTATGTTGTGTTTGCCTCAGCAAAACCATAATCGATATCAGCACGGAGTGTCTGAAGAGGGATAGTACCCTCGTGGTATGTCTCGGATCTTGCGATCTCGGCACCGCCAAGACGGCCGGAGCACATTGTCTTGATTCCCTTGATGTCCTGCTTCATAGCCTGGGACATAGCTCTCTTCATAGCTCTTCTGAAAGAGATACGGTTCTCGAGCTGTGATGCGATGTTCTGTGCGACGAGAACTGCGTTTGCATCTCTGTCCTTAACATCTTCTACATCGATAAGAACCTTCTTGCCGAACTTCTTCTCAACAGCCTGCTTGAGCTCAGTGAGGCTTGCGCCCTTTGAACCGATTACGAGAGCAGGGCTGCCTGTTCTGATCGTGAGCTTAACAGAATCTGCATCCTTACGCTCGATAACGATATTAGCGATACCTGCAACGTTTGTCTTTGTCTCGTCGATAGGCTTCTTGCTGTTCTTGCTGTTCTTCTTAACGATTGCATCCGCCTTCTTCATAACGAACTCACGGATGTTCTTGTCTTCTACAAGGTAGTCACCAAAAGTCTTCTTATCAGCGTACCAACGTGAGTTCCAGTTTCTGCGGCTGTACTCGCCTTCACTGCCGTTTGTACTTTCATTGATAATACCGACTCTAAGACCATGGGGGTTAACTTTCTGACCCATGCTAAATCCTCCTTATACTCTTTCCTTGAGAACAATCGTAACGTGACTTGTTCTCTTCTTGATGCTGCTTGCAGAACCTCTTGCTCTGGGAATATAACGCTTGATGATCGGACCCGGATTAGCGTATGCATCTGCAACGTAAAGATTCTCTCTGTTCAAGCCGTTATTGTTAACAGCATTAGCCTCTGCTGACTTCAAAACCTTTGTGAGTACCGGAGAAGCGGCCTTAGGTGTATACATAAGGATCGCATATGCATCGTCGATTGACTGTCCCTTGATAAGATCTGCAACGATCTTAACCTTACGGGGAGTGATCCTGATGTACTTTGCCGTAGCAACGCCCATATCCTTGCCCAGACCGAGGAGCTTTCTCTGTCTCTTTGTAGGAACAGGAAGTCTGTTGCTTCTCTTCTGGGGACCCTTGTAGGCCTCAAGAATAGCCTCGCGGTTATTCTCGATATTCTCTCTCTTTAAAATTATCTTATCCACTTTGCAAGTCCTCCTTATTAACGTCCGCCGGCGCTCTTCTCGCCACCGTGTCCGCCAAACTTACGTGTGGGAGCGAACTCACCCAACTTATGACCGATCATTTCCTCTGTAATGTATACAGGAACATGCTTACGACCATCGTAGACTGCAATTGTGTGTCCAACAAACTCAGGGAAGATTGTGGAAGCACGTGACCATGTCTGCACGATCTTCTTCTCGCCTGCATCGTTCATTGCAGTGATCTTCTTCATAAGGCTGTCCTGAACGAAATAGCCCTTGTGTGCTGATCTACTCATTTACGCTGCCTCCTTAACCCTTTCTGCCGCGAACAATGTACTTGCTCGACTGCTTCTTCTTATTTCTTGTCTTCTTACCGAGTGTAGGAACACCCCAAGGTGTAACAGGACCCGGAAGACCGATAGGTGACTTACCTTCACCACCACCGTGAGGGTGATCATTAGGGTTCATAACGACACCACGAACGGAAGGACGTACACCCTTGTGGCGGGACTTACCAGCCTTACCGAGCTTTACGTTCTCATGCTCTGCGTTGCCGATCTCACCGATCATTGCACGGCACTTAACAGATACCATACGAACCTCACCGGAAGGAAGACGAACCTGAGCGTAAGCGCCTTCCTTTGCCATGAGCTGTGCACCTGCACCTGCTGTTCTTACCATCTGTGCTCCCTTGCCGGGCTTAAGCTCGATGCAGGAGATCAGTGTACCTACAGGAATGGAAGAGATAGGAAGAACATTACCCTTGATGATATCTGCGTTCTCACCGCTCTCTACCTTATCGCCAACCTTAAGTCCGTTAGGTGCAAGGATGTAGCTCTTTGTACCGTCAACATACTGAATAAGTGCGATAAATGCTGTTCTGTTAGGATCGTACTCCAGAGCCTTAACCTCTGCAGGGATACCATCCTTTGTTCTCTTCCAGTCGATCACACGGATCTTCTGGCGGTTTCCGCCGCCCTGATGACGAACGGTGATACGGCCATAAGAGTTACGGCCTGCATTGTTCTTCTTTGTTACAAGAAGACTCTTCTCGGGCTCTTTCTTAGTAAGTACGGAATAGTCCGCAACTGCCATCTGTCTGACTGCCGGAGAAGTAGGATTGAATGTTTTAACTGCCATTTCTATTTACTCCTTATCTGACTTACTGTCCAAAGCCGAACTCTTCGATAGATGTCTTGAACTTGTCGGAAGACTTTACAGCCTTGCCGCCCTTGCCAAGATAGGACACTTCCTTACCCTCAGTGTCGATTGTAACGATTGCCTTCTTGTAAGCAGGTGTTCTACCGAATGTGTAACGCTGTCTCTTTACCTTACCGTCGTAGTTTGCAATGTTTACGCCGATAACCTTTACTCCGAAAAGCTTCTCTACAGCTTCCTTGATCTCAGTCTTGTTTGCACCGACTGCAACCTTGAAAGTGTACTTGCCGTCATCAATAACGCCGGCAGACTTCTCGGTGATGACAGGTGTTAAGATTACGTCCTGTGCTGCCTTCATACGTACACCTCCTGAATCTTCTCTGCTGCAGCCTTTGTAACAACAAGGCTGTCATACTTCAAAATGTCAAATACGTTGATCGTATTAACGAGAGCTGTCTTTGTGTCAGGAATATTCCTTGCGGAAAGCTCTGCATTCTCATTCTTACCCTCGAAAACGATGAGTGCGGAATCAGTCTTAAGATCCTTAAGAGCCTTAGCCATAACCTGTGTCTTAACCTGCTCAAGGTTCATATCCTCAACAACGATGAGCTTACCTGCTGCAACCTTTGTTGAGAGAGCTGACTTCATAGCAAGTCTCTTGATCTTCTTGGGAACTGTGTAGTTGTAAGATCTCGGCTTGGGGCCAAAGATGATGCCGCCGCCAACGTACTGAGCAGATCTGTCAGAACCGTGACGAGCACGACCTGTACCCTTCTGTCTCCAGGGGCGCTTACCGCCGCCTCTTACTTCACTTCTTGTCTTTGTGCTCTGTGTGCCCTGTCTGCGGTTAGCGAGCTGGTTCCTTACAACGATAGCCATAGCACTCTCATTGGGAGTAATTGCAAAGATATCGTCAGAAAGCTCGATAGAACCTGTAACGGCACCGCTGAGATTGTAAATATCTAATTTAGCCATTATTTAGTCCTCCCGCCTTACTTAGCCTTAACAGATGTCTTAACAGTAACCATACCGCCCTTAGGACCAGGTACGGCACCTCTGAGGACAAGGATTCCTCTGTCGCCATCTACCATTACTACGCTGAGATTCTGAACTGTGCAGTTAACTGCGCCCATATGTCCAGGCATCTTCTTACCGGGCATAACACGTGCAGGTGTTGAGTTAGCACCCATGGAACCGACTCTTCTGTGGTACATGGAACCGTGACCTGAAGGACCACCCTTCTGGCCGTGGCGCTTTGTGTTGCCCTGGAAACCCTTACCCTTGGAAATACCGGAAACATCAACGTGATCGCCAACTGCGAACATATCTGAAACCTTGATCTCCTGGCCAAGAGCAAATTCCTCATCCGCTTCGAACTCACGGATGTATCTCTTTACCTCTACGTCAGCATTCTTGAACTGACCCTTTACCGGCTTATTTACGAGCTTCTCGCGGATAACGCCGGATGCAACCTTGACAGCATTGTAGCCATCTTTCTCTTCCGTCTTGTTCTGGAGCACATACATGGGCTCTACTTCGATGACGGTTGCCGGGATAGCGTTGCCATTCTCATCAAACAGCTGAGTCATACCGGACTTTTTGCCAATAATGAATTTCATCTTGTATTCCTCCTTATTAGGTTATTGGTTCGCTTATCGATCAGCGAACGTGACCTCGGACAGCAGTCTTGGCTTCTCCTGCCCGAAAATGCCCTTGGTGTTTACTTTGTTCCGTCGTTCTCGATGGACACACCTGCAGGCAGTTCGATCTTCTTAAGCTCATCCATTGTTGAAGCGGATGGTGTATAAACATCGATCAGTCTCTTGTGTGTTCTCTGCTCGAACTGCTCACGGGAATCCTTGTACTTGTGAGGTGAACGAAGGATCGTTACTACCTCTTTCTCTGTGGGAAGCGGTATAGGTCCTGAGTAGCTTGCTCCTGTACGATCGAGAACGTCTACTACTGACTTTACTGCCTTGTCAAGAAGTCTGTGATCATAAGCTTTGAACTTGATTCGGATCTTCTGTGTTGCCATTTGTTTTCCTCCATTTTCTGCTTTGATTTTCTCAACCTGTTCGGGCGTTTCCTCGTGCCCCATTCAAAAACCCGGCTGTCCAGTTACTTCTATTGATATAAAAGCACTTTGGTCTATACCGGGAAGACGCTGCACTATTAAACTGTACCGACACCTTCGCCGAGATCGCCGGAGATCATTGCCCCGACTTCGCTCCGAAGAAGTTCCCCGTCCGTCCGTGGCGCAGATGCCACAAGGCAACGGCAATCTTCATCATCAACGCTTTTGGCGCGCAGAAAGCCCCGTCGGACAAACCGCGCAAAAGCGATTGTACTATGGGATTGCAATATTGGCAAGCAAAAATGCTAAAAACATCAGATTCTACACCCTTATGGGCGTTCCAGCGGCGTTTATGCCTGATTTTCCTTAAGCAGAGCCCTTATGTCAGCAGGCTCAAAATGATATTTGCTGTTGCAGAATCTGCATTCGGTATCTATACCCTTCTCATCGGAGGCAAGCTCCTCAAGATCTGCCTTCCCGAGGGTGGCAAGACCTGCCGACATCTTCTCTTTGCTGCAGTTGCACCTAAAAGATACGGGCGCTCCCTCTATATACTTCATATCCGGATCACCGAGGAAAAGGTCAAGTATCTGCGCAGGAGAGAATCCCTCATCAAGGAAATATGTATAGTCAGGAAATCCCGAGGCCCTCTTCTCAAGATAGTCCACATCCTTCTCATCATAACCGGGCATAAGCTGGACCATCATTCCGCCGGCATGCTTTATCTTCCCTTTCTCAATGAGGACTCCAAGTGCCACGATGGAAGGAGTCTGTTCCGACGCCATCAGATAATATGTAAAATCCTCACCAATGCCGCCTGTCTTCAGTTCGACCTGTCCTCCGTATGGCTCCCTGAGACCGATATCTCTTATTACGGAAAGCGTTCCGCCCGCTACCGCGCCCTTGACATTCACGCTCTCATCGCCCTCGATCCTGCTCACAACGGGATATGCCCTGCAGTTAAACGACGAATCACATACGCATGTCATGCCGCCGATTGGACCTTCCGCTTTGATTATCGTCGTCTGAGTATCCGTCGGGTTCTTCATATTCTCAGATAAAAGAAGGCTTCCCGTCATGAATCTGCCAAGCGCACACATAACAGAAGGTGTCATGTTGTGATACTCCTGTGCCTGGCGGCAAAGATCGGTTGACCTTATCGCGCACGCTTTTACAAAGCCTCTGAGCGCACTCGCCTTAACGAAATGATCTTTATTTATATCAGTTATACCCGGAACGGAATACGGATCAGCCATATTACTCCTTTATAAATACCATAAATATTCTTTCTTCACCTTCATCCGGCGCTTCATCGGAAAGCTCGCCTAATGTCGCCAAATGAGTAAGACCCGCCTGTCTTCCCGCCTCAATAAAGAAGTCCTTGGGATAGTACCTCTCCACGAGGTTACCGTCATATCTTATATATCTTCCGCTGCCGTCGCTCTCGAAAAAGGTCAGCTCCGCCGTATTGATATTCTCTCCACTGTCATAATTGTTAACCCAGAGAAGGAGAAAATCCTCATAATCCTGATAGAAAACATTATCACCGAAAGTCTCCTCGAGATGCTTAAGTGTGATCACATCAAAGATGAATACACCGCCGGACAGAAGATGATCGCTCACGTTCCTGAAGATCTTCAGCAGGTCGTTCGGATCCATAATGTGGTCCAGAGTATCCAGAAGGGATACGAAACAGTCGGCATCGTAATCCATTTCGAGATCCGTGATATCCCCCATGACGAAGCAGACCTTCTCAGAATTCTCCTTTGAAGCCGCCACCTCAAGCATTACCTGTGCATTGTCTATGCCGGTGACATCAAATCCCTTCAGTGCAAGCGGAATATCAACGGAACCGGTTCCGCATCCGAGATCGACTATCTTCTTCTGAGAGGATGATGTCCTGCAGAATCTTTTTATCAGGCCTTCGATATAATCAGCCCATCTGCCGCAGTCCATATCAGACTGCAGGGTATCATATCTTGCCGCCAAAATATCGTAGAATGTCTCGTCCATCTTATTAAGGCAGGTAAGATCTCGGGTTGACGGTCGAGCCGTTCACGCGAACCTCAAAGTGGAGATGAGGTCCTGTGGATGAACCTGTGCTTCCTACTTCCGCGATCTTCTGTCCTCTTGATACAGACTGTCCGGAACTTACATATATGTTGCGGCAGTGACCGTACAGTGTGGTTACGCCGTTGCCGTGACTGATGATCAGATAATTGCCGTATCCCGAACCGCCGGTGTTGCGTCCCGGAACAGGAAGGTTGACCTGGATTACAGTACCGGAAGCTGCTGCAACGATAGTGGAACCGTAGCTTGAACCGATATCCATACCGGTATGGAGCTTTCTGACTCCTGAGATAGGATGGATACGGTATCCGTAAGGTGAGGTAATGTTGCGGCTTGCAACAGGCCATGTAAAAGAGATGCCGCTGACGACCTTTGTTCCGCCGCCAGAGTAATTCTGCGCCTGCTGTACCTGATACTGTCTCGTAAGATCTCTTACGCGCTGGTCAAGTCTTGAAGCTTCCGCATTAAGATTGTCTCTTTCTCTCTCTGCAGATGTTATCTGTGTGCTGACCTCTTCAAGCGCTGCGGTCGTTACACCGATCCTTCTCTCAAGCTCGTCGAGCTCAGCCTGCTTGGCATCGGCAATGCGCTGCATCTCATCAGCTTCTTCCATGGCGGCATCAGCCTGGAGCTGCGCATCATCCATAGCAATCTGGAGTTCGTCTATTGCCTGATTATCTGCATCCGCGATAAGCGCGATTATCTCGAGATTGGTAAAGAAACCTGCTATACTGTCAGATTCGAGCAGTACTTCCAGAGTTGATTTGTTCTGGAACTCAAACATTGCATTAACTCTGTTTGCAAACTGCTCCTGCTTTTCCTCAAGATTCTCCTGAGCCGCAATGAACCTCTCCAGTGCAGCCTGTTTTGCCTCAAGTGCAGCCTGAAGCTGTCCCGCAATGATCTCGTACTGGGCTCTCTGCTCTGCCGACATCTGGTTGAGATTGGCAAGCTCGTTATTAAGTTCCGTCTGCTGTCCGTTGAGGGAATTGAGTCTTGAGTTTACTTCGTTCGCTCTTCTTCTCGCAGCATCCCTTTCCTGCTTTGCCCTGTTGATATCTTCCTGTGATACCTTGTATTTGATCGAAATGATCGAATCAGTGATCATGCCATCGGTAAGTGCCGCAGACGTGGATGATGTAAGCCCTGTAAGGAGCATACATCCGGTGATCACCGCCGCAGATATCCTTTTGACAATACTGTTTACTTTCATATCTACACCTTAATATACTTGCGGACAGATATTCCGCTTCCGATCGCACCTATGAACACACCGAAGATAACAACCATTATCAGAAGTGTCCACATAAGGCTTCTCGTATTCACAAGTGCATAAAAGCTCGTAGGATCAACAGAACCCATCATCTTGTCGTAAATCGCCTTGTAAGCAAATACGGTGATAGTCCATGAAATGATCGCACTGACTAATCCTACTATCGCGCCTTCAGTTATATAAGGCATCCTTATATAATTGTTGGTCGCACCTACAAACTTCATTATCTCTATCTCTGATGATCTGGAATAAACTGATATCCTGACCATGTTGGAAATAATAAATAGTGATATTACAAAGAGCACAGCGAAAGCCACGACCGTCGCAATATTGACTGCATCCGTCGCCTTTGAGAGGAACTTCATTACATTGCTTTCCTGCACGATTTTGCTGATCCCGTCGTAAGGTGTGATGGTCGTGATGACTTCATCTGCATCTCTGGGATCCTTAAGCTGGATGTTGAATGTATAAGGGAGAACCTGATTATAGTCGATCTCATCAAGGAGGGATGATCTGTCGCCCAGGTTTGCCTTGAAAGCATTGTAGTTCTGCTCGGGACTGTTAAGTGTCCAGTTAGCGATCCTCGTATCTGAGCTCAGAACCTGTGAGATGGTATCCAGCTGTTCCTGCTCACAGTTAAGGACCATATATACTTCGATGGGAGGCTTCTGACCGAGCTTTCTCATCATATTGCGCGCATTGGTCGCAAAGATGAAGAACGCGCTCATTACCACGAGCATGAGCAGGATCGTCGTTATCGAAGCCACCGTAACGAGAGGGTGTCTTATGATACCTATAAATCCTTCCTTTACCGAGTTAAAAAATGCTCTTACGCTCATTCGTCATCATCCTCAAGAATATCGAGATCAGGGAACCTTACCTGAGGTGCCCTTACGTTACTCTTTTTATCATTCTTATCTGCTTTGGCTGCCTTAGCCGCCTTCTTCTCAGCTTTCCTCTCAGCCTTCAGAGCCTTTTTGTCAGGCTTTGTCTCTGCCGGAACTTCTGTTTCCGCTTCTTCGGGAACAGCCTTCAGCTCAGGAACAGACACTTCTGCAGGTGCTTCCTCAACCTTGCTCTCACCGAAAACAAAGGAATCATCTTCATGCACGATCGGCTTTCTTGCCGCCTGCCTTATGTACTGTTCATCATCGTAGTCATCGCCATAATCCCTGTCGTCCTCAAATGCCGGATCATCACCGAAGCTGATCGTGACAGGTTCCTGCATTCCTGCAGCTGCCAGCTGTCTGTCATCGATGGGAGAAGGTCTTACCGTATCCTCTTCAGATGTATAGCTGCTCCTGTACTCGTCCCTGACTATCCTTCCGTCTTCGACTTCGATAACACGCTGCTTCATCCTGTCGACCATATTGCTGTCATGTGTACATACGATAACTGTTGTACCGCTCCTGTTAATCTCAAGGAGAAGCGCCATGATGCTCTCGCTCGTCTCAGGATCGAGGTTGCCGGTAGGCTCGTCAGCTACTATAAGCTTGGGGTTGTTCACCATCGCTCTCGCAATGGCAACTCTCTGCTGCTCACCGCCTGAAAGCTCCTGCGGATAAGTATTAGCCTTATCCTTAAGGCCTACAACGTTCAGAACGATCTTGACCGCCTGGTTAAGGCTCTTCTTCGGGATTCCGACGACCTCGCCGACAAAGGCGATATTCTCTTCTACGGTCTTTGTCTCAATAAGTCTGAAATCCTGATATATCATTCCGATGTTGCGGCGGAGAACAGGGATCAGCGCTCTGGACATATGGGTAATATCGAAATTGTCGATCGTAACCTTGCCTTCTGTCGGATCCTCCTCCTTGGTCATACACTTCAGGAGTGTGGACTTGCCGGAACCTGACTTGCCAATAACAAAAACAAACTCTCCGGTCTCTATCTCGAAACTGACCCCCTTAAGGGCCTCTACTCCGGATTTGTATGTTTTTTTGACGTTATAATAATGAATCATTCGCTGCCTTTATCTGATCATCTTGTCGTTGCCTTCATCAAGATAATCGATATATGTCCTTACCATAGTTGCCATCTTAAACAGAACGGCATCTTCAAATAATCTGAGATCAAGACCTGTCTTGAGCTTGACCTTCTCGAGTCTGTATACAAGCGTATTACGGTGAACAAAGAGTTCACGGCTCGTCTCGGAACCGTTAAGGTCATTATCAAAGAATGTCTCGATGGTCATCTTTGTCTCTTCATCGAGCTGTTTGTAAGCTTCATCAGGGAATACCTCCTCGATGAACATCTCACAAAGGCTTCTCGGGAGCTGATAGATGAGTCTGCCGAGACCCAGCTTATCATATCTCGAGATATGGCTGTCGCTCTCAAAGATCTTGGATACCTTAAGTGCCGTCATAGCATCACTGTAGGACTTGCTGATCTCCTGGAATGTCCTTACGAGAGAACCGACTGCAACCTTCGCATCACAGCCTTCTGAATTGAGACACGTGAGAAGTGACTTGGATACGTTCTCGATGAAATCATTCCTGGACTCTTCTGTCTCGTATGCTTCCTGCGCATTGACGATAACGATGGACGTTGACTCATCCATAGCTATAACATTTGCAATGTCTTCGTCTGTATAGAAGTTCTGAAGGAGTTCAAGAGCATCCGCACCCTTCTCTGCAGTAGTCCTGACTACCATTACGAGTCTCGGGATCTTGCACTCGATGTTGAACTCCCTTGCGGTCATGGGGATCTCTTCCCTGATCTCATTATCAAGAAGAACGTTACGGATGAAGATGATCTTATCCGCATCTGTTCCTCTCTCCTTGAGAGAGGTCTTGATCCATTCTGACAAAAGCTGAAGTGATACCTTTGCCTCGGGATCATTGCTCTGGATATAAACGACGTATTTGGGCTGCTCACCGATAAGGATCTTGTGATAAGTCTTATCAGCTGTGCTCAGAAACTGATCATTAGACGTAAGGACTGATCTTACCGAGGAATCGACAGAATCAGTAATGTCTTCATCTGTAGCTGCGATCACTTTGCCTGTAAGATCGATAACACCTGCACCAAAAGGCAGTATTTCTTTGGCCTGACGCATCAATTTCTTAATCTCTTCCATATTGTCACCTCGTTCATATCGCAGGTTTGCATACTTGCACTTTTAAATAATATTATTTTAAGAACAAAGACGCAAGTGAAAAACAAGGCAAAAAAGAGCCACTCCCGAAGGAGTGGCTCCTGTAATCTTCTGATGAACAGTTATCAGGAAATGATGCTCTGCTCTGTATCCTTGTCGAAGATGTGGATACGGTTTGTATCGATAGCGAGATCGCAAACCATGCCAACCTGTGACTGGGATGTTGTAGGGTCAACTCTACATGTGAGAGGGAGTGAACCGTTAACTGTAACATAGAGATATGTCTCAGCACCAAGCATCTCGACGACGTCAACGTCTGCTTCGAAAGCTGTCTCAGGGTGATCAGTAACGAATGTAGCTTCGTCTGTGATTGCCTCAGGACGAACACCGAAGATAACTTCCTGACCATCGCGCTCCATAACTTCCTCAACTGCATAACGATCGGGAAGCTTAACTGTAACGTTCTCGAATGTGATGTAAACATCTGTGCCGTCAACGTTGATCGTAGCATTGATGAAGTTCATAGGAGGCATTCCGATGAATCCTGCAACGAATGTGTTGATCGGGTTATCGTAGAGCTCCGTAGGAGAATCTACCTGCTGGATGAAACCATCCTTCATAACAACGATACGCGTACCCATTGTCATAGCCTCTGTCTGGTCATGTGTAACGTATACGAATGTTGTCTTAAGTCTGTGGTGAAGCTTTGTGATCTCGACACGCATCTGAACACGGAGCTTAGCATCCAAGTTGGAGAGAGGCTCGTCCATAAGGAATACCTTAGGATCACGAACGATAGCACGACCGAGAGCAACACGCTGTCTCTGACCACCGGAGAGAGCCTTAGGCTTTCTCTCGAGGAGGTGCTCGATCTCAAGGATCTTAGCTGCTTCTGATACACGACGGTCGATCTCTGCCTTAGGCATCTTGCGGAGCTTCAATGCGAAAGCCATGTTGTCACGTACTGTCATATGAGGATAGAGAGCGTAGTTCTGGAAAACCATCGCGATATCTCTGTCCTTAGGGAGAACGTCATTGATAAGACGATCGTCGATGTAGATCTCACCTTCGGAGATATCTTCGAGCCCTGCGAGCATACGCAGTGTGGTTGACTTACCGCATCCGGAAGGACCAACGAGGATAACGAACTCCTTGTCTGCTACTTCAAGATTAAAGTCTGAAACAGCAACAACGCCGCCGTCATACTTCTTGTAAACATGCTGGAAAGATAAACTTGCCATTTTTATAAAACCTCCAATACGCCGATAAGTCGGCTTTTTTCCTACGGATATACTACCAAAGGGCAGTCTTTCTCTCCATATGACAATGTTGCCAAAAAAAAATATGGGTTTTTGTAGTTGTTAACTTGGATTTTTGTTTGATTTGCACACGTTCTCTCTGATAATTTGGGCAGTTTACTCAATTTTAGGTATAAAAATACAGTTTTAGCTCTTCCGACGGCATTTCAAATCTTATGACAAATTGTACAAATGCGCTATTTATATTATCTTCTTTACCCATTTATATTTCCTATAATGAAGATAAACAGCCGGGAGCTTGATTATCTCATCAAGGTTGAGGATAAAATACACGACCAGTACAGGAAGATCCAGGACAAACGCACAGAGGGCTCCGATCGGAACGATAAAGAACCACATGGTAATACCGTCACATATCATGCCGAACTTTGTATCCCCGCCTGCACTGAATATTCCTCCTATCGTCATCGTGTTGATCGATCTGCCCATTATGTAATAAGTACACATGACCATCATCCACACAAGATAATGTGCCGCTGTGTCAGTAAGATCAAAGATGGAAAGGATTCCGGGAATAAGGCCGAGGGAAGCGAAACCTATGATAAGGCCGCTTATGATCGCCATCTTGCAGAGCCTGCTGCCGTATTCCTTAGCCTTCTCAAGATTGCCTGCTCCGAGTTCGTTGCCAACGAGGATACTGCCGCCTGCCGCAAGCGCCCAGCCAAAACTTGAGATGAGATCTTTTACAGTAGTTATTACGGCATTGGCGGCAACGACATCATCACCCATATGTCCTATTATTACTGTAACCATATTGAATCCAAGTCCCCAGCTCATAGAGTTGAGGAATACAGGAAGCGCATATTTGAAAAAGATCTTTGCGACCTTCTTTGTCGGGTGGAACATATACTTAAGCCTGAACTTGATCGTGCATCTCAAAGCAAACACCACGATGATTATCACCAGCGAGACGAAGCACGAGATCGACGTGCCGAGAGCGGCGCCGTTCGCACCCATAGGCTTGAAGCCGAGCAGTCCGTAGATGAATACCGCATTGAGTACGATGTTCATGAATACCATGATCCCGCTTACGACAGTGGTGGTCTTGACCATTTCGGCATTCTTCATGATTATCTCGATGACCTGGGCTAGTCCGTTAAACAGATATGAGAAAGCAACTATCCTCAGGTAATTTATTCCAATCCCTATCAGGACCGGGCTGTCCGTATACATACCCATGACAAGTCCGGGGGCAAAGAATGCCACCCCGAAGAAGATGAGATCGATCGGAACAGTGAGAAGCAGGACGAGTCCGAAAAGCTTCTCAATGGAATTCTTATCGCCGTCCCCCCAGAGCTGTGCCGCATAGAGACTCGTTCCCTGAACTACCGCGGAAAGGAACAGGTTGAAGATGAAAAAGAACTGTCCGGCAAGTGATATCGCGGACATGGAATCCTGTCCGATTATTCCGAGCATGATCGTATCGCACACCGGCATAAGAGCAAACATGAAGTTCTGCAGTGTGATGGGAATAACGATCTTTACAAGTCTCGAGATGAACTCTTTTTTGTCAAAGACTGACTGTGTCATTTGATAGGTTCCTTTGATGGCTTGCCTGCCTGTCTCGGATATCCTGCCGGAGTCTCTTTTACCTTTCTGATGACAACTATAGTTCTGTCAGCATCAGTGCCCGGAAGCTGAAACTCCTTTACGGTCTCGATCTTTCCTCCGAGAATACCGATAGCTTTCTCTGCATCCTTGAGTTCTTCCTCCATCTTTCCCTTCATAGCGACGAAGCAGCCGCCCTTTCTTACAAAAGGAAGGCAGTATTCACACAGGACCGGAAGGTTGGCAACAGCTCTTGCAGTTGCTATGTCAAACTTCTCTCTGTACTTCTTATCTTTTCCCGCATCTTCCGCACGGCTGTGAACAAACTTAACGTTCTCAAGTCCAAGCTCACGGCAGACATCCTCAAGGAATGCAAGTCTCTTTGCCAGTGAATCAAGAAGAGTAAGATCAAGATCCGGCTTGTTTATCCTGAGCGGGATACCCGGGAAGCCTGCACCTGTTCCGACATCGATCAGCGACACCTTTCTTCCCTTTATCTTTGACTGCTCCTCATCAACATATGAAGCGATGGTAAGAGAGTCTATAAAATGCTTCAGAGCAATGCCTTCATCATCAGTAATGGAGGTCAGGTTCATGACCTTGTTCTTCTCCTTGAGCATCTCGGCATACTTCCTGAAGCTCAGTATTGTCTCTGCAGAAAGGGGCACACAGACCTCGTCCTTGTTCTCAACGAGGATCTCCTCAATATCACGTGGTTGTCCCAGATCCATCCTTTTGGGAAGACTCGCCTTTATCTTTGCGATATCGGCTTTTGTAAGCCTCTTGGGATGTATCATCTTATCTTCGTTATTACTCATTTCCTTTTCTCCTGTACTGCTCAAGATATACCATGAGCACTTCGCAGTCGGCCGGCGATACGCCCGATATCCTGGACGCCCTTCCGACATTCTCGGGTCTGATCTTTGAAAGCTTCTGCGTAGCCTCCAGACGCAGTCCCCTGATATTCTCATAATCGATATCTGCAGGTATCACAGTTGACTCCAGTTTGCTGAATCTCTCTATCTTCTCAAGCTCCAGCTTCAGATATCCCTCATATTTAAGATCGGTCTCAACCAGCCTGATAACGGCCACATCCAGCGGTTTCCTGTCAGGATCCACAAGCGTCAGGACTTCATAAGTCACCCCCGGTCTCTTTATCAGATCGGCAAGCGACACACCCGATTTCGGGCACTCGTTGCCGCAGGACTCCAGTATCTCCTTCAGCGTCTCCGTGGGGCCGATATGTGTATTCTTCAGTCTGGCCTTCTCTTTCTCCGCATCAGATATCTTTTTCTCAAACAGAGCAAATCTCTCATCACTGACAAGACCTATCTTGTGACCTGAGGGCGTAAGCCTGATATCAGCGTTGTCCTGCCTCAGGAACAGTCTGTATTCAGCTCGTGAAGTCATCATGCGGTAGGGCTCGTTCGTTCCCTTCGTAACGAGGTCATCGATCAGGACTCCTATATATCCCATCGATCTGTCGATCACGAAAGACTCTCTTCCCAGAACCTTAAGTGCGGCATTGATGCCTGCTACTATTCCCTGGCCTGCAGCCTCCTCATAACCTGATGAACCGTTTATCTGACCCGCCGTATAGAGTCCTGAAACAATCTTGGATTCCAGCGTCGGGCGGAGTGTCGTCGAATCGATCAGATCGTATTCGATCGCATAGGCACTTCTCTGGATAACCGCTTTGGAAAGACCGGGAAGAGATCTTACCATCCTGATCTGTATCTCTTCAGGAAGGCTCGTCGAGAAGCCCTGCAGATACATCTCATTTGTATCCTTACCCATGGGCTCGATAAAGATCTGGTGTCTGTCCTTATCTGCAAATCTCGCAAACTTGTCTTCGATCGACGGACAGTATCTCGGTCCTATACCCTTTATCACTCCGCTGTAGAGCGGGGATCTGTTCATATTACCCTTGATGACATTCTTCGTCTCTTCCGTTGTCCATACAGACCAGCACGGGATCTGTTCCTGAGGGACCTTGTATCCGCGCATCTCGTTATCGAAAGAGAACGGAGGGCAGTCACACTCTCCGTCCTGCCTTGTCATCTCGTCTGTATTGATACTCCTGCTGTTGACACGAACAGGAGTTCCCGTCTTGAACCTCAGGATGGGTATATTGAGCTTTGCAAGAGATGACGACAGTCCTTCCGATCTCGGAAGGCCGTCAGGTCCGGATTCAACAATGACCTCACCCCTGATCGTCCTTGCTTCCATATATGTTCCCGAGCAAATAACAATGGCCTTTGCCTCATATATTCCAAGGCCTTCGGTCATTACTCCGCTGACCTCTTTCTCACCGTCATCAGTGAGGAGTTCAGTAATATGCGCCTGTCTTATATCAAGGTTATCAGTATTCTCGAGGAGTTTCTTCATCTCTACGGAATACCTGCTCCTGTCCATCTGAGCTCTGGGAGAGAACACTGCAGGTCCTTTTGACCTGTTGAGCATCCTTGTCTGGATCGCACATTTATCTGCGACCTTTCCCATGACTCCGCCAAGCGCATCTATCTCTCTGACGATCTGCCCCTTCGCAGTTCCTCCGATGCTGGGATTGCACGGAAGATTTGCGAGGCTGTCGAGATGAAGCGTAAAGAGGATCGTCTTCAGTCCGAGATGAGCGCATGCTGCAGCCGCCTCGCAGCCGGCATGCCCGGCACCTACGACGGCAACATCATAAGCTCCGGCCTCATAGCTCAGATCTAATGCTTTTGCTTCACTAAGTCTCATTTATTTACCTATACAGAATCTGTCAAATATTGTCTTTGCAAGATCTGCAGATACAGTCTTGCCTGATATCTCACCCGTCTTGTCGAGAGCCGCTCTCACGATCGACGAAACAACATCGAGTCCTTCTCCCTTATCAAGAGCCGTGACTGCTGTTCTCAGTATACCGAGAGCACTGTCGAGTGTCTCATAATGACGTCTGTTCGTTATCACCAGCCCGCCGTCAGATACACCCGCATTATCGTAATGCGCCTTGATCGCTTTGCGCACTTCTTCTACATTTGTCCCGTCCGAAGCCGATATCGGGATAAACGATGAGGCTCCGTATCTCCTGCCGATCTCTCTTATCTCCTCCTCACCGGGATTGGAACCCAGATCAGATTTGTTGAAAAGAACTATCAGCTCAGCATCTTCTCTTATCTTTGCCCTTACATCGTGGAGCTGGTCTGATACCTGCTTAACGGTAGTATCAGGCGAAACCAGATAGAACACGATATCAGATTTTCCGTATTCCCTTATAGCTCTCTCAACGCCGAGGGCTTCTATTCTGTCGCTGCTCTTTGTGATGCCTGCAGTATCCGTAAGAATGACAGGAACTCCATAAATATCACATACGGCTTCGATCGTATCAGTCGTCGTTCCTGATATATCCGTGACGATCGATCTGTCATAACCTGCTATCGAGTTTAGAAGCGTGCTCTTTCCGCTGTTCGGAATGCCTGTAAAGGACACCTTCATCTTCTCTGAAAGCATTCTTCCCTTGCGGTATGAAAGGACGATCCTCTCAAGTTCGGCAACCGAATCATTCAGGATTCCGGATACCTTTACTCTTGTATCGTCATCAGGAGAATCATCGTCATCGAAATCAACGGCCATCTCGATCATTGCCATCATCTCATAGAGATCATTCTCTATCTTATCGGTTCTCTTTGCCAGAGCACCTTCTGAGATGATATTTGCCGCCCTTAGTTCCTCACTGGAATCAGATGCGATTATGTCCATTACTGCTTCAGCAGATGACAGGCTCATCTTGCCGTTCATAAACGCTGTTTTTGTAAACTCACCGGGACCTGCAGCCCTTATACCAAGCCTGTAGAGAATATCAAGGATCTCCTTCTTTACCTCCGGAGAACCGTGACATGATATCTCCACCATCTCATCACCCGTATAGGAGAATGGCGCTTCAAATCTTGTTATTACGACCTTATCTACTGATACTCCGGTATCGGGGTCTCTAAGATCAGCAAAGCAGCACGTGTATCCCGGGAGCTCTGATACTTTCCCATAACCGCCGCTGCTTCTGATTATCTTTACTGATCTGTCGATCGACTTCGCTGCACCGTTCCCGGATATACGGATAACGGCGATCCCCGATGTGCCGGCCGGAGTGGATACGGCACAAAACAGTTCGTCCGCTGAGCCGGTCATCACACAGGAGTTACAACAATATGCCTGTTGGGCTCTGTACCCTCGCTGTGGGTAGTAACGCCCTCGAAATCCTGGAGGTAAGCATGAACAAGCCTTCTCTGTGCAGGATTCATGGGTTCCATATCCACCTTTCTTCCGGTACGTACAGCTCTGCTTGCAGCTTTGCCTGCGAGGTTCTTAAGAACCTGCTCCCTGTGCTTCTTGTAGCCGCCGACATCAAGATGAACATGTACTCTCTCGTCGCTGTGCTTGTTAGCGATGAGGTTTGTCATATATGAGATCGCATCAAGTGTCTCACCGTGACGTCCGATAGCTGAAGCACAGTCAGAACCTGTTACTGAAATGTAGATAGTATCATCTTCCCTGTAGGAATCCATATTGCCGTGAATGCCGATGCCTGAAAGGACCTCTGCAACAAAGTTAACTGCAGCATCCTCAGCCTCTGTAGCTGTATCGCCTTCGAAACTCTCATCGTCACCGTAATATGTGTCGTCGTCAGAATCATCACTGCTTGCAATGGGCTGCTCCTTATCGATAAGAGTAACCTTTACCTCAGCATCCTTCTTGCCTACACCGAGGAAACCTGCAGAGGGCTCCTGAATGACTTCAATATTGACCTGGTCCTTTGTTGCACCAAGCTCCTTCAATGCTGCCTTTACCGATTCTTCAACACTTTCTGCTGTCTTTGTTACTGTTGTCATATTGATATAAGCCTCCGTGCTTAATAATAGTCTTACTTCTTTTTCTTGTTCTTCTTGCCGCTCTTGGGCTGCTCTTCAGCGGATTCTTCCTTCGACTTCTTCTTGAAGATGGCTTCCTTCTTTGCCTCTATCTCTGCTTTCTTCTGCTCGTAAGGCTTTGTGAAGAGCACATAAACGAGAAGCTGTGTAAGGATACCCATGATACCGCCGATGATCCAGTAAAGACCCATCGCTGCAGGCATGGTAAATGTTGTAACGAGCATGATGAGAGGCATTGTCCAGTTCATCATCTTCATTGTCATTTCTGTAGAAGTGTTCTCCTGAACCTGACCTTCTCTTGCAGGGTTGTTCTTAGCTCTCTGCTTTGCTTCCTGCTCCTGCTTGTATCCGGGCTTCAGGAGCTTTGCAAACTGCATGGAGAAAACCTGTGTCAGGACTACGAGGATCGGGAACATCAGAAGGGGCAGATATACCTTGGGTTCTGCAATGATCTGTGCAGGATTGAATGAAGGTACCATCGTGAGATCGATGCCGAGGAAATGGAGATCCAGGAGCTGATCCAGTGCGATATAACCCTTGCTGATACACTGATTAAGAAACTCACCGTTATTGTTGAGAGCACTGACAAGACCGATATGGATTTTCTCCGAAACAGCTCCGCTGAAGATGTTCATCTTCTCGCCAAGCTCGATCATGCTTGCAACGTTCTCGTTGGGAACCTGTGAAAGATAGATCAAAGGTCCGCTGACGATCCTGTAGATGGGCCAGATAAAGAACAGCTGAAGGAAAGGCAAAAGGCAGCCGGAAAGGCCCATCGCGCCATTCTCCTGCTGCATCTTCATCATCTCTTCCTGAAGCTTCTGCTTATCGTCACCATACTTACGCTGCAGCTCTGCCTGCTTACTGGACAAAGCCTGCATCTTGATCATGGACTTCTGGGACCTGATGTTAAGCGGGATCAGGAGTCCCCTGATAAGAACGGTCAAAGCAATAATAGCAATACCGTAGTTGCCGAAAAAATCGTAAAATACTCTGGTTATCCAACCGAAAAGACTGTAAAGTAGGTCCATTATGTCTTCCTGTTACTGTTATTTGACGGGATCATATCCGCCTTTTGAGAATGGATTGCACCGCAGAATTCTCCAGATACCCAAAGCCAGTCCCTTGATAACGCCATATTTCTCAAGTGCATCGATCATGTACTGAGAACATGTCGGAAGGTATTTGCAGTGGTTACCGATTCCGGGAGAGATATATTTCTGATATCCCCTGATCAGTTTTATCAGAGCTTTCTTAATCATCCCTGTTCCCTGTCTTTAAGCAATCCGAGCCGCGTCAGATTCAAAACCATATCCTTGGAGATCTCTTGGAAAGACGGAACCTCATCAGTGTTCCTTAACGTGAAAACAAGATCATTACCAAAAGGAATACCGCTTTCTATCAAACGGTACGACTCCCTCATGAGTCTTCTTGCTCTGTTGCGGCCAACCGCTCCGAGCTGTTTTTTGTTTGCACAGAATCCCACTCTGACCAAGTCTTCGGGGATCCGTGTAAGATTGTGCTTCAGTCCCGCCGGGCGTCTGTAACAATGGACTGTCAGATATCGTCCGGTACTGAACTTTCCACGCTTGTAGACCCTGGAAAATTCGTAGTTAAATCTCAGCGGGACAGACTGCACGCTTAACCCGGGATGATCAGGCAGCGAGCTGCTTTCTTCCCTTAAGTCTTCTCCTTGCAAGAACCTTTCTTCCGTTTGAAGTGCTCATTCTTGCACGGAAACCGTGAACCTTAGATCTCTGTCTCTTCTTAGGCTGAAATGTCATCTTCATAGCCTTTATCCTCCATTCATATCCCTATAAAAGGGCATAGTTATAAACATAATTAGCCCCAAAATTATAATGTCCCGGGGCTAATGTGTCAAGCGGATTATTCTCGGCGCTTATCAGATGATAACGTGGCTTGCAGCAGAGAGCCATATTCCGAGCATGGATAAGAGCGTAGTGAAAACTCCCATTCCTATTATGCCCAAGAGGAAAAGTATAATGATGAGCAGCGCGAAAGCGGAGAGCACTATGCCTATGATGGAACTGATCAGTCCTACCTTGCGGATATTGTCGTCATAACCCTTTTTCTTTGCCTGCTGTGCAAGAATAAGACCTGCTATAGCAAAAGCCAGCGAAATTGTTCCCGAAAAGCCTCCGACAATACTGAGGAGACCAAATACAAGCGACAGAGTTGCCTCGCTCTCGGCTGCCGTCTCAGTCTGCTTGCTCTTGTTAACTGCTGCTGAACTGTCCAGGATCTTGGATGCATCTACTGAATCCACTTTTTCCGTTCTTCCTTCTTCTGCCATGTCTTTCTACCTCCCTTATTACATGTAATGATATTCTACTTCACCAGATTGGCGTGGTCAATCTCCGCCCTGTACTGCCGCAAACGATGTTGTGAATGTGACTGTACACGACTGCTTTTTTGTCACGGTGATCTTTGCTCCGTGCGACTCGGCTATCGCCTTTGCTATGGACAGTCCTATTCCGTAACCGCCCGTCTCAGAATTGCGTGACCTGTCTGCCCTGTAGAACCTGTCAAAGAAATGCTTCATCTCTTCTGATGAAATATCTTCTTTAGTGTCATTAGTCACTTCGAAAACAGCATACTTCCCTGTTCTTGAAAGCTTCGCCTTGACCTTCCCTTCTTCGGGACAGTATTTCACCGCGTTATCGAAAAGGATTGAGACAAACTCTTCGACAGTCTTCTTATCTCCTTTTATACGAACATTATCTGATATTGCTGTATCGAATCTCTTCCCTCCCGTGACGGCCACAGCTTTAAATGACTCTGCCTGATCCGCGATCAAGCTCGAGAGATCGATATCTTCCATGACAAGGACAGAGGATCCCTCCTCCATCTTTGACAGAAGGATCAGATCATTTGTGAGTTCGGTCAGTCTTGACGTCTGCTTCTTGATATCTGAGATCCATTCATTATCCTCTCCCATATCCATGGAGAGAACATCTGAATCAGCATTGATTATCGCAAGAGGTGTCTTTATCTCGTGACCCGCATCGGTGATAAATCTCTTCTGTTTCTCATAGCTTTCCGCAACCGGCTTGATGATCTTTCCCGAAGCAAAAAAGATGATGATGCTTACAAGAACGAGACCTATGAACGATATGATGACACTTATCAGAAGGAAGCTCCTGAAGTTTGAAAGGCTTCTTCCGCAGTCATAGAAGACGATAAGCCTGACGCCGTCAATATCCTTTGCACAGTATCTGTAATCGCCGATGAACCCGCTGGCCTTACCGGATCTGAACACCTGCATTCCGTATTCTTCCGCCGTATCTTTGCCGACCGCTGCGATCCTGCCGGTATTGGAAGAAGACACTGTTCCGTCCGCTGTTATCTCCACGGTGAAATACCTTGACTCATAAGCGATCTCGGGAGAATTGATACGGTCTGTCCAGCCTCCCTGTCTGTCATCCGGGCCGCCGGGAACGCCGGGATTATCGGAAGGAGCCGGAGGCATGCCCATTTCCGGGAAAGAACCTCCATTGTCCATAAGGAGAGCAAGAACACCGTCACTGTCTGATACGACCTTCCTGTAGTTAAAAAGATTGATCCCTCCGATCAGCACGGTCAGAACGATAAACACCGAGAGTATCGCGGTTAAGATAAATCTTGTCCTAAGTTTCTTTATCATTCTTCTATCTCCAGAGAATAGCCGGCATTGCGTGTTGCTTTTATCTTTACATTTGCACCGACCTGAGCGAGCCTTTTTCTCAGATATGAGAGATTAGTCCACACGACGCTGATGTCAGCATCGGAATCGAGTCCCCACACCTTATCCATAAAACGCTCGGTAGAAATAAGGACACCGGGATTTGCCATAAGGTATTCGAGCATCTGAAACTCTTTTGCTGCAAGCTTGACCGAACCCTTATCGGATGAAAGCTCGAAGTTTGCTCTGTTAAGTGTGATATTGCCGTACTTCAGCGTATTGTCAGCAGCTGGCGTAACGCTTCTCGTTATTGCGCGGAGCCTCGCCAGAAGTTCCCTGCTCTCGAAAGGTTTTGTCAGATAATCGTTCGCACCGAGATCGAGTCCTTCAACCTTATCATCGATCTGCGACTTTGCTGTAAGCATCATAACGGGAAGAGTCATGCCCTTTTTCCTGACATTCTTTAACACCTCGAAACCGTCCATCCCCGGCATCATCACATCCAGGACCGCACAGTCATAATCACCAGTCAGGATATAGGAGAGAGCATCATCGCCGTTATATACCGCATCCACGGAATAATTATTCTTTGTCAGTATTGCAGTAAGCGCCCTTGACAGGGACTTCTCATCTTCTGCCAGCAATATGCGCATACCCGTTCCTCCGCAGACTTTTTCTGAATTATACAACAATTTCCGGCTTTAAGGTTTGTTTAAGGTTGCTCTTTTACAATGAGCTCAGAAACGGAGGACAGACAAATGAAATACCAGAATGTTTTCAGGAGATATGAGATCAAATACATCCTTTCATCTGCACAGAGAAGGAAGCTCATGGAAACGATGAAAGAAATAATGAAGATAGATGATTACGGACACACGACCATAAGGAATATATATTTCGATACTGATAACTACCGGCTCATCAGAACATCACTTGATAAACCGGAGTACAAGGAGAAGCTCAGGGTCAGGTCCTACAGAAGGATAACGGAAGACGACGACGTGTTTGTCGAACTCAAGAAAAAGTATGAGTCAGTCGTTTACAAAAGAAGGATCGCGCTTCCGGAATACCTCGCGATGGACTGGCTTGCGGCAGGCGGAGAACAGCCCGTTGAAAACCAGATCGGGGATGAGATCGAATACTTCAGGAACTTCTATGAAGGCATTGCCCCAAAGGTCTTTCTCTCCTACGAAAGAGAAGCTTATTACCCTGTTGACGGTTCGGATCTGAGGCTCACACTTGATTCAAACATCATAGCAAGAGATCACGATCTGTCACTGAGATCAGGCGTTTACGGAAGAAACGTGATCGACAGGGATCTGACCGTTATGGAAGTAAAGGTTACCGGCTCGATGCCGATGTGGCTAATAAGATTCCTGAAGGAGAACAACATACAGAAGACATCGTTTTCGAAATACGGGATGTACTACCGGAACATGATGACCACATACTCAAAACACGAAACTCAAGGGGGACTTTTATATGCTTAATTCAATATTAGATACACTGATGGGATCATCGACGATCACACTGACGGGATTCCTGCTCCCCGTCGGAGCATCGCTCATACTCGGACTGGTGCTGGCTCTTTTCCATATGTTCAGGAACAGATACAGCAGGAGCTTCATTGCAACACTCGCCATACTGCCCTCGATTGTCTGTGTTGTCATCATGGCGGTTAACGGAAACATCGGTGCGGGAGTTGCAGTAGCAGGAGCGTTCAGCCTTGTAAGGTTCAGATCGGCACCCGGAACGGCAAAAGAGATCGGAGCACTCTTCATGGCCATGACGACAGGACTTCTGACCGGTATGGGATACATCATCTACGCAGCAATATTTACACTGATAATCGGTCTTGCTACAGTCATTTATTCAGCAGCCGGATTTGGTGAGAGCAGGAACGATGAACTGAAAAAGAGTCTGAGGATAACCATCCCTGAGGATCTGGACTACACCGGAGTGTTTGATGAGATTTTCGAGAAGTATACGACAGAGCATAAGCTCATATCCTCAAAGACTTCGAATATGGGATCGATGTTTAAGCTAACATACGATGTAACACTGAAAGACAGAGAGACAGAAAAGGATTTTATAGACAATCTCAGATGCCGCAACGGCAATCTTGAGATCAGCATATCAGCGCTGCAGCAGCACGAAGCAGCAGAATTATAAGGAGATAAAAATATGAAAAAGTTTAAGATCATTACCACAGCATTGGTTTTATCAGTAATGATGGCAGGATGCACTGCTCTCGCAAAGAATGAAACGCAGCAGACATCTGCAGAGGGAAATGTGATCTCTTCCGTTGAAGAACTCAGCATCACAGACAAAGACCTGGTAACAGATTACGAAGAATCCGAAGCAGAAGAGATAAGACTCACTGACAGCACAGGAACCGTAAAGATAACAGAAGCAGGAGCTTATATCATCACGGGATCCACATCTGACGGAATGATAATCGTTGAAGCGTCAGAAGAAGACGATGTACAGCTCATTTTGAGAGATGCATCGATAACAAGTTCATCCTCAGCGGCAATCTATGTTATATCTGCTGATGAGGTCTATATCACGCTCGAGGGTGAGAACAGTCTTGCAAACGGCGGCGCATTCGAAGCGATAGATGAGAACGACATAGACGCAGTCATTTACGCAAAAGACGATCTGACGATCAACGGTTCAGGTTCTCTTAAGATCACATCTCCTGCAGGCCACGGCATCGTGTGCAAGGATGACATGGTGATCGCTTCCGGAACGTTTGATATAACAGCATCGGAAGACGGTATCAACACGAACGAATCACTCGCGATAGTTGACTGTGATATGACAGTAAATGCAGGTGACGATGCAGTGCATACAGACGGTATGCTTCAGATCGGCGGCGGAACACTCAACATCACCGCAGCAGAAGGACTTGAAGGCACATATATCGTTATAAACGACGGAAAGATCAGCATCTCAGCAAGCGACGACGGTATCAACGCGGCACAGAAATCAGATGCATATGCACCTACGGTAGAGATCAACGGCGGCGAGATCACGATCGTAATGGGACAGGGCGATACTGACGGTATCGACTCAAACGGAAACATCGTGATCAATGGCGGAACAATCGATATTACAGGTCAGTTTGCTGTCGACTACATCGGAACAGCAACACTTAACGGCGGAACTCTGATAATCAACGGTGAAGAGACAGATACGATCCCCAACCAGTTTATGGGCGGCGCAGGCGGCGGCATGATGAATGGCGCTCAGGGAGATCCCGGATTCGATCCCCGATCTTCCGGAGAGCGGCAGATGCCTGAGGATTTCGATCCAGAAAATATGCCGCAGATGCCTCAGGACGGCGGCAACGGCCTCGGAACGCCTGGCGAGAGATCTGACAGACAGCAGGAGGCAGGATAAACATGAAACATTTACGTATTATCGCTCTCATAACTTGCATTGCAGTAACGCTTTCGTTTTCCGGCTGCGATAAGGATGACACCGGCACTGCTGAGGTCCCTGCCACGGACGAGACTGTTGAGGAAACAGCTGAGGAAACTGAAGAAGCAGACCGGGACCATCCTTCATCAGAAAACTCAAGATCCGCAAGGTCTTCTCAAGACGGCATAAAGAGACCCGAGGAAGACACGGAGGAAGAGACCTCTGAAGAAAGTGAGGATGACACGGAGGAAGAGTCCTCTGAAGAAAGTGAGGATGAGCAGGACATCTCAGAACACAGAAGGAGCCATTCCGGGGATTCCGGACAGAGCAGTTCAGAAGGGAGTAATTCTCACTCTTCCGGATCCACAGGTTCTACCGGAACTTCCGGTTCGGGCAGGTCATCAGGTACAACAAGCAGAAGAAAAAAGACGGATTCTTCATCAGTATCATCTTCTTCAACTGATACTTCAGTCCAGACAACGGAAGAAGCGGATGAAGAGCCTGTAGAAGAGACTGTGGAAGAGCTTGTGGAAGAATCATCTGAACAGGAGGATCCGGCTGAAGAAACAGTCACTGAAGATCCTGTCTCCGAAGACACTATAACCGGCGGAGCAGAATTACTCTACACGGTAACAGGAGACACATTCGCACTCGATATCGAAGTGGAAGGGGATTCATATCTTGAGCTCCACCTGAAGGACGGAATAACCTACAGCGGAACCATTACCATTGCACCTTCGGAAGATGCTGACGAGGAATACGATGTTGTTTATGTGGTCATCGACGAAGGCTGCACCTGGGAACTTACGGGAGACTGTGTTATCTCCGAAATAGAACTGAACGGAAATATCATTTTTAACGGCTTTACGATAACCATGGCAGACGGAACAGTACTGTCAGAAGAAGCGTAATAAACTAACCATTCTTCTTTTCCCATTCCCTATCACTGAGGCGTCGTCATCCCTGGCGGCGCCTTATCAGTTCGAGAAGCGAATCCCTGTCATTCGGCACAAGCCCGTTAACATAATCATCAAAGGCTGCTTCCAGTATCCTGCCGACCTGAGGGCCGGGCTGAACTCCGAGATCAAGGACATCTTTTCCCGATATCGCAAGATCCGACGCTCTGAATACCGCGCCGCTGTTTTCTATCTCTTTGGCAGTCTCAATGATCTCCGAAAGCAGGGTCAGTCTTTTCATTCCGGAGAACGAATGCGCAAGTAAATCAGCTCTCTGGAGGATTGCCAGTTTCTTAAGAAACTCAGGGCCGCAGTTGCACATCATCCTGTGAACAGATGACCTGGACGGGTTCACATAATAGTCGTGATATCTGACGAGTCTGACCGTCTCCTCCCTGACCTCATTTGAATATCGCAGTTCCAGAAGAACACGCTCGCATATCTTCGCACTGACTTCCGGATGACCTTTCATATGACCTGTTCCCGAGATATCAGTATAAAAGCAGGCCGGTTTCCCTATATCGTGAAAGAGCGCCGCAAGCGCAAGACAAAGGTCCCTTTTACCCGATCCGTCTGCCGGTATATTGTCAAGAACCGCAAGAGTGTGCTCCAGCACATCCTTATCGTGGTATGCCGACTTCTGATTAAAGCCCTCGCAATCCTTAAGCTCGGGAATGATATAAGCCAGGATCGCAACTGATCTTCTGATCACTCCCGTCGCAAACGGTGATACCACCAGACTGTTCAGCTCCGCCGCTATCCTCTCTCCCGAAATATTATGCAGAAGCGGTGCGGCCTTCTCCATCGCCGCAAATGTATCCTTCTCTATCCCGAAACCAAGCTGTGCCGAGAATCTCAGGCACCTCAGGATACGCAGCGCATCTTCATTGAACCTCGCGTCAGCGTCACCGACTGCTCTGATAGTCTTTGTCCTTATATCCTCAAGACCTCCGACCTTATCCGTAACTGCTCCGTCCTTGTCGAGGTACATCGCATTGATCGTAATATCTCTTCTCGCGACATCCCCTCCGATATCGCGCGTAAATGTAACGTTTTCCGGATGCCTGCTGTCCCTGTAATCACCGTCTATGCGAAACGTGGTTATCTCCACAGGATTGCCTTCTATCACCGCTGTGACCGTACCATGCTTAATGCCTGTGGGAATGACTTCAATGCCGTTAGCCTCCATGATCCCTACTGTCTCCTCCGGCATCGCCGAAGTGGTTACATCGTAATCATGAGGGATCTTTCCCATGACAAGATCTCTTACCGCCCCGCCTACGATATAGCTTTCAAAACCGGCGTCATTGAGCAACGCCAGTGCGGTCCTGCAGTATTGCGGAATCACTTTCTCAGAGATTGTATAGGACACCTGTCAGTCTGTCTGTTGCTATGCGCGGCTGATAACCCATATCCGTCATAACTCTTCTGACACTCTCAGCGATCTTCTGTCTGTCATCAGGAGTCATATTGGGGATAACTTCATCAGGCGTGTTCTTGTTATAGATATCACCGACTGTCTCGATAAAAGTCTGAGCAGCACTTATGGTATCGAGAGACGAAGTGCAGAAATGCTGTGATCTTGATATCTCCGCCATGTCATCGGCTGCAAACTCAAGCATCTCACGAAGCACTTTCACAAGGATCCTGCCCATGCCTACACCGTACTCGCATCCGTACCTGATCTGCATCTCATGCATGATGAAATACGTATATCCGAAACCTAACTTTATGGTCGACAATCCCGCATAGAACCCGCCTACCGCAACCTTCGTCTGGAGATACGGATCGAGCTTGTCGGCAACGAGATTATCCAGTCTTCCTATGATCTTATAAATCGCAACCGCAGCATTAGCCTTATATTCCGGATTAGCCGCCGCAAAAGGCGACAGATATGCCTCGATAGCGAAACAGAGCGCATTGAGGGACGAGAACGCCACTGTCTCAGTATTGCGCATCATCATCTCGGAATCGATGACAACGATATGAGGAAGCATTATCTGGCTGATGCAGTTGATCCATGAATTTGAATAATGATCAAAAAAAGTGCACTCAGGAGTTGCGGATGTCGGTGTGCTGTCGACAACGACACATGCGAGAAGCTTGATGTCATACTTGATATTGCCTATTCCTGCAAAGGATGCCGGTTTGCCCGGGTTGGTGGCACATACCGCAGTCATCTTGGCAACATAGATATCATGCCTGTTGCCTACTGCCACAATGGTATCGCAGTTATACTCCTTATACATATCAAGAGCACCTTCGATATCCCTGCTGTCAGCTACGATATTGCGGCGCTGATAGATAAATGTGCGGAGACCTGTATCATTATATTTCCTGATCATTGCCTCGACGGGTCTGTAGTCAAGTGTGGCCTTATTAGAAAGAATGAGCACTCTTTTGGAGCCCTTCCCCTTGAGGACTTCAGCCAATTCTCCGGCAGAACCTGCATCGATATAAAGGGTCTGCTGCGTAACACCATCCCTTTGCGTTGTCTTAATGAAGTTCTGCTTTGATGACATCTTTACTCCCGCCTTCAAGAATGTAAATTAATTATATCATCTAAGGCTTTAAAACGGTTATAATTAAATATATTTCTGAAAAACAGACGTGGAGGTTCCCTATGTACAGCCTGACCAAATACGCCAGATCACTAAATGATATTTCACTGACTGACAATACAGTTACTCTCGGACTTAAACTCACCGAGTTCACCGAGAGCCCCCTTACAGAGAGCGGCCGCGACAGCGGCAGAATGAAGGTAATGCTCAGTTCACCCGCTTCCGGAATAATCCGCATCAACTGCTGGGTCAGATATACAGGAAGGGATGAGACAAAGATCATCAATACCCGTCCTTCCGCAACCGGCATTGTTGAGCAGAGCGATGACGACATTATTTTCAAGAGCGGAACGCTTGAAGCAAAGATCTCAAAGAACGGGACTTTCTTCAGGATCATATTCAGCTACTGCGGTATCCCCATTACAGCAACCGCTCTCAACGCTTTCTTCAACACACAAAGGCCTTCAGAGTATACAGGTGCCTGCTTTGACATAACACCGGGCGAGTCCTGCTTTGGTCTCGGCGGCGGCGGAAGTGTTGACATTATCGGTCACAAGGAGATCACTGATAATTCCAACGAGAGTGCCGCTTTCAACAAGGTTCCTTTCTTTGTTTCGTCCAGAGGTTACGGCATCTTTGTAAACTCTATCGGCGCAGTAAAGTTTGACATCGCATCACAGAGCGGATCGATCGCATTCTCCCAGGAGGGTGAGAGCATTGAGTTCTATGTTTTCGCCGGCAATAATCCTGCGGAAGTCATCGGCAGTTATGTAAATCTCGTCGGCAGAGATGATTCTTTCGAGAGCCTTACTGAGGGTCTGTCCCTGAATTATAACGGCAGTTTCGATTTTACGGATGAAAGCATAATCTCAGAGATCGAGCAGGCAAACGGACTCGGATTAACGATCTCAGAGCTGTGGCTCGGGAACGGATATCTTCCCAAAAACTCAAGATCAGGCTACAGCTGGGACCTTGAGAGATTCCCTGATCCGGGCAGGTTCATCAGGAGGATCCATGACAAAGGTATCAAGCTTGGTATTTCGGTATCGCCTTATATCTCTGATGCAAATCCCGAATACCTGGAGTGTGTGGATAACGATTTCCTCGTTAAGAATACGGATGGAAGCATCCTTTTGTCTGAATATGAGCTCGGTTCAATGGCTATAGTTGATGTTACAAATCAGTCGGCAAGGAACTGGCTCGGACTCCGCATCGACACTATCCTGAACACAGGTGTTGATCTGGTCGAGGCAGATTTCAGATACGAACTCCTGAATACAGGCGACAGATCAATAGCTTTCTATAACAGTTTCGGTGTGACATTCAACGGTGTCGTCAAGGACTGCGCTTCCAGATGCATCGGTTCCGACAGAGATTCGATCATCAAGAACTGTACAGGCGCGGGTGACCAGACAAGTCCTTTCCGCAACATCTATATGAACAAGAATACGGCAAGCTACAGCAGCCTTGCATGCGCTGTAAACAATGCCCTCTCATACGGAATGAGCGGCTACGGTATCGTCAATATGGACGTTCCTTCCATCGCTTCTTCATCACCCACGCTTTATACGAGATGGTTCCAGACGGCAATGCTCATGCCGCATTTCAGACTGCCCGTTCCCTTTTGCAAGGACGGCGAGATGCTTGAGAATCTCAAGCTGGCATCCAATATCAGGACAGGACTTCTTGCTTATATCGAGTCATGCTGTATGGAATCCGTCACTTACGGTATCCCTGCAGTAAGACCTCTGCAGCTGGAGTTTATGAACGACAAGCTCGCTTCAAAATGCAGCAATCAGTACATGCTCGGATCATCAGTCATGATCTGCCCGGCAATGTCCGGCTCCGGCAATATCAGTTTCTATGTACCCGCCGGCAAATGGACCAATTTCCTTACCAGAGAAGTTGTTCAGGGACCCAGGATCCTGTCACGCAAGGTAGAGATGAGAGAGATCCCGATCTACATAAGACCGAATTCGATCATCACTTCACATACTGGGGAGACGATCACGTTCTCGTGTTTCGAGCTGACAGACGGCAAGGTTGCCGCAGCTGAAGTTCTGGGAACGGGCAAGGCGTCATCGGGTGTCGTGAATGTCCTCAAAAGTGGCAATCAGATCAATGTCAAGACTGACGGTTTCGGAAGGGCATCCAAGAGAGTCATCCTTATGGGCATCGGAAATGTCGTAGGCGTATCTGAAGGTTTCCCTGAGAGTGACGGCTACGGAACAACGATCGAGTTCAATTCAAATGAACTGGTGATCACCCTCGGCTGAGATTCTTTGTAAAGAACTTGTCGATATCAGCAAAATATTCGGATCTGACCGGCTCGTGCTGTATCTCATGACGGTACGGGCCGTATGATTTCTCATCCACAGGAGCACCCTTGTCCTCCATTGCCTTTATGACCTTCTTTACACCCACACCGTAGGATCCGACAGGGTCTTCTTCCCCGTAAGTAAAGAAGATGGGACTCAGTGCCAGATTGTTGTAGGCATCGGGACTCTGGATAAAATCAACGAGCGTGAACAGGTCATAAAAACCTTTGCCGGTGAAAGTAAATCCGAGCATATCGTCCTTAACGTAAATGTCGATCTCCTTCTCATCTGTTGATATCCAGTCGAATGGAGTCTTCGCATTCTTGATCCTCTTGTTATAGCTGCCGAATGCTGCCGCATTAACGAGATTAGCCGGCTTCTTCTTGCCTGCCATCGATGCCAGGAACTTCGCGAAACCTACTGCGGGATTGGGACCCATCGTCGACGAGATCAGGTACGCATCATACCCCTTGTTGTATTTGGGAAGCGAATAGATCGCCCTCGCAACAAATGAACCCATTGAATGTCCGTAAAGGAAGATCGGAAGGTCTTCGCCAAGCCTGTTCCTCGTCTCCTTGCGCATCTTCAGGATGTCCGAGATCGTCTTAAAGATTGCTTCCTTGCCTTCCCCGAAATATCCGAGAGGCATGTCGTTATTCTTATTCAGTTCATACGTCCCGCCATGTCCGAGCATATCCATGCCGCAGACATGCCAGCCCTTCTCATTGAGAAATGCGATCATCTCTTCATATCTTCCGATATATTCAGCCATGCCATGGCAGATCTGTATGATACCCTTCGGTGAACTGCTTGATGTCGGATAGATATATCCCTGTATCCTGTTGCCGCCGCCGATCGACGCTTCAAAAGTAACTGATTCTTTATTCAAACTCATCTTCTCCGTCCTCCTCTCATCGCAAGAAGTCTCAGCAGTGTTACGGCAGAGCTTGCAAGTGCGATCGCATATGTATCACCTGCCGCCCACAAGAGTTTCTTGGCAGCACCGAGCTGCTCATCCGATACCCATCCAAATTCCTGCATCGCCTTCCATCCGCGTCTGCTCGCATCTCTCTCAATCCAGAGGGTTACCGCATAAAAGATAACGGCGACACTGTACATAACGATACCGGCTGTCGAAATATAATACCCGATCCCTCCTGCATCCTTCTCGATAAAATACGAGAGCATAACGCCGGCAATGCATACGTAAATGCCTGCCTGCGAACAGAAATTAACAACAGGAGCGATCAGCTGTCTGATACGGTAACCTGTCATTCCCTTTATATCCTGAAGTGCGTGACCTGCTTCATGTGCAGCTATGGCTACGGCAGCGATCGAGTTCCTCTCGTACGTCGTATCCGAAAGATAGATCGCGCCCTCCTTTGAGTTGTAGCAGTCCGTCAGCTCACCGCCCGTATGTTTGATAACAAGACCAAAGGCATCATTTGCCTGGAGCATCTGTCTTACCGCTTCATTGGCCGTGATGCCGCTGGCTACCGGAATCTGCGAGTACTTGCTTACAAGGCTCTTCAGCCTGCCCTGAATGATAAGGCTGACAACAAAGATAACGATCATTATTATGTAGAACATTTATTTTTATCCCCCTGCGGATATTCCTATATAATGTTGATTATAACACGGTTCGATTGCATAAACCTGTTAGTATAGCATGCTGCAGTCCTTATAAATCTCCGAAATCGTACGATTTATCGACAATCCGTATGATTTCGTATTTTATGTCACATAACTCAGGCCTTTGCGCCTTTATAATTCAGGTATGTATGATATTAGACACCATGAGTTAATGATCAGTTTTCTTCGTAAGCGTTTGGCGGAAATGCCGCGCGGAAGTTTTGGAACGTGCCGCGGCCAGCAGGTCGTGTATGTTATTTATGATCCGATGGATCCATCTGTTAGTTGGAAGGATAAGAGATGTTACAAAGTCAACTCTGAACAAGGAAGATTATGGTCGCATCTGATTGCTGAATATATACAAACCGAAGAGCAACTCAGACAGCTTACCGCATCATGGCACCAGCTGTATAAGTTTGATCCGCGTAATATTGAATACCCGCTCTCAAAGAAAAGGAATACCATTCTTACCGAAGAATTCTTCCACGCAGCAAAAGAAAACGCAAATCCGATACCTATAGAAAACCCTATTGAGTATAAAGGTCATATCCTCAGATCCAAGAATGAATTGATAGGTGTCCGCACCGTCGAGAAATTTGGCCTTCAGTATAAGATTGAGATAGCCTTAGGAGATGATCCGTTTGATATGCTTTACCCCGATATCACGGTCCTGGTTCCTTATCAGCAAAGGTGCATACCTGTTGAGCTCAACGGCGCACTGGATAACATAAAGTATGCGAACAGATCACTTAACCGTCAGGGATCCTACTTAGGAGACGGACTTATGATAAGCAAAGATGTAATTTTCACTGATATTGCAGACAAAAGCTTATTCTATACTGAGTTATTTGAAACCCAGCTTAAACTGGCTATCTTGGCGGGACTGGATGACATAGTTTTCCCACATGGTTACAGCGACGATATATATATGCTGACTGGTAACTCGCTGTTTAGCAGTTTTAATTTTCCTTAACAGCGACTACAACAGCGACTTTCAGTTCTTATTCGCTGTTTATATCAGAATTACAGCTTCAACAGCGAATGTGGCAGCGATTTTGGCACACTATTCGCTGTTAACACTAGAATAATGGTACCAACAGCGACTACGACAGCGATTCCAACACGATATTCGCCGTTAACACTAAATTAACAGTGCCGCCAGCGACTTCAACAGCGATTTTGTGTGAGCCCCAACAAAAACCACCCGGGTCACACACCGTGACCCGGGTGGGAGTTTTACATAACCAGGTTATTTAACCTACTCAGCCAGCGTTGCAGATAACCGAGAAATCCTCAGCCTTGAGAGAAGCACCGCCAACAAGACCGCCGTTGATGTCCTTCTGAGCGAAGAGACCAGCTGCGTTCTTAGCGTTGCATGAACCACCATACTGGATCGTCATAGCTTCAGCACACTTATCGCAGTAGAGTTCAGCGATAACGCCACGGATGAATGAGCATACTTCCTGAGCCTGCTCATCTGTAGCTGTCTTACCTGTGCCGATAGCCCAGATAGGCTCGTAAGCGATAGTGATCTGGCAGAGCTTATCAGCAGGGATATCCTTGAAAGCGCCAACGATCTGGCCCTTGATCCAGTCAAATGTCTCGCCAGCTTCACGCTGAGCAAGTGACTCACCGCAGCAGATGATAGGTCTTACACCGTACTTGAGAAGTGCAAGCGCCTTCTTGTTAACTGTCTCGTCTGTCTCTGCATTGTATTCACGACGCTCAGAGTGACCGATGATGCAGTAGTTAACGCCCATCTTAGCGAGCCACAGAGGTGAGATCTCGCCTGTGAATGCACCCTTCTCCTCGAAGTGGCAGTTCTGAGCAGCGATCTTGATGTTGGAGTAAGCAGCTGCCTCAACTGCTGCTGCAAGAGCTGTAGCAGGAACGCCAAGAGCGATTTTAGCCTTAGCATCCTTAACGAGGGGCTTGAGCTCCTCAATGAGCTTAACTGCATCTGCAGGGATACCGCAGTTCATCTTCCAGTTACCTGCTGCGAAGATCCTGCCTGCCTTCTTGTCGTTGAGGCAATCGATACCGGGAAGAACCTTACCCTCGATGAACTCGAGTGAAGCACCACCACCTGTTGAGATGTGGGATACCTTATCTGCGAAGCCGAGCTTCTCGATAGCTGCTGCGGAGTCACCGCCACCGATGATGGAAACTGCATCAGACTCAGCGATAGCTGCTGCAAGAGCCTTTGTACCTACTGCGAACTTCTCGAACTCGAAAACGCCGGCAGGACCATTCCAAATAACTGTCTTAGCGTTCTTGATCTCAGCAGAGAACTTCTCGATTGTCTTAGGTCCGATGTCGAGACCTTCCCATCCGTCAGGAATCTCCATTGTAGGAACAACCTGACTGTTTGCATCTGCTGCGAAATTATCAGCAACTACTGTATCCTCAGGAAGGAGGAGCTTAACACCCTTCTCCTGTGCCTTTGCGATGAGCTCCTTAGCGAGGTCAACCTTGTCTGCCTCGAAGAGTGAGTTACCAACTTTCCCACCCATAGCACCGATGAATGTGTAAGCCATACCACCGCCGATGATGATCGTATCAGCCTTGTCCAGGAGATTTGTGATAACGCCAATCTTATCGGAAACCTTAGCACCACCGAGGATTGCTACGAACGGACGTGCAGGGTTGGAAAGAGCACCGCCGATAAAATCGATCTCCTTCTGGATCAGATAACCTGATGCTGAAGGAAGGAAGTTTGCAAGACCGGCTGTTGAAGCATGAGCTCTGTGAGCTGTACCGAAAGCATCGTTTACATAGAGATCAGCCATGGAAGCGAGTTCTGCAGCAAACTTAGGATCGTTCTTTGTCTCTTCCTTGTGGAATCTTACGTTCTCGAGCATGAGGATCTCGCCATCCTTGAGAGCTGCAGCCTTAGCCTTAGCATCCTCACCGATAACGTCAGCTGCGAGTGTAACGGGCTTGCCGATGAGCTCAGCGAGTCTGTCTGCAGCAGGCTTCATTGAGAACTTTGCCTCAGGACCGTTCTTCGGACGTCCGAGGTGTGATACGAGGATAACCTTCGCATTATTGTCTACGAGATACTTGATCGTAGGAAGCGCACCCTTGATACGCTTGTCGTCTGTGATCTTTGTGCCTGTCTCTTTGTCGAGAGGTACGTTAAAGTCAACACGTACGATGACTCTCTTACCTGCAACATTCAGGTCTTCAACGTTCTTCTTGTCATACATTGCCATGGGAACTACTCTCCTGATAAATTATTTTCTATCAGTGCGAATTGCACTTAACGCGGAATATTATACTATTTTATCCGCGCATATTAAAGGGCAATTATGGGCAATTCTTATGAAAGCTCTGTTATCTGCTGAACTTTGTACACCATATTTCCGGGGATCTTAAACCTGTAAAGTTCCCCTTTGCTGTCGTACACTTCAAAAAATCTTCCGTAATTACAGACGATGCCGCGGAGCTTACCGGTATCAAATACTACCGACCCCTCCCCCGCGAAACGGATCTCTCCCTGGCGGACAGAGAGCGTTCCTTCATCCGTCTTTACAAAAGTGAACTGGTCCTGTTCCTTATAGAGCTCACACGGAGTTACGACTGATGCATTTCCTTCGGCTTCAAGCCTTCCCATCTCCCACAGAGACCACTCATGCAGATCGGTCATCTTATCGCCGTATGTGATCGTACCGTTGGGATGATATGTAAAGGTCTCACCGCATTCCTCGCAGATCTGGGAATTGTCACCGTCCCATCTGAACCTGAAGCTCGAATCACAGCACGGGCACCTGTAAGCGATGTTATCAAGTCCGTCAGCCAGCTTGTGGCTTCCGTAGTTCATATTGTTATCGACTGCCCACTTATTCTCGTCGTAGAGGATGGATTCCTTTATCTCGCGGTCGAGCTCCTCAACACTCATCGAGGCGATCTTCTCCTTTGGGATAATACGGACAAACTCAGAAGTGATCCTGCCCCGGCGCACTCTCAGTTTGGGAGCCCATCTCGGCATTGTCAGATATGCCCCATGAATCCGCTGAACATAAATTGCGGCACCTGCCTTCTTGGCAAGCTTTGCCACACCGTCGTCAAAAGTGTCAATACTGTGCCCGTCAACATGGCGTGTTGCTTCAGGGTAGATCACGAGAACACCGCCCCTCTTCATGACCTTCATCATGGCTTTGACGGCGCCGGTATCTACCGCAAACTGCTTCTTGGGAATAGCTCCTCCGAGCTTGAAAACATGTCCCCAGAAATGCTTCCGGAACAAAAACTCCCCACAGACGAAGTTTACCTTGCGTCCGTGGGTAAGTCTTGAAGTAACCATTGGATCCAGAAAGGATTCGTGATTTGCTATGACTATGATCGGGCCTTCTGCTCCCAGAAAATCCTTATCCGTTTTGACCTTTATCCCCGAAACGAGCGATATCAGGGGCACGAGGATATTCGAGCCCACGAACCCAAACCAGAAGGAGCTGGGAACACACCCTATGTCATAGGTGTTGTCTTTCACGCCTTGAGTGCTGCTTCCGCTGAGGATGCATCACCGATGATGCCTCCGTCACTTACAATCATTGAAGAAGCAGGTGCCTCCTTGTAATCAGATTCTGCCAGTGAAGGATCTACATCAAAGACAGCGATATGACCTTCTGAGACGACTCCGTCAATGAGAGCTTCTGCCAGTCTGTCTTCGATGACTGACTGAACAGCCCTTCGCAGCGGTCTCGCACCAAACTGGGGATCATATCCCTTCTCGACAAGGAAATCCTTCGCCTTTGTTGTCAGCTCGATCCTGATCTGCTTGTCCTCGAGACGTCTCGAAACGTTTCCGATAAGGATGTCAACGATCCGGAGCAGAGCATCGTGGCTCAGCATACGGAAGAATATGATCTCATCGACACGGTTTACAAACTCAGGAGAGAACGTCTTCTTGAGTTCGTCGATAACGATACCCTTTGCCTCGTCATAATTCTTGCCGCCATAAAGGCCGTCTCTGCTTGCCTCATCCTTGTCATCATCATTGATGGTACCGAAACCGATCCTTCTTCCCGCTGCGGAAGTAAGCATCTTCGCACCGATGTTGGATGTCATGATTATGATCGTATTCTTAAAATCGACCGTTCTGCCGTGAGAGTCTGTAAGACGTCCGTCGTCGAGCACCTGGAGCATCGTATTAAATACATCCATGTGCGCCTTCTCGATCTCGTCAAACAGGATGACCGAATAAGGATGTGATCTTACGCGGTCTGTCAGCTGTCCGCCGCCCTCATCGTAACCGACATATCCCGGCGGGGCACCGATGAGCTTGCTTACGTCGTTCTTCTCCATGTATTCAGACATATCAACTCTTATCAGAGCATCTTCCGTTCCGAACATTACCTCTGCAAGAGCTTTTGCAAGCTCAGTCTTACCGACACCTGTGGTACCGAGGAAGATGAACGATCCGGACGGCTTTGTCGGATCCTTAAGACCAAGTCTGCTTCTTCTGATCGCTTTTGCAACAGCCGTAACTGCTTCATCCTGTCCGATAACTCTCTTCTTGAGTTCAGCCTCGAGATTCTTAAGTCTCTCATTGTCGGATTCCGTAAGCTTCGTAACCGGGATGCCAGTCATCTCCGAAAGGATAACGGATATGTCATCCTCCGTGATCGTTCCGATAAATCTATCTTTGTCAGCATCAGTCTGGCTGCGCATGTCATCTATTTTCTTCTTGAGTTCCTCCTGCCTGAGCTTTATCTCCTGAGCTTTCTCGAATTCCTGCTTCTCAATTGCGACAGTCTTTTCAGCCTCGAGCTTCTCATTCTCTTTCTCAAGCTCCTCTGCACCGACTGTATCTGTCAGTCTTACCCTGGATCTTGCTGCTGCCTCATCGATCAGATCGATGGCCTTATCCGGCAGGAACTTCTCGGTTATATAACGTGATGAGAGCTTTACTGCTGCTTCAATTGCAGAATCCGTTATCTCGATGTGATGGTGGTCCTGATACTTCGATCTAAGTCCCTTAAGGATCTCGATCGCATCCGCTTCGCTCGGCTCATCTACCTGAACCTTCATGAACCTTCTCTCAAGCGCGGGATCCTTCTCGATAAACTTGCTGTACTCCTTAACAGTAGTAGCACCGATTATCTGAAGTTCGCCTTTTGTAAGAAGAGGCTTCATCATATTGGCCGCATCGAGACTTCCGCCACTTGATTCACCGGCACCGACGATCGTATGGAGTTCATCAATGAAAAGGATTATGTTGGGATCATCCATCGCCTCCTTGAGCATGTTCTTGATCCTCTCCTCAAAGTCGCCTCTGTATTTGGATCCTGCGACCATGCCGCCGATCTCGACTTCGTAGATGACTTTGTCTTTGAGGATCGCCGGAACCTCTCCCTTTACGATCTTGTATGCAAGACCTTCAGCGATGGCAGTCTTACCAACACCGGGATCTCCGATAAGGCACGGATTGTTCTTTGTTCGCCTTGCGAGTATCTGGATAACCCTGTTGATCTCGGCATCACGTCCGATAACCGGATCTATCTTGTCTTCCTTTGCAAGCTCGGTCAGATTCTTGCCGAACTCCTCAAGGATCTTATGCTTTGACTTTGATTTGGGGGCTGACTGATTCAGCCTTCTGCCATACTCATTCATCCTGTTCCTCTGACTGTCATCATCATCTGACATATCCGGGTTTCCGTTTCCTCTGTTGAAGTTGCGGAAGAAGAGCCTGAGCTGCTGAAGGATCTCCGCGGGATTACCGCCGGATGCCCTGATGATTGCACCGCCGCTGTCCTCTGAATCTCTTAACTGGATAATGCTGTAGAGTATGTGTTCCGGCATGATAACGCCATTGTTGCCACTCCTTCTTGAAAGGTCCTGTGCCTGAATGATCAGCTTTTTGGAATCAACTCTCAGAGTCCTTACTGCCTCATCACACATAGCTTCATTGGAATCTCCGGAAGTCAGATCCTCATCGATATCAGCTATTCCGAGAAGAGTAACGATCGTTCCTTTATCAGGGACCTTGTCTTCAATAACTGACTTTGCAAAGCCGTCGTGGATCATGATCCCGCCAAAGAGTTCAGTTGGCGTGACCAGCCTGATGGCCTTCATGTTCGCAATACCTCTGGCATTTGCAAGAACTTTTACCGTATCTTCAGTAAACTTTAATCCCATATATCCTGTCCTCGCTTTCCTTACTGTCCGTTCTTTCTTTTGAGGATGCCTGCAATCCGCATCGCTGTATATTTCTCATCCGATCTGTATTCTCCCTTAAGGAGCAGCATCGGAAATATCTCCCACAGGAGTCTCGAAATGATCGTATTTATCTGATTATCGGAAAGGTCTATCTCAGACCTGTCCTCATTGCCGTGGAACAGTCTTATCCATCCCATCAGATCAATGGCTTCCAGCGGATCGATGCACTTGGAATAGTAGAGTATTCCATAAGATCTGTAGAAATTATTCTCAAGAATGTCAGGTCTGTTCTTATACAGATTGTCCCTGCACATTCTCTCGATCTTTACGATCTCTTCGATCAGCTTCTTTCCCATATCGAGGATCATCGACTCATCAACTCCAAGAGCTGCCGTACTCGAAATGACATACACATCACACTTGACATTCTTATCATTGAAGAAAGGATAGATCTTCCAGTCACGCGACGTAACTGCCTGCTTGACCGCCTTGATACCGTCACCTGTTCCTGCTATTCCCGGAATGACTATGGTGTACAGAAGCTTAACGCCCAGTCCGGTATTATTGATGGAGCTTCCGAGAAAACCGTATTTTGAGCTGTAAGCGATATCAAGCTTTTTCTCAAGTTCGATCGCCGTCTCTTCAGCTGCTCTGTATACTGAATCCGTATAACCTGATGCCTGAGCTTTGATCTTGATGTGATCATTATTGCCGATCAGTACCGATAGGCTTCTGTCCTGATTTGAAAGGATAGCCTTGCCCTCAGGATTCTCAAACATTCCCCTTTCACTTAAGACCTGGGAATCGATGAGATCGCTCCTGTCACTTTCCGATATTCCTTCGAGAAGATACTTCTCAAGATCCCTGCCGGACAAAGCTTCAAACACCTTGTCGATAACCTCGTCCTTCTCTTCCATACTCATCTTCGCAGGGAACTTATACCCTGTCAGATTACGTGTTATGAGAGCCTTGGAAGACAACACCACATCCGGGTCTCTGCCGGACAATTCGTACCATTTTACATTGTTCATTGCTGTCCTCCCTTTCTGGAATTGATCTCATCCCTGATCCTTGCAGCCAGTACGAAATCCTCTTTCTCAACAGCCTGCTTCATAGCCTCATCAAGCTGCTCATCGCTCAGCGTTCCGAAATCAGCCTTTGAAATCCTTTCTGTAATATCCTTCGTCTGCTTCTTTGCCTTCTTGGCGGCAGGTTTGTCGGAAGGTGCAGATTCATAGCTGTAATCCAATGCCTCTCCGGGAGCTCTTCCCGCATACTGGTCGCTTCCGTACGTCCTGAGCATCCTCTTGGCTATCTCATTGCTGAAAGTATTAAAACAGGAAATACATCCAACCGTTCCGGTATTCTCAAACTCATTCAGAGTCGTTCCGCAGTTGGCGCAGAAAATGCCGCTGTTTGCAAAATCAAGTTCTTTCATTGCGTTGATAGCCTGATTCAATCCGTCAAGAGAATTGAAATCCATGCTGAACAACGAGAAACCCATCTCTGAAGCACAGTCGTTACAGAAATAAGATCCGTTAATCCTGGTATAGTTGTTATTCGGAATCTGTCTTCCACATCTATAACATCTCATCAGAAATACCTCCTGTTAATTATGATATCATCAGTGCCAAAATCGCATTGCGCAATATGTCAGCCCTTACCACGGACCTGATGTCAGGATCTATCTTGGAAAGAGCTCTGTCAGATACTGCCGACATTATCAGTGCACCTGTCTTAGGGCTTATCACACCGCAGGATACGGCACTTCCGAGAAGGTTCTTTGCCTGCTGCTGAGTCATGTCGTTCCCGACCGATTCAAGCATCCTGTGGAGATAGTCATCACTCGTCACATGCTGTGCCCTCGTAATGGTTATCTGTCCGCCGCCGCCTCTTCTGCTCTCGACTATGTAGCCGTTGCCGCTGGAGAATCTGGTGGTAAGTACATAAGTTACCTGTGAAGGTACGCAGTTGGCTTTCTCTGCAAGCTGGCTTCTGTTGATCGTGCATGAGCCGTTATTGTCTTCTACCATCTGCTTTATCATCTCTTCGATGACATCTACGAGACGCGCCATAGAATACCTCCTTTTGACTTTGACTATCTTTGATATTCATATTGTAGCGCACAATAAAATAAAGTCAAGACGAACTTGACTTTATTTGACATTTATTTTGTAAACCTTGATATTACTTGTGATACAGCTTCTTTGTCTGGTAGTTCGGTTCACAGGTTACATTGATCTCGAGCTTCCTGAAAACATTCATATCAACACTTGAGAGGATCGTAGTCGAATGAACATCAGAATGTGCGAGCTTGCTGAGCTGCTGCATTGCGAGTTCCGCTGTCGGATTCGTCGCAGCCGACATAGCAAGAGCGATCAGAACCTCATCAGTATGAAGTCTCGGATTGCGGTTGCCCATATGATTGATCTTCAGATCCTGGATAGGCTCGATTACGTTAGGAGAGATAAGCGGAATATCATGATTAAGTCCCGCAAGGACCTTAAGCGCATTAAGGAGACATGCCGACGCAGGTCCGAAGAGAGGTGTCGTCTTCCCTGTTACGACCTGACCTGACGGAAGCTCCATGGCAACTGCGGGACCGTCTGTCTGATCAGCCCTTACAAGAGCTGCTCCGATAACCCTTCTGTCAGTAGGATCTATGCCGCCTTTGTTCATAAGGAGCTCGATCTTGGCAACATCAGAACCGTCAGAAAGACCCTGTCTTACTCCAACCTTAGCCTGATAGTATCTTCTGATGATCTCCATCTTTGAAGCCTCACAGCAGGCATCGTCATCAACGATTGCAAAACCTGCCATATTAACACCCATATCCGTGGGGCTCTTGTAAGGTGACTCGCCGTATATCTTGTCAAAGATCGCATTAACAACAGGGAATACTTCAACATCACGGTTGTAGTTTACTGCTGTCTTTCCGTATGCCTCCAGATGGAAAGGGTCGATCATGTTCACATCGTTGAGGTCTGCAGTCGCTGCTTCATAAGCAACGTTTACGGGATGCTGAAGCGGGATGCTCCATATGGGGAATGTCTCAAACTTCGCATAGCCTGCCTTGATGCCGCGCTTGTTCTCGTGATAGAGCTGGGACAGACATGTTGCCATCTTTCCCGATCCGGGTCCGGGAGCCGTAACGACAACGAGCTTTCTCGATGTCTCGATATAGTCATTCTTACCGTAGCCGTCTTCACTTACGATAAGAGGAATGTTCAAAGGATATCCTGCGATGGGATAGTGGCGGTAGCACTTGATGCCAAGCTGCTTGAGCCTTGCCTCAAACTTCTCTGCGAGGAACTGGCCTGTAAACTGCGTAATGCAGACGCTTCCTACATAAAGACCGAACTCTGTAAATGCGTCGATCAGTCTCAGCACTTCCTGATCGTATGTGATGCCGATGTCGCCGCGTCTCTTGCTCTTCTCAATGGCATCAGCATTGATCGCGATAACGATCTCCGCATCATCTGCGAGCTGCTTGAGCATTCTTATCTTACTGTCGGGTTCAAATCCGGGAAGTACTCTTGATGCGTGGTAGTCATCGAAAAGCTTTCCGCCAAACTCAAGGTAAAGCTTACCGCCGAACTTCTCTATTCTCTCTCTGATGTGCTCACTCTGCAGGGTAACATACTTATCATTATCAAAACCGATCTTAAACATAGTCCTTGATCCTCCTGCCGAATATTGTAGCAAATAATGACAATTATAAATATTACAAATACTCTTTTTTATACCCGTTATATTCCGAGGTGCGGAGGAGTCTGTTCGCTGTATCAAGCTGTTCCTGTGAGGGCCCCTTTGTGTCGCGGAGGGTGTATTCGAGTCCGAGCTTGTCCCATTTCGCGATGCCGAGGGAATGGTATGGAAGGACCTCCACCCTGTCCACATTGCGGAGTGTCGAGATGAACTCACCGAGCCTCTTCAGATCGTCCCCGTCGGTGGTCAGGCCGGGAACGAGAACGTGTCTGATCCACATGTGGTTTCCGTTGTCTGAGAGGAAACGTGCCATTTCGAGGATGTTGGAGTTGGTGTGGCCGGTGAGGGCTGTGTGTTTCGCGTCGTCTATGTGTTTGATGTCGAGGATGAAAAGATCCGTCACATCGCAGAGCGCCCTGACCTTTGAAAAATATGGTTCATCGTAAGTGAACGGATTCCCCGAAGTGTCCAGCGCCGTGTTGATATCCTCAGTTTTGCAGAGCCTAAAGAACTCCGTGACAAAATCTATCTGGAGCATCGCTTCCCCGCCGGAGATCGTAACGCCGCCGCCTTTGCGCCAGTAGGCACGGTATCTTTTTGCGTTTGCAAAGGCTTCACCGGGAGTCATGCGAAGGGGCTTGCTGCCGTCCATGCTCCAAGTCTCGGGATTGTGGCAGTATCTGCAGCGCATGGCACACCCCTGCATAAAGAGCATATAACGGACTCCGGGCCCGTCAACGGACCCGAAGCTCTCAACTGAATTGATTATTCCGGTAACGTCTTTCACATTCTGTCGTGGAAGGTTCTTGCAATAACGTCATCCTGCTGCTCGTGAGTCAGTGAGATGAACTTGACCGCATAACCTGATACGCGGATGGTGAAGTTTGCGTACTCCGGCTTGTCAGGATGAGCCTGGCAGTCGCGGAGTTTCTCAATGCCGAATACGTTGACATTGAGATGGTGCGCACCCTGATCGAAATATCCGTCGAGAACGTTTACAAGATTCTCTGTTCTCTCATCGTCATAATGTCCCAGCGCCTCGGGGTTGATCGTCTGCGTATTCGAGATGCCGTCAAGTGCCCAGTCGTAAGGGATCTTTGCAAGAGAATTAAGAGAAGCGAGAAGGCCGTTCTTCTCCGCGCCGTATGACGGATTTGCTCCGGGCGCAAGAGGTGTTCCGGACTGTCTTCCGTCGGGAAGCGCATTTGTATATTTGCCGTAAACGACATTTGAAGTGATCGTCAGGATGGACATCGTAGGCTCGCTGCCGCGGTATGTCTTTCTTCCCTTGATCTTCGTGACAAAAGTGTTCAGGAGCCAGAGCCCGATATCATCAGCCCTGTCATCATCGTTTCCGTATCTCGGGAAATCGTCGCCTTCATTTACGTAATCGACTGCGAAACCTTTCTCGTTACGGATAACCCTGATCTTGCCGTACTTGATCGCAGACAGCGAATCGATAACGTGTGAGAAGCCTGCGATACCTGTTGCAAACGTCCTTCTGACATCAGTATCGATAAGCGCCATCTCAGCTGCTTCATAATAATACTTATCATGCATGTAGTGGATGACGTTCAATGTATTTACATAGAGATTAGCGAGCCAGTCCATCATGAGATCGAACCTCTTGATAACCTCATCATATTCCAGATAATCGCCTTCGATCCTCTTGAACTTAGGACCTACCTGCTCGTCAAACCAGATATCCCATCCGCCGTTGATCGCATAAAGGAGACACTTTGCAAGATTTACTCTCGCACCGAAATACTGCATCTGCTTACCTGTCTCAGTCGCGGAAACGCAGCAGCAGATCGAGTAGTCGTCACCCCATACAGGCTTCATTACATCGTCGTTCTCATACTGGATGGATGAAGTCGTAACGGAGATCTTTGCCGCATATTTCTTAAAGTTCTCAGGGAGTCTTGAAGTATAAAGGACTGTAAGGTTAGGCTCAGGTGAAGGACCCATGTTCTCCAGTGTGTGGAGGAATCTGAAGTCGTTCTTTGTAACCATGTGACGTCCGTCAAATGTTGTTCCTGCGAGCGACAGAGTTGCCCAGACCGGGTCACCTGAGAAGAGTGAATTGTATGTCGGGATCCTTGCGAACTTGACCATCCTGCACTTCATTACAAAATGGTCGATCAGCTCCTGTGCCTCACTCTCTGTTATCGCACCTGACTTAAGATCTCTCTCGATGTAGATGTCGAGGAATGTCGAAACACGGCCAACTGACATCGCCGCACCATTCTGCGTCTTGATAGCTGCAAGGTATCCGAAATACAGCCACTGGACTGCCTCTCTCGCATCCTTCGCCGGCTCTGAGATATCAAAACCGTATATCTTTGCCATCTCCTTCATTTCCTGAAGGCTCTTGATCTGCTCAGCGATCTCTTCACGGAGACGGATGTCTCTCTCGAGCATGCTCGAACGGCCGAGCTTTGACCTGTCGAGTTCCTTGATCTCGATAAGGTGATCGATACCATACAAAGCAACACGGCGGTAATCGCCAACGATACGTCCTCTTCCGTATGTATCAGGAAGGCCTGTGATGATGTGGCTGTGACGTGCGAGCTTCATCTCGGGAGTATAGACATCAAATACCGCATCGTTATGTGTCTTATGGTACTTGGTGAATATCTCGTGAAGCTTCTCGCTGGGAGTATATCCGTACTGGCGGCAGGCCTGCTCAGCCATCTTGATGCCGCCGTAAGGCATGAATGCTCTCTTAAGAGGCATGTCTGTCTGAAGACCTACTACCTTCTCAAGATCCTTGAGAGTCTTATCTATATAACCGGGACCATATGCAGTAAGGCCGGAAACGACCTCCGTCTCCATATCGAGAACGCCGCTTCTTGTTCTCTCTTCCTTCTGGAGCTTCTGCAGTCTCTTCCAGAGTGTCTGCGTACCTTCAGTAGGTCCTTCCAGGAAGGATTCATCTCCATCATAGGGGGTGTAGTTCTTATTGACGAAGTCTCGAACATCGATCTCCATCTTCCATCTGCGGCCATTAAACCCTTCCCACTGCGGCTTATCAAGCATGACATGATCCTCCAGGTAGTTTTGTAACGTGAATGTAATAAAGCGACATTGATGATTATATCAATGTCGCTGAAAAAATAAATGTATAAAGTGACGATAATTATCCCTGTTTATTTACGTTCTTTTTTAGCCTTTAGGTAGTAAACCCCCAGACATGCCGCAGCAACGGCAAGAACAGCGTCAACTGCGATGAACGGAACAAGGTTGAACGAGTTTTCCTTTTCCTCTTTGGGAGTCTCGGGGGCTGCAGGGACTGTCTCAGTTGTCTGAGCCGTCTCTTCAGTAATCTCCGTTGTCTCGGATGCGGAAGATGTCTCTGCTGTTGTCTCCTCAGGTTCCGGAGTCGGAGTTGCCTGTTCCGGCGCTGATTCACCCGTATAAGGTGCCGCTGCGCTAACAATTGCATCAGCGATCTGATCCTTCCACGACAGAGCACTGCGGTTGAAGATGGCATATCCTCCCTCCCCGCTCGTCTTGAAATCTCCATTATCCCAGTAGAAACACTTGATACCCTTCTGTCCTGCCGCACCGACAAAATAAGAAACATAAAGTGCGATCTGATCCTCGTTGTTCTTGAACTCAGCACCGAACTCGCCGATGATCAGGGGAACATTCCTTGACGATGAGAATGACGCAAGCCTGTTCATGATACCGTCGATTTCATCCTTATCCTGCTGTCCGAAATCGTTATGCACGGAAGTCCATGTAACCGACTGGCTCGTACCCGTAAAACCCCACGGGCTGTAGCAGTGGATCTCACAGATAAGATGCCCGTCCGCGCTGTCAGTGGGAACGGTAAAACTGTCAAGAACCGACTGATTGAATGATGACACGTATGTGTTGACTATCAGATTCCTCTCGGCGTTATTGCCGCCCGTCGCCCTTACCGTATTAACAAAAAGCTGTGCGTAATTATTCACAGCCTGATATGAAGATGAATCAGAGGGCGCTTCCCAGGTATTGGCTGTATCCATCATCTCGTTATACCCCTCGAAAAGGAGTCTCGTCCCATACCCCTTAAACTCATTCGCGATCTCTGTCCAGAGTCCCGCATACTTATTCTGATTCTGGTCGTAATTGGAATTATCGGCAAAGACCCACGACACCTTGTCTCCGCCGCCTTCGCCTGTATCATGATGGACATTGAGGATAACATAGAGGCCGTCGTTATATGCCATGTCGACGACTTCTCTTACCCTGTTCATCCAGCCCTGATCGACATGCCCGCTGCTGTCAATATGCTGTGACCATGTTACGGGGATCCTTATGGCATTGAATCCCTTATCGCGCACACTATCGATCATCGCCTGCGTTGTAACGGGATTCTGCCATGCTGTCTCGTAAGCCTGAGAATCACCGGGACCGGCACTGATCCACGTTCCGTATGCATCGAGCGTATTGCCGAGATTCCATCCCGCTCCGATCCTGCTCACTGCATCAGCGGCACTCTCAAACTGTTCATCAGCGAGAACGGGCGGAAAAGTAAAAACAGAAACCGCCATTGCAGCGGCCATTATGAAAGATGTTATTTTCCTTGCGTTAAACATTTGCAGACCTCCGTACGTCTATAATATAATACTACACAGTTTTCATTATTAGAGGAGTTGTTATGAGTTCAACAAGCATCATTATCATGGCTACTATCGTGGCCTACCTTGTTATCGTCATCATAGTCGGTATCAGGTTCTCAAAATCATCAAGCTCTGACGAATTCTATCTTGGCGGAAGAAAGCTCGGACCGCTTGTAACGGCGATGAGTGCTGAAGCATCAGATATGAGTTCATGGCTTCTTATGGGTCTTCCCGGTGTTGCGTACGCAGCAGGTCTCTGCGATCCGCTCTGGACTGCGATCGGTCTTGCGGCAGGTACGTATCTCAACTGGCTTTTTATCGCGAAGAGACTTCGTATCTATTCAAGCCAGATCAATGAGTTCACAGTCCCCGGTTTCTTCTCAAAGAGATTCGGTGATGACAAGAACATCATCAGACTTATCGCGGCAGTCGTTATCGTCGTGTTCTTCATTCCTTATACAGCGTCCGGATTCTCCGCATGCGGAAAGCTTTTCGGAACACTCTTCAATATGGATTATCACACAGCAATGATCGTCAGCGCTGTTGTCATCATTCTCTACACGACACTTGGCGGATTCCTTGCGGCATCAACGACAGACTTTATTCAGAGTATCGTCATGAGTATCGCACTCGTTGTCGTTCTCGGTTTCGGCGTTTATAAGGCTGGCGGCATGGGCAACGTTATCGACAACGCAAACTCACTAGCAGGTTACCTGAGCGTCACGGCTACACACACAGCGGAGGGTGCATCCAATTACGGTGTTCTTACAACGATCTCCACCATGAGCTGGGGCCTCGGATATTTCGGTATGCCTCATATTCTTCTCAGATTCATGGCTATCGAAGATCACCACAAGCTCAAGATATCACGCCGTATCGCTTCCATCTGGGTCGTTATCGCAATGGGCGCTGCAATCCTTATCGGTATCGTCGGAAGTGCAATGACAAAGGCAGGTGCTTTGGAGCAGCTTCCTGACGGTGAGACGATCATCGTAGACATCGCGAAGAACATAAGCTCACACGGAGCGCTTTTCGCGATCATCGCCGGTGTCATCCTCGCTGGTATCCTCGCAAGCACGATGTCAACGGCAGACAGCCAGCTTCTTGCAGCTTCATCCTCGCTTTCAGAGGATATCCTTAAGAATACTTTCAACATCAGGCTTTCCGATAAGGCAGGCATTATTCTCGCAAGAGCAACGCTTCTTGTTATCGGTATCATCGGTGTTTTCATCGCATGGGATCCTGCAAGTTCAGTCTTCGGTATCGTATCCTTTGCATGGGCCGGTTTCGGTGCGGCATTCGCTCCCGTTATGATCTTCGGTATGTTCTGGAGGAGAACAAACAAGTGGGGCGTTCTGGCCGGAATGATCAGCGGCGGTGCAATGGTATTTATCTGGGAATACGTTATCGGTCCCACTTCAGAATATCTTGGAAAAATCTATGAGCTCGCACCTGCATTCGCAGTTGCATGTATCTTCATAGTTGTCGTCAGTCTTATTACAGGGGAGCCTTCAAAAGAGGTTACGGATGAGTTTGATTCATTCAAGAAGGTGCTGGCATCCGGTAAATAATATTTCTTGCTTATATATCATATATTTGTGGTAGAATTGATGATGGGGCATGTTTTTGTTTAACTGTCCCATCACTTTTATGAAAGGGGATCCTGATACATGAATATTAACATGCTCAATTCCGCCGAGAGAGAGACTCTGCTGCTCGAAGTACTTTCCGTACTCAAAACAAGCATTCCTAACATTACAAGACCAGGCAGCGTTCTCATAAATCAGTCACAGCCCTTGAACATCGAGGAGAAGGACGGCTCATACAATGTGACCGTTTATGTCCGCGCTGTTGATTATGCCGGCAAGTATATCTTCCTGGGTCCCTTCTACATGAATGCCAAAATGGTTGAAGGAAAATGGGAAGTCACGGATCCCCGTTTCGACTGCGGAGTTGACGGCTGCTATTATGATATCGTCGGTCTCAACGGAATACACCTGAAGTTCTATGCACACATGGTCGTTATCAATGAAGAGGCTGTGTATTTTGAGAAGTGCGAGGGTGTTACTCTTAAGGAAACTGACGGAGAGACTCCCGGCGTTGTTATGTACCACATGAAGGACGGAACTAAGAAACCGTTCTACTGGGATACAACAACTCAGAATCCCCGGTTTATGGAGAAGCTCCTCCAGATCAGCTATTTAATGATCGATGAGGCTCAGAAAGAAGCTGAGAAAAAGGCTGAGAAGATGAAGGATGCCCGCCCGGGCGGACCTGCAGGACCGGTTCCTGAGACTATTACAAAGAAGCCGCCGCTCAGAGCTCCCGTTAAGAGGCCTTCTTCCGCATCACCTTTCAATGCATCCGCAGGCGCAAATGCGGAGCCTGCAAGGCCGAAGTCTCCGTTCGTTCCTCTCAAGAACGTTACGCCTGACATGGAGAAGCCGGCACCTTTCGACGGCCCCGGAATCCTTGATACATATATCCCTGAATGGAGCGAGGATACCCCTCCCTACGAGCCGGACTACGATGCGCCTCCGCGCCCGATGACGGCTGAATCACTTTCGCATCTTGATGACAGAAAGAAAGTTAGGAGCGTCGTAAGTTCGCCTGAGGCAGAGGTTGAGAAATTCAAGAGACTTCTCTCGATCGGTGCGATCACAGCTGATGAGTTTGAGCTGAAGAAGAGACAGCTTCTTGGCGATTAAGTCAGAGTAAATCAGTTAAATGCAGACGGGGCTGTCCCATTTGGGATGACCCCGTTTTATATATTAAAGTCAAGCTGATCTATGGTGATCGTATCTCCCAGGACCTTGTCGTACGACATTGACTCATCTGTACATGCCGGCAGTCTCAGTGACAGTTCATCTCTTGTATGTGTCCGTGATATCTGTCCGTCTGAAACATTGAAGAATGCATGGACGTTTTTGCCTGTCTGAACGCCTATCTCATCATCCCAAGTGACATCGATGTTATATGCACTGCCGTTTATCATTATTATGTCCCAGCCGTGCGGTTCTCCGCTGAAGGATGATCCTGTCGCATAGTAAACAGGAACACCCAGTCTCTGCATCAGATACTGGAATGCTCTTGCGTAACCGCTGCACACTGATCTTTCCTCAACCAGACAGCTGTACGCGCTCTGGTTATGAGCCGCTTCCGTGACATACTCACACTTATTGCAGAGAGCATCATGAACTGTCATTTCCTGATACAGCACTCCGCTTCCCGCCTGTCTCCTCGCAACGGAAAGGATCTCTTCCGCCTTCTGCTCAAAAAGAGCTTTTGTGAAAGACAGATCGTTAGCCAGATCATTATATGTCGGCTGGATACCAACGACAAAATTGCTCGTCGGAGTATACGAATATGTTATTCCCGCTTCAAACCAGAAAAGTTCGGGATGATCGTTATATACCGCTGTTACGACGTTCATGATATCGTTCTTGGGAACCCTGATAAATGAACCGAGGAGCACCTCTTCCTTTGCCTGACATATGCCGTCGTACAGAAAATAGTAAGCCATCTTTTCATCTTCATTCAGCCTCGCAAAGAACGGGTACAGTTCCGAATTAAAATCATATTTCTGAGTAAGAGCAATGTAATCCTCTTCCTTAGGCAGGTGCGAAAAGGATGATCCCGATCTTCCACCTTCTTCCACAGGTATTCCCGTGGCAGCCTGGGTACCGTTTATATTCTGCTGACTGGCTAAACTGATCTCAGCAGGCCTGATAATACTGAGTCCTGTCATCGACAGAATAAAATAGCCTCCGAGAACGAGGAGGATCACTGCCACTATGAATATCAAGGATTTTTTCATGAATTCTTCCATGGGACAATTGTAACATAACGGGCATAAAAAAGACTGCCTGAACGCATCAGGCAGTCTTCATTATTGATTGATTACGTATTACTCAGCAATATGGCCCTTTGCCTTGATCACGTCAATAACCTGATCAACATACTTCTCGCAGATCTCTTTTGTACCTGCCTCGACCATAACACGGATAACGGGCTCTGTGCCGCTCTCACGAACGAGGATTCTTCCGGAATCACCGAGAGCATCAGCAACATCCGAAACAGCCTTCTGAACGTCAGGATCATTCTGCGCATCAGGCTTGCTCTTAACGCGTACGTTCTTGAGAACCTGAGGATAGAATACGACAGGAGCTGCGAGCTCACTCATCGGCTTCTCCTTAGCGAGCATAACTTCCATGAGCTTCAGTGAAGTAAGGATACCGTCACCTGTTGTAGCGTACTTGGAGAAGATGATATGACCTGACTGCTCACCGCCGATACGGTTGCCTGTCTTTACCATGTTCTCATAAACGTACTTATCGCCAACCTTTGTCTTCTCGTATTCGATGCCGATCGCATCAAGAGCCTTGTAAAGACCGAAGTTAGACATAACTGTCGTAACGACCTTGTTGTTGATGAGCTTTCCCCTCTCCTTCATGTACTTGCCGTAGATATAGAGAGTGTGGTCACCTGTTACAACGTTACCCTTCTCGTCAACGCAGAGACATCTGTCAGCATCACCATCGTATGCGAAACCGATATCGAGACGGTTCTCAACAACGAACTTCTGGAGGTGCTCGATGTGTGTGCTTCCGCAGTCTGTATTGATGTTGTATCCGTCAGGATCTGCATTGATAACGTATGTCTTTGCTCCGAGCGCATCAAATACAGCCTTTGCGATTGCCCATGAAGCACCGTTAGCACAGTCAAGTCCAACCTTAACATCCTTGAAGCTGTACTTGGACATTGAGATGAGATATCCGACATAACGGTTACGTCCTGCAACGTAGTCAACTGTTCTTCCGATAGCCTCACGCTCTGCAAGAGGAACCTCGATCTTACCGTCGATATAATCTTCGATAAGGAGGATCGTCTCCTCGTCCATCTTCTCGCCGTTGCTGTTAAGGAGCTTGATTCCGTTATCGTAGAACGGATTGTGAGAAGCGGAGATCATGATACCGCAGTCGAAATCATCAACTCTTGCGATGTAGGAAACTGAAGGAGTTGTTGTGACGTGCATGATGTATGCGTCAGCACCTGAAGCCATAAGACCTGTACAGAGTGCGTACTCAAACATGTATGATGATCTTCTTGTATCCTTACCGATAACGATCTTTGCCTTCTTGTCCAGCCTTGCACCATAGTACCAGCCGAGGAAACGTCCGATCTTTATCGCGTGCTCATAGTTGAGATTCTTGTTAGCTTCACCTCTGAAGCCGTCTGTTCCGAAATACTTTCCCATTCTTATTACCTCTCGTCCTTCTCCACGATCACACCGTTATTCTTATAGATGCTGTTCTCGGGAACAACACCTCTAACACATGATGTAGGATAGATATTGCTGTGTCTTCCGATAACAGTGCCGGGATTGCATACGCTGTTGCATCCAACCTCAACATAGTCACCGAGCATAGCGCCGAACTTCTTGATGCCTGTCTCGATCTGCTCTGTGCCATTGTGAACAACAACGAGCTTCTTGTCAGACTTAACGTTAGAAGTGATGGAACCTGCACCCATATGTGAATAGTATCCGAGGATACTGTCACCAACATAGTTGTAATGAGGTGTCTGAACGTGATCAAAGAGGATAACATTCTTAAGCTCACAGGAGTTACCTACTACGCAGTTTGCTCCAACAAGCGCTGAGCCTCTGATAAAAGCACAGTGTCTTACCTCAGTCTCAGGTCCGATGATACACGGTGCTCCGAGATAAGCAGAAGGGAAAACCTTTGCTGTCTTATGTACCCAAACATTCTCGGATACTTCTTCATAGTCCTCACCAAGTGTGGGACCAAGGCTAAGGATCAGATCCTTTATTCCCTTAAGGGCTTCCCAGGGATAAGTGAATCCTGAAAGATAATCCTTTGCCAGTGTATGATCCAGGTCATACAGATCAGTGATCTTATACATTTATTACAGTCTCTCTTTCTTCTCGATATCGAGGAAATACTTGTATGTGTCAACAGTCAGCTCGCCGCAAGCCTCTTCATCACAAGCGATGATTGCTGCATTGTGCATCTGAAGTGCAGAACATGTCCACTTCTGGCTGACGCCGCCTTCTACAGTAGCAGCCAAAGCTCTTGCCTTGTTGTGGCCGGAGATAAGTACCAGGACTTCCTTTGAGTCAGTAACTGTTCCGATACCTACTGAGAGAGCCTGTGAAGGAACCTTCTCGGGATCGCCGCCGAAGAATCTGGAATTAACGATCCTTGTATCTGTTGTGAGGTCTCTTACACCTGTTCTTGAAGCAAGTGATGTGTAAGGCTCATTGAATGCAAGGTGACCGTCTACACCGATACCGCCCATGAACAGATCGATACCGCCGTAAGAAGCGATCTTCTCCTCATATCTTGCGCACTCATCCTCGGGATCATCTGTCATACCGTTAAGAATGTTGATGTTCTCAGGCTTCATATCAACAAGGTGGTCGAAAAGATTGTCATGCATAAAATACCAGTAGCTCTGGTCATGCTCGTGAGGAAGGCCAAGATACTCGTCCATATTGAATGTAACAACATTGGCAAATGAAACCTCTCCTGCCTTGTTCATTCTTACGAGTTCCTGATAAACACCGATAGGTGAAGAACCTGTAGGGAGTCCGAGTACGAAAGGTCTTGCTTCCTTATGAGCATTGATCTTTGCAGCGATATAATTAGCTGCCCACTTGCTCATCTTCTCATAGTTATCCTGAATTACTAATCTCATTTATAAATTCTCCTTAAAATACCGCTTTAGCTGTTATATCAGAGTCCGGGAAACCTCTGTTACAGTTTTTATTCTGCTTTTTAAATTCCCCTTGACGGCTCTCCGAAAAGCCGTGACAGAATCCGCCGAGTATTTCGATTAACTGTCAAACCTCGTCAACCCATTGTATGGTCCTGGCGCTAATAGTCTCTCCCCTGCCTCCTGACGGAAGACCCTATTTTAAATAATGTCTTAAAAACATTGGAAATATTTTATACATAATATCTTTGTTAGTCAATTTTGCAGATGTTACAGCGCATGATACAAACTGTAAAGATATTGTTAAAACGGGCGTTTGAGCTGGATTTGTATGCATCACGCAGACCAAATAGACATTCTGTCATGCTTAAATCAACTTATATCGCACGATAAGGAGGATAAACTTATGATCAAATGTCCAAGTTGTGGGTTTGAGAACAATGATGGGACGAAGTTCTGTAATGAATGCGGTGCATCTTTGAACTCTACACAAGAAAACACGACTGTTGCTGAAACAATAACTCCACCACCTCAACAAACAAACAACAATAAGAAGCCACAAAACTACAAGAAAACTGATAATATGAGCATTGTTGGTTTGTGTTTAGGCATTCTTTCAATGTTATTCATTTTAATAAGCACTGCCAGAATTCTTGGATTCTTAGGGGCTATTATTGGATTGGTCTTTTCAATTGCAGGACTTGCAAAAATTAAAAAGACTGGTATGGCCGGCAAAGGGCTTGCAACAGCAGGTTTAGTTTTATCATCAGTTGCCATAATAATCGGTGGAATACTGTTTACTATCGGTTTTGTGAAGGGTATATCAAGTGCCATAAAAGACTCTGAGCCAACCACAATTAAGACAGAAATCAGTACATCAGATTCTTCCGATACAAAGGCAACGGAAAACACAAAGGAAAGCACAACAGAAAGTACCACGGAAACTACCGCAGAAGAAACATATGAACAAAACAGCTATTATGAGATTGTAGAACAGGGAACTTTCTATAACATCCTTAACTACACGCACATAGTTCATAAAGTTCTAGCAAAACAAGACGCAACGGTTTCCGCAACAATGATTGCATATTCAGAAGATGGTTCTATCCTCGGTAAATCAACTAGCGATATAACACTTACTTCTGGTGAGTATAACTATTTTGAATATAGTTTTGAAAATGATGTATCAGCGGCTACTCTTAAAGTCACTGTATCATTTGAAAGAGGATCCTGGCTTGATGGAGCAAGAAGTGCTGTTGTTATGGATCAGTATAATCAGTCAGGCGATTATCTTTATATTACTCTGCGACAGGTCGATGATAACATTGGTGCTTTTGCGAAGTATAAAATACTGTACTACAAAAACGATCAAATAGTAGATACTGATGAGGGTTTCTTTAGCATATTTGCAGAAAACCTCAATGGTTCTGGCTCAACTGATGTTGCCGAAATATGGGTTTATGGGAAAGACTTTGACAGAATTGAATATATGTTTGAGCCATAATAAAACCATATAGTAAAGAGTACCTATTCTATAGCCATCCAACATAAAGACTGGGGCTGCCTTCACACCGATCACTTAGGAAGGCGGCCCTTTTCTTATGCTTTTGGTAATTGTTTGCGTCCGTGAATTATGATCACGACGGCATAAGCGATCGTCATTACACCCGCAGTTGCAAACGACGGAATCCAGTGAAGATTAAGTCCTATCCTGGCGTGCAGAATATAACTTGACACAACAAACATATAGAACGAACCCGGAATAAGTGCCATCAGAAATGGCATCTTATGCTTCAGCATATAAACCCCGATCACTGCGAAAGAAAACACCGCGATAACTTCATTCCCCCAAGAGAAGTATCTCCAGAGAATATTAAATCCGCTTGCATTTGACTTCGCAAAATACAGGATTATGGCCACTATTGCAAAAATGGGCAGTGCAATTAGGATATTGTTTTTCTTCTTGCCCGTATCAACATGAAGGGCATCACCTATCATGATCCTCAGTGAACGCAGTGCCGTATCACCCGATGTTATCGGCAGAACGATAACTCCGATGACAGCAACTATCCCTCCGATATGTCCAAGCATATCACTTGCTACCACACCGACAACTGCCGTCGCGGAATCATGGAGCATATCATTTGTTGCAAGTCCCAGCTTGACCGCACCCATTGCCGCCGCTGCCCAGACCATCGCAATAAAGCCTTCAAGGATCATCATGTTATAGAATGTCATCCTTCCCTCATGCTCGTTGCCCATTGTTCTGGAAATAAGCGTTGCCTGGGTGGAATGAAATCCGGATACGATGCCGCATGCGACAGTAACAAAAAAGATAGGAATAAAGTTATCACCATACATGTTGGTGAAATTGAACCCTGTCTCCCAAAGCTCATCGAGATCATATCCCCTGAAGAACATCCCGCAAAAGATCCCGACCGCCGAAAGCAGCAGTATCGCCCCGAAAACAGGATATATCCTGCCGATTATCTTATCGATAGGCAACAGAGTAGCAACAATAAAATAAAGAAAGATAGCCCCATACACGATCCATGTTACCGGATTTGAGACAGAGCTGTCCTGCTTTATGATATTCGAGACAAAAAGGTCACCCGGAGTATATATAAAAACCGTACTGAGGAGCAGAAGAAGGAAACATACAAACACGTTGTACAACAGATATGGTTTTCTCCCGAGAAACGTCCTGACGAGTCCCGGTGTCTGCTTACCGTCGTTCCTTACAGATATCATTCCGCTCATATAATCGTGGAAAGCACCGCCAAGAACGCATCCCAGCGGAATTGTTATAAAAACTATCGGGCCGAAAAGGATGCCTTGTATCGGTCCGAGTATAGGACCGGTTCCTGCGATGTTAAGAAGCTCGATCAGGCTGTTCTTCCATGTCTTCATCGGCACATAGTCCACGCCGTCATATTTCTCAACAGCAGGAGTCTTAGCGTCCGTCGGTTTCATTACATGCTCACAGAACCTGCCGTAAAGAATTCCACCGACGATCAGTATTATCAAACCGGTAATAAAAGTGATCATAACTGACTACGGATTACTCCAGTATCCCTGCTCCGTTGCTCTCGAGCAGATTATTTACATCAGTAACAGTCATCTTCTTATTAACCGCAAAAATGATAACCGCATCTCTCTTGTCCTTAGGATACAGAATAGCATTCCCTGTGACCTTCAGCATCCTCTGGGTAACATCGATACCGGCCTTAAGAGCAAGTGCTACGGCAATAACCTTGTCACGGCCGGGATTGCGTGTGCCGTCAAGGATCTGGTAGATGTATGTGCGTGCTATAGCTGACTTGCGCTGAAGATCCGCGGGAGTCATGTTCTGCTCCGTGAGCATACGGTTCACCATTTTGCTGAAAGATGCCTTGGCATCCTCAGTCTCGATAAGGACATTCTCGAGTGTGGTCGTGTTATCTGTATTGATAAGAACATTCATCAGCTCTTCTGTACTCTTGGTATTCATATTACAGCTCCTTGCAGATTGCATTCAAAAGGTCATCAAACTCTTCATAAGCCGGAAGGTCCGGATTGTCTTTTTTTATCTGATCTGTGCTCTTAAACAGAAATCCTGCCTTGGAGGCCTTGATCATGCCGAGGTCATTGTAGCTGTCACCTGCTGCGATCGTGTCGAAACCGATGCTCTGAAGTCCCTTAACAGTCGTTAGTTTTGAATTCTCGATACGCATCTTGAAGCCTGTTATCTCACCGTCTTCCGCAACCTCAAGGCTGTTGCAGAACAGGGTCGGCATGCCGAGCTTGGCCATCAGCGGCATGGCGAATTCCTCGAAGGTATCGCTGAGGATGATAACCTGTGTCCTGGCCCTCAAAGAATCGAGAAACTGTCTCGCGCCGGGGATGGGTTCAATGCGGGATATAACCTCCTGGATCTGAGGGAGACCTAAGCCGTGCTCCTTGAGTATTCCGAGTCTCCAGCGCATCAGCTTGTCGTAATCGGGCTCGTCCCTGGTCGTTCTCTTAAGTTCTGGAATACCCGATTCCTCCGAAAATGCGATCCAGATCTCAGGAACCAGAACGCCTTCCATATCAAGACAGACTATATTCATATCAAACCTCCGTTAAATGCTTGCGTATATAAATGAACTTGCGTTATATCCTAATCCGTACATGCCGAAAACGAGAACTGCCGCTATCAGCAATACTATTATAAGCCATGCCAGAACAGGACGTCCGTTTGTAAGAGCGATGACCGATCTCGGCTCGTCGGTATCCTTGGGGCGGAACTTGTAAAGATCCACTGCCGTAAGGATAAGAACTGCTGCGCCAAGGACTATGTAATTTGCCAGAGTCAGGTCTATTGCCGCCTCTCCGGCGGATCTCATGAACAATGCCTTAAGCATCTGGATTGCATCAGAAACATTTGCTGCGCGGAAAAACACAAAACCCAGCAGGACCAGCACAAAAGTACGCAGTACCTGGAAGAGCTGATACGGCAGCTTATCGCTCTTAAGAATAGGCCTTATCTTCTCAAACAGAGGCTCGCAGAGCATTCCGGACACGATATAGAAACAGTGGAGCAGACCTGAACCGATGATGTATTTCCATACACCGCCGTGCCAGTAACCGATCGCTGTCCACAGTATTACCATTGCCAGATAGATGGGCACTTTCTTGCCCTTTTTCTTGCCGAATGCCTTCTTGGATACATCACCTATCTTAACGAACAGGGAGCTCTTGAGCAGAGGGTAATACAGATAGTCTGCAAGATAGTCGCCAAGCGTGATGTGCCAGCGTCTCCAGTACTCTCTTATGCTCCTTGCAAAATAAGGCGAATTGAAGTTCTCGGGCATCCTGATATCCAGGAGCTGCGAGACACCGATTACGACGTCCATACATCCTGAGAAATCCGTATAGAGCTGGATCGCAAAAGCCGCAACACCGAGAACAACATACCAGCCTGTGTACACTGCATGGTCACCGTAAACCGCTTTGACGATAACGCCTGCACGTTCAGCGATGATCAGCTTCTTAAAGAAGCCCCACGCGATCCTGATGATGCCTGTCTTAAAGTTATCAAGGGAAAATCTGTGCTCGCGGTCAAACTCAGCTGACAGATCTGCATATCTGTTCATAGGACCTGACGTAAGATACGGGAAATAAGAACCGAATATCAGATACCTGAAGAAGTTCTTCTCGGGCTTTATCTTCTCCCACAGACAGTCAAGAACATATCCGATGAGCTGGAGCGTGTAAAACGACATTCCAAGCGGGACCGCAAAAGCGAGCCATGATTCCGATGATACTCCCAGAAGCATATTAAGTCTCTCTGCAAAGATATCCATTACACCATAGAACTTCACGGCACAGAGCAGACCGAAATTAAGTATTATCGTGACCGCTGCGGCAGCATTACGTCCGCCGCTCTTTATCGTCTTCTTGCCTGCCAGAAGGCCTCCGGTAAATGTCGTTATAACAGACAGCAAAACGAATGCCAGAGTGTATATTCCCGCGAAACAGCAGAACGCGATGTTCGCAGGTATCAGCGCAAATTTGCGGAACTTTACCGGGCAGATGTAATAGACGATAACAACTGCAGCAATGAACAGGAGGAATTCAAAGGAAACTAGACTCATCAGAAGTCCGATCCTCCTTCGGCAGTCTCTACTAACTCGATTATCCCGATGTCTGCACTTACCATAAAGATGACATTGCGTCCGTCAAGGGCAGGTGCGATCTGTGTATCCTGAATGACCATAAAGCCGTCTGCCTCGAGAGACTTTCTGTCTGCTTCAAGGTCATCGCTGAAATAACAGATATGGTACGGGGAGTTCTTATAGTTCTTTAACAGCGGATAGAGCGGTGACCCCTTGCTTGCGGGCTCAATGAGCTCCACACGCTCTGAGCCGTTCTTCAGAAAAGAGATATTCACGTCGCGGACGTGGTCATAGCAGACCTCCCTCTCGATCTTGTAACCGAGACGGACAAAAGCCTCCTCCGAGCGCGCAAGTCTCTTGACCAGATAACCGACGTGATGTACTTTCATCAGCCTGCTCTCTCAGCGATGATATCGACCATGGCGCCAACATTCTTCATTGATGTTGTCTCGCCCATGGAGAACTTGATTCCGAAAGCTCTCTCAACAGCAACGATCAGATTGATGTGCTCCAGAGAATCCCAGTCCTCGATGTCATCTGCAGTCGTGGAATCATTTACAGAGATATCCTCATCATCAAAGACATCCTGGAAAACTTCATTGAGCTTTACGTAGATCTCATCTCTTGTCATATTCAAATTACTCCTTTATCAGTTAACCTTTATGTATCTGTTCGTATTCTCATAGCCGCCGGAAATATCCAGCTCATAGAGCCTGTTGCCTTCGCCGTCTTCCTCAACGAGTTTGAACCCGCGGTCAGCAAAGAAATCCTTTACCATCTTGTTCTTTGCAGTCGGATAATAGTGACCGATGACCGTAGTAATGCCGCGCTCAACTGCCAGTCTCACGAACTCATCCATCATAGCACATTCCATATCGCGTTTTAATACTCTGCAACTCATAAGCCACAGGTCAATATCGGCGATTTTGCCGTCAATATGCCCAAATGCGACAGATACGACACCGTTATCTCCAAACTTGTCGGTGAGCTTTCCGTACAGGGTAATGAATGACGGATCGGCAGCGATCTTCTCTATGTCTGCCAGTGAGCATCTCTTTGTCGTGAGGTTAAACTGGTTGCTCTTATTTGTGAGTTCCGCGATCCTCGCCATGTACATGGGTGAGAACGGAAGGATCTCGGCATGCATTTCAAGAGAGGTCAGGTATTCCCCATAGTCAGCGAAACTGTCCTGTACATGCTGACGCTCAAGGTTCGCCTTATACATCTCGTTGCGCTTCAGGTCCTCCTCGGATATTCCCGTAACTTCAAAGAAACCGTTGGAATCGATAACGTCGATATATGTCTCCGGCGCTCCGACCTCAGGGACAGTTGAACCGTCAACACTTCCTCTTACTATCGCTCTCTCTGCCGGGTTGTCATCCACAAATACAAGTGAATCGACACCGATATTGATCTCTTTGGCAGTTGCAACCAGATTGCGGTCCTTCGTATCCCAGTTGGCCTTGATAACGAGGAAATCGTCCGGCTTCAGAACGGAATCAGGTCTGGACAGTCCTGCTATCGCATTCTCCTCATCATTCTTGGAATTGACCGTAAGCAGAATGCCAAGGTCCTTATGCGCCTTAAGATATTCCTGGAACTCACTGTAGAGTTCGGAGACTGCATCCTCCTGACCGATCTTGATATTCTCGGGACCGTCATCGCCGACGATACCGCCCCAGAGCGTATTATCGAGATCCATCGTCAGTGCCTTCTTGTTCTTTCCGTAAACCGCCTTTATGATGTGCGACAGGCTGAACGCGAAATCAGGGATCGCGGATACTGCCATTGCGTACTTATATCTGTACCAGTCAGCAAGATCCGCCCACCTCTTGATGCCGTAAACTGACGCCTGATAATTCGCATCATGGATGTAAAATGTCTCGTGCGTCTGAGCATATTCATAAAACATCTGGTTGAGCCTGTTGATATAGTTCAGTCTCCCATGGATATCCGACACATCCGAATTACCCATCAGGCGGTAAAACGGCTGCTCGAAATTGTTCTGTATCACCGTACAATGGAACTTTCCCGATACTGCCTCCCACGCCTGTCTGAACCTGTTAAACTCAGCTTCGGCCATTGCATTTACCGCATCGGCCGGATCCTTGACCGTGGGCCACCTTGTTATATTACGAGACGTGGTATGGAAGATGACAAGGTCAGGTGCAAACTCATCGAGCTCAGGATTTCCGAACACGGCATCCTCCCAGAACTTGTTGTATTCAGATTCATAAAACTCTGCTTTTATCCCGTTATCCAAAAGGAAAAGCTCGAGCATCAGAACGATATTTGAAGTTGTGGAACCGCCAAGAACAGCGATCTTCTTGTTTACATAATTAACACCCTCACGGGCAAGAAGCGACTTCTTTATCGATTTCTTTTTGCGGAGGATATAGTCCGCATCGTATGGATATTGAAGCTCTAACATGGTATCTCCTGTCTTTTTATTACTCCAAAATAAATAATATAACATAAAAGCGGTAAATGATATAATTACAATACTCAAATAAAGATCAAGGGACAGACTGAAGGTATGGCGGACGACAACAGGATGGAAAGCAGGGAGCTGATCAGCGTTATTCTGCCTGCCTATAATTGTGCTCAGCTGATCGAAGCAGCTGTTTTGTCCGTCCTTGCGCAGACATATAAAGATCTTGAACTCATCATTGTCGACGATTCATCCGGTGACAACACTTCTGAGATCTGTCACGCACTCGCAGAAAAGGACCGAAGGATAAAGATCATAACAAACGATAATAACTGCGGTGCGCTTAAGTCAAGGTCTGTTGCTGCCGAAGCAGCAAAAGGTGAATGGGTAGCTTTCATCGATGCGGATGACCAGTGGGAACCGGAGAAACTGGAGAAACAGCTTAAGCTCCGCGATGAGACCGGATGCGATCTGGTATATACCGCTTCGGCATTTGTTAACGCCGCCGGCAAAAGATACAACTGGATAATGCATGTTCCGTTGGAAGTGGATTACAGAAGGCTTCTCAAACAGAATGTCATTTCCAATTCATCGGTCCTGACGAGGAAAAAAGAATACATAAAGTACCTGCCGGCAAAAGACATAAGCAACAGGATGCATGAGGATTTCGCGTGCTGGCTGTGTATGCTCAGGGACGGCCATACTGCACGCGGCATCAATGAACCTCTGATAACATACAGGCTTGCCAAAGGATCAAGAGCCAGCAACAAGTTCAAAGCGGCAGAAATGAATATGAACACATACAAATATATCGGTCTCGGTTTCTTTGAGAGGCTTTACTATGAAGCCTGCTATGCGATAAACGGTCTGATCAAATACCGTCATTTCTTATGAGGAAAACAAGATGAAAGCAAGACCAGGGATCAGTCTGAACAGTTTCGTCTCTGAAGAAGTATTCTATAAGGCCGTTATGACCCTTGTCATCAGCATGCCTGTGGTGGAATTCTTCACTGAGATCCTATCAAGATATACCGATATCTTCCCCTGCTTTTTTCAGCCGCTTATCCTGTCGCTTTTTGGTGTTCTGGGAACGATGCTCGTCGTCATTTACCGGTTTACGGCAAAGGCTCAGAAGAGGGTTTTCAGGTATGCGGATCTGTTCTATTTCACACTGCTCTTCTTCATGATCATATCAGCCGTCTTCTCGCAGAATCCCGGATTGTATTCCAGCGGTGATTTTAACAGGTGTGAGAATCCCCTTCACTTCCTCGCATACTTCTGGCTGTTTTTTTCCGGCTCGCTGATCGACAGGTGGGAATACAGGAAAAATATCCTTCTCAGTTTCCTTGCCGTCTCGCTTCTCGAAGGTGTATTTGCTTTCCTTCAGACATTCAATATTGAACTCAGCTACAGCTATCTGTACAGAGCTGACAGAGCTGCCTATGGTCTTACCCAGAACAGCAACTATTACGGCTGTCTGGCCGCCATCTTTGTCGCATGCGTATCAGGTCTCTACATATTTGCCGACTCCGTCATTTCTTCAAAGGTCCTGCGCAGTATTCTCCCCGCAATTGCGGCCTTCCTTTTCTACACGATGCTGGGCAGCAGGGCGAGACTTGCGTGGGTCGGTTTCGCATCCCTTATGGTCTTCTATGTGATATCACTTATCATCATGTGCAGGAGATCAGATGATAAGACTGTCATCAGATCGGCAGTCAGACGGTCGCTGATACTTCTCGGTGTATTTGCAGTCATTTTTCTGATAGCGTTTTTCTTTACTGACTATATCCGTGAGGTCACTGTAAGATCCTACTGGGAGGTTGCAAACGGCAAGCCCGAAATGGTCGGCTCCAGACGGGTCTATATCTGGAAGACAGGACTCGGGGCAGTACCCGAATACTGGCTGACCGGCGTAGGACTTGATAATTTCAAGTATGTTTTTGAATACAAAGGTATCTTCCATGAAGAGATGTTCATAAAGGACAAGGCACACAACGAATATATCCAGTTCCTTGTTACACAAGGCATTCCGGCATTCGTTAATTACCTTGCTCTTCTTATATACACAGCAGTCGGAGCCGTCAGGAATATATTGAAGGAAGCATCTGCGGAAAAGCGCGCAGTCACATGGATCCTTCTCGGAATGTTTGTAACTTATGCTACGGCAGCATTTTTCAATAACAGCATAGTCTATGTCGCATTGTACTTCTGGCTCGTGATCGGACTTATAATCCCGCGTGATCCCGTCAGGACAAAAAAGGCAGGTGCAAGATGAACATCTGCTTTATCAGGTCAGACAAGGGATATCCTGATTCAAGAGTGGAAAAAGAGATGTATGCTCTTTCCAAAGAGCATGACGTCTTCCTTCTCGGATGGAACCGCGAAGCATCAGGAGACAGGATAATTCACGAGAAACACAGGATACACGACAAGGAGTTTGACTACTATCTGATCCCTGAACCTGCGGCATACGGCGGCGGAATGAAACGCATGATCGGACCGATGAAGAGGTTCTGGAAAAGAGCATATGATTTCCTCTCTGAGAACAGTTCAATGTATGATGCTGTCCACATCGTAAACTTTGATACGGCAAGGCCTGCATTCAAGGCTGCCAGGAAGTTCGGGAAAAAGACCGTGTACGATATTTTCGATTACTATGCAGACTCATACAACGCCCCGGATTCAGTAAAAAAAGTAATCAGAAAGATAGAGAATGATTTCATAAGTCAGGCTGATATGACGATAATCTGCAGCGAAGAACGCAGATCTCAGATCGCAGGTTCAAGTCCGAAGAAGCTGATCGTGGTTGAGAACACGCCTGAAGATCTCGAAGTAAAAGACAGTTTCGAACTTGCTCCCGGCTCCTCCCCTGAAAGGCCGAAAGTCGTGTATGGGGGAATGCTCGTTTTCGACAGATTCCTGAAAGAGACTTGTGAGGTGATGATGAGCAGGTCAGATATCGAATGGCACGTGGCCGGCTATGGTGTATTGCGTCCTTATATCGAGGAGTGTGCAGCCGCCCATGAGAACATTTTCTATTATGGTCCCCTGCCCTACGATGACATCATTGCACTTGAGGAAAAATGCGACATAATGACGGCTCTGCAGGATCCTTCTGTTCCAAATAACAGATATTCAGCCCCCAACAAATTCTATGAGGCTCTTATGCTCGGCAAGCCTCTCATCATGGTAAGGAACGGTTCGATCTGTAAGGAAATCGAGCGTGGCGGATTCGGTGTGACGATCGATGTTTCAGACGGACAGATAAAAGAACACATCTCCGCGGCATTGGACGAACTGATCGCGGAACGCGGAAACTGGGATCAGATGGGCAAGTCAGCAAGGGATCTGTATGATACAGAACATCCGTGGAGCAAGTCAGCAGAAGCTCTTTCCGAAGGCTACAGAGAACTGATTAGGAATAATTAGCAAAGGCATTCCTGTACTCTTCCGGATTACCGAAATCATAAGACCTTCCATCCGGAACAAACCCGGTAAGGCCTTTATCCTTCGCTATCCTGTCAAGAGCCGCGGTCAGCCCGACCTCTCCCTCTTCTGCATCATGTTGCTTTATCTCAGAGTCCAGTTCCGCAAAAACATCACTTGTAAGAATATACTGGCCAAATGTGGAATAATACTTGTCTTTGCCGCTGCTATCCGGCACTCCAAGACACTCTGAGGCATATTCGGGGTCTGGCTTCTCGACCATGCTGTCAACAGTCATTATCTTCCCTTCCTCACTCCATTCACCATGAAGGATACCGTAATTGCTTACTCTATCCAGAGGCGTCTCGGCAATGGCAACAATAGGCTTTCCGATTCCGCTGAAGGCATCTATTACCTGCCTGCAGCAATTAACACCATTATCTGACCGGTAAAGGAAATCTCCCAAAAGAAGCAAGACAGGCTCTTCATTTGCAAACTCTCTCGCTAACCAGACAGCGTGACCGAAGCCTTTCCTCTCATCCTGAAAGATATAACTGATCTTTCCCCGTAATCTCTGGATCGTTCTTTCACAGTCTCTGCTTCCCTGCGGCAATGAACGGTAAATATCTTCTGATACGGGACCGAAAAAGCTTTCAAAAAAACTAAGATCATCCCTTCCGATTACCAGAGCTATTTCTTCTATTCCTGCATCAACGAGCTGCTCAAGCATTATCATCAGCGCAGGCTTTATTATTCCGTCTCTGTCAGGCACAGGCATAAAACATTTCTTAATGCATTTCGTGGCAGGAAACAGTCTTAAACCAAATCCTGCAATGGGAATAACTGCTCTTCTGACTCCCTGACTCGGCTTTAATGTTAGCGTGAATGTCTGAAACCCTTTCTCATTCTGAAGGTACTCCTGTAGCTGCCATGCATCTTCCTCACTCTTTGCAAGGAACTGTACCATTCCGTCACCGTTCGAACCTACTCCTTTTGCACCATATGTCCACTTTGTGATCATGGGATCTTTCAGGATACTATGCAGGATGGGAGCCTTAAGTTCTTCACTTGCAGGCAGCAGTTTCTCATCAAAGTTACGCTGTGCCCTGAGCATCAATTCGCCAAGTTTCTCCGCGTTGCCTTCCTCGATCATCCTGACCGCTTCGAGTACGATCTGTCTGTTGTCTTTTCCAAGTGCTTCATGGACTTTCCTGTCCAGTTCATTCTCGGCAAAAGGAAAACTCCTGTTCAGATCTCCCAGGATCTTTATCGTGTCCTTGGAAGACATAAGGTTAGCCACGACCCAGTGAAATGTTCCGCCAAGATGTATTTCCCTGGAGTTAACCTCGCTGCCGTCGAATTCCATCAATACGGGCTTGATCCCGTAAGCACAAGCCTGATCAAGCCTTCCGCACCTTGACGGAGTCCTTAGTTCTCCTTTGAAAGCCGCGAACATCTCTCCCTCGGTGCTCAGTCCAAGATCATATAATCTGTTAAATGCACGGGCTACGAGAACACAGATAGCAGCGGATGAAGACAATCCTCTCCCGATGGGAAGATCTCTCTTGATGATCGTTATCTTAACGCCGCCAACACTGTAGTGATCGTTTATGTAAGACGCTACACCTGCAACATACGAAAAGAATTCACCGTTCTGCGCGGTCTCAAGCAGTTTTTCCGAATCCATCTCGCATTCCCAGTGCTCATCAGTGGATAGTTCACCTCCGGAACACATAATGAATCTGCCAGCTTTCTGGGCTATTGCATATGTTCCCTGCTCTATGCCGGTAACAATGGCCAGCCCCTTCTCAATATCCGCGTTAACAGAACGGTACATTCCGGCCCAGTCTGAATGCTCACCGAATAAACAAAGTCTTCCTGAAACAAATAGTGATATCGAATCCATATGTTATTCCTTTCTTCTCTGATGCTTCAGGAGCTCAGTTTAACCTGTCGTGTTTGCCGGTAAGTCTGTACAGCCTCATCGCAAGAGGTATATTGATATACGCAGCTATAGAAAACATCTTGGCCGGAAGATAGCTGATCCCATGCAGAAAGTCTCTTTCATACCGCTTGTAGTAATCCTTAAAACTGTCGATATACGGATGATGATAAAGCTTCTCATCACTCATCTTGATAACGCAGTGATTTACTACCATCAGGATGTCAGATCTGGCATATGTTTTAAGTTCCGGATAGTTTGTCTCAATGAAAGCGCAGCGTTCTTCCATTACTTTTATTATCAGAAGGTTATTCTCGCTGAAATTATGATGGATAAAGCTTCCCTCTCTCAGAACATAGAAATACTTGGATTCTCCACCGATGGTAACGGTATCAGCTTTTGCAGCAAGTCTGTATATGGTCGCATCATCCTCATAGTGTTTGCTTCCGGTCGGAAACCTCACATCATCGAAAAGGTCTCTCTTAAACATCTTGCACCAGACGGATGATGACATCAGACGTGTCGTCATCAGTGCTCTCATAGCTTCATTATTGCCGCGGTAAACACCCGGTTCTCTTTTACGGAAACTGCACTTTTTGAACCTGTCTCCAAAATCCATGGTCCATGCACAGCAGGATATATCTGCATCATTATCAGTGCACAGATGCAGAAGATACTCGATATAATCAGGAGCAAGATAATCATCACCATCCACAAGAGCAATATAGTCTCCTGTCGAAGCGTCAATGCCGGTGTTCCTTGCATCAGCCACACCGCTGTTCGTTTTGTGTATAACCCTGATCCTGGTGTCTTTCAGGGCATATTCATCACATATCTCACCTGAACGGTCCGGAGAACCGTCATCAACCAATATGATCTCAAGCTCCCTGTATGTTTGAGACGTAACTGTCTCAAGCAGCTTTGGGAGGTAATCACAAACTTTGAATACCGGGATGACAACTGATACAAGCATTTCTACATTATATCATGATAAAATATCCCTATGCACATTCAGAAAAAAATCTTACATGTTCTGGCTTCGCTGGCCAGGGGACTTCATCTTTGGCCGTTCATCGCAAGATCGGGGCTCTTTAACCGTGCACGGAGAAGAAAGTATCCTGATACTATAGTCCACCTTGATGTAGTCATTACTGAATGCTGCACACTCAGATGCCGTGACTGCTCTAATCTGATGCAGTATTACCATAAGCCGGAGAATCTTGACGCAGAGGAGATGGTAACATGCCTGCGAAGACTGCTGGCATCTGTTAAGGTCAATCAGCTGAAGCTCCTTGGGGGTGAACCATTTGTCTGCCAGAAAAGTCTTATCCGCATCCTTGAATATCTCAGAGATGAGACAGACGGCCGTGTAAACGAGATAGACATAATAACAAACGGTACGATCGTACCTTCAGAAGAGACATTGAATACTGTCACGAAAGACCCGCGAATAAAGATCGTTTTCAGCAATTACGGAGAACTGTCTTCCAGACTGGAAGAGTTATCCTCGATATGTGACAACAAAGGCATCAGATATGAGATTGTAAATGATGATTTCTGGTGGGATTTCGGAGACCTCAGAATTCGGGATGAGAAGCAGTCAAAAACACAGCACAGATATGACGGATGTTACTCCAGAAGACTGTGTACGACGTTATACAGGGGTAAACTCTACATATGCCCCAGACAGGCTCATGCGATCAATCTCGGGATCATTCCTGAGGTGAAGGATGAGATCGTTGATGTTAAAGATCCCCTTTTCGATGACCCTTCAGTATTGCACAAAGCTGTTGACATACTGATCGACAGAAGAGAGTGTATCTCAACATGTAAGCGCTGCGGATGTGATTCCGGGAAAAAGGTTTCGAGAGCCGTTCAGGCAGAAAGGCCGATCAATGTCAGCTGAATATCCCAGAGTTTCGATCATCGCTCCTGCATATAATGCAGAATTATACCTGGCTGACTTTATAGAAAGTGTTAAGAGTCAGTCCTTTACCGGATGGGAACTTATAATTGCAGATGACGGATCGACTGATAACACTTTTGCAGTTGCTGATTATTATGCCCGTTCCGACAGCAGGATAAAAGTGATCAGGCTGCCGCACATCGGAGTATCGGGAACACGTAATTCATGCATAGATATCGCCAAGGGGGAATACATTTCATTCGCTGATGGCGATGACCTTCTTGAACCGGATTATCTGAAAGAACTTGTAAGCAGAGCAGATAATTATAATGCTGATATAGTACAATGCTCATTCTGTTTCTTGGAGAGCAGCGGAAATAAGATACCTGACAAAGGCGGATCCGATTTCATCTGCAGCGACAGGAACAGTATAATAACAGCTTACTTTCGCGGACAGCTCGGAGATATCAGGATAAGCGCATGGGCAAAACTCTTCAGACGTGAGAAGTTTACCGATATTCATTTCAACCCGGGGATCAGAGTGTATGAGGATGCTTTTTATGTTTATGAATGCTGCAAAAAGGCAGAGACTGTCGTAAGTTTCAGTAATCCGCTTTATCTGTACAGACAACATGAAGATTCAACGATGCATACCCTTCTGGCAACGATCTACCCTGATTATTTCAAGGTCTTCGACCTGCAGAGAGAAGACTTCAGCAATGACCCTTCCGTCATGAGAAGGATCAGGAGACGCGAAGCTGAGTATGCACTCTGGCTTATGAATTATGCATATCAAAATGATGACCCGAGCGGTCTGTGGAAACTGAGAAAGATCGCAGTCAAAGATACAATATATGTGCTTTTCTCTTCCTCTCCGTTTCTTATGAAGATAAAGCTTGCCGGGGTAACCTTAATGCCTCATATCTATTTTGCGATACTTAAGAGGAGGGCCGGATCAGACAATGAGAAAATATGACAGGAATGCCGTATTTAATATCGTCATCAAAGTGATCCTGTTTGCGCTTTCTTTTACAGGAAGCTTTCTTTTGTTCACGTTTCCGTTAAAGATCAGGATGCTCATATCCGCATTGTTATCCGTGATCATTGCTCTCGGCGTTGTCTTTCTGTTTTCCATCCTGCTCAGGTACACGCGTTTCTATTATCCGTATTATTCTTTCGTCTCAAAATTCATATTTCGCGATAAAGAAGGAAATGTCTTCTGTCCCTGCTGCAGCAAGTATTTCGATGCATTCCGGGATGAACGCTTCTATGCAGATCCAAAGAGGTTTAATCCCGATATGTTTTCCAATGCCAGACAGGATGTGATTTGCGACTTCTGCCGTTCCGCACCGCGTCACAGGATAATAGCCGAGTGGGCTGAAGATAATATCAGTCTGCTTCAGTCATCGAAGATACTATATTTCGCGCCGGAACTGTCAATGATGCTTTGGTTCAGGAAGAACCGGATTCGTGTTAAGACAGCTGATCTGTATGATCCGAGAACTGATCTCAAGCTTGATATAACTGCTCTGGATCTTCCTGATGGATCAGAAGATATAGTTTTCTGTAATCACATACTGGAACATGTATCCGATTATTCGAAGGCACTGTCCGAGCTCCACAGAGTGATCCGCAAAGGCGGAAGGCTCATTATCAGTTTTCCGATCGATCCCGACACTGATATCGTACGCGAAGGCAACGGCTGCAGTGTTGAAGAAAGGATCAGGCTTTTCGGGCAGAACGATCATCTAAGAGTGTTTGGAAAAAACAGCGGAAGGCTGCTCGAAGATGCGGGATTCGAAGTTGATGTTATAGACGTAAATGCGATGCCGGAAAACATCATGCCGGTAACAGGTCCTGCAGACTACGATGCCAACGTTATATTCTGCTGTATCAGGAAGTGAGGCATGTTATAATTGCGGTATGGGACTGATCGATAAAGCAGGAAAGAAAGTTCTATTAAATCTCCCCGATCTGAAGCTGATAAGTCTGGCCAGAGAGTCTATGCCATATATCAGTGTGAAGGCAGACGGCCTCTCATTCTTTTTCGCCAATACGGATCATGCGATCCTGAACTATATGGTCGAGAACAAAAAGATCTGGTCCAGAGCCGAGATGGATTTCATACTCGGTTACTACGAGACCCTCTCTTCCCGTCCGAATGTAATCCTTGACATCGGTGCGAATGTCGGAACATCCGTCATCTATTTCAGAGATAAACTCGGTGAAGGAACTGATTACTATGCGGTGGAGCCTGTAACTGATAACTATAACCTGCTTAATGCCAACTGCGCGGTGAACGGTTTTTACGATATCCGGACAATACGCACAGGTATTTCTGAGACTCGTGGAGAAGCCAGGATGGATATCAACCCTGACAATATGGGCAACTGCAAGATAGCCGGAACCGATACCGCGAAGCTCGTACAGGGCGAAGGTGATGTTACTTATGTAGGTGAGACTAGTCCCCTGACAACTCTTGATGATCTTGTTTCGGACAACAATATACCAACTGATTCACCAATGTTATTCTGGATCGATGTGGAGGGCCATGAACCTGAAGTCTTCAGGAGCGGCAAAAAAACTTTCCACAATACTGATGCTGTCGTATTCTGCGAATTTAATCCGAAGCTGTATAAATATAACGGCAGATATGACGGATTCATACAGAACATGAAGGAATGCTTCGGGCGTTTTATCTGCTATGAACAGTCTCAGCCCGGCAGATATGATTTCAGGAGTATAGAAGATATTGACAAGGTTGCTTCTGAGAACAATATGAAACAGTGCAACCTTCTACTGATCAGATAAAGGTTCTATAGTGGCAAACGACGGTTCAAAAAAGAAGATCTTGTCAAACTCTGTATGGGTGATCATCCGTCATCTGTATTCCATGATCACGTCGCTTACAATAGTCGCACTGATCGCAAGATATCTTGGCCCCTCCGACTATGGACTGATCAATTACTGCGCCTCTGTCATCTCTATCTTTACAACACTGACAGGACTCGGACTCGATAATCTCATAGTATCCGAGATAATAAGGAATCCTGAGAAAAAAGGCGGGTATCTCGGTACCGCTCTCGTTATGAGATTTGGTGCTTCTCTTATTTCCTATCCGATAATCCTTGCTGTCATAATGGCGATCAATCCCGGTAATACAACTCTGCTGATCGTTATGGCATTTCAGGCTCTTGGCATGATCTTTCAGACTTATGAAGTTCTCATATACTGGTTCCAGATCGAGCTAAAGATGAAATATATATCGATCGCCATTATATGTGCCATAACCATCACGACTGCAATGCGTATTATTTTACTTATTAATCGTGCATCGGTTGAATGGTTCGCTCTGGCACTGAGTGTTCAGTCTGCCGCTTCCCTGCTGATCATTACATTCTTCTTTGTAAAGAAAAGCGACGTCAGACTTAAGGCCGGCGTGCAGGATGCAAAGGCGCTTCTCAGGATCAGTTACAACTTTATCATATCAAGCATGTCCGTGATCATATATATGCACGCAGACAGGATCATCCTTGAGAGAATGACTGACTCTGCAAATGTAGGTATCTATTCAGCAGCCATAATGCTCGCCACATACTGGCAGTTTATCCCTACCGCACTTATCGATTCTGCAAGACCCGTCATCCTCGAGAAACGGAAGAAATCTTATGAAGAGTACCTGGATCTGTTTAATCTCATTATGGGCGGAGTAAACCTGATATCATTTATTTTTGCAGTTGTGATGTCTTCTCTCGGATGGTTTTTCATCTATTTTGTTTACGGCAGCGAATACCTTGACGCGTTCATTCCGCTGATAATCCTCTCATGGTCATCATTTATCGGGATCAGCGGATACACCAGAACCATCTGGATCACCGGCGAAGGATATTATAAATATGAGAGACGGTTCACTGTAACTGCCGCCGTCCTCAATATAGCGCTTGATATACTGTTCATCTGGAAGATGGGAATCATCGGAGCTGCGGTCGCGACACTGATAACCTACATTTACGAAGTCCTTATTGTCCCTTTCTTCTTCAGGGAGACGCGTATCTTTACAGGACTCTGGTTCCGTTCTTTCAGGATGATCCCCAGATTCACCAAAGAATCAGTAAAGACTGTTCTCAAAAAATACGGCAGCGATCACTGACGCTGCAGTAAAGCCACGCACTCAACATCCGTCGTCCATGACATTACTGAACAATTCTTTAACATTGATCTTACCATTTGACGGCACTTTTTCCTTACGTCTTTGTTTAGGATCGAACTTTCTCTTGCTGTCGTCTATTGGATCATTAAAACCATTCTTATATATAAATGTAAGTTTATAGGGATCTTTGTTCCCGTCGTTATCATATCCCCCAACTATTACTTTTTCCACGACGGCTTCAAATACATCCCTATCGAACTCTTCCATTATCTCATTTCTTGACAGCACATCCCTAAATCGGTCAATTCTATCCGAAATGTCCTGTTCTTTAGCAATTTCAAAGTCTAAAGAGTCAATCTTTCCCCTAATGGCAGATAATTCATTCTCAAAATCTTTATCTGCATCTTTATATACTTCTACAGATATATTTCCCTCCAGGTAACTATTTAACAAATTCTTTCTCTTTGATACGATATTTCTCTCGGTATTCTGTAGTTTTCTAAGGTCAGATGCCAAAGACTCTTCGTTAAGAGACTTCTCAACGCGTTTCAAAAACTCATCAACAATCGCCTTGTTGTCAGTACAAAGCAATCTATATGATTCCACAAAGGCTCTTTCAATTACTTGTTCAGTAATCCCTTTACTGTCTACACAGTATTTCTTTCCTTTTTTGGTGCTAGCGACACATTGCCAGATTATTTTTTCATGTTTGGTGTTGCTGTGCCAGCATCTTCTGGAGAGGTTCCCTCCACAATATCCGCATTCCAACATGCTGCTAAAAGCATACATCCTGCTAAACTTATCTCTTTGCCCCGGGTTTGCAAAGTTTCTACTACCATTACGATGACTCCTGATTTCCTGAGCTTTATCAAAAATCTCCGCAGAAATGATAGGCTCATGGTGATCTCTGACATAATACATATCTTCTTCACCTTTATTGTTCAGCCTTCTCTTACTGATTGGATCTGTTGTAAAGGTTTTACCCAGTAATACATCACCTTTATATTTTTCATTGGAAACTATCCCTAGAACCGTGGTATCGTTCCATTCATGACCACGCAATGTCTTTCGCCCCATTTGATTCAGTTCTCTAGCTATTATTGTTGCCCCGGCTCCAGCTATATATCGATTAAAGATATAGCGAACTGTTTCTGCACCTTCTTCATTTATGATCAAACTCTTTGTATCAGGATCATAGTCGTAACCAAGACAGGCCGGTTGACCAACCAGCTCACCTCTTTTCATCTTCATTTTGAGTCCTGTCTTAACATGAGCAGAGGTATTCTCAACCTCCTGCTGGGCAACAGAGCTCAGAATAGTCATAAGAAATTCGCCATCCTTAAGTGTATTGATGTTTTCTTCTTCAAACTGTATGGCGATATTGTTATCACGCAACAAACGAACATAATGAATCGTATCTAATGTGTTCCTTGCAAATCTTGATAGGCTTTTTGCAAGGACCAGATCTATCTTCCCATCTAAACAATCATTGATAAGTCTTTGGAACTCTTCCCTTTTTGCAACTCTTGTACCCGAAATACCCTTATCTGCATATACATCAACGAATACCCAGGATTTATTGCTTTGTATCAACTCAGTATAGTGCTTCACCATCGAATTGTAGCTTTTGATCTGATCGTCTTCATCAGTGCTTACGCGACAATATGCAGCAACTCTTAAGTTGTTCCTGCCCTTAACGCTTGATGAATCATCAAATTGATCGTTAGCCTTAATGTATTCTATTTCCATTAGTCACTCCATTTGTGTTCCTATACTTATATATCATATACTATAAACAATAGCACACTTTTATTCAAGTATATTAAATGTCCGACACTACACCGTAATCTTTCTTTAGCTGATTAAGAATCAAGATGTACTCGCGTTCAGAGATAAGCCCCTTACTACGGAGCTGTTTCAGCATCGCCAACTGCATGCTGTATTTAATGATGACATCTTTGTTCACGTGTCCCCCTTTTTCTGCTGTTGATATGCGTCAACGATCAAACATAGACATATCCATTTAGCGCAATCATACAGGCTATTGTTCCGCCGTCATCGTACAAATAGAAAAATATATTTGCGTTATGACAGAACTATGAAATGTTGTTTTCAACGCAACCATACAGGTAATTGGTGAACACGTCGGTTTACCAATTAATCAATGTTTACAAATTGTTAACAATTAGACTCCACCAACACTTGTGTCTCTGAACCGACGATTAACAAATGAACAACTCTTATACTTCTACAATTAAAAACTTCGTCCCATAATGGGACGAAGTTGCTGATAAGATACTAAGGCAATAATTTACCATTCATACTAATGAGTCTTTAAAGCCAGCTTCCGCAAAGATCTCCTTGCTCTCGATAATCTTTGTCTTACCGCGGACTCAGAAAGGTTAAGCAATATCGAAATATCTTGATAGGATAAGTTCTCGTAGTAATACAACCTGATCAAATACTGTTCTCTTGGCTTAAGTTTCCAAAGTTCCCACATACTCTCATGATACTCATAGGTCACATATGGCTCACTGGCATAATCCAATGGAACTATCGGATGCCTTAATACATATCGCCAATGGTCTTTTATACGGTTTTCGGTAACCCGGATAAGCCAGTATTTCAGATGTTCGGGTGAATCAAAACAACTCTGATCCTTAACCTGCCACAGTTTTGTAAAAACATCCTGTACAATATCTTCGGAATCATAACGGTTATGCGTGCTGGAATAGGCTATACCATACATCTCGTTATATAAGGTCTTTATCGCCTGTTCATAACTACTATAGGCCATATTCACGAATAATTCTCCGAAGCATAAACCGCTAACCGCGAGTGAAGAGAATGTGCTATTTCCTGCGTTGATTTGCCGGCGTAATAAGATCCCAATTCTTCCTGGATCATTCGGTAAACCGCCCAATCATAGGCGATCATCGTATCTGCACTATGAACCGCTTCAAGATACATTTCCTTTAGACTGTCGCTACAGTTAGTTGATCTGACATGTCTCTGCAAAACGCGTTCATCTACCGGAATCCACGCGGTCGACACCATTCTTTCCTGTGCTTGGTATTCAAACATACATGAAATGAAATCGCAGCAAGCCTCGATATTGTCGGACCCCGCAGACACTGCAACCAGACCTTGGGGCTCAACCAAATGAACAGAACCATATTTACCGGGAATCCCAATAAATCTCGGTTCAAAGTTCAGATCGTTGGACAGCATCAAATAACTCGTCATTGTTGCAATATAGGCTTCAAACAACGATACACTCCCTTCCCTTACATGTTCAGGCCATGGAATCGAATAATTGTAACCGGGTTCATATCCGTTTTCGATCGCATAATCCAGTATTTCCTTAATCTCGGATTCAGACAGCATCTCGTTATTTATATATCTGTTCATAAGATCCGGTCTGATATTCATATCAACTAATTCCACACGCGAACGGTCCCGCATCCGTATGACTCCTGCAGGCAGTGCAGGCAAATTATCATAAGTGTAATCTGTTTCCGTATAAAGTTCGCTATTACCCCAGAATCCTCCAACACTGTATCCGGCAAAAACCTGGAAAACAGAACCATCAGGGTTTTTCATCAGAGGCAGGATATTCGGGCTGATACGATTGTCATCAAATACACCTCGATCTTCAAGATATGAGGAAATATCAGCAACGACTCCGGCTCTTCCCCAGTATTGATAATCGAAAGACCTGCCATAATAAATATCAGGCGCACTGTCACTGGCAAATTCCTGCATCAATCTAAGTTGGATTCCTTCAAGCTGTTCTTGGGTAGTAAACTGGTATTCATCCTCATATTCCATTATCCTGACATAATACTCGTCCTGCATGCTGTTGTATTTCTCCGCAGCATATGCCAAGGCCGGGTCTCTTTCAGCCCCGTATCCTTTGATTACGATCTCTTCCCGTGAAGAAATGACTATACTATCATCCTTGCTAACAATAATGATATCCGGATTGATTTCTTCTGAATAGGCATAAAAATATACGATTATTCCATTACTCAGTATCATCGCCTCTGATGCGAAGAAGGTTGTCATCGAACTGGGAATAACTATCATATTACTCTTTTTCAGCACAGGCTTCAGAGTGACAGTTGTAGCATCAAAAATGTAGAAATAATCGCTTGCATCTGTTCTGATATACGGACCTGCGTAAAAAGCAGTTACACCTGGACTGACCAGATCTCTCACATTTGCAGCGACAGTGCAATCTCTGTTCACAGGGTCGATCTGACACACCACGTCACCTTCAAATCCGTAGGCAAGAAAAAAAATCATCCCATTCTGCTCAAATACTGCGGAATCGTTTGCTGGAGTATAATCATTGTGAAAACTGACTCGACTTATCTCATTGCATTCTTTATCAAATAACAACGCTCCGCCATAGCCAATCATAACAAATCCCCTGGAACAGGTCGCCATCGCGTTCAAGCCACACAAGAAATCATTATCAAAACTTGCAGTTCTTACAAGATTCCCATCAAAATCAAACTTTTTAATTCCATCATTCGGGCCGGCAGAAATCAGCCACTGATCGTCTAGATTGCAAAAATGATTAGAACCTTTGCAATCTAAATCAAATGTTTTAGTGACATTACCATCTACATCGATTACATTTGCAGTATTACCGTTATCCTCATCCGTTCGCCACGGAATTATCAGACATATCCCATTCCCGTATGGAACCGGATGTGCAACCAACTTATTGTCTTCTTCTCTGTATTCCACGTCAGCTTTAACCGATGAAAAGTAAGTATCTTCAACGTGATCCATATAGGGAAAAATAACAGTTTCAGCGTACGTTCCAGACGGTATAGCATCCTTATCCTCTGTGCATGCACAGAGGATAAGAACACATGATAATACCAAAACTGATATTTTGAACAGTTTCTTCATTTGACGAAAACTCGCAAAATCATGGTAATGATGCGTAATATCCAGGCGACCACTTAACAGTAGCGGTTCCGTTTTTCCCTATATTTGTCATCAATCGAAGCATAACATTTTTGTTCCTGTAATGCTTTGCCAAGTACTATTATAATTTGCGTTTGATGTGGATCCATATGTTGTAGAATATTGATATATCTTTGTTCCAATAACTGTTCCTGCGGTATTAGTCATTGTAGTTTCAATATACTTACCTGACTGAAACCAACAGTATTCTCATCTTACTCATTTTGCTTTTCCTCCTCGTTAATCTCCACCGCTGGAACCACGACCGAATACTCATGATTATTTCCACTGTAGTTAAGACCCACTATTATTGCAAATGACATCAATGCCAGAAAAATAATCGCAATTATTACAAACACCATGATATTTCTTATCTGATGAGTATAGTTGTCTCGATTTTCTTTCAGTTCTTTCCTGTACTCTTCCTTAAGCCTTTGTTCTCCCTGAAGCTGTTCACTGAACCTCTTCAGGCTTTCTTTCTGGATCTCAATCTGTTCGCCTTGCTGTCTGATTGATTGTTCCTGATTAGCTATGGCAGCATTCAGTTCGTTTGATACAGACAAATGAAGCTCATCTATCTTCTCAGCTATTATCATATCCGATCTGTAAGATGTATCATCAGTATCATTTGCTTTTATTGCTGCCTTAACACTATCAGATTCAACAGAAAACAGACGTGCAAGAGCTTTGATCTCCTCCTCATTAGGCAATACAATGTCATTCTCCCAGCGGGATACTTTGGTTCTGTCAATGTGAAGTTCCCTGGCAACTTGTGCCTGAGAAAACCCATTGGCAATTCTTAGTTTCTTAAGGTGACGTCCGGACATGTTATTTCACCCCCTGTCTGAAGTGTATCAAGGCATTGTGATTTTTCAATAATCTCAGAAGATTTTGCACATCGAGAAAAACAGCTAAAATGCCACCCCCCCGAAAATACTGCGTTTGCGGGGTGTCGGGCATGCAATTTTGCACAATGTGCAGATTGGTGTGCACCTATTGACAGCGGATGGTTTTTGTGCCTTTAGATAGAAATGACACTTCGATTATTTCAGTCTATATGTCCTGTTCTTGTTATTGCCTTCAGCAACAACCTCGCTCATACTCAATAAGATAACCCTGGTTCTGTCATTACCTAAACCTATTGCACTCGCAATCTCAGAAACACGCGATTCACCATGTTCCTTTAGATAGATGATAATCTGTTCTTTATGCTCCGATGTTTTTATCGCTTGTTTTTTTTCGCTTGTTTTTATCGCTTGTTTTTTTTCGCTTGTTCTTCTGAATATAGTCAGTTTGATCCCATCAGCAAACTCTTCCCACACCGGTTCTTTAAGACCGTATTGCTCACATTCACTCATGATCCTCGGGATGCCGGTTCCCCAAGAATCGATAAGCTTCATGTACTGAAAAGCGTTAACTATGGCAGTGTTTCTGCACTGGGATCTGCCCGTTTTAATATCCTCGATCCTAAGTCCACCATATATACTGCCCGGAGATACAACCTCAAGCCTATCATCATATAAACTGACCTGTATGCAGGAATTCTCAATATAACTCCGATGTACTACTGCATTAGCAATGGCTTCTCTTATAGTAGCAAGCGGGATCTCATAAACGTCTTCAGTAAACAGACCCTTCACCTCACCGCCTATCTTTATGTTCCTGACAACAAACTGGAATGCCTCTTCTAACTGTTCCTGAATGGCACCATGGTATTCCCTTTTATCCACAAAAACATTTCTGTTATTTCCTTTGAAAACAGCACACTGGATCTTTGCCATACTGTTCTTATTATCAGTCATAAGCATAAACGCATGCGTAGGAACAATATCATTGCCAATCCTGCCGAGAACGCCAAAGTCTTCGAGTTTACCGAGAGAAACATCCTTTACCTGGAGTTTGTCTTCTTCAGAAGTACATCTCCTCAAAGCAATAGCTTTCATATCATCACAAAGCTTTAATGCTCTCGTTTCATCAAATTCAACTCCGATCTCAGGAAGCGAATCATAAATAACATTCTGGCCTTCAAGCTCCAGTTCCTTTATCTTCGCCTCGCCGGCAAGCCGGCTCGTTCCATTTACACGGATATAAACAGAGTCTTTTTTACTCTTATTCTTCAGATAATATGGTCTGAATCTTCCAGGGAATACTTGAATCTCAAGCACCGTGACACCCTCAAGCGCCTTAACGGATATAATCGTATCAATCTGCGGTGTGCAATTATCAGCGATCATGTTTGTTATTGCATCTGATAATTTAAAAGGATTGTTGTCCTCAAGCCCAACTACCTCTTGAGAATCTTCATCAACCCCAAGTATCACCCTGCCTCCGCTGGTATTAGCAAAAGCTATGATATCCTTGAAAAACTTCACCTTCTCTTGCGGTATTGTCCTCTTATATTCAATTTCCTTATCTTCGCCCCAGTATTGAGATGTCATATTGCTCTACCTTTAATTTTTATTGTAAATTAATTATATCATTGCATATCTATAGCGAAATAAAAACACTAAAAGTCAACTTTGTCCCATAATGGGACGAAGTCGTTTTCTTTCATATTCCACAGAAATCGTTTGTACCGAACAGGTACAAGACTGTCTCGGCGAGCACCGAATTTGTATATCATTTGTCAGACAAATTCTCGTTAGGGCTTTGCCCTAAGACCCATTATCACAATCGGTATATTAGTTTAATATGCTCAAGGATATCCGACAGATCAGCAATGTTCTCGCGCAGATACAATTCATCGATTGTCTGGTTTTTATTCGCAACAGCTGCAATCTGATTAAAGTTGTTCCCTATCCTCTTAAGATCAATCAGGATCCTTTTGTCATCAACTGACAGTAATCTGGGCGGAATTGTATTTCGAACAATAGATCTAAGGATCGATGAAGACGATAATCCGGAAACAGCAGATGCTTCTTTTAGTCGCCGATACTCTCGTTCAGACAACCTAAAGTACACACCCCTACTATTAGCGCCTTTATCACGCTTTGGAACCCCTGGTATAGTCCTGTGTTTGAAGCTTTCAATTATCAGTTGCCTCACATATGCTCCAATACTCATCTCATCCGCATTTGCACTGTTCTGAAGGCGTTCATATTCTTCCTCGGTCATCCGGATTGTTATTCGTCTATGCAGATTGGCCATTATAATCTATTCTCAGCTATTCTATGTTCTTTTGGATTCCTCCTTCTGATGAAGTCCTGGATTTCTGCCGAAAGGTAACCAAAGATGTCTTTATGGTATGCGATCTTGTAAATGTTGATCACCTCACTGAAATCTCCACGTTCATATGCTCTGGTTATGGCATCTCTGTATGCCTGAAGATCCGCATATTTATTCTTGCTCATGATCTCTTCTCTTGTGCCAGACCTGTGAGTTCTTGCTTCGATGTCTCCTGCCATAGTGTCCAAATTGTTCACATGGTTATCCAGAATGTAATTACGTGCACCTATCAGATTCGTGATGCCGTTACTCTTCCATTCTCCCAAAGTTTTGACCACATATTTGAGGTTGAACATGTCACCTCTGAACAAATTGTCCTCAACTGCCAACATTATCATCTCATGATCCGTTTCAGCTTCAATCCACATACTGCATATTCTCTTTTCTTTCAAGTTAAGAGGTCTGCCTATGGTCTCTGATATCTCGGAGAGTAACTGGTCCAAATCTTCTTCAGATTCGCGCGCCCGTTCAGTAAGAAAGTCAGTTCTTCTTTGTTCTTTAGTATTTTGTTGTTTAGTACTTTGTTGTTTAGTATTTGATTCATGCGGATTTTCCGATATCGGATCTTCCGTAATCGGATTATCCGTAATCGGGTTTTCCGCATGCGGGTTTTCCGTGTGCGGATTATCCGTATGCGGAAAATCCACATACGGTTCAAATCCAGTGTTTATGGGCTTTTCATAGATCGTATAAACTATGTTGGACATCCTTCCCTTATCATCACGTTCCTGGTGTCTCACGATATACCCAGCATTTTCAAGTTCCTTCACACCGGAACTAATGGATGCAATTTCCTCCTTACAGATCTTAACGAGTCCCAACAATGAGTAATCCCAATCATCAGGAAGTGACAGCATCAGAGAAAGCAAACCCTTTGCCTTCAACGAAAGACTGGCATCCTTCAAGTGATAATTGGCCATTACAGTGTAGTTTTGATTCTTCTCAACTCTGAATACTGCCATCTTCTACTCCTCCCCATACTTATGCAAATGGACTTCCGCCACTTCAACGACCGCGGCCTTCCGGTTGCACATTACAATCATTTTTGTCATAAAATACCACTCCAATCTGTACCTTAGATTTTGAATAGGCACATAATGTATCACTCCAATACCAGCAAATCAGAAGTGGTATTTTAAGTTTCCGATACCGAAGTGATACATTATATGTCTATTGCTTTTCCTCCCTAAAACGCAAAAACGATGAGCAGCAAATAACTACTCATCGTTTCTTTTATGTTCATTAATAGACGTGTCCCCCATGTCGACCTCAAAGACGACAGACACGGTTATTTTGTTGATTATGACTTTTTCTCGGTGGTTTTCACTAATTTGAGTAAAACTGTAAAACCTGCAAAAATGCGTAAATTCAAGTATTTCTAGGTATCTGTGCGTTGTAGCAGTGCCACGCACTCGACGTCATCTGTCCAGGGGAACATATCGACAGGCGTTATCTTAGTCATCTTGTAACCCTCTTCCCTGAAAAGCTTAAGATCCCTCAGAAGTGTCTCGGGGCAGCACGAAACATACACGATCTTCTCCGGGGACAGATCGCTGCAGGCCTTGATAAACCTCGCCGTGGAACCTGCCCTCGGCGGATCCATTATCACGCAGTCATAGTGTTCCGAACCCGATGACGCGATCTCCTCTATATAATTGGTCGCATCCCTGCATATGAATCTGACATTATCAATATCATTTATCTTCATATTTGCCCTTGCATCCACAACGGCTTTTTTATTTATCTCGACACCGACAGCTTCCATACAGAATCCCGAAACACATATCGTTATGGTTCCCGTCCCGCAGTAGCAGTCGAGGACTCTGTGGTCGGGCTTAAGATCCGCCATTTCGATGGCGACGGAATACAACTTTTCAGCCTGTGGGGTATTGACCTGGAAGAATGATTCCGGAGAGATCCTGAACTTTCTGCCGAGGAGCATCTCCTCTATGTAGCCTCTTCCGTATTCTGTCCTTGTCTGTGCGCCCAGTATCATCGAATCATGTCTGAAGTTCTGGTTGCAGAGCACCGTCGTTATCTCGGGATGCTCGTGCAGAAGCTCAGCAATAAACGATCCCTTTCCCGTAAAATACTTGCTCCCCACAACGAGGACCACCATTATCTGACCGGTTGATTCTGAAATTCTTACAAGGATACGTCTGAGGAGACCTTTGCCGGCATTCTCATCATAGATTGAGACCCTTTTCTTTGATGCGATCCTCGCTACAGTATTGATGATCTCCTGGGCTTTCTTATTCTCGATGTAGCACTTATCGTGCTCTATTATCATATGAGATCCCTTTGCATAAGTACCGCATATGACACGTCCGCCCCTTATCCTCTTGAAAGCGGAATGAACCTTATTTCTGTAATAGTACGGCTTATCGCAGGCGAGGATATTACGCACTTCTCCGAGCCCGGAAAACATATCCGTGATCTTCGCCTGCTTCTGAGCAAGCTGGTACTCGTACGGTCTTCCAATATACTCGCATCCGCCGCAGCGGTCAGAAACCTTACATCCGCCCATTTAGTGCTCTTTGTGCCCCTTTGACAGTGCTCTGGAGAAGGACTGATGTTGTAACGGCACCAACACCTCCGGGAACAGGTGTAATTGCCGCCGCAGAAGTAGCTGCTCCATCGAAATCAACATCGCCGCAGAGCTTCCCGTTCTCATCAACATTCATACCGACGTCGATAATGATCTGACCCTGAGCCGTCATGTCTGCCGTTATCATCTTTGCCTTTCCCGCAGCCGCCACGATAATGTCAGCCTTCTTCAGCTCATCGGCAATATTAACAGTCCTTGTATGACATACTGTAACTGTCGCATTTTCAGAAGTGAGCATAAGCGAGACCGGTCTTCCGATAACCGCACTTCTTCCGACGACTGTGACCTTTTTTCCGGTCAGGTCGATATCGTAGAAATGGAGTATCTCGATAACCGCCTGTGCAGTGCAAGGTGCAAACGCATTCCTGTCACCCGCAAACATTGCTGCCTGGTTATAGATACCCATTGCATCTATGTCCTTATCCGCCTTTACGGTCTCGCGGATGTGAGCATCATTCAGGTGCTTGGGAAGCGGTCTGAAGAGCAGTATCCCGTGGATCATATCATCATTGTTGAGGCCATCGAACATATCGTCGAGTTCCTTCTGAGTGCAGTCCTCAGGAAGTGTAAATACTTCGTACCCGCATCCGGCACTGTCAAACCGCTTGAGTATTCCCCTCTCATACGAAATATCATCAGGTCTCTCCCCGACTCTTATGACAGCGAGTCTGGGACTGATACCCTTGCTCTTCAAATCTTCGATATCAGCTTTTGCCTTCTCAGTAATGCAGTCTGCTACAGGCTTTCCCTTCAGTTCGATCATAAAGGTGCTCCTCCGAGACTCTCCGCGATCACATCATAGACATCATCACATTTTGCCGTTATCTCCCTGACGAGCATTATGCTCTTTCCATTAAGTTCCTCGGCATATTCCCTGTCAGACATGAGCTTTGTATTGATATAGATGTTCATTATCGCACCCTTGGCAGCTGCCGAAATAAGCGTAGCTGCGCAGCCGACATCGCTGATGGCAAGCTTTGAACCCTTTGAGCTCAGTTCAATCACAAGGTCCGTGCAGGATCTCAGTGTCTCGATCATGGCAAAAGGTGCACTGCAGGCTGTCTTAAGGGCATCCTCCAGGATCACATCCCTTCCCGGATTGTCCTTCGGGATCGCATATGCTTTTGCGAGGGGCTCGAAAGCCTTAGCATCCTCATCTGTCAACTCCAGGAGACGGATCCTGAGTTTCTCGGCTCTCTCGATTATCAGCTCGATATCCTGCTGATACTGTGCGTACTTCTTCTTGCCTGTCGTAAGATTGGCAACCATACTGCAAAGTGCTGTTCCAACCGCACCGACTGTAGCAGATGCTCCGCCGCCGCCGGGTGTGGGACTGCTGCTCGCCAAAGCCTCTAAAAACAGATCTATATTCTTCTCCATCTGAGTTGATCCTCCTTAAGCTGTCACGATATATTCTAAATAATAAAGCCCGCTTTGTCGATTGCGGGCTTCTTATTATTTTGCACTATTGTATCAAACGTTTTATTGCTCGTATGGCCATCATGTCACAGTTACCGTAACATACCCTTCCTCGCGACTGCGAAGCGTGTATTACCTGACCACCGCCCGCATAGATCGCGACGTGACCGCAGCGGCCTCCGTAGTCGTAGCATATTACATCTCCAAGAGCTACGTCGCTTCGTGCTACCGAGACACCGCTTCTGTTACAGATCTGGTTAGCACCATGAGGTACGGCAATACCTATCTGAGCATAGCAGTACTTAACAAGTCCTGAACAGTCTGTACCTGAAGGTGAAGCGCTTCCGTATACATATCTGACGCCAAGCATGGATGCTGCGATGCTAACGATACTCTCACCGTTCTTACCGGTGATCTTGGGAAGTGATCTTACGTTGCCTGTTGTACCTGTGTAGCTTCCTCTGGGAGCCCTTGTCGCTGTCGGACGGGGCGTCGGAGTAGGTGTAGGCGTCGGCGGAGGTGTCTGTGTAGTATAAGACTTATAGACATAACCTGTTGTTCCGTCAGTTGTAACTACCTTGTACCACTTATCAGCATATGCAATAACGTGAAGTCTGTCGTGAAGATGTACTTCCTTGAGCTGCTCGCTTGCTGTAGAAGGTTCCTTCCTCAAAAGGAGCGTTCCTGTATCTACCCAGCATGTAAGGTCGATTGCAACCCATACCATCTCATCTGTTATGCAGTTCGAAAGGATATAGCCTTCTGTGCCGTCCTTCGTTCTTACCTTGGACCATGTATCACCGATACCGATCCTTATGACACCCTCACCGATCTTCATCATCTTGAGAGTAACAGTAGTCATATCAGGTGATTCCTTAAGAAGAACATTCCTTGTCTTTACATAGTACTGTGTTGAATCCGCTGCGAAATACTGGGGATCGAGAAGTTCAATAGGCAGATTGGAAGCAGAATCATAAGCCTGGAATACTATATACTTCGGAACATCTGCATATGTAAGATCCTGAACGGGTTCAGATGAAGGTTCTGATGCATCAGGATCAGTTGTGTCGGGATCAGTCTGCTGATCAGCCGACATATCTTCACTGTCAACCATTCCTTCGTCGCCAACAATAGCCCAGTCCTCGATAACGACATCCTCGTCATCTGAAATGAAATTACCGTATTCCTCGGTAATACCGAAAGCTGCCTTATAAGCATTGGATACCGCAAGGGCAGGTCTAATTCCGGCTCTTACTCCAATAGGCAGACAAAGCACAGGGACTGCTACAGCAAATCCCACAACGAGTGCCAAAATATGTTGTTTTCTGTTATGTTTAAAAACCATACATAAAACCTGCCAATAGTCTTGGTTGTATTATTCTACTACTTTTGTCGTCACTTGTCTTGTGATTATTTGGGGCAATTGTGTAACAAGAATATTGTGTGCAGGTTACATCGATTCAGTTATAATAGCCATATGATCTGGCTATGTTACTTCATTTTCATAAATATTTTTGCGTTCATCGTCTATGGTGTCGACAAGAAAAAGGCAAAAGACGGCAAGTGGCGCATATCTGAATCCTTTCTGATCCTTACAGCGGTTATGGGAGGCACCTTAGGAGCTTTCATCGGAATGATCGTCTGGCATCACAAAACACGCAAGAAGAAGTTCACCATAACAGTTCCCGTACTTCTAGGACTCCAGATAGTCTGCCATATCTTCATCTTCTATCAGAACCATCATATTGTTGAGACTTACTACAACGTTGACATCGGTCTCGGTGAGGACCTCAGGATAGTCCAGATATCTGATCTTCATAACCAGTTTTACGGCTTCGACCAGAGCGCCCTGCTGAACAGGATCGAGGTTCTTGAACCGGACATCATTGCGGTAACAGGGGATGTTATAGATTCCAGAACCCCATCCTATACCCTGACATACAATTTCTTTGAAGGAGCTGTAAAGATAGCTCCCGTTTACTATGTAACAGGTAATCACGAAGCCCGTTTTTCAGAGGAGAAACTGAGCGATTTCCTGTCACATCTGGAAGAGATAGGAGTAGTTGTTCTTGACGACAGATATATTGATCTTGGTTCCTTCTATCTGGCGGGTATCGCTGATGAGTCCCTTATGTATTTCGATAAGTATGAGCCGTTCACAGGATCAAAGCCCGTTATAATGCTGGCTCACGAACCTGCATATCATGACCTTTACCAAAGCCTCGGAGCTGATCTGGTGCTGACCGGTCATATTCACGGCGGCCAGTTTATCATTCCCGGAAAGGGAGGCCTTCTCTCCCCCGATTTCGAGTTCTTCTATGAATACTACGAAGGCATACACGAGTTTGGTGACTGCAGGATGATCGTAAGCCGCGGCCTTGGCAACAGTGTTATCCCTGTGAGAATTAACAACTACCCCGAGATCGTTATAGCAGATGTTAAGTAAATAAGAAACGGGGGTATCTTATCAGACACCCCGCTCATTGAGTATAAAAGGAGCTGCCTCTGCGAGACAGCTCCCAATGAATAATTATTCAGTTGCCTTATCAGATATCATCCGAGATGATGGCACCCTCTTTTGCATCAAGGACTTCATTAGCTTCCTTTACTGCTTCGAGATACTCATTTCTGAAGATCTCATCTGAAGGATCCTTACCAAGCAGTCCGGCATTCGCAGGAATAACAGGAACTGCTGTGATATTGCGGTGAGCCTTAAGACCTGTACCTGCAGGGATGAGCGAACCGATGATAACGTTCTCCTTGAGACCGATAAGAGGATCGACCTTACCCTTAACAGCAGCATCTGTAAGAACTCTTGCTGTCTCCTGGAAGGATGCAGCTGACAGGAATGAGTCTGTAGCAAGAGCAGCCTTTGTAACACCAAGGAGCAATGACTTACCAACTGCGAGGTTATCACTACCCTGCTCCTCAAGAGCCTTGTTAGCAGCCTTGAAATCGAAGATATCAACCGTTGTACCGGTCATGAAGCCTGTATCACCGGGATTCTCGATCCTTACTCTTCTCATCATCTGTCTTGTGATGATCTCGATGTGCTTATCGTTGATGCTTACACCACCATTGAAGTAAACCTTACTTACCTCGCTGAGGATGTACTTCTGAACAGGACGCATGTCACCACCCTTGATCTTAAGGATCTTACCGGGGTTAACGTTACCGTCTGTCAGAGGCTCACCTGCCTCAACATGCTGACCGTTCCGAACAGAGATATTTGCGTGGAGAGGGATAGAGTAACGGACGCTTGCCATAGGCTCACCCTTCTCATCAACCCTGATCTCATCCTCCGCACCTGCAGTAACGATGATGAAACGTCTTCTCTTCTCGCCTTCCTCGATAGTAACAAAACCATCGATCTGTGAAACGATAGCCTCACCCTTAGGAGCACGAGCCTCGAAAAGCTCTTCGACACGGGGGAGACCCTGTGTGATATCTTCACCGGAAGCGATACCACCTGAGTGGAACGTTCTCATTGTAAGCTGTGTACCAGGCTCACCGATTGACTGAGCAGCCATGATACCAACTGCCTCACCGACAGATACAGGTCTTGCAGTAGCGAGGTTGATACCATAGCACTTAGCGCAGACACCGTGTCTTGACTGGCAGTCGAATACTGACCTGATCTTGATCTTGCCGATAGCCTCAACCTCAGATACGCTCTTACCTTCTTCCTCAGCCTTTGCCTGAGCTTCAATAACAGCATTCTCAATCTTTTTTGCCATATCAGCAGAGATAAGCTCGTTGCGCTTTACCATGATCTCGCCTGTGAGAGGATTCAGGATATCCTCACCCGCAGAAGCATAACGGCCATAGAGACGATCCCTAAGAGGCTTGATAACGCTCTTGATAACACTGCCATCGTTGCCAACTGTAACGGATGCGATCTCCTTGACCCATGTGAAGTCCTCTGTACCGCAGTCCTGCTCGGAGATAACAACTTCCTGAGATACATCGACAAGTCTTCTTGTGAGGTAACCGGAGTCAGCTGTCTTGATAGCCGTATCAGAGAGAGCCTTACGTGCACCGTGTGAAGAGATGAAGAAGTCGATAACGTTCATTCCTTCACGGAGGTTTGACTTGATCGGGATCTCGATGATATTACCTGATGTATCGTTCATGAGACCACGCATACCTGCGAGCTGCTTGATCTGATTCGTGTTACCACGGGCACCGGATTCAGCCATCATCTTGATAGGATTATACTTATCAAGGCTGGCCATAAGAGCCTCGGTAATATCATCCGTTGTATCTTCCCATACGCCGACGATCATCTTGTGACGACCCTCAGAGCTGAGGAGACCTCTCTGGTATGCAGCTGTGATCTGCCCGATCTTCTCTTCTGCCTGCTGGATCATGTTCTCCTTGATATCAGGGATGATCATGTCGCTGACACTGATAGAGATACCGCTGATAGTTGAATACTTGTAACCCAAAGCCTTAGCGTCATCAAGGAACAGAGTTGTTCTTTCTGTGCCGTGAACATTAATGCAGCTGGAGATGATCTTCTCAAGTTCCTTCTTTCCTACTGCAAACTTTAATTCTTCCTTTGCATCAGGATGCGCTTTCTTCTTTTCCTCATATTCCTTCTGCTGAATACTGAGTTTCTTGAAATCAACCTCGAGAAGGAGCTTGTTCTCATCAATAGATCTGTCAACATATCCAAGATCCTGAGGAACGATCTCGTTGAAGATGAATCTTCCAAGTGTTGATTCAACAAGACCTGTATATGTCTTGCCGTCAATCTCCTTAGTAACACGGACCTTGATCATTGCATGGAGGTCGAGCTGGTGCTCGCCGTATGCCATGAATGCCTCATCGAAAGATGAGAATGCCATACCCTCGCCCTTTGCACCTTCGCGCTCCATTGTAAGGTAATAGCAACCAAGGATCATATCCTGTGTAGGAACTGTAACCGGCTTACCATCCTGAGGCTTCAGGAGGTTATTTGTAGAAAGCATGAGGAATCTTGCCTCTGCCTGTGCTTCTGCTGACAAAGGTACGTGAACAGCCATCTGGTCACCATCGAAGTCAGCGTTGAAAGCTGTACAAACGAGCGGGTGGAGCTTGATAGCACGTCCCTCAACAAGGATAGGCTCGAAAGCCTGGATACCAAGTCTGTGGAGCGTAGGAGCACGGTTCAGGAGAACGGGGTGATCCTTGATGATGTCCTCGAGGATATCCCATACCTTAGGATCGGCTCTGTCAACGCACTTTCTTGCTGTCTTGATATTAAGCTTCTCGTTGTTCTCAACGAGCTTCTTGATTACGAAGGGCTTGAAGAGCTCCAATGCCATCTCCTTAGGAAGACCGCACTGATGCATCTTAAGTTCAGGTCCAACGATGATAACCGAACGTCCGGAATAGTCAACACGCTTTCCGAGGAGGTTCTGTCTGAAACGTCCCTGCTTACCCTTGAGCATGTCAGTAAGTGACTTGAGCTGTCTGTTGCTTGTAGCAGAAGTTGAACCTGTTACTGCACGGCCTCTCTTACCGTTATCAATAAGAGCATCTACTGACTCCTGGAGCATTCTCTTCTCGTTCCTGACAATAATATCAGGTGCGCCGAGTTCCTTGAGCTTCTTAAGACGGTTATTTCTGTTGATAACTCTTCTGTAAAGGTCATTAAGGTCAGATGTTGCATATCTGCCGCCATCCAGCGGAACCATAGGACGGAGCTCCGGGGGAAGAACAGGGAGACATGTAAGGATCATCCACTCAGGCTTGTTGCCGGAAGACTTGAATGCTTCAACAACCTCAAGTCTCTTGATGATCTTTGCCTTGCGCTGAACGCTCTTGGAAGACGGATTGTCACGCTCCTCATAAAGCTCCTTGGAAACCTGATCAAGATCGATCTCCTTGAGAAGCTCAAGAACAGCCTCAGCACCCATCTTAGCGACAAAGCCCTTAACCTTCTGATTTGCACGATATGTTAATTCGTCAATAACTTCCTTCTCTTCGAACTCAGACTCACCCTTCTTGAGAACGATGTAGCTTGCGTAGTAAAGAACCTTCTCAAGCTTCTTGGGCGGGATGTCGAGGAGAATACTCATTCTGCTCGGAACACCCTTGAAGTACCAGAGATGCGAAACAGGAGTAGCAAGCTCGATGTGACCCATTCTCTCACGTCTTACTGTGTTCTTTGTAACCTCAACATGGCACTTATCACAGATAACGCCCTTGAATCTGATCTTCTTGTACTTACCGCAGTGGCACTCCCATGACTTGGTAGGTCCAAAGATCTTCTCGCAGAAAAGACCGTCTACCTCAGGCTTCTGTGTACGGTAGTTAATTGTCTCAGGCTTCTTTACCTCACCGTGTGACCAGCTCTTGATTACCTCGGGTGAAGCAAGCCTGATACTTATTCTTGTAAGATGATTTGTCTCATTCATACTTATGAAATCTCCTTTTGGAATAGCATTGAAAGTTTAGTCCGCCGTCAGCGTGATCCATCAAAAATCAGAATCTTCAGATTCCTGATCGTATGAATCCTGCTCCGGTTCTAACCCTTCGCCACTCTCATCTGATTCATGCATTCCGGTAGCTTCAAAATCTTTCTTATAGTCAACAGCATTCGGATCGATCTCGAAACGCTTGTTGTCATCCATACTTACTCTGTCTTCATCGCTGCTGTCAGCCTGACTCTCGTTTGTAACGTCTGTCTCTGCAGTAATACGCTTACCGGAAGCCTCATCAATGATCTCCTTGTCAGCATATACACGTACATCGAGAGCAAGAGCCATAAGTTCTCTCTTGAGGACGTTGAAAGACTCAGGGATTCCCGGATCGGGAACGTTCCTGCCGCGGATAACGGCATCGTATGTCTTTGAACGGCCTTCGATATCGTCAGACTTAACAGTAAGAATCTCCTGGAGAGTATGAGCCGCACCATATGCCTCGAGGGCCCAAACTTCCATCTCACCGAATCTCTGTCCACCAAACTGAGCTTTACCGCCAAGAGGCTGCTGTGTAACAAGTGAGTAAGGTCCCGTGGATCTTGCGTGCATCTTGTCATCAACAAGGTGGTGAAGCTTCAGGTAGTACATGACACCGACTGTTACACGGTTCTCAAAAGGCTCACCCGTTCTGCCATCGTAAAGAACAGTCTTACCGTCCTTATCGATTCCGGCCTTCTCGAAAGCCTCCATGATATCGTTCTCGTTTGCACCGTCAAATACAGGTGTAGCGATCTTCCAGTTGAGAGCTCTTGCCGCACGACCAAGGTGAACTTCAAGGAGCTGACCGATGTTCATACGTGAAGGAACGCCCAAAGGATTCAGAACGATATCGAGTGTTGTACCATCAGGAAGGAAAGGCATATCCTCTTCAGGAAGAACTCTTGAAACGACACCCTTGTTTCCGTGACGGCCAGCCATCTTGTCACCGACAGACAGCTTTCTCTTCTGTGCAACGTAAACTCTTACGCGCATGTTAACGCCATTCTTCAGGTTCTTGTTTGTCTCTCTTGTAGAAACTACAACATCAACAACAACACCTGAACCGCCGTGAGGAACACGCTTTGAAGTATCCTTAACCTCTCTTGCCTTCTCGCCGAAGATTGCCTTATAAAGTCTCTCTTCTGCTGTCTGGTCTGTCTCACCCTTAGGGGAAACCTTACCGACAAGGATATCTCCATCGTTAACTTCTGCGCCTATCATGATGATTCCGCGCTCGTCAAGCTTTGAGAGTGCATCATCACCAACGTTAGGAACTTCTCTCGTGATCTGCTCAGAGCCAAGCTTTGCTGTCTCTCTTGCTTCACACTCGTGTTCTTCAATATGAATAGATGTGTAAAGATCATCTCTTACGATACGCTCGTTAACAAGAACAGCGTCCTCGTAGTTATAACCTTCCCATGTAGTAAAACCGATGAGGACATTGCGGCCAAGAGCGAGCTCGCCGTTATCTGTGGAAGGACCGTCAGCGATTACATCGCCTGCCTTAACCTTCTCACCCATAGCAACAATAGGTCTCTGGTTGATGCATGTACTCTGGTTCGATCTCTTATACTTGGAAAGTGTATATGTCTCAACTGATCCATCCTTGGATGTGATCTCGATCCTGTTGGATGCAACAAATGATACTGTACCGTCTTTCCTTGCAACTGCACAAACACCTGAGTCCTTAGCGGCACGGTACTCCATACCTGTACCGATGATAGGAGCTTCCGGCTTGATAAGCGGAACTGCCTGACGCTGCATGTTCGAGCCCATGAGAGCACGGTTAGCATCGTCGTTGCCAAGGAACGGGATAAGTGATGTTGATACGGATACAAGCTGCTTAGGAGATACATCCATGTAGTCAACATCCTTGTGTTCAAGCTGCAGGAACTGGTCAAGATGACGGCAGACGATCTGCTTGTTTACGAAGTGACCCTTCTCATCGATGGGCTCGTTTGCCTGAGCGATATTGTAGTTATCCTCTTCATCTGCAGTCATGTATCTTACTTCATCAGTAACTACATCCTTCTCCTTGTCGAAAAACCTGTATGGTGTCTCGATAAATCCATACTCATTTACTCTTGCATATGTAGCAAGTGAAGTGATAAGACCGATGTTCTGGCCTTCAGGTGTCTCGATGGGACACATTCTTCCGTAGTGGGTAGGGTTGATATCACGAACCTCAAATGATGCTCTGTCTCTTGAGATACCGCCGGGACCAAGAGCTGAAAGTCTTCTCTTGTGAGTAAGCTCCGCAAGAGGATTCTGCTGATCGCCGAAAGCTGAGAGCTGTGATGAGCCAAAGAACTCACGGAAGGAAGCTACAAGAGGTCTTGTATTGACTACGGAAGCAGCTGCAGGACTCTCTGCGTTCTCTGTTCCGATCTGACCCAGCTTCTCTCTGATATTCTTCTCAACACGGGCCATACCCTGACGCATCTGGTTCTGGAGAAGCTCTCCTACGGAACGGATACGTCTGTTGCCCAGATGGTCGATGTTATCAAGGCTGCCTACACCATGTCTCAGACCGATGTAGTAAGAGATAAATGCGTAGATATCAGCCTCAACAAGATGTCTCGGCATAAGAAGTCCCTTGTTAAGATCAAGAGCATCTCTGAGTTCCTTTGCAAGATCAAACTTCTTGCTGCCCTTCTTTCTGCTCTTAACCTCATCGATGACAGCACGGAGTTCTGCAGCGATAACACGCTCATTGATCGTTGTGTCATTGATGTCAAAATCCTTGAGATCCTTTGCACTGAAGCTCTCACGAATAAACTTGTCACAATCAACTCTTCCGTTACCGATTACCTTGTGGGGAACCTCAGAAACAGTGATCGTATCACCCACCTTATTGATGGGATAGATAAGGCAGCTGTCGATTCCTGCCTCCTCGATAGCAGCAGCCTGCTCAGCATTGATGATATCTCCTGCCTTTGCAAGGAGAACGCCATCATCTGATGTAATATCCTCTACTGCCTTATGTCCGACGATTCTTGCAGAGATAGCAAGCTTCTTGTTGAGCTTGTAGATACCAACCTTTGCAAGATCATATCTTCTGGGATCGAAGAAAAGGTTATCAAGGTGTGTCTTGGCAGCGTCAGCACTGACAGGCTCACCCGGACGGACCTTCTTATAAAACTCCTCGAGAGCAGCTGTCTGAGTCTTAAGGCCATCCTTCTCGAAAGTCTTATCGATAGGCTCTTCCTTACCGAACTTCTCGATGATATCCTCGTTGCTCTCAAGGCCTAATGCTCTGAGAATAACTGTAAGAGGGAACTTACGTGATCTGTCGACCTTTACGTAAACAACTCCCTGCTCATCTTCCTCAAGTTCAAACCATGCGCCACGGTTAGGGATGATCTGGGATGTGTAAAGTGTCTCACCCATCTTGCCCTTTGTGAAGCCGAAATAAGCTCCGGGGGATCTTACGATCTGGCTGATAACAACTCTCTCAGCACCGTTGATAATAAATGTTCCATGCTCTGTCATAATCGGGAAATCACCGGCATAAACATCTATTGGTCTCATATCACGCAGAATACGTGTTGGCTTACCCGTTTCAGGATCGATATCACCAAACTCATAACTCTTGAACAACAGATTAAAGCTCAAAGGAGCAGCATAGTTACTGTCATTCTTCTTACACTTGTCGATTATCTCCTCGGGGGACAGGTCGACGGTCTCACCTGATCTCTTCTCATCGGCAGACTTCTCAGGATCTACAGCTCTGGTCTGATCGAATGTTTTTGACTCAAACACGATCTCATACTTAGCCTGATCCTTGTCCATTGTGTCTGTGATGGGTGAATACTCGTCAAGAATCTGTTGCATACCTTCGTTGATAAACCAGTTGTATGAATCTTTCTGGATATCGATGAGGTTAGGCACCTCGATGACCTCGTTGATACGAGAATAAGACTGTCTCTCAGTCTTGCCCTGTTTGATGGGATGAACCATTAGCAAATCACCTCTTCTTGTTGCTTCGAGACGCTTGTCTCTAGCGGCTTAAATGTCAAAATGGCGTGTGACATACCACAAAAAACCATTTCCGTCAAGTCTAGAGGGCATAGTACCCCTTAAACATAATGCGACGCAGTAAAAAATTATACAGAGGGATTCAACATTTGTCAACAGGGCTGACAAAAAATCTGAATAATCAATACTGGAACAGCTTTAAGAGCTGATAGTTAAGCTGATATGAAGGCGAGTTAGCTGTAAGTTCCTGTGACCAACCGTTAACGCGTGCCGTTATGTACTTATCTCTTGCGGAGTTCATCCATGCGGGATAGGAAGCCTCGAAATAATAGATCGTTACGCTGGAGCTGTCTGCAGCCGAAACGATATATGTGTCACCCTCGGTCCTTGCCTCATCGAAGAGCCATGCACCGAGATCTGCATTTGTCTGGTCTGCGTTGCCCTCAGCATCACCTGACTGGAAATCAGTAGCAACTGCGCCGCTTGCATATCCGCCGCTGAGGATCTCATTCTGGTTTGTAGTATTCTGCTTTACAACGTCAGAGAACTCGATTGGAGTCCTTCTTGTCTGTACGAGAGATTCTGCTGTTGCGCGGACCTGTGCAAGACCTGCAGCAATCTGCTCAGCTGTTGCCTCGCTGTCAGAAGAAGCAGTGTTTGCAAGTGTAAGTGTTCTGTAAGCAACTGTTGTTGTCTCATCGATCGTCTTGCTTGTAACACAGATTACGTATGTACCATCCTCAAGCTCAACCGTAAATGCCTTACCGAGCTCAACCTCACCGAAGATAGCATCAGCTACTTCTTCCTTGAACTGGTACTCAGCTGTTGAGTGGGAATAACCTGTCATTACCGTGGGATCTACATTGTCATCAGAGAATGAAACGAGCTTGTCAGCATTTGCCTCAACGTCTCTCTCAAGAATTGTCTTTACGGCTTCCTTGAAAGTCTTGCCGCGGTTTACGGCATTGACAACAGCCTGTGCATCAGACTTTGTCTTGTCGAGATCGATAACATTTCCGTCATCATCCTTATTTGCAGAGAACAGATAGTAGTTGAAATCAGCTCTCTCGAACTCTGTGGGATCCTCGTCAAATGTAGCCTGGATGTCCTCTGTTGAAGGAACAAACTCAAACTGCTTCAGATAGTTCTCATATTCATTTGTATACGCTTCATTCTGAGAGAATGTCTTATAGTCGTTTGCATTGAAACCTGTTCCGTACATAGCCTGCAGGTACTGGTTAAGTGACTTGTATCCGTATGTTGTTGCAGAGCTCCTGATAGCTTCAAGCTGCATATCGGCATATCTTGCCGCACCGGAGTGAGCGCTGTATCCTGCTGCATCAGCAGCTCTTCTAACGAGAGCGCTGTTCATAAGCTCGTCGCCTGCAGTCTGATAGATAAACTCACGGTATGTCTGTCCTGCTGTCTCATCAACAGTATCGTCGAGAGTATCCTTTGATACCATTCCATACATTGCATACATGCTGAAGACTTCGTTAAAGTGGTAATTTGTCTCAAGGACGGAAATATTGGCAACCGTTGTCTGCGTGCCGTCAGCAGCAGTCTCTACAACCTTCATACCGGTCATGAGCTTGGGAAGGATTCCCGAAATATATACAAAGAAACCGACAACACACAAGATGATCACTGCGATCACAAGTGCCTTAAAAAAACTTATCTTAGCCTTCTGGGCCTTTGCCGTCTTTACCTTACCGGATGCCATAATCTAATAACCTGCCTTCTAAGCATAATACCCGCACATTATAGTAGAGAAATATTATTATTGCAAGAATCACAAAAGTTCATCAAGGCTTCTGATGACTCTGGGACTTCCAAGTGCAGCGAAACTCTCCCTGTTCATTCTCGTCCAGTCCACCAGCGCAAAATCAGCTCCGCTCGCCATCGCACACTGATAATCGACAAGAGCGTCACCGACATAGAGGATGCTGCTCATATCATCTATCTTCATCTGTGAAGCAGAGTAGATCATCGGCTCCGGATCGGGCTTATGTTCCTTTGTGTCCTCACAGACAGTGATCTGTTCAAACAGGTCTGCGATCCCGTTAAGTTCAAGGGTGATCATCAGCGAACCCCTTCTCTTTGAGGTCAGTATCCCCTGCCTTATGCCTGCCCGGTCCAGTTTCCTGAGGGAGTCTATGATGCCCGGGAAGAAGTGGAGTTCGTTGTTGCGGAGTTTCGCCTCGTTGATCCTGAGGTATGTGTTGCAGAGAAGATCGGCTGTTTCGGTGTCGTGGACATCGGAAAAAGTCTTGATGAGAGGTTTTCCTATGTAAGACATAAGGTCTTCATCCGTTCTGGGAACGTACCCGAACACCTCCTCGTAGGCGAGATAAAAGCATTCCATTATGAGCGGGATCGAATCAGTCAGAGTGCCGTCAAGATCGTAGAGGATGGCACTGTATCCGTTACTCATCTTCCTTCTCCTGAGTGTCGCCGGGTTCTGTCTTGGGAAGCTTGTGGATCATGACCTTTGATATCCATCTGTCCTCAACATGAAGAACCTTTATATTTACATTCTTATAAGTAACGACCGGGTGCTCCTTCTCTTCGGGAACCCTGTCGAGAAGCTGTATGACAAGTCCTGCAATCGTATCGTATTCCTCTGCGTCGAGCTCCATATCAAGGATATCTTCAAGATCTGAAAGGGTAGTGTCACCTGCAACTATGTAATCGCCGTTCGAAAGTTTTATGGGATTCTGTTCCTCATCGTCAAACTCGTCAGTAATATTGCCTACGATCTCTTCGAGCATATCCTCAATGGTACAGATTCCCATTGTTCCGCCGTATTCGTCGACGATCACGGCCATCTGCATGCCGCAAGTCTTCATTTCGGCAAAGAGAGAGGAGATCTTACGTGTCTCATGGACAACAAGCGGTTCCCTGATGAGCTTCCTGAGCGAGAAAGGCTTTTCCTCCGTCGGAGGCTCTATACCTATAAGGTCCTTAATATGAAGGATTCCTTCTATATCATCTATATTCTCATTATATACAGGGATCCTCGTATATCGCTCTTCCCTCGCAACCTTCATTACTTCTTCAAAGGGCGCATCGATAGGCAGAGAGACGATCTTCTTGCGGTGAGTCATTATCTCCGAGACTTCCTTATCGTTGAACTCAAAGATGTTCTCGATCATTTCCTTCTCGGAATCCTCAATATTGCCGGTCTCAGAGCCGACATCGACCATCATCCTTATCTCTTCTTCAGTAACTTCCTTATCATTATCATCAGGATTTATCCTGAAAAGCCTCAGTATGCCGTTCGTTGACAATGTCAGGAATACTACGAAAGGCTTTGTCATCACGCCGAAGATCCTCACGAGGCCGGACGAAGCAAAAGCCCACTTCTCGGGATACTTCTGCGCGACCCTCTTGGGAACAAGCTCACCGAAAACGAGAGAGAAAAAGGATAGGATGACAGTGATCACCACCGTGCACAGAGGTGATACCCATGTGTACTTACTCTCAGGATCAAACAGCAGTGCTGCCCTGTCAGCAAAATTGCTGGCAGCAAAAGCCGATGACAGGAAGCCGGCAAACGTAACGCCAACCTGAATGGTTGCAAGGAAGCCGGACGGATTATCCATAAATTTGACTATCCTCTTTGCCTTTCTGTTGCCGTCTTCGCCCATTTTTCTGATCTTTGCATCATTAATGGTAATGACAGCCATCTCAGTACCTGAGAAAAAGGCATTCACCAGGATAAGAAAGATAACGAGGATAAGTGACAGTGTCGTACTCATTTTGTTTAAGTCTTACCTCATCTCGTCAAGAAGCTTCTGAAGAGCACTTCTTACCGCCTGCGGATCAGCCTTGCCCTTGAGAGACCTCATGGACTGTCCGATAAGGAACTGGAAGTTCTTCTCGGCACCTGCCAGATACTCGGATACAGCCTTCTCGTTATTCGCGAGGACTTCCTTAATGGCAGGTTCGATAGCCGACAGATCGGATACCTGTGCAAGCCCGTTCTCTTCTACGTATTGGGCGGGATCGACATTATCGGCGAATACCCGCGCGAAAACTTCCCTGCCCGTCTTACGGTTGATCTTACCGTCATTTACCATCTTGATGATCTCACCCAGAGACTCAAATCTGAAGCTGATATCCTCAGGTGTGATATGGCTGTCATTGCAGAGCTTCAGGAGGTCTGTCATGACCCAGTTGGATGCATCCTTGGGAGCTCCGCAGATCTCACAGGTTGTCTCAAACACCTTGACGAGAGTAGTGGATCCCGTGATGATATCAGCATCGTATTCGGGGAGACCGAGCTCTTCAACATAACGTGTTCTCTTAGCGTCTGCAAGCTCGGGGATCTCTGATCTTACCTTCTCGATATATTCCTCGCTGATTTCTATCGGCATAAGGTCAGGATCGGGAAAATACTTATAATCCTGAGCATCCTCCTTGGATCTCATAGCATAAGTATATTCCTTCTCATCATCCCATCTTCTCGTCTCCTGAACGACCTTGTCACCTGCTTCGATGACATCGATCTGACGCTCACACTCATATTCGATCGCACGTGCGATAGCCTTAAGAGACGCAATGTTCTTCATCTCGGTTCTCGTTCCAAACTCCTTCTGTCCTCTCGGTCTTACGGACAGGTTAACGTCTGCACGCATGGAACCTTCCTGCATCTTGCAGTCGGAAACACCAAGGTACTGCAGTGTATCTCTGAGTTTCTCCAGATAAGCGGTTACCTCCTCGGCAGATCTGAAGTCAGGCTCGGACACTATCTCGATAAGAGGAACACCGCAGCGGTTGAAATCAACCATTGTCTTTCCCGAAAGAGGATCATGAACAAGCTTTCCGGCATCCTCCTCCATATGGATCTCGTGAATGCCTATTGATTTCATTCCCGCAGATGTCTTTATATCGACATGACCGTTGCGGCAGATCGGATAATAGAGCTGCGATATCTGATATGCCTTGGGGAGATCCGGATAGAAGTAATTCTTACGGTCAAACTTATTCTTGCGTGTAATGTCACAGTTGAGCGCAAGTCCTGCCTTTACAGCAAACTCTACCACCTGTCTGTTAAGCGTTGGCAGCGTTCCCGGCATGCCGGAGCAGACTTCGCAAACGTGAGTATTAGGTGCTCCTCCGAACTTTGTCGAACAGGAGCAGAATATCTTGGAGGCCGTTGAAAGCTCGCAGTGAACCTCAAGTCCTATTACCATCTCATAATCAGTCATCTTCATTATCCTCTCTGGTAGTTAGCGGCAAAACCCAGTATTGTCTCTTCGTCATAGTGCTTGCCAATGATCTGCATTCCTACAGGCATACCGTTTTTATCGTTGCCGCACGGTACTGAAACAGCAGGGATTCCGACAATATTGATAAGAACTGTGCAGATATCGCCAAGATACATCTTGAGCGGATCCGAAAGGCTCTCGCCTGCAGTAAGCGCCGTGGTCGGGGCAACAGGTCCGATAACTACATCGTACTTCTCAAATGCCTCGTCAAAAGCCTTCTTTATCAGGGCTTTTGCCTGAAGGGCCTTGTTGTAGTAAGCATCATAATAGCCTGAAGAAAGAACGAAGTTCCCGAGCATGATACGTCTCTTGACCTCCATGCCAAAGCCTTCACTTCTCGACTTTATGTAAAGATCCATCAGATTATCAACACCTTCAGGTCTGTAACCATACTTAACGCCGTCGTAGCGCGACAGATTTGAGCAGGCTTCAGCACATGCGATGATGTAATAAGTGGGAATCGCGTATTCCATTATTGGCATCTTGAAAGTCTCAACGACCGCACCCTTTGCCTCAAATGACTTAACTGCCTCCATGACTCTTGCCTTGACATCCTCGTCGATACCCTCTCCGAAATACTCTTCCGGGATGCCTATCTTCTTACCGCTGACGTCAAAACCCGTAACATTCTCAACATTTACACCGTCGTACGAAACAGACGACTGATCCTTTGTATCTTCACCGCAGATGATGTCGTACAGAAGTGCGCAGTCCTCAGCACTCTTTCCTATGGGTCCGATCTGATCAAGTGATGAAGCAAACGCGACAAGACCATATCTCGATACTGTGCCGTATGTAGGCTTAAGACCCGTAACGCCGCAGAATGACGCAGGCTGTCTTATGGATCCTCCGGTATCGGAACCGAGCGAGATCGGAGCAAGATCTGCCGCAACTGATGCAGCCGATCCGCCTGATGAACCGCCGGGAACCTTATTTGTTCCGCAGGGGTTTACTGTGGGACCGAAATAACTCGTCTCAGTTGTTGAACCCATTGCGAATTCGTCCATGTTCGTTTTACCCAGGATAACCATACCGGCATCCTTCAGTTTCTTTACTACCGTAGCATCATACGGAGGGACAAAGTTTGAAAGCATCCTGGATGCGCATGTCGTAAGGATGCCCTTTGTACAGATATTGTCCTTTACGGCTATCGGAACACCTGCAAGAGGCCCCGTGAGTTCGCCGCTGCGGATCTTCTCATCGATCTCTTTGGCCTGTGCGGCCGCGTCATCGCAAACGGTAATATACGAATTGTATTTGCCGTCTTCTGCTTTGATAGCATCAATATACGCAGCCGTAACCTGTTCGGAAGAGAGCTCTCCCGTCTTTATCTTTCTGCCGAGTTCGGCAGCTGTCATCTTCAGTATTTCTTCTCCAGTCATAAGATCACTCCACCGTCTTCGGAACAAGGATTGCTCCGTCTTTTGTCTCAGCGCTGTTAGCCAGGATCTGCTCCTGCATGTCGCCGTTAGTTACTTCATCTTCACGCATCACGTTAACATGACCGATAGCATGGCTCAGCGGTTCAACACCTGTCGTGTCGAGTTCTCCGAGCTTATCGATATACCCAAGGATACTTGCGAGCTCGCTTTGCGTTCTGTCCTTCTCGTCTTCGGAGAGTCTTATTCTTCCGAGTTTCTCGAGATATTCAACTAATTCTGCAGTTATCTCCATAATTACTCCTCGTCACTTTCCTCTTTCTCTTCCTGCTCGCGCTCTTTCTCATAATCACTCTTAGAGCTGTCTTTCCTGTCTGACTTGTCAGACTTATCTGACTTGCCTGCGTTGATCTTCTTAACGATATAAGCAGTGAGTATGATTATGATCGCGATTATTGCAACTCCGCCGATTACGGCAAATATGATGATAAGGATCGTAGCAACACCTGACTTGCCTGATTCTGGTGAAACGGTCGATGTCTCGATGGTCGATCCTGTAGGATCAGTTACGGCACTGTCGCCGCCTGCTACAGGAACAGCAGGAGCAAATTCCTGCTCTGTTCCGAACTGATACATACCGGACTCGATCTCTTCGGATATCTCATCAGTGAGCTGTGCAACTATCTGAGTATCAAGAGTCTGTGTATCCTGTTCGGTCGTTCCAAGATAACCTACTACAAAATAACCGTATTCAGGGGCGTAGATAACCTCTATGTCACCTTCCTGTCTGCCTTCTCCGTATGCCCATGCTTCAAAAGCGGATACTGTCTGTCCTCGGGATACGGCAATGTCATTGCTCTCTCTGCAGAACCCGTCAGTAACACTCTGATCACCGAGAGTCTTTAACGCGTCAAGATCTCCGTTAGCTGCGTTTACGAGATCATTTGCAAGAGCCTCAGCAGCCTGCAGGTCAGCACTCTCTGTTCCCTCCTGGGGCGCATAGAAAAGTGCGTAGCGGATGTTCGGAACATATCTCATCTCATCAGTGATGTGGTCATCACAGTACTTTGATGTGTAGAGATCGGAAAGATAGTAGTTCTTCAGGATATCCCTGTACGCAGCCTCGCTGCATGAAGGTCCGTAGTAGAGCTGCAGATACTGATCAAGTGTCATGTTTGCCTGCTGCGCTTCCGCAGAAAGATTGCCGATCATCTCATCTATGGACGCAAGTGTCTCGTCAGACAGAAAGAGGTTCTCATTCCTTGCCCTCTCACAGATGATCAGGCTGCTCTCTAAAGTCCTCTCTGCATAGCTGATAAGGAAATCACCATATGTCGCATACTTCGTCGGATCATTGTACTCTGCAGCGAGATCGATAAATCCCTCGCTCGTCTGGGGATACATTCCGTAGTATGCGTACTGTGTCAGTTCAAAGAACGCATTGATGAAATAAAAATTGGACTCTGCCACCGGGATTGCCCGTCCCTGGAATGTGTACTGATGCTCAAGGAACGGATAGACCTGGCTGCCGTAAACATTCTCAAATGAATATGCGGACAGATCTCTCGTCTCCTGAGAACTCTCTGATGTCTCCGCGCTGTCGCCTACTGTAGTGTCAGCATTTACGATACCGCCGAAAGTGGAAAATGCCATTCCTGCAACAAGCAGTGCCGTTAAAATCTTTTTCTTGACCATTACTCTTACTCTCCGTTATTTATTTCCGCCTGCAATTCTCTGATAGTCTTCCATTGCGGCAGCTATTGTATCATCCATATCGTAATACTTATACTTTCCGAGCCTGCCTCCGAAGAACACATTGCTGCCCTCGGCAAGTCTCCTGTATTCCTCGTACAGATTGTTATTGCGCTCGTTGTTCAGCGGATAATAGGGTTCATCTCCAACCTTCCATGAACTGGGATATTCCCTGGTCACAACTGTTCCCTTACCCGTGCCGAACTCGAAATGCTTGTGCTCGATTATCCTCGTATAGGGAGTCTTGTCGTCAGTATAGTTAACGACTGCGTTACCCTGATAGTCATCAGTATCCGGGAGATATTCTGTCTCAAACCTGAGACTTCTGTACTCCAGATTCCCGAGACGGAAATCGAAATACTCATCTATCATTCCGGTATAGATCACTTTGTCAGCCATGCCTTCAAACTCATCCTTTTTCTCAAGGTAGTCGATTCCCGTGCGGACCTCTATTCCATCCAACATATTGGCAATCCACTGTGTATATCCGCCAATGGGAATTCCCTGATACTTGTCGTTGAAGTAGTTATTGTTGTATGTCAGTCTTACAGGAAGTCTCTTGATGATAAATCCGGGAAGTTCTGTTGCTTTCCTTCCCCACTGCTTTTCCGTATAACCCTTCACCAGTTTAAGGTATATGTCCCTTCCGATAAGGCTCATTGCCTGCTCTTCGAGGTTCTTCGGATCATCAGTCCTGCACTCTGAGATCTGCTCATCGAGCTTTGCCCTTGCTTCTTCAGGAGTTATCACGCCCCACATCTTGTTGAACGTGTACATATTGAAAGGAAGCGAATAGATCTCGCCGTTGTAGTTCGCAATGACTGTATTTGTATATCTGTTGAACTCGGCAAATCTTCCGGCAAATCTCCAGACATCTTCATTATCCGTGTGGAAAATATGCGCACCGTACTTGTGAACATTGATACCGTGAACGTTCTCAGTATAAACATTGCCGCCGATATTGGCGCGCCTGTCTATCACGAGACATCTCTTGCCGGCATCGGTCGCAATGCGCGCGAAGGACGCACCGTAAAGACCTGCACCGACTATAAGATAATCAAAACTACCCATATTTCCTCCATATTTTTTTTCAAAACAAGCATATATTATAAAGCTAAAGAAGTGATGTGGCAAATCATGGGTCCTGAAAACAAAAAAACCGTTCCTTGCGGAACGGTCTGTTTGTGCAATATCGCCCTGTCATTCGGCCAATGCCGTCTCCTTACTGTCCCTGATAAACTTATCCACTTCATCAGGCATCATATTAAGAGCTACGGCAAATTCAGTATTGATCCGCCTCAATGCCTCAACAAGGACTCTCTCATCCTGGGCATTAAGCTTCTTGCCTTCTTTTGCAAGCTCATCTCTGTGCGACTCTATAAGAGAGATCATACTGACTATCTCTTCTCTTGATCCTGATGCAAGGATCTCATTAAAAGCCGCCTTCCTTGCATTGCGGTCATCGATCCACTCAACTCCCTTGATCGGGATTCGGCTTATGATAGCCATCGCCTCTTTCTTCGAGATGACTTTCTTAAACTTTGATACTTGATTGGCATTGTCAAACGGGACATAGATTATGTTTGAGCGCGGAACAAACATCTGCTTCAGAACATAGAACTTCTCTGCATTTCCACGACAAAAACTGATATCCTTGATATCCTCGATCTCACAAACACCATTGCCGCCATAAATGATCTTGTCTCCTGTTGTAAATCCCATATCGATCAACCTCTTCCGATAAAAAAGTATTGCAAAAAAATCAAATTGGTATAAACTTACATATTTACATTTTAGCACGGAGGAAACTCCACACCCACTTGTTAGTTTTTACAAAAAAAGACCCTGTCGGGCCTTTTTTGTTGTTTTTTAACGAATAGACAGTCAGAAATATGCAATTTTTCCAATAATAACTAAATTTTGAAACTCTCGAGGAATTTGAAAGGTTCGTCGTCACTTATAAAATGCATGAGCTGATACTGGCAGATCAGAGCAACATTTTCTTCCTTCAGGATACGTCTTACTTCCTCCTTGTCAGCGAGCACAACTTCTATCTCTTCACTCATCTCCTCAAACTGGTGAGTTATCTCGCCGGAAGCATATCCATAGACCGTTGCGCTGGCCTCATCAGTCATTCCGACAGATGTAAAACATGACTTCTCGATCATGGGATCCACTTTTATGATCTGAAGGTCAAGGCCTGTCTCCTCCTTCATTTCGCGTACTGCAGTATCATGATAGTCTTCACCGTTCTCCACAAGTCCTGCCGGAAACTCATAGATCCAGCCGTTTATCGGATATCTGTACTGCTTTACAAGAACGACCTTGTCGCCTGCCAGCGCATAGACTGCAACCGCATCCGGACGGTCCATGTGTCCGTTCATCTTAAGTCCCTCTACAGATTCTGATCTGGAGGCAACGAGATAGTGTGACTCATATCCCTTTGGATTTACGCCGTCAACCTGATATAGATTGACGAACTTCTTATCAGTCAGCTTTGTGACCTTATGTATCTGTGCCATTCTTAATCACCTTCATCCTGTATAATCTCGATGCGTAATCCTGAAAGTGCCTTACGTTGTCGTCAAAACCTACAGCGGCAAATGCGGACTTCAGGTGCACTCCGGCATTCATTATAGCATCACCGTACATTTTGTGTATTTCCTTCTCCCCGGGAATATGGTAGAACCTGTCGATTATGTGATGAGCATGTCCGCCCGATATGATATGCACCGGTGAAGACGTATTGATAAGGCTTCCGAATGACAGTGCGCTGTTAGTAAACTCGCGTCCCTCAAAACTGTAGAGAGCGTTCTCTTTCAGACCCCTGGGATGAATGACCGCATTCTGCGAGTTCGGTATTACCATGAGCTGCATCATCATGGAATATGCCTCTCCCTGATCTTCCGAGACAACGCACCATTCAAGATGCTTTCCCGTCGTCGGCCTTATTACCGACGGATTGGCGGAAAGGGAATCCGCAAAAGTCATTATCCTGTAGAATCTGCCGTACTGCATCGTCTTTCTGCAGCCCTTGTAGAACTTTATCTGTTCTGAGATCTCTTCAAGTTTACCCTTGCTCATATCGCTCAGGTTGCACTCGTATCCCATAACTCCGAAAACTGCCACATTGAACCTTGTCATGAACTTCGTGTATCTCAGTGTCTGGTGATTTGGAGAATCAGACACATGGCACGATATCGTGCTCAGAGGGTAGCCGTAGCTGTAGGATGTCTGTATCTCCGCCCTGGCAGCCGCGTCAGTATCATCGCTTGCCCATATCTGAGGGAAGTACGACAGAATACCGAGATCAAACCTGTTTCCGCCTGCCGAACACCCCTCGAAAAGGATCTTCGGAAACTTCCTTGTCAGCACGTTCATCACATGATACAGACCTATGTAATATCTGTGGATTACCTCCCCCTGCCTGCCGGCCGGCAGCATCTGCGAGAATATATCCGTAAATGTCCTGTTCATGTCCCATTTCACATAGGCTATATTGCAGGATGAGAAAAGATCCGACATCGTCTTTATGATGTATTCCTGAACATCCTCTCTCGTCAGATCGAGTATCATCTGATTGCGTCCGACAGAATGCTGTTTACCCGGTATCCTTATTACCCAGTCAGGATGAGCCCTGTAAAGATTGCTGTTCCCGCTGACCATTTCGGGCTCGACCCAGATGCCGAAATCAAGTCCCAGCGAATTGATCTTTCTGCAAAGCCCAGCAACACCGCCCGGAAGTTTCTTTTTATTCGGGTACCAGTCGCCGAGAGATGATGTGTCGTCATTGCGCTCTCCGAACCAGCCGTCATCCATGACAAACAGTTCAATTCCGACTCTCTTCGCGCGCTTCGCGAGCCAGAGCATCCTAGTCTCTGAGATATCGAAATAGTTGGATTCCCACGTATTCAGAAGGATGGGCCGAAGACGCTCCTTCCACTCACCTCTCACGATATGAGTGTTTACGAAATCATGCATGTTATGGCTCATTCCGGTAAAGCCTGCTCCCGAGAAAGTCATCACCTCTTCAGGCGTCTCAAACTCTTTCCCGGGCTCAAGCGTCCAGGTAAATCCCGCGGGGTTTATCCCGGCCGCAAATCTGACCTTGCCGTAAGGGCTCATCTCGCAGCACTCATAATGATTGCCGCTGTATACAAGGTTAAATCCGTATACTTTTCCATACTCCTCATTTGCGAGATCTTCGGAGATCATTACAAACGGATTTGCTCTGCTCGACGATGTGCCGGTATATGAGGAAACCGTTATCTTTCCTGCCTTAACAGGGATATCATCCTTATGCATCTCTCGCGCCCATGCGCCCGTAAATGTGTGCATCGTATAATTGCCGTGATCGAAGTCCAGCATAGCTGACAAAAGGCGTTCAATGAGTACATTCTCACCGCCGTGATTGATAAGGACATTCCTTCGCGTTATCACGTTGCAGGAGCCATAGACATAGTAGAACATATCAAGTTCAAGATTGTTTTCCTTGTCTTTAAGAATAATCTTGAGAACATCGACTTCGTCTTCCTTGCCGTAGGATCCCGGGAAGTCTTCAGGCTCCTTTTTACCCTTGGACTGCTCATATCCCTCATACCGGAAATCGCTGGTACTGCTGCCGTCCGAATTGATGATCTCCAGCATCGGCTCCCTGATATCTCCCTTCCCGTAGGAACTCATTTCGAGGCGGAAATTCTCGAGAGTAAAGTTTTTGTGTTCCTCATCGATGGAGTTGGTGTTTCCCTCAGCATATTCATGCTGCTCAACAAGTCCGTCAGACGATTCAACGGTTATCTTCGATCCGTAATACAAATGCTCAAGGAGACCGTTGCCGGTCACCTTGAACAAGTAACTTGTATTATCTGTCTCAAGCACGAATAAAGGGGTGTCTTCACTGATTATCCTGATCATAGTCTTACCTCTTCTTAAGTTCGTCTGTTATCTCCTCAAGTTTTCTGTCAGTAAGTATGTACTTTTTCCTGAACAGGATCACTGCTATCGCAAGAACGACTATAGGAGTGATCGTCATGACCAGTCTCAGTCCGATGACTGAGGAATCGTCGATTGTCGTTCCTGCCCCGGTAATGAGATCCGATATCTTCTTTATCATCATCGCAGCAGTCTGAGCGCCCTGTGAATCCTCTTGTATATTGAAAACTGCGAGGCACACGGATGCGACGAGAGCCGCAATACCGGAAGCGAGTTTTACTACAAATGTCTGCATTGAGAAGATGACCGACTCATCTCGTCTGCGGTTCTTATACTCACCATAGTCAACTGTATTTGCAAGGAATACTGTTACGATAACGTTCAGCACACCGACAGCTGCCATGATAAAGAATCCGGGAATAAAGAAGATGTAAACGCTTTCGACTCCGAGCAGCGACATGGCGAGAAGGATGCCATAACCTGCTACTGCTGAGAAGACCGCAAGATAGAAGATCCTGAGTGTCGTAAACGCCTTACGGAGGAGCGGGAAGAAAAGCATCATCGCGATGATCTGAATGCCTCCGATAAACATGTTGAATATCGTGTAGTTGCCCTGCCAGTTAGTCCCTCCGAGATCATACTTAAAGAAGTAGATGAGAAGGTTAGATGTAATGTATACTGCGACGTTTACAAGAACTATCGTGGCAACTATCGTCATTGCCTGGTCGTTCTGGACAAGTGCCTTGAACATCTGGCCTACTGATGCAGTCTTCATCTCGACGGATGACTTCTCCTTGATAACAACACAAGTGATGATCGTGAATACTACAAAGAGAACTCCGACAATTATCGTAAAGTATTTGAAACCGATACGCTCAACCTCAAGAGTAGATTCCATATCAACTGTTCCGACAATATCTGTCCCCTGTGTTATCTTTGCATAATCCTCAGCGTTTACATAAATGACAACAACTGATTCCTTACCGTCAATATTGTCAATGACAAAGGATACATTGCCTTCTTCTGTTGTAACGCCTTCAATGTCATAAGATACTTTTGCGTTGCTTGAGCTGACGTTTATGACACCCTCTATGACTGTATCGCCTGTTTCAACTTCAACACCTTCAAACAGTTTTTCCGAGCCCTTAACATTTACAGAAAGCGCTGTCTTGTCTGCAGAGTATTCAGTAACAGTGGATGTCGGATTGCCCGCATCATCAGTTAGTACAACATAAGCACTTAATCCGTTAACAGCAGAATCAAATGAAACTGTTTCCGGATTTGTCTTTTTCTCGAGAAGCGCATTACCGAGGAAAGCAACTGACATTACCGTGATTATCGTTACGATTGCCGATCCTACACCTGCACAGGATCTTGCAAGAGCGGAAAGATTCTCACGCTCTTTACCTGAGTCCGTAAAAGCAGGGATCATTGACCAGTATGGAATATCCATCATCGTATAGGTAATGCCCCAGAGTATATATGTGATCGCTGCGTATGCCACCAGTCCCTTGCCGTCGAGTGACGGAGGAGCCGAGAACATAACGATCAGGATGACCGCATTCGTAAGTGTTCCGATGAGGAGCCATGGACGGAACTTGCCCCACTTTGTCTTAGTCTTCGCAACGATGACACCCATGATCGGGTCATTAAATGCATCAAAGACTCTTGCCACCAGAAGGATGACGCCCATCGCTATGGCAGATACGCCCATGATATCCTGGAAATAATAGAGGACATACGAAGCAGAAAGCATGTATACCATATCCTTGCCTACGGCGCCTATGCCGTAAGCAAACTTTTCCATACCGGTCAGTTTTTTACGTTCGCCCATCTTCTGCCTCCTTTATCCTTTCATCTTCATCGCAAGCTCCACAACCTTATATGCACCGTCGTAAAGTCCTGCTTTCCTGTTGTTCTTAATACTCTCGCACATATTGATCAGCGGTGTCTTCTCGTTCTTAAAAAGACGTATCATCTGAAGCGTATGAGGAATATCTTCGCACTCCAGAGTGCCGTCTCCGATCTCTGCAGAATGGATCGCACCCCACATCTCATGTCCTCCGATCCTCTTAATAAAGATTTTCGGAACCGGGTAGAACGAAAGCTCAGAAGGCTTTGTAACCAGCACATCGCAGCTTCTCATAAGGAGGTTTGTGCAGTAAACTGCCTCAAAGATATTGCTGTGACAGAACAGGTGGATACCTCTGATATCCGCATCATCTTTCAGAGCATCTTCAGCAAATCTCTCAGTCTCCTCCCAGTTGTCGAAATGATTCTTCGTTACATCGCCCATTCCGGGACACATTGAAAGGAGATCCTCATAAACATTTTTGTAATCGCCGATATTTACATATATCGCTGCCTTGTTATCCCTGATGTCAGACATAAGATCGTTGATAATCGCCGCAAACACTTCCTTCTGGGCGCCTGCGCCTCCGATCGTAAGGAGGAATCTCATCGGCTTTCCCGTTTCCTTACGGGCGATCCTTGCATCGCAATCCTTCCCGATATTTGATACCAGCTCGTGATCAACGTAATGGCCTGTATAAACGAGGGAATCTGCCGGCATAGGATTATTGATATTCTTCTTTGCCATTCCGTTGCAGATCCTGTATCCCTGGTACGCATTCTGAGTCTGGATCGTATGTACCGAACCTTCAGCGAAATGAAGCGCCATAGGCCAGTTGTCAGGAATCGCGTTGACAACATACTTCATGCCGGCATGTATCGCTGCCTGTGCAGGCCATACATGCGTTCCGATAACGGGAATATCCTTGGGAATATTGCGGTAAACAGGAGCCATCAGCTCCGCATTTTTCTGGTCGGCGGAATTGTATGTGAGCTGTCTGAAACCCTCATAATTAGTAGGTTCCCAGACGATCTTGTTAAACAGTCTGCTCTTTGTTGAGAGCCTTGAACCAAGCGAATAGAGGTCGTTCTGTGACGAAATGACCTTTGTGCATGTAGTGTGCGGATATCCGTTCAGATCCATCCAATAAGGTGTATATCCGAGGGCATTTGCGCAGGAAGCCATTGCCATGGAGATCCTGTAGTGACCGAAACCCATCCTGATATTTCCTACTATGATACCCTTCTCCTCGTCGAAACCGCCCTCGCCGCCGGCAGGACTCCCATCCTCAGAAAGGCAGACATTATAAACACCGAGAAGATCCCCTATTGAAGGGTTTTTCTCGGTCCAGACCTTGTAATCCGCATTGCTGTCATCACCGAATTTTCTGATGAACTTACGCTTGGATCTCTCTGCTTTTTTGATTGTTGAACTACTCATCTTATTACCAAAGATGATGCTCGATCTGTCTGTCATAACGGGACTCCTTTAGGCCATGATGCCGTTTAACAATATATCAACTACGATGTCTAATCCTTCGCGGTATGTAAGCCCTGATTTTTTAAGAATGTCATTCTCAAAGAAAGCGGAAAGCGATGTCTCCATCATCATCTTGAAAACGAGGATGTTTGCATCGGGCTTGATCACGCCCTGCTCTTTGCCAAGCATCAGGAGATGAATGGCAGGACCCCAACCTGAGTCAAGCCTGCCCTTCACCTTCTGATAAACTTCGGGGTATTTGTCCTTTAATTGAAATAACTCTGCGAAATTGACGTTCTCAAAAGCGTCCGGCATCGCTGTCAGATGCATCTTTATCTTATCGCTCAGAGAACACTCACTGTTATTTATAGTCTCCTGCTTGGAGATAGCTATATTGTCAAATATGTAATCGACCATATCGAGCATCAGTTCATTCTTGCTCTTGTAAACGGTATATATGGTCTTCTTGCTGATCTTCATGTATGAAGCTATATCATCCATGGTGAACCGGATCCCTAGATCGTTAAAGACGTCGATGGTCGAAAGGAGAATTTTGAGTCTTAGTTCGTTATCAGATCCGGTTCCCATGGTGATATGCCTCGTATGGTGGGTTTGGGTTGGGTATGTCATTTTCAGTTCTCGGAAACTCAAAATTGATTTTGCGTTTCCTTGACTATATAATATCAGCTGCAGATAAAAGATGCGGAAACCGAATAACCAAATAAAGTTTCCGCGCATTGTTAAGATTGCACAAATACATTTATATGATATACTACGCCACGAGTAAGGTCGCTGCGGCGGACTTACCGCAGAAGCGTCAATGTATCTGTCGGTTTCTGCAAGCTGTAAGTAGCTTCGAGGACTGAAGCCGCGGCAAGCTTACTCGTGTGGAAATGGTTTAAGGAAGATAGATAGTAATGGAAGAAAATAAAGAAGAGAAAAAGACTCACCTGAAAGTTTTTAAGGTCGTCAGCATAATTGCGATCGTACTGATCGTGTGTCTTGTCGGATACATCTCATACAGGTTTATCGCGGACCCCGAACAGTTCTCAACCTGGATCCGCAGCCACGGCTTTCTGGGCTGGGTAGTCTATGTCGGCATCACTATCCTGCAGATAATAGTTACGGTCATCCCCGGCGGTCCGCTGGAGCTGGCCGGCGGATATGCTTTCGGAGCTTTCTGGGGGACAGTTCTGTTTCTGCTGGGAGCATTTATCGGAAGCCTGATCTCATTCGGACTTGTACGCAAGTTCGGCCGTTCATTCGTTGAGGCACAGTTTTCCAAGAAGCAGATCAAAAAGCTCGCATTCCTTGAGGACGAGCAAAAGCTGAATCTTGTATTCATGATCCTCTTTATAATACCGGGATGCCCCAAGGACCTCCTATGCTATGTTGCAGGTCTTACAAAAATGAAGCTGTCGGCGTTCTGCGTCATCGCAACACTGGGACGCCTCCCTGCCGTCGTCGGAACAGCCGTAGGCGGCCAGGCAATACAGGCAGGCAATTACACGATGGCTATCATCGCATTTGCCGTCACCGCAGCTGTAAGCATCATCGGAATGCTGATATATTCAGCTATCGTAAAGAGAAAGAACAGGAAGAATTCTTCCGGCCCTGACCTTCCGGTATCCGGAGAAGTGTCCCCGGAATAAGAACCGTCCCTATTTCACGCGGGGAAGCGTCGATCCTCCATAAGGCATAACAAGGACCCTGCCGTCAGGAATGATCTCCAGGGCAGCATCTATTGCAGCATGAACGTCGGAATATGGTTCAAGGAACATGCTCTTTACAAAATCAGGTTCAAATCCTGATACAAAGAATATCCTTGCTCTCTCAAGAACAAGAGCGATAGCAGCAGCCTTATGACCTCCGAGGATAAAATCCTTCTTGATGTGTGTGATCATATCCGAAGCCTTCTCATGGCCTGTCATCCACTGCTCGAAATGCTTCTCACCAAGACCTTCAGAACACTCCGCTACCCAGACAATAATGCCGCCGTCCCTTACTGCATGCTTGGCGTTATCAAGAGCCTTCTGCGCCTGATACATATTGATATCCTTAGGAAAACCGCCTGCTGAAACAACAACGATATCAGCCTTCTCCTCAATGCTGATCGCATAAAACGAATCGAGAAACCTGCATCCTTCACGGTGCGCCTTTACGCTGTCACCCGCGAAGCTCTTTATTATCTCTTTCTTCTCGTTGAGGACAACGTTTACGATGAAATCAATGCCTGCAATGGCACCTGCTTCCTCGATATCCTCCCTGACGGGATTACCTTCAAGACGACCCGCACAAGCCTCCGGCTGGACCATCCTGCTGTGGTTATTCTGTATGGCATCTCTTGTCGAAACACCCGGCATCAATGCCTTTGCACCGCCCGAATAACCTGCAAAATAGTGATATTCGATATTGCCGAGACAGATGATCCTGTCAGCTTCAGCAACGGGAGTGAACAGATCGACAGGTGTTCCCCTCGATGTCACACCCATTCTCTTAACATTTCCCATATCGGAGTCTATGCACTTAACACGGTCGTAGATGGCATCACCTACAAGCGATCTCTTACGTTCCTCAGAATGCCCTCCGTGGCTTCCCAGAGCAAATACGACTGTTATATCATCGTCAGAACAGCCGGCCTTTGTGAGCTCATCCAGAACGGGAGGAAGAACTTTATAGCTCGGTATGGGTCTCGTTACGTCAGAAGTGACTATAACGATCTTCTCACCCGGCTTTACTATCTCAGACAGCTTCGGGCTGCCGATGGGGTTCTGAAGAGATCTTGCAACCTCTTCCATGCCTGTAAGCCCTATCTCAACCTCATTGGGTACAAGTGTCCCCATATATCTGTCATCAGGAATAGTTATCTCTATCTTGTTCTTGCCGTATCCTACTAAAGTGTTCATGGAGCGCCTCCTTCAAAGTGCTATAATTATACAACACTAATCAGAGAACGAGGTAAACAAATGCGTATTATTCTTGCGAGTGCATCCCCAAGGAGAAGAGAACTGATGAGTCTCATCGTTTCCGGTTTCGATATAGAGACGGCTGATATAGATGAGCGCGCGGTAGAGGATTCCCTGTCAGGGACAGATGCGGTAAAAGTATCAGAACAACTGGCACTTGCAAAGGCAAACGCGGTGCTGGAGTGCCATAAGGGTGAAGACGTTGTGGTCATCGGATGCGACACCTCAGTTATCCTGAACAACGAGATAATGGGAAAGCCGGAGAACAGGGAAGACGCTGTAAGGATGCTGACGGAACTCTCCGGCAATACACATATAGTAGCAACCGGAGTTGCGCTCGTAACGAATACAAAGACAGTATCCTTCACTGATGCGGCAGATGTTATCTTTAATCCTCTTGACGATTATCAGAGGGATCTCATAGAGAGATACTGTGATACGGATGACCCGTACGACAAGGCCGGATCATACGGCATACAAAATGGAGGAGCCCTGCTTGTGCAGGGCATCCGTGGTGACTTTTTCTCCGTTGTAGGATTGCCCGTTGCCCGTCTTGCAAGGGCTCTTCACGATCTTAATTATTAGAATCCATCCATGAGACGCTTTCCGTGATCGAATCCTTGAAACTGATAACTGTCTCAGGGATGATATCGTTACGGTTAGCATACATGATCTGCGGATTATCCTGGAAAAGTGCGTAAACGTTCTTCGGATTCTCCTTGTGAGTGATCTTGTAATAAGTGTCGACAAACTTCGACAGGGACTTCTTCATTACCCACTTAGGAGTCATCTTGATGGGCTCTTCGATACCCTTGACCTCGTTGACATCCTGGAAGAACTCTTCACTCGTCTTATAAGCACCGCTGACGATATAACCGGATCCTGCCTCTCCCTTGTCAACAAGAGCGATCATGGCATTTGCAACATCTCTCACGTCGACGAAAGCATGTCCTCCGCCTTCCTTGATAGGATTGACTCCATTCTTGAGATAAGCCTTAAGGATCTTATTGATGTCGTGATCCTCCGCATAGCCGGGACCGATGATAAATGTGGGAAGAACAAGGACTGCATTGAGTCTGTTAAGTGTTACCTTCTCCATTACGAATGCGGCAGCCTCAGCCTTGGTCTTCGCATATTCACCCTCAACCTTATTGCGGTCGAAATGGATCGTCATCTCTTCACCCTGAAGTTCAGGATTGAGAGCATAGGCAGAACCGAGATATACAACTCTTCCTATCTTACGCTTGATGCACATATCGATAATGTTCTCGGTACCTGCAACATTAACACGGCGCATATTGAGATTGTTCTTATCAGAAAGCGAAATGTATTCATCTGCATGGATCAGCACGCTGTGCCTGGGATCTTCAAGATCGAAGAAAGGCTTTAATGTGTCCTTATCAGTGGAAATGCCATAACATATCTCGATGCCCTTCTCCTTGTATTCCGAGACATCTGCGAGTTCTGACATAAGTATCCTTACTTCCTTGCCCTGCTCAAGGAGCATACTGATTATCAGCTTGCCAAGAGGCCCTGCTCCGCCGGTTACAAGATATTTGTTAACCATAGTCTTCTTCTCCCCATAGTAATAGATTCTACGCTATGGCACTATTTTCGCACATTTCATCAAGAAAAAAAGTAGAATTATTGATACTTTTTATAAACATATTGTAAAGAGTATATGTTTTTTACAAATTGCTGACTATTTCAAACGGCATCTTATTTCCTGAAATGCGCATGTTATCCCATTTTGATTGTTATAATCACTCTTAAGTGCAAACATAGGGGCGAAGGAGGCAGCTGAAGTGAAACTCTTCTTACGGGAAAACAAAGATATCCGCGAGACTGAGGTCGAGATCAGATTCAGGACGAGGGATGAAGAAGTTGATGCGATCATCGATGCAGTAAACTCTTCTTCTGATCTTCAATCCGGTAATGGAAGAACTGCTGTTCCGCAAGTTCATTCTGGAAAGACTCGAATGTTTGGGATTTAAGGGATCTGTTATCTGCTCTGCAGTATTATTCGCACTCCCGCATCTTATATCCCAGGGACCTGCACAGGTTATCTATACCTTCGCTCTTGGTCTCGTCTGGGCATACGTAACTCTTAAGACAGGAAAACTGTGGCTGGCTGTAATACTTCACTCGTTATCAAACGTTTACGGGGCCTTCCTGCCCATGTCATTTACTCGGATAAATCCGGCAATGCCAGTCCTGTTCGTGGCATTTACGATGCTGATAATAGTCCCTGCCGCCATCATACTTATAGTCAGGGAATTCAAATAACAAGAAAAGGGACTCTCGTGCGAGAGTCCCTTCTAATCTCTTAAGGTAAACCGGATTACTTCTTCTTTGCCGGTCTCTCGAAAATAAGGATAACTCTGTCTTCCTTGCTGGTGTAAGCACCCATTGTAAGAGAACCTGCAGCTTCATTAGAACCAAGTGATGACTGAAGCACTCCGCCCTCATCATTGATAACGGAAGTCAACTTCCATCCGTCACCTGACTTCTTTGCAAGGATCTTTGCAATGCCGTCAGAGTCAACTTCACCGATGCTGTTATGAGGAACAATCTCAACAGAATATTCCTTGGGGCCTGAATCGGCGACTGCAGTTGTTGCTGCCGCACCTTCCCTGATCTTCTTCTCAAGACCTGCTATGGACTTATCAAGCTCTTCGAGCTTCTTCTCGAGTTGTTCTTTCTGCATTGTTATCTCCTTGATCTCATTTTCCTTCTCTTCGATCAGCTTGTTCTTCTCTTCGATCTCCTTGAGCATTGAGCCCTTCTCGCTCTCGCTTAAGGCAACTTCCTTAAGGAATACCGACTGCTTCTCAGCATTAAGGATGATCTGCTGAGCCTCAGCTTCAGCCTGGACAGTAGCATTCTTTGAATCTGCAATAACTGCCTGTGCAGTCTCGTAATCAGCCTTGATGCCCTCAAGCTGCTTTGCCCACTCTTCACCCTGAGACTCATACTCGGCGATACGCTTCTCAGCTTCTTCCTTCTGGGCGATAAGCTCAGCTGTCTCCTTCTCTGCAGTCTCTCTCTGAGCCATAACGCCTTCGATCTCAGCTACGAGTTCATCGCGTCTCTGGGTAGCTTCTTCAGCCTGTGAGATTACTTCCTTAGCCTGCGCAACAAGACCGTCGAGTTCTGTCTGGGCATCAGCCTGACGCTGTTCGATCTCCGCAATGATCTGCTGCTTCTCAGCTTCTATCGCAGCTCTCTCTGCATCTGCAGCATCCTTGATCTTGAGAGCCTCATTAGCCTGCTCCATGCTGATTTTCTCGGATTCTTCAGCAATTCTTGCTTTCTCCTTCTCGAAATCATCAATAAGCTTTGCTATCTCTTCTTCCTTATTTGCGATCTCTGCTTCCTTCTCCTGCTTTACCTTGTCGGCATTATCACAGAAGTCCTGCAGTTCCTTGGCTTCAGCGAGTATCTCGTCCCTCTTTGCCATAGCTTCCGCATATTCTTTCTCAACCTGGATAGCCAGCTCTTCTGTCTGCTGCTGTGCTTCAGTGATGATCCTCTGCTGCTCTTTCTTGGCAAGATCGATCATCTCGTCATATTCTCTCTGAGCCTTTGCCTGTGACTCTTCAACAAAATTAGCGTTCTCAACCTTGAGACGCTCATTTGTCTCGCGGAGTTCTACAAGTATATTACGCTCTTCCTCGAGCTCCTTTTCCAGACGGAGTTTCTCATCGATCGCTTCCTTCTGCATCTGGGCAAATTCGGATTCCAGCTTCAGTTTTTGCGAATCGAACTGATCCTGCAGTGTAGCTGCTTCCCTTGTGAGTTTCTCCTTGATCTCTGCAAGACGCTTCTCTTCTTCCGAACGCTTAGCTTCTGCGCGGGCAATATTCTCTTCTTCCTTTGCAGACATAACCTTCTGTGCTTCTTCAATAGCTGCGTTTACGTCACCTACCGAAGCTTTCTGGAAGTCGTACTTACACATAGAGCAACGGGCAACATTGTCACCCATCATAACTCCACAAACCGGACATTTCTTCATGATGATATCTCCTGGATTTATTATTCGCTAAATCTATAAAGCCTTATTATTATACAACGAATATTGATAAAATACTTAAAAACTTTTCACACTTCTGCCGTTTTTTTATCTAATCATACAAAAATGAGCATGCCGGCAGGCATTCAATCACTATTTAGTATATATTAAAGCGCAATACGGCAGGACTGATGCCGCATACGGAGGAACAAGATGAAAAAGATAATCGCATCATTACTAATCACAAGTGCCCTGGCATTTGGCATCGCCGGATGTACAGGCAATAATAACGGAGGTACTGTTACTGTCGGCATAACGCAGGAGCCTTCGGTCTTTGATCCGCACACGGTCGTGGCTGCGGGAGACAAAGAGATAATCTTTAATGTTTTCGAGGGTCTTTATAAGTTTGATCAGACAGGAACTCTTAACCCCTGTCTCGCTACTGACGTTGAGATTTCCGACGACTCGACAGTCTATACATTCACGCTCAGAGAAGGAGTTACTTTCCACAACGGAAATGAGATGACAGCAGACGATGTCGCATATTCACTTAAGAGAGCCGCAGGCCTTCTGGACGGACAGGAAGCAGCTCTCGTTTCGGAGCTGGACAGCATCGAATCCGTTGACATAACAGACGGCAGGATCAAGGTTACACTGGAATCACCTAACAGTGAGCTGCTCTCTTTCTTCACAGTCGCCATCATCCCTGATGAGGTTGAGGATATCGGCGCCACACCGATCGGAACAGGTCCGTTCAAGTTTGACAGCTACACTATCGGTCAGGATGTTACGCTCGTGAAGAACGAGAACTACTGGATCCCTGAGCTTCCTTATATCGACAAGGCTGTTTTCAAGATCACCGCAGATATGGATGCAGGACTTATCGAGCTTCAGAACGGAACTATCGATATCTATCCCTACCTCACTGCAGACAGGGCAGACCAGCTTGACCCCAATGCTTTTACTATCCTCAGAAAGGGTTCCAACATGGTTCAGATATTTGCTCTGAACAATGCGGTTGAACCGCTCAACGACCTGCGCGTAAGAGAAGCTATCAACTATGCAGTCAACAGAGATGACATCATCTCCGTCACCATGGACGGCGCAGGCGATCCCCTTACTACAGGAATGAGCCCTGCAATGGGAGACTACTACGACAGTTCACTCGATGGCACATACACTCAGGATATCAACAAGGCCAAGGCACTCCTTTCAGAAGCAGGATATGCTGACGGATTCGATCTTGAGATCACTGTACCTTCGAACTATCTCGTTCACGTTAACACAGCCGTAGAGCTTAAGTCGGAGCTTTCCGCTGTAGGCATCAACTGCATCATCAAACAGGTTGACTGGGCAACATGGCTTTCAGACACATACACAGGACGCAATTATGAATCAACGGTTATTGCGCTGACGAGCAATTACGCTCCTTACGATGTTCTGAGCAGATATAAGTCAGACTCTAACGGCAACTTCATCAACTATAACAACGCAAGAGTTGATGAACTTCTTACACAAATTCCTCTTGAGACAGATGACGCCACAAAGGTTTCAATGTACCACGAGATACTCGGTCTGCTCCTTGACGACGCTGCTTCCTGCTATATCCAGGATCCTGCCAATATCGTTGCAGTATCCAACAAGATCACAGGCTACGACGTTTACCCTATGTACGTGCAGGATCTCTCAAGAGTCAAGTTTGTCTGATCCTGAGCTATGAAGGAGAACAGAGGACGTAATATCGGTTATTTCGCCATAAAGCTCGTAGAGCTTGTTATTACTCTACTTCTCGTATCTTTTATGACATTTGCCGCATTTTCCATTATTCCGGGGGATGCGGCTGCTGTTATTCTGGGACCTAATGCCACACATGCACAGGTTGAAGCGCTCAGGGAATCCCTCGGACTTAACAGACCGCTCCACGTCCAGTATTTCAGCTGGCTTGCAGGAGCTTTTACGGGAGATCTCGGCAATTCGACTTCATTTAACGTAAGTGTTTCATCTCTCATAGCACAGAGGCTGCCGGTCACACTTGGAATGAGCATCATTGCTCTTATCATGGTCATTCTTGTCTCATACCCTCTGGCGCTTGTCAGTTCAAGACGTCCGGGAAGGATAGCTGACAACATCTGTTCCGTACTGGGGCACATCCTGTTTGCCATTCCCCCATTTGTACTGTCACTCGTGATGATCCTTATCACCAGTTCTCTGCTCGGACTTGTTACTGTCGGCAATTACGTTAAGCCCGGTGATAACTTCGCTGGATTTATCGGCTGTCTGCTGCTCCCTTCTTTCTGCATCGCTCTTCCCAAGATTGCGATGACGTTCAAGTTCCTGAGATCCTCAATGATCGAGCAGAATGCCTCCGATCACGTCAGGACAGCGAGGAGCCACGGTCTGTCAGACAGAGTCATCGAGTTTAAGCACATACTCCCGAACTCAAATGTTTCGGCTATAACCATCATCTCCCTCGTCTTATCGGACATCCTTGGCGGAAGCCTTATCGTTGAGCAGGTATTTAATCTTCCCGGACTTGGAAGGCTCCTTCTTACAGGTATATCAAGAAGAGACTTCCCGCTCCTGTCGGGAATGATCCTGTATCTCGCTCTGATGACAGTCCTTCTCTACTTTCTGGCAGATATTCTGACAGCTTTGTCAGACCCGAGGATCAGATTCAAATGAGAAAATATATAGACAGCAGGAAGATCTTTTATATCACGGGCGGAATCCTTCTGGGCATCGTTGTGCTTTCATTTATCGTGAGTCTCTTCTGGACTCCTTACGACCCGAACATGACAGACGCAGCCTCGAAGTTCCTCCCTCCTTCCGCTGAACACCTGATGGGGACAGACAATTTCGGAAGGGATCTGTTCTCCAGAGTCCTGTCCGCCTCGAAATACACCATCTACATATCTTTCTCCGGCGTTTCTATTGCTCTGCTCATAGGAACACTTACAGGGCTTCCCTCAGGCTACTTCGGCGGCATTTCAGACAGGTTGATAATGCTGCTGATGAATGCGGTCATGTGTTTTCCCGGCATCCTGCTTGCGCTTGTTGCGGTAGCTGTTTTCGGTCCTTCAATGTTCAATGTCGTATGGGCTCTTGGCATCGTGTTCGGACCGACATTTACCCGTGTGTACAGATCGGGAACCATGGAGATCAAGGAGCGCGACTACATACTTCATGCAAAAGTAATGGGCATCAATCCGCTAAGAATAATGGCGCTTCACATCTTTCCCAACCTGGTACCGCTTATTCTTCCCGCAACCGTAATAGGCCTTGCAAACATGACACTGTTTGAATCGGGAATGAGCTACCTCGGACTGGGCGTACAGCCTCCGGATGCGTCTTTCGGAAAACTTCTGGCAGACAGTCAGGCATATATGACGCGCGCACCATGGCTCGTCATCTTCCCTGCACTTATGCTTGTCTTCTATATCCTCGGCCTTTACTTTATTTCCGAGGGCATCAGAGTCAGCACCAGCAGAGGGGGTGTTGAAAGATGAAATATCCCCGCGTACTTGAGATCAAAGACCTCTGCCTCGGATTTCCGACAAAGAAAGGCGGTTTCACACAGGTCCTGAAGAACCTCAATATAAGTGTCCGTAAGGGCGAGCTCCTTGGAATAATCGGAAACTCAGGATCCGGCAAATCCATGACAGCTCTGACAGTTGCGGGTCTTCTCCCGAGAGAGGCTGTCATTACCGGAGGAAGCATCGTTTTCGACGGACAGGAGCTTCTTACGATGAAGTCCAGAGAGAGGCGCAAACTCCTGGGCAAGGACATCGGTGTCGTTTTCCAGGAGCCTCAGACGGCGCTCGATCCGCTCATGCGTGTCGGAAAGAGCCTTGATGAGATACTTGTCGCACATGGGGTTTCGGACAAGAACGAGAGATACAAAAAGATTACCGGGATGCTGAAGCGTGTAAGATTTGAGAACCCGGATGATATATATTACAGATTCCCGCACCAGCTGTCAGGCGGACAGAGACAGAGAATACTGATTGCCGGCGCCGCTCTTCTGTCACCGAAGCTGCTGATCTGCGATGAGGTTACATCGTCCCTCGATACCGTGACTACCGTAGAGGTCCTCGATCTTCTGAAGTCGCTCTGTTTCGAGTACAAGATAACTATCCTATTTATCTCTCATGATCTCTCCGCGGTCGAGAATTTCTGCGACAGAGTCATGGTCCTTAAGGATGGCCAGATCATAGACAGCGACAATACATACGATATCCTTCACAACCCGAAGAATGCCTTTACCGCAAGTCTTCTTGAGAACGCAAGGCTCGATCCTCATGCACTCGATCTTAAGACCGCTGACTGCGATTATTCGCGCTCTCCCGTAATGACCGCAAAAGAGGTATCGATCGGCTATTCAAAAACAAAGATAATCGGGAATCTCAGCATGGAGATATTCCCCAAGGAGATACTCGGACTCATCGGAAAGTCCGGATGCGGCAAGACAACGCTGACAAAGGCAGTGTGCGGTCTTCTCCCCTATGGAGGAAAGATCAGCGTTAAAAACGGAAGACCGGGAACAGTATTCCAGGATCCCGTATCATGCCTCAACCCTGCACATACTGTTCTCTGGCATATGAAGGAAGCCCTTCACGCTTCAAAGATGCCTGACGACAGTAAACTGATAGGCAAGGCACTCACGGAAGTCGGCATAAGCGGGGATTACCTCGGAAGATATCCAAGTGAGCTGTCCGGCGGTGAGAGACAGAGAGTAGCTATCGCTATGTGCCTCATAGCAGAGCCTGAACTTATCGTGGCAGACGAGCCGTTCTCATCCCTCGATGCAACATCAGCAGCCGAGATCCTTAAACTTCTCGCCAAGATAAACAGGGAAAGAGGAACAGCCATCCTTCTTATCTCCCATAATCTCCACATAGTAAGAGCACTGTGCAAGCGCGTCATAGTAATGGATCACGGAAACATCGTTGAAGAGGGTATAACAAAAGAAATCCTTGCTGCACCTTCTTCAGATGCAGCAAGGGCTCTTATTGACGCTGAAAGCAAGCTTCATTTCTGAGATTATTACTCAGGCTTCTTAGTCCCGCACATATTACAGAACTTTGTCGTTATTCCCGTATTGCCGCAGCCGGGGCAAGTCCATGTGTCTGCCTGAGGCGCGGGAGCCGGTGCGGGTGCAACGGGTGCTGCAGGTGCAACGGGTGCTGCAGGAGCTGCGGGAACCGGAGCAACAGGAGTCACGGGTGCCACAGGAGCTGCCGGAGCGGTATACATGGGTGCGGAATATGTCGGAGCTGTATATGCGGGGGCTGCTACAGGATGCTTCTTACGGTAACTGCTGCTTACGAGGCCCGCACCAACACAGCCTCCGATGATCAGGACTATACCGATAGCGGTTGCAATGCCAAATATCCCGAGAACTTTTCCTATTGAATTAAGTGCTGCCTCAAAGATCAGTGAAACAAGTTCATCATCCGTTGACTTCATCGCGGCAGTGCCGGATGCCTTAACGATGCCCCAGATGATAAACCATCCGATGAGACTCGTTATCTCTGTTACAGTAATTGAGATACCTATTGCACGGACTGGTCTGAACTTATTCTTGTGGAGTATGATCAGCGTAACGATCATGGCAGCATTAAGCACACCCGTGATGATCATCGTGATGATGTTCTTTGTCTTGTATTTCTCCATATCAAACATCTCATAGACTTCCGTCTCTTCCATATCATCATGGATTTCCTCAAGGCTCTCATTTATCTCATCAAAAAGCTGATCCTTTGATTCCATGAAATCTTCTCTGGAAAGTCCCTGTTCTTCCATAGACTCGAAAAACTCATCTCCATACTCATCAAAGATCTCATCAAACCTGTCTTCGTCAACACTGACCTTTCCGGTGAGTATTGTATCCATGATCTCATCAATAGCAAAATCAACAAGCTCATTTGTAAACTCATCGCCCGTGTCTATATCATCAAGCGAAATACTCTCACCGTCTACCACAAACTGGTTCTGACGGACATAATCCTTTATCTGCTCGTTGAGTTCATCCTTAAACGAATCCCTTATATCTTCAGACATGATCGTCCTCTTCCAGAATTTCTGGTTAAGTATAGTGTTCTGAAGAACAACACAGTTTGTAAAAATACCTACCGTGATCACCATTATGACCGCAAATGTGATCCTCAGTCCGGTAGCAACGCCGCTCTCTTTGATCTTATTCATAATCATTCCCCCTGTAACTGTCTCCTTCGTATCCGTCATCAACGTTCTGCTCGTATGCTCTTACAGCCTTGTTCCCTAAAACGATCATCGCTATGCCGAGAACTGTTAACCCGACACTCACTCCTATGATTACCGCAAGAGTGCCGTCTATTGACCCCATATGTGCACGCTCTGTTGCATTATCCGCAGTCGAATCAGACAGTATTGATTTTATCAGAATACATAGGCCTGACACAAGGACTCCCGAAGCAAACACAGACGCCCCGATAGAAGATATAGGTCTGTACTTGTTTTTGTGGACAACAAAGAGTATCACGATAAGAATAACCGTGGCAGCAAGTGAGGAGAAAAAGAAGATATCAGTCACTCTCCTTGCCGAATCCAGGACGTCAAAGAACTCCCTTTCGCTCATATCGTTATAGTATTCCTCTATCTCCCTGGTGATCTCTTCAGACAGTTCTTCCCTGTTCGAGTTTATCTCACTCTTACTCAGACCGTCATGCTTAAGATCTCCCTCGATATACTCTTCAAAGAATTCATCGAGTCTTTCCTCATCGATCTCTCTGTCCCTGTCTTCCATACATTCAAAGACCTCATCCAGGACAATGATGTTAATCTCTTTCCTGGCATCGTCATCTATGTTTCTTAGACAGCGTACACGGTCAAGACTGCTTCCGTCCAGATCGCCCTCCTCAAACAGGATATCGATAACATCATCATTGAACAAACCGTTGCGCCAGAACGACGGATTGACGATAATATACTTTGCAACAGCCGCATAGAAAAACACAAACAGAGTGAACACCATAAACAGTGTGCACAGCAATGAGATAACCCTTGTTCGTGTATCGATCTTCTTTTCCATAACCCCCCGTGTCCTTTACTGGATATAAACAATTGCTGTTCTTCTTAATGCTGCGGAAATCCTCGTCAGAGCCGAGTAGAAAAGGCCGAGACTGTATATAACGACCAGAGCCTCAATGTTGTTGATAAATGCAATACAGAGAATTGCCAGGATTACGTGAATAATGCCTTCTGCAAGATCTCTCTTCCAGCTTCCGGCTTTCTCTTTCTTCTCCCTTATAGACTTGACTGTATTGACGACTCCGTCGAACAAATGGCCTGCCAGCAGATAGATGATAACGATAAGGCGTGGATGGTTCAGCACTGTCAGTGTAAATATCCCGAAATCAAACAGGAATACACCTATGAGCAGTATGGATATACCGCCAACCATAAGACGTGCCATCGAAAAAAAATATGTGATAAACTTCAGTCCTCTTCCAATAAGAAAGACAGAGAGAACAAAAGCAATGAGCGTCATTCCTTCGTCAGGGGTGATGATAAGAATGATACCGCTCAGTATCATAATTATCGCAGATATAATGCTCCAGACTCTCCTAATCCTGCTCATCTGTTTTCTCCGGTATGTACTCGATCAGCTTCATGAAATCCCTTATACCCGCTTTGCCTTTCCCCTTGTATTCAATGGAGAAACCTGCAAGCTTATTACCCGACTTATAGATCCTGTTCGTGACCATACTCTTCTGCGCCAGCGCGGCCATTATGAACTTCCCGAGGAATGTTCCTTCTTTGGATTCCTTATCCATAGAGACATATTCGCTGCTGAACTTATTCTCATCGAAATCCTCGATCTTTCTTCCGGACATTTCCTCTCCGAGCTTCTTCCAGTCCTCCGACGCATCGAGCTGTCTCTTTGTGAGTATTTTCATTATCCTGTCCTTCCATGGAAGGACAGTTTCTTCGTCGTATACGCCAACCTTGAACTCATCATTTACTCTGCGCAGATATTTCATTGCATATACCATCTGACAGAATGCGTGATAATAATCAGACGGATTATCCTTAATTGCAACTCTGTATCCGTCCCACGCAGGCATGTACTTATATCTGATAAAACTATAGTCCGGCAGGTGTCCCGCACGTCCATGACCGAGATTCATTATACTGTTCTCACTTGAGTGATAGACAGTACTGATGAACGTATCTCCCTGGATGTCATCTGTACCGCCCGGACTATGCTTAAACTTTATCTTCCTGTCGTTTAATACACCGTCATATTCCATTATCTCAAAGATGAAATCACTCACGTTATTGATAACAAGAGACGGTGTTCCCGCGAAGTTCTGATGTGCCCATGTGTCTGCAAGGATATGCATTGAAAGCCCAACTGCCTGAAGGCTTTTGCCTTTCGCGAGCTCGATCGTATCCCCCACAAGCTTTCCGTTTGGCTTGCATATGAGGCGGTATTTATTTCGATACATTCTCGTCCCCTTTTTGATCTTTGCATAGAGATTCCCGGGGAGAAAATGAAAAGAGGCCCAGATCCTCGTGATATCCTGAAGACCCGTTACGGTCGTGCTTACATCAAGCAGTTCGGTAGCAGTCTGGGTAGTTGCTGCGGAAAGCGGACCCTTAATGCCGGCAAGGAAAGACTTGGAACAGCAGTCTGTAAACTGGTCGCTGTAGCATATGGTCATGCATTCATTATGCGAATAACCTGCAAGATATGCAGCACAGTATGTAGCATAATAATGAAAATCAATCTGCATATCACTTCACCTTTCCGGGTTTATATACCTTGATCCTTATTGCTGAGATTATCAGTTCCATCTGTATAACAAACGACGTCAGTTCAACGATCATCTCAGCAAAAGAATAAATATCGGGATTCTCCATGACAGACATGAGCTCAAAAAATAAGAATCCCAGCGATGTAAAGGAAAGGAACCCGGTAACCACCAGATAGAATGAACCTGTCTTCTTGCCCTTTGATTCCGCTCTGGATTTCATACCGACATAAAAGCGGACAAGAAGATCAAATGACAGTATCAGACTGATCAGAACACTCAACATGATTATCTCAAGCGTGCCGACATCGGATATTTCAGTGATACCATCAAACATCTCCTCCGGTGCTTCAAAGAAATATGTGTACGTCTTTATGACCGACCATGCTCCAAAGAGCATAACACCCGTTCCGGTAATGTTGAGAATATTACGGTCCTTGCGGAACCTCACATCCCTGGGATTATTTGCTTCCAGAAGCATTCGATCAAGTCTTACATCTGATTCCAAAGTGTCTCGAACCTCGTACTCGTGCAGGCATAATCACCCCTGCTGTCAAAAATATTGGCTTCACCATAATTGAAGTACGCCTTAAGCCAGCCGCCTTCCTCATATCTCTTATCATCAGTCATTCCGAAGTATTTCCATGTCCCCTGATCAGTAATAACAAATGTCGGGTCAATATGATAATACTCTCCATCTATCTTTGCTACAACCCATTCATGGGATTCATTGGCCCCATTAAGAGCTCCGCATGTCGTGCAGTCCATCCCTGTCTGGAGGAGCAGATATGCATAGAGAGGAGCTATCTCCTGACATATGCCCTTACGTTCCGTAAGCAGTCTGTAAGGTGAAAGATCTGTGTCGTTAGTGATGCCTACAGCATCGTAGTCATATGTGTAATTTGTCTCAAAGTAGCTGTACAACGCCTTTGCTCTTTCCTCCTCGGTCATGCCGTATGCAAAGACATCATTAAGGATGTCTGTTACCGCCTCCTTAAACTCAGATACTTTTTGGAGATACTCGTCACGAGGTATGCTGTACTCTATCCTCCCGACGCCGTGACTCACCGGATCGTCCGTATCACAGACAAAATACGTGGCAAGAGGCATGCAGTTATGCGATATAGTATTTACGATGTTGAAATACATTATCTCATCACTGCAAGAGAACTCTTCCTCACCCGCCAGGACCGCATCACAAAAGCCGAAGAATGTCTCCCTCGTCTTATCATCGAAATTGTCATCGTAGATCCCTGAATACACGTGAGGATTAAAACCGTATCTTGTCTCCCCGTCTTCCACCACTGTTACCGGAGTCAGGGATTTTTCCGCAGAAGAAGTATCCCCGGTACATCCCGCCAGGATCGTGAATACAAAGGTCAGACTGAGTATCAGAGATACCGTTTTCTTCATGCCTCTACCTCGATATTGCTGACACTCTGATGAGACCAGTCATTTGAAAGATCCATATTCTGCCAGTCAGATCTGTGGCAGCTGAAGTTTATCGTCAGTGTATCATTCATGCCGAGAGTTCCCGATCCGGGAGTGATTGTAAGACAAGTATCCCTGTCTGTTCCGCTTGCAGCCTCGAACACGCCTCTGACTCCATCAGTAAGAGCAGTATACTGTCCTGACGCTGAATTGACGGCTACATGATAGCAGTCAAAGACAAGCTGTGTTCCGCCTTCATTTGTCAGATAATACCTGATGCTCATATTCCCGAGAGATACAGGAGAACTGCCTGTATTCTTTATCTCGAGCGTGCCCGAGATCGCGTTTGTGTTTGAAGAACTCTCGTTATAGTTCATGGTGATGGAGAGGTTCCCGGAGGATGCCTGACCGCCGCCTGATATGCTTCCCTGCGTCGGCTGTGTGGAGGCAGATGAGGAAGCAGGTGCAGGAACGGGAGATACACCTGATCCTGAACCGCTGCCCTCGCCGTCGGGCAATACGCCGTAAACGACCTTGTCACCTTCCATGAGAACAGCACCCGACGCATTGTTATATGAATAGTCATTGCTGTTGTCCCATGCGCCGTTTGGGCTTATCATTCTTACCTGTATCTCAGACTTGTACTGTGACTGTCCGCCCGGATAAAGAGTGCCGTCATCGAATACGACCGAGAGATAGTATATGTGATTATCTTCATTCCACACCTTGAGGCCGTCCACTCTTCCCGACTGCATATAATTCGTAGTGATATTCACGCCTGACACATCACCGCCTGCAGCATAAACCTCGGAAAGATCAACAAAATATCTGAACTCGAGATCTGCAGCCGTTCTTGCAGGCCATGCCGTTTTATTGCAGATAAAAGCCTTGATCTCAATAAAATCCTGACCCTCGACATTGCTGCTGCATTCAGCCGTAAACTCATCGTTCGGGACCTCTTCCACAGCGCCGAAATCGATCAGGGTCTTGCCGTGATATCTTGAATACATGGCAGCGAGAAGTCCTGTGAATCCCGCATTGTAATCGCAGGCAACCTCATTTTTATTGTAGTCACTTACTATATCGCTGTATCCGTCGGATGCGTCAGGTCCGCCTACAAGGGCACCATAGAGAGTATGCCTTGCCTGTCCGGGCTCGTTCATATTGTCACAGTAGGAACCCTGACTTGTTCTGTGATGGGGATGCTCGGGAGGATTCTCACCAAATCCGCACACATAAGACCTTCCGGAAGAACCGAGAGCATAATTTGCCTGACTCTCCGCGAAATCCCAGTATGTGCTGGCCTTATCAGAAGGACAGCCGTCCCATCTGCTGTAGACCGTTGCTATAAAGCCCGTTGTTGTCGCATATCTCAGCGAACCCCACTGGTCAAGCCATGCAAGCCCCTTGGGTGAATAAGTAATGCGCTGTCCGTCAGACGTTCCGCATGACCAGTAATCCAGATGAGTCTGAACCTCAGTCTTATACGACTGATCGCCTGTTATCTTTGCGAGAAGGACTGCCGCGCCGATATGAACATCATCCCAGCACATAGACCAGTCGTAATCGTGACCTGCCTGTGTGAAACATGATTTTGCATTGTTCAGATATGAACTGTCATCTGTCGCCATGTAGAGCCAGCATCCCGCCCATGAAAGCTCATCAAAGAATCCGCTCCATGAGTTGTAGAAACCGTTTGCCGCCGTGTATCCCGAATCGCTTCTTGTAGAGTCGGCAAATGCATAAAGACTCTCTGCATGCTCAAGACAGAGCGCTGCATAATCAGGATCGGAATCGTTAAAGATTACCGAAGCAGCAGCAAGAGCCGCAGCAGCTTCACCGGCTGCTGCAGAACCCGGATTGCTCCGTGTTACACAGTAGGACGGTCTGTTCATCTTCATTACTTCACATGGACCCCACCATGAATGATCCGCATTTCCGTCACCGACCTGATAGTAATAGACCTCATCCTGAGGATGACACTTGATCAGATAGTCGGTTACCCACTTTATATCGTCCATGATGTATTCCAGCTGTCCGCTCTGCTCATAAGCCTCCCTGTCTTCATAGACAGACCATGCGAGCATTGCAGCGGAATATGCCATAGGGAGATTGAACTTAACGTTATCGCCAGCATCGTACCATCCGCCGGTAAGATCCAGGTTATTGTCAGCACCATCTGCAAGTCCGGAATCACCTCTCCAGTTGCATCTCACTTCTTCAGGAAGCGCACCGCTTCGCTGAAGTTCATAAAACAGCACTGACTTCTGGAGAGCCTCGCCATAATTGTAATCGCCTGTGCCGTCAATACCCTCATAGCCGCGTCCGAACTCTGTAAGACCTTCCGTGCTGTGGGACCCTCCTTCAGCGCCATCAAAACCGTCATCCTGCGTCGTCTCAGAAGCAGAAGCCTCCGTATCAGCACTGCTCTCAGAAACTCCTGTCTCTTCTGTCTCTTCTGTCCTGCATGAAACCATCAGCATCGCTGCTGCAAGCAGCACAGCTATGGAGCCGGTAATCTTCTTCATTGCAACCTCCGCATTCTTATTAGAACAGAATAATTATAACACGGCCTGTATGCTATAATTACTGCATGAAAAATAAACCGCTCCACAACCAGTTATCCGATTATCTGAAGACTGATCCTCTGCCGATGCATATGCCCGGCTCAAAAAGGAGGACAGGATCTTTGTCTGGTGCTGACATAACGGAGATAGAAGGATTCGACAACCTTCATGACCCGCAGGGAATCATCATGGAACTTGAGACTGAACTTGCATCGCTGTGGAACGCAAAGGAAGCATTCATATCAGTAAATGGTGCAACGGCCGCTATTGAGGCGGCAATATGCGCAGCCATGAGGTATTACCCCGACGGCAGGATACTTGCCGCATCCAACTGTCATCTCAGCGTGTGGCACGGAATCGAGATGTCAGGCTGTGCTCACCGCATTGTTAACCCGTCAGCCGGCAATCTTCCTTTTCCCCTTGAGATATGTCCTGCGGATATCGAGAAGACACTTAGAGAAGACAGCAGCATCAGGACTGTCGTTATCACTTCACCAACATATGAAGGCGTGATCTCTGATACAAAAACACTGTTTGAGATCACCCGCAGATATAACTGCACACTGATCGTTGATGAAGCTCACGGTTCACATCTCGGACTTGATGATTTCTGGGGTGAAGGATCTGTCGGAGACATAGTCATCAAGAGTACACATAAGACGCTTTCTTCACCGACACAGACTGCGGTTATGCTGAAGAATACTGACCGGATCAGCACTGAGAATATCAGACATTATATCGATGTCTTCGAGAGCACTTCCCCCTCCTACATACTACTTTCGGGCATCTCGGAGATGGCTGAACTTCTGGGGAAAGGCAGCTCGATGGATGATTGGAAAAAGGCCGTTTTATATGCAGAGAACAAGCTTAAGTATCTGACGAATATCAGGCTGTTCAGCGCAGAAAACAAAGACCGTTCAAAACTCATTTTACTCTGTGACGGCAGCAGGCTGGCAGGCATTCTGAGGGAACAGTTCAATATAGAAGCCGAAGCCTTTTGGGACACACATCTGATCGCCATGACAGGTATTGGAGACAACGAAGAGACAATAAAGAGATTTACGGATGCGGTCAGAAAGATTGATGCGGAACATCCTGAACTGATAACTGACAACTCTCCCCTTGGATCGTTTGAACATTTTCCCGTTATGTCTCTTGCGGAAGCGGCAAGGATCCAACCGGAGACGGTTCCTGTTTCAGAAGCGGAAGGACAAATCTGCGGAGAGTTTATCTATAAGTATCCGCCTGGAGTACCTGTTCTTATGCCGGGTGAGATGATAACGGAAAAAGCGCTTACTGTTTTGCTTCAGGAGAAGCATCAGGAGATTCGGATCCTGCGATCTCAGAACCCTTCCGGACAAGATAATCAACAGTCCTGACTGCGGCCTCTCCGGGATAAGCCCACGCAGCTTCGCAGGTTGCCGTACGGTTCTGCTTAAGCTCATCGCTGGCGAGACATTCACTTATCATATCATTCAGGTTGTTAACATTATCTGCAGTCAGCTTTTTCCCGAGATTCGAAAGGTTATTGCGTGTCCAGTAATACTTTGGCTCGAGCCAGTAGTAATCTCTGCAGTTTGTATCAAAACTACCGGTTTCCAGACAGATGACAGGCTTGTCGAACACAAAAGCATAATCGAATATGACTCCCGAAAAGTCAGATATCATTATGTCTGCTTTCTTCAGAGTCTCAAAGTTATCGCTTGATCTGTCCCACCTGAGATGATCATTCTCAGGATACTTTTCCATAAGCGTTTTCATCAGTTCGGCATCGTTTATGAATGACTGCGGATGAGGCCTGATGATGATATCGTAATCTGTTTTTACAAGTTCATCTATAACCTTGCTGCCCAGCCTTGTAAAGATGCTGTCCTCTCCCCACGAAGGAGCAAGAAGAACGGTAGTCCTTTCGTTGACGACAGATTCAGATGAATCCAGCTTTTTCCTGAGTTCGTCGAAATACGGCATTCCGACGAGCGCCGCATCTTTTGCGGGAAGATCACGGGTGCGCTCCAGTTCACGCATGATATCGATCTGATACTGTCCTGCAACCAATACCGCATCATAGAAATCTATTCCGAACATCCTGTATCCGCCATATCCGACTGAGTGGAACATGTGAACATAACAATCTGCGTTCTTGGAACGGCGCCACTGGTAAACATCGAGACCCGGAGTGGTGGAGAGGACCACGCCGGCGTTGACGACATTCAGTTTCGCAAAAGCCTTGTTGCCTTCACCGATAAACTCAAATTTGATGTGATCATAATCGAGATCAAAGACAGGATCATCAGGTGTCATAGTCCAATAAACAACATCTATTCCGCGCTTCTCAAACTCATCGCAGACAGGCTTGAATATCTGCCAGTATCTCTTGTCTTCAGCGAAAATAAGATATGGTATCTTATTGGCATTTTTCTGCTCAGCCTTACCGCGTGTGATAACAAACTTGATCCTGATCCAGAACACCCTAACTATGTAAAGCAGGAAGCCGATAATACCGATCAGCACGGTAAAGAGCATGCTGCCCGTTCCCGGATCAATGTATAAAACCATCGCGCCTAAACTCGTCATCTTAGTACTCTCCTAAATAATCCCAGTTATCTCTGTCGAAAATACTGTCATGCACAGAGTACCACGAACCCGGCAGGAAGGTATTTCCGTCATTTTCCTGAACTCTCCAGTGATCCGACATGATTATGTGCTGCGGACCGGAGAACTTATCATCATTATTGATCGCTGCGCCCGTAAACGGGTTAACAGGATCGTTTATCAATCCTTCAGTGGCGATCGTCGGAACATCTGCATTAGTCATAAACTCATCCGATGTGACGAAACCTGTGCTGTTAAAATCCTTTACCATCAGCAGCGGATTAACAGATTCGGCATCCACCATGAGATCATCAAATATCAGTCTCGAATCCTGGAAAAGGCTGCGTCCGTGATCAGCTACGATTATGATCCTCGTATTATACCACACACCGTTCTCGCGGAGCCGGTCAAACCACTTTCCCAGTGTCTTTATTGCTGCCATATTAGCGTGATAATGAGCCATCTGAACATAGGCATCAACAGTTATCGTTCGTCCGTCGGGGAGCATCCTTCCGGCATTGGCAAGATCGTATTCCGTATTGTCAACACTGTCACTGAGCGTATAATCCGGAGTCTGAAGAATGTTGGGACTATGAGCCGTATTGTTATCAATTACCAGGAGATTATTCACATCATCATCAGTTATCTCCATGATCTCTGAAAGGTTATCGAGCACCTTATAGGCATTATAAAAATCGGGATTGATACCATCCGTTACAGATACTGATCCGTAGCTTTGCGGGAAATGGAAAACGCCTTCCTCTGCTGTTATTCCGTTGCTCGTAAGATAGTTATAACTGCCGCCGTTATATATCACTCCCTGCAGCGCTGTCGGAGCTGTCTTAAGCATACTGTAAGCAAAGAAATTATGATACCTTGCTTCCTCAAGGAATCCGTTCATCTCGCTATAATGCCCGTTCAGCACAGGCTCTGCGACAAATGAATCAATGCCGCTGTATCCGTCGTAGATCGATGTATCCGGCACCTCCCTGTAATTGGCATACGGAGGATCCATTACAGTAACGTTATAGCCCTCATTGCTGAACAGGACAGGCATTACCAGAAGAGCCTCGTTATGCTTGTCCATAAGCAGTTCGTCCGCCCTGCTGTTGATCTTTTCCGGGGTGTATTCATAGCCGCCAAAGAGAGCCGGTGCGCCAAAATTGGTGTACTGTCCGAACGATATCGTATTGGGATAATATGTAAATCCGTCAAACTGCCTGACCAGATCACTGTCTTCATTAAAGAAAAACGGAATATAGGATCCAATCGCACGGTCGATCATGATAACCATAACATTCTTACCTGTTCTGCTGAGCGTAAAAGATCCTTCCGTGGGAGCATTCTCCGTTATTCCGGAATCAGCGTAAACCCTGTTGATCGAGATCATATTTGTAATACCCATACCGAATACTGCAAGAAGTCCTGCCGCGATGATATATCTCGAAACGGTATTCAGATACCTGCTCAGAATGAACAACACCGCGAAGACAACAAGAGATGACAATGTCGTTATGAGCATAAGACCTGTATCAAGCGAAATATCAAAATCAAAAACGAGTTCTGTCGTTATCGTTCCCAGCCCTGAACCGTACACAAAATAGTTGAAAGCTGATGTTCCGGCAAGAGCGAACATCACCATGCCAAAGATCTTTCTTGTTCTTGCAGATCCGAGAAGAAAATATACACCGATCCATACAACAAAGAAACCAAAAGCAATAGCGAGTGTATGCCATACATAGTGTGACGGGTTCTGCACATCATTGAGAAAGATGAAATCCATCGGGGACGAGCTTACGACAGAAGACGGAATAAGTATACCCGCAAAAGCTGCTATGAAAAGTGCACTGATCCAGAAGAGAAGCTGTTCAGATTTCTTGAGCTGAGGCTGCTGTTTCTTAGCCTTAGAAGGTCTGCTGTCCAGTATCTTGTAAACGATATTCTTGAACAGTGAGAAAAGATTATTGAGTGTCCAGTAAAAGACAAGTCCTGATGGTGAACCGTAGAGAAGAACAAGGAAAATTGCCGCGGAAAGATACAAGACTACCTTCGACTTGAACGGCTGCCCCCTCATATACACCTCTGATGATACGATATTTATCAGTGTCATCAGAATGGGAAGAAGATTGATCGACAGACCTCCGATCACTATAAGAGCATCAGGTTCGGAAAGATCCTTTATCGGACCGATCGACTCACCGTTAAGGAGCGACAGATTCGATAGAAATCTGTAAGCAGCCATAAAGAACGGGATCTGAAGCAGAAGCGACACAATGCTCTTGAGAGATGAGAGAGGACTGTAGTGGACCTCCCTGTAATAAGCCTGAAGAACAAGGACTCTTTCGTCACTTTTGAAATACTTTTTTATGTGATCGACAACGGGTCTGATCTGCTCTTCTTTTTTCCTGGAAGCCGCCTGAATAACATCAGCTCTGCGGTACAGCGGCAGGACCAGAAAATTGATCGCAAGGCTCATCATTATGATGTTGACCGCAGGGTTAGGAAAAACGCTGTGACTCAGCGAGAAAATAAACTCAAAAACGAGTTCGAGAGGTCTTATCAGAATCGATAATAATATCTCTCCCATCAATTCCACTCAAAGCTGTTTACGATGTCTTCTGCGACTTCACGTATGTTATCGTCTTCAGCGGCATCTTCATCCCAGATCATCACCGAAACACATACATATTCGTAATTGCCGACAATATAATACTGAACCTTCTCGACACCATCGCCCTTCAGATCAAATACATAGACAACTGTGCCGTTATCAGTAGTCGTTCCTGAACCGTTAACAGTCTCGAGCCCCTCAGTCTCTCCTGCCTGGTCAGAGAGTTGTGCCAGGATTGCATCTCTGAAGATCATGTGATCATCTGCAGGATAAGGATTAGTATCATTAGTTATCATTATGTTGTTCGGAATATCTTCACCGGGTACGAAAGTATCCTCGTAGCAGTAAACATAGTAATTGCTTCCGTGATCCACTTCTTCCCAGTCATCATCAACGGAATATGAGCCAAAATCCTTTACATAGTCGCCGTCTTCGGCTTCTTCCAACTTTTCATCGATCTTGGAACTGTATTCCTTAGACCTTTCTATGTAATTGGACAATCCGATTGTTCCTAACAGGCCTGTAAAAAGTGCGATGCTCCAGAAAATAATGGAGAGGACGATCGTCACCGCTGAAATGATGATCCCTGCTATGCCTAATCCCTTGCCGTTATCGCCGTTCTTATTTACCTTTACAACACCGACGATCGATAAGATGAGACTCAGCAGACTAAGCAGTCCGCCGCATAGAACAAGTGACACCAGAGAAATAACAAACCCTGAAACACAGAGACCATTTGTTTTACGTTCCATAACTAACCCTCCTGTAAACCCTTCAGAAATTATACCACGGCTGTATCATCAGTGATATCCCTGATACTCCCAGTTGTTTATATCGAAGATATTGTCGTGAACCGTGTACCATTCACCCGGTTCAAACTGCGTCGCTTCGCGGTCCGTTATCCACCAGCTGTACGATGCCAGGACATTCTGAGGACCTGAATATTTATCATCATTGTTGATGGGATTCCCTGTAAACGGATTGACCGGATCATCAATAACTCCACTCATGGCAAGCGTCGGAGTATCCGCATTCGTCATAAACTCATCAGAAGTTACAAATCCCGTGCTGTTAAAATCCTTTACCATCAGAACAGGATTTGCGTACTCTGTATCAAATCCGGTCTCCTGATAGATCAGGTCACTGTAATAGCCTGTCTCGTATCCGTGGTCAGCAACGATTATGATCCTCGTGTTGTCCCACGCACCGTTTTCCTTAAGATAACTGAACCACTTTGCAAGACTCCGGTACATAGCCGCATTGGTATGGTAAAGGCCCATCTGATACCAGTTGTTAATACTTATCGTTCTGCCGTTAACAGTAAACCTGTCCGTATTTGCCTCATCGTATGCCGTATTATCCACTACCTCGGCCACAGTATAATCCGGCTCCTGAAGGAGCATGAAATTGTGTGGAGTTGTATTATCCATCATAACGAAATAATCTGATGAATCATCAACTATCGTGGTAAAGGAAGTCATTGCCTCCAGGGCGGTGTACGAATCCATGAATGTGTTCAGGACGCCTTTCGCGGCCGAAATTCCATACCTGTACTGAGGGAATGAATACTCTCCCGTCTCTGATCCGTCTTTGCTCCTCTCCACGGAATTGTACCGGCCTTCATCATAAAGGATCTCTCTGTATAAAGGCAGTGCGATCCTGAACAGGCTGTAGCAGAAGAAATTCCTTTCGCGAACAGCCTTTTGCTGAACGAACGCATCCTCCCAGTATGGATTGTATAATTCCTTCGCCCTATAAGCATGAATGTGTTCATATCCGTCAAATATTGTGTAATCGCCTACCACCCGGTAATCAGCATATGGCGGATCGATCGTTACCGATTCATATCCGTTCTCACTAAAAACGACAGGCATAAGGAGAAGAGCTTCGTTATGCTTGTCCTTCAGTTTCTCATCCGATCTGAGGTTCATTGACGTCGTATTATATTCGTATCCGCCATAGAGTTCCGGAGCACCGAAATTAGTGTATATGCCGTGTGATATAGTATTGGGATAATATGTAAAGCCGTCAAACGCCTCGTACAGCTCAGGTTTCTCATTAAAGATATATGGAACGAGGGCGCCGATGGCACGGTCCATCATAAGGACTACAACGTTCTTACCGTTCTTGCTTATCTTCACATCAGGCGTCTGCGTATTCGCCATTATCCTAACGTATTCGTTGTAATCATTGTGGATCCTTACAAGATTGATACCGCACAGTATCGCTATACTCATCAGGCCTGCGGAAACGATTATCACAAACGGCTTCATCGAGAACCTTGCGATGAGGATCATCAGGACAATGATAGATAATGCTGATACGAGGGAAATAAGCTTCAGGAAAGAATCAGGTTCTATCCATCTGTCGAAACCGAGTTCGGCATTCATCATACCCTTCTTATCCATTCCGAAGACCATGTAATCGAGCGTTGAAACAAAGGAGACACAAACTGCCATCAATGTGAAGACCCGCCTTGTATCCCTGTCCATAAGGAGATAGAAGACACCCAGCCACAAAACAAAAAAGCCAAACGAGACGCATGCCGAATAGATAATGTAATGTGTCGGGTCAAGTGCATTTATACTGCCCAGAAAATCCTCGGTACATGATGAGATTACATCTGACGGTATCAGGATGCCGGTAAGGACAGCCATATACGATGAACCTATCCAGAACAGCGACCCGGGAGTTACCTTCTTAGCATCACCGTTCTTCTTTATCAGCTTTACAAAGAGGGCGCTTAACAGAGGCAGCATGAGTATCATTCCAACTGTAAGGAGAAATACCTTCTTATCAGATTTCCCGTCCGAATATAACAGGAATCCCGTAATGCCCAATGTCAGTCCCATAACGGAACAGATGATCTTGAAAATGAGTGCAGGATCCTTCATTCTCGAGATCACATTCTTAACCAGCGAGAACAGATTGTTCAGAGTCCAGTAAAAAACAAGTCCCGACGGGGAGTTGTACAAAAGCACCAGAAAGATCGCAGCCGACAGATAAAGGACTATCTTTGATTTAAACGGCTGTCCCCTCGTGTATATCTCAGATGAGATGATATTAATGACTGTCATGAGTATAGGCAGAACATTGATGGACAGTGAGCCTATAACAAGGAGTCCGTCAGGTTCAAGAAGATTATCTATCCATCCCATCTTCCATCCGTCGAGCAACGCCAGATGCGAAAGAAATCCGTACGCCGCCATAAAGAACGGAATCTGAAGGAGCAGCGATGTCAGGCTCTTAAGGGACGACAGAGGATGGTAATGCATCTCCTTGTAGTAACTCTGGAGCATCATTACTTTCTCATCGCCCTTGAAATACTTTTTGATGTGGTCCGTAACAGGCCTTATCTTATCCTCCTTCTCCCTCGCTTCCATCTGGATAGCATCAGCTCTTCTGTAGAGCGGAAGGATGAGAAGATTGACCGAAACACTCATTATGATGAGGCAGACAGCAGGATTCGGGATAATGCTGTAACTCATCGAGAAAATAAACTCGAACAGCAGTTCAAGCGGCTTGATGATTATAGTATTAAGGATCTCCCAGAATGACATTGATTTTCCTGCTTCCAAAAATCGAAATAGACCACAGATGATTATATCATGACCTCCCCTTATTTGACACACGGCACGATAGCAAGTATAATTTGCGTGTTATTTTAATAAAGGGGGCGCTATATCATGGATAGAATCGTTACAGTAACAACACGTGACCTCGAGGCTTCTGTTAAGGAAGGCGGCTGCGGCGAGTGCCAGACATCATGCCAGTCAGCATGCAAGACTTCTTGCGGTGTTGCAAACCAGGCTTGCGAGAAGAAGACTGAAGAGTAATTTGAATCGGATTATTTCATGGGGCTGCTTCATTTATGGGGCAGCCTAATTTTTTGGAGACATAATGATACACTGCTACAAATTTGATGACCTTAACATAGTACTGGATACATATTCCGGATCTATCCACATGGTGGACCCTGTTGCATTTGACATCATACAGATGTTTGAAGACACTCCGCGTGAAGAGATACTGTCCTCTATAATGTCCCGCTACGGAGACGATCCGACAGTAACGGAAGAAGATGTCAACAAATGTATGGATGATATCCAGAAGCTCAAGGATGACGGAAAACTCTGGGCTCCCGACAAATACGAGAACATCGCGATAAACTTCAATAAGCGCCGTATCCAGATAAAGGCACTTTGTCTCCATGTGGCACACACCTGTAATCTCAACTGCTCCTATTGTTTCGCAAGCCAGGGCAAATATCACGGCGACCGCGGCCTTATGAGCTATGAGGTCGGCAAACAGGCGATCGACTTCCTCATCGCCAATTCCGGCTATCATAAGAATCTTGACATAGATTTCTTTGGCGGCGAACCCCTGATGAACTGGGGCGTTGTAAAAGAACTTGTAGCATACGGACGTGAACAGGAGAAGATCCACAATAAGAACATCAGGTTTACCCTTACTACCAACGGCGTTCTTCTTAACGATGAGGTCATTGATTTCTGCAACAAAGAGATGCACAATGTCGTACTGAGCCTCGACGGAAGAAAGGAAGTTCACGACAGATTCCGTGTCGATATAAAGGGCAACGGATCATACGATAAGATCCTCCCTAACTTTAAGAGATTTGTGGAGAAGCGCGGCGACAAGTCATACTACATGCGCGGCACTTATACCCACTACAATACCGATTTCCTCAAGGATATCCTGCATATGGCAGATATGGGTTTCACCGAGCTCTCTATGGAACCTGTAGTAACAGACCCCAATGAGCCCTCGGCACTCACAGAGGCAGATCTTCCCGTTCTCTTTGAACAGTATGAGGAACTCGCCCGCGAGATGATCAGGAGACAGAAGGAAGGCAGAGGTTTTACCTTCTATCACTACATGCTCGACCTCACCTGCGGGCCCTGTATCTACAAGCGAGTTGCAGGCTGCGGTTCAGGTACGGAATATCTCGCCGTAACACCCTGGGGCGATCTCTATCCCTGCCATCAGTTCGTCGGCGACGACAAGTATAAGATGGGCGACATATGGGAAGGCGTCACAAACATCCCGATGCGTGAGAAGTTCGCTTCATGCAGCGCATACTCAAGACCGGAGTGCATGGACTGCTGGGCAAAACTCTACTGTTCCGGCGGATGTGCGGCCAATTCCTATCATGCAACAGGCGACATCAACGGAGTCTACGAATACGGCTGCAAACTCTTCAAAAAGCGCATCGAGTGCGCAATAGCCGTCAAATTAATGACAATGTAACCGGAAACTCCGTCAACGTCTGACGCGAGAGTGATGTGCTGATCGCGGACTTACCGCAGACGCGTCAACGTCTCTCGAGTGTTGGTAAATACTACAAGTAGCGTCGAGGACAGTAGCGATCAGCCCACGTCACTCGAGCTCAAAGGCGCCGGTATACAGCCTATAGTACGTTCCTTTCTCCGCGATGAGCTGATCATGTGAACCGCGCTCAATTATCTTACCGTGATCAAGTACCATGATCACATCAGAATTGCGTACAGTTGACAATCTGTGAGCGATTACAAATACAGTACGTCCCTCCATGAGCTTATCCATACCGCGTGCCACAATAGCCTCAGTACGCGTGTCGATAGACGACGTAGCTTCGTCAAGGATCATTACAGGCGGATCTGCAACAGCTGCTCTCGCAATAGAGATAAGCTGCCTCTGGCCCTGGGACAGATTTGCACCGTTGTTCTCCAGCATTGTGTTGTATCCCTCGGGAAGTCTCTCGATGAATCCGTCTGCACCGGCAAGTCTCGCTGCATTGATGCACTCCTCGTCGGAAGCGTCGAGCTTGCCGTACCTGATATTGTCCATAACGGTTCCGGTAAAGAGATTTGTCTCCTGCAGAACGAGTCCGAGTGAACGGCGGAGATCATCTTTCCTGATCTTGTTGACGTTGATACCGTCATATCTGATCTTACCGTCTTCAATGTCATAGAAGCGGTTGATGAGATTTGTGATCGTCGTCTTGCCCGCGCCTGTCGCACCTACGAATGCAACCTTCTGACCGGGCTTTGCATATACGCAGACATCAGTCAGGACCTGCTTACCGGGAACATACGAGAAGTCGACCATATCGAGTACAACATCGCCCTTAAGTTCCTGATAAGTGATCGTTCCATCAGCCTGATGAGGATGTTTCCACGCCCATTTGCCTGTATGATGATCAGCTTCAGTGATAGTGCCGTCTTCCTTTATCTCAGCATCAACGAGAGTAACATATCCGTCGTCCTTCTCCGGTTCGGAATCCATCAGAGTAAATATTCTTTCTGCACCTGCCGCAGCCATTACGATGGCATTCATCTGCATCGTTACCTGGTTCAGGTTGGCCATAAACTTCTTGGACATATTGAGGAATGTCGCAACGATACTGACCTCGAAAACTAATCCGGATATCGACAGGTTAGGAACGTTGTAGTAAACGAGTACGCCGCCTACAACTGCGATCAGAACGTACATGATGTTGCCGATGTTGTTGATGATAGGACCGAGGATATTCGCATAACTGTTAGCCTTTGATGAGTCTGAATACAGTTCATCGTTGAGCTTCTCGAACGATTCGATCGTCTCCTTCTCATGGTTAAATACCTTAACGACCTTCTGACCGTTCATCATCTCCTGGACATAACCTTCAGTTGCTGCGACAGAGTTCTGCTGTCTTACGAAATACTTTGCAGAGCCTGCGCCAACCTTGCTGGTGACGAATCCCATTACAATGATTCCCAGTATTATCACTATCGTCATCCAGACGCTGAAATAGAGCATCTCAACGAACACGATAGCTACTGCAAGACCTGCCTGAAGCAGTGATGGTATCGCCTGCGAAACAAGCTGTCTTAATGTATCGATATCGTTCGTATAATGGCTCATGATAAAGCCGTGCTTATTTGAATCGAAATACCTGATCGGAAGCTTCTGCATCTTTCCGAACATATCGCATCTCATATGGTCGAGGAACTTCTGCGTCATGAAAGCCATGAGCTGTGCCTGTACTGTTGACAGGACTATTCCGATCGCATAAATCACGATGAGGATTATGACGAGAGGAACTATATCCACCTTTGCGGATTCCCAGTCACCTGTCTTGAACCAGACATCGATAAGCTTATAGATCTTCTGCATGATGAGAGGAGACAGATCGTTCGGCAGAGCAGCGAGTACTATTATCACATAAACGAAAGGCATCAGCTTAGGGAAGCACTTGTAGTACTCCTTCATCGACCTCTTCAGGCTGCCCATTGAACCCTTCATGTCTGACAACGATGCAGCGCCTCTTCTCCTTCTGTTATCACTCATCGCTGTCACCTCCCTTCACCTGCTGTTCATATATCTCCTGATATATGGAGTTCGTCTTAAGGAGCTCATCATGAGTACCCTTGCCGACGATCCTGCCGTTATCAAGGATAACGATCAGATCAGCGTCCTGAACGGAAGCTACACGCTGGGCGATTATTATCTTTGTCGTCTCGGGGATATACTCTCTGAAACCCTTTCTGATCAGGGCATCAGTCCTCGTATCGACTGCTGAAGTTGAATCATCAAGGATAAGGATCTTCGGCTTCTTGAGGAGTGCTCTTGCAATACAGAGTCTCTGCTTCTGACCGCCGGATACGTTTGTTCCTCCCTGCTCGATCTTCGAATCATATCCATCAGGGAAAGAGAGTATAAAATCTTCAGCCTGGGCAAGCCTTGCCGCTTCTTTTATCTCCTCATCAGTAGCATCCTTGTTGCCCCACATCAGATTCTCCCTGATCGTTCCGGAGAACAATACGTTCTTCTGGAGCACTACCGATACGGCATCTCTGAGAGCCGTAATATCATATTCCCTTACATCAACTCCTCCGACCTTCACGCACCCGCTGTTAACATCGTACAGTCTCGGGATCAGCTGGATCAGCGACGTCTTGCCTGAACCGGTTCCGCCGAGGATACCCACAGTCATTCCCGGATCAATGTGAAGGTCAATATCATAGAGCGCATCACGCTTGGCTTCATCCGAATACTTGAACACAACATCCTCAAGGTCGATACTTCCGTCTGCGATCTCGAAAACAGGATTCTCAGGATTGCTGATACCCGGTTCCTCATCGAGGACTTCCGCAATACGCTTAACAGACTCTACCGACATCGTGAGCATGATATAGATCATCGACAGCATCATCAGTGACATAAGTATCATCATTCCATATGTAAGGAGCGCCGATACCTGACCGACATTGATGGTCTCGCCTGCAGACTCGATTATCATCTTTGAACCGACATAGAGGATAAATACAGAATTGAAGTAGATACAGAGCTGCATCAGCGGCATATTCATGCCGACAACTCTCTCAGCCCATGTAAAATCCTTCTTGATATCACCGGATGCGAAATTGAACTTTTTCTTCTCAAACTCTTCTCTCGCGAAGCCCTTAACGACACGGATGCCTCTGACATTCTCCTCTACGGATTCGTTGAGTTTATCGTATTTCTTAAATACGGCTCTGAACGCAGGAAGAGCAAGTTTTCCGATAATGATAAAACCAAATACGAGAACGGGAATGACTATTACAAAAGTCATGGCCAGTTGACCACCCACGGAAAAGGCAGCTATGATCGTCAGCACGAGCATAAAAGGAGCTCTTACTGCTGTCCTTATTGTCATCATGTAGGCGTTCTGCACATTATTAACGTCCGTCGTCATTCTTGTAACAAGTGACGATGTTGAAAACTTATCGATATTCCCGAATGAGAAATCCTGAACACGCTTAAACATTGTAAGTCTCAGGTTCTTAGCGAATCCCGCTGAAGCCCTGGAACAAGCCACACCCGCAACGCATCCGCACAGCAGCGATGATACGGCGGCAAGGACCATAGCAACTCCGAACATTATGATCTGTGAAATATCCGCATCTTCCTGGATAACGTCTACAAGATTTGATGTTATCCTTGGTATCAAAACTTCAAGCCCGACTTCACCCATTATGAATATAAGTGTGATTATCGTAGCTTTTTTGTATTCACCGACATACCGGAGAAGTTTCCCTGCACTCTTTATCATTACTTAACTACCACTTTGTTCTTTCCTGTTTTCTTCGCTTCATACAGAGCCTGATCAACACGGCCGCAAAGCATGTCGACATTCTCTCCTCTGACTGCTTTTGTAACACCAAGACTGATCGTCTGACATCCTGCCTGCGAGAAGGCGATCCTTGAGAACTCTATCCTCATAAGCTCAGCAATCTTTGAAGCATCTTCTATCGATGATCTGGGAATAAGGACCATAAACTCCTCTCCGCCCCATCTTCCGGCTGCTGCCTCAATATCCGGAGGCAGTCTCTTTTTGATCGTGTCACTTATCATATCACAAAGACCTTTTATTACCCTGTCACCTTCACTGTGGCCACAGCAGTCATTAACTGATTTGAAATTGTCGATATCGATCATTATAAGGCACGGGAGATTATTGTCATCACCTGAAGTAACTCCGTCGAATACTTCCTTTGATATTCTCTTCTGGGTCTCCATTCTGTTATACAGACCCGTAAGGCCGTCAGTTATTGCCATTATCGATAATCTGTTGTTTGCTTCCTCAAGCTCCTTTGTAGCAGCATCAATAAAATTCGCCAGACGGTTGACCATGGATACCTGTCCCGACAGATCTGCTGAATCCCCCATATGGAACAGTTTATCGTGATCTCTGACCTTTCTGCCCTCTCTCATGGATACGACTACGAGCGTAACATTATGCTGATCGATCCTCTTATCGGTCCTTACAAACTCACCTGAAGTATAGAAACCAGTAGTGGGCGCAAGTGATGTAAATGGCTTCGTCTCCTTGGAAGAGCTGTCCCAGAATGTCTTGCGGGCAGCACATGAGAATATATAGATAGCCTGCGGTGCGAAGTCCTGAACCCTCAGGCCGTATTCATTAACATGACGAAGGATTGTCCACGGATCGCCGTATGCAAGGTATGCATAGCTTCCTTCCGTCATGTCGGCCGTCATTTCGAGAGATCCGTCGGAGTTGCATGCAGTGGGCGCTCTCAGGATATCAACACCGTCAATGTCCATGATGAGAGGAAACTCAAGTGAATTAATGAAGAAGTTCTCATCATCCTTGATGCTCAGGTACTTGTAATATGTGTCATATGCAGAAACGCCGTCGAGCTCATAGAGTCTGTTCCTGACGCATCTTGTGACCTTAAGCTTATGGCCGAGCGGATTCCATCCGCCGATATAGAACGCATCCGTATGAAGATCCTTACCGCCGTATAATACGACGACGATCGATCTGTCTGTTATATCTCCGACCTTGGAGAAAACAATAACCTCATCGTCCTTCATGACAGCATTAAGAGCTCCGCCGCCAAAGATACTGACGTCATCCCTTATTTTTGACAGGCCTTCACACAGACCGGTCATGGACAGACCCTGGATAGTAACAAGGAACTCTACCGCCTTTATGTCCTTATTGGAATTGACCATCTCAGCGACCTTTCCGGCTACGTCCTTATCAGTCTCTTCCGTCAGAGAATACTGATGCACCTCAACTGTCGTGTCCTTGTTCTCGAACACAGTCGCAGTTACGATTATGTCCGTATTCGACAGTTCACCGTTCAGGATATTGCCGCTTGAGCTGCAGCCGACATAAAGTGCTCGCGGGATCGTCTTGGAAATGAGCTGAAGCACCGTTCCCAGAGCAGGATTATCAGGAGACTCCACATAGACATGGAAGAGCACATTGGAGGCATTATGTTCATTGCACCATTGCTTCAGTGCCTGCAGTCCTGATTTGAACTCACCGCTGTCTCTGTAAGCATATTCAAATACTCTCATGTTGCATCCCCCTTTACTGTATCCTGTTTCCTCTTGGATGAGATCAAAAAGCTGAACGGAGTCTTCGGTTCAGAAAGGCTCTTCTGCGCAGCTAATACTTCACCCCAGTTATCGATAAAGAGTCTGATGAGATTCCTTATCACTCTCTGTGAATCACGCCTTAACGAATGCATCTTGTCGAGCATCGCCTTGACTTCAAAAAGGTTGGCCTTCGGTATCGCGGTAACCTTCGTCTCACCGGAGGCCTCAAGTACCGCGAAAAGGTCATCTATAAACTGTTTCTTCTCATCCTGACTCATCGCTTTGAGCCACGATGTCAGAGTCTCGTCAAACACGTCACTTGCTATCGACGGCTTCTCAAGCAGAAGGAACTTTTTGCCCTCTATTCCCCAGCTGACAGGATCATGCTGGAGCACGCCCTTCTCACAGCTGAATACGATGTTGGGAACTGCCGTATCAGAAAGCAGTCTGCCTATGATGGAGTTCTCGGGTATATATCTGTGGATAGTAGGAGCTATCTTCGAGAAACCCTTCGTCTCTCTGATCTCATCATTGAAACCCGGTCCGTCGAAATCAAAGATCGCATCGACTCTGTTCTGTATCTCTTCATCAACTGTCATGGCTGCATGGATTGCAAGGTGTCCGCCCTTCGAATGGCCGCCCATCATTATCCTGTCCGACCTGCCGGATTCAATGGCAGTAAGATACTCGACGGCCTCGTCTTCCGAAGGGACCGTAAAATAGCTGAGATAGAAGTCCTCTTTCCAGCCGACTATCGTATCATCAGTACCTCTGAAGGCAATGAAGATCTCGCTGGAAGAAAGCCTCACAGTAACGACCGCAAACTGAATAAGTGATGCGGGATCGGTATGATTGACATAGTGACTGAGTGTAAGGAGCTTATATCTTCTCGCAGAAGCTGCTTCCTTCAGCAACTGGTGTGAAAACCTGAAAAATGTCTTGTCGGATTCAAGTTCTTCCCTGCTGTGTATCTGATAATAGATGTCTGCAGCATCCATCAGTGTTATCTCACCTGACTCGGGAACGATCCCTTCAAGATCAACGTAACACATGCTCGCAAAAAGGAGTGCATCTATCTCGTTAAAAGGATCCTGTTCAAAGCTCAGATCACCGCGCCATTTGATGTAATCGATTAAGTTAGTCATACATTATATTATAATATGGTCCAGCCTTTTTGACAAAAGTCAAATGTGGTAAAATACGCGCATAACCCACTGATTCCGGAGGTGCACCATGGCAGGATTTGAATTCATCGACAACAACGGAACATTTAAGATCAAGGATCCCGACCTTCAGAGTTATCTCTATTTCCCGATCGGTTCAACGAGCGGAATGATGGGATCCGTAACACCTGATCTTGGCGGCGACCTCAAGACAAGCCAGAACACTTTTTTCCTTGAGCCTGTCTCGTCAGACAACCTTCATAACAACAGATCCACAAGGAACTTCTGGATTGCAACAGATGACGGCAGACTCTATTCCGCAACAGGCGCTTCAGCGCTCCAGAACAGCAGAAAGTTCACGGAAGAGAAAGATGATCTCACCATAACATGCGGTCTCCTCTGGCACAGTGCGGAAAGACTGATAAACGGAACATCAATCAAGACAAACGTAACCTCATTCGTCCCTGTAAATACGGATGATCAGGTCGAACTCACAAAGATAACGATTACAAATACCGGCAGCAGCGATATTACATTTACTCCGACTGCCGCAGTTCCGGTCTACGGAAGATCAGCTGATAATATAAGAGACCACCGCAATGTTACGTCTATGCTTAACAGAATGACTGTAACAGAGTACGGTGTTGTGAATGACCCGACTCTCACTTTCGATGAGAGAGGCCACAAGCTGAATACGATGCTCTACGGATTCTTTGCGGCAGATGGAAAGGGCGGAAAGCCTGTTTCGTTCTGTCCCGTTGCAGAGGATTTCATAGGAGAAGGCGGCGCTTTTGACAACCCGAGATTCCCCGTGACGGGAACACCTTCCTCCAGGTCCGGTGATAAGGCAAACGGTTTCGAGGCGATGGGTGCCGCAAGGTTTGAGAAAGCTATGCTCAAGGGTGGCGAGAGCATCTCGTTTGTTGTTGTCCTCGCGATCGCTTCGAAGGAGTCATATAAGGATCCCTCTTCCCTCGAGAGTCTGGCTTCAAAATATCTCAATACGGAAAGCTTTGACAAGGCTCTTGATGATAACAGGAAATACTGGATAAAGAAGAACAATATCAGATTCCGCTCAGGAGACAAAGACTTTGATAACTGGATGTACTGGGTTGCAGTCCAGCCCATTTTGAGAAGGATCTACGGCTGTTCATTCCTGCCTCACCACGACTACGGCAAGGGCGGAAGAGGATGGAGAGATCTGTGGCAGGATTGTCTTGCGCTTATCATCATGGATCCTTCTGACGTAAGACAGATGCTCATCGACAATTTCGGCGGAGTCAGGACAGACGGTACTAACGCGACGATCATCGGAAGCGGAAGAGGCGAATTCATCGCTGACCGCAACGGAATCACAAGAGTCTGGATGGATCATGCTATGTGGCCTTTCATGACGATGGATCTTTATATAAGGCAGACGGGCGATCTCGGAATACTTGATGAGACAGCCCCCTACTTTACAGACCGTCAGATCAAGCGCGGAGAAGCTCTGCTTGATGCTGACAGCAGTATCGCAGCATCATCAGGTTCTGTAATCGAGCATCTCCTTCTCCAGAACCTTGCAGCATTCTTCGATATCGGCGAACATGGTTCGATGAGGCTGAGAGGCGCAGACTGGAACGATGCTCTCGACATGGCATCACACCGAGGAGAGAGTGTTGCGTTCACGGCAGCTTACGCAGGCAACTACAGAAAGCTCGCAGCCATTCTCCGCAAGTATGGTGCAAAGACCGGCAAGACATCTGTTTCTCTGGCATCAGAGCTTGAGATGCTCCTCGGAACAGGTTGTGATCTGATGGCTTACTGCGACAAGGTCAAGACAGGTCTGTCAGGAGATAAGAAAGACTACCCGGTCGAAGACCTCGCAAAGGATCTTGAGAACAAGGCAGAAGCTATCGCAAAGCATATCGAGGAGAATGAATGGTTCACCGACAGCGAGGGCTATTCAAGATTCAACGGCTACTATGATGACAATGGAAGACCTCTCGAGAAGGGCGGTCAGATGATGCTGACGAGCGAAGTATTTACAGTTATGTCAGGCATCGCCACAGATGATCAGGTAGCTGATATCATAAAGTCCGCAGACCATTATCTCTACAGTGCGGAACTTGGCGGATACAGGCTCAATACCAATTTCAACGAGATAAAGACAGACATGGGCAGAATGTTCGGTTTCTCCTACGGTCAGAAGGAGAACGGGGCAGTCTTCTCGCACATGGCAGTCATGTTCGGCAACGCCCTTTACTCAAGAGGTTACAGCGAGGCAGGATGGAAAGTCATCGGCTCGCTCTACCGCCACGCAAATGACTTCTCTTCAAGCAGGATATATCCCGGCGTGCCTGAGTATTTTGATCCCAGGGGACGCGGTGTTTACCACTATCTGACAGGCGCTGCAAGCTGGCTCATGCTGACTGTCCTGACTGAGATCTTCGGTGTTAAGGGTGAGTTTGGTTCTATCAGATTTGAGCCTCAGCTCCTCCCTGAGCAGTTCGACAGCGAAGGTAAGGCAGGCGTTGATTTTGAGTTCAACGGAAAGCCTGTAAGCCTCACCTACAGAAAGTCCGGCGAAGGCAGCGGGATCAAGTCGATCACGGTTGACGGCGTTCTCGTCAGCGAAGGCACAAAAATACTGCCCGAAGAGAAGATTGGGCAGCAGATAGAAGTCGTTATTGGCTGATATCAGAAATCCTTATTTGTCATCATCATCAGATCCTGCATCCTTCAGCACTGAAGGATCAGGTATCGGTGGCGGCACAAAATCCGGGAAAGCAGAACTGATGATCTTCTGTGCCTTGCGGATCCTCAGTCTGTTATAGATTCCCGTAACAGCTGCAACTATCAGTGTCACGCCGATGATGATCATGAGCAGCTTGGGAGTTGCAAAAGGATTCATGAAGATTAGGACTGCAAGTGCGACCGCAATGATCGACATGATGAGACCGATCCACCAGAGACCGCCGGCTTTCCTTGCAAAGCCTATTGCGCTTATTATTCCAAACAGTCCGTACAGACCGATCATGATACCAAACATGATATTAAAGAACTGAACGAGCCAGTCAGGATTAACGATAAGCCATATACCCATTCCGGCGAACAGGATCGATATTACAAGTCCCGCATATTCAAAGGGATCCTTTGTCTTTGATCTTATAAAAACGATGATCTCGACGATCGACAGGAGCACCATTATCGAGCCTATTACCCTTGTCATTATGATCGCCGCGTCAACCGGCCACACGATGAGCACAATGCCGATCAGGAACAGAACAACATCGATGACGATCTCAACGGTGCCGTTTGTCTTTGGCATTCTGGGCGGTTTTGGCTGCTTAGGTTCTTTAGAGTTCTTCCACAGGCCCATAGCTTAACTCCTTTGATCTTGCTTTATTGCTTACTCTGTTGCAGCGGAATCATCAACAACAGGTGCCACTGTCGGAGCTGTTGTGGACTCCGTCGTTGACTCTGTTGTGGATTCAGATGTTGATTCACTCGTGCTTTCCGAAGTTGACTCTGAAGATGCTGCGCTCTCAGAGCTTGAAGCAGATGAACTGTCGCTGCTTGATTCAGATGACGAATCAGATGGCGAAGTCTCCGGAACAGGTGTAGGTGTGCATCCGGGGATACTTCCGTCTGAAGGATCTGCAACGAGCAGTCTGAGCGACTCAGTAACTGTTCCTCTGTATGCATCGCCGAAGCTGTAAGTGATAGTATAGACACCCGGCGTTGCACAGGCTGCCGCCATTGTAACTTCCTTACCGGAAGAGTTCTTGACAGTAGTTGATACATAGGAAGGATTTACATCCTGACCGAGCGAGTTCAGACATGTAACTCCCTGCATCGCACTTATTGTGGTGCCCGCAGTCGTGTACAGATAGCCGCCACTGACGGTTACCGTCGGATCCAGAAGTGTCTGAGATGAGAAGAATCCGAGATTCATGTCCACATCACCTGAGATGCCGGGGATAACTCCGTGGAGATAGCCATACTGCCAGATATGATACCTGAAAGAGAAGCTTGGGAGCTTATCGCCGATCTTGAAAGGCGTTGTTCCGCTGATAAACCTGTTGAAGTATGCTGCAAGCCATACTTTGTACTTGGAAGCAACCTCGCTTCCGTAGGAACCAAGTCCGTTGGAATTGGTCCAGAGAGACTTGCTCATATAGACCATAGGAGAATATCCCTGGCTCGCAACTGTATCACAGAATGTGCAGAGGATATCGCGGAGATCCTTGCCCTTTATGTTGTAATGTCTCTCACTTGTGCTGTTCTTCTCGAAATCGATAGCAACAGGATAAGTGATGTTGTAATTCCTGATAACATCAACTGTAAATGATGCTTCCTCGTAAGCTTCCTGAATGGAAGTAGCTGCTGAATAGAAATATACGCCAACCTTTATGCCGGCTGCAGCTGCGCCCCTTGCATTGGCCGCAAACTTGGAATCCTGATAGATAAGGCCTGAACCGGTGTATCTTCCTCCACACTTAACAATGACGAACTCAACACCGTATCCCTTGACCTTGGACCAGTTGATCGTTCCGTTCCATCCCGAAACATCGATACCGATAACGTAGTTGTTATTCTCATCGAAGTTCTTTGTAACAGAGCTGGAATTGGATACTGCAGCATTTGCGTTGCCTGTATCGGCCGAGGAACCTGAACTTGCAGCACCCTCGTTGATATCCGAACGCTGGATGACTCTTACCGTACCGGTATTGCCCGTAAGCATTCTTGTGATCTGACGGTCTGACAGGTCCTTCGGCGCCGTATTCTGGATAACCTCAGCGCTAACTTCCTCATCGTCCTCGTCTTCATCATAAGGAGTACCCGTGTACTCTCTTCTCATCTTGATGCCGTCCACCAGCACATGCTTCAGCTCATCAGCACTGAGTTCAGAGGAATCGATATTCTCTGCAGATGATGTGATATCCATGAACTCCTGGTATGTTGTGACCATGATGGACTCAGCGTCCACATTCTCAATGGAATCAGCAACTATCGTATTCTCCTTGGACTGAATGCTCAGTGCCGAAACAGAAATACATGAACCGGCCACGATTGTGGTGCACAAAAGAAGACTTATGCGCGCCGTGCGCTCCGTCCTGATAGTAAGGTTTGTAAGAACCCTGCCCGCTTTCTTAACAAAATGTCTGAACTTTCCATGTCTCTTACGCATTAAACAATCTCTCTTCTTATTCGTTTTCCAAAACAGTTCCTATTATAATGACTGCGGCGGCACTTAATGTCAAGTTTTTATGTTACAGCCGCAAGTCTTTTTAAATATATTTTAAGTGCCCCCGGCAAGCGGATATTCGTTGCACAGAAGCCTCAGCGGAGCCTCGTCCTCCTCTATCTCGGGGAACCTTCCCACAGGCGGATTGAACCTGTTGTCGTTGCTGTCATCATTGCACTGACTGACCTCTCCGATAAGGATATCACCGGTTCCCTTCTCGACCTCGAAATCGTGATACAGCCTCCTGGTAATGCTTATGCTCTCGCCGGGAGTGAGCCTTATCTGAGAACCTGCGGGCACTGTCACCTCCCTGCCGTCGAGATGAAGGACCACGTCACTTTCCCTGTCAATCTCCTCATCAGGCAGCGAGTTATAGACTCTTATGAGCAGATTGCCGCCGCCTCTGTTGATGATGTCTTCCATCTTGAACCAGTGAAAATGATTTGGAGAATACTGTCCTTCCTTGAGGAACAGGAGCTTCTCGGCATATGGCTTCGGGTACTTGTCACTCATCTTCTGATTGCCATTGCGGATGGTGATCAGAGAGAAACCAACCTTGTCAAAATCCCCGAGACCGTAATCGGTAATGTCCCAGCCGAGCATGTTTTCTCTTACTTCGTCATAGTCATGACCCTTTGTCTTCCACTCTTCGGGAGTGAAATATGCAAAGGGCGGCAGCGATATCCTGTAATCGCTGATCATCTTCTCCATCTGAGCCAGTGCTCTGTTAATCTCGGATCTTTTCATCAGTTAGACCTCCGTCTATTTATTATACAACAATGCGCGCGTGCAGATTGACTAAAATAATAGCATGAATTAAAATCGTTTTTATGGATAAACCGATACTTTGGATAGTTATACCCTGCTACAACGAGCAGGAAGTACTGCCTATAACGGCGCCTATGTTCAGGGACAAGATCGTTGAACTGGCAGATCAGGGCAAGATAAGCGGCGACAGCCGTGTTCTTTTTGTCAACGACGGTTCCTCCGACAGCACATGGCAGATCATCTGCGATCTTGCTGCTTCAGATGATCACTATATCGGCATTTCACAGAGCCGTAACAGAGGGCACCAGAGCACTCTCCTCGCAGGCCTTATGGAGGCTGTGGATAAGTGTGACGTCACTATTTCGATAGACTGTGACGGCCAGGATGACATAAACGCAATGAATGCAATGATCGACAGGTATCACGAGGGATGCGAGATCGTTTATGGCGTCAGGTCATCACGCAAGACGGACACATGGTTCAAGAGAACTACCGCACAGGGATTCTACAAGGTCATGAACAGACTGGGAGCCGAGACGGTATATAACCACGCGGATTACAGGCTTGTCAGCACAAGGGTGCTGAAGCATTTCGCTGACTATAAGGAAGTCAACATATTCCTGAGAGGCATGTTCCCTCTCGTGGGATTCAAGAGTACCTCCGTTGAATACGAGAGAGCTGAGAGGATCGCGGGAAAGAGCCACTATCCGCTCATGAAGATGATCAAGCTCGCCATTGAGGGAATTACAAGCCTTTCGACGAAGCCCATCCAGATAATAACGGGATTCGGACTGTTTACGGTCTTCCTCGGGATAATCGGGATCATATGGGCAATTATAATGGCTATTATCGGCAATACGGTTGCAGGATGGGCATCACTTCTCTGTATCGTTCTGTTTATGGGCGGCGTACAGCTCCTGAGCCTCGGCATCATCGGAGAGTATGTTGGAAAGATCTATCTTGAGACCAAGCAGAGGCCAAGATACATAGTAAGTGAACGCACTTGGGATGAGAAGGAATGAGCGATATATCTGAGAGCAGACAGAATAAGAATAAACAGGTAAAGCCGGAGAATACCGCGCTCGCCGATACATTAAGGGCGAATCTTAAAGGAAAGCCCACAAGGTCAGGTTTTAACAGGAGCTTAAGGCACGAGATATGGGCCTTCCTGTCGGATATCATAAGGATCGTTGTTGTGGTTGTCCTTTGTGTATGTTTCGCGTTCGGCGGATTCGGCGCAGGCATGCTCCTCGGATATGCAGCTTCGACAAAGCCGCTTTCAATAAGCGATCTCACATCAACCGGTTCCGCTTCCCAGACGTCATTCGTTTACGATATTGAAGGCAACGTCATCGCAAAGCTTACGGGCAGTGAGAATGTTGACAGGATCTATACATCGCTCAGCGAGCTCAAGGATACTTATATTGATGAGGCTTTTATCTCGATCGAGGATGAGCGTTTCTACGAGCACTCGGGCATCGACCTTAAGCGTATCGGAAGTGCTATCCTTTCAGCGCTTGCGAACGGCGGTTCTGCAAAGCACGGCGGTTCCACGATCACCCAGCAGACGGTAAAGCTCATAAGCGGACAGGACGAGCATTCCACATCACGTAAGGTTCAGGAATGGTTCTCGGCAATGGAGCTCGAGCAGCATCTTACAAAAGATGAGATCATGGAGCTCTACATCAACCTTGCACCGATGGGCAATAACTATGTCGGTGTTGAGGCGGCTGCGCGCAACTATTTCGGAAAGCCCGCAAAGGAACTCAACCTCGCGGAGTGCGCGCTTCTCGCAGGCCTTCCCAAGAGCCCTTCCTACTATAATCCGCTCCGTGAGTCAGGCAGAAGGAACTGCCAGAGAAGAATGCGTATCATCCTCAACAAGATGCTCGAGCTTGGTCACATTACGGAAGAGGAGTTCAATGAAGCTCTCAATACTGAGATCGTTTTCAAGACATCAAATAACACATCCGCAGGCAAGATCAACTCATACTTTGCGGAATATGCAATTTCCAGAGTCGTAGCCGATCTGGCAAGCGCCAGGGGCATATCAAAGCCGCTCGCTTCAACGATCGTTTATAACCGCGGTTATCACATCTACACCACAATGGAACCGAATGTCCAGAGCGTTCTGGACGAGGCATTCCTTAACAGGGATCTTTTCCAAACCGATCCTGGAGCACTTGAGGATCTCCCTGAGAAGCCGACCGGCGCGATGGTCGTTATCAATTCCCGGACAGGCGCCATAGCTGCCTTGCAGGGCGGTTACGGCGAGAAGATCATGAACCTGTCGCTGAACCGCGCTACCGGTGCAAGACGTTCACCGGGTTCTTCCATTAAGCCGCTTATCGACTACGGGCCGGCGCTTGAGCTCGATATCATCTCGCCCGGCACTATTTACGTAGATAAGCAGGTATTCCTGAATCCCAGCGATCCGGAACACGCATGGCCTGTTAACTATTCAAGAACATACGAAGGTCCCATCACAGTCAGAAGAGCTCTCGTCAGTTCAAAGAATACCGTTGCCGTTATGGTCTGGAACGACGTTGGCGGCGACACGGCACTGTGGTTCCTCAATCAGGTCGGCATAACAAGGCTCGATGACGGTTTCGTTTATCCTTCACAGGCTATCGGTGGTCTCACGAACGGCGTAACGCCGCTTGAGATGGCTGCAGCCTACAACACATTCGCGGCAGGCGGAACATATACTTCCCCCTACGCATATACGAAGGTCCTTGACAGCGACGGCAACGTTATAATGTCGTCAGACCCTATCTCCAGACGCGTTTACTCTGTAGAGACATGCTTTATGATGACAGATATGCTCAAGGGCGTCGTAGGCTACGGAGCTCCCTCCGCTACAGGAGGACAGATACTGAACGCAAACGGTGAGATGATCGAGACCGCAGGCAAGACAGGTACAACATCCGATAACATTGATAAGTGGTTCTGCGGATATACTCCCTACTATGCAGCTTCCGTCTGGTACGGATACGATAACAGACTCCGCCAGACTGTCATTCCTTCAAATGACTTCAACAACGCGATAAGGATATGGATGTACTGCATGCAGCGCATACATCAGGACCTTCCCGGTGCGCTTTTCGATAAACCCGAGACTATCGTTACGGCCGAGGCCTGCTCATCAGGTTATTATCCGACTGACGTATGCCGCGATCTGGGAACAGTAAGAAGTGACTACTACGTTGTTGGAAGTGCGCTGATGCCGGATTCCGCAGTGCCCTGCCCTATCCACGCACCTTCCCCGACACCTACACCGACGCCCATACCTGAACCGGTAATCCCGGTCGATGACGGCGGCGGACCGGTAGTGCCGCCGGAAGGCTGATATTATGCATAATTGAAGGGTTGTCTCCAATGGATGGGGGCGCGGCCCGTTCAGGTTTTGTTAGTTGCGGATAATAACGCCCCAGGATACCAAATTAAAAATAATCGACAGTTGGTACCCCTCTACCTGCAGTGTACCCTTTGTCAAGGACAACTTAACATTTGGTAGGTGTCTTTTGACTTTCCTTTCTGTTATATTGTTCTTACTTTACCGGTCTGGAGGATAGTGCAACGCTGGGGAGCGACATGAGCGCCATTCCGGGTTTACGAGAGGCAGTGCTTATGTGCTGCCTTTTTCTTTGGTTTAACTGCCTCTTGGAAACAAAAGCGTTAAACCCCGGGGTCCGGGGCAGCGCCCCGGCTTATCCCCCGTTGAGGTGAAATATATGTCGGAAGAGGATAGATCCCTGACCGTAAGTACTGGTAGTACTCCTTTGGCGACAGTTTAAGCAGATCCCACTGGTAACGATCGTTGTTATAGTAATCTATCCAGTCGTCCACTTTGGCTTTCACTTCCTCGAAGGTTCTGTATGTTTTAATCTCTCTTCTTATCTCATCCTTCATGTGCCCGAAAAAGCTTTCCTGCGGAGCATTGTCCCAGCAGTTTCCTTTACGGGACATGGATTGAATAAAGTTCGCGTCCTTCAGCTTCTCAATGAAAGCATAACTGGTATAGTGGCAACCCTGATCCGAGTGTACAACGGTCTCGTTATCCAGAAAACTACCGTGTTCAATTACAAGCTGATCGACAGTATCCAACACAAATGTCACATCAAGGCTTGTGCTCAACTGATAAGCTAACACTTCACGTGTAAAGGCATCCAGTATCGTCGACAGATAACATTTACCTTCATCGTAGAACAGATATGTAATGTCTGTAAGCAATACTTTGCGGGCTCTCTGCCTGAATATACGCTGAACTCTGTTGTCTGCGATTTTGCTTGTTGCTAATGCCTTGGCCATACGACGATAAGGGTTTGCTGTACGGATGGGACAGACTAAGTGATACTTCTGCATCAATCTTCGAATCTTCTTCACGTTCATTCGGATTCCCTGATGCAAGAGGCGCATATGTATGCTTCTGACACCTTTTGCGTAACCTCTGAATTTATACGCTTCAAGGATCAGCTCAAAGTCTGACTTATCGTGTTCATCGCGTACTTCCCTTACCGGAGCTGCTGCTCGCCAAGCATAGAAACCGGATCTTGATACGCCTGCTATTTCACACATAAAGGATATGCTCAGGACATTGTCGTCTTGCCTTATCGCCTCGTAGATAATGGCATACTTTACTGCTGCCGGTGCTTGGATTCCCATTGCTTCTGAGCCTCCATATCTGCCATACGCAGTTTTTTTAAGAACTCTACTTCCTGGCGTGTATATGCCAGTTCATGTTCTAACTGTTTAATTCTGAGCTCTGTTGTTTCTGCTTTTTGGGAAGCACGCTGAAAAAATCTTGTTTTGCTGTAATCGGTAAATCCATTCGTTTTCTTGGCTTGGCAGTTAATCGAGTACTTGATCCCCATGAACCTTGCTTCACCAAGTATAGCGGGATCTATACCGCATTCGATAAATATGCTTCTTGCCGTTCTTCCCTTTGCGTGTTCTTCGTAATAGTAACGCTTGAACTCTTCGGTAAAACTGATTGATTTCGAACTTACCTTGCTTACATACTCATTACGCTGCAGAAATTCTATCTCTTCTGGAGAAATATCTTTGCGTGATCGTCCCATTGCTCTCCGTTCCTTTCCGTTGTTCCTGTGAACGGATACATCTTACTAAAAATCCGCACCAGTTTGTCCACCATATGGGGTTTACACCAAAAATCTCTGTCCGAAGATCGGGGAGGGGGTAAAATTATGGTGTCCAATTTACTGGGTACAGTTTAACCAAAACTATATACACCTTAAGTGATTTTGGTTACATCACAAGTGAAATAGTAAACGCAGGTGGAAAATGCACGGCACAACAAACAGGGGCATCTCATAAATGAGACGCCCCCCTTCAGATTTCTCAGATAAAGTTACCGTTATCAGTAATTCTCAGCATTGACCTCGAAATAGGACTGCGGATGATCACAGACAGGGCAGATATCAGGAGCCTTTGTACCAACTACGATATGACCGCAGTTACGGCACTCCCATACCTTAACCTCGCTCTTTGCGAATACTTCCTGCATCTCAACATTCTTGAGGAGCGCACGGTATCTCTCTTCGTGGTGCTTCTCGATAGCGCCCACCGCACGGAACTTTGCCGCGAGCTCAGGGAAACCTTCTGCTTCTGCGGTCTTGGCGAAGCCCTCATACATATCTGTCCACTCATAGTTCTCGCCTTCAGCAGCTGCCTTGAGGTTATCAGCTGTGGAACCGATTCCGTTCAGTTCCTTGAACCACATCTTGGCGTGCTCTTTCTCATTGTCAGCTGTCTTGAGGAAAAGAGCTGCAATCTGCTCGAAGCCTTCCTTCTTAGCCTTTGAAGCGAAATAAGTGTACTTATTGCGAGCCTGGGACTCTCCTGCGAATGCAGCCTGAAGATTCTTCTCTGTCTGTGTGCCTGCATACTTGTTGGAAGGCTTAGCCTCTACCTTCTCAAAACAGTCCTTCTGATGGCAGACAGGACACTCCTCGGGAGCTGTATCACCCTCGTGCACATAGCCGCAGATCTTGCATACATATGCCATAATCGTTACCTCCGTAAATAAATTGCGGATCTTTCTGACCCCATAGTATTACTTTACCATATTTTGAAATATTCATTTGGCAATTTTGTATGAACATGCGAAAGGGCGCCGCCTTAGGCTCATGGCGGACGCCCCTTCTCAAACACACAACAACCCTATTCTCGAAAGGCTTCAGTTAACCCGTATTCCGTTTGCTCCGATATCTACATTTTTGTCATTTGTCTCAACATGTATTCCGGATGATCCGATCGAAACATTTGCCTCATCGGTATCGACCGTGATCTCGCTCTTTGCGTCATCCAGCCATTCTTCGATCTGGCTTGTATACTTGCCGAAATCCACATCATCAAGTCTCTTCTTTGTTGCTCCCGCAAGAACAAACATCGAGATGACCGCAAAAACAACTGAAAGGGCAAGTGACACTGCCGTTATAACAATAAGCGTTACTGTTGACTTTTTCATATCATCACCCCCTCAGAGACCTTCATTCCAAACCTTGCGGTTCCAGTTAATATACATTCCCGTACCCTTAAAGAAGTTCTTGATAAGAAGTATAAGCAGACAAGTAAGGAACAGCGCGAAGAAGAAGATCGATACTGCCAGAAGTATGAGTCCCGGGATAAATGCACCTGATCCGGGGATCGCGAGCGCAAGCATAACGAGGCCCGTGAAAACTCCGACATCAACACCTACCAGTGCCAGAAGGATAATAAACAGAACTATCCAGAGCGGGATTGCAAGAAGCAGATTGAAGAGGACTACGAAGATAGGACCATTCTTATACTTAGGTGATACCTTCTCGGGATTGCGCTCGATCTTCTTGAGAGCTGCCTTGATCTTAACCTCATTGCCATCCATATACGCTGTAGCAAGCTCCTTGGGGTCACCGAGACTTGATGAGATCTCGTCCTCCGTCTTGCCTGCAATTATTCCCTCAGCGAAATGTTCTTCTATCTCAGCCAGGATCTCTTTGACGTCATTGTAGGACATCGTCCCGAGCCCTGCGCTCAATGCATCAAGATAATCTTTCTTTGTCATTGTTCTCCTCCTAATATTCCGCTGACCATCGCGGTAAACTCTTTCCATTCCTCCATATCCGTCTTGAGCCGGTCACGCCCCTTATCAGTAAGACTATAGTACTTACGCGGTGGTCCTCCTGTGGACTCCTTAAGATAAGTACTCACCTCCCCGGAGCTTGCCAGTTTACGAAGCAGCGGATAGACCGTTCCATCAGCGATCTGTATCTTTGATGACAACTCCTCCGCCAGGTCATATCCGTAACTATCCCCTTTGCTCAAAACAGCGAGTACACACATATCGAGGACGCCTTTTTTAAACTGCGTATTCAATTTGCATCACGCCTCCTTTGTTTTGATTACACGGTGAATATAGCACAGTAGTGAATAAAGTTCAATAGTGAATTATGTGTAGGTGACCTGAAGAAAAAAACTCGCAGATCCGTGCGCAAAAAGGCATAGATCTGCGAGTAATTAAAAAAGGTGGTCAGGCCGCCCGGGCCGGTTAACTTGCGAATCCAATCCTAAACTCTGCCCTCTTCTCGAGCCTGAATTCAGGGATATCGCTCGCATTAATGGTACTGATAACTTCCGATGTCAGTTCATCCTCGGGAATGCTGATGACCCTGTTGGCGAGGTTCATTTCGGCCTCTTCGAGAAGCTTTCTGACGTAGCGGCCGTTGCCGTAATCCTGATTGATCCTGGCAACATCGTACATCCTGCGGAGCTTGTCCATGGCGTCTTCTGTGATAGCCATGTTCTTCTTTGAGAGCATCAGATGAGTGATCTCGCAGAGTTCATCTGTGGAATAGTCTTCGAAACCGACATAGAATGCGATCCTCGACCTCATTCCGGGGTTGCGCTCCAGGAATTCCTTCATGGGCTTGGGATATCCTGCAAAGATGACAACCACGTCTTCACGGTGGTTTTCCATTTCCTGGACGATGGTGTTTATCGCCTCGTCACCAAAACTGCCCTCGTGGAAATCACAGAGGGAATACGCCTCATCGATGAAGAGGACACCACCCTGGGCTTCGCTGAACTTGCGCTTAACAAGCTTTGCTGTCTCACCGACGTGGTCGCCGACGAGATCGGCCCTTCCGACCTCAGCAAAACTGCCGGTGGACAGGATCTTCTCATCGTTCAGGATCTCAGCACAGAGCCTTGCAACAGTAGTCTTGGCAGTTCCGGGGTTGCCGGTAAAAACCATATGCATTGAACCCCTGGACCTCGGGATGCCCCTGTCCATGCAGATCTTGTCCAGCTTGAACTTGGCGATGGCCTTGCCGATGATCTCCTTTGCAGAAGCGAGTCCGATCATGGATTCGAGTTCAGCCCTGGCTGCACCCTCAGGCCTTACATCTCTCATTCCATCGTCCAGATTGCTGATGTCTTCCCTGACGATCTGATAGAGTTCATTCTCAGGAATGGCACTTGATTCTCCATACAGAGTCATAAGCCTTCCTGACTGGTTCAGGACAGCACGGTCGAGAAGATTGCGTACAAACCTGCCGTTTCCGAAACCGTCTACGAGCCTCATCCTGTCAAAGATAAGAGAAGCAGCTGTTACGGCATCTTCGGTTGCGGTAATGTGACGTTCTTCCAGCATATACCTGAAGATCTGTGTCAGTTCGTCCGTTGAATAATCCGGGAAATCGACCCAGTGAGGGATCCTGCTCTTGAGGCCTTCATTGCGCTCAAGGAAAAGACGCATTCTCTCGCTGTAACCTGCAAGGATAACGATGACGTTATCCCTCTGGTTCTCCATTTCCTGGATAAGAGTTGCAACCGCTGTATCACTCTTCATTGAATATGCCTCATCAATGAAGAGCACACCGCCTTTTGCAGCGACAAAAGCTTCGCGGATGGCAGGAACGCAGCACATACCGTCAAGATCCATGCCGCCGCGCACTACAAAAGTACCGCTGGTGAGGATACCCTCTTCACGTGCAATTCCGGCAAAGATCTCAGCAACGGTGGTTTTGGCTGACCCCGGATTACCCGCAAAGATCATATGTGAAGACATCGGCTGATATTCACCGCCGCTGTGCTTCATACGTTCCTTCTCGACGATGTCGGAAGCGATGACGTTATTGATCTGGCGCTTGACGATATCGAGTCCGATGAGCTTGTTGAGCTTATCCATATACGAACCGGTATCATTCTCCCTGTCGAGGTAGAACCTGTCATCGACCTTGAAATCGTAGACACCGCTCATATTCTTATTGATGCACCAGGGCCCGAAGCGCTCAAAGGCTTCAATAACCTTGGTCTGAGTAAACATCTTGCCGTCAAAGATCTTCATAAACTCAGCAGCATCCTTCACATTCGCGGAATACTCAGATTCCCTGATAAGAGACTTAAGATAATTGAGAGCTGCCTTCCTGCTGCCCTCCCCTTCCTTAAGAGGAACCGTGATCACGCTTCCTGCAACCTTCGGAAGAAGATAGAAAGAGTAACCGGGGTGCTTCATATTGTATGTAAAGATAAAGAGACAGCGGTTACAGTGGCGCCTGAACAACTTAAGGATATAGTTGGCAGCCGCCACATACTCTGAAGGACTGAATCCGAAACGCTCAGTCAGATCGATTACGACCGCGCCGCCGTAATTGTTCTCAATGATCTGCTCGAGATGATTGTCACGCTCATAAAAACGTGGCTTGAGGTCACTTACAAATGCGATACGCCTGCTGCTCAGACGGTTTGCCTTATAGAGGTTCCTGACGAGCACATCCGCCATCTGGTACTCGGCATCACGGCTGTTGCCGGAAATGGTGTACTGAGCCATATTCGTATTCTCGGGAGCAGCGAGCTTATGCTCGGCGATGTTGGCAATCTCATCGTGGAAGCTCTTGTCAAAAATGGCCGGAACAGAAACGTCATCTGAAGCGATGCGCTCATCCATTTCGAAAGGGAGCGCCCTGTCCCCTTCAGATTCGAGGTAATAGGGCCAGAGCTTCGATGATTCAATAACCCTGTAAGTAGCACCGGAAACACATTCGTGCCTCTTCCCTTCAAGGAACAGATCCAGATAACTGAGCATTGTGATCTCTTCAGGTTCAGACTTGCTGATGTTGATCTCGAAATTGTCCTTCAGAAGATCACAGATAGAACCATATACTGCCTGAAGATTGGTCTTCTGCTCGTCAAAAGCGAACGCAGCACGCGAGATGGTATCGTCAACCCTGTAGATAAAGAACGCCATATTGTTGTCGGTATTCTTCTGTACAAGAGCATTCACCGCAGCAATAGGATTATCATAACTGTAGTCATTGATCCTGACCTTTGCATGCTTCTTGATATACTCTGCATCTGCAACCATAGAAAGAATGTAATATCTCATAATCTATCACCTCCCGTAATTTTAGGCAGCGGTCTTAAGGCCGCTGCCGATGTCTGCATACAAGTCAACAAGGCAGTCATAATCAGACATAGAAATGCCCATCATCTTCGCTGCAAATGCGCGTGCGATGATGTGACCGCCTGCTACCTTAGTCTTGAAAACCTGTTCACCGGTATAGTAGTCCGTCAGGATGACGGAACCATCCTCATAACCTGCAGTCAGAAAATCGCACGCAGGTGAAAACCACTTGCCGGTATTGGTGTTAAAAAAGCTGTTGTGAGAACTAAAGATGTTCATAGTTACTACCTCCGATTGAGTTTTGAGGTAGTATAGCACGATAAAATTGCATTTGTAAAGTGTATATCGCAAATTAATTGCGTTTTTCTTGCAATTTGCTCAATCTGTCCGTTTTATGGGACTTGGATTATCAATCTTCCATCCCATCATCGTATTCTTCGTCCCAATCACCCCAATCATCGTCCGAATCACTAACGGAATTTCCCTTAATATCAATAAACCTTATTGCCTGTTTCCCGTCTCTGCGATTCAGTGCGAACTCTTCAACAATAGTCTTGTCATCAGGGTCATTAGGATCTATCAAAATGAGAGACATTGAACTGTTTACAGTCCTGTTGCCTAACGCTGCCTTTATGTTAAAGTATTGTTCTTCATTGGAAAAAACAAAATTGAGCTTTACACTTTCCAAAATCTCCGGTTCCCACTCATCCAACAGGAACAGCTGTGAGAAACCACGGTAAAAAAAGTCCCTTAAGCCTCTCTCAGGCGAAAAACTTCCATTTATTAATTCGTAATTGTTGCTGTTATAGAATAACCATACCGCCGGTTCCTGCCCCTTAAAGCCGTAAGCCATTTTGTTCCAGCCGGGTAAAAGCCCATATTTACTCTTTTTATATGGCTTATCCAGAAATCTGAAGATATCGCTGATCCGGTGAGAAGAAACATAAGGCAGTCTGAGCTCCTCAATACGGTTCGTTATCGTATTCCTGACCGAGATATCATTATCGCGTCTTATTCTGCTTGCCTTTTCAAATTCATCCTCTTCACTCTTCTCCTTATACATGCCGTTTGCACGCATAAGGCGATCGTAATCAATATCCTCGTCCGCAGAATTGATGTAAATAGCCTGTATCACATTCTCCTTAAGAGGTCTGGTGATCTTTTGTTTAACCACTCTTGAGAATGTTGACGGCTCAACACCGCATAACAAGGCAAAATCCCTCATCGTGCGGTCAAAACCTTTTGCTTCATTGAGATATCGTGCAAGCCTTTCCTTATCAGGCTTGCCGGCAACTATATATTTCTCATCAGGTATCTCTCTCATACTTACTAAATGATCCTCTGGATTGTATTCTGATATGCATAAGATACCATCAGATTGCAAAAATTGCAATTTGGGCAGATGAAATTTGCAATTAATTTGAATTATAAAGCGGCGAAGAAAGTGCCAATATTCTCCTGTTCCAGGATCTGCTCCAGCACCTGAGGTGCGGAACCCTGAGCAATAACACCATTGATACCGTGCTCCATAACTTTCTTCATGGCAGAGATCTTGGTGGCCATACCGCCTGTGCCGAGCTTGCTTCCTGGAGCACCGGCAGCCTCGACCATCTCCTCTGTGATCTTCTCAACATAAGGGATCCTTCTCGCAGAAGGGTTTGTGTGAGGATCATCATCGTAGAGACCGTCTATATCAGAAAGGATTATCAGAAGGTCAGCGTTAGCCATGCAGGCAACATCAGCAGATAATGTATCGTTATCGCCGAATGTACCGTTGTGAAGGATCTCTGCAGTCGATACAGAGTCATTCTCGTTGATGACAGGAATTATCTTCTTCTCGATAAGTGCCTCGATAGTATTTGTTATATTTGATTTGGTGAGTCTGTCCAGGATATCATCCTTTGTAAGAAGGATCTGTCCGCACATATATGAATACTCAGCAAAGCTCCTTGTATAAGCATTCATCAGTTCACACTGACCGACAGCAGCCAGAGCCTGCTTGTCACGTATCTCTGTTGGGCGCTGTCTGAGGTTCATAAAGCCTACACCGACTCCGATAGCACCGGAAGTAACAAGAAGGACTTCCTTGCCCTGATTCATAAGATCAGAGATGGCACGGCAGAGTTTGTCGATGTTGCCGTGATTCATCTTACCGTTCTCATAGGTTATCGTAGAGGTTCCAACCTTAACTACGATCCTCTTGGCGAAATTGACCGCCACACGTGAGCCTGAGTATTCTTCCATAAACTCCCCCAAATAAAAGTCAACCAAGTAAGAATTATACTTGGTTGACAGTAAAATGCAATAAGTATAAAGGTTTTCTCTTTATGAACTTGCCTTAACAGTATTCCAGATCTCTGTGTATCTTTCCTCAATCAGATCAGATGTGTAGTACACCTCGAGAGTGGAGAATACTTCCTCTGTAGGATAGTAGTAGATGTTTCCTGATACTTCGGGATCCAGCATATCCTTAGCCGCTGTGTTAGGTGTTGAATAACCGACATACTCACAGTTCTCGAAAGCGATCTCGGGATCATACATGAAGTTGATGAAATCCATAGCGCCGTCATAGTTCTGGCAGTTTGAAGGAACGCACATCATATCTACAGACCAGTTAGAACCTTCGGGAAGAACGAACTGAAGATCGATATCATCATTGCCGCCAAGTTCTTCGATCCTGTCGAGCATAACAATGTGGTCACCTGACCATGCGATGGATGCTGAAAGCTCACCGGAAGCCATCTTATCCTTGAGGTTATCAACGCCATATGCAGGACTTACGTTAGCCTTCTGGCTGATGAGGAGCTGAAGTGCTTCGTCAAGCTGGCTCTCATCCATTGTGTTGATGGAATAACCAAGATAGTTAAGAGCTGTACCGATAGACTCTCTCATCGAGTCATACATACCGATCTTGCCTTTATTTGCCTCATCAAAGATAACACTCCAGATATCCTCGGGATCTGTTGTTCCCTCAGGAACAGTAATCTTGTTGGCGTCGTAAACAAGACCGACTGTGCAGTACAGATAAGGAACAGCATACTCAAGAACCTTATCGGAAAGCTCCTTATCCTCAGCGTACTGAAGATCTCTGAACATAGGATCCATATACTGTGTTGCATTAGGGATCTTTGACCAGTCGATGGGCTGGATCCACTCTTCCTGGATCAGACGGCATACCATATACTCGGAAGGCACGATAACATCGTAACCGTTTGAGAGGTTGGGATACATTGTCTCATTCGTCTCGAAAGTGCGGTATACCACTTTGTACTGAGGGTATGCCTGCTCAAACTTCTCGATCGTGTCCTCAGCGATGTACTCACCCCAGTTATAGATGATGAGCTGCTGGCGGCTGTCGCAAGCTGTCGATGACATCATTGCAGCGAAAAGCATTCCGCCTGCGAGAACAGATGAGATGACTTTTTTCATTTTCTTCATTTCTTAACTCCTCCTGCTTTCTTTTCCTTTATATTCTTTTTTATTGATGAGAAATTCGACAACACCATGAGCAACAATACTACCACAAAAAGTATAGTCGTCAAAGCATTCATCTTCGGGTTAACACCAAGCTTTGCCATCGAGTAGATCGTCATCGGCAAAGTCTGTATCGAGCTGTCCACATTAAAGTTACTGATCAGGTAATCATCAACGGACAATGTAAACGTCAGCATGATGGATGATACGATGCCGGGCATGATCTCAGGTATGATGACAAGCCTGAATGTCTGCGCTTTCGTGGCACCAAGATCCATCGCAGCTTCAACGAGCGATCTGTCCATCTGCCTTACCTTCGGACTGATGGAAAGAATCGCGAAAGGCACGCACAAAGCAATATGCGCAAGTATCAGTGTCAGCTCACTCTTCTGAACCCCGAGGAACGCGAAAAGGAGCATGAACGAAATACCGGTAACAAGGTCCGGCATGATGTTCGGAACATAGGTCAGTCCCATTACGAGGCCCTGCATCTTCTTAGAAAGGTAAGTGATGCCAAGGCTCGCGAATACACCAAACACAGTCGATGAGACAGAAGCGATAGCAGCAACCTTAAGTGTCGTTATAAGCGAATCGAATATCGTTCGTCCGTCAGACCCCGTAAACAGGTTCTTGTAGTTATTAAATGTGAATCCGCCCCAGATGAATGACTTGGGGATTGCGTTGAACGAGTAAACGATAAGCACCGCGATCGGAAGGTAGATAAAGATGACTACCAGGGCAATGTAAAGGTTAGGTACGAGTTTTTTTGCAAATCTCACAGCGTCATCACACCTCCTCCCTCTTCTTTATCGGAGTTCCTCAGGACACCCATCGTAATGAGCACGAATATCAGCAGCAACAGCGACAATACGTTGCCCGCCTGGTTGAGTGTAGTACTCTCATTGAGGACGAAGGACTGTATGGTGTTTCCGATCGTTGTTTTTGAGCCCTCTGTGATGATATCGGGGATCATGTAGAATGTAAGTGACGGCATGAATACCATCTGGATTCCCGAGATAACGCCGGGGAGCGACAACGGCAGCGTAACCTTGATAAATGTCATCATCCTGTTCGCACCGAGATCATATGATGCTTCCAGAAGCGATGGCTCGATCTTGATAAGCACCGAGTAGATCGGAAGGATCATATACGGCAGGAAGTCATTTGTCATGACGAGCTTTGTTATGAAATCAGCTATCATTTCGTTCTTGAGGAACAGTATCGGCTCGTTGATCAGGTGCATATTTGAAAGGAGCGTATTGAGAACGCCCGTCTCGCTGAAGAACGCACGCCAGGCATAAGTCCTGAGCATCGTGTTCATCCACATGGGAAGAACAAACAGAAGCAGCAGTCTGCTGCCTGACTTGTGAAGGTTTCTCGCCCTCCTTGCAAGTATATATGCAAGCGGATATGCGATGATAAGACATCCGATAGTTGTCCAGACAGCATAATCGAGACTTCTGAGAAATACCGAGAAATACTCCTGAAGAACGATGCTCTGACCGTAGAATGTCGCATTGACCGTCTTACTCTCAAACAGTACTTCAAATCCCGCAGTCGTAAATTCATAACCGCTTCCCGTCGATTTGAAGAAAGCTCTGAACAGGATGAGAAGAAGCGGCAGCACCGTGAACACAACGATCCAGAGGATATACGGATAAGCGAAGAGCTTAAAGTTCATCCTGAGGCCAAGTGCTCCGTAAAGGCTTGCCACTACGCCGAGGAACAGGATAAACACAAGGGCATTGCCCATAAATGTCTGTGCCACATAAAGCCTCTCGGGTGTCATAGCGTTATCTGCGAGCATACCGTCAGTAATGAATCCTGACAGTGTAAGAACATGTACCACAATACGCAAAATGAAGAGGACCATCGTGATGATGCATCCGATGCGCTTCTTCTTAGAATTATCAACAAATAACTGATAGCTGAATGACAGCGTTACCGCCGCAACCGCAACGACGATCGTCAGGATAAACATCTTAACGCCGAATTCCTGGAAGTCGAGCTTAACCTGAGCGCCGCGCATCAGTGTAGTCTCGATCACGGGGCTTGTGATCATCGTCAGGAGTGAGTATGTTTTCTGGTGCTTGTACTGAACGACAACATCGAACATGGGAATAAAGATCGCTGCAAATGAGAACAGCGACGCGATGCACATGATGATCGCGTGTACCGGCATCAGGCTGAGCTTTTTACTGATATCCTTCATTTACTCCTTCTCCTCCTCTTCACGTTCCTTGACCGGATCACCCGTAAGAGCACCGTAGCAGTAATAATTCTGTGAATCTGTTGTTCTTCTCATGATCTGAATATCATCCGGATCAAAAGTAAGACCAACTCTCTGGCCAACCTTTACCGGATCTACGTCGTGGATCATCCACTCAACGCCATTGTCACCGATTACAGTGATCTCGTAATGAACGCCCTTGAAAACGATACCTGTAACAGTACCATTGATGTGCTTGTCACTCTCTTCCTTAACATAGATATCCTCAGGTCTGATGACGACATCGACCATGTTGCCTGCGCCCTCTTTCATCTCCTTGAAGAGAGGATCTACGCACTCAAAAGTCCTTCCTCCGAATGTTACCTCATAGTCCTTTGTCATCGTTCCGGGGATGATGTTGGACTCACCGATAAAGTCAGCAACGTACGCATTCTTGGGCTCGTTATATATGTCGATGGGCGTTCCGATCTGCTGTATCTCACCGCTCTTCATTACGATGATCGTGTCGCTCATCGTAAGAGCCTCTTCCTGATCATGTGTAACGTATACGAAAGTAATGCCAAGATCTCTCTGCATCTGCTTAAGCTCGATCTGCATCTCCTTACGCATCTTCAGGTCAAGTGCACCGAGAGGCTCATCGAGGAGCAGTACCTTAGGCCTGTTAACGATAGCTCTCGCGATCGCAACTCTCTGCATCTGACCGCCGGAGATCTGATCTACATATCTCTCACCGAAACCGGCAAGTCCGACCTTCTGAAGAGCAACATTAACGCGCTCCTCGATCTCCTTTTTATCTATCTTCTTTATCTTCAGTCCGAATGCCACGTTATCGAAAACATTCAGATGAGGGAAGAGCGCATATCTCTGGAATACTGTGTTGAGGTTTCTCTTGTGAGCAGGAACATTCAGAAGATTCGCGCCCTCGAAATTGACAACACCAGAATCCGCAGTCTCGAACCCTGCAATGATCCTGAGGGTCGTTGACTTGCCGCAGCCTGACGGACCAAGCAGAGTAATAAACTCATTGTTTCTTATATAGAAAGTAATATTCTTAAGAACCTGCTGATCACCGAAGCTCTTGCAGAGATCCTTTATCTCTATGATATGTTCGCGTCCCGTCTTATCTTCGAGAATCTGTTTTGTTGCCATTTTTATATTTCCTCCTTTAGAAGCTCGGCGGGGATGAGATCCATATCGCTTTTGCCGGTCGTTTTCCGTTGTTTATCAGGTAATGAGGTTTATCCGGTTTTATATAGAAGCTCTCGCCTTTATCAGCCTGATACTTATTGTTTCCTATCACTACCGTTATCGTACCTTCTATGACATAACCGATCTCTTCGCCTTCATGCGGATTATCGGGGTATGTCGTTCCGCCGGGCTCGATGGTTATCATGATGGGTTCCATCTCGTTCTTCTGCGCGTTGGAGATAAGCCAGCACGTCTCATTCTTAAGCTCATCATCAACCTTAACGGCGTAATCTTCTGTTCCATACACAACCTGTTCTTCCTGTTCCTCGCTGAAAAATTCAGAAAGATTGGTGCCTAATGCATCCAGAATATAAGTAAGAGTGGTAATAGAAGGCGACGTCATATCATTCTCGAGCTGTGATATGAAGCCCTTTGAAAGCTCACATCTGTCAGCCAGTTCTTCCTGAGTAAGATTATTCTGCTGTCTTAAGAACTTTATCTTCTTGCCGATCTCCATTGCTTAACTCCAAGTTTAGTATTTGTAAACTGATTCAAACGCAGGTAATTATATACTCTGTTAAACTTCTTGTAAAGTATAACTAAACAAATTGCCTATTACACGACTTTTTGTCGCATATACTTGACATTGTGTAAAGCACATGATACTATGATGTCACGAATAAGGAGGATGAACCTATGAAAACAAAGATTACAACATTAGTATCACTTATCATCGTGATTGGACTGTTCGCAGGCATTGCAGCATTTACGTCAAAGAACCAGAAGGATCAGACCTTATCCTTTTCGATACCGGTCCAGGTATCGGACAATCAGATCGACAGATCTCTTCTTGAACCGGTATACTTCAATCCTGTTGGCGAATCCTGCGAGTTTACGATCGACATCAGCGGAATGGACGAGTTCATTTCGAACATCAAGATCGAGACATTCCCTCTCGGAAGCGATCCGATATACAGCGCATCAGCTACAAACACAACAATTAAGACAGGTGAACTCGATGTGCAGAACAAGGGAATCTTCGTGCTGATCGATCCTGAGATCAGACAGGGCGCAGATTTGGAGGATCAGGAATATCTTATCCGTTATACTTTGATCCTTCACACGGATGACACATCGATACTCACCAACGGACTGATCATTCTCGTTACGATAGCGATCATTATATTTGCTGCAGTTATGCTCCTGCTCCTGAACAAGAGCGCAAAAAAAGACTTCGACGAGAGACAGCTTAAGGCTCGCGGCACAGCTGCTATGAATGCTCTTATCGTAACTCTGGTAACAGCAATGGGAATCGCCATGATCGGACGCTCCGTTGATAACTTCCCCCTCTCAGTATTTGAGATCGGGATCATCATCTGCCTGACAGGTGCAATCACTTTCCTGATCAATGCGGATATCACTGACGCATTCTTTGGAATGAAAGCAAAGAGATTCCCTCTGGCGATCATTTACACCATCGTCGGTGTTATGGAACTGATGATGTCCGGCATCTACAACCTGATCTTCAAGGTCGGTGCCGGCCACGAACTCAGTGTAGTATCATTAGTTACAGGTATCTACTTCTTTGCAGTGGGTATTGAGATGATAATCAAGGGGCTGATCGACAGAAAGGAGGCAAAGGCAGATGAAGAATCTTAAGCTCAAGTCTGCACGTGCCGCGCTCGATCTCTCACAGCAGGACCTGGCAGACAGGGTTGGCGTCTCAAGGCAGACGATAAACGCCATTGAGAAGGGCGACTACAACCCTACCATCAACCTCTGCATAGCGATATGCAAGGTGCTCGGGAAAACATTGGACGAATTGTTCTGGGAACAGGAATAAATGATAGATTGATATAATAATGCCCCGCGCAATGCACGGGGCATTAATTCATGCAAGTTTCTTGAAATCGTAGTAGTGCATTTCCCTGTCGTATTTCAGGATAACCGGAACGAACCGGTTCGCCTTGATGCCCTTGCTGTCAGCTTCGCTCTCCGTCAGCTTGACATTGCGCGTGTAATAACCGTCGTGCTCTTCCATATAGAACATCAGCGTTGCCTTCACCTTGTCTCCGTCCTCGGTAACAGAAGTTACGAGAGCGTTTGAAGTAAACATATCCTTACCCTGAGTTTCAGTGAATGTCTGATTTCTTAGAGTATCCTTGAGTTCCTCCGGAAGAGTAGCCAGGATCGCATCAATGCTTGCGTTCTCCTTCTTACTCAGTTTTATTGCAACGAATGCGATGATACCGCAAACCACAACTCCGATAATAAGTCCTGCTATAGCACCTGGTCTGAAAAGCATATTTATCTCCTTTAAAACGGGCCGCCTCTGACGAGACAGCCCGAATTGTTTGTTATTCTAATAACCCGTTAAGGATTACTCGATGATTGTAGATACTGTACCAGCACCAACTGTGTGGCCACCCTCACGGATAGCGAACTTGAGGCCCTGCTCCATAGCGATAGGAGTGATGAGCTCACCAGTGATTGTTACGTGGTCACCAGGCATACACATCTCTGTGCCCTCAGGAAGACCTACAACACCGGTAACGTCTGTTGTTCTGAAGTAGAACTGAGGACGATAGCCGTTGAAGAAAGGCTTGTGACGGCCACCCTCTTCCTTTGTAAGAACGTAAACCTGACCTGTGAACTTTGTGTGAGGTGTTGTTGAACCGGGCTTTGCGAGAACCTGTCCACGCTCAACCTCGTTACGGTCTACACCACGGAGGAGACAACCGATGTTGTCACCAGCCTCAGCCTGATCCATTGACTTACGGAACATCTCAACACCTGTAACAACTGTGGACTTAGCCTCATCCTGAAGACCAACGATCTCAGCAGCGTCACCAACCTTAACTGTACCTCTCTCAACACGGCCTGTAGCAACAGTACCACGTCCGGAAATTGTGAAAACTTCCTCGACAGGCATAAGGAAAGGCTTATCTGTCTCACGCTCAGGAGTAGCGATGTAGCTGTCAACAGCTGCCATAAGCTCAACGATAGGAGCATACTCAGGAGCGGAAGGATCTGTAGATGCAGACTCGAGAGCTGCAAGAGCAGAACCACGGATGATAGGTGTATCATCACCAGGGAAATCATACTGATTGAGAAGGTCTCTGATGTCCATCTCAACGAGCTCGAGGAGCTCTTCGTCATCAACCTGGTCGCACTTGTTCATGAATACTACAATGTAAGGAACGCCAACCTGACGAGCGAGAAGGATGTGCTCACGTGTCTGAGCCATAGGGCCGTCAGAAGCAGCAACTACGAGGATAGCACCGTCCATCTGAGCTGCACCAGTGATCATGTTCTTGATGTAGTCAGCGTGACCAGGGCAGTCAACGTGTGCATAGTGACGAGCATCTGTCTCGTACTCAACGTGTGCTGTGTTGATCGTGATACCACGAGCTCTCTCCTCCGGAGCAGAGTCGATGTTACCATAATCCTTGAACTCAGCGCCGCCCTTCATAGCGAGAACCTTTGTGATAGCAGCTGTAAGAGTTGTCTTACCGTGGTCAACGTGACCAATGGTACCGATGTTAACGTGCGGCTTTGTACGTTCAAACTTTGCCTTTGCCATTTTAATTTCCTCCAATTAAAAATAAATAACTTTGATGGCTCGCATAATATAGCGTCAATACTCATTGTATAAAGTTTTGCACTATATTTCAAGTAAGTAATTTGCGAGCAGAATTACTTCTTAAGAATTTCTTCCATAATGCTCTTAGGAGCTTCTGCGAAGTGGCTGATCTGCATTACGAATGTACCACGGCCCTGTGTTGTGGAACGCAAAGCTGTTGCGTAACCAAACATGTTTGCCAGAGGAACTTCGGAATGAACCTGCTGTGTTCCGTTGAGAGGCTCGATGGACTTGATCATACCACGACGTGCATTAAGTCCTCCGATAACGTCTCCGAGATAATCATCAGGAACCTCAACGTCAACCTTCATGATAGGCTCGAGGAGGCAAGGATCTGCCTTTGCCATACCAGCCTTGAAGCCCATGGATCCTGCGATCTTGAAGGCCATTTCTGAAGAGTCGACATCGTGGTAGGAACCGTCATATACAGTAACCTTAACGTCAACAACGGGATAACCGCCGAGAACGCCTGCCTGCATAGCTTCCTGAACACCTGCGTCGATAGGAGCGATGAACTCCTTCGGGATTGAACCGCCGACTGTCTCATTGTGGAATGAGTAGCCCTCACCGGGTTCAACGGGCTCAAGTCTGAGCCAGCAGTGACCATACTGACCATGACCACCGGACTGACGGACGAACTTTCCTTCTGCCTCGACAGTCTTTCTGATTGTCTCTTTGTAGGAAACCTGAGGTGCACCTACGTTAGCCTCGACCTTGAACTCACGGAAAAGACGGTCAACGATGATATCAAGGTGAAGCTCACCCATACCTGCGATAATTGTCTGTCCTGTCTCCTGGTTGGTGTATGTCTTAAATGTAGGATCCTCTTCAGCCAGCTTCTGGAGAGCGATGATCATCTTCTCCTGTGAAGCTCTGCTCTTAGGCTCGATTGCGACTTCGATAACAGGCTCCGGGAACTCCATGGACTCGAGGATGATAGGATGATCCTCAACACAGAGCGTGTCACCTGTTGTTGTATCCTTAAGACCTACTGCAGCAGCGATATCGCCGGAGAATACTTCGTTGATCTCCTTACGCTCGTTAGCGTGCATCTGCACGATACGGCCGATACGCTCCTTCTTACCCTTTGTTGCATTGAGAACGTATGAACCGGACTCAAGTATACCTGAGTAAACTCTGAAGAAGCAGAGCTTACCTACGAACGGGTCTGTAGCGATCTTGAATGCGAGAGCAGCGAAAGGACCGTTGTCATCTGCAAGTCTCTCCTCCTCTTCTTCTGTATCAGGGTTAACGCCCTTGATAGCAGGGATATCGAGAGGTGAGGGCATGTAGTCAACGATAGCATCAAGGAGCATCTGGACACCCTTGTTCCTAAGGGATGTACCGCATGCTACAGGGATTGCCTTACACTCACATGTTGCCTTACGAAGTGCTGCCTTGAGCTCTTCAATGGAGATCTCCTCACCCTCGAGGAACTTCATTGTAAGCTCATCATCTGTCTCAGCGATCTTCTCGATCATTGTATCTCTTCTTGATTGTGCTTCATCAGCGAGGTCAGCAGGGATATCACGGATCTCATACTGCATTCCGTCTTCGCTTGTGTAGATCTCGGCCTTCATTGTCATGAGGTCGATGATACCTTCGAAAGAATCTTCCTTACCGATAGGCATCTGGATAGCGATCGCGTTGTTCTTGAGACGCTCGATGATCATGCTGATAACATGATCGAAATCAGCACCGAGGATATCCATCTTGTTGACGAATACCATACGGGGAACCCCGTAGTGCTCTGCCTGTCTCCAAACAGTCTCTGTCTGTGGCTCAACGCCGCCTCTTGCAGACATAACCGTAACAGCACCGTCCAATACACGCAGAGATCTCTCAACCTCTACTGTAAAGTCAACGTGGCCGGGAGTATCAATGATGTTGATACGGTGGTTCTTCCAGGGAGCTGTTGTAGCAGCAGATGTGATAGTAATACCTCTCTCCTGCTCCTGGACCATCCAGTCCATGGTAGCTGCACCCTCGTGAACCTCACCCATCTTACGGTTTACACCTGAATAATAGAGGATTCTCTCGGTTGTGGTTGTCTTACCGGCGTCGATATGAGCCATAATTCCGATATTCCTGGTTTTTTCCAGCGGATATTGTCTCTTCTCCATCTTTCTTTATAACTCCTTATCGACGAATTAACGATTGTAATGTGCGAAAGCCTTGTTAGCTTCTGCCATCTTGTGCATGTCTTCCTTCTTCTTGAATGCACCGCCGGTTGCATTAGCTGCATCCATGAGCTCGCCAGCGAGACGCTCTCTCATTGTGCGCTCTGATCTTGTTCTTGCAGCATTTACGATCCAGCGAAGGCCAAGAGTCAGACGACGGGGCTCTCTAACTTCCATAGGAATCTGGTAGTTAGCACCGCCGACACGACGAGCCTTACACTCAAGCTGAGGCATAACATTCTCAAGAGCCTTGTAGAATACATCTAAGGGCTCTTCGCTCGTGCGCTCTTTGATGATATCGAACGCGCCGTAGCAAATCTTCTGGGCTACACCCTTCTTACCGTCGAGCATGATGTTGTTGATAAGCTTGGATACCTTCACATCATTGTAAACGGGATCGGGTAATACCTTTCTCTCTGGGATATTGCCTTTCCTGGGCACTTTACTTCCCTCCTTTATGATTTACAGTATTCTGAAACCATAGGTACTCACGTTTCAGTGTCTAATTCTTGTGGACGTGTCATCGTGCTTCTCAGTCAATGCTCTCCCATCGCGAAAATGGTTATATGAACAATGTACTGATCACTTCAATTGTCCTGTTCCTCCAAAAGTACTTGGGGAGGATTACTTCTTAACCTTAGCAGCCTTAGGCTTCTTAGCGCCGTACTTGGATCTTCCCTGCATACGGTTTGCTACACCTGCTGTATCAAGGGTACCTCTGATGATGTGGTAACGTACACCAGGAAGGTCCTTAACACGTCCGCCTCTGATGAGAACAACAGAGTGCTCCTGAAGGTTATGTCCGATTCCCGGAATGTAAGCTGTTACTTCGTAGCCGTTTGTTAAACGAACACGGGCAACCTTACGGAGAGCCGAGTTAGGCTTCTTAGGCGTTGTTGTCTTAACAACTGTGCAAACACCACGCTTTTGAGGTGAAGACAGATCTGTCTCTCTCTTCTTGATGGTGTTGAGGCCTGCCTGAAGAGCCGGTGATGCAGACTTGTAAGACTTTGACTGTCTGCCGGACTTAACTAACTGATTGAATGTAGGCATCAATACATCTCCTTTCTTAAAAATTGCACGCAAAAGTGGCTCTTGCGAGCAATTAAGTATACTATGCAGGTTTTAAAATGTAAATGATTATTTTGCAGTTGTATTTGCAATGATCAGCGCATTTATCTGCTGACGGACCACTTCAAGATCCAGAGGGATCCTGTCCGACTCAAACGTAAAGACGATATCCCTCCCCGGCAGGAGCCCGAAATCAACATAGTGCTCGATCTTCCACAACGTATCCGACTTGTATTCCCTCTTATCCATGCGCCCGAAATGCTCAAGGATAAAGCATCTCCCGATCTCAGGCACCCAAACCGTAAAATCAGGATACTCAATCACATCGTCCATTATCTCAAACTCAGTCTCATACACAAACTCATAGCCCATCTCAGTCAGCAGCTGCGCAATGTTCATCTCCGATTTCGATCTGAACTTGATATCCCCAAACTCAGGAGCATACTCCGGCTTAGGTCTGGGATTGCTGTTCCCACACTCCACACAAGCATCGAAATAGCCGCGGTCCATCCAAAGGCCCTCCTTCATCTTACGGCCAAAACTGTGAAACTGCAGGTATCCCTCCACTACTGCGAGGTCTTCCTCCAAAGCTTTTCGCTTTTCTATGAGAGCCTTGCACTGCCTTCCCTCAGGTTTGGAAAGGACTACTCTCTTCCCCTTTAATTCGGGATGCTCAGGCCATGATGCAATGTAGATCCCCGGGTACTTGTCATGGATCATTACCTCGTGCCCCGAAGGAAGCTTTGCTATTTCTTTTTTGAGATAATCATGTTTCAGTTCGGCTTGTTCATAAGATAAGATCATTGGCACGTCCTCCGATTCCCAAAATCACTCTCAATTGTAATCGTTTTATGGGAACGATTTTGGGATTTTGGGTTGTTTGCTTTAATTCTATCAAAAAATCACAAGATTAGCCCCAAAAATCATCAAATAGATTGAACGATTTTGGGAATTACAACACCCACAAAAATCCTTTGCCATACAAATCATTCCGTGATATAGTTTGAGATGTTTTGATTTTAAATAATTAATTATATAAGGAGCGTGACTTTATGACGAAAATTAAATTCACCGAGACCGTGCTGCGTGACGCACAGCAGTCACTCATCGCAACCCGTATGCCCTTTGAGGATTTCGAAGGCATACTGGAGAAGCTGGACAACGCAGGTTATTATTCTCTCGAGTGCTGGGGCGGTGCTACATTTGATTCCTGCCTCCGTTATCTCGACGAAGATCCCTGGGAGAGACTCCGCAAGATCAAGGCTGTCTGCAAGAAGACACCTCTTCAGATGCTCATCCGTGGTCAGAACATCCTCGGATACAAGCATTATCCAGACGATGTCGTAAGACTCTTCTGCCGCAAGGCCGCTGAGAACGGAATGGATATCTTCAGGATCTTCGACGCACTCAATGATTTCAGGAATATCGAAGTATGTATCGACGAAGTAAAGAAGTGCGGAAAGCACGCTCAGGGCTGTATCTGTTACACAACATCACCTGTTCACACAATTGAGAAGTACGTTGAGATGTGCAAGGAACTCAAGGAAATGGGTGTTGACTCCATCGCTATCAAGGATATGGCTGGTATCTGCTCACCTAAGGAAGCATATGACTTAGTTAAGGCTATCAAGGCTGAAGTTGATATACCTCTCTTCTTCCACACACACCACACAACAGGTATGGGTCCCATGACTCTCCTCAAGGCAGTTGAAGCAGGATGCGACGGTATCGACTGTGCTATCTCAACAATGGCAGGCGGCACATCACAGCCCGCTACAGAGACAATGTCTTATACACTCGGCCAGCTTGGATACGAGTCCGGACTTGATATGGACAGTCTCAAGGAGATCGCTGATTTCTTCGTACCCGTAAGGAAGAAGTTCCTCGATAACGGAACACTCAATCCTACAGTTATGGGTATCAAGGCTGACATCCTCAAGTATCAGGTTCCCGGCGGAATGCTTTCCAACATGATCGCTAACCTCAAGGATATGAACGCTCTTGACAAGTTCGATGAAGCACTCGCAGAGATCCCTTCAGTCCGTAAGGATATGGGTTATCCGCCGCTCGTTACACCTCTCTCCCAGATGGTTGGCAACCAGGCTGTATCCAATGTCCTCTTAGGCGAGAGATATAAGAACATCTCCAAGGAGATCAAGGCTTACCTCCGCGGTGAGTACGGAAGAGCTCCCGGAGAGATCAATCAGGAAATCGTTGCAAAGTGCTGGAAGGAAGACGAGCTCGTTAAAGGCCGTTATGCAGACTCTCTTGAGCCGCTCTTTGAGAAGACAAAGAAGCAGCTCCTCAAGAAAGTAAGATCTGACGAGGATGTTCTCTCCTACATCGCTTTCCCTCAGGTAGCTGAGAAGTTCTTCGAAGCACGCGAGGAAAAGGAATCCAACACAGTTAACTACACGATCGAGAAGAAGGAGGACTGATATCCATGACTTCTATTTCCATTCTGGCATATGCAGCAGAAGTCGGTACAGATGCTCCTAAAGCTTCGATCGGTGATGCAATACTCTATGCCCTGTTTACGATCGCTATCGTTTTCGCGGCTTTGTTCATCATCTTCATCTGTATAAGGATCTTCTCTGCAATACTGAATGCATTTGATCACAAGAAGGATACTTCAACGGAGGCTCCTGCGACATCTGCTACTACAACAGTACCCGCAGCACCTGCAGCATCTGCTGCTCCCGAGGAGGAGTTCTCATCCGGTACCTTGAGGCTCAAGGGCTGCGACGAGAAGACTGCTGCCATGATCATGGCAATCGTCAGCGACAACACGGGTATCCCGCTTTCAGAGCTTGTTTTCAAATCCATTACTCTTGTTGAGAAATAATAAAGGAGAGTGTTCAAATGATTTATAACGTTACGATCAACGATAAAGTTTATGAAGTCGAGGTTGAGAAGGGCAAGGCTAATCTCATCAAGACAACCGCTGTACAGGCAGCTCCCGCACCCGCGGCAGCAGCACCCGCACCTGCAGCAGCTCCAGTTCCCGCCGCAGCAGCACCTGCAGCAGTCGCAGCAAATGCTACACCTGTTAACGCACCTATGCCCGGTACGATCCTCAATGTTAAGGTAAATGTTGGCGACCAGGTCAAGGAAGGCGATGTCGTTATCATACTCGAGGCTATGAAGATGGAGAACGAGATCTGCGCTCCCAAGTCCGGAACTGTTGCACAGGTTCTTACAGCCAAGGGTTCTACAGTTAATACCGGCGACGCAATGATTTCTATTTCTTAAGTTACGGAGGTTAACCCAAGTGTTTATTGAAGCATTAAAAAATCTTTGGGAGACATCCGGCTTATCCAATATGGACTGGCGTCAGGGCGTCATGCTCCTTGTGGCATGTCTCCTAATCTACCTTGCGATCGGCAAGAAGTTTGAGCCTCTGCTCCTTCTTCCAATCGCATTCGGTATGTTCCTGAGCAACCTGCCTATGGCAGATCTCTATCATCCCGAGATATTCATCAATGAGACCGGACATATTGACTGGTCTTACTTCTCCACAATGGAGAGCGTAGGTCTTCTGGACCTCATCTATATCGGCGTTAAGACGAGCATTTTCCCTTGTCTCATCTTTATGGGCGTCGGTGCTATGACAGACTTCGGACCTCTGATCGCACGTCCTTCATCACTCTTTATGGGTGCAGGCGCACAGTTCGGTATCTCTTTCGCATTCGTTATCGCATCACTTCTCGGATTCAACGTATGCGAAGCAGCTTCCATCGCTATCATCGGTGGTGCTGACGGTCCTACGGCTATCTACACAACAACACAGCTCGCACCTCATCTCCTGCCGGCTATCGCTATCGCGGCATATTCCTACATGGCTCTTATCCCTGCGATACAGCCGCCGTTCATGAAGCTTCTCACAACAAAGAAGCAGCGCGCTATCAAGATGGAGCAGGTTCGTTCAGTATCAAAGGTTGAGAAGATCTGCTTCCCTATCATCGTTGTTGCAGTCTGCACACTCCTTATTCCTTCAGTTGCACCGCTACTCGGCATGCTGATGCTCGGCAACCTCTTCAAGGAGTCAGGCGTTACAGACCGTCTTTCAGACACAGCATCAAACGCTCTCTGCAATGTCGTTACTATCTGCCTCGGTACAACAGTAGGCGCTACAGCAAGAGGAACAACATTCCTTACATGGGAAACACTGAAGATCGTTCTTCTCGGTGTTATTGCATTCATCTTCTCCACTATCGGCGGACTTCTCATCGCTCAGCTGATGTATCTCCTTTCCGGCGGAAAGATCAACCCTCTCATCGGCTCTGCAGGCGTTTCAGCAGTTCCTATGGCTGCACGTGTTTCGAACACTGTAGGTAAGCAGTATAACCCTTCCAACTTCCTTCTCATGCATGCTATGGGACCTAACGTTGCAGGTGTTATCGGATCTGCCGTTGCAGCAGGTGTATTGCTCAGTCTGTTTGGTTAAGTTAAGCTGATAACTGATATTACAGATGTAAGGCCGCCCGTAAGGGCGGTCTTATTCATTCCTAATAATGTATAATATTTAAAATTATAAGGAGACCTGTTATTAAGCTTTGAACCTCTGGGAACAACTGGGACTGGACGGTCCTACCTACGACATAAATGTGATTAAGAAAGCATACGCCAGGAAGGCACGAGAAGTGAATCCGGAAGAAAATCCGGAAGGGTTTGTGATGCTTCATAATGCGTATAAGACTGCAGTCGGTATGGCAAAAGCTCACAACAGGACAGGAGCGCAGGGTTCCCGGATAACAGTTACACAGTGTGTTCAGGAAACGGAAGATGATCAGGAATCCGGCGAAGAAGAAACCAGTTCATACGATTTCAACGGCATCACTCCTGTCAGTTCAGATGATCATCTGAACAATCTGATCATATTCAAGCAGGAAAATAAGATAGAGACTGAAGAGCAGGTCGAACAGCTTTCAAGAAGGGCGCTCATTATCATTACACGTGAGCTCTGTGCTCAATACGCAGCATACTGCGCCTATAAGGGAGATCCTGAGGTATGGCGGGATTTCTGGGATGAGCCGGCCGTAAAGTATTTCGCGAGCGATCCGGAGTTCAGAAAGTGGGTGTTAAAAGTCATCCATAGTCCGCAGGCCAAAGAGATCAATGAAGAGATCGCAGCATCGTTCGAGAGTCAGCCTGAGGAACATAAATGGTTTGCCGGGAAAGACCCGGTCGCTCCGCAGCAACTGAAAAAGAAAATGAACCCTGTTGTTCTGTTCTTTATTTCTGTTATCGGGTTATTCTGTATTTCACTCGGGACCGGTGTCTTTTTGAGATGGACAAATCAGCTCAAAGCTACGGAAATGGACGAGATAATACTGATGTCACTCGGGATAACACTGATAGCGGTAATCATTCACTTTATAGAAAAACTTAAAAGGAAATGATCACCCGTCACGCGTCATGATCCTGTCGTTGATCATGACCTCACATTTGCTGTTTTTCAGATTGATATTCTCTTCAGAAGCCGCGAAATCATATCCGTATCCCGTTGTGCCTTTGGCACTGACACAGCAGCTTGATATGCTTATCTTTGCACCTTCCCTGAAGCTGCCGACGAAAGCGGAAGAGCTGCCGGAGAAATTGCAGTTGAGAGACATATGATTCAGCTTTATAAAAGTATCAGAAGCCATATGGGAGCCAACGCCCATAAAATCATTAACCTCGGCATCGATCTTAACGCTTCCGCTGTTTATTACCACATTGCACTTACTGCCGGAAATACATCCAAGCGCAATACCTTCATTGCCATGGAGAACGCAGATGAGTGAGAGCTTATCAATCGATATGTCACAGTCTCCTTCTACAGAACCTATGCCTACACACCGCAAAGCTCTGTTCGTAATAGTGACATCGCAGTTGGAAATGACAGGCTGCGTCTTGCCCAGGATCGCACCGATACCAATACCGCTCTGTCCATCCATGGAGATTATAAATCTGCCGCGATTGATATGGATCTCTCCGCCCTGACCTGAACCGATGGCAATACCCTGGGCGGAATTGATGGTAATATCAAACGTACCGTCCTGATCGAAAATGATATCACCGTGTTCTGAAGCGAGAGCGTTGCCTATTCCGTATGCCTCAAGCTTTTGAACATTGATCTTTACATAACCGTCGCCTGTGAATATTACACGGGACGTTGGAGGAACTCTGATGCCTCCGCCGTCGAGCATATTCTCGCCGGAGAATTCAAGGAAAACATCGCACTTCTCACCTATCGTGATGGAATTGCCCGTCATCTTTCCTGAGAAACCTACATTCTCAAAAGCGATGGTACCCTGATAACCGTCCTCAACGATAACATAAAGCTCGGACACCAGTCCGGGAGCACCTGATATAGTTATGTCTCTGTATGCAACCTGACCATTGGGAATGACGATCTTCTTATACCCTTCTTCAATAAGTACAGGAAGAGAAATACGTCCCTCACGGCCTGCGGTATATGTATCCTTGTTGACTAAATAATCAACTTCATTTGCAGATTCAAGGATCATTTCCTTGATCTCAGGATCGATCTCCTTGATGATGTTTGCTGAAGGCCTTGCAACAAAGTAACCCTGCACAAGATCGGCACCAAGTTCGAGTACGGTCCTGTATTCTTCGATCGTCTCTACGCCTTCCGCGAGTGCCATGATCCCGTTCTCATGAGAGAATGAAATGATATCCTTAACAAAATGCTGCTTCTGAGGGGAGTTATGTATATCAGTAAGGAGCATCCTGTCTATCTTTACATAGTTAGGCATATACGCGAGAAGGTTGGAAACGTTTGAATATCCGGTTCCGTAATCATCAACGGCCGTCTGAAGACCTGCATCCTCATATCTCTTCTTGATCCTCGCCATCTCTGTCTCACGGATCTCGGACTGCTCTGTAAACTCGACAACGATACTTGACGTGTTCTTATCGAGCTTCTTGATCACTTCCGCAAAATCCTCATCCTTGAGAACATGACCCGGGATACTGTTGATGAACACCTTTGACCCGGGAGCAAACTTGTCTCTTCCCTTTGCAATGATATCCAGAACATTATTAAATGTAGCCTTCTCAACATCGTAAAGCCTGTTGAAAAACTCTGCGTATCTCAATACTACCGGCGGTGCCATATACGGAACAACATCCGCACGCATAAGAGCTTCATAAGCATAAATATTGCCTGTCTTTGCCTCAACGATCGGCTGGAAGTGATAATTAAGTTTGTTATGCTCGAGAATGTCATCTACGACCTTAGCCTCTTCCTGCTCTTCCTCGGAAAGAGTCTTGCTCTCTTCTATCTTGGACAGGTTATGCTTTCTGATATTCTTGTTGTTGATCGCAGCTCCCGCAAGGCGTTCAAAATCGTTCCTGGTCTCAGGTGATGCGATCGAATAACCGTAAGAGATCTCAAGGTCATAATCAACATTGATCTTTGTCAGTTCTTCTTTCAGTTTCCTTATAATCTCTTCCGCGCCTTCGTTATTTGTCTCGTCTGCGGAGGAGGCCGAAGCAGCAACAACAAACTCGCCGTTGCCCATAGCAAAGATAAATGAATCCTCACCTGCAACCTTACGCAGACTCTCCGAAACACAGACGATCGCATTATCACCTGCTGCTCTGCCGTAATCGGAATTGATACCCGACAGATTCCTGACATCGATCGCAGTCATGGAGACAAGCGCATCAGGATCAGAGTTCTTAAGCTTTGCTAATATCTCGCCCGACTGCTTCTGGAATCCCTTGTAATTGTGGAAACCTGTCAACGGATCACGGACCATGTTCGCCTCAAGAGCCGCATTCATAACACGAAGCTGTTCCTGTCTCTTGAAATACTCAAGACCTCTCATAATGCAGCGGAGCCATATTCTGTACTCCTCACTGTATGATCTGGGTTCATCGAAGCTGATGGCAGCATAACCATATGCCATATCCTCGAAATAGATAGGCGTGAAGAAGAACACCGCGGGCTTCTCTCTCTGATCAAAGAGTCTCGGCAGCAATTCATTCCTGTCGAAATAGTCATCCACACCGATCTTGTCCTCACCCGCATTCTCGGGGCCACAGTAGAGTGCGTGCATCATCCTGTCTGAGAACGGCTCATTACTCCTGTTAACTCTCTCATCCACATGCTGCCAGTCTTTGCTTAGGCAAAGGTCAAAACCTGCAAAATGCCTTATCTGGTAAGTGTATGAGAAGATCGTATTCATAAGTCCGTAGAACGAGGACTGTGAAAGAAGATCCTCATCCATATGATTATACGGTGAATAAACGTTATTCGTTGAAAGACTGGTATTCCATGTATCACGTAATCTGCTTACATATGTTGCCTGTTCATTTGTACATCCGCAGCTGAATCCAATAAACATATCCACAGGCTCGTCGAAAACAGGAAGACCGGTTCCATCCATAAGAGCTATGATCATCTTTCCTGCGTGAACACCAAGGGATTCAGCCGGAAGTGTTACTGAAGTGATCGGCTTCGGAGCGCATCTTCCCTCGTCATTGGAATCGTAACCGACAACGGCAATATCTTCAGGAATACGGAGTCCGTGATCTGTAAGTGACTTCGCAAGTCCAACTGCCATACAGTCGTTGGCGCAGGCCACTGCCTGCGGAAGTGAACCTGACATCTTAACGAGCTTCTCTCCGAGATTCTCACCGCTCGTATACCAGAAATCGCCAAAGAAAACTCTGTCGTCTTTTACAGTAAGGCCGTGATCATCCATACAATCCATAAACGCCTTAAGACGTTCCTTGGAATAAGGATGCCATGACTTACCTGTAAGGAATGCAATATCCGTATATCCGTGTTCTTCTATAAGATGTGAGATGATCGTCTTGATACCGTCGTAATCGCGCGGATTCACACAGATATAATCGTCAACCTTCTTATCAACTGTAATGACCGGAACTTTTACCTTCTTCCTGATCTCAGCCATTATGCTGTCGCACAGACCGTGAGTCTGGAGAGTATCCAGCATCAGAACAAAACCGTCAAATCTGTCATAAGGAATAAGCTTGAAGATGGATGTCTCACCTATCTCACGCGCTGCTGTATTCTGGTATTTCTCATAAGTGGAAAAAACACAGACATCACAATCACAGGCAAACAGTTCCCTCACCATTCCCTGAATGAAAGATGCCTGATAATATTCGTATGCCTGTCCGACAAGGACAGCGATCATCCGTCTTCTTTCCATTTGTCACTCCCCAATGAGCAGACCAAACAAGGGCCATATCCACTCTTGAGTATTATAATATGATAAATGGGAAACCGCAAATAAAACGGCCCTTTTAGGACCGAATTATTATACAAAGTGCACAAAAATTAATATGCGAAGAAGAAAACGAATCCAAGAACGTGAAGAACTGACGATCCTAATACAAAAAGATGCCAGACCATATGTGAGAACTTGAACTTCTTTCCAAAGTTAAACCACAGACCGACAGAGTAAGTGATCGCGCCTGACACGATAAGCCAGAAGCACAGTCTTGTTGTCGATGCGTGGAATGTTCCGATCTGTGCGATTATCATCCATCCCATCACGACATAGATAAGCTTTGATATGAAATTACCCGTCTTGCTCTGAGGATAAGTAATAGCCGTAACAAGCGTTCCTGCCAGTGCACAGGCAGCTTCAAGCGCCCAGATGACGCTTCCGGGAACTACAGGCAAAAGGCATGCGCATACAGGGGTATATGCACCCAGGATCGCATAGTAAACAATGATCCTGTTCATCTTGTTCATAACACGTTTCTGAGGCGTTCCGTGCTTCATAAAGTGGAAGATCGTCGAAAACAGAAGCGAAAGGAAAAGAGTAATGATAAATGTCGATACACTCAGTGCGACCATAACGGGGCTGACACCGTTGCCGCCCTCCATAACGGGCTTGCTGATGTACGCATGGATCGAAGCAAAAGGAATAAGGCAGAGAAGGAAAAGCGCCATAACGCCTGCGGTAATGGAATTACCTATCTCCTCACCAAATGTCTCCTGTGTACGCTTTATGCCTCTCTTGACGATCTGCTTGGAACTTGCAAACCAGCCCATGTCCTTAAGACCCTCTTCAAGGGGGTCGATTCCGGTCTTGGCTTTAAGTTCCCTGTCCTCCTTAGAGGCAACAAAGGTCTTCCAGTGCTTAGCGTTCTTTGCCATTTACTCTTCTCTCCATCATCTAAAGGTTATACATTATAGCCGCAAGAATGGCAACATCATTCTTCTGACTTGAAACCGGAGGGATCGATCCTCGGCTGTCTGATCTGCGGCTTTGCCTGGCTCTCATGCGTCGGACGCGGAGCACCCAACTGTATTACTTCCTCTGCCGGCTTCGGGCCGGGAAGCGGTATTACCTGTTCATCCTTCCCTTCAAGGGCTGGGCTCTTCTCCGGTGCATCCATCTTCGGCTTCACAGGCGGAGCTTCAACCTGAGGCTTCTCCGGGGGAGCTTCCACCTGAGGCTGAGACGCCTGCGGTTCCTTACGTACAGGGGCAGAAATAACTGTTCCAAGTACTTCAGGTTTCTTCTCTTCCCTGTGAGGTCTGTGTATCTTGCGGTCAAACTTTGAGCTGGAAGGAGCAGCCACAACAGATGCAGGATCGAGCTGTTCAGCTACATAAGCATCCCTGTAGAACCTGTAGAGCCTTATAAAGAACGGGAACAGTATCGAACATGGCAGGATCAGGTATGCGAAATGCGATGCGACATCATCTCCCCATATACCCGACAGCGCCGCGAAAGGAGCATTCATCATTCCATAGATACCGCGAAGGATCATCGCGATCAGCATATGGAAAAGACTTGCATCCTCGCCCGTAAGCAGGAACTGCGACGGATAAAACAGCTTCGGAAGATATATGAGCGCACCATAGCACGCAAGTCCCACAGCGATCCAGTACTTCTTTTTGTAACCCGCATATATAGGAAGTGCCACAAGAAAGAATACAAGATAACAGCAGCTTGCGATGCTCTCAAAGAGTCCGAACTCTCTCGGTACGGTTATCTCATACTTAAAGTAGAGCGGCTCGAAGCACACAAAGGCCAGTGCTCCGGCTATACAGGCAAGGAAAACGCATGTGAAATAATCTCTGCGCATTACTTATCCTCTTCCTTGAAAAGCTCATCAAAAGTCGTCTCGGTAATCGGCCCTGTGCGTGTAAACTTAAGGCTCAGAAGTTTGACACCGGGAGCTCCCAGATGAGCTCTCAGAACGATATGTCTGGAATTGACGGCGAGCTTTGCAGTCTTTGTTGCTTCCTCACCATTTGTTCCGTTCCATGTAACAACAGTAAACGGAATACTTGTAAAGTAGAGAGTCATGGGGATCTGCGCCAGCTCACCAAGTTCTGATGAAGCAGTGAACTCCATATCATAGACACCATTCTCGTCACATGTAATGCCAAAGATGAAATCCTTACCCGTGGAAGTATCAACCTGCCGGGTAATGTCGATAACAGGGTTCTCGGAAATATCGTAGAAATAGTCTGTATCAACATCGACACTCTCATTCTTAAACGGACAGTCAATGTGCTTGACTTCAGTCTTCACTCCGTTCAGTCTGTCCATGGCGGGAGTATTCATTGCGAATGTAACGATATTGCGTGCATTGCGCTGGAGCTCAGCTCTTGTGATGCCGGTACCCTTCTTAAGTTCCTCATAACAGTCGGTATCATCGATGTACTTTCTGTCAACGGAAGAGCAGACCATATAGAGATCGTTCTGTGCTCTTGCCATAGCGGCATGTTCTCTCAATGCATGGTGCATATTTGCTGCGGGAATATCAATGATGTATGCCCACCAGTCTGTCATTGTTATGCCGGTAAAGCCCCACTGCTCACGGAGTAGCATAGTATTCATCTCATAGTTGGAAGCACCGTATGTTCCGTTGACACGGTTATAGCATGTCATGATGCTTCTTGCGCCGCCTTCTTTAACAGCAATCTCAAAACCTCTGAGATATACCTCGCGGAGCGCCCTCTCCGAAACAACAGAATCCATGTCACGTCTTCTTGTCTCGCGGTTATTGACGCAGAAATGCTTTATCGTACATGTAACACCATTCTGCTCGAGTGCTCTGATCTGCGCTGCAGCCATCTTGCCTGAAACGAGCGGATCCTCCGAGAAATACTCAAAATTGCGTCCGTTCAGCGGATGTCTGTGTATATTGAGTCCGGGGCCTAAGATAGTGTCTACCCTGTTGCTTATCATCTCTATGCCGAACCATCCGAAAAGGCTCTCGACAGCAGCGATATTAAACGTTGATGCAATACATGTACCATTAGGGATCGAGAAAGCCTTCTTGCCGCTGTCGATCCTCATTCCTGAAGGACCGTCTGAACAGCAGACGGCAGGAACGCCCATAGCATTGATCTCTTTTGCAACTCCGGCAAATCCTCCGGCCGTTCCGGTCGTAACCTTGGGGCAGCTCATGCCTTCGCCCCTTATGATAAGGCTGAGGTCCTCATCGGAAAGCTGTGCGATGAAATCATCCATATCAGCATCGCCGTTCTTAACATCAATGAGCTTAATTCCCTTGTCTCCCGTCTGCGCGATCTCTTCAGGAACACCTGCCGAAAGCTCCTTAAGATAATCTTTCGTGCGGAGAGGAGCCTTCTCAAAAACAAGTCTGCCATTCTCATCAGCAGTGAATCTGTCGAGCTCCTCAACGGGTGCCAGTACCGGCTCCAAAGGTTCTATATTGCGTGATGTATCAATCGTAAAACTGAGAGTGATGTCCGAGTTGAGACTGTCGCCTCCGATATTGAGGTCATAAATGCCCTTTTCCAAGATCCATCCGGTTCCAAGACCTGCTCTTCCGTCGTCATCAAATGATGCAAGATACTTGAGCGGGATCTCGATCCTGACTGTGCATGTTCCGCCGGGCATTATCTCATATGTCTTCTCAAAACCCGCGAGTACCTTTGCCGGCTTCGCGAGTGCTCCTCTGGGAGCCTTTGCGAAGATCAGCACCGTCTTCTTGCCGGATACCTCTCCGAGATTGGTAACACGTGCCTTTACGATGATCCTGTCATCTCTCACATCCATCTCTGCACCGGATGTATCGAAAGTGGTATAGGACAGACCATACCCGAACGGATACATAACCTTCTCAGGAGCAAACGTCGAGAAATATCTGTAACCAACAAATATATCCTCTGTGTACTTGTCTTTAATGCTGTCCTTGTCACCGAAATATGGTGTTGACGGATAATCAGCGATCTTCTTCGCGATAGTGTCTGTAAGGAGACCTGACGGATTGACCTCACCTGTCAGGATCTTTGCTGTCGCTATGCCTCCGATCATGCCGCACTGCCATACATAAAGAACTGCAGCGGGTCTGTAATCGGTAACAAAACTCATGTCAATGATGTTGCCCGTATTGAGCAGAACGATCGTCTTCTCAAATGCCTTTGTTACCTTGGCAATCATATCCTCTTCACTGTCCTGAAGTCTCAATGATCCCTTATCTGTTGTATTGTCACGGTCTTCACCGGCTGTTCTCGCAATAACGATCAAAGCATATTCATTACGCTCGGCAACTTCCTTCACGAGGTTCTCTTCAAGAGGCATCTCATTCTGGGACCATTTCTCATTGCCCCATCCGATTCCGGGATCCACAGGATTCTTCTCTTCCCATTTGTCATAGATATCGATCAGTTCCTGATCAAGTATGACTCTTCCTGACTTTGCAAGACCTTCCCTGATATCAACAGTATGCTCAACATTGACCATTCCGCCTGAACCGGTACCGCTCTTGTAGTAGTGAGACTGCATTCTTCCGAAAAGCGCAACACTGGCACCCTTTCTTATCGGCAGTGTATTGTTGTGATTCTCCAGAAGTACTGTTCCTTCGCAGGCAACATTGATCGCGGCTTCGGTGTATCTGTTCCAATCCAGTACATATTCAGGCATAATAAACCTCCGACGTTAAAATAAAGGGTTTCTCTATATTATAATATGCATGGCGAAAATCACAACTCATAATCCTTGGGACTCGCCGCCGTATATTTTATGATCTCATCCATCCTGTCCTGCTCAAGGAAAGAGACAAGACTGTAAGCACAACCAGACTTGCCGGCTCTTGCGGTACGTCCGATCCTGTGAAGATAGAGTTCATTCTCTTTGGGGATATCGTAATTGAACACAGCCTCGATATCGTCAACGTCAATGCCTCTCGCGATAACATCCGTTCCGACAAGACAGTCGAACCTGTTCTTCCTGTAATCCTCCATGACCTTGTTGCGCTTGCTCTGGCTAATATCGCCGTGCAGCACCTGCACACTCATGCCGGCGCGCGAGAGTCTTGCGCTCACCTTTGAAGCCTGGTCCTTTGTATTGCAGAATACGATTATCTTCGTATAGTCCTCTTTTGCCGCGATCCTCATGATAGCCGCCAGCTTATCCTTCTCAGGACACCTCACGATATACTCATCGATATCAGGATGGTCTTCTGCCTTTGGCATAACGTCTATCTCAGCAGCACCCTCCATGAACTGCCATGTAATATCCTGGATCTCTCTTGGCATCGTCGCGGAAAACAGAGCCATCTGCTTGTCTTCCGGAGTCATGGAAATGATAGTCTTAACGTCCTTGATGAAACCCATCTTGAGCATCTCGTCAGCTTCATCGAGAACAAGGGTATAGATCTGGCTGATATCGATCATCCTTCGCGTAACGAGATCTATCAGTCTTCCCGGGGTGGCCACAACGACCTGCGGATGCTTGTCGAGTCTTTCCTTCTGCACATTTATGCTCTGTCCGCCGATCACGGCAACAACCTTAAAGCCCTTGATATTCTTTCCTAGAAGTCTGATCTCGGATGCAATCTGCATGGCAAGTTCTCTCGTCGGGGCAAGTATGAGTCCCTGAATGAACTTTGCATCCATGTTGAGGTATTCAAGTATCGGAATAGCAAAAGCAAATGTCTTACCCGTCCCCGTAGGCGCCTTGGCAATGACGCTCTGATTGTCCATAAGGAGAGGTATTGTCTTTTGTTGTACTGTAGTGGGTCTTACCACCCGCATCGCTTTAAGCGAATCCATTATCTCGGGAGATAACCCGAGGTCATTAAAAGTCAATTCTTTACACATACTGCAACTATATCACAAGATTGCTATAATTTATAACAAAAGGGGGACTTTTATTATGGCAAAACGTGTTTTTTTGGTTGTCCTTGACAGTTTCGGATGCGGTAATGCTCCCGATGCAGCGGCATTTGGTGATGAGGGAAGCAATACTCTCGCTGGGGTGATCGCAGACCGTTACCACAGCTACGACAACATGAGCAAGATGGGTCTGTTTGATATCGACGGTTTGTATGATATAAGGATCAAACAGCAACTTGAAACACTTAGGGACAGACCATTCCCAATGGGGTCATACGGCATCATCCGCGAAGTCTCTTCCGGAAAGGATTCAACTATCGGTCACTGGGAAATGGCGGGACTTCTGTCGGCCACTCCGCAGCCGACTTATCCTTCAGGGTTTCCTGACGATATCCTTGATAAAATCCGCAAGGTTTCAGGACGCGACATCTTATGCAATAAGCCGTACAGCGGAACTGAAGTCATAAAGGACTATGGTGAAGAGCACATGAAGACAGGCGCGCTGATCGTTTACACATCAGCAGACAGTGTGCTTCAGATCGCTGCACACGAAGAGATCGTTCCACTTGAGGAACTTTACGATATCTGCAGGAAAGTGCGTGCGCTCATGGTTGGTGAACACGCAGTCGGAAGAGTAATCGCAAGACCTTTTGTGGGTGAGCCGGGATTCTTTACCAGAACTTCAAACAGGCATGACTTTTCTGCTCCCCCGCCGGCTTCAACGATGCTCGATGTTCTTAAGGGAATGGGCTATGATGTCATATCGATCGGAAAGATAAATGACCTGTTTGCAGGGCAGGGTATTACTAAGTCAATACCGACATCGGGAAACAGTGACGGAATAGCGCAGCTGCTGAAGATTGCTACAAAGGATTTTAATGGTCTGTGTTATGTGAATCTTGTTGATTTTGATATGCTTTACGGGCATCGCAACGATGGTGACGGATATGCGCAGGCCCTTCAGGAATGGGATCAGGCACTTGGTGTTCTGATAAATGTACTTAGAGAAGACGATCTTCTCATCATCACAGCAGATCACGGATGCGATCCTTCGACTCCGTCTACAGACCACTCACGTGAGACGGTGCCTCTCCTGATGTATGGCGAAGGCCACAGAGTGCCCCATAATCTTGGAGAACTTGTTGGTTTTAACTGCGTATCGAATTATGTTTTCAAGGCGCTTATGAACCGAAATTTCAAGCGCCCTTATGAAGATATCGACAATTCTCCCCGAGAAGGCAATCTGGACTCCTATATTGATCTGACGAACCTGAAGCAGACCGCTACACTCTCTGATATAAAAATGCTCATTACTCAGGCACTTTTTACGGGTTGTGCGAGTTGCTGCATACCTCCTTGCTTTGTCGGGGATGCCGTAAGATTTTCCGAGGAGAAAATCAAGATATGCACAGTAATCGGATTCCCCAACGGCTATCAGACAACGGCAGTGAAGCTCTTTGAAGCTGCAGATGCATGTGACAACGGTGCGGCCGAGATCGACATGGTCGTAAACATCAACAAAGTAAAAGAACATGACTACAAATACGTCAAAAATGAGATCAAACTGATCGCAGATCTTGTCCACTCAAAGGGTGCCATCCTTAAGGTCATAATTGAGACATGTTTTCTCAATCCGGTTGAGATCGTTAATATGTGTGATGTTGTGACTGAAGCAGGTGCTGATTTTATCAAAACGAGCACTGGTTTTGGAACAGAGGGTGCAACGCTCAAGAACGTTGCTCTGATGAAGGCAAATGTCGGTCCGAACGTTAAGGTGAAAGCAGCCGGCGGAATCCGTACCGAAGCAGATGCATGGGCAATGATCAATGCCGGGGCATCAAGGATCGGGACTTCGGGATTGAAGAGCTAATCCGCAAAAGTGATGATATAATACCAGCATGATCAGCCGGAGGTAGTGTAAATGACAATTGAGATCACCGAGAAACCAAATGAAGCACAGGTAAAGGAAGCTTACGAGATAAGCATTCAGCGTAACAAGATCTACGCAAGTCCGAACATGAAGCTAAAGAACCAGGATAAGCAGGCGATCCTCAACATCCTGTATGGAGTTGCACTGCTCGTTATAACCTGTTTGCTTGGTGTCTTTATGGGTTTCGATACAATGACGACTATTGCATTCACACTCTCGGGTGTTGTGCTCATTTTCGCGATACTCTGGCTTGTACTGTATAAGAAATCATTCAGCAAATTCAGGGAAGCATATCTTGCAATGGAAAAAAGTTCACTGACTTACGATGAAGACGGAGTCGAGGTCGGAATGAACGGCACATCGACTGTCAGGATCCCGTGGAAAAAGGTCAAGTTTATAAGAACGTTTGATGAGTTTTTCGTCGTGTTCGAGGATACTACGATAAATGCACTTCTGATACCGGTCAAGTATAAGGATCAGATCGTTAATTACATGAAGGAGCAAGAACTCAATATTACAATGTATTAAGGTGCCTGCTGTCGTTGACAAGCTCAAGGACCGGCATTGATAAAGAACCCGGCTTCCTGTTGAATCTGAGCACGGTTATTCCCGTAAAATCAAAATGAAGTGTCGAACAAAGATAAGGGAACTGCTGATTCAGAACACGTGACAGGAACGATGTCGTTGAACCTCCGTGACAGAACACTGCGACAGTAAACTGACTGTCGTCCTCCCTTTTGCAGCGGTAATACAGACCTTCCCTCTCATAGCCAAGAGTCTTCAGCCAGATATCGGCATTCTCAGCGATCTTTTCCGAATCGACTGTGGCAGTGTTATCAACAAAAAACGGGTGCTCTCTCCATGACGGATCTCTCAGATCCATGCCCTGTTCGATCATCTGATCAGCAGAATTCCACGGATGTCCGCTCTCATAAAGTGCGCCCTCCCTGCCGTATCTTATCTCGCGCATAAAATCAAGTTCACGGGAGGTCTTTCCCGTCAGTTTACAGAAAGCCTGTGCTGTCTCCACCGCGCGTCCCAAAGTCGAGAAATACACAACATCTATGTTTTCCTTCTGAAGGCGGACTGCTGCCTTAGTTGCCTGTTCCAGGCCTTTTTCCGTCAGGCAGTCTTTCTCATAATCAGGTTCTCCGTGCCTTATAAAAACTATTCTCATATGCCCGCCTTAATTGCCTTTATGACGTCTTCATCTGCAGGCAGCCATCCTACTGAATCAAGGTCTCCGGGAGCAAGCCATTTTGCAGCATCATGTTCGAGCAGTGTGATCGAGGAACCCTCTTTGAGAACAGCCAGGAAACACGACATCGACAAATGAAAATCGGGATAATCAAACTCGATCTGAGTGAGCATTTCTCCCACTTCAATATCGGCATTGAGTTCTTCCTTTATCTCGCGGACAACAGCTTCTTCAGGCGTCTCGCCCTCCTCTATCTTGCCTCCGGGAAACTCCCAGAAACCGCGGTACTCACCATGACCTCTCATAGTCGAGAGAATCCTGTCGCCGTCTCTGATTATTGCTGCAACTACACGCTTTGTTTTCACGACTCAGAATGTCCTGATCTCAGGTGCCTCGGTAAACGAAGCAAATACAGCTGTAGCATCCTTTACATAGAACACTTCAGTATTGCCGTCGTCCTCGTTATACATAGCACGCAGTTCGGGATACGCATTGAGCATTGACTCCTTAGCTTCCCTTCTGTCATCCTCGACAAAAGTACCTGAGAGGCGGAGCCACTTTCCGTCCAGAAAAGCGCATATCTCAGCCTTGGGATTGGCATGGAGCTGCCTGGAAACATCCTTGACCTTGCCCGTCTGAATGTAGAGTTTTCCGTCGAAGATATTAACCGTTCCGAACGGTCTTACTCTGGGCTGATCACCATCAACTGTAGCAAGATAATAAACCTTTGCGTCCTTCAAAAACTTCAATGTCTTTTCCATAGTAAACCTCTCAGTTCTCTTCAAGATATCTCTGGAGCATTCCGATATATTTCATGTACTCGTCACGCTCTCTGTTACTCTTAAACTCATCCGATTCGATGACTTCCTTACCGAGCATCCTGTACAGATTAAACACCAGATCGGAAATGGAGGAATCCGTTCCTACGGCACCATGTTCCTTATCCGCCTTAAGTGCGATCTCAAGTCCTGACGGAACCTTTTCTGTGTATGCAGGAGTATCAATCTCGTACTTGTTAATGAAAAACTCTATCTTCTCAGGATTCAGCTCATAATCGAAATACTCACCGATCATGTTTGCCTCTTTTGTGGCGATCCTGCCGTCAGCGAGAGACATGAACATCATAAAGTTCATAAACTCAAGTTTTGCAGTCTCACCGTAACGATCAATGCCGCTGTCGAGAGCGATCTCATCCAGGATCTGAACAGTCTGCTTGATGAACTCTTTAATTCCTTCGTTTACCATGGTGACCTCCTTCATTTGCTGATCATCTGAACCAGATACGGGATCGTCTTCTCATAATTCACACCATACCATGGTCTGTCAGGATCTTCCATTGTTTTCTCTATCGTATATGCCGTGTATTCTGATGCAATACGCATCGAATCCTGCCAGCTCATTCCGCGCATAATCGCGCCGACCGCAGTGGACGAGAACAGATCTCCCGTGCCGTGAAACGACGCATGTACCCACTTGTTCTCGAAATGGAAATACTCATCCTTCTCTCTGTCGTACCCCATTATTCCCATCATCTTATCTTTCATCGCAACACCGGTGATCACCGTGATCTTCGCTCCCAGTCCCGATGTCTTGTCAAGGAGGTCCTTGATGTATGATTCCGTATGGTCCTCTCTGTACTCTGTTCCCGTCATAAAGCATGCTTCCGTGATGTTCGGGACAACGATATCAGCGGACTTGCAGAGTCTCTTGTTCTCTTCGGCATATGACATGTCAAACGCAGGATAAAGCTTACCGAAATCAGCCATAACAGGATCGACAAAAACGAGTGTCTTATCGGTCGCAAATTCATCTATGATCTGCTCGACCATCCTTATCTGCGATGCAGACCCCAAATAGCCAGTGTAGATTGCGTCAAATGTGATGCCCTCATTTCTCCAGGCATCAAGGATCGGACCTATCGTATCGGTAAGATCAGTGCAAGTATAATGCTTAAATGCTGTATGTGTTGACAGTAATGCCGTAGGCAGTATAACAACCTCGGAACCCATGGCGGAAATGACAGGAAGTGCCACCGTAATGGAACACTTTCCCCAGCAAGATATGTCCTGTATAGTAAGAACTCTCTTCATACGCCTCCCGCCTTATGATATTAGGTTAAATATATCATACTTTGCGTGCTGCGGAAGAGAACGGGAGCCTGTTGGCAATAAAAATACCGATCTCTACGACAACGATCGCACCGATAATGTCAACGAATACATGCTGTCTCAGGAATAATGTCGAAGCGAAGACCAGAAGCGTAACCGGGATATTCGCCCACTTGAACCACTTTGGACAGCGCTCCATCAGGAAGCATTCCCTGAGCAGAACGTAGCTCTCGAGACAGTGTATGGAAGGAAACAGATTGTCAGCCGCATCGGTATCATAGATCAGCTGCACCCAGCGGCTGAGAAAATCAGCAGCTGTCAGATCGTTCCTTACCATGGTAGTGGGAATGACAAGGAAGCAGACAAGACAAAGAAGCTTAGCGGTGATCTCAGATGCATAGAAATGATAACAGATCGGCTTGCGCTCTCTAGCGGCCAGATAGAAGCCGTATATCCACTGTCCGTAGGCAACCGGTATATAGATGATGATGAACCACGTTACAAGCGGGATTACGTTGTCTATAGGGAGTGAGAAATCATAATGATGCCACCCGCGGTTTATAAGGCGGGTAGCCTGAAAAGCGGTCATATTGACCGCGAGACTCACAATGACAGACATCCATCCGTAGAACGGAAGGAACCTTGTAAACGGGTTCTTCTTACTTTCCATAGACGTCAATTATAACATATTCAGAATAAGTACCGGTCTTAAATGGGATCGCCCACCCGGAAATGCCCGAAGTTACTACGCAATTTGTATCTCCGCGGGTATATAGTCCCCATATTCCGTCGTTCTCACCGGTCCAGTATGCGAAATACCCCGAAGGCCATATGTGGCCGCCGTGGGTATGTCCTGAAAGAACGAGGTCGGCGCCGAATTCATGTTCCTCATCAAAATTGCCGGGCTGGTGATCGGCAGTAATTATGTATTTCGTCTTATCGAGCGGCGCAAGAAGTTCTTCGACAGTTGCTCTTTCCTCCGTGCGGCGGTCTTCCCTGCCGACCACATAGAAAGTATCGTTTATCAGGATGGACTCATCCTTCAGGATCGTGACTCCGTTGCGCTCCAGCTCATTCATCAGATCCTCACCGGTGAAGTCCCTGCTGTTGTAATACCCTCTGTCATGATTTCCCCAGACAAAGATGACCGGTGTCTTCATCCGGCCAAAGGAGGCACACGCCTCGACCATGTCTTCTCTTACCGAATCGTCATCGACAAAATCGCCGTTCACTATGAGCACATCCGCGTTCTCAGCGTCGATCCGTTCCATCTGTTCGGCAAATCTCCTGCCGTCGAGCGTGATGCCGAGATGAGTGTCCGCGATCATCGCAACCCTTATATTTCCTACATTTTTAACAGTGTTAAACTCATAATGTGTCCTGAAAACATGCCATGCACAGAAGAAAGCGCCTGCCATGGCGAATACCGTCAGCACGATTGCCACGATTCCCGCATAATACTTCTGAGATCTCTCTTTTTTGGTGATCCTGCGGTAGACCGCTGACCCCAGATCGGACAGTATAAAGAACAAAGCCGTGTGAAGAATGACTACTGACGCGGCAAAAGTGTTATATAAGATTATCGACGCCAGGAGCAGAACAGGGACAGCTGCCGCCAGCCATGACAGAAACCTGTTCTTCTCTCCGATCTTCCTGATAAATGAGAACTTGTGGAATCTCGTAACGAGATATATCAGGGCACCCGCTCCTCCTATAAAGATAACGATCAGAAAAAGAGCCCACAGCATCAGTTCTTCCTTCCTACTTTCTCTCCCATCCTGACGGGAGTCTCATTTCCTGCCGCTGAAGCTTCCATGATATCTTCTCTCACATTCACCATGCCATTCTGATACAGCACAATGATAGTGGATCCGCCGTACTCGAAATGACCTTTCTCACTCCCTCTGAGCACATCACAGACACCCTTCTCATTGTTGACGATCCTGCCGACGAGCATTGCCCCGACCTCCATTTGAACGACCTTTCCGCAGTCCTTCGTACCGATAACACAGTATTCCCTGCAGTTCTGTACAAATACCGGGTACTCGGAAAGTGCGATCGGACGCACCGTATGGAGTATGCCCTTGATAAAGGTATTCTCACCCTTTACGCCTGACTCCGCATACGAATAACGGTGATAATGATCGACGCAGAGACGGTAAACCATACAGATCCCGCCGTTAAACTCCTCTGCAAGAGGCACATCCTTCAGCAGATCCTTCATCGTATATGCGCTCTGCTTGACCGGAACGACAGTATCAGGTGTTATCTTATATACTGTCAGCAGTCCGTCGCATGGCGCTATGGCATTCTCCGGGGCTTCGTCAATGACTCTCAGCCCGTCCTTTATGCGTCTGCAGAAGAAATCGTTAAAACTGTTTATATCTGTCAGTATGTAATCGTCTTCGTTAATATTATTCTTCCTGACGAACGACTTGATCATCCCCTTGGAAAGCCCGGTGTCAAGAAATGCACCGCACAGTTTTGACAGACCGCGGCTTGTAAGAGGCTTTAACAAAAGCCTTCCAAAAGCTGTCTTATAGAGGAATTCAAGACTGTTCATTTAACCAGGAAGAACGCCGGCATATTCGGGATAGAGGCCACCAGTATACAGACAATAATGACAAACTCGACCACACCTATAACTACCTGTATCATAATGCCTGCCTTACCGGGCTTTTTCATCTTGAAGCTGCTGAGGAAGAGGACTGCCAGAACAAGCAGCGTTATAAAATAAACGATTGAGAAATCAAATCCGATAAAATAATGAAGGATGAGGATCAGCGGAAATACAAGTGAAGCAGTTGTTATGGGAAGACCGGTAAAATACTGCGAACCCTTAATTGCAGCCTCTTCATTGCGCTGTTCTTCTGTAGCATTGAAATAAGCGAGTCTTATAAGTCCTGCAAGAATATATGCTACGGCGATCGCAACGAGAAGGATCGGATACCATACATACTTCGTCTCCGTCATCCAGTAAGGCCTGTCCGAGAATCTTGTGCTGACTCTGAGCATTGCAACGCCTATCGCTGCCGGCAGTACTCCAAACGCAATAAGATCCGAAAGTGAATCTATCTGCACACCAAAAGCTTTCTCAAGCGGAGTCCTGTTCTTCTTTGCTCTGGCAACACGTCCGTCGAAAGCATCACACAGACCGGAAAACATAAGGAAAAGCGCACCGACATACGGATGGCCCATGCCTGTCATTGATATAATGATTCCTGTACATCCGGAGATCATCGACAGATATGTCAGTATAACTGTGTAATCATAAACACCTATCACGCCTTCTTCTTCCTCCTTCTTATGATTATATACCCAATAAGGGTAATAATGCCACTCAAAGCAACGCAAATATAGAAGGAAATGCCGCGGCTTATCATATCGATGTTGAATGCCTCTTCCCTGCCAACGATATTCGTAAATCCGTCAACCATCAGATAGTCGGCAACACCCATAGCTCCGGGAACAGGAACACAGTTGAAGCCTATCGTAACAAGACACTGCGAAGCGAAAATGTATGCCGCCTTACTGATCGTTCCGCCAAGCATCAGGTAGATGAACATCGGGACTGCGATCTGTGACGCGCGCTGCAGAAAGTTCCAGATAAAAGCCTTGACAAGAACAGATGTCTTTCCCGCTACAAGAGCTGTAGATTCATTAAACTCTATCCTTGTCTTCTCAAGCTTTGCCAGCTTATTCTCAGGCTTTCTTAGCAGATGCTTTTTTGCAAGGAAGTTGATGAACTTCCTGAGAACACCGAATACATGATCACCCTTTCTCAGGATAGACAGGAAGAACAGTGAGAAAACAGTCAGTATGACAAATCCTCCTCCGATAAGTATCTTCGCAAGCAGTCTGAATTCAAAGAAAAGCTTGTAGTTGATAAACACGGCAATAATACCCAAAACAACGATGGATATGGTGTACATCATCAGGTTGAGAACGAGCACCGCAGTCGCAACGCCGGCGGGAATGCCGTCAGCTACCATAAAGTAAGCTGATGCGGGCTGTCCGCCTGTCGCAGACGGGGTAATAGCCGAGAAATATATATCGGAAGTGCTGTAAAGAATGCCGCGGACAGGGGATCTTCTGTATCCTGCGCCCTTTAATATGGAACAGACTGCAATTCCTTCAAGCCATATATAGAATGCCACGCACAAGATCGCGCAGCAAAGCCATAGCTTATTGCCGTTTTTGGCATTCTCTATTATCTCACCGATCGATATTCCCTGACTCTGGCTCAGAACGGCCCAGATGGTCAGTCCCGCAAGAACGAGCGAGAATATTGACCAGAATACTTTCTTTTTCCCTTCCATATATCCCTGATCAGCTGTAAATCGTATATAATGCAATCATTCTAAAAGAAAAACTCTAAAAAGGCAATTTTATTTAACTAATATGGGAACTGTAATCGAACGGGTAAAAAAAGATCCCGTACTCTTCATATCAGGGATACTCGCCGTTATCTCGTGTTTCTTTGTCACACCTGACTCCCAATACCCCGGTTATGTAAATTGGCGCGTACTTGCGATACTCGGAGCTCTGATGCTCGTCAATGCCGCTTTGGGAGATATCGGTGTATTCCACAGACTGACATCGTTCATGCTCTCGCGCGTCGGCAGCCAGCTTCAGGCATCTCTGATACTCGTTCTTTTATCATTCTTCCTTAGTATGATAATGACGAACGACGTAACGCTCGTTACTCTCGTTCCGTTTGCGCTGATGACAGTCGGGGCATGCAGCGACAAAAAAAGTCTGATGTATACTCTCATCCTTATGACTTGTGCAGCCAATCTCGGAAGTATGATGACTCCTATCGGAAATCCTCAGAACATCTATCTGTACACACAGTATAAGATGGATACTCCGGGATTCCTTCTCATGATGCTTCCCTACACGCTTATTTCACTTGTACTCGTTATCACCGGATGCATATTATTCGTCAGACGCGGGAAGATGCTGTCACCCGCCACAGACAGCAAAAAGATACCCAAGCTCAAGATGATCATATGCATAGTCTTGTTCGCGCTGTGTCTTATGACTGTTGCAAATGTCCTGAACTACATCATCATGATCGCTTTGGTCATGCTTGTAATGATCTTCATTGACCGTGAAGCATTTAAGAAAGTCGATTATTCACTGCTCATTACATTTGTGTTCTTCTTTGTCCTCATCGGAAATCTCGGAAGGATAGATATCGTCTATAACACTATGTCAGAACTTGTTTCGGGTAATCCGGTGCTAACCGCCGTATTGTCGTCTCAGATAATAAGCAACGTTCCTGCCGCCATGCTCCTGTCAGCTTTTACTGATGACGGACGCGCGCTTGTGGTCGGAACAAATCTTGGCGGACTGGGCACCCTGATCGCAAGCATGGCAAGTCTGATCACGTATAAGATCTACATAAAGGGCGGCGGAAAGAGCGGGAAATACATCCTTTCTTTCAGCATTGTGAATGTGGTGATGCTGGTGATCCTTTTCGCAGCCTGTCTTATTATCAAATACTGATAAAAGCGTAAAAAAAGGGTACCGTTCTGATTTAACATATACGGTACCCTTGATAAAAAACTATACTTCCGGCTCATTTCCGGGAGCATCAGATCTTGCCTTTACTTTGCTGTAAGGAGTGATCTTCCTGATAACCCTGGCACGAGTGCCGGTCTCTATAAGATATGCCTGATCGCGAGGCATCGTCAGGACGTTCTCAATGGAATCGTCGGCATTGATGGCAACATACTCCGCAGTTTCACGATCGTGACCTCCGAGATAGAGTGTATGATCACAGTTGTTTGCTATCGTATTTGCCACCGCGGTATTGTAGATGGACTCGAGCTGGCTCTTGCACTGCAGGACTATGCTGACATAAATCTCGCGGCTCCTGATGACCGATATGAGCTTGTCAAAATCCTGTATTACAGTGTTGGTCGCGAAATCATCGAGTATGAACCTCACAGGAACACGAAGCCTTCCCGCATCAGTCATATCAGCCTCTCTGATGAGCACCTGAAACGCCTGCGTATAAAGGAGATTGACCAGAGGGTCAAATGTCCTGTCGCTGTCTGACACGTTCAGGAAAAGCACAGCCTTCGACCTGCCGAGAGCGGCAAAGTCAACCTGATTGTCAACATTTCCTATCAACAGGTCGTTGTACTCAACCGCATCGAAAGGATTCAGCGCCTCTGCCACAAAAGCCTGTATGCTCGCCCACATCTTCTCTGCCTTCTGTGAGCTGACCATCTGTGCGTATTTGCGTGAGTAGAATGAGTGGGGATGCTTGACAAGTATCAAGTCAAACTTCTCTCTCTTTTCAGGTATGCAGTAATCCTGGAACGCCCTTATCACGCCAACAATGCTATGGTTCTCCGCAGGTGTGAACTCCAGGACATAACCTATCATACACGCAAGGAATGAACGGGCAGCCTGCTCCCAGAACGGCTCATGTTCATCCATTATGGGAACAAGGCTGTTCGCGATGGTTATGATATCCTGCTCACGGAATGAACCGTCGTTATTGCGGCGGATGAAACGCAGCGGATTATACGAGTTGACTGAGCTTAACGGCTCCTTGAAATCGAGCATCATAACCTTGAATCCGCGTGCTCTCAAACTGTCCCTGAAGTTGTAATAGAGGAGCCTTTTCGTATCAGCTACGATAAGGCTGTGATCTATTACCTGCAGGTTCGGAACCACGTACGAACCCGTCTTCGAACTTCCGGACTGACCGATTATGAGATCGTTGTTGTTGAGACCTGTTTCGCGTGAATTGTTAGAAATGTAAACGTTCTGTCCAAATACTCTGTAGTTATTCATATTAACCTCCGATATTGCTTGTAATCTCTGTTGCCAGGTTGAAATTGAGTGCTTCTTCAGCTGAGTAGTAGCTGTCTTTACGGGTAACTTCCCTTATCTCTTCGACGCTGTGTCCGGTGACTTCAGATATGATCTTCACCAGCTCTTCGCCGACCTTATCAAGGTCTGTTACCATCTCCTTTATCTCGTGCGCCTTGAGTCCGTCGATATTGCTGTGTGAATAAGACGGATCGTGGAGCATGAGCCTTGAGTGGGGCAGCATAACGCGCCTGTCACCTGCCAAAAACAGTATCCCCGCCATTGAGGCAGCATTTCCGATGCATACGGTCTTGAGGGGTACTTCTAACGACTTAAGCACGTCGTAAAGTGCCAGTCCGCTAATGACGTTTCCGCCGCCGCTGTCAATGTAGAGGATTACCTCGCCGGTGCGGTCGAGGGACTGAAGGTACATAACCTGCTTGATCAGTCCCGTCGACGATTCCGGGGTCACCTCGCCAAGGAGAAATATCTTACGTTCTGCCAGAAAGTGCTCATCGAGTTCGATGAACTCTGTACCTCGTACGGTGTTCTTAAGTATCCTGGGATTATTCTTTTCCATAATTGTCATCTCCTTTATTTGTTTTTGCCAAGACTATGTCTATTGCGGTCTTCGGGTTGAGATAAGCCTTTACCTGCTCGTGTTCAGATGTCAGAAGAGGCTCTAACAGAAACTTATAAAGATTGCCCATATGAAGGTCTGAGGTAGTCTTGTAGTAGTTGTTCTTATCCTTCCAAAAGTTATATCCTGACCTGCAAAAGCTTACATAATTCTTCGCGACCTGAAGAAGCTTGGGAGACTCGTTAAAACCGACCAGTTTTCCATTGCACTGCTGTGATGTGATCAGCTTGTAGTACTGACCGTAATCGATGTTGCAGAATAATCTGATAAGGGGCGATTCATTCCCTGCTTCATCCAGCGAAAAGGCGAGTGAATGAAGAGCAAACTTATAAGGGGTATCCTGATAAAACCTGCTGTGTTCGGAATATCTGCCATCCAGGAAACTGCCTTTCACACACTGGGCTGTCAGTCCTATAAACTCGCCGACTGTAAGGTAATTCCATCTGCCGTAATTCTGAAGGTCCAGCATAACGAGTACCGCGCCTGCAAGCGGATTGTTATCCGGCTTTGTCACCGGATAACCCGCAAGAACAGAGAGCGTGCCCAGCCGCATCGAATGGACCATGTCAATGATGTTCTTTGCATCATCTGCATTTAGCGTTGTGTTGTAATTAATCATGTTTACTCCTTTGATAGAAAAATGCCCCGCACCGTTTGTGGTGCGGGGCGCACGGGCCTATACCGCAAAACCGATATGGTATGCGGATCTCTTCTTCTGTTCCTGACCGATAATGTCGTTCATAGCCTTGCTCAGGTGCTTGTACTTGACCATAATTCTCTTCTTGTCAGCTGTGTCTTCACACATATCCCTGAAGGCCTCCAGACAGGCGTTGTCGAGCATCCTTGTATACTGTCGCAGCGAGACTATCCCGCGTCCGCGCATACTCTCGACCACGCTCTTCAGCGCGATCCTGCTGATGACGAGTCTTCCTTTGTAGAGCCTCTCCTCCTTGAGTTCGGAGATGTGCTTTTCGAGGATCGAATTGATCCTGTCCGTATCCGGATCGGGAAAGTTGATCAGCATACACCTGTCGATAAGCCATTCAGGAATCTGCTCCTTCACGTTCGCCGTGAGAACAAAGGGAATTGAGGATGTATCGAGATGGGTCTCGAGGAAGTTGTCATAGATGCTGTGTGAACCGTCAAGGCAGCTCAGCAGCTCGTCTCCGAGACAGTGAAACTTGTCCCTCTGACTGCTCTTGTCTATCTCATCGATAAGGATAATGGGATTGGGTGTACCTGTCCTTATCATCGCATTGGCGATCTCGCCGAACCTGGGAGACTTATACGCCGCAGAATCACCTGTGAGACCGCGTCCTGATGCTGCACCGGGACCTGAGATCTTGAAGAACTCAAGACCCATGACATCAGCCAGGACCTGCGCGAAATAGGTCTTCCCCGTCCCCGCCTTACCGATGAGAAGGATGGGCTGGCATTTGCCGGACCTGATGTATGAGATAACACTCATAACGATCCTGGACGACAGCTCAAGCGGGATATCCCTCTTGATGCAGGCATCCTTGACCTTGCGGTAGAGCTCCCTGTCACTGAGACCGGCTGACTTCGGCTCCCTCTTAACAGGATGGTCGAGAGCATAAAGATCCTCGGGATCTACGTGACAGCTTGAAGCCTTTTCCTGATACTCATCGTACTCACAGCCTGCCCAGGGATTAATACCTTCGAGGGCTTCATCCGGAATCCCGATATAGTCCTCATCGCAAAGCTCGCCGTCTGCTGCTTTTGACACCTCCAGTGCGAAACCAAACTGTGCCATATAGCTAACGATTACGCTTCTCGCACGATTGACCAGAAGAATGGCATAATTCTTATTCAGGTCAGTCTTAATCCCGTCTCCGCTGTAATACTCCAGGAAGAGCTTCTTCTCGCGCTTGCTGAGCATTCCCATTGCTTCATTAAAGCGTCTTAACGCAAGGCATTCCCTGCGAATCTCCTTCTCCCCTGATAATCCATCCTCAGGGTCGAAGAAGTCCAACATCCTGTATATTGTGAATTGCTGCATTTAGCATCACATCCTTTCGTTATTTTTTATAAATAAGGGGGCTGTTGCAAAATAAAATGCAATGCCCCCTAATAATTTCAAAAGAAAATGGGTCCCGAAGGGCCCATTTATTGTTAGAATAATTGTGTGAAAAATCTTCTAACTCTTAGCGCAGATTATAGAAAAAACGGGAGCTATATTCAACTGGGTTTTGAACAATTAAAGAGAGTGCCGTTAAGTGAATTACTTCACTTTTGCGACACCCCCAAAAGCCGCCGCAGGCAAGTTGTATGCCACCCTTATCTTATTAATACGGCAAGGGTGGATTACTGTTCGTTCTTAACATTTCATCGTACTGTTCGTAGAATTTGCAGATCTGATCGACCGTGTAGCTGGCATACACTTGTTTGCCGTCTTTGAGGATCCTATATTCATAGGACTTAAAGGGATCAAAGACCATCATGTAACTACCGTCTTTATACGGCTTGTCTTGGTTCAATTCATTTTTGATAACCATAAAATTGTTATCACTGTCAGGACAGAAAGCATATACTACCAAGATCCGCAGATTTGATCCAAATTCTTCGTACTGAACAAGTTCTTTTCTAAAAAATACAATACGCTTCATCTAGCATCACATCCTTTCTGAGTCGTATGACTCTCTGTATTTTTTTAGTGTTGCCTTTGATACATCGACAAGACTTTTGGTCTTTCCGTACAAGTCATCATTTTTAGCGTATGCCATCAGCAGGAAATAAAAGTTGGAGATCACATAAGAGATGCATTCCATGTCCGGTTCTTTGGAAACAGCTGCTGCAAACAGTCTGTTGTATGCCTCATCACAATTACGCAATCCGCGTTTAATTCTCGCTATTAGCAATTTGAAATACGGATCATCGCAAATGTCGACACTTGTATCGATAGTAGTGAGATTTACTGGATTTACAGGCACTTCAGGGACAGGATCGGAAGTCAGTTCTCTGATGTAATCCTTTAAGTCTTCAGGCATTCTGAACATCATCTCTGCCTCGAGGAAAATGCATTGCCGCAGAAGAGCCAGATAATCTTCACATACGAGAGCTCCCAAAAGAATGTAGATGTAATTGTCGGCAAGATAATCAAGACGATTTCTTAAAATACTGCGATTCTCCTTCTCATTGAATTCTCTGCTGCACTGCTCGATATTGAACTCAATTTCATCGTAGTCGAGCAAGTCTGTATCGTCGGTAATCAGACTTGCTGTGAATTCAAGAATGTTCAAAATGGTTTGTGTTTTTGCATTGTAAATCATATGTACCTCTTTCTGAGTCGTACGACTCTTTTTTTAATTTAGACTCACATGATGAACACTGGGACAGACGCACATATCTGCCTCAGTGCTCGTATATACTAAACTTGCATTGTGACCTTGATTAAATTACGCAAAAGTTACCGCAGTCTTGTTGGTTAAAATTGCCGTACCATACGTTGGTTAGTCAGATGGTACGGCCTCCCTGGTCTTATCCGTTGGTTAGACGGATATCTTGAGTTTTTTGGCGGTTGGTCGGTACGAAATGGGCTCTGCATATGCAAACTAATTCGTTTACTTTTTGCATGATTATATACTAGTGAGAATTGTTCTCATCAGTATTTATAAGATTTTTTCAAGATTCTTTTATTTTTAAGACATCATATTCAAGTGTTATTCGATATCAAGCCTGATCTGCTTGTCGATAAGAGACTCAGCCTTGGCCATGATTATCGAATCACCAGAGCCTTCGTCAACCGAATCACAGAGGATAGGTGATTTGGGGTCATATAAAGCATATGTTGCCTTAACTGTCTCAGGCTTGAAGTTAGCGTAGCAGTAACGGCACCCGTGAAGGCAGGAATTATATGTTCCTATATCACGGCTTGCAACGCACCCGCATTCCTCACGCTGAGAGGCATCCTTGCGCACCTTGAGGTTTGCACCGACGATACGTTCGATAAGGGCTTTATCAATGCAGCAGTTGTGCTCGATGCCGAGCGGTGCGAGATCGATGCGCTCAGCGCAGGTTGCTATCTTCATGCCATTTGCAGAAGCGATGTCGACCAGCTGCGATGCGAAAGAGTACATAGTCTCCTCTGAAGATTCAGTAATCTTCATCTCGTCAAGAGCGGTCTTGTTCTTGGACTTATAGATGTCAACAAAGCTGATAACGCTCTTTTCCGTACATCCCTTGAGTGCCTCTGCGATCTGACGGTATGCACTCAGATGGTATTCAGGTGTGTACACATCGTTAAATGCGATAGGGTCATAGCGCCAAATCACCTTCTCGGGGCCGATCTTGTCGGCGAGCTTCTGAAAGGCAGGTATCAGCACCTTCTTCTTGTCGGGAAGATTCATTTCGAGGTCCCTGCCGTAGCCTGTAAGAGTGAACTGGAAATAGTATTTAAAATCCTTCAGCTCATCGAGGCGGTCCATCATCGGACCCGGATTCTTTGTCCAGAAGACAATGCAGTCAACGACACCGGGTGTAAGCGGTATCCTGCTTATCTGGTGTGCATTCATCGGGTTACGCGATAACGCGTAACCCTCGCTGATGCGGTTGAAAAACCATTCAGAAAAGAATGCGGGAATATCCGTCTTGCGGCTTGCACTTATTATCATATGTCACCTCCTGCTGAGACGGATAATCTGAAGACGTATCTGGCTCGTTGTACGGATAGCTGTGAAGTTGATATGGGGAACATGTACATTGACATAATCCTGAAGCAGCTTCGTTGTATCATTAATGTTATCACTTATCTTGAAAGTGTCATTAAAGAAGTAATCACCGACATAGTGATAACGGCCGGTCGCGTAGCTAGCAAAGCCGTAACAATTAATAGGTGATCCGTTATTAATGGGTACGAGCTTGCAGCACGGGTCGGTCGAATTCTTGTTGCATGTGAAATGCTCAGGCACGGTATCGTCGACCTCAAAAACACCATTGTAGTTGATGGCGGAGATGAGACGCTGCGCAATCCTCTGAACGTCTGTATTATTGTCATATTCGCTCTTGGAATGGGACAAAAGGAGATAATAAACGTCACCTCCAAAACAACCTGCCCTCGCCTTACTCTCTATCGCATCAATAACTGCATCTACCACGTCAGAGGGCAGCTCATTGAGCACCTTGGTGAAGGCCATCACATTGATATTGCCATACCAGTGATTAGTGATGTAATCGACGATGTCCGTCTTATTGAAATAGAACTTGACGCCGCCATCAAAACCCGTATCAAAAATAACCGGCCATTTCGTCAGGTCAATACCTGTATCAGAGTAAGGGCTCCATTTGAACCAGCTTGAATACTCTTCCTTGTGGGCATAAGCAAAGCCTAGAGCCCATGTGCTGATACCGCTTCCGACGCCGAAGGTAACAGGTCTTACTGTCCTGATGTAATCCTTCTTGTGCCTCATTGCATCAATCTCGCGTTCTATTATCGCATCGTATGCCATAGCGTACTCCAAACCGTATGCATGGCCATACTTCAGCAGATAGACCGAATCGACAAGCTCATCGCTGTAATCAGCCTGAAGATGCTGCGGGTTCATATACACCAATGCTGAGATGACATTGAGCAGTTCATTGTCCGGCACGCCATTCCTGATGTGCGCATTTACAATGCTCAGAGCTTCGTCCATCTTTGTTTCAAATGCGTTCTTGTAGTTAGTAAGTTTTGACATAGTTTTATTGTCCTTTCATTAATAATCGAGATTTGTTGAGGGCCTCTGGATGTTGATGAGAATGGAGTTTCCGAAACCGTAGTTCCATTCCATCGTCATCCTGTACGAATCGTGGCCGTATTCGTCAAAGAAATCGAAAAGTTCTTCTCTGGACCTTTCCACAGTCGGGTAGTTTAGTTCTTCAGGGTATTCTTCGTGATTGTTCTTCCAAATCTGAATCTGCTTCACGGGTTCGGAACAACCTTCGTAAAAGAATCTCAGAACGATACAGCTTTCTTCGGGAAAGAGGTCGATGAGTCTGCAAAGGGTTCTTGCGTTTGCGCCAAGGGTTCTGGGGGAGTTTTGGGTAGCCATAGCGGGCACCTCCTTATGAATTATTTGAATTCTATTTCGCAAATAAATACTAGTTAACTCCGATTCCCCCCTATTTATCAGCATTTATGGTATACTATTTATGATTTAAGACACAGTTTCGTGGAGGGGTATTCTGAATGTACAGAGATAAGATCAACGAACTAATAAAGGAAAGCCATAATAAGCTCACGGAAGAGAAGGAATTCGGCGAGAGCGAGTTGCAGAGCCTTGAGCCAAGGATCGACTTTGCAGAACAGATCATTAAGACACTTGAGGATAAAGGATATTCACCTGATCTCCGTCGCGAAGGATACCGTATTAATGCCAGGTATGATAATTACGATCTGTACATACTTAACAGCGATCCTGACAGCATGAAGTTACTGACTCCATACATAAAGGATACAAAGACCGGGAACAGTTACCAATCGTTTAATACATCTGTTGATGATTTTGTAAACCTGCTCCTGTGGCTCAAAGGAGATCTGGAGGCAGAAGAGAGTAAGAAGGTCAAGGAAGAATCAGACTTTGCAAATTATCAGATAAGAGTAATAAGGAAGATCAGAGAAGAGAGGTACAAGCTCGATGAATTCTCCGGAATAGATGAAGCGATGTGGAGAAGCGATTTCCCCAAATGGAAAGACAGGATCGACTTTGCAGCAAAAATAATCCAAAAACTCGAAGAACGGAACATATTCGTATTGCTTTTCAGCAACGGCTATTACCTTACAGTAAGCAGGCCGGAAAAGATATATGAGAGCTTCAGATTATCCGTTCTCGATCTCGATCTTGAAAGCAAAGATCAGCTTATCCCGTATGTAAAAGATTCCGGTTCGGGAATCTCCTATAAAACAGAGAACATTGAGATAGATGATTTCATTGATCTGTTTTTATGGACAACCGGAGATTTGGAGACAGATAAATGCAAAAAAGTCATAGCAGGGCTTGGCAAATCCAATCCCATTGTACTGACAGAAAGAAAGAAGAACCTTGATGCTCTGATCGGGTTTATCAACACAAAGATCAGCAGTTCATTACCGGATATCCCGACAGAATGTTTCTACAAGCTTAATGACAAGGGATCGCGCTGGGAAATGATCAATCCTGCTGAGATAGTATCGAAGCTGGAAGACGAAGGCGCCAAATTTGAGAGAACATTATGGCTGGCAATAAAGAGACATGAGGGAGAAAAGATCAACGGCAAGATCAAAAGATTTGAACTCACCGCTAAAGATGAAGAACAGAAAAAGTATAACAACATAATAAAAAACAATTGCCTGTTCTTTAACGAAGAAGGGGCCAGAGAACTTGATTCAAATGATCCTTTTGAGAATGAAGTTAAGAAGGCCGTCATAACAGGTCTTTTAATAACCGGATATAAAGAAAGCAATATATATAGAATACTGATCGATGATCAGGGAATAATAAGATATAGTGCGGTCCTTCCTTTCACAGATAAAAACGGCGAGAGATTTGATAATCATGTAACCGGTTATCTGGGGCAGGTCCTCAGCCCTGACAAACATGGACTGATAAAGACCCGGCACCATGAAGATTCTAAAGATGATTACTGGTTTGTTCCCGGGTACTATGCTGTTGTCAATCCTTCTGCATGCAGCATTGAGAACAACACCAGACTCATTGGCTATCAGAATATGATATGTGCTGCGATAAAGATCCAGTTGATCAGGGACAGAAGACTGATATATGACTACGCTAATGTCAATCCGGATTTTAACAAGAGAAATAAATCCTATACTAGCGTTCGCGGTGATACAACGAACTTAAATGATGTTTACTCATTGTTTTATGAGGAACGTTTCGATTATGATCCGCTCGGAGAGGATATCGGTAATCTTAACGCCCTTCCCAAAGATATCAGGGAGGCGATCGTTAAGACATTGGCAAGAAGAGTAAGATACCCTGAATATCTCTATGAGAGATCAGGTGTTAATGCCCTTCTGAAAGATGAAGACAGTATATGCATGATCAGGAACACAAAGATATTCGATCCTGAAGCAACATCATCAGGAAAGAATCAGGGACTTGTCAGGTATCTTGTTGAAGGAGCAAAAGTCAAACCGGATGGAAGCATAGTTCCGGGCAAAGATGGTGACAGGACTCCCATATTCAATCCCATATTCAATCCCATATTCAAAAACTCTTTTCTTTCTGAATACTCCAAATACAATCCTTTCGACCGCAACCAGATGGTCTTCTCAAATCTTATGAAGGCATACAGCATAACTGCGCCTGCAAAGACTGCCCTTACGACATGCGGAGGATGGAATATGGAGGACGGCTTTGTCGTGTCAAAGGAGTTTGCTCACAAAAATCAGGTAATAGGGATAGATGGAAAAATGAGAGACCTGAAGATCGGTGACAAGATGCTCGATCGCGGTGGCAACAAGGGAGTAATCTCAATCATTGTCGATCGTAAAAGCCGGGATAAAACAATAGCAGGTCTTGTAAAACTCTTTAGGGAGAATCCCGGATTAGATGTAGTGGCTTCCCCCTACTCCGGCCTGTCACGTTTTAATGGTGCAACGGCAAGAGAGCTGATGAAAGATACAAGTTCGCTCTTTTATGACGGTAAAGAACACAAAAACTGTATTGGAAAGGCAGAGTATATCATCACAAGGCATTTTGCCGACAAGAAGACTCATATTTACGATGAAGAAGATTATGATGAAGGCAGAAGCCGCAAAGCTTCTCCACAACTCTCCTGGGCATTATGCTCCAAAGATGCAAAAAGACTGATGTCGTATCTCTATGCTGAAGGAAAGCGGGCAGAAGAAGATATTAAGAGCATCCAGGCATTAATGTACTACAAAAATGATTACCAGTTCGAGAAAACGATACTTTGGGGAGAGTTACTTGATACTGGATTTGATGTGTATAATAACGATTGTCAGTTCTACCATATTATGCCCGACGAACTGTTGAAAGACACAATATTCTCGTTTTGTCTGTTGCCATACAAAGTTCGCAAGGGCTTTCGTTTGTCCAGCGGCAAGAAGGCAGAAAGCAAACTGACAAAGAACTATCAGAAACTGTCAGAAATGCTTGATGAACCCAAAAAGACCTGGAATCCTGATCAAATAGAGAAACAAGCAAAAAAAATAGAAGCCAACATAGAAAAGGAATTCTTTGAGTGCAAGGAAAACATATTCAAGACACTTGTCATGACAAGAGCAATCGACCTGTCAACTACTGCTATCTGGTCACCTGATCCGAGATTGTCGATCGGATCGGTCGCTATCAGCAGAGAAATATCAGAGGTTTTGGGTGCAAAAGAAAATGACTATCTTCTTATCTGGCGTGATCCCATCTTAAGAGACGCATGCGTGAGATACATGAAGATCGAACGGGTAGATGACAATCTCACAGGCATCGCCATCAATCCTGTTGTTGCAAAAGGCTTTGACGGCGACTTTGACGGTGATACAGTTGCGGTCGTAAGAATAAGATCCGAGAAAGCAGATCTTGAAGCCAGGGAGAAGTTTTCGGTCGAGAATAATCTTTTCGATGAGGGAAAGCCGGGTGAACAACTGATCCTTAATACAAAACTTGATCTCATCTCTGCAGGATTAGTGCTGCCGGAGAATAAAAGCATAGAAGACATCGACAGTGCACTTCAGGAGACATTCCAAAAAGACTATGTTCTCGATAACGCAACAATAGTCTTCAGGGACGAAAAATCCGTCATAGGATCCATGAGAATGATCAGCGAATCCAAAGCAAAAGGCGGAAGTCTTGACAATTTTAAGAAATACTTTGAATGCAATGCCACAGAAGACGACCGTCTTGCCGTCCAGAAAGCAACTGCGATCAAGTCTGCCGTCGGCATTGCAGGCATGTTTTCCCAGCAATTGATGAGGGCATTCAGAGATGTTTGCCCAAAGGCAGTATTGGAGATAACATACCCCAATACACAGGCTCTGCTTCAGGCAAAACACGATCCTGAGAGGGCAGTAGAAGTTTACAAGATCCTTCAAAACAGACTGATGAATGCCTGGAATGATGATACGGTCAAGCGCAAAGAAAGGATCAGGAAGATATATGATGATCTGGAACAGGGTTTTGGTAAAGAGATCGATGAGAAGTATCTGGACGAGGTTTGTTCTGCCTTGGGCAGCAGGAAGCTGAAGGATTGTACGGGTGCTGTTCTCGACGAGTTGGCATACAACAAAAAATATATTCTCATCCCTGACACAAACAATAGTAAGATAAGCATTCTGCGGTTACGGCAAGAATCGGAAGAACGCTATTCAGAATACTGCAAACTGTTCTTTGAAAAGTACGATGAAAATGAATGACAACAATTATCTGATCAATGACGCAGAGCATACTCTCAAAGTGCTTTATGCAGATACGTTTTCCGAGGAAAACTGGAAGGCGCAGAGATCCGTTATGGAGCCTCTTCTGGCAGAAAGCAATTCGAACGTTCTCGGCATACTCCCTACCGGTATAGGTAAATCATTCATTTACCAGTATTATGCGCACAATACTGAAGGAACCGTATTGGTCATTGAACCACTTAACGCAATAATCAATGATCAGGTTGACAGTTATAACCGGGATTATGGCGGAGGCGCTTTTCATCTGAAGAGGCTTTATTCGGGTAACAGAGAAGAGATAACCACTGCAAATATAGACAACAATAATGATGATGAGACTGTTAATATCGTTGATCCTGATCTTATATACACATCACCTGAGACGTTATACAGCAGTTCTTTCAATATCATAAAGTGTTTCACAGAAGATCCTTCAAGAAAGATATCGATGATAGTTATCGACGAGGCACACACATTGCTTGATTGGGGATTGACTTTTAGAGATGATTATCTGTTTGTCATAAGATTTATCCGTGAGATACGGAAGAGGTATGATGTTCGCCTTCTTTTGCTTACGGCAACTCTGAACAGAATGCAGTTTGAATATCTCGAATATTATCTTGGATTAACCCTTACTGTTTGTTCGGAATCAAGGCCCCTGCCATCTGACGATAAGGTAAAACTGGTACCTGATTCAAATAGGATTGAAGAGAGATATAAACTTATTATCGATAACATAGACAAAAAACAGGAGAAAGGATGTACTCTGTTCTTCTTTAATACTACAAAAGCCGTAGTAGATTTTCGCACTGATCTGATTGAAAGATTAAAAAAACTGCAGGCTGAAAAGTATGATGAATACGACCGTATCGAAATAGAAAAAGCTGAAAAAGCAGAATATGATGATCCCGATTACGTTCCTTTTCCGGTGAACCACAATTGGGAAGACGGCGACCGCATGAGAGAACTCCTAAAGGTAATGGACAATCAAAAGGGGGATATTACTTTTCTGCTCAGTGTTGATAATAATGATTACAGGCAGGCAGGAATCTCAACGTTTTACGGCTCCATGACACCACAGGAAAAAGAAAACCATATGAACGACATAAGATCGTTTGGAGTCGAGACCGGTAAAAAACAAACAGAAGGAAAACGCACTGTTATCCTTTACATTCTTACCACAAAGGCACTTTCCATGGGTATTGACGTAGATACGGTCAATCATGTTGTAAACATAAGTCTTCCTGATTCAATGTCAGAATACAAACAGGAGATCGGAAGGATCAGAAATCCCGATGATAATACTACTTACACGATATTCTGCACTCAGGAAGAAAGGCAGCAGGTATTAAGCAGAATACTCCCCCCTGTAAACACCAGTCAAAATGTCTTATCTGTCATTTCTGCCAGGATCAAAGTCTGGGATTATCTTTCACTTTGCAATTGGTTCCTTAGAGGGAAAGAACTCTTGGATATTTCACTCGATGAACTCCTGAATATGAACTCTGATACTGTCATAGAGATAGTTAACGACCTTTTCCCAAAATGCACCTCCTTGTGCAAAGAGAAAATTCAGAAGCTGTTTGAACATCGGATAAAAAAGGAGCAGATAAAAGAAGAGACAGAGAAAACACATCCAAGATTTCTGATCCACACCTCAGAAATGATCATGTCTGTTTTCGGCCTGGAAGCAGGTAAATATAAGTGTGCTGATGATAATATAACTCTCGATTTCTTTGATTATATCGTGTTCAATTCGTTATTCACTCTTGCAAGGCAAAAACCTGGTGTTAATTGGGCTGAACCGGACAGACGAGACTCACTTATTAATGAACTTTTCGCGATCATGTTAGGTTCCATCAAACCACCGCGCAAAGATAAGGAGAATAAAGAGCGGGATGAGATCATAAACCGAATAAACTGCTCGATCAACAAGCTTTTTGATCGCGAGATAATATGTACGCTCAATGACAGGATACGTAAACTCATAGATACTTCTGATTTCTCTTTTCCACTAACTGAAAAGATCAGTAATGCCAAGATAATAGGATTCACAGGCTCGATGATCGGAAGTGTAATACTTTCCGGAAGGAAAAAGGCAAAGGTCACTCTCCCGAGACTCATTGCTGTTTACTATTCATTACTTGAGGTTGAGATGGCAAGGAGATTCTTCTTTGTTAAGATCAAGAACATCAGGAATATATCCTACAAGGTAAAGTATTTTCCGGCGCCGGTCAGCGATGCACTTGGTCTTAAAGATGATACACATTATCATAAATATCAGGTTCCAAATCAATTCAAAAAAAACATGCAGGAATCCCTGGTTGCAATCTATAAGGAAGAAAGCAAAAGAATCAAAAGAAAGAACAACTACTACGTAAGTAAAAGTTATGAATCATCGACAAGAATATACGAGATCAGTGCTAAAGGGGCGTATGGATTGTTGAGCCGTAATACACAAAAGGCCCAGGATAATTACAAAGCAGATATAATAGACAATTTGATAATCAACAGATACTGGCTGCGTAATAACGGCAAGTTAGACATCCAGTAATCTTGCCACGATAACAAACGTCTTGCTGTACTCCCCGCCCAGCTCATAGCGCGCAACTTCCGGCGCCTGAACGAGCTTTATCTTGTACCCGTGCATCTCAACGATCTTATGTGCAACTGACAGGCCGAGTCCTGAACCGCCGCCTGTGCTGCGTGATCTGTCACCCATCACGAACGGATCAAACAGACTGCCTGCAAGTTCACTGTCGATAATCTTGCCGCTGTCAGCAACATAGATGCGGGCTTCGTCCGTCTCACGGCGCACGGAAACCTTTATGGATGTTCCCTTACCGTTATGCTTAACTGCGTTAGTCAGGAGATTAGTCAGTACGCGCCCGAACTGGATCCTGTCGACTGACAGCATGATCGCGGAATCAGGGATATCTACGTCGATCTCATCACCGGCATCTTCAATATCCTGATAACAGGACGAGATACATTCACGAACGAGCTCACAGATATCAGTCTCCTTGCGGACAAGCTCAAAGCCTTCGCTGTCGAGTCTGACATAGTCAAACAGCATCTGAACTATATCGTTCATGCGTTCAGCTTTCTCCCTTATCGAATCAAGATATTCCTGCTGTTCTCCAGGCTTTACAACACCATCTGACAAGGCACGAGCATAGCCAGAGACAGTAGTCATCGGAGTCTTAAGATCGTGTGCGATATCGGAGATCATAAGATATCTCCTGCGCTCATTGTCGCGTCTCTCATTCTCCCTCTTCTCCTCAAGTTTGTGAAACTCTCTCATCACCTGTCCGGAGAAAAGAACACCGCCGAGCAGGAGCGGAAACAGCAGAAGGAGCATTACTGCAGTTAATGTCAGAAACAGCATCACAGAACTCTTTGCAGACAGTTCCGCAATCTCACCGCCGCTATTGGATCCAACTCCAAGGAAGTTAAAAGAAGCGGTGATAAGAGACATGATTATAGAAGATGCCGCGGGTATCAGCTGATGCAGTAAAAGTGACAGCAGATAGAGGAAACACAGAAATGACAGATAAATGATATTACCTATATTCAGCAGTTTTACTCCGCTGAGCTGGGGAAAATATGTAGCTGTCATTATCGGAAGCATTATGCGGTTGATAAAGATCATCAGGAAGTACTCCGCCAGTCCGACCAGAATCAGAGTCACACTAAACTTGCGGATAATAAACCTTCGCAGTGTCTTTATGTCATTCATTACTTTTCCATCCTGTACCCGAGTCCGCGGAGTGTTCTGATATATTTTGACGGATCCTCATCGAGCTTCGTGCGGAGCTTGCTGATGGATACCATAATGTTGTTGTCAGCAACAACATATTCGTCTCCCCAGCCGCATTCGTAGATCTGCTGTTTTGTAAAGACTTTTCCGGGATAACTCATAAACAGTTCCATGAGTTTGTATTCCACGGGAGTAAGCTCAATGGAGAAACCGTTCTTTGTAAGTATGCATGAGTCAGTATCAAGTTCGAGATCCTTTACCTTCAGGATCTCTCCCTTAACCTCTCCGCTTCCGAGATTGTAGAAACGGCGGAGAGCGGACTTGACGCGCGCCACTACTTCCAGCGGGTTAAACGGTTTTGCAATATAGTCATCGGCACCGAGATTGAGTCCCAGGATACGCTCAGCGTCTGCTGTCCTTGCAGATATGATCATAATGGGTATATTGCTCTCACGCCTTATCTCCTGCATAACATGAAGACCGTCGATACCGGGCATCATGATATCCAGCAGACAGATGTCAGGCTTCTTCTCCCGGACAAGCCTCAGTGTCTCATCACCGTCAGCAGCCTCGATTACCTTAAATGACTCATTCTCAAGATAAAGACGGAGAAGATTGCGGATCTCCTTCTCGTCGTCAGCCACCAAAACCTTGTAATCCATATTCCCTCCAAAACTTAAGGACAACTGACGGGATGCTCTCCCGCCAGTTGCCTTCTCTACCATTATACCAAACCCTTATTCCCAAACAGGCTTATTTTGAAGATGTACCATACTTAAGTGCTTCATAAAGAGCTGCATCTGTTGCTGACTTGTAAGGATTTACGTAGAAGAGTCCTGCAAGTCCGCATGTGCAAAGTGATGCGAGATCCCAGAGGATGAATGACAGATCGAGAACGAATGTCTTCCACTTGTTGCCTGTCATGAGTCTCTTGCTCTCTGCAAAAGCCTCGTCCTTGCTCATTTCGGGATTCTCCGAAAGGATGTAAGGGATCATTCTGTACTCATATGACTTGATGATGCCCGGGATCACAAACAGCATGCTCCAAAGCATGATATACAGATCCCTAAAGAACATTGTCTTTACGATATTCTTGTAATTTGAATCAAAGGCAAACATAAGGTTGCCAAGCGCTGCGGGCTCATCGAGATTCCTTCTGAAGAATCTTCTGCATCCAAGCTCTATCGGGTTGATTAGGAATGCATCGAAGACAAATCCGATAGCCATAGCAACTATGACTACGATCGCCACAACAAGGAGCATTACTCCCAGAAACGCAAACGCAAACCCCGTTGCATCATCGCTTGAAATGTTAACTGTCTTCACATCTTCGCCTGCAGCAGCATCTGTATCTGCATCAGCATCGCTGTTTTCATTTGTTGTGCTGCTTGTGATCGTGAAGCCGTTATCGGTGTCACCGTCTATCAGGAAGCTGAAGGAATTATCATCATTCTGAGTGATCTCAGACGAAGCACCTCTTCCGCTTAACGATCCTCCCAGTGAACCGAAATTGGGTCCGGTGCTTATTCCGCCGCCGATCAGTCCAAGGATCGCAGCTGTTGCCACGCACTTCCAAAAATTAGCTTTGAAGCTCGCCTTTCCCTTAGCTTTCACATCTTTCCTATTCCACATTGTAAGATCCTCCTTTTCTGTCGCTTACAATGCCTATTCTAAAGATGTATCCTTAACGGAAAAAGCGCTGAATCTTAACGTAACCTTAACGTTTTATTATGACGCCTTACGCCAAAGCCTCCTCATAAGTACTTACATCGTCAACCGGGCCGATATCGTATTCGCCTGTCTCACTTGACCAGTAGAATGCTCTAAGTTCGACAGATCCGCCGTTATTGTAATAACCGACCATATACTTGCCGGTCTCATTGTAGAAGAAAGGTACAAAAGGCACTAATGCCGAATTCTCTCCAACCTCTATATACATAACATATGAATTATCGGTGCCCCATACAAAGTAGATATCGGCTGCAGATCCCTCCTCTGTCCCCGTTGAATCAGTCAGGATCAGTTCCTGTATATTCCATGGCTTCTGATATCTGTAAGCCGTACAGCCATCGATCTTTTTGTCATTACTATCCCACTCGAAACTATGAAATACTGTGTTCTCAAAATCCGTGAACCAGCTCTCAGGCTCTATATCACTCAGGCTCCTGTTCTGACCCATGACCATAATCTCACTCCACATAGGTATGATCACATCCTCCTGGTGAGCTTCCGTCTCGGCCGGCGTTTCATCTGTAGCCTCAGTTAATTCCGTAACCTCAGTTACCCCGGTTGCCTCAGTCTCGGATTCACTGCTTACTGTTGTTTCCTCCGCAGAGCTGCATGCCGTCATCATAAGCATCGATGCTGCAAGAACTGCAGCAATTACTTTCTTTTTCATAAATATATCCTCCAAAGTTTATATTTCTTTCTCATTCAAAAACATCCCGTATGCTTTATCAATATACGGTCTGAAAGAATTATACTCCTCCCAGCTGAACTTGACGGTAAACAGTTCTTTCCTGAGATATCCTGTTACAAAAGACTCATAATCCTTCTGAAAATCGCCACATCTGTGCGCACCGCCATCATAGAAATAGTCATCGATAAATCCAATGATCTCGTCCTTGAAATCGCTCCTGGAAAGCTTCTGGTCGCATACACTGTCAAGAAACTCGCTTCCGGTCAGTTCCCGCCTCTTCACCTCTTCACAGTACTTCGCCACATCATCATCCTCCGGCGCGAAAAGGTCATGATCGATCACCCATGTCAGCAGCAGCGCAACATCATTTCCCGCGAGATCATATATCTCATAGTTATCTTCATCATCCAGCATCTGAGGATCTTTGTTGTTAGTCCTGCAGTACACTTCACACGCGCTGTCCCACAGCCACTCGACTTTATAACGCTGCATTCCACCCGAGGCTGTCTCGGCAAACGATACGCGCTTTGTGTCGTATCTCTGCTTTGATTTCAGCTTCATTTTTATTCCTATGATGATCAGCGGCAGCGCCACGACACCGAAAAACACACATACCAAAGTAAAAGCTTCCATAGAATCGCGGACCGCCCACGGCGTAAGAGCAGCAAGCAGGACCGTAAGCCCGCCTCCGAGCACCAGACATAACGTGCTCGATCTGCCGAGATCATGGTTATTCATAATTCACTACCACCTTTACAATGCTTCTGTCATTCTGACGGGTATACTTAATTGACTCAGTGCGTGCCTTAACGATCTTTAATGAGATATCGTCGTCAGTAGTTGCCGGGTCAAATGCATCAGGATAACTCATCTTTATGACTGCCTCATCACCCGGTTCCGAGACTTCTATTGATATCTTCATGTCAATATTCCTGAGTTTTGGCAGGATGATCGTGAAGCAGAGTTCTTCAATAACGGAAATGATCTTATTCTTGAGTACAGGACTGATCTGATTCTTCATGCAGAATCTTGTGATATCGCTGAACATCCCGACATAATCGTTATTGACGCCTGTCAGTTCAAACTCAAGAACCTTAAGCTTTTTGATAAATCTTCTTGTATTCTCTTTTTGCGGATTCTCGAAGATCTGCTCAGGCGTTCCGTCCTCATAGATCCCGCCTTCATCCATATAGAAGATGCGGCTTGACACCTGTCTCGCGAAACGCATCTCATGAGTAACTATGAGAAGAGTCTTATCACCCTTTGAGAGCTCCTTGATAACAGCCTCGACCTCGCCGACCATAGTCGGATCAAGAGCACTTGTCGGCTCGTCAAAGAGAATGATGTCAGGATCCATGGCAAGAGTCCTTGCGATAGCGATACGCTGCTTCTGTCCGCCAGAAAGCTGATCAGGATAATTGAGAGCTTTCCCCGAAAGTCCTACTGCCCTGAGCAGCTGCATCCCTCTGTCATATGCCTCCTGCCTGCTCTTGTGAAGGAGCTTGCACGGCGCATACATCAGGTTCTCAATGACCGTCATATGTCCGAACAGATTGAACGACTGGAACACCATTCCCATCTTCATCCTCAGTTTGCTTATGTCGCAGTTCCTGTCAGTGATCTCAACCCCGTCAACCTTTATGCTTCCGGATGTCGGCTTCTCAAGAAGATTAAGGCATCTGAGGAGCGTCGATTTTCCCGTGCCTGAAGGACCGATGATCGCGATTACCTCGCCATCATTTATCACCGTACTTACGTCCTTAAGAGGGACTGCATCACCATATTCTTTACGAAGGTGTGATATCTCGATCATCTCTTCTCACTCCCTTCAATATCTTCTTTACAGAACGCTTCCTCGGCTCAACATTTGCCGTGATCAGGCTTACTATGGCAGTAAGTATGGCTGCCAGAATGAAGTAAACTATCGCTACGGTAATGAGCGGGAAAAGCGCCTCAAATGTCCTGCTCCTTACGATGTCGCTGACCTTTGTAAGATCCTGGACCGAAATATATCCCACGACCGCCGTAGCCTTGATGAGTGCCACGATCGCTGCCTTATATGAAGGCATAAAATGACGTGCTGCCTGCGGCAGTATTATTCCAAAGAATGTCTGTCTGTCGTTGAGTCCCAGTGAATATGAAGCCTCTGTCTGGCCTTTATCGACTGCATTTACCCCGCTCTTGAGCATATCAAACATTCCGGATCCGAAGATAAGAGTAAAAGCGATAACTGCAACCCACATACCGTCTATCGTGGAGTCCCCGAACACAACATAATAGAGTATCATTAACAGCACAACTATCGGCATCCCTCCGATAAGCCACGAGAAAAATGATGTAACAGCGTCTGCAAGACGGCCTCCTTTGCGGTACCAGAGATATAATACAAATCCCAGGACCGTTCCGAAAATAATCGCCAGAACGGTCATCAGCAGCGTAACCTCAATACCCTGCAGGAACAGAACATACCTGTCTTCAGTAATAAATGTCTTAACGAACTTATCAGCAAAACTCGAAGAGCCGGCTGCTTCAGGATCCTCGTCGCGCACTACGACACCGGTCTGCATCAGACACAGGCAGTCCGAGAAATCGATCTCCTGCATGCGCTCAGGTGTTTTATTTAGATTGGCCATGATGCAGTCAACTTCACCTGTCTCGGCGGCCGTTATGATCGAGCTGTAATCAAAGACCTTAAATTCGAGGTCCGCATTGATATACTTGGCAAACCTTAATGCGAGTTCAATATCATATCCGCAGAGTTCAGTTCCTTTGTAATAGCTGTAAGGCGGGACTATGCCCGTTGTTCCAACGACGAGCTTAAAGTCAGGATCTGTCGGCTTCTCAATATCAGGGAGTTGATCCTTATTATTGATCAGCCAGTCAGTGTACATCTGATCGAGCAGTCCAGAGTCTCTCGATTCCGCTATGAATGCATTCAGTTTGTCCTTAAGATCCGGAACCTTTGTTTTAGGAGATATGCCGACTGCGATCTCAGTATCTTCTCCTACCGTACCGTCAAGGAGTTTGATCCCTTCCTGTCCCTGATCGATCGCCAGTTCCATCTGTATCCTGTCGAATGCATACGCATCCAGCTTTCCCTGAGCAACAGCCATATATCCTGAGAAAGTATCCGCGAATTCTACAACTTTGGCATTGGGAAGATACTTTTTGACTTTGGCTTCACCGGCTTCGCCTATTCCTACACCAATTGAATACTGATCCGAGTTAAGTTCTTCTATTGAAGATACGACAGGATTTTTCCGGCAGGAAGACAACATAGCCGTGATTATCATCACAGCTATGGTTATTGCAATAAAACGCTTCAGTGTCTTTACGGATCTGACATTTATCCGGGTCATTGATGCAATACTCCACAGTATCCTGACATATACAGTCAGGATACCACAGGATTGCCATTATCAGCCATAATTCTCTCTTGCATAAACAAGAAGTCTTGAATAGAGAGAATCAGCTATCTCAGCCGCACTCTTTCCCTGAGAATAATGAGTGTTTATCTCTTCCTCGGTCATCGCCCAGACACCCCAGTCATAGACCATTACCGTATCAGCCATTGCAATCTGTTCAAGGTAGTTATTGGCGATCTGATCGCTCAGCGGTACAAGGATCTCATCATAGTTGGAATTATAGTCTGTGATGATCTGTCTCTTGTACATATTGCGCTGATCAGTCGTAGCATTTTCAGGATCCTTTACCACCTGGATCATTTCGTTCAAAACATCAGTGCTTACAGGGATCGTACCTGTTGCAGCAATTCTGCGCTGAACATCAGGTGTCATAAATGACCGGATGAACTTTATGCATTCTTCAGGGTACTCAGTCGATGCCGAAACAGCCATCAGACATTCAGGTATCAACATGTGAACTGATCCCGTCGCCTGAGGATAGCCTACAAAAGACATATCCTTCCTGAAGCCCTGCTGAAGATACCAGTAGCTTGCAGGACCGCCAACGCCTGAGAATTCAAGCTGTGTATCACCGGGATTCATGTCATGCATAGGGAAAGCATCAGCTGTCATGTCATTGGAAGGTTCAATACCGTTCTCAAGAGCAAATTCAACCGCCTGCTTAACATTCGCCTGTGTCAGCTCACCGCGTCTGTACAGTCCGCAAAGATCGCTGCCTATTGTATAGTACGCGAGATCGGTTGCAGGGATTCCCATAAACCTGCTTTGGCCTTCAGGTACTGCAGGCATGGAACTCAGCGAATTGTTGTTGGAATACTTGTCTGCTCCTCCCCAGAAGCCCTCAACATTATATCCTGCATAGACCTGATAGATCTTTCCGTCATCTCTCGTCATCCTGTCATAGATGTGATCATCACCCAGATAGGGCTTAAGATCCAGAACGAGATTGTTCTCACCCATATAGTTATAATCAAAGAAATCTCCAAGGAAGATGTCAGGTGTATCTCCGCTGGCAAAATCCGACATCAGCTGCAGTCTTACATCACCAAGTTCAGAATATGATTCTATAGATGATGTATCTTCCATAAGGTCCTCCACCTTGATGAAATACTCATCCTGAGATGTATTGTAGTTATATAATGCTGCTTCTAATAAGAAACTTGTAAATATGTTATATCCCTTCAGCGAGATAACAGTTCTTGATCCCAGATCAAGCTCAGTATCCACACTGATAAGTGCAACCTCAGTCACATCCAGTTCCGTTCCGGAATAGAGATAATCACGGTAGAAATGAGTCTCATCCAGCATCTTATACTGAGGATCCACATATGAGCTTTCTACATATGTAGAGGGCGCAACGAGCATATTATTCTTTTTTGCGACTACTTTTGAAGTCTGTCCCATAATGTCGTATTCAACAATATCGTTGCCGAACGAACTGCAGTAATAAGTATGGTAGTCAACTCCTTCCCACGGGCATGTAACCATATCTGTCACATCGCTGACGCTGCATGCCTTCTCAACAGCATCCCTTGCGAAATTGAGCTCGAAATAGCAGTCATCACCCTCGCCGCAGACATATCCTTCTCTTCCGAGAACGTAATACCTTCCGTCCTGCTCAAAGACGCCTATCAGTGTATATTCAGTATTTGTGTTTGTAATCTCATCAATAATTCTGCCATCCTTGTCGTAATGGGTTACGGTATTTTCTGCAAGGATCATGAAACCATCATGTGTCTTACATACTGACTTACTGCCATATTCTGTTGCTGTCGATGTGTCACTTTCTTTCAGGATGTGACCGTCGTAATCAATAAGCATGAAATCGGCACCTGTTCCTGTTACAACGAACTTGCTGCCGTCGATATCGCAAGCCTGGTAAACAAAATACTCCTTGGGAATCTCAGGTTCGCATTCGCTCAGTATCTCACCGTCATAATTACATATGTACATACGGTAAGAGTCAACACTGCAGCATTCTCCATCTGTTTTCAGCGAGATGAGGCATACTGTATCCTCGTCACCGCCTTCCTTCGCAAAAGCATAAAGCGTATCTGTCCGTCTGGGGATCGAAACGAGTTTTGATGAATAATAAGTGTTCTCCGGATCTGATATCCCCGGAACAGAACCCGGTTCCGAACCGGGTTCATCATCTTTGCTGTTGCACGCCATGAGCGACATCGCCATTGATGCGGCGAGGATCGCGCTCAGGATCTTAGTTGTTTTCTTAGACATAGGCATTCCTCCAATCCATATTCCTAAGACTAATCTAGCATACAGTTGTGTCAAAGTTGTCACACAGAAGAAATTTGAAAAATGTTATATTTTTTTGTAACGAATCTCTGATTTCTCCGTCTAACAGGTGAGATCACAAAAAGAAAGGTGCAATGACAGTTGGATAAAGATACCGCAGAAAAGCTTTACGAAGCCTACTACATGAAGGTATTTTCCTACGTAATGACACTTGCAGGGAACCGCAGTGACGCCGAAGAGATAACCCAGGAGACCTTTTTCAGGGCGATATCAACTGAAAAAGCTTTCAGGGGCGAAAGCGACAGCTCCACGTGGCTATGTGCTATCGCAAGAAACATCTTTATAGATGAGAAAAGGCGTTCCGCAAGACAGGATGGTGAGCCCGGTGAAGAGCTTCCCGATACAGATAAAGGTATCGAAGAGAAGCTGTCTGACAGAGATATGTCTCTTCAGATCCACACCATAATCCATAACCTGGAAGAGCCTTACAAGGAGGTTTTTCAGCTTAGGATCTTTGGTGAACTGTCTTTCAAGGAGATAGGTTCCATCTTCGGAAAGACTGAGACCTGGGCCCGGGTAACATATCATCGCGCCAGACTAAAGATCAAAGAAAGGATGGACGAAAATGAAATTTGATTGTGATATTATTTCTGATCTTCTTCCCATGTATAAGGATGGGATCTGCAGCGATACAAGCAGAAAGATAGTAGAAGAACATCTTGCAGAGTGCCCCTCATGCAGCAAAGTTCTGAACATGATGAACGACACTGCCATTGATGAGGAGATCATAAAAGAGAAAAATGAAGTCATTCAGTCTCAGGCTAAGTTCTTTAAGAGAAAGAGTGCTGTAGCCGGATTTATCATCGCGCTGGTACTGCTTGTACCTGTACTTATCTGCTTCATAGTAGATATTGCGGCCGGATCAGGCCTCAGCTGGTTCTTTATCGTATTCGCAGCAATGCTGATACCCGCTTCACTTTTTGTTACACCGTTTATGATGCCGAAATACAAGATGTTTACGACGATGTCGGCATTTACGGTAAGTGTTATCCTGCTGCTCGGTGTGTGCTGCATATACTCACGCGGAAGCTGGTTCTTCGTTGCGGCTTCAGCGGCCCTGTTTGGTCTTACGATATGTTTCGCGCCGTTTATAGCATGCAGGAGACCGGTCAATGCATACCTGAAGAACCGTAAAGGTCTTGCGATAATGGGAGCCTACACACTTACATTTGTGCTTATGATGTTCTGCATCGGCCTTACCGCAGGAGGCCCCGGTTTCTTCCCGGTTGCTTTCGCAGTCAGCGCTCCGATCATTGCGGCCGCATGGATCGTTTTCGCAGTTATCAGATATGTTCCTCTTAACGGACTTATCAAGGCAGGTATCTGCACAGCTCTGATCTCGATACTTACATATGTATCGCCAAGCATCTCGAACTCGATCGCTGTGAAGGCATCAGCAACAGGCGTTGTTTCTTACACAACACCGACGCCCGTATTTATGATCCTTGGATTATCGGTCGCAGCAGTTCTTGCAGTAATTGGAATAATAATTGGCATTGCTAAAGGAGGAAATAAAAATGCTAAAGCTTAAAGTACTTGGTGCCGCAGCGGCACTCATCATGACCACATCGTTTTGTTTCGCGGGTTGCTCGTTCAATCTCTTCTCGCACATGAACTACACCTATGACCACGGTGATAATTATACCGCAGGCGACCGCGAGATAGATGATGAGATCACAAAGATCAGTATCGATTACGTCTCAGGAACAGTTACTCTTAAGGGAGAAGATACAGATGAGATCTCCATCACTGAGACTGCAAATGTTGATCTGACAGAAGATCAGAAGGTTCATACCTGGGTAGACGGCAGCACTCTCTACATCAAGTTCTGCGCATCATCGAAGAACCTTAACTTTAACGGCGTTGACAAGAAACTTGAGATCACGGTTCCGGAAGACAGAAAGCTCGACGATCTTACAGCAGATCTCTCATCAGGATCTTTCACCTGCAGCGGCATCGAGACTGATGTGCTTTATGCTGATATCACATCCGGCGGTATTGAGGCTACAGTTCAGGCACGCGATATAACTCTCGATGCCACATCAGGCACAATCATCCTCAATCAGAGCGGAAGAAGCGACAGCATCACGATCGGAACCACATCCGGAAAGATAACCGCTGATATTGAAGAAGCTGAGTCTCTCAACCTTGATATCACATCAGGAAGCATCAACGTTGACGCTGACAGGATCCTTTCAGTATCCTCAGAATCCACAAGTGGTAATTCCGAGTTCAAGTTTGACACAGTTCCGGACCGTTGTGAGATCGATGCCACATCAGGTGACGTTAAGGTCTTCCTGCATGAAGACGCTGATGTAACAGTATCCGTTGATATGACAAGCGGTGAGTTCAATTACGATCTGCCTTTCTCAAAGCACGACAAAAAATACGTCAACGGCGATGGGAGTGCCACACTGCTGGTCGAGACAACATCAGGCGATATAGATATCTGTGTCTGGTAACACCCGGTAATCAAACACAAAAAAAGAGGGGCGTCTCACTGAAATGAGCGTCCCTCTTTTGCATTTCAGATATATTTATTATAATTAATCACGATGAAAAGACTTGGTGACTTTACGGTAAAGGGAAAACACGAGTATGAGGAGGACAGGCTCAGGATATCGCCTGCCCGTATCATTCCCTTCAGTTTTCTCCTCGCAATACTATTCGGCACATTTCTTCTGATGCTGCCTGTATCTTCAGCTACCGGCGAGAGTCAGGGGCTTGTAACCTCACTGTTTACGGCAACCACTTCCGTCTGCGTTACCGGTCTTGTAGTCGTTGATACGTATGCCGCATGGAGCCTTTTCGGAAAGATAGTGATACTTATCCTGATCCAGCTCGGCGGTCTCGGTATCATATCCTTTAGCTCAATGATAATGATAGTCCTGCGTAAGAGGTTCTCGATCGAGGACAGACAGCTCCTTGTCGATGCGATGAACTTTGATACAGGCAACGGACTTCTCCGTTTTCTCATCAGGATTTTCAGATGGACATTCATCGTGGAAGGCATCGGCGCATCTCTTTATCTGTTTGAGTTCATACCGCGTTTCGGGGTCGGGAAAGGCATCTGGATATCTGTATTTACAGCAATCTCAGCCTTCTGTAATGCCGGAATGGACATTATCGGTCCCGACAGTCTTATAAGTTTCAATTCGGATCCGGGTGTACTGATCATCACAATGTCAATGATCGTTCTTGGAGGTCTCGGATACGTTGTTTGGTTTGATGTAACGGATGTTACGATCGAGGGCATAAAGAAGCGCTTTTCTCCCAGAAAGATACTTCACAGGCTGTCAACTCACACAAAGCTCGTTCTGCTTCTGACGCTATTACTTATCTTTGCAGGCGCAGCGGTAATCTTCCCTGCTGAATACTACAATACTGAGACAATGGCTGACATGTCTCTCCGGGACAAGATCCTTAACAGCTTCTTCCAGTCCGTAACGTACAGGACCGCCGGTTTTGCAAGTGTTCCCCAGAGCGGTCTTTCCCCTGTGTCGGTACTTATCGGATATTTCCTTATGTTTATCGGCGGATCGCCTATCGGTACGGCGGGCGGTGTTAAAACAGTTACGATGTTCGTCGTACTTCTCAATGTAGTCTCGTTCGTAAGGCGGCGTAAGGAGTCTGTTGTATTCAAGCGCAAGATATCGTCAAGCCTTGTACGTAAGGCTATGGCGATCGTTTCGGTAAGCATGATGGCCGTTGTTGTGATATCGACACTGATCCTTGCGACGAATGATACCAATATCGAGGATGCCCTTTTCGAGACATTCAGCGCAATAGCGACCGTAGGACTCAGCAGAGGTCTGACCCCGGAGCTTACGACTTTCGGAAAGCTGATAATCATTGCATCTATGTACCTCGGAAGGATAGGTCCTATATCACTGGCGATCTTTTTCGCATCACAGAAAACATCAAAGAACACTCTCAATTATGCCAATGGCAAATTTTATGTAGGATAGGAGAATTAAAATGAGCTTATCGATCGGAATCCTCGGACTAGGAAAATACGGCAGGAGTCTTGCCGAGAATATGTATAAACTGGGAGCTGATGTCCTTGTCGTTGATAAGGACCGCGTGCTTGTAGATGAGTTTGCGACCAAGGTCAACTCGGCTATCTGCGCGGATCTGGCAAATGAGGCGGAGCTCAACGAGCTCGGTCTCGGAAATCTCGATATCGTTGTAGTTGCAATGGGATCAAATCTTGAGGCTTCGATCATGTCAGTTGCGATCGCCAAGGAAAAGGGTGTTGATTTCGTTATGGCAAAGACATCAACTGACAGAATGTCAGCCATTCTCGAGAAGGTCGGCGTCGACAAGATCATTGATCCCGAAGGGGAGAGCGGAATCCGTACGGCAAGGATCCTGGCTTCAGGACGTGTAATGGATTATATCGATATGGACGGCAATCTCTGCATGGTCGAGATAAAGCCGAAAGATAAGTGGATAGGCCACACTCTGAGAGAACTTGATATCAGAAGATCAGACAATATCAACATAATCGCAATGAAGACAGGCAAAGAAGACTGGGTATTCCCTGACCCCAATGAGAAGATTACAAAAGAGACTTCTCTTATGGCTGTACTTGATAAAAAGAACATCAGGAGCATTCAGTAGATCTGTTAACACTTGTTAACATAAGATTAATTCGTCAAATTGATTATTGAAATTGTCCCCGGATTTCATATAATGCGGTGTAGGGATAGTGATAGGCGCTGCCGTGTTATATACGGAGGTGTGTTATGAAAACAATCAATAATCTTAAACTCTGGATTTTTCTTTATGCCACTTCGGCAATCCTGCTCATCGAGCTGGTAGTATTGGTCTATGCGATCGCCACTTTCAGGCTCCCGACCGCGAAGGATCTGCTCATTAAGGATACTTCAAATACCAATGTCGAGGCGACTAATACGATAATCCACAGAAAACTTGAATCAATCGGTGAACTTGCGACATACAAATACACATACGACGGATACATCACTCAGGAAGCGGACCGGGGCTGGGAATACCTGAACTTCCTGACTGAAAGCAACGTTCAGGTCGATTACAAAGGCACGATCAGGGCGGGTATCCCCTTCAATGACATCGGTATCGATGTTGATGAGAATAAGAAGATAATCTACCTTGAGATGCCGAAGCCCGTAATACTCAGCAATGAGATCGACGTTACACGCTACAGCGAGGAAGTCTCGATCTTCGGATCTGTTTCGGGCGACACAGCAAACACTCTGACAGATGCGGCCAAGGAAGACGAGCTGAATGAAGCTATCAACCAGGGCCTCCTGCGGAATGCAGACGAGAACGCAAGAAAGATAATCGGCAACCTGCTTTCAGCGTTTGACGATTATGAGATCATTTACATTGATCGTGATCAGGAGTGGAGGTAACAGCTATGGAAAACAATATGATGATAGACAACAAAGCAATGAAGACAAGGAAGGCGCTTATCATTACACTTGCGATCATGTGGGCTCTGATCATCCTTATTGGAATCGCTGCAGCAGTCCTTCTGATCATATCGAACATTCGCCTGCCGGGGCTGTTCTAACGGATAGGAAGCAAAGAGGTTATCTCAAAATGAGATGACCTTTTTTTATTGGGCGACATTGGGCGCCATCGAACGACGGCAGTTTATGTGGTCCTGTTAGCTGCGGACTGTAATGACTAAACGAACCAAAAGCACATTCTAATTGTCCACTCCTTGGGGAGTAGTTTACATACCAAGTAGCCGTTTTACGAAGATTTGTTAGCAGCAAAAAGATATCCCCTACTAACAGTTCCCCGTATAAACGTACTTAAGCCTCTCTCCCGCAACTCCTGCCAGCTCATAAATCAGTCCGGCATCAGTTGCATTTCTGTCAGTCAGCCGGTACCGCGGGAAGAACCTCGTTATGTGAAGAGGGATGCTGTCATCAATACCGGAGATCCATTTCGCGGCCTCGCGCATCTCATCCACACTGTCATTCATACCCGGAACAATAAGCATCGTCAGCTCCACGTGGCAGTCACGGAACGCCCTTTCTATAAACGCCTTAACAGAAGCGAGGTCCCCTCCGAGAACCTCTCGGTACGTCTTATCAGACATGCTCTTGATATCAACGTTCATCGCGTCGATGTAAGGAATTATTTCCTCCAAAACGGCAAGAGATGCAGAACCGTTCGTAACCAGCACATTCTTCATCCCGTTACTCTTTACAATCCTGGCCGTATCCCTCACGAACTCATAACTGATCGTGGGCTCATTATACGTATATGCAACACCGATATTGCCCCTGCCCCTGTAAGTTACAGCGAGTCCCGCCAGTTCCTCCGGAGCGGTCACCCTGTCAAAACCGCTCCCGTCAGACCGTGATATATCGTAATTCTGACAGAACGGACAGAACAGATTGCAGCCGTAACTTCCGACAGACAGTATCTTCGAACCCGGATAAAAACGGGCCAGCGGCTTCTTCTCAATGGGATCAAGTGCTATTCCCGTGATCCGTCCGTAATTTTCAGGAACGACTTCCCCGTCCCTGCATGTTCTGGCGCCGCACGCTCCCGTCCTTCCTTCACCGATATCACAATGTCTGAAGCAAACGTCACAAACAGCCATATCACCTGTACCTTACGACTTCGAATCTCTGCAGACGGTAATCTTCTGAAGACGAGATGCCGCCCTTCCTCCTCGCAATATCTATCTGTTCCACAACTGTATCAACGCCCTCAAGATCCGGCAGCAACAGCCCGCGCCTCGAACCGCATGACACGATGACACCATACCGCTTAACATCAAGCTGCTCCGGGCCGTCTATATCCTCCGGCTTCCCCAGGATATCAACATTTATCTCAAGAAACTCCAGTTCATCCTCCCTGATCCTGTCAAATCTTGGATCTCTTGTAGCCGCACTTATCGCATTGCTGATTATCTCTTCCGCGATCGAACTCTGAACCGGTCCTATCGTACCGATACATCCCCTGAGCATTCCATTCTCGTGTATCGAAACAAACGCTCCTGCCCTCTCAGAAAACGCCTCCTCCGGCAGATCATCAGGGAACTCAGGTCTTCGCCCGGTCCTGATGTACTGCTCTATCGTCGTCCTCGCCAGCCTTACATATGCCGACTCTTCATGCGCACTGACCTTCTCTGCCAGCTTCTTAAGAAAACGCCTGTCCTCATTCTCACCCCGGGGTTCGAAAATGCATACCCCGTATCCTACACCCGTCACATCCTGATGAGACAGAGCCTCAGCCTTAACATCGACCCCGTCGAACGCACCTGCCATTATCACAAATGACCTGTGCCCGCATTCAGCAGCGTTATCAAGGAGATCCTCATCAAACTCAAGCATTTCCCCGAATGCCGCTCTGGAAGCAACATCCATTATCTTCCCGTCATAGACAGGACCCGCGGGATCAAATCCGTAAGGCCCGCTTTCCTTAAGCTTATGGGACAGATCTCCGCTGGCAACGATAACCGTCTTGCGTCCCAGTTCTTCCGCGACATTCTTGATATAGATACCGAGCCTGTAATGATCGGCGAGCGGAAGACCTGACAGTCCGATCCTTATGATCTTCCCACCGCGGTAGTATTTTCTGATGAAATAGAGCGGCACCATAGTACCGTGATCAAGCGCCTTCTCCCTCTGCCCTGAAGTACCTCCGGGAAAACCGTCCTTTTTGAACAGACACTCAAGCCTTTCAACAAACTCCTCATCGTACCTTTCATCAAAGCTTTCCTCGGGAGCGCCGAATCTGCCAAAATCGCCTTTAGCCCCGCTGCCCGGAGATATATGAAAGTAATCGGAATACATCACACTATGAGGGCTTGTGATAACTATCGTATCAGGTGCAATTTCTGCAATCTCCCTCGCGACGCGGTCATAGGCATCTGCCGTTGCCTTTATCTTCTCTTCACCGCCTCTTCCGACTGAAGGGACGATAAGCGGCGGATGCGGCACCATATATGCTGCCATGATTCCCATAAGATCACCTCCTGTTATATTCAGAGAGCTTCGATCCAGCTCATGAACTTATCCAGTGTCTTACTCTCTTCCCTGCTCAGGAAAAATATTCCTGCGGTGTACCATGAGTGCGTGTTCTGCTTGTCCACAACACTGTAGATCTCACAGCTATTGCCAAGCGCCAGTGCCTTGCCGGCAAGCTCTTCGGCACATTCAAATTCAACGATGCTGTCATGTCTGCTCTGTATCAGAAGCATAGGTATATGATTGCCGGAGAACAGTGATAACGGTTCTCCCTTCTGCCGGTCATATCCCTTCTCGAAAAGCATATTCTCAAGGATCTTCAACGTCATCGTCTGACTTTTTCTGAAGCTGTACGGACCTCCGAAACCTACATAACCTATTACATTTGAAACATCAGTTTTGTACTCAGTCTGTATCTCTTTACTGAAGCACATGATAGATGAAAGATGAGCACCTGCAGAAGGTCCCGTAACGATAACTTTTGAAGTATCTATTCCCTTATTCTGAAGATATTCCAGCGCCGCATTGTAGCATCTGCATACATCCTCTATCTGACACGGATACTTATTCTTCGGGGATAGTCTGTACCCCAGAGAAACAAAGCGGTAACCGCTCTTTGCCATATACTGACCGACATAATCAAAAGCTTTGGGATCGCCGGAGTTCCATCCGCCTCCGTGTATCCAGAAGACGACCTTATCACTTGCTTTGGTCTCCGGCTCATAGTAGAGAAAATACTGTTCTTTGTCTTCACCGTAAGACACGTTCTCAGGAACGATCTCAGTCTTCGTTTTGTGGAGTCTGTAAAACAATCCGTAATAACTCAGGTTCTCTCTGATGTAATCGATCATCTGTCCCTCCACAAAAGATGTTGCCTCCTTAATTATACCTTTTTACAAAAATCATCCAAATGACACTTGTTAAATTTGCATTTTAATGAAACAATAACAGTACCACTGAAGAGGAGGTTATTGATTATGGCATATGTAATTTCTGATGCATGCGTTATGTGCGGTGCTTGTGCTGATGGCTGCCCTGCAGGTGCTATTTCCCAGGGTGATACACAGTACAACATCGATCCTGATGCTTGCGTTTCATGCGGTGCTTGCGAAGCAACATGCCCTACAGGTGCTATTTCTGAAGGCTGACAGCTTTACCGCAGCAGGGTAATTACAGATTAAGAGAGGCTGTTCCGTGGTTGAAGGAACAGCCTCTTTTTTGCTTGCGGATCAGGTTAAGCTTTAATCCTGTTCAGCCTTACATACGTTCCTGCTGGAATATAGATAAAAAACGCATTTTATGAAGTATAATAAAAATATTAAATAAACCTTACAAGGAAATGTACAAATGAGTAATCGCCTTTATGAACTGAATGACAGCCAGTATGGTGTCTATCTGGAATGCATCAACGATCCCGAGAATATGGTCTATAATATTTCGCTTCTCTGCAAGCTGAGTGATGATATTGATCCTGACAGGATGAAGGACAGTCTTGAGAAGGCTGCAGCAGCACATCCCCTGCTGAACTCAAGGATCACAAAGGACAGTTACGGGAATATATTTCTGGAAGCATCGAACGAGCCTGTTAAGGTAAGAACCGTTGAATTGTCTGATGAAGAATTCGAGGCGAGGAAGGGTTCGCTGAACTCCCCTTTTGATCTCGAGAAGGATATATTGTCAAGGTTTGTTTTGTACAGAACTCCTTCGGGCTGCTATATATATGAGGAGATCCATCACCTTGTTTATGACGGAACAAGCTCGGCCAATTTTGCACGCGATGTCGGAAAGGCATACCGCGGTGAAGAGATCGCGATGGAGATCCCTGCTTCGCCTCAGCGCTCTGAAGATGCGGAGGACGCTGCATATTTCGATGAGCTTCTTGGCGGAATAGAAGGCGAGTCTGCACCCGAGAGAGATAACTGGGATGACACTCCTGTACAGAAGGTTATGTTCCGTGAATTTGAGATCGACGAGGCTGCATTTAAGAGTCTGAGAGATGCGGCAGGATGCTCGAGAACTGCTTTTTTCGTAGCGGCAGGCGCATATGTTACAACGATATATGCAGGCAGAGATGACGCACTGATCAGCACCGTCTGGAATGGCCGTAATGAGTCCAACAAGGATAATGTGGGTATGTTCGTAAAGACTCTTCCCTTTACTGCTCAGGCAGAGGATGGTGAGAGCGTTGCGGATTATCTCAGTAAAGCGACTTCACAGATCAAGGCAACTCAGGCGCACAGCGCATACTCATATGTGGACATCGCAGGCAAATACGATCTCAAGAATCAGGTCAACATTGTATATCAGGGCACGAGAGCCACTGTCATGCTGGCTGACGGTTTTGATATTGAACTGGAAAGAGTCTTTGATGAGAATGCGATCGAGTCAACACTCCTTATACTGGAGATAATCCAGCTTGGCGGCGGAAGATATGAGATCCTCGCAAGATACCGTGGTGATTATTATACCGGTGATTATATCGATTCATTCGTACGCACTTATATCAAGATCCTCAAAGAGTTCCTGACAAAGAAAGAACTGAAGGATGTTCAGTTCCTGGACGAAGAAGAAGAGAAGATCCTCGACGGATACAATGCAACTGAGACAGATATCCCTGATACTGATATCGTTACCATGTTCAGGAGCTCTGCTGCAAAGCACAAGGACAAGACCGCAGTCGTATGCGGAGACGAATCATTCACATATGAACAGGTTGATGACCTGTCTGACAGGATTGCATGCTATATCGCTTCAAAGGGACTCGGAAAAGATGATGCCGTATCCGTTCTTATCCCGCGTAACACATATATGGTCATTGCATCATTAGGTGTTCTCAAGGCAGGATGCGCATACCAGCCGCTTGATGCCGGATATCCTACACAGAGACTCACATACATGATGAACGACGCATCAGTAAGACTTATGATCGCAAGTCATGACCTCGTATCAAAGGTTCCTGAGTATAAGGGCGATATCCTCTACATAGATGATATTCCGTCCCTTCCCAAGGCTGAGAATCTTCCTGCAGGACCATCATCTTCTGATCTGTTCATCCTGCTCTATACATCAGGAACAACCGGCAATCCGAAGGGCGTTATGCTCGAGCATCACAACATAGTAAATTACTGTTACTGGGGATGGAAGTTCTTTGGTCTGACAGAGGAGTCGAAAGTTGCCGCATATGCAAGCTATGGTTTCGATGCCAATATGCATGACCTCTACCCTACACTTACGATCGGCGGAACAGTTTATGTTATTCCCGAGGAAATGAGACTCAATCTGATGGGAATAGAGGAATACTTTGAGCAGAACGGTGTGACTCATGTTCTCATGACAACTCAGGTCGGACGTCAGTTCCAGGAGATGTATAAGGGAACAACTCTGAAAGTCCTGTCCGTCGGCGGTGAGAGACTCGTTCCGATCGAGCCGTCACCTGATCATCTCCTTGCTAACGGATATGGTCCTACAGAGACTACTGTCGGATGTACATTCAAGGCCGTGGACAAACTCTATTTCCGCGTTCCCGTAGGTCCTATGGTAGATAATGCAAAGGCATACATCACCGATAAATACATGAGACGCCTTCCTACCGGCGCGCTGGGTGAACTCTGCATTGCCGGCAACGGTGTCTCGAGAGGTTATCTCAATCTTCCTGACAAGACAGCTGCTGTTTATACACCCAACCCGTTCAACAGCAACAAGATGTATAACAGGATCTATCACTCAGGCGACGTCGTCAGGATGCTGCCCGGCGGTGATATCGACTTCATCGGCCGTAACGACGGTCAGGTCAAGATAAGAGGATTCAGGATCGAACTGTCAGAGGTTGAAGCCGAGATAAGAAAGTTCCCCGGAATAAAAGACTGCACAGTTCAGGCATTTGATAATCCTGCCGGCGGAAAGTTTATCGCGGCTTATCTTGTATCTGACGGGAAGATCGATACGTCAGCACTCGCTGATCACATTAAGGTCAATAAACCATCATACATGGTTCCCCAGGTAATGATGCAGATCGATTCCATTCCTCTCAACAGGAACCAGAAGGTCGATAAGCGTGCACTTCCCGCACCTGTACTGCAGGCAGAGGATTTTGTTAAGCCTTCAACTGATACGCAGAAGAAGATATTTGATATCACATCATCAGTTCTGGGACACGAATCATTCGGAATCAATACAGATCTTATGGATGCAGGTCTGACTTCCATCTCACTGATGAAGCTCATGGTCAAGCTGTCAGAGAGTTTCAGTACCTCCCTCAGGATCAAGGACATCAAGGACAATCCTACGATCGAAGGTCTGGAGAAGCTGCTTGATTCAGGCAAGTCTTCAGTCCGTTCATATGATATCCTTCCCGATTATCCGATCACAAAGACACAGGAAGGCGTCCTGGTTGAATGCATGTCCAATCCGGGAACAGTTATCTACAACATACCGGTGCTGCTTAAGCTCGATAAGTCAGTTGATCTCGATAAGCTTGAGTCAGCAGTGACCGATACGGTAAACTGCCACCCTTATATGAAGACACACCTCTTCACAAACAAGGACGGTGACTTCAGGGCAAAGAGGAGAGACGATGAGCCTGTCGCAATAAAACAGATCCAGATGGAATCGTCAAAGATCAATGTAAAGGATCTTATGAAGCCTTTCGATCTGATGAACAATGATCTGTACAGGATCGTTATCATAGAATCTGACGACAACTATCTGTTCATGGATATTCACCACATAATTGCAGACGGCGAGTCGTATGAAGTCATCGTAAAGGATATCGAGAAAGCATATAACGGCGGAGTTCTAACAAAAGAAGAGTATTCCGGATTTGATATAGCCATCGATGAGATGCACCGCCGTGAGAGCGAAGATTACACTTCTGCCAAGGAATACTACGAAAGACTCCTGGGCGGTGTTGAGACTGACCATCTCCCTCCTTTCGATGTTGCATCAGGCGATCCGGGATACGGAACATGTGTAAGGTCATCATCTATCGACATGAAGGCAGTCAAAGCGTTCCTCGATGCCAATGAGTTGTCGGAAAATGCCCTGTTCAGCGGTGCATTCGGATTCCTTCTCAGCATGTATAACAATAAGACAGATGCACTTTACACAACCATCTACAACGGACGAAGTGATGTTGCTCTTATGAATGCGGTTGACATGCTCGTAAAGACATTGCCCATCTACGTAAAGACTGACGACAGCATTAAGATCACCGACTATATCAAAGGCGTATCAGACCAGTTCATGAACAACCTGCAGAATGATATCTATTCATTCGCAGAGATATCACATGAGTTCGGCGTTACATCAGATGTCATGTTCGCATGGCAGGGCAGCATAATGAAGAATGATACCATCGGCGGAAAGCATGCCGAGATCCTCATGCCTGAACTTGATCTCTCCAAGTTCAAGCTCTATGTCTACGCATCGGTAGACGGCGATTCATACACTCTCAGCAGTGAATACCAGCCTAATCTGTACAGCAAGGTATTTATCGAATGGATGCTCAGAAACCTTGAGCAGGTAATAACAGAATTCATCACAAAGGATACACTCGGTGATGTTAAGCTTCTGTCTTCTGAGACTGAAGATGAGATCGAGAAGTTCAACGACACATCAGTACCTGTTGAAGATACCGATATCGTTACTCTCTTCAGAAGAGCTGCAAAGGAACACGGCGATAATCTTGCCGTTGTCTGCGGTGATGAATCGTTCACTTATTCCCAGGTCGACGACATGTCAGACCGCATTGCTTCTTATGTTGCGGGCAAGGGTCTCGGTGCCGGCGATGCAGTATCCGTTCTCATACCGAGATGCGCATATATGGTTCCTGCATCACTCGGCGTCCTTAAGGCAGGGTGTGCTTATCAGCCTCTCGATCCCGGTTATCCTGAGGACAGACTTCAGTACATGACAAAGGATGCAGGCGTAAGGCTCATAATCGCTGACAGGAGCCTCATGTCGAAGATTCCTTCATACGAGGGTGAAGTACTCTATCTCGATGAGATAGAAGCACTTCCTGCGGCAGATAAGACGCTTCCTGCGCCTAAACCTTCAGACCTGTTCATCCTTCTTTACACATCAGGTACAACAGGTGTTCCGAAGGGCGTAATGCTCGAGCATCATAACCTCGTAAACTTCTGTAAGTGGTACCAGAGGTACATGGGTGTCACGGCAGAGTCAAAGGCTGCTGCATATGCAAGCTACGGTTTCGATGCAAACATGATGGACCTCTACCCTGCACTTACCATTGGTGCGACGGTTTATATCATCCCTGAGGACATGAGGCTTAACCTCATAGAGATCCAGGATTATTTCGAGAAGAACGGCGTAACGCATTCGTTCATGACGACACAGGTCGGACGTCAGTTCAGAGAGATGTATCAGGGAACGACGCTCAAGTGTCTGTCCGTCGGCGGTGAGAGACTCGTACCGATCGGTCCTGCTGACGGATACCGTTTCATCAACGGTTACGGCCCTACGGAGTGTACTATCTTCTCAACGACAAAGGAAGTCGACGCGGATTACCACAGGATCCCTATCGGCAAGCCGATCGATAATTACAAAGTATATGTCATCGCAAAGAACGGAAGACGTCTGCCTGTAGGTCTTGTCGGTGAGCTCTGCATATCTGGTGCGGGCGTAGGACGCGGCTACCTGAATATGCCTGACAAGACGGCTCAGATATTCACGCCAAATCCGTTTACTGACGAGAAGGGATACGAGCGCATCTACCATACAGGTGATATCGTAAGGCTCCTCCCTAACGGCGACATCGACTTCATCGGACGTAACGACGGCCAGGTCAAGATCAGAGGATTCAGAATTGAGCTCGCTGAAGTTGAGCACGTAATTAGAGAACATCCGGAGATCAAGGATGTCACTGTTCAGGTCTTCGATGATCCGGGCGGAGGAAAGTACATCGCTGCTTACGTCGTATCTGATCACAAGATCAACATCGATTCGCTGAGATCGTTTATCGGAGAGCGCAAGCCTTCCTACATGATCCCTGCTGCGATAATGCAGATCGATTCAATACCTCTCAATCAGAACCAGAAGGTCAACAAGCGCGCACTCCCTGTTATCGAGAGGAGAAGCGAAGAGGTTTATGAAGAGCCTAAGACAACTCTCGAGAGAGAGGTCTGCACTCTCTTTGCTGATATCCTCTCGCTTGCAAGAGTCGGCGCTACAGACAACTTCTTTGAGATCGGCGGATCATCCATACTCGCTGCAAAGATCATCGTTCACGCGATGAATAAGGGCTATAAGATCGTCTATAAAGACGTCTTCGATAATCCTACTCCGAGGCAGCTCGCCAAGGTCATCGGCGGAGCACGTTCCGATGAGAAGGGTTCCAGGAAGCAGCTCCAGGCTGACGATTACGATTACTCAAAGATCAATGAGTTCATCGCACGCAACACCATGGAGAACGTGACTGAGATCACCTACGGAAAGCTTGGCAACATCATTCTTACGGGTGCTACCGGATTCCTCGGCATGCATGTGCTGAAGTCATTTATCGACTCGAATGACGGTATTGCATACTGTCTGATGCGTAAGGGCAGATATCCCAGCCCTGAGAAGAGACTCATGTCCATGCTGTCCTACTATTTCGAGGACCCCATGATCGACAAGATCGGCAAGCGTATCATATGCGTTGAGGGAGATATCACGGATCCTGCCGAGATAAACAAGCTCAAGGGATTTGACGCTGATGTGCTCATAAACTGTGCAGCGTGCGTTAAGCATTTCGTCGAGGACGATCTTCTCGATAAAGTAAACTACCACGGCGTACAGAATCTCATAGATTTCTGTCTTGAAAACAATATCAGGCTCGTTCAGACATCTACATATTCTGTGGCAGGTGAACTCGTGCTCGATGAGACAGGCATTGAGAAGGAGATATATGAGAACCAGCTCTATTTCGGCCAGGGCGTTGAGAATGACTATGTCAGGACCAAGTTCCTTGCGGAGCGTGCCGTTCTTGAGGCGCGTGTCACAAGAGGACTTAATGCATGCATTGTCCGTATGGGCAACCTGATGAGCAGATATTCAGACGGAGAGTTCCAGATCAACTTCCTGTCCAACGCATTTATGAGATCGCTCAAGGCATATAAGAGCCTTGGTCAGTTCCCGTTTGGCGCTCTTGACAGAAAGATCGAGTTCTCGCCTATCGATACGTCCGCAGCCGCAGTACTGAAGTTTGCGACCGCAGACAGCAGCTTCAGCGTGTTCCACGGTTATAACAACCATACGGTAACATTTGCTGACGTTATCTATGCGATGAAGAATTATGGTTTCGATATCGCGATCGTGTCTGACGAGGAGTTTGGAAAGACTGTTGCAAAGGCGGCTGAGAGCAGCTCATCGAGCGATACCATACTCAGCCTCGTGGCATATAACAGCAAGGACGGCAACCGTTCCTACATGCTCGGCGCCAATAACAGGTTCTCAATGAATGCGCTCCTTGAGGGCGGCTTCAAATGGCCTATCATTGACGATAACTACCTTGCAAACGCCATCGAGAAGCTCGATATGCTCATGTTCTTTGATAATGACGAGGAGACGGGTAATTAAAGATCCCCGTAATTCAGCGAGCATGTCGCGCCGTCGGCATTGCCGTAATAAAGGATCTTGTTATCTTCATCCAGAGAGATGAAGTATGAATACTGGTCCAGATAGTATCTGCCGTCTGTTGCGGGGAGGTCGATCGTGGTGTATTTGATCCAGTATCCGGGCAGCATCTGCATGGTCAGATTATCAACGTTGCAGCCGGTATCCTGTCTCACGTTCGAGCTCATCATGAAATAATCAAGGAAGAGCAGATCTGAACCGCGTGTTGACTTAAGCGACCAGGTGGGATCTATATGATACCCCTGGCCGTTTATCGTCACATATACCCATTCGTGGTTAACAGGCGAATCACACCCTACCGGGTTTGCTTCCACGCCCACCTGACGGAGCAGATATATGTAGAGAGCAGCAAAATCAATGCATACGCCGGTATGATTCATAAACGCAGCATACACATATCCGTCGCTTGTCGGCACATCAAGGTTGACGTCATGGTCATAATCGTAATAGCACTCCATATAATCATAGAGCTTCAGACACTTCTCGAAATCAGTATCGTCCTTCTCGACATACCCGTTGATCACATTCACAATGTCCCTCTCGAAAATGCTCTCACGGGATAGAAACTCGTCCACCGGGATAGTGTAGTATATGTGTCCCACACCGTTCTCATAAGGAACACTGCCGTCATTACTCTCGCCCGTGATCTTCTTGCATGCTGCGGGAGCGAGATTAGCCAGCGTGGAGAGTTTCATACACCACTGATATGCTTCCTCGCTGGAGCACTCAAAGGTATCTGCTCCGACGCGGAATGCATCGACCATGTTATAGAATGAATCCCAGTAATCCTGAGGGATCTCCTGTGCCAGAATACTCGAATACGGATGAGGATTAAACTCAAACGGCTCCTGTGAAATGCTCTGTGCTGTTTGTGTTGATACCCATCTCATCAAGCTCTTCCTGTGTAAGCTCACCGTAATCACGGCCTGTGAATCCTGCGTTATTGCCTTCATCACCGGGCACATTTTGAAATGTAAACAGAGTTTACGGAAAGGATTCAATATTTGAATTATTAAAAGACTGATGATAGAATCTCTTTGAACAAGTTAGTGCAGACTAACACGACAAAGGAAACTGCTTATGACATTTGATGAACTTGGAAACAAAAATGGCAAGACACTGATGCTCCTCCCCGGAACAGCCTGTGATTATCAGACAAACTTCTATAATGTACTTGATATCCTGGCGGAGAAGTACCATCTCATATGCGTTAATTATGACGGTTTCGACGGGAGCGGCAACATCTTCCCGGACATGATAACTGTTACTGAGAAGATAGAGCAGTATATTATCGAGAACCACGGCGGGAAGATCGACGGTGCCATAGGTTCTTCACTCGGATCGAGCTTTGTGGGACAGCTTATACAGAGAAGAAATGTCCACATCGATCACGGTATATTCGGAAGTCCCGACCTTGACCAGAGTGGTCATTTCTCGGCGTGGCTCCAGTCAAAGCTTGTAGTTCCGCTGCTTACCGGGTTTGCAGGAAGCGAGAAGAAAAAGAAAAAGTCTAAAGAGAAACTCAAGCAGATATTTGATATGAGCGATGAGGCCGCTGATATGTTTATAGAATGTTTCTCGAAATTCGATCCCGAATCGGTAAAAAACGAATACTATACAGACCTCTTAACCCATCTTGAAGATGATATAAATGTTGAGCATACAAAGGCGCATTTTATCTACGCGAATAAGATGGGAGAGAAGTATCTGAAGCGTTACAAAAAGTATTTCCATGATCCCGATATCAGAGAGTTTGATATGAATCATGAGCAGTGGCTTTTTGGCGGGGAGAAATATGCCCTTCCCGTGCTGAAAGTGATAGACGAGTTTATGGAAATGCCTGTGTGATCAGTCTTTCTTTTTCAGGTCGGTAATGGAGCCGTCAGGATGCTTGATCTTAATACCACCGAGCTGCGAAGAGAGATTCCCGACTACCCGTGCCCTGTATTCATTACGGAGTTCTGTCTGCTCGGCTTTCTCTTCAGGAGTAAGACCTTCCGTCTTTGATTTCCTGCTCAGTTCATTTATTCGCTTTATCAGCTGTTCGTATTCCATTTGATTCCCCTGTCTTAAACTGTTGCTCTTACTGCTCTCCACTCTTCCGCCAGTCTTTCAACAGACCACGAAGCATTAGCGGGGCTTGTCGAAGGAAGGCATATCCCTTCGCGTCTGACAGACGGGAAAATATACTTCTGATAATACTTGTATGCTTTCTGACCGTTAAGGAATATCTGTCTGATATCTGCAGTATTCAGGATAAACGAAATATCATTTACCTTAACATTCCGTATGCTGGAATCTGACGATCCTTCAATGTCACATGAACCGATAACATCCCAAAGCGCAATATGATTCCGCAGCAGGAAGGAGATCTTCTCATCGGTCGTTTCCGGAAATCTCTCACCGAAAACCAGTGCGTTCACCTTCCAGAAACGGTTCTGGGGATGCCCGTAGAAGAAGCCTTTCTCTCTGGATCTGACAGACGGAAAACTGCCGAGTATAAGTACCCGGGAATCTTTATCGTAAACGGGCGGTATCGGATGTATCACTCTTTTACAGGGTCTTCATAGGGAATCCCAGTTCTTATCCACGTAAGCAATGAACTCATCAACAGTAAAAGAACTGCCGGGAGCCATTGACTTGTCAGAACTTAATTCTCCGAGACCGCGCATAAGAAGGATCAGATCGTTCTTGGCACAGCCCCTCTCCTTGTAAGCCTTGATGACTTCAAGCGTTGATTCCAAATCCTTTGCAGACATCAAGCCGCCGTTGATGTTCAGAAGATCCTCTTTTGTAAGTTCATAATTATTACCCATACTGTTTACCTCACCATTTGTATTCCGTACAACCACGTTTCTATCATACATACATACATTTGGCAACAAATACAATAAACTATAATTGATTATTCTCATTCCTGCGTTTGCGCATCAGCTGTTCATACAGAGCCAGCACGTATTTCTCAGGCTCATCCCTGTAAGGCAGGCAATCGCGTTTGCCGTAGCTTATCAGTCTGTCCGGACAGCTTCCCGCACAAGCCGGCAGCCATATGCAGTCAAGACACTCCTTATCTTCGATCGGCCATGAATTAAGATAGCATGTCAGCTTATCGGGATGATCAGCAGTCGCTACGGGGTCATCAGGATCCCAGCGTGATGCAGTCCCGAAGCTCTTATTCGGCTTATCAACATTCTCCCAGCACTTCTGGAGATTGCCCTTCTCATCTACCCCCACATGGTAAATGGTATTGGCTCCGCAGAATCCTCCGCGGCAGGCAACAAACTTATCAACCGCTTTTTTTATACCGATGTCACTTGAGCCGGATCCGCACAGTGTCTCAATATCATCACTGCAGTTATCGCTTGTTGTAACCTGAGCGGCATAGTAAGTAATATCATTTCCGCTCTCTTCCCTGAGGGCATCAACGTATGCCTTAAGATCATCTGCCGTATCCTTATTGCCTTCGTGGATATTCTGGCGGATCCTCACCTTAAACGGAATCTTAAGCTTCCTCAGATTATCAGTTATCCTCTCGAAAGTGGGTCCTCCACCCGCAAGATGCCTCGTTGCATCATGGTCTGCCCCTACACCGTCAAGAGTGATCTGTGCACTGATAACCCTTGACCTTGCAAGCATATCAACAACAGACTGATCCAGAAGATATCCGTTGGTTATTATCGCCGCGCTGTACTTTATGCCGTTGTCGTCTGCAAAGCTTATAAGCCTTTGTGACAGGCTGTCTATGATATCAGGAGCCAGTAATGGCTCTCCCCCAAACCAGTTGATATGAAGTGTCTTTGCCCCGTTTGCTTCTGTCATGCGTTTTACAAGGGCAACAACATCATCCTGGACCTCTTTTGTCATAAAGCCGGGAATATGATCCTCAAAGCAGTACGGGCAGTCGAAATTGCATCCCATCGTCGGGCAGATCGTAAGTCCTGCCGCCCTTCCACGGGAACAAAAATCACGCGCCAGTGTCTTCAGTGCTTCAAGTTCATCAAAATTAGCAATAAGACCCCTCTCTGCAAGACGAACTACCAGAGGATGATCCTCAGGAAGTTCATCAAGCGCGTTCAGGGCATAAATATCAAAAGCTCCATAATCAGAAAATGTTCCCTTGAACAGATTAGCTATAGCTACTCTGTCCGTACCGGGAACATTTGCATATAGATTATATTTTGATATGTGCCAGCCCGCCCGGGCTGCGTTACTGTTATCAGCTACACTTGTAGTCGCAGCCACTGTTAACAGTATCCCAGAATGTACCGCAAGCACCGCCTGATACTGCATCAAGCTGGTCAGGTGTAAGCTCTACGCCTTCTGCCTTTGCAAGAGCGAGGATCTCGTCTGCATTCTTACAGTTCTTGATCTTTGCCTTCTGCTCATCTGTCAAATTAAACTTATCTAAATCCATTGTATCTACCTCCTTAATGTAAGTAAGATTGTATTATATAGTGTTAATCACCTTTGTGCAACCCTGACAATACATTTTTGCCGGATGCAGTATCTTATTCTTCCAGCGGACCTTCACCCACTGCGGGAGGAGCACCACTGCCTGACCTGTAGGAAGGTACTTGGCAAAAGCCATGTCACCGCATAGTTTCCATCGGTCGTCAACTATATTCCAGCCTTCAAGGAAATGCATGATCTCTGCATCGCGGCCATTTTTGAATGACTGACTCGACTGACTGCCATTCTCTCCCCTGATCGAAATATCTATCATAAGCGAATCGCCAATAGAGCCGTCCGGATAAACATCAAACTGATAATCGATAGACATCGGCGCGATCCTGAACAGCGCGGAGATCTCAGAGAGCATCTTATCATCGTAGGCAGTGAACCCAATCTTATCCAGCACACCGACCAGGTGATCCGCAGATTCGATGCACTTTTTCTTCTCACTCTCAGTAACATATCCTGCCACTCTGAACGGTACCCCGGGACGTCCTCTGAACAATCCGAAAGCAGCAAGCTGCCAGTCCTCCGGAAGGCGCTTCTGTACATCAAGGCAAAGCCTTCCGTTCTGCTCTTCCCCTATCACTTCACAAAACGGCATAACAAGATCGAGGTGTGATTGAAACTGCAGATGAATAGATGACAAAGCGATATCCGGTATTTTTGTATCGATCTCAAAACCGATATTTACTTCCTTCTGCTTCTCACGTGTCCTGATGTACCAGTCGAGCATACCGGCCGTGTTCGGAGTGTATGGAGTATCAAGGACTGTGCCACGCGGCATGTCACCATACATGATCGTCACATCCAGGAACGGATCGCCGAGAAGAGGAAACTCCAGATACATGCTGGGAGCAGGAAGATCCTTAACAAGCGGAATAACTGCCTCGCATGCCCTGTCAAAACTGTCCCCGAAAAGGATCTCCTTCCTGCCGTTATCCGCCGCCTGAAGGAATATCATCGATGATGTCAGCTCATTGGGGAATATGTCCATACAGCGGTCTCCTTACGGAGATATTATACCACTGTCAGTCCTCGTAAACAGTCTCTCCTATAACTACAAGGCTGTGATCAACAAAAAGGCATTTCGGAAGCATTTATGTGTAACAATGCACCCACAACCTGCACCCACAATGGTGGGTGCAAAACTGATTGAATCCAGAGCAAATTACCAGAAAACGGGCAAATCTGCACCCACGGTGGGTGCAAGCGGTGGGTGCAAGCTGTCGGTGCAAGCGATTTCTTCCTGCCAGCTCATCATAACGTTCCTTCTCTGCTACTGTTGCTTCTGACTGTTAAACCAATTTAATACGTGCCATTTTGTTATTCTCCTCTTTCGATTAATAATGGCATGAGCATATAATACCGCATTAACCTACTTTCCCAATAGGTTTTAGGCATCTGTTTTATCTGATTCGAGGTCTGAATATTATTTTTGAGATTACATCTTCCCCTTGTTAATATCGCGATACTTTTTGGGAGTCATGAATGTGTGCTTTTTGAATACGGTAGTAAATGCACTCTGGGAAGAATATCCCAGGGATAAAGCAATATCCATAATGCTGAAATCAGAGTGCGCCAGCATATTCATGGCAGTCCTGATCTTTGCATCTGTTATATATTCACTGACTTTTTTCCCGGTCTCACGGGCAAAAAGTCTTGAGAAGTATTCGGGATTCAGAGCCTCCCTCTCCGCCAGCTCGGCTACAGTTACATTCCTGTTAAGATTATTATATATATGGTCAAGAGCTCTTCTGACATGAATACTCACAATACCTTCTTTTCTGATGTCATACATTCTGGTGGCATAATCTATCTGCATGTCTGCTATAAGATCCACGACCTGTTCTACAGATTTTGCTTCATCAGCTTTGTTGATATAGATATCACTGAGAGTGTACGCCGTATTCATGTCCATTCCTGCATCTATACATAATCTGCTGATAACAGCAGCAGATGCAACAAGATGATAAATAGCATTGCGGAGCGGATCTTCAGACAGGGTTCCACGGCCGTCATTCCCATTTAGAAAATTCTGGCGGGCGATCTTAAATCTCGCTCTGACTCCTTCAATATCTCCGTTCTTGATCCTGCTGTACTGCCCTATCTCGGCAGAATAGTCAGCACGCATGAACTCTTCCTCGCGTTGAACATACATCCTGTAATTGAGAATCTTACTTGTATCCATACTTTCCCCTTATGAGATGAATTACATTGTGATTCCTATTTCTTCCGCATTCCGTTAATTTTTTGTTCATACTTTACCACACTTTTCACATTTGTGCCACATTTATGTCTGTTTTATGCAAAAAATATCTATTCATGGTAAAACACCTGATCAAACGGCCTGTAGTATTTAGCTAATGATGAGTAAATGAGTAAAGGAGACCATACGATGAGAAATGCAAAAAACGATATTCTTTTTGAGATTCTCTTAAAGACTGAGATACAGCATATTCCTTACTGGCTTCGTATTACCAAAGGAACTGTCACAACAGCCATATTGCTGGAGATCATTCTTGTCGGAACACTTGTCTATGGTCTTACTGCCCATGTTTTCTCTGTAATATCAGGCACCAACCTTATTCCATTATTCCTTCTCGCAGCGGCTGTGGCCGTTCCTGCATGGTTGTTTACGGCCTGCCGCCGCGAGTCCGAAGCTTATCAGGCAGCCACCCATATGGCTTATGCCAACCGGGACAGATATGAGAGCATTGTCCATAACTATATGTCTCTCTGCGGATCACGTGCTTCATCAAACAGCAGTTCTTCAGGCAAACTGGAATACTGCCCCAAATGCGGATATATCAATATCAGCGGCAGTACGGTATGCATGACCTGCAAGACCCGTCTGAGACGCTGATGCCAATAATCCTGCCCTTTATTACTTTTTGAATCCCAGGAACTCCTTAAGTCCCTCAAAACTTCTCATATAGTCCCTGTCCAGTCCGAACGAGCCTGACAGAAGTTCACCGTTTGACTGAAGGAAATCCTCAAAAGTACCCGACATCTGTTCCTGCGTAAAAAAGAACTCGCGGGATCCTCCTGTGACGCGGTCGCCTGCCTGAACGAAAGCAGAATAACCTCCGAGCACGTGCGACCTGAACTCGAACCGTTCCAGACACCAGCCGTGACAGTCAACGCCATAATCAGGTCTGACATCAAAGACTTCTTTGATCGTATTCGCATTCTCAATATTCGAACGGTTATCGTACATTATCCTCTGCACAAACAGATCGCCGTCCCAGCCTTCTGCTGACCTGCCTGTCTCACCGTTCTGATATGTATAGTACTGGACAAATTCTTTCTTACCGCCTGTCTCTTCGATCTTATATGAGTAATCAGATCTCAGCATGCTCTTATCCGCCCAGAAGTAATCCTTCTTAAGCCTTCTCACAGCCTCATCTATATAGGCTTCAACATCCTGCCCCAGGAAGAAAAATTCATGGAAGATTATAAGCGGCACTTTGATCTCCCTTTGAGTTGCACCGCCGTGCATCGATACCCACGGATCATCATCTGTAAACATGATCGACATATCACTCGTAGCCACAGCCAGATAATCCCCAAGCATATCCCTGAACTTCTCATGTTCCTGACCTGTCCCGAAAAGCTTTCTCTCCAGCACTTCCTTCTTCGTCAGCAGCATAAACTTATCGCCGTATACTTTCTTGAACTCCCTGACGAAATCTCTTTTTCTTCCCTTCTTGACGAAGAAGTTAACCGCTCTCGGTTCCATCGAAGGAGTCCTCTCCAGACAGTCTGTGATCTGAGGATAATCTTCAAGCTTGGAAACGCTTACATCAGTATGTCCGTGATCAGCCGTAACGATGAGGAGTGTATCCTCCATAGCGCGTGTGAGATCGACGATACGGGACTCAGCGTCAGCGATAAATGATGCAACTTCATCAACCTTGCTGCATGCGCCGCCGTGTTTATGAAGAAGATCATCCGGCGACGGCCAGTATGCGTAAATATACTTGCGTTCATTATCTGCACAGAGTTCCTTTATCCTGCTGAAGAAATCCGCAAAAGAGTTAACTATAATGCCTTCATAGGGCGAGATCATGTAAGCCCTGACACCCACTTCTTTCAGTCTGTCAGTCACCGGCTTGAAAGGAGTGAGATGACGTGCCACATTATACTCTTCGGCAGGCTTATCTGTGCCCTGCAATGTATTAAGAAATACTGTTACGTTCCTGTCTATATCTTTATAGTAATTCTCCCAGCCAAGCCACGCATGTTCACACGGCTGAAGACCTGACATCGCTGAACATGTCGAAGGTACTGTCGAAGACGGGAATACGGAATCATATGACGCCACCTCATGCTTATACAGCTGTCCGTCGAAACCTTTGCTCCATCCCACTACAGAACTGCCCATTCCGTCAAGCAGCAGGACGACAACATTCTTGTATTCCTTATCAAGATACTTATCAAGTACCGGCAGCGTATCACCCACTGTCTCAGCTCCAAAATACTTCAGTATGGAATTAGGAAGATTGGCTGTGCAGTTCTTATAGTCAGGCCAGTAAACAGTCTCGTACATTTTTCCAACCCCTTATTTTTGATCCGGATACAATTATATATTTTTTTCCTGTCTTGTGAAAGAAAGACAGGGTCTGTGAACAACCGCTTGACAAAAATAAATGCCGGTCTCATAATATATCAAATTGATATATTCAAAATGAGGAATCAAAATGGCAAAAGACAGAAAGATAGATGTGGTCATCCTGGGGCTTTTATCTCACGAGGATCTGACGGGTTACGACATCAAAAAGCGTATCGACGGCGCAATAAACTTTTTCTGGAAAGGCAGCTTTGGCAGCATCTATCCGGCGCTCAATGCCATGGAGGAAGCAGGACAGATCAAAAGCTATAAAGCTGATGATCCCGGAAGCCGCGGGAAGATCTTTTATCACATTACACAAAAAGGCATCAACGCATTAAAACAGTGGCTTAATGAGGATCAGGCTTCAAATGAACTTAAGTATGAGACGCTTCTGAAACTGTATTTCGGTGGTGTGGAAGGAGCGGATACTGCCATCCGGAATGTTGAGGTTTTCGAGAGCAATATTAAGAGTGAGCTTGAAGTCCTTAAGATATATGAGAAGAATCTCAGGGCAGAACAGGATAACGAAGATCACAAGTTTTTTCTTCTTACAGTCATGTTTGGAATAGAGACATATGAGGCGTATCTGAGATGGTGCGCAAAGGCAAAGAAGATACTCATGAATTGACAGGAGGCATTATGAAAGCAGCTATCGTTTATTATTCACTTCAGGGAAATGTGCGCTATGTGGCGGAGAAGGTCGCCTCAAAAACAGGCGCAGATCTTATAGAACTTGTTCCCGTTAAAGCATATCCGGATAAGGGAATGGTCAAGTTCATCTGGGGAGGTTCTGCCGTTACGTTTAAAAAGAAGCCTGAACTTGAGCCTTATGATTTCAAAGCGGATGATTATGAGCTCGTTATTCTCGCCACCCCTGTCTGGGCCGGCAGCTTCACTCCCCCGCTCAGGACATTTTTGGATGATAATGATCTGTCCGGTAAAAAGACAGCAGTAATAGTTTCTTCTGCCGGAGGCAATTCCACAAAGTGTATATCACTGCTAAAAACGGCAGCAAAAGCTGATTCTCTCGTTGCCGAGTTAAGTCTTATCGATCCGAAGGATCATCCGAGCGAAGAGAACGAGAAAAAGATCGATGAGTTCATTGGAAAAATCATCGATTAATACTGTCAGGTTTCTGATCTGTAGTTATCAGCAGAGATCCACACCGTCGAAATCGATGCTGTCAAAACTTTCCGTTTCTCCGTCCAACGTGACAAATTCGCCGGTGCATGAAGCAGTGCTCTCATTCATAAGTGCATCACTTGCTTCACTGTACTCTTCTTCACTGCCGTAATCGTTTCTGAAATGTATTATTCCGGCATAGGAATGAGGAAACAGGCCTGATCACTTAAGACCGTGCTTCTTTACTGCACATTTAACAGTGTTATACACCTCATAGTTCCCGTCTTTCAGCTCTGCATATATGTCTTGGAGGATTTTTAAGTAGTCCATTATGCCCTCCGGTTTCTTTTCAGTATATTTTGCACATTCACATATGTGTTCCGAATTGTTGACATTCTTTCCGCTAATGTGATATAAATCATACTTGTTAGCATATGCTAACATTTGAGTAGATCTTATCCTTCTGCCGGGGAAACGTATATACGGAGCGTTCCCTCGCGGAAGGATATAAAAACAGAAAGGAAGATAAAAATGACAGAATTGACTATCGAAAGCGTTATCGGAAGAGAAATACTGGATTCCAGAGGAAACCCAACAGTAGAAGCAGAGGTTACATTGTGGGATGGAACCGTTGCAACGGGAACAGCACCTTCAGGGGCTTCCACAGGCGAATTCGAAGCACTCGAACTCCGTGACGGTGATAAAACAAGATATCTCGGAAAGGGAGTCACAAAGGCCGTAGATAATATCAACACCGTCATAAGTGACGCTATTGTCGGCATGGATGCATTTGATACATATGCAGTAGACAGAGCTATGATCGAGGCTGACGGTACTAAGGATAAGTCAAATCTCGGAGCCAATGCAATTCTTGCAGTTTCCATAGCAGTGGCAAGAGCAGCTTCAAAGGCTCTGGATATTCCCCTTTACAGATTCCTCGGCGGCTCAAATGCCAACAGACTTCCCGTTCCCATGATGAATATCCTGAATGGCGGTGCACATGCTGATTCTGCCGTTGATACACAGGAATTCATGATCATGCCTGTCGGTGCTCCCTCTTTCAAAGAGGGTCTCAGATGGTGTGCTGAAGTATTCCATACACTTAAGAAACTCATCAAGGATATGGGTGACGTCACTGCTGTTGGTGACGAAGGCGGTTTCGCTCCCAACAACCTGAAGAGTGATGAAGAAGCTATCGAGAAAATACTTGAAGCCATAAAAGCAGCAGGTTACGAGCCGGGCAAGGATTTCATGATTGCCATGGATGCTGCTTCCTCCGAGTGGAAGAGCGAGAAGGGCAAAGGTTTCTACAAGCAGCCCAAGTCCGGCAAAGAGTTTACATCTGACGAGCTTATCGCACACTGGGAATCCCTGGTTGACAAGTACCCCATTATCTCCATCGAAGATGGTCTCGACGAGGAGGACTGGGAAGGCTGGCAGAAGATGACCGCCAAGATCGGTGGTAAGGTTCAGCTCGTAGGGGACGACCTTTTCGTAACAAATACCGAAAGGCTTTCCAAGGGAATCGAACTCGGTGCAGGCAACTCGATCCTCATTAAGCTCAATCAGATCGGTTCTGTTTCAGAGACTCTTGAAGCAATCAAGATGGCTCATGCAGCCGGCTACACAGCTGTAACATCCCATCGTTCAGGCGAAACAGCTGATACAACGATTGCAGATCTTGCCGTAGCTCTAAACACATGCCAGATCAAGACTGGTGCTCCCTCAAGATCTGAGAGAGTTGCCAAGTACAATCAGCTCCTTCGCATTGAAGAACAGCTGGGTAATGCAGCAGTATACCCTCAGATGAAGGCATTCCATATCAAGAAATAACATTTCGTCCAGATAAGATTTGCGAAAGGAACCGTGACCAGCAATGGTCCGGTTTCTTTTTTTGTGCGCATTTTACAGAATCTGCTTCTGCCGGTGCTGTTTCACCTCATATCTTTCTCTTATTGCTTATCGCTCTGAACAGGCATGCCGCCCCGAACGCCGACAGCGTTATGACGGCAAAGATCACCATACCGACCGGCCATCCCCAACTCAGAAACGCATAAAAATCATTAGTATTTGGCCACTCACCGCCAATGCCGTTTATCAGTATGTTGAGCATATAGCACGCCCCGTAGATAAACGTAGGAACTGCTGCTATTACTGTATAGAAAAAAGGCATTCTCTTTCTTCTCACAACAATGAACTCTGCCATTGCAGCAAGAGGCTCTACCAGGTGAAATATGAAGTTCCCGCCCTTGTAGAACTGAGGAAAACCGTAAAGCGGTCCGAACATAAACGCAACCACAGCAAATGTTATAGCTACCCCGCATACCGCACCAAGCTTAAGCGCGGTCATCTTCTCTGTCCCCTTGCCGGTCAGCAGGCAGATCAGGTATATGAGCGCGATAAGACCGCAGAACACATTTGTAAGTACAGTGTAGAATTTGAAGTTTTCCAGACCTGATGACTGAAGAGCCCCTTCTACGGGCTTACCGGTAAGCATCAGGATAATACCGATCACCGTAAGGATCACGATTCCGATGTTAAGTATTAACTCGATTCTTCTGTCAGGTTTCATGCTCTAATCTTATCACGTATAATTATATATATACAGCATTCAGGAGGTGACACTATGGATGAGAACAATATAAAAAAAGAAGATCTTAAGAGTGTAACCGGTGGCAGCATAACAGAATGCCGAGAGCAAAACAACAAGTATCAGATACCAAAGCAGACGGTTCATGCCCGCATCTTTAGTGATCCAGAATATCCTTGCCGGAGTCTTTTTCTTCTCCATAAATAATCCCGCCTTTCAAACGCTTTCTGTTTGTTAGACGGAAAAAATGGGAATTCGTTACGAGCTTTTATGCTTCACTATCATATTACAGCGGTCCCATGACTCGCCCTTGTATTCAAACGCTCCGTTTGTTGTATTCCTCTCGACAAACCCGGCTTTCTCGTAACATCTTCTCGCACCGGTATTTGCAGAAAATACATTCAGATGAACTGCTTCTATTGTCCCGTCTTCAAACGCGGCATTTAAAGCACGCTTAAGCATTTCTCCCGCAACGCCTTTGCCCCGTTCTTCAGGATCTACAACCACGAACTTCAGCATACCTTCTTTTGTATCCTTGTTGCCTGAATATGTATAGAATCCTGCGGGTCTGCCTTCTTCCCAGGTCGCCACATACGGGACATCACCATTTCGTGAGGCAATATCGTCCAGAAAATCTAAAAATGCTGCCCTGCTCATCGGGAATGGGATCCTGCCTGCACACCACAACATATGAGTTCTTTCATCGGTAATCCAGTTTTTGATCTCATCAAAATCATTGTCCGGATCAAATGATCTGATCTTCATTGTGCGCAGACTTTGCTGCCATTCAATTATCTCGTCCAGGAGTTTGTTGCGCTCCTCCATATAGCAGTGATATTCGAAGAATGAACTTGATCTCTTATAGTCTTCAAGCCAGCCCATATCGCCCTGCAAAAGCTTGCTCCACCTCCGTTCCAGATTCCTGGACAGGATAGTCAGATCGTCCTTTACCACTTCTGAAACGCCCTTGGGTTTACGTTCAATACCCACTCTGTCAGAGTCATCGACACTTCCGTAGATCATACAGTTGATACTGTATTCGACTCTCTTTCCGTTATCATTAACAGCAATACTCGGAATGATGCCGTCACGCCAGTCTGCACCAAGGATGAGACAGCATACATCGTTATACATCGCAATCTCCGTTACAGAGATCACCTTAAAACGCATATTATGCTTACGGGCAAACTCACCCATATATTCAGGGATTACGTTGAATAACTGTTCTTCATACCAATCCATTTGTTTTGTTGTACTCCGTCGACTAATCAGAATCCTGTCTTATTACAACTTATTAATTATTCTCAGACAAGCTTCTATATGCATGATCCAATGCCTTGAAAATGGCATCTGAATAAGCCCGCGCACATCTTTATTGCACCAGTAATCTATCAGCCAGACAGCATTCTCATCAGTACTGACAACGCCAAGCTCCTTCAGGATTTCTTTCCGTTCATCAGAGACCTTGATCTTAAGATCGCTGTATTTCAGACTGCGGACTATTTCTTCCGTGCTCTTCTTTACATCTTCAGCATATGAATACAGTTCATCTATATCCAGCTGCCTGGTAAAATCAGAGATCTGTTCCTTAACAAGTTCATTTCCCGTAGTTATTATCGGCGAGTTGATCCGGCTCTGATAATTACCTGCAAATAACACCTCATCATCACCGTTAACAAGCGAGTGCGCGACGATATCCTCTATCCTGAAAATATGCCAGATGGAATAAGCGATATTCTTGCTGTGATATCCGTCCGCATTCATAAAAGGCATGGCATCAAAATCTTCCCTTTTAAGATCTTTCCTAAAAGAAATCAGGGTATCCATCAGGTCATCCCTGAGCTCGAAAAGGACATCCCTACCCTGATCAAAAGTATCCGCCTTTTTGATCAGTGACTGCATAGATTTATTCTTCTCAGACCATTCCTTGTTCATGTTGTATTCTCCTGTTAGAATATGTACTTCCTGACGGGAATCATTCTGCCCTTCTCAGCCTGATAATACCTGCCTTCGTCCTCATTATAAGCCATGAGAAGCAGTTTTCCGTGTCCTGCAGCAGACCCGTCAATATAGTAATGGCTCGCACCGTCGTAAAAAACATCGTGAAAACCCTTCTCGTGCGCCAGAGATGATGTTCCCACATGGCCTGCGATGATGGTCTTGCAGAACTTTCCTGTGGAAGCAGGGTGCTTCCATAAAAACACTTCGTCGCCCGTTCCCCACATCCAGTATTCTTCCGCCTCTTCATCGACTCCGGCGTGAACATATATCTGAGTATCAGTCTGGAAATAACTCAGCATCGAACGCATCCACTGTACCAGATCCCCGCTGGTCTCCATGACCATCCTTACAGCTTCCTTGTTGAAGTCCTCAAAAGAAGCCGTCTTCTCTATCTCTTTTATCTTAGTGAGCTGCTCCTCGGTTACAAGTGTCCTGAATGTCTTATAGTTCTGTTCGGCATCTGTCTTGAACCAGGAATCATAAAGCATCTCGTCTGATCCGGGCACTGCGCCCGTGTATTCATCGATCCAGGTAAGTATCATGTCCTCGTGATTACCTTTAAGTACGATCACCTTCTCATTCCCGTACTCGTGCTGAAGATCACAGATATACTTCAGGACCTGGCCAGACTGCCTTCCGTAATCAATGTAATCGCCAAGGAAGATAATGCGGTTATCTCCCTGAAGATCAACGAGTTCCATCTTCTCCACAAGTTTGTCAAGACGTCCGTGAATGTCGCTCATCGCATATGTGATCCTATTACTCAATATCCTGCCTCCATACATGCTCTGTTATTTGAGATATACATTCTACTCCTGCCAATGTCAATTCCCGGTAATACTCTTCTTCTGTGATGTCTGTCTGCTCCATTAAGACTCTTGAGATAAAGTCATCCGCCCCATGCAGCAGATCACAAAGTATCCACCCGGTATCGATCAGGCATATATCCTCACCATCTATCTTAAGCCAGCCGGGTCTGAGGATAGCCAGATCAAAGGAATACTCAAAACAGTCTGCCCAGATCCTGTTCTGAAGTGCATATCCGTTTTCCGAGAAGATTGCACTTCTGCCGTTGAGCGCCTGTTTCCACATGGGACGCCACCCGGTGTAATGACCCTTAGAGTAATTGGCTGCCGAACGGCATTTGATCCCTTTGCTCCTGAGATGATCGACCAGCTTTATCTCCTTCTGTTCCAGCTTCTCGAAAATGAGTTCGCTGTTACTTTCAAGTATCAGGTATGCCCCTTCACGGGGCGCCTTAAGGATCCGCCGCATTCCAAGGTCGATAATGCACTGTTCATCAAAACCGGCATTGCGGTCTTCGAAGATGAATGCGCGGTACCCGTCGATGGTGAGTACCGCGTCCAGCGTGTAGGCATAGCCTTTTAAGATTCCTGTCATACCCCGTCCTCCTGCTCTTTCACAAACCCGGCAAACGCCTCTGCGATCTCATCAGCGAGTGTATCATTCTCCATCACATCACCTGCAGTGACGTATTCCCTGTCACCGAGCGGGAAGGGCGTCTTCCACTTGCCCGACTCAAATCTCAGGAACACAGACTCACCGGTCCTGTCGCAGATCTGATTGGGAGAACTCATTGACGAGTAGTTCTTCACCAGATCCTTCACGAACATGATCTTGCCGTACTGAGTATGGCAGTTGCCGGATTCAGGATCAATCTCGCTCTCGAAAAGGGTAATCCAGTATTCCCGTCCTTCATACTCACATCTGATCCAAATGACCATCCTGCGGTCGTTGTATATGCTCTTTCTACCCTGACCACCGCGTTCATGGATCGTCAGACCTTCGATATCAAGGCCCTTCAGTGCTCTGATCAGTTTCTTTTTAGCCGCCTCAAGAAGACTGATCTTCAGTTCATCGATTTCTCTCTCAGTTAATGTTGTATACATTTTTCTTTCCTCCTTAGAAATTTTCCATGGTCTTAAACCACAGTGTGTCGTAATTCTGTGCATAGTTCCCGGGTTCCGTCAGGAACTTGTCAATAAGATCGCGGTTATTGCCTATAAAGTCGTAATCCACGCCGAACTCAAATGCATCCTTAGTGTTTCTGACAGGGACGACCAGGATCTCGAATGAAGCTCCAAGTAGATGCCACCTGAGCTTCTGGAATACATAACCGGTGTCAGAGAAAATGCCGATTCCGGTATCGTAGAGCATCAGTTTCTCTTTGTAGTTATTGATGCGGTCACTGTATTTCAATGATCTGCACTTATACCCTTTGCTCCTGATGTGATCACACAGGTCCAGCTCACCGGGCTCCAGCTTCCTGATCGTGTAATCATTATTGATATGAAAGATCAGATACATTTCCTTCGAATTGAATCTCAGCTTACGTTTTCTGCCGATGCCGATCACATATTTGTTTCCAACGCCGTATCTCAGGAGAAAACCATTTCCTCCATCGATATCTATGACGTTTTGAAGATCTGTTACATAGCCTGATATTACTTTTTTCATACTCGCCTCCAATTGATAATTAATTCACCGATATGTATCCCGCGGGGCTTGTCCATCTCCAGTTCGTGATCGGACTGGATACAGATCCCTTCGATGCCGTAGGGGATCGGTGTATTTATCTTTCTCGTGATGAGTCTTTCCAGCGGTTCAAGGGACTCCACGTTCGAGCGGATGACCACGATCTGACTCAGAAATACAAGATCCTCTATGAAAGAGATATCTGTGAGTTTCTCCCCTCTGTAGATGTAGAGCTGCTTGAGATTTTTGAACCGTCTGATGAAAGAATAGTCATCAAGATCATCTGCGATAACTGACGTCGTGACGTCCAGAGGGTCGCCTGTGACCGCTGCTTCTTCTTCGGTTAATATCTCTTCCGGTACCTGGAAGTTATAACATGTTGAATCATACTTCCATGGGAATGCATAACGACTGCTAACCGCTTTCTTTTTGTGTTTTACTACTTCGATTGATCTCATAAAAGATCACCTCCTGTTAGTGATTTTTGGTTTTCACTTATAATATGGAGGTGATGCTTTCAAATTTTTGAAAATGGCTGTCAGCCCTGTATTATAGGGGCAATTACACCGGTTCTTTTGTTTATAAGTCCATTGACATTGTTTAACATATTCTCGACAGTATCAATATCTTTCCTGAATATCGAATCTGCATCATCCAATGGCAGCTTATTCTTGTTAAACTCATTCATTTTCTTGTATTTGTCATCATCCAGGCATTTCTGCAGATCAAATATATCCCGCGGCATTTTATCCTTAACAAAATCTTCCATCTTAAAGAAATCTATGTATGTATCAAACGATCCGAAGTGATCAAAGAATGATTTCAATTCTCCACAACTGTTCCAGAAGGAATAGAGAATATCGGTTTTTGTTTTTTTCTCATCAAATATATGCTTTATCTCCAGCAAAGTCAGATCGACCCTGTCCTGAATATAACTTGAATAAGACTCTGCTCCGCCTCGCTTATAGTTGTAATTGTCACTGCCTTTGCCATGTCTCGGCCAAAGAAAAGAGCCACCGATACTGCGGGATTCAAATATCCATTCAGCAACATTTGAAATGGCTTCTTTATACTTGTCTTCACCAGCCTCTTTTGCAAGTTTAATATAGTAGTCATAGGGATGATTTTTCTTGAAATCCGGGGCAGAGAATCCGAACTGGTCCGAGAAAAGGACAAAGAGTTTATTACCATTCTCAAATACCTGTATCCCATAATCATAATTATCTTTTTGCTCACCAAATACTGCCTTGTATGTCCATTCTTCATTAAGTCTATCGCGCATCTCCTCCTCCTGTTTTGTCAGGAACTTAGCAAGACCACTGTAGAATTCCACATTTTTCGTATCTTTGGCATCCGGATCATTATACGGATTCTCCGGAAGTTCATAGAGTTTCTCCAGAAATTGTGTGTAATCATTCTTCCATTCTTTAAACTCGCATCTTTTTCCGTCTTTTAGAATATAACTGTCACCCATGATAATTCCTCCTGTTCATTAATAGGTGTTCGCCTATAATATGGAGATCTGTGTTTCATAATTTTGAAAACCGCTATTGATTGCTGTATTTCTTTTCCAGTATTCTGATCTTCTCAGCAATATCTTCTCTTATATCCTCATTCAACACTTCAATCCTGTCAGAATACTGCAGCGCGAAAGGAACCATCATCGCAGAAGATGTCTTGACCTTGACGATCTTAAAACCATCATCACAGGCCTCATCTGTCACAGCAAAATGATCATCAAACCAGTCGTGTAAAGTGGTATATATCCTTTTGTCACCTGTGTTGATTTTCAGACGGATGATACGGGGATCATCATAGCCCATATACAGGTGCTGAGCCATGTATTCACCCGGATCCCAGTTGCTTCTCAGGAGCGGGAGGGCGGCCGGTGTAGCAAGTTCTATCGGAACTCCTCTGAGTACTTTTACATCAGACATCAGATCGACACGGAAATGATTGATGTGATCATCACCTTTATACATTCCGATTAAATAATAATTATCATGATACAGAACAACATGGTAACAACTGATTACGTGAGGATCCTTTGTCGTATGGACCAGATCTCCGTCTTCCGTGAAACGGTTAAAATAAAACGATACCTGTTCCAATCTGTTAATTGCATCCTGGATAACTCTGTTATTCCTGCTGATCTGATCCCTTCTGCCATACCTTCCGCAGATTCCTTTGTGTCTGCCGTCTGTCAATGGATTTTCATAGTATCTGCTTGCAGTAGCCACAAGTTCATTGATAATCCTGTCTTTCTCCTCAGCATCAAACATATCAGAGTAATTGATCAGCATTACCAGCTTGTCCAAAGTATCATTATCGAAAGGATGATCATAATAGATGCCACTGATGCCGCGGGGGGCGTATTTTACCTTAACGCCGTCCGTTTTTGCCTTCAGCTTCCCGATATAATCCTCATCGTTGTCGAAATGGATCTTTTCACTTCCAAGTTCCAAAACTATCTCAACAAATGCCTTGTTCAGAGTAGTCTCTGTTTTTTCATTGGAAGTATTTCCGTATTCCACTTTACGGAAAACCTTAAGCAGTTCAAAGAGCTCTTTGATCGATATTGTATGATCCTTATCAGTCTGCCTGTGTATAACTTTAATAAGCTGAAGTATCTGTCTCTCCTTGCTGAACTCTCCAAGCTCAGCCCCTTTAGGGATATTCACAGTTTCTGATCTTTCTTCGCTCTTCGATGCGACAACAACGTCATCAACACTATAGCGCTGAACAAATCTATAGGGCTTGTCAGCCAACCCGAGAGTATTCATCTGAGCAAAGAACTCTTTGTTGATCTCTCTTTCCATGGCTTTTCCTGCATATGTCAGGAGCTTTGCTTCGCCGCCGGGGCTATATGTCAGGAAAGAATCGCAGAAACCGGTCCATCCGGCCTGCTCCAGATCATCCATCAGATCCGCCTTCGATATTACCTCAGGAAGTTCGATGTTTTTCAAACGTTCATAAGCAAGATATCTGATATAATCCCTATACGATTCCCAGATCTTCTGCCATGCGTCGTTTACCTCGGCAGGAGTTCCTTCGTATATCCTGGTGAGCAGCGCGGTTTCTTCTTCAAGTGTAAGTCTTTTCTCTTCCATTTTAATTGATGAGTGAGACACACAGGATCAAAGCATGCAGTTTCCGTGATGTCAAAAAACTCATTTATTCTCCTCGAGATATAATCATTAACTATTATAGCATCATAGTGCCGGAAGAACGATTTTCGCCGCAGTCCAGTTTATATGTATGGTAGAATGTTTACATAGCCAATATGCTGTCTTCAGGTGGATCATATGAAATATTGCGCAAAATGCGGATACAAGCTTCCTGACACTGCCAGATTCTGCACACAGTGCGGTTATGTTTTTGCGGGCTCTCCCACATCATATGTCAGTTTTAAGGCACCTTCCGCAGCAGGTGAATGCCTGCTTGCCGATATCAGTCCGGAATCATTGGATAAAGAAAGCAATGAAACTGCTGTCCTCACTCCCTTCAGGAGCATCCTTCAGTTACTGCGCTCCATGTTTACAGGTGTGGTCAGGCTGTTTACCACCCCGAGGAATCTGGTAGCAGTCATCGTCTTTTTCGTACTCTGGATCGTGATCAACATGCTCCGCAGGAATACATCCCTGCCCATGGAGATACCTACACTCATCACTTACGCCCAGGGAGGAACAGACCGCAGCAACATCTTCGGCATCATAGGCGGTATCCTCGGCAAGGGTGTCGTTCTGGCGTTTTTCTTATCCCTGATCAACGGCGGTCTTTCGAGGACAGGCAAAGGTATCAAGTCATTGTTCAGTAAGACCGGCAGCAAGATTAGTATTGTCAGTCTGATCGTGGGAACGGTCATCAGCGCCCTCGTCTATTTCCTGCTGGCAGGTTTTACGAGAGCATCTGTATATACGGTCATGGTAGGCATCTCAGGGGCACTTCTGGCCGTCCAATCCGCAGGAGGCAGCGGTGCTTTTTACAGGATGATAAGGTCTGTGACATCCCGGGGCTCGGGAGAAAAAAGGACCGAATCAACGGGCAGGATCCGGGGGCTGTTCTCAGGACTGGTGCTCGGATTCGTCATTGCATCCCTGATATCTGTCCTGCTGCCTGCACGTCTGGTCAGGGCGGATGAGGCAGATGATGAAGGACATTGGGAATTAGTCAATACCGAGAGTGAGATCGCTGACAGCAACGCAGACTTCGATTACGGTGCCGGCAGCGTAACCATGCACCGTGATCCTGTGGGGGATGGCACTTACAATCAGACCTACAGATTTATCTACGAAGGACCTTATCTCTCAGACAGTTACCTGCCCGGGAGCACCGGCACATTTGAGTGCTCCACATCTGTGGATCAGTTCAAGATGAGATATCCTTACTCCAATGTTCCGTCACCTTTGGAATGGAATTACACGGCTGAAGACGGCCTTATGCATCTGACCATGTCAGTGGACAGCGATGATCCGTCTTCTTCAGGCGGCCTGCTTATCGAGACTGACCGCCTTGATATCTGCATGAATTTTGATAATCCCTTTATAAACGGAAGTGCCGGAGACGAATACGGATCGATGTGGGTCCGCGGATCGGGATATGTCGGCGGCTACATTCATTACCAATACACCATCCCGGAAGGACAGCCCGGCGATACCATGACGATAACCAGGGTATGCCATTACGGTGATATCACTACATCATGGATTTACAGATGGGTAGAGCCCGGCGAGGCCGTCCCTTCCGGCTCAGATGGAGACTTAGAAGAGGACGTTTTTACGCCTGCAGAGGATGAACCAGGAGAGGATAAAGGAACTGACATCATCTCAGACATCGTCGACGGGATCAGGAACTCGGGACTGCCCGGAGCCGCCATTACCGCTGCAGGCGGCGCCCTTGCGTCAGGCCTGATCACAGGGGCTTCAGACGAAGAGGAAAAGAAGAAAAAGAAGACCAAAGAGAAGAAGCCGTCCGGTTACAGGATGTACGTCAACAAGAACTTTGGTAATACCCTCAGACGCGGCGCAGAGGCTAAATGGGTATATGCCAGGATCGCAGAGCTTCCTCCTGAGGGCGGTGAATTCTCGAGGGATGACCTGTCTTCTCAGATCGATGTTTTCTCGGGTGACGGTGTTCTCTCGGTATCAGACGGAGGAATGGTAAACGGATACCGGGCAGCCATTGTCAAGGTTCCTGATGATTGTACGGCAACTGAGGGATGCGTATCGTTCCGCTTCACAGGAAAAGGCGGCACCTTCACCCGTCACGTCATATTCAGCATAACTGCAGGTGAGATATTATTCCCTCAGGAAAATCTCGCTCTCCCCGCATGTAAGCTGAAATACGTAAGGAAGAGCCCTGATTCCGGATCGCGTATCGGAGACGGTATCTATGTCATGCCTTTCCTGGTCAAGGATATGCCCCGTGAGAGCAAGGTCTCAGGCGTTATTGAGAGGATCGGTGCCACGGATATGAAGGGCAACTACGTTGATAAGAAGATGATCAACAAGCCGATGCCGTATAAACTCGCTCTGGAGCGCGACAAGGAATATGGCGAGCATGGGATCTACAATGCCATCATCAGCGAAGTTGCCGATTATGAGCTTGAGGCCGGAATAAGCGAGGGCTACGCTCTCAAGATCACAGCTGAATACGGCACGGCCGGGACACCCGGATACGAGAAGATCGAAGGTACCCTTCCCATCTACCGTATCCACATGGGTCTTGCTCTGTCAGTTCAGACAAGGAGTATCCCCTGCTACTCCAAGCTGAAGCCCGGCAGGGAGAAAAAGAATAAGGACCAGCTGGAAGCAAGAGATTTTGAACTCATCTATTCTGAAGCACAGCTCATGCTGTTCCTGTGCGATGAGAAAGATCTGTCTATAGTCAGGATCCCCGTTATTCCCGAGCGCAATGTCAAGGTAACTGCAACCAGGGTGGCTAATGAGCGCTACTGCAAGATCGGCGATGCCAATAAAGATCATCAGAAGCTTGTGGAATCTCTTGGCATCAGCGCATTCCCGACTGCGGAGATCAACGATAACGGTTCACGCCAGATCAGGCTCTGTTCAACAGCCGGCTGGATGGATCCGCCTACGCGTATCCTTGCCGATATTGAAGTCACTGCCAAGTTTGAAGACAAGACTTATACCGTGGTCAAGAACGTTCTTCTCAGATCACAGGAATTCAGAGTTGCCCAGAATGCTGATGATGAGAGAAGCTTCCTTGAGAAGGACAAGCACGTTACTGAGCAGCTCCTGCGCATCAGCGAGGAAATCGATCACAAATACCCGCGCAACCTTTTCGCGCTCAAGAATATGATCGACCGTATGCTGGAAGGCTATGACTACAGATTTGGCTACGATGGGAATCAACTCGATAACGTGATGAACATGTGGGTGGGATTCCTCGAGGGCAGCTTTGCGGGTGCGAACGGCACACCTCAGGGTGTTACTTTCGCGGACGAGCTCGCAGCAGTCTATGCGTTCATGCAGGGCCTGAGAGATAATACGGGATTCCTCGGACGTGTTGCAATGGGCGTCATGACTTCGGGTATATCTGAATATATCTTCTCAGCAATGACCATCGTGGAGAAGATACAGGTCGGCGTCTATTCCTGCAAGGGCGATAAGGACTTCGGATTCTGGGACGGCATGTATATCGGTATCGAGGAGTATGCCAAGCAGAAGCTCATGGAGATGGCCTTCCAGAAAGGAATGTCGCTCATAGGCAACACATATCTGGCACCCAATTTCACCATCGCAGACAAGCTCAGGCTTATCGGTAAAAATTGCCATAAGGCGATCAACGCAGCTGACAGATACATGAAGAGCAACAGCAAGCTGTACAAGATGGGTGATGATGCGCTTCAAAGCTGTAAGAACTTCTTCAACAGTTCAGCCGGAAGTGCCAAGAGTGCGATCGACGATACCATCAGAGGCGAAGCAGAAGCAGAAGCCCGCGTGGAACAGCTCCTCAAGCGCGACAGAAGGAGCCTGACTGCAGAGGAGCTTAAAGAACTCCAGTTCCATGAGAGAGGTATGGAGAGAGGTATCCAGAAAGTCAGAGATCTGTATGACATCCAGCGTGAGATGAATTCGACGTCAGACCCTGTCCGTCTCAAGCAGCTCAAGTCCAAATACCGCGATGTCGCCAACGAGGTCTGGAAAGATAAATACGCGTTAAGACTGCTTCAGCGTATAAAGCATACCGATGGGGACAGCATCCGTGCACAGTTCAATAACTACAGGGAGACCCTGCTCGATGATGCTCAGCTGGAGGCTCTGGGCGACGTCTCCGCCGAGACTGGTATCCCGCGCGAAAATCTGTATGTTTCGAACGTCAGCAACGGCAGTAAGATCAAATACAAAACCGGCAAGAAAGTCCCGAGTGACAGAGACGTATCCTTCAAGCAGAAGGTTCTGTCAGACAGAACAAAAGATCTTACTATCGACCAGAGCATTGGTGAGCGTGCAATGGCAAGAAGGCTGTTCAGGAAGATGCACGGCCGCGATGCCGAGTCTATCGAGGAGGCTCTGAGATTCATGGATGAGATGGACGTCACGTACGTTCATCCTGAGGGTGACAGCGCAAGCAGGTACGTATTCGAACACAACCTGGAAGGATATGAGGATCTTACCGGAATGATCGGCATCAAGCCTGACGGCTCTATGGATAAGTCACTTCTGAAGGGCGATCTTCACAACAAGACTATCAATCAGGCTTCAGTCAGTCATAAGGGCAAACATTGGTTCAGGAAAGCAAAAGATTCCTCCGGAAAAGCAGACGTACTTGAAGCTGAAGCCAGCGCTCTTAAGGGCGAAGCACATGATGCTATGCTCGCCCGTGCTGATGAGCTGAGATGCACTGCACAGAGCGAGTATATTGAAGGTGTTTACCAGATCACAAAACAGGTTGAGAACATAATCATACCACGTGGCGTCATGCGCAAAGGCATGAATCCGCTTCCTCCCAAAGCAATGGAAATCCATAAGCTGGCATTGCGTGTCGGTTACGACGTCTCCCCTGCCAAGTTTAAGGCGATACTGAGAGATGAATATGGAATGACTTTGAACGGCTATGCTGAATACATGAGCAAGTTCCTTGACTAGGATCACCCTGATAAGACACAAACAACCTCCCCGTTTTGCACAGGGAGGTTGTTCAGTATTAAGGCATTAACAGATCATATAGATCAGATCGTCAGCGTATCCGGTTACATGAGTTTTCTGTAAAGCTCTATCATATCCTCAGCTGATGCATCTCTCGGATTGCCCGGACGGCACGCATCTGCATACGCCTCGTCTGCCAGTTGCTTAAGGTCTTCCTCACGGATCTTCTCATTCTTCACGGGGATCCCTACGTCCACAGAGAGCTGTCTGACGGCATCGATCGCTGCCTTCCTGTACTCAGCCTGAGTCATGGAGTCAACGCCTTCAACACCCATCGCCCTGGCGATCTCACGGAATCTCTCACCGGTGTATTCCTGGTTGTATTCCATTACGATCGGCAGGAACATGGCACATGCAACACCATGAGGCGTATCGTAATGAGCGCCAAGGGTATGTGCCATGGAGTGAGCTATACCCAGACCGACGTTGGAGAATCCCTGACCTGCGATATACTGTGCCAGGGCCATCTGCTTGCGTCCTTCCGGGTCGCCTGCAACAGACTTGCGGAGATTAGCGGCAATGAGCTTTATTGCTTCGAGATGGAACATATCGGTCATCTCCCATGCAGCCTTTGTTGTATATCCCTCGATGGCATGCGTCAGGGCATCCATGCCTGTTGAAGCACAAAGAGCCGCTGGCATTGACAGCATCATGACAGGGTCTACGATGGCAACTTCAGGGATATCATGCTCATCGACACAGACGAACTTCCTCTGATTCTGAACATCAGTGATAACATAGTTGATCGTAACCTCTGCAGCAGTACCTGAAGTGGTGGGAACTGCGATCGTCGGAACCGCATGATTCTTTGTTGGAGCTACTCCCTCGAGTGACCTTACATCCTCAAACTCCGGATTTGTGATTATGATGCCAATCGCCTTGGAAGTATCCATGGCAGAACCGCCGCCAACTGCAATTATGGAGTCAGCTCCGGCCGCCTTGAATGCTGCAACACCTGCCTGAACATTCTCGATGGTAGGATTGGGTTTTACTTCATCAAACAATGTGTACGCAATGCCGGCACCATCCAGGATATCTGTTATCTTTGCTGTCGTTCCGCACTTCACAAGTCCGGGATCTGACACTACGAACACCTTCTTAAAGCCTCTGGCTGCTGCAAGGCCGGGAATCTCGTTTATTGCTCCCTCGCCGTGATATGATACCTGATTAAGAACGATTCTGTTTGCCATAGGGTGCACCTCCATAAATAGAAATAAGTGAAAACCTTCACCCTTCCATTTTACTTCCGCAGGAAGGGCTTTTGTATAAACAAAGTGAAAACTATAAGGGACCAGGCGGGTTTGGATATACATCAGCCTGTCATTCCTGTTCTATATTCCTGTTGCAGTGGCAGCGTCACTTCTTCCGGTACCGGGTATGCTGATACTTGGCGTCTTCCTTAAGGAATCCTCAAACTAACTGATCAGCCTTCCTTCATTGAACTCCGGATCCTGCTAAGTGACTCCGGCGTAATCCCGAGATATGTTGCTACATAACGAAGCGGGACGCGTTCCGACAGCATGGGATATCTTTTTCTGCTGTTTCTTATCCATCTGAAACTAGACTCCTGTGGAAAATGTATAGCCGCCTGTATCATTTTTAAACAAGCAGTATCATTTGGTATAATCAAAATATGTACAGAGTCTATATTGTTGAAGATGATAAAGGAATAGCAGACGGCATATCAGGATGTCTCTCGTCATGGGAGATGGATACCCGCATCGTGTCTGATTTCCGCCATGTCCTTGAAGAAATAAAAGAGTTTGATCCTCATCTGGTAATAATGGATATCACTCTTCCCTACATGGGCGGATACCATTGGTGTCAGGAACTGCGCAAGACAAGTTCCGTCCCGATAATATTCATATCCTCTGCCACGGACAATATGAATATCGTCATGGCGATGAATATGGGGGCAGACGATTATATACCCAAGCCTTTCGATCGGAGTGTACTGATCGCCAAGGTCCAGGCATTACTCAGAAGGGCATATGACTTCAATCTGAGTTCTTTTACTCTGGAAGCTTTCGGAGTGGTCCTCAACACTAATGACAATACCCTGACATATAACGGCACCAGGATCGAGCTGGCGCGCAATGAATACAAGATTCTCTACACACTCATGCAGAATAAGAACAAGGTGGTAAGCAGGGAACGGCTCATGGAGGCATTATGGGAGACAGACAGTTTTATTGACGAGAATACATTGACAGTCAATGTCGGAAGACTCCGCAAGACTCTTGAATCCGTTGGTCTCAAGGATCTTATAAAGACCCGGTTTGGCATAGGTTACATCCTGGAGGAATAATGATGAAGCTCTTTGGAGGATACCTCAGGTACCGCGCAGGTGTCATTGCGGCATATATAGCAGTCATGGGAATCTTCTCATCATCCTATCTGCTCTTCGACATTCCTCCAATTGCCGTGTTTTACCCGCTTATTCTCTGCACTGTCGCCGGAGCATTCCTGATCATTTTCGACTTCTTTTCATATGCAAGACGCCACAGAATGATCATCAACGAAGACTTTCCTAAAGCAGCAAATCAGCTGGAGGAGGATTACCTGGAGCTCGTTGCCGGTCTGAAGGAAGAAATCAAAAAAACAGCTGTAAGATCATCTGAAAACTACAACAACATGATCGAGTACTATACTGTCTGGGCTCATCAGATCAAGACCCCCATAGCAGCAATGCGCCTCAATCTCCAGACTGAGGATTCAGAGTCAGCCAGAAGGCTCATGGGCGATCTTAACAGGATCGAATCTTACGTTGATATGGTGCTCACTTTTCTACGGCTCGACTCAGACAGCACGGACTATCTGATCAAGGAATATGATCTTGATGAGATCATACGCCCGGCCGTCAAGAAATTTTCCAGGGAGTTTATCCTCAAGAAACTAAGACTTGATTACAGGCCGGTCCGGTACAGCACGGTCACTGATTCAAAATGGATGTCTTTTATAATAGAACAGATAATATCCAATGCTGTCAAATACACCTCCAAAGGTGAAGTGCGCATATATATGGATGAACCCGGACTCCTGGTCATCGAAGATACCGGCATAGGAATAAGTCCTGAGGATCTTCCAAGGATATTTGAGAATGGTTATACGGGTTTTAACGGCCGTGAGGACAAACGGGCAAGCGGGATCGGGCTGTATCTTTGCAGGCGGATAGCTGACAATCTGGGTCACAGGATATACGCAGAATCTGAGATCGGCAAAGGAACTGCAATGACCATTGACCTCAGGTCGAGAGATATTATTGTTGAGTGATCACATTTGTGACAAATATGTAAGGACCTCGTAAGCAGATCAGATGGAATGGAATACCTCCCGTTATCTATACTGTACGTGACTTAAGCAGAAAGGAAGTGCAGTTAAATGAGTTTACTTGAAGTTACAGGTGTTAAAAAGATATACAGATCCCGCCGCGGAGGATCATCCGTTGAAGCTCTCAAAAATGTCAGTTTTTCAGTCGAGAATGGAGAGTATGTGGCTATAATGGGTGAATCAGGAAGTGGCAAGACAACACTCCTCAATATCCTGGCAGCGCTGGATAAGGCAACATCAGGAACAGTAATCCTTGACGGAATGAACCTTAATTCGATCAAGGAATCAAAAGTGGCAAGATTCCGCAGAGATAATCTCGGGTATGTATTCCAGGATTTTAATCTGCTTGATACATTCACTCTTGAAGATAATATCTTCCTTCCCCTTGTTCTTGCGGGAAAGGAACCCAAAGAGATGAGATCACGGCTCGATGAGATCTCAGCTCCGCTCGGAATCGGATCGATCCTCAAGAAGTATCCATATGAGGTGTCCGGCGGACAAAAGCAGAGATCGGCAGTGGCAAGAGCGTTGATCACAAGACCGAAGATGATCCTTGCTGATGAGCCTACCGGAGCTCTAGATTCAAAGTCATCCGATGAGCTTCTTGATTTGTTTGCAAAAGTCAATCAGATGGGACAGACGATCCTTATGGTAACCCATTCCACAAAGGCGGCAAGCCACGCATCAAGGGTACTGTTCATCAAGGACGGCATCATATTCCATCAGATCTATAGGGGCAACTCATCTGACACGCAGATGTATCAAAAGATCAGTGATACGCTGAACCTTCTTGCACAGGGAGGTGATCTCGCATGAAGACCGGAATGTACCCGAGGATAGCACTTGGAAGCATCCGCAAGAACGGAAGGCTTTATATACCTTTTTTCGCTGCGAGCATTCTCATGGTGGCTGTCTACTACATCCTTCATTTTCTCGCATATTCAGGTATAACCAAAGAGTATGCGGGCTCTTCTACGGCAACAGATATGCTCGCACTCGGAACATATGTCATGGCAGTATTCGGAACGATCTTTCTGTTCTATACACAGTCGGCATTGATAAAAGGAAGAAAAAATGAGTTCGGTCTCTACAGTGTTTTGGGGATGAACAGGCATAATCTTGGACGGATCGTTTTTTTCGAGACGCTTATCTCATTGGGGATTGCACTTGCAGGCGGGATTACGGCAGGAATAGGTCTGTCCAAACTGGCAGAACTCGCATTCTCCAGGATGGTTTTGGTACCCGTTAATTACAGATTCAGTATATCTGTCCGTTCCGTCATAACCACGGTCATCATCTACAGCATTATCTTTTTCCTGATATATCTCAACTCATTGAGACAGGTTAGATTTACGAAGACCATCGATCTCATCAACGCCGACAAGACCGGGGAGAAACCTCCGAAAGCAAACTGGGTAACAGGAATACTCGGGGTGGTCATACTGCTTGCAGGATACTTCATTGCGCTCCGTATAAAGCAGCCCCTGTCTGCACTCATCTGGTTTTTTATCGCAACAATACTGGTAATAATCGGCACGTATCTCGTGCTCATCGCAGGTTCTGTATTGCTCTGCAGGATCCTTCAGAAGAACAGCCGCTTCTATTACAGGACAAACCATTTCGTATCGGTGTCATCCATGGCATGCAGGATGAAGAGAAACGGTGCAGGGCTCGCTTCTATCTGTATCCTTCTCACCATGATCCTCGTAATGATATCTTCAACTTCATCTCTGTACATGAACTCCGAGGAAGCACTCAGCAATCATTATCCGAACCAGATCAATGCGCATGCGCAGACATACGGTTACGATAAGAACTACGGAGATGTTGCCGCCGGGATCAGGGAAGGTATCGACAGGCGTGTGGCAGAGTATGGTGCGGCTGTTACCGGAAAAATATATTTCTACAGTTATTTTCTCACCGGATATTATGAAAAAAGCAGACTCGATCTCGAGTTGAATCCACTGGATAATGTCACAACTATCGATTATGACAAAGTAGTTCAGGCATATTTTCTTGATATAGAAGATTACAACAGGATAATGGGCAGAAATGAGACTCTGTCTCCCGGTGAAGTCATAACCGGAACAATAGGCAACGTTAAATATGGTGATGAGATCACTATCGGAAACGAAACATATAACGTGACCGGCAAGATCGAAGATTCCGATCTGGAGGCTCACAGGATAATAACTAACTCAGCTATATCCACCCTCATCATCGTCGTGAATGACCTTAATGCCGCAGCTGAACACTACGCAGGATTCAGGGATGCGCTAGGAGAACCGCTGATGTGCTGGAACTGGGATTACCGTTTCGATACGAATCTGGATCCAGCCGGCCAGATTGAACTTGGCAAGATCCTCAACAGTTACATCCACAGCGAGCTCGACGGACAGAAGATGGTCAATTACTGCGAGAGCCATGAGGCGCAGCGCGGAGACTTTTATTCCACTTTCGGTGGTCTTTTCTTCCTTGGCATCCTCCTGTCTGTTATATTCCTGGTATCATGCGTATTGATCATTTACTATAAGCAGATCTCCGAAGGCTTTGAGGACCAGGCGAGATTCGGCATCATGCAAAAGGTCGGCATGACAAAGGTAGATATACGGAAGAGCATTAACTCACAGATGCTCACAGTATTTCTCATTCCTATCATCACAGCATGTATCCATCTGGCGGTGGTCCTGCCGGTCATACACAAGCTGCTTATGCTTTTCGGTTTTGACAACATGCCTCTGCTCATTGCAAGCGCAGGAATATGTGCTCTGATATGCGGCATCTTCTATGCAGGGATATACAAAGTAACATCAAATGCATATTACAGGATCGTGTGTGGGACAGAATGATGTTCCGCGAACACGATATACTCCCACCGAAAAATGTTGGTTCAAAAGCAAAGAAAAATTCCCGGAAACTTTTAAACAAAGATTTCCGGGAATTCTATTATTATTCGTACTCTTTACCGACAACCATATTTTGTGGTCAGTATGTTCCGAAAAACACAATATCTTGTGGTATTTTCCTTCTATTCCACTTGTTCTTTGACTATTAAAGTTCAGAAGGGGGCTTTTTGGGGGCTTTGAATTATTCCCATGGCTCAATATGTGTAAGGATAAGGATCTTCTCACTTAATCCGTCACCATACATCTGTGCCGTATCGAGCAAGGTCATACCGTAGTGGTCAATGCCGTATCTTATCGTATCAAGCTCAGACTCTTTCTCATTAGAACCGAGTCTGTAAGTGCCGAATCCAAT
>JAILDX010000026.1 GCA_024688685.1 Saccharofermentans sp.
GGATAACAAATCGTTGATGAAGTTGGAGCGGCAAATAGCATCTGCTGATCTTCTGATTATCGATGAACTGAGTTATCTGACATTTAACCTTCACCAATCAGAGTTACTGTTCAAGGTTATATCCGACAGAGCGGAAAGGCAGAGCGTAATTGTATCAACAAACCTCAGTTTCTCCGAATGGACTACGATGTTTGAGAATACAACGATGGTAACAGCACTGGTTGGCAGACTGACGTTCAAGTCACATGTTCTCAATATGAATTCAGAACATCCATACAGAGAAGAATACGCCGCTACAGCAAGCAAGAACAGAGGAGCAAGAAAATGAACTTTCCATACTTAGATAAAGACTGCAAGTTAGACAAAGAAACAATTATTACTATGTATAACGAACTTAACGAGTATCTCGGTTTGGTTGAGCATACTCTTGATATGAGAGAACATGAACTCGATATTCTAATGGGTGTCGAAGAAGATATCCCGCTCGAATAAGCCGCAAGTACATAAGCAACCCCGGCCGGGGTTGCTTATGTACTTTTATGTTTCAATGTGGTAAACTTTTTCAGTAGCGCTGATGGTAAACAATTTCGATAGCGCCTGGTAAACTTTTTCAATAGCATTCACACACCACAGAAATAAATCTCTTCATAATAGACATAAGCACAGCCTCCAATTATTAAAGATTATATCAAAGAGATGTATCGAAATTATATCATCGCCCGTAATTGTCCTATACCTTGACAGGATAACTGTCAAAACCAGGAGCCCAGATCACTCCGGGCCTCTGTCATTTAATCAATTCACGAGATACCCATTCATAGTAATACCAAAACTACACTGTATAGCTGAGATTTACAAATGTCTAGTTTCCCTCACGCTTTCCCTTGTGTTATATCGTTCCATATCATTATCGGACGCTTATAAGGGAAAGAATAAGGGAAGGATTGATTGATAACACAAAATAACATCAAACGGCATCGGACTGTTGAATGCTTTCTATCAAATCTCTTTCTGATCTTGTGCAAATACGCTTTTTTGAAACGTGAGAACCACTATTTTTTCTAGATGCATATAGCAATTTAAAAGACTATGCATTATTCACTGTAGTCCAATCTTTAGGAGATCCCATATTGTAAATAAAATACACTCTATCTGTAGATTCTCTTCGATCCCATGAATCGTAATCTGCATATGAGTATTGTATAATTCTTGTATCCTCTATTTCCCATCTGCTATAAAAATCGTCCGGGGACGAGTATATTGCCCAAACACTATTCCCTTCCGTGTATATACTGTCTTGTTTAATCAAAGGATACTGATGCTCTTTTGTTCCGTGAATTGAGAGTTCACTTAACAGTTCTACCAAAATATGAATCCTTTTTTCATTATCTGCCTTCTCATACTCTGATGATTTAACAATGGTCATTATCTCATCTTGCACACTTCTAGTATCGCTTCCGTACTGAAAGTTTGTAAAAATGTATGGCGGTGACGAAGTTTTATTGTATTTACTATTGTGGTGAACATAAATAACTATCACAAAAACAATAGAAAGACTTATTAACAGTATTAATGATAACACAAATATGTTTTTTTTCATTATTACACCCTTTCTGTCTAACTGTGAAGCATAGGCAAATAGAATTGAAACATCAAAGGAATAACCAGGCTGTAGTTACAGTAAACAACTATTCCACAGCAGAAACGTATAAAACGTTTGGTCTTATTACCGATAAATCATCTGCCATTTGCTGATTACTGACTATTATTTTGTTCAATTGTGACATTCTGTCTGATACTTCAACGATTTGTTCAAATGAATTCTCTGACATATCAGCAATCTCAATATCACTCTTATCATAAAAATGCATCCAGTATTCATCTGGTAGCGAAACACATATCAACTGATTGTTCTTGTGATTCCATGATTCATAATCATACGTTGTCAAATATCCACAGATAGTAGAAGGAGGATAATCATCATCTTGTTTTGCAGGAATAATAACCGAAACGATAACATTATAATTGCTGAGATCATAATAAGGATGATCAGCCATAAATGAATTATATAAATCTCTAAAATCTGCGATAATCTGGCCAGGAGGATAGCTTGAAACTTCTGATTCATTGTATATGTATTGGTGTGTGAACTCTATATGCCATACGACCACTTCATCATCATTCTCGCATTTCAACGATGAAAAAGAATTGTATTCAGGCTGACTAAACACAATGTATCCACCTAGATCGGACAATATATATTCCTCAAGTTCCTTAACTCCGTCATGATAAAAGATATCTGGCTCGTTATCACCGAAATGACAACCTGATAATAGAACCACCATGATCATTATTAAAGAAATAGTAATGTTTTTCATGTATACAACCTATCTGGTTATCGGCTTTGTTCAATTACCCTAAAAAGTATCTATTCCAACACAGCACTGGATAGCTGTAATTTTGTGATCTAAGAAATCGCCCTAAGATCAAGATTATTATACCATAGCTGCTCGGTGCATCTTTGGGGTTAACCAAACTATAACTGTTTGTCTAAGGCTTTAAACACGCCAGTGGAATAACAAGCACTCCGTCATCACGTCTATACCCATATTCAGTTCCAGTCAAAACTATTTTCAGGTCAGGAACCCTTAGGGGAACCTGTGGTTCATCTTCATTATGCTTTATTATTAGCCTTTCTATCTCGTTAAGGTGCTCTGCTCCATATTCGACCTCATTCGAACCAAGCTTTATTTCAATAATTGCATATCTTCCATCACCCAGATGCAAAACAGCGTCAGCTTCAAGACCATACCTATCACGATAGTACGACACTCTTCCTCTTTGCAGAGAAGAATAAATCTTCAGATCCCTAAAACAAAGTGATTCAAACAGAAATCCCAATGTCTTAAAGTCAGTATTAAAGTACTCAGGGGCTATATTCAAAGCTGCTACAGCTATTGAAGGATCAATAAGGTTTTTCTTTTTTGAAGCACGGATTGCTGTTTTGGATCTGATTGAGGGACACCACGCATCAATGTCTTCAATAATGAATAGTTTCTCCAATGCAGAAATATAATCGAAAAAAGATGACTCAGACATTTCTGTTGTAGAACGAACATCTGCAAATATCGTTTTTGTATCAGCCAGAGTGCACATATTTCTAGCATATGATCTCAGTATTGTCTCTGCCCAAACGGGATTCCTTTTTACTTTATCAACACTAGAAATGTCTTTATTAACAGTCTGATCAAACAGATCTTTGGCAATGTTTAATCGCGCTTTATCGGACTTGATCCTAAAAACACTCGGCCAGCCGCCTCTGCAAATTGCATAGATTATCCCGTCAATATCCAGATCAGATTTACAGCCTTCAAAATTATCTGGCTTATCAAACAATTCTTTAAGCGACACTGTACCGTTAGATTCTCCACTCTCATAAAGACTCATTGGGTACATCTTCATAGTGGATATTCTTAACGTTCCTGTGTGGGGTGTCTCTACGGTCTGAGATGTTGAACCAGTAAGAATGTATAATCCAGTTTCTTGAAGATCATCTACCGATTTCCTTATCGCTCCCCAGATTTTTGGAGCATCCTGCCATTCATCAAACAATCTTGGTTTATCACCGATCAACAATCTAGAAGGTTGTGTATTAGCAACCGATAGATAATCGGTTCTTTTATCTTCATCTTGAAACTCTATGAAACTCTTAGCTTTTTGTTTAGCCGTAGTTGTTTTTCCACAACCCTTTGGTCCGATCACAAGTGTTGCACCAAACGACTCCAGTTTTTCCGCTAATAAATCATCTGCTATTCTTGCCTTATACTCCATATCAAGCCTCCTGATACAGGATATTCTATATTATAGCCGGCATTCATTCAAGTGATTTGCGGCATTTTGTTGGAGCGATTTGCGCATATTTGTTGGAGTGATTTGCGATATTACATGTCGTTACCCGTAATTCTCCTGAGCATAAACAAGATATCTTGAATACAGAGCATCAGCGACTTCCTCCACACTCTTGCCCTGGGTGTAATATGTAAACACCTCATCTTCAGTGATCTGCATTATCTGATAGTCGATAACCCTCACTCCATCTATCATTTCGGTCTGCGCTAAAAACATATCTGCCAATTCGTCGCTCATAGGAATTACAGGATATGGTTCACGTGCCGAGTAATCATGGATAAACTCGTCTGCAAAAAACAATTTCTGATAATCTGTCGCAGTATCGGGATGTTTGATCACTTCCATGCACTCCATCAGCACGTCACCATCGGAAGGTATGTAACCATATGCAAACACCTTTCGTTGTATTCCAGGAGACAGCAATGTCGCGATGAAGTCACAGCATGCCTCAATGTTGGGAGTAGAAGACGACACTGCCAGAAGCGTCTTGGGTTCGACCATATGATAAGAACCATTAACTGAAGGATACCCGACGAACACAGGATAATCACAAAAACCCTGCATAACATTCGCATATGTATCCGGGCTTCCCAAATAACCAACATGAAGTAACGAATAAATACCCTGCCCTACATTCGTCGTATCCATACCATATGCAGGATATTCATTCGGACCATGGCCGTCATTCAAAGCCTCCTCTAAAACGGCGTGTACATGATCATAAGTCAGCTCACCCGAATGGTAGATCTCATATAGACTATCCCCTATCAGATTATCCACGATAAAATCCGTCCTCTGTTGTCCAAACCTTAACCTGTCATCAGGAATGTCCGGCATATCACTCCAGGACACATCATTATCATAGACATCATCCCGTCCGAAATAACCATAAAGAGCATATCCTGCAAATACCTGATACAGTTTGCCGTCTCTTCTCATCTTTTCGTACCGGGATCCCGACAGATAATCACTCAGATCAGCTGCCATACCATTTTCTCCCATATAGTTTAGATCAAAGAAATTACCATAGTACATATCAGGGGTATTACCATTTGAGTATTCAGATAGCAACCGGAGTTTCAGTTCAACATAATCTCCAATGTCCTCACAATTATCAGAGCGCATCTCAAGATCATCAAGCATGATGATGTATTCATCCTGAGACACATTGTATTCATATGTTGCTGCCTGCAGGAAATTATCGAAACTGGTACCCATTCCCTGTATTACAAGAGGGGTTCTGTCTTTGAGATGAATACTGTCATCAGGTGAAATAAGAATTATATCAGTGACTTCTATATCCTTATCAAGATATAGATATTCCTTGAAAAAGTGTTTCTTATCCAGTGCCTTTATACGTGATTGGTCATCTGTTCTGAAAGGAGGTGGCATTATCAGCATATTATTCACCTCTGCCAAAGGGGTCTTTGTTTTTTTCTCCAGATTTAATTCATAGAATCCCTCACCTATTTGATAGTAACAAAACAGATTATAGTATCCCGCAAACAGATTGGCGCCATCCAGGCTGATCTGAAGATCGTTTTCCCCAGCTACAAGATCAAACAGACCATTCTCGAAATCAATCTTAAAATAACCATACTCCGAATCGGATGATCCGTCCATTATTCTTGCATAAGCAAAACTGTCGCTGCCCTGCTCGAACACTGCACAAAGCATCAGTTCATCATTAGTGTTTACAGCATCTTCCAACAGATTTCCATCCTTATCAATTCTGCACACAGTATTTCCGACGAGCACCATAAATCCGTCAGATGTTGTACACACATCCTTTCCGCCCTCATCATTGTTCGGAGTAATTTCAAGTTCCTTAATCAGATTCCCCTCGTAATCAAAGATCATACAATACGGCATCTCGCCTACTGCAACAAAACAGCTTCCATCTATATCACATAAAGAAGGTGCAAACCAACTGTCGGGAAGGTCAAGAACCGCTTCTGATTCAATCTGTCCATCGTAGGTGCAGACGTACATATCATAACGATTCTCAAAAGTCTCTGAGACGAAACAAACCTTATCGCCCATAGGAAAAGCCAAGAGGATATCCGTATGGCAAGGCAATGTCAGCAGATGCGATGAATAGCACTCTGTCTCATAATCCGGATTGCCATACACATAGCCGTTTTGACCACTTGATGTCTCGTCATCACCTTTGCTACAGGATATCACAATCAGAATAAAACTTAAAAACAATAGTAAAGAGATAGTTCTTTTATACATCATAACGATCACAATCTGATTACACTAACATATTTATCTCCATCTGATTCAGTACTTAGCTTATATTTTAGCATCGCAAGATCGTTATCAGCTATGGCAATCCCCAATCCGGTTCCTCCGCTGACGTTATCTGCAACATCATTGACTATCTTTATCTGATCCTTGTCATAATATATCGTAACAGTACTCTTGTCTTTTGAATACAGAACAGCATTATTGATAAGATTTCCCAGAGCCTGACGGATAAGTGTCTTATCCGTCTTAAGTGTTACTTCTTTCCCTTCAACATCGACCTTCAGATTCTTGTCTTTGATTATCTGATCATTTTCAACGATTATTCCTTTTATCAGATCACCGACATCGACATCTTCTGACGTAATAACACCGGATGAATTCTCTGATCGCGAGAACATAAGGATATCATTAACCATCTTATTCATATTATCGACTTTCTCTATGATCTTCTCAGCATAATGATCCTGCTTATCCGTACCGATGTGGCTTTGGAGATTCTCAGCATATGCTGAGATTGCAGCAAGAGGGGTCTTCAGGTCATGAGCCATTGCATCAGTCATCTTGCGTCTGTATTCGAAGATCTCATAATTGCGCCTGTTGATGCTGTATCTAATTACGGCAGGAACGATCGCAATAATAAAGGCTGCAAAAAAAGCAATATACTGTATTGGTCTGATCTTATCCCCATACATATCGTAGAAACTCTTTGATGCAATCGGAGTGCTCTTCCTTCCGAATAAAACACCAGATCTGGTTCCGCCTCCAAAAGATCTGATATAGTCTTCTTCATTATCCTCACCTATAAATCCGCCTATAATTCCGGTTGCATAAGGCTGATTCATGGCAAACGGATTTATTTTTACCAATGTATATCCTTCTGTCTCTTCTTCCGGAACATCGATCCTCATCGTTGTTTGAACCAGAGACCCGTCAATACTATTGCCAAGATCCAGCCTGCACTTAACCGGAATGAATTTTGCTTCATCCGTATTTACATACACTTCCATACAATTAAAGCTTAGTAACGGCTCACTATACAGGATCCAATCATCCGGAGTTTCAAAAAAGCAACCACGTTCTACTTCCTGATCAAAAAACTTGAGATATTTTGCATCTGCCAGTTCAAGAGTCTTACTCTCTTCATCAGGATAACCGAAATACAGTATCCCGGACCTTCTGGAATCTGCTATCTCTTCTCCATCATACATGACCTTTACACGTTGGAGAGAAGTAGAATAGTTTTCAATAAGAGTTGCCTTGATCCTGGCAATGATTTCTTTTGTTATTTCATTCTCATACAGATTTTCCATCAAAACATCATCAACATGATGTTCAACCGTCAGTTTAATGTCATCATTTTCATTTTCGAACTGCTGACTGTATATAGTGTAAACCAAGATTCCGACAATCAGAATTATTGCAAGTGTCATGACAAGACTTACAGCATATGGAATTACAAAAGATGGTTTTCTGATAGTTCTTCTGCTCATATTCTATCCCTCCGTGATCTTATATCCTCTCCCGATCACTGTCTTCACCTGGCCTGCGGCATCACCCAGGCTTACACGCAGTCTTCTGATCGTGTTGTCAACTACTCGGTCATTCACATCAAGGTTATCTCCCCATACCCTGTTAAGAATGCGTTCTCTGGACAATACAGCATTTCTGTTCTCAATCAGATACTGAAGAAGAAAGTATTCTTTTGAACCGATATCTATATCATTGCCATTTACTGCAACTGTCATTGTTCTTCTGTTAAGTGATATTGCCCCACACGTCAGAACATCTGTTGTTCCTATTCCTTTAGAACGTTTGAGCAAAGCTAAGCTCTTTGCATACAGCTGCCGAGTCGAGAAAGGTTTAACAACATAATCATCCCCGCCTGTCTCATATCCTTTCAGGATATTGTGTTCAGACCCTAATGCAGTAACAAATATAATCGGGCAGTCTCCCTTATTCCTTGCTGCCCTGCAAATATCAAATCCTGACGCGCCCGGAAGCATGATATCCAGAATAAGAAGATCGTATTCGCCGCTGTTCACCTTATTGAGAGCATCGATGCCATCAGAAGATGTAACCACATCAAAAAGCCCTGCTCCTTCTTCGCGATAGAAGTCTGACACGGCTTCCAATATCTCCGGGGTGTCCTCTACGATCAGTATCCTATATGACATATCATATGCCTCCTTAGGATATATGATACATCAGCAGTGTATCGTCAATATGTCATAATCATTATCATATTTCAGTTAATGAACGGTAATAGAGCAAAGAACGATCTTTTTAGATATCGCAGAGAATCCCAATCATCAGGAAGTGACAGCATCAGAGAAAGCAAACCCTTTGCCTTCAATGAAAGACTGGTATCCTTTAAATGATAATTGGCCATTACAGTGTAGTTTTTATTTTTCTCAACTCTGAATACTGCCATCTTCTTTTCCTCCCTAAAACACAAAAACGATGAGCAGCAAACAACTACTCATCGTCTCCTTTTTGTTCATTATTAGATGTGTCTCCCATGTCGACTCCAAAGACGACTGACACGGTTATTTTGTTGATTAAGATTTTTTCACGATGGTTTTCACTAATCTGAGCAAAATTATAAAACCTGCAAAAGTGCGTAAATTCAAGTACTTCTAGATACTTACGTGATGTAGCTGAACCACGCACTCGACATGCCCCGTCTGCGGGAACATATCCACCGGCGTTACACTATTTACAAAATAATCCCCGCTCTCAGTGAGCAGCTTAAGATCGCGTGCCAGTGTTGCAGGATCACAGGAAATATAAGATATCTCTGACGGTTTCTGCGCAAGCAGCGCCCTGATAAGCGAGAACTCCAGACCTGCGCGCGGAGGGTCTACGACGACAGCGTCGTCATGTGTTATCTTAGACAGCAGCGATGTAATCTTTGATGCGGGTTTACATATAAAATCAGCATCTGTTCCAAAGCGCAAAGCATTTTCCTTCGCTGATGCAATAGCTTCGGGACTGATGTCTGCGCCGATCAGTTTATGACCTTCGGTAACGAGCGATAACCCGACCGTTCCGGTCCCGCAGTAAAGATCCCAGAGCGCACCTTTATAAGATGACGGCGTGGCAAGTCTGTATAGCACTTCCGCCTGCGGCACATTGACCTGAAAGAACGCACCCGCTTTTACTTTGAAAGATCTGTTACAGAGTATCTCCGAGTAATGGTCACTGCCGTAAAGAACTACACGTTTTCCGCCTCTCGTTCTCTTCTCGGTCGCAGTGTTGGAAATGCGGAGCATTATACCTGAAGCATTCAGGTTTTCCGCCAGATGTGTGGCACCGATGAATGACTTAACATCTCTAATTATCAGTTCACTTGATGCGTCTGCAAATGACACGAGCTCGACAAGCATTTCATCCGTTCTTTCAGATCCGCGAAGAACTACCCCGTCTATCAGGCGGTTCGGATAATCACTGAGTGCTGATGTGATCATCGCGCGGCATCTTCCAAACATCTCATATTCGAGTGGTGAATCATCAACGGGAATATCGTCATTTGTCCCCTGCGATTTAAAACAGAAACGGCCGTCCTTAATTGAATACTGCATGTGATTGCGGTAGTGTTCTGTCTTTGGAGACGGGACAATCGGCCGCATGATCTGAGCAACATTCACGTCGCTAAAACCGCCAAGTCTTACGAGACAGCCGCGCACTTTGTCCTGCTTATATTCAAGCTGTTTTTCATAAGAAATATGCGCCAGATTCGCCCCCGGAATCTCCTCCCCGTAAGGGATCACACGGTCGGGTGACGGACGGAGTATTTCGAGACATTTGCCGCGGGCAAACTTATTTTTTTCCTGCGTGATCTCAACGAAACAGATCTCACCGGGAATGACCGGGGAATCAACAAATATCTTCTTCCCGTCCGGCAGAGTACCTATCCCCTCGCAGGCATTTCCAAGCGCCCGGATCTCGATCTCAACGGGGTCCATAGATCACCCGTTATTTCTGCGGCGCCATTCGCCAACTTCGTGCATGTCGAGCATTTCGGGAGCGTTTGTCTCGATTATATCCAGAGCCGCTTCAATGGCTGTGTTCTTAGTGCCCTGTGCGAGGATCTTCTCGAGTTTCTTCGTCTCTTTTTTATCCTTCCTGGCCTTCTCCTCCGCCATCCTCTTCTCATATGCGAGAGCGAGCTCATCGATGTCCTTATCAGATGCCGGCAGCTCCTTTGTGATCAGGAACTCCGAGTACGCGTCGCAAACCTTGTTCACATCTGCGGAGAACGTTATCTGCTCGCCGTGATCGAGCCAGAGAACCTTGTTGCAGAGCTCCTTGACCTGGTCGATCGAATGCGAAACAAGTATTCCCGTAACGCCGCTGTTCAGTATCTCGCGCATCTTGTCGCCGCTCTTTTTGCGGAAAGCACCGTCGCCGACCGACAGCACTTCATCGAGGATGATGATATCCGGATCCACCATGCAGCAGATCGAAAATGCCAGCCTGGACTTCATACCTGAAGACAGCTGCCTGAAGGGTCTGTCCTGGAACTCCTCAAGCTCAGAGAAGGCGATTATCTCATCGTACATCTCATCCATGAACGCACGCGTATAGCCAAGCATCGCACCGCGCAGATACGCATTTTCTTTAACGGTCATGTCGCCGTCAAAACCGCTCGCAAGTTCGAGAAGGGCTGCTATAGTTCCCTTGACTTTTATCTTTCCCATCTTGGGTTCCATAATGCCGGAGATTGCTTTCAGAAGCGTGCTCTTCCCCGCACCGTTCGTTCCGATGATACCCATCATGTCCCCGTTCTCGAGCGTAAACGTAACATGCTTGTCAGCCCAGAACTCCTTGACCTTATAATTGCCGGTGATCTTGCGCATAACATACTCCTTAAGACCGATGGCCTTAAGGTCGCCAGTTATATATCTGATGCTAACGTCATTACACTCGATAACTTTGCTCATATATCACCTTAGAAATAGTACACAAACTTGCGGTTGTAACGCTTATAGAAAAACGCACCGATCAGCGCGAAAAGGACTGCATAAGCCATACACAGTCCGTGATACTGAAGTGACGGAATCACCCCGTCAATGACGATCATCCTGATGTATTTTATAATGACGTACACAGGGTTCAAAAGGAACAGCGTCTGCACCTTCTCGTGGAACTGATCGACAGTATAGAATATAGCCGACACATAAGTCAGCAATGTCAGGAAAACTGAATACAGATACTTTACATCCCTGAAGAAAACATAAAGCGCCGAAAGTATCATGCCGATACCGATGTTCATTATCACGAGACATAGTATCGGGAATATCAGCATCAGAAAACTCACGTGGAAAGTGATGTGATCGATGATGCAGAATATGAAGAAAACAATAAGCGTCAGCCCGAAGTTCACCAGCGACGAGACATTCTTGGAGAACAGGAACAGATACTTAGGCACATTGATCTTATTGATGACCGAAGCGTTGCTGATCATGGAAGTCATACCATTGTTGGTCGCTTCCTTGAAATACGACATAACGATCGTGCCCGCAAAAAGATAGATCGTATAATGCGGCGTTGTCCTTCCGAAGAACTGGGTAAACACGATCTTCATAACAAAGAGCGTGAGCAGAGGCGACAGGACACTCCATGCCATGCCGAGAACGGTGCGCTTATACTTGTGCTCAAAATCGCGCTTGACAAGCTCCTCAAAAAGGAATCTGTTCGAGGCAAACCTCGATAATGATCTCTTAGCCGATCTTATTCCGTCTCCCACGTCAGAAACTCCCGTGATATTTCTCGCCTTTGAATTTGGCCTTGAGAAGTGCTTTCGCCTTCTCCGCCGTCTTCTCTCCCGTGGTGCAGTACATCGGAATCACCTTGATGTCCCTGTTCCTGATAAACCCGATCTTCTCCTGGTACTCAAGCCAGACATTAAGGAGCAATTCCGAAATCCGCCCCGGGAATCTCTTATCATAGGCATCCATTCCGGAACTGTCAAGTCTCGTGCACAGCTCATCCAGCACGGCAAACAGCCACTTCAGATACGAATCGATGATATCACCGCGCATGATCATCATGTTGAACATAAATCCCGACGTCCTGCCGAGCGCCGTCTCGAAACACTCCGCCATCTGCGGATAACTCCCATTTATTATCTTCTCGCACTCATCGAGCGCCGCACTCCCGTGCGTATGCTCATAATGGAGTCTCAGCGAATCAATATAGTAATGTCTCTTCGTCGGCAGTATGATCTTGTACTTTCCTATGTAAGATTCGATATCCTCATACTTCACGGGGCCATTCTTCTCCGTCCCGAAAAATCTCCTGTAATGAACAAGCCCCAGATACGCATCCTCACCCGTTATTTCCGGCAGGTTCTTCCACCCCCAGTAAAGGGCAGTCAATTCACAATACATCGGATTAAGGAACGAAATATTCTCGCCCTCATTATCAGCTCTGAACCCCTCGGGTATCTCTCCCTCAAACAAAGAACTGCCCGCAAGAACAGGCACATACATCGCGTCATCCGGAAACGACGCTTCCTTGTGCGAAGCCATTATTATCTTAACGTTCTTACGATCCCCTGCCATAAAAGTATTATAACACCCTGATCTGTGATAGAATTCCCCCATGGACGATTATATCAGAAACACAGCAAGAAGACTTCACGCAATGGCCTCCGCAGGCCTTCTTTACTCAAAGGACAAGTTTGACATCGAGCGATATAACGAGATCATCGCCATCGCAGCGGATATGCTCTCACACGAGATCGTCACGATGTCCCCGGATGAGGTTCGGACCCTTTTCGAGCAGAATGACGGATACCCGACCCCGAAATGCGATCTCCGCATCGCCGTCTTCGACGATCAGGACCGCATCCTCATGGTCAAGGATTACGACGGCAAATGGGCACTCCCCGGCGGCTGGTGCGAATACGATCACACACTGCGCGAGAATGCCGTCAAAGAGACCATCGAGGAGACCGGGCTCAACGTTGAACCGGTCAGGCTTGTCGCCGTCCTCGACCACAAGCGCAACAACAATCCGAACTCATTCTTCTGCTCGTACAAGCACCTCGTTCTCTGCAGGTCGCTCGGCGGCGAGTTCACCCCCAACATCGAGACAAGCGATGCTCAGTATTTTGCACTGGATAATCTCCCCGAGAACTATAACAACCGCAAGTGCAACCTTGATCAGATGAAGCTGTGCCTGAAGGCCAAGTATGCCGATACATGGGAATGTGTGTTTGATTAAGGGCTGATGATCCGGTCGATGAGCTTATCGAGAGCGCGCGTATCAAGCGGATATCTTTCTGATTCAAAAGACATGAACAAACTGTCTCCAAGGATTATCCCTCGCCTGGAATAACAGTTATTGCGCTTTACCATCTTGTTGGCGTATTTAGGATCATCAACTTTTCCGCAGTGTTCAAGGTACATTAAACTACTCCCCATGGAGTAGTTTATCCTGCCAGCACTGGCATGACTCTAAAACAGCATCCCGGGCACTTTTATCGACTTCACGCCCCGCGCAGCTTACTCCACCACCCAGCTCACGACAACAAAGACCTGAACACCTTCACCGCGCCCGAACTCAGTCAGTCCTTCGCCCGTTGTCGCTGTTATCCCAACAGCTGAAGCAGTAATCCCGAGCAACTCTGCAACCCGCTCCTTCATCGCAGGAATAACAGGCATAAGCTTGGGTCTGAGGCACTCGATGGTACAAGATACATGAACGATCTTAGCCCCGACAACCGACTTAAGCGCCTCTGCAAGATAAACAGTGCTGTCTTTGATCCCCTGCTCAAGGCAGATCTTATCGGCTGCGCCGCCTAAAACATTTATCCCGGTGTATCCCGAAACAGCGTTGGTCAGGGCATGCAGCAGCACGTCGCCGTCGCTGTTTGCCGAGAAAGAACGGTCGTGAGGAACCTTGATTCCTCCGAGCATGATAAAACCGTCTTCATTTACGCCTTCATTAAATCTGTGACTGTCCTGTCCAATCGTTGTAACCGAATAGCTCATATTAACCTCAAATCATTCTATCTCGAGTTTTGAATAATCAACCCGGATGCCGCACGAAGAAACCCAGAGTGCGACATCATTCATCGTCCATACTTCATAATTATACCCTTCAAAGCGTGACAGTTCACTCCCGCCTTTTACGATAACGAACTCAGGCACGCGCCCGATCTCATAACGTGATGAAAGCTCATCGTTATCAAGCACATCGGCCATAACCACGATCATGTCTCCCCATGTGCACTGAGCGATATCTTCAACACCTGCCGTTATGCCATAGGCATCACGCGACAGTGAACTGTAGAAGTAAATCATAACGGGAACACTTCCATTAAGGAGTCCGTCTGTATCTTTGACATTACGGTACTGGATTCCGTATTCGTCCTCATCCTCAACGGGCTCATAAACGAGGGCAACAGTTGATGCTTCATAATCAAAATCACCTAGATATTCGTATACTGACTGAACATCACCTGCAGAAGATGACTGGCCGCCGCAGCCTGCAAGGCAGATGCAGGAAGCGCTCATAACACAGATAAGCAAAACTGCCAGTAACCTGCGCATCATCAGAACTCTTTCAGTTCAGCCCTGCCATCGTCAATGATGATATACGAAGGCACCGACGATAACTTTGGGATCGACGGAGATCCCGGGTTCATATACCTGAATCCGTCAAACATCTGATCAGCTGCGACATGCGTATGGCCGCAGAGCAGTACTGCGCCAGAAGGCAGCATGACCGGCGGATTCTCAGGATTATAGATATGTCCGTGAGTTGCGAAGACAACGAGGTCACCGGACACGAGATAGATATAATCTGCCATTATAGGAAACTCGAGAACCATCTGATCGACTTCTGTATCGCAGTTTCCGCGCACAGCAAGTATCGACGACTTAACGGAGTTCAGCAATTCAATAACGCGCTTGGGCTCATAGGATGAGGGAAGATTATTGCGCGGGCCGTGATATAAGATATCGCCCAGCAACAAAAGCTTATCAGCCTTCTCCTCATGGAACTTGTCGATTATCCTGCATGCCCACTCGTAGGAGCCGTGAATGTCAGACGCTGCCAGTACTCTCATCTGCAATCTCCGGATGAGTGGTGGGGTCTTCGGGGATCATTTTGGTAGGGCTTTTCGTGATGGTTGATTTGAAGTAATCAAACCTGATCGCCTTGAGAGCCTTATCATATGCAGAAACAACTCCGCCCTTTACGGTTCCCGGAATCTTACCGACATTAACAACCTTGAGAAGTCGCTTATCGAACACGTTGAAGCTCTTAACAACGCTGAACATCTTCTCGCTTGCGGAATCTCTGGCGATAGCTGCGGCATCCTTACCGGAGGCAAGGAACTTCTGGAAATACTCACGTTCTTCAGCACGGTGCTTCTTTGCCAGTTCGTTCTCTTCTGCCTTATGTGCAGTAACGAGCTTGCGGTAGCTGTCGTATGATTCCTTGATAGGGCCCTCGACTTCCATGACTGTATCAACTGTATCGTAGATGTTTCCGCCTATAAAATCTGATGTCATCCTCACAGTAGCTGACACCTTTGAGAATGCCTGCAGTTTGTGGGCAAACCCGATCGTATTTGCAACGGATGCGATTATGTCGATAACAAGTATCAGCGACAGGAATGTCAGGATGCTAAACTTAACGGGAGTATTCATAACTCCGATAAGATTGAGGACTGCGGGGTGCAGAGCGTAAACGCCGAGTGTTCCCGCGATGCCCCAGTAGATCGTAAAACGGAGGCAGATAAAGCCCTTGAAGTTCAGCTTATATTCTGTGTAATCCCACCATCTGAGGTGGAATGAATAGTAAAGGATCAGGCCGGCAATAAGCTCGACTGTTGTACATGCGATTGCAGAGCCGAAGAACACGATGGCAACATTTTCCTTGAATGACTGAAGGGCCCACAATGCCGCATAAAAACCAAGTCCGTATACGGGACATAACGGGCCTGCAAGGAATCCTCTGTTTACAAAATGACCTTCTGTGATACCGTAATAGATGACCTCAACGATCCAGCCGATAAAGCTGTAAATAAAAAACATCATCAAAGAGTCGATCAGTGGATAAGGAAGTACCATAACTCTCTCCTGTAATCTTTATTCTCGGACAGCTTTCATAACGCGGTATCCCGCATCTATCCCCAGAGTCTCACAATTACCGAACAGTTCCTTAAGTTTTTTCTCTGTAGAAGGTGCTCCCTGCTTGCGCTGCAGTACAACGTACAAAGCCGCACCCTTGTTCATGTGATCATATGCTTCCTCATAAAAGCGGAAAACAGTAGTCTTTCCGGCTCTTACAGGCGGGTTAGTTGCCACTATGTCGAATTGTACACTATTTTTGATTTCCTCCAACACATCACTTTTAACAAATTTGACGTCAACTCCGTTCTTTTTTGCATTCTCATTAGCAAGAGAAACAGCGCGTTCGTTAACATCAACTCCGTAGCAGTCAAACTTCATGAACTTATACTTGAACACGATGCCCACCACTCCTGCACCGCATCCGAGGTCAAGAAAAGTGCCGCCTGCACGGCCGCTTTCCCTTACATCCCTGATCACCTCTTCGATAAGAAGATTGCTTCCGAAATCGACCTCTTTGCGCGAGAATACCGAGCTGTCCGTAATGAACGAGAAGTTAGTTCCGTCAATGCGGTAATCGATCATCCTGCGGTCCTGTGCCGTATCAGGTGAAGAATCAAAATAGTGAGCCATATTTACATCATTCTCCTTAATTCATCACTTATGCGCATGAGGGCTGCGGTCCTTGACCACGGCATTTCGGTGGTCTGTATCCTGCCCTTGCTGATGGCCTCCGCACATGCCTTGACTTCCAGTGCATAGCCATTGGGGGCATTGTCATCACGCTCGACGGATTCCACTACGTTCCTGTCCCCGTCAAACAGAAAGGCCTTCTCGTAGTTGTTGATATTCTCAACTCTGATCCTGCCCTTGGTTCCGATAATGTCGCCTCCGATGTCGGTCTTTGCACACATCGTGACATATGCCGCTGCAGCAGCGCTCCGGTCTTCGTTCTCAAGTGTATAGAAAACATCTTTCTCGACGCCTGTGTTGATCTTGCGCGCATAGCATGATGTCGGTCTCAGATCCTCCCCCAGTATGCTCATCGCGAAATGTGTAGTATACACGCCGAGATCCGGGTATGATCCGCCACCCATTTCGGGATTGGTCAGTCTCTCATTATGTGATATCTCATAGCCCAGATTGGACGAGATGTAGAGCACCTTGCCGATCGCCCCGGAATCGATCCAGGACAGGATCTTTTTGTGTATCGGCATGAACGCCGTCCACATTGCTTCGCACACGAGGACATCGTGATTCTTGGCTTCACGCAGTATCGACTCCGTCTCTTCCAGATTCATCGCGAAAGGCTTTTCGACGAGGACATTCTTTCCGGCACGGATCGCGGTGAGCGCGTTCTCACAGTGACAGTTGTTTGGAGTAGCCACATAAACAAGATCGATGTCCGCCCGGACAAGTTCGTCGTAGGAACCGAACCTCAGTGCTTTTTTGCAGTGTTTGTTTGCGAAGGCATCGGCCTTTTCCTTATTGCGGGAAGCAACGGCTGCCACCTGATATCCCGGAAGCTTCTTTAAGCTTTCCGTCATGACCGACGCGATCCATCCACAGCCCATTATGCCAATCCTGAACATAGCAGATACCTCCTTAGATCATCAACCGATGTATGTGAATGCCCAACAGTAGAACAGAATAAACAGATAAAGGATACCGGCTCTCCCGACGACCAGATTGCGGTCAATTGCTGTATCCTTTCCGTCCGGAACCGTATTGTTCCTTGAACGGAAGAAGTAAACGGCAAGACCGATGATGACGGCTGCAAGACATGTCCTGACAGCGACCGGCGCTATAGAGCTGATGTTGTTGATTATCGTTGCCATTTCGGGAGAATCCCCGTACTCACCCGTGATCTGGGGGAGTATGCCGAAATTGACCTTATAGAGAGACGCGCCTCTGATATCGGCGGCGAGAAGATATAATCCCTCCAGCGCGATCTCGAGGAGCAGTACTTTGCTGTCAAACTTAAAGAACGGTATCAGCAGTGAGACTGCTATGACAAGCGGGATCATCCACTGCTGGTGCCAATCGACGAATATGGCAAAGGCACCATAGACTGCGAATACTGCAAGCTGCGACATGAAGAGCATCTTCTTTTTGTCTTCGGTATCTGTTTTGATGACATAGCATGCAATGCATATCAGTGCGAACAGCAGTATGAATACTGAGATCATGTCACCGATCCTGACCTCAGCTATTCTCTCAACATATGAATAGTCTTCCTCGATTATCGCAGATATAGCCTTGTGGCCGCTGCTGCCTTCAAAGACAAGCTTTGTGAGCACCGGGAAAACAAGAACGATGAGCATGTTAAGGGCGATATCCTTTATCTTCTTGCATGCGAGCAGGATGAGCGGAATGAATATAAGTATCGGGAGTGTCTTCATTGCGACCGCAACAGACATGATCAGCGCGAACAGCTTGTACTTTCTGTTATAGTAGAAAGGCAGGGAAAGAAGGATGACGATGATGTACATGATGTCTATCTGCCCGTACGCGATGATCATATAGATGAGCATCGGCGAGAAGATAAACAGCGCGCCCGCACTCTTCTTATAATCCTCTGACATGCCGCATGATCTGATCACCCTTATGAGCAGCTTATATGCCACGAATACGAGGACCGTCATGACTGCTGCAAGATAAGTAACCGCAATGAGTCCGTCCATTCCGCCGCCATAGAGTTCTCCGTTATAGAAGAAGGAAATCGGCAGGATGAGGATCGCCGTCAGGAAGATCTGGAAGAAGTTGTACTCGTATGCGAAGAGCATCTTATTGCTCTGGTTCACAAGCTCATTCGTATATGAATAACCATAGTAATCAGTGAAGTTTCCGCTCTTGAACGAATCGATCATTCGGAGCGCGCTCTTGATTATCATGAACAGGTCATAATACTGGCTAACAAGGAATAATGAGAAAAGTACAAGGACTCCCAGGATCGCTATATCGGGATAGCGTGCGTCGCCGATCTTTTTCCTGTCACAAAACCATGTAAACAGCAGCGCCATCACGCTGAAGATCACATAAATAAGAGTGAACGGAAGCTTGTCAGCGCTGCCTGATCCGGTGCCTCTCACTTCAAATATGAGAGAGCCGTCTGCAGGATTTACAAGGACATCCGGAACTATGGAAGGAGTCTTTCCACCGCCTACATCGTTCACGGTAAGCTTAAGCTTGTACGTTCCCCACTGAAGAACATCTTTATAACCTGTGCTCAATGCGGAATCATATGCGGATGTTATCTTCCTTGACGCAATAACATTGCCGTCGCCATCCGTGATCTCGAGAAGCGCGTCCATGCTGACGACATTATCCGAGCCTGCGCCTGACATGTAGAGGTCGACTCCGTTCAGCCGTTCGAACTCTGCAATAAAACTCTGCTCGAATGAATCGCCTGTCTTCAAAGGCGTTCTTACCGCATCGGAGGAATAATTATAACGTTTTGGAAAAGACCATACCGACAGCTTTGGACACACGGTGATCAGCATGATGTAGATCAATGCCAATGCTGCCAGAACGACAGCCAACCGTATGACCTTTTTCCTGTCGTTCATTGCCTGTTAACCCAAGAGGATCGTTCTGACCTTGTCTTCCATATCTTCCTTGTTGATTACATCTTTGTGCCTTATCTCCAGAGCAGGCAGCTCCTTGATGCTCTGAGGGATCTCAAGACCGCTCTCTTCAGAAAGCTCGGAGATGACAGTCTCGTCTGATCTGCCTTTGCTGTAGCCTTCGCCTCTGATCGCATCCATTACAGCGGGAGCAAACTTGAAAGGTGATGCCGTCGAAACAAACACCGTCTTATGCTCATCGCCTGATCTCTGGTGATAACGGTTGTAGATGTTAAAACCAACTGCCGTGTGAGTATCAACAACATTATCCGTGCGGTCATATACATCGAGGATCGTCTTGGAAACGCCCTTATCATCTGCAAAGCCACCGACAAACAGTCTGTGGAGCACCTTGAGCGTTCCGGGATCAACCGTGTAAACACCTTCTGTATAAAGCGAATTCATCCACTCAACAACGAGGCCTGAGTTCTGTTCCGTTATCTCGAACAGCAATCTCTCAAGGTTGGATGAGATAAGGATATCCATCGAAGGAGATGTTGTCTTGTAGAACTCTCTCTTGCGGTCATACTTACCGTTGTTGAAGAAGTCGCAGAGGACCTTGTTGCGGTTGGAAGCACAGATGAGCTTGTGAACAGGGATACCCATCTGCTTTGCAAACCATGCGGCGAGGATGTTTCCGAAATTGCCGGTGGGGACTACAAAGTTGATGGCCTCACCCATTTCGATCTTCTCCATCTTGAGGAGCTCGACATATGAAGCAACATAGTATGCGATCTGAGGAACGAGACGGCCCCAGTTGATGGAGTTCGCAGAAGACAGCCTGATGCCGTTATCCTTGAGTTCCTTTGCAAAAGCTTCATCGCCGAAGATCTTTTTTACGCCCGTCTGCGCATCGTCAAAGCATCCGTTGACTGCAATAACGTGAGTGTTGGATCCGCCGGTCGTTACCATCTGCAGTTTCTGTGCATCCGAAACCCCGCCCGTAGGATAGAAAACGATTATCTCCGTTCCGGGAAGATCCTTGAAGCCTTCAAGTGCAGCCTTGCCCGTATCACCTGATGTTGCAGTCAGGATGCAGATCTTGTCCTTCGCACCCGTCTTTGCGATGGATGCCGTCATAAGGTGAGGAAGCAGCTGAAGCGCAACATCCTTGAAAGCACATGTGGGACCATGCCACAGCTCGAGGATGTATTCCTTGTCGTTATACTGGTTCAGCTGAACGAGGGGAACAGTATTCTCTCCCCACTTCTCTTCAGCGTAAGCCTGCGATGTATAGTCGAGAAGCTCCTCCTCAGAAAAATCATCAAGGAATCTGGAAAGGACTGACGTAGAGATCTGATAGAACTTCATGTCCTTCATTGCCTCGATGTCACCTCTTGAAAGTGTAGGTATAGTCTCGGGAACGAACAGACCTCCGTCAGGAGCGATACCCATAAGGATAGCCTCCGCAGCTGAGTATTTCTTCTCAAAACCTCTCGTACTAATGAACTTCATATATTCCTCCTTCAGCCGGCAGCAATGCCGAATTCATCTGCATATTCTTTCAATATCTGTGCAACTTCAGGATCATCCTTGTTCGCTTCGAACCTGTCCATGATGAATTCGATCCTTTTTGCATTGTCATCGGCAAGCTTGATCTTTGTGCTTACCGGTATTATCACGAAGAAGATCAGCGCCAGTATTGCTGCGGCAATGAGCACGCCGATTCCTATCCTGACACCAAGCCTTGCCTTATCGGCCGGAGTCATTACGCTCTCTATGTCGATATCATCGCTCGCCAGCTCGTCACCGCCTGACGCAGAACGCATCATGATATCTCTTCTCTCCTTCTCCGAAGCCATCTGGAACGAATTAACACCCTTGGATGCCTTGACCAGGATCGGAGCCTGATAATTCTTACGTTCTGCCGGAGATGAACCTTCAGCCATCTGGGCAGTCTTCATCTTGTCAACAAAGTCGATGGGAGGGAGTTCGCTTGCGGGGATCTTAATATCCTCTCTGCACTTCCTCAGTGCATCCTGTGCAAGACCGAGATACTGTTCATGACCAAGCACGTTGTTGATCGCAAACTCGAGACTCTGGATAGCTCTTGCAAACTGTCCCTCTCTAGCGAGACAAAGCCCGAAAACAAGTGCCGTATCACCCCACTGCGGGTACTTTGTAATAAGCGGCTTGAGGAATATCTGCGCAACGTCCGTACCGTCGCCCTGACCATTCAGGAGGGCTCTGTTAAACTGCCTAATGATGTTCGCTTTCTCTTCAACACTAACATCGAAAAGGATCAGGTCCTTCTCTTCAATAGGGCTTATTGCAAGCAGCAGGCTCAGATAGTCATGCATCAGATCAACCTCTTAACTGTTCCCCTCACCTGTCCGAGCAAATACAGTGAACCCGTTATGATGAGCGGCATATCATCTTCCTCCGACTTCGAAAGGGCAATCTTTACAGCCTCCTCCGGCTGTTCCGATGTGCCTCTGCCGATCGGTTTATTATACACTTTATTTATTATTTTATAAAGTTCACCGGGTTCCGCCGTTCTGGGGTTATTAACTCTGACCGGCCAGACCTCCGCGATATCTATACCGCCTTCTTTGTAAGCACCTGCTATTCCCTCGATATCCTTATCCTTCATGACACCGATCACGAGCCTTGCAGGTCTCTTTATAAGCTCACCGTTATCGAGTGCACCATACACTCCGGCGAAACTCTCAGCTCCCTGCCTGTTATGGCCGCCGTCCAATATCACGAAAGGCTTTGCCGACACCACTTCAGCGCGGCATTTCCACCTTGTAAGCTCAATCCCCTCAGCCATGGTCTCTTCCGTGACCGAAGGCCATATCTCTTTCAGGCATCTGACAGCCGCAGCCGCAAGAGCGAGATTAGCTGCCTGGTGCTTTCCGAGCAGTTCAGTAGATACTTCCCTTCCACCAAGCTCGAGGAGCTTTACTGTCATCCTGTATTCTTTTGTATAGACAGGCTCTTCCTCCCCTGTACCGACAAAAGTCAGAGGGCAGCCGTGCTTGTCTGCCTCATCGAGAATAGCTTCTCTTACCAAACTCCTGTAGTCCGGAGAGATGATCATAGAATCTGGATCCGTGCAGAAGCACGGGCAGTCTCTGCGCATTATTCCCGCTTTCTCCCTTGCGATCTTGTCGATCGTATCGCCAAGCACTTCCGTGTGATCCATGCCTATTGCTGTGATCACCGAAACAGCTTTATCACATTCAACATTTGTGGAATCAAGCCTGCCGCCGAGTCCTGTCTCCAGCACCGCAACATCGATGCCTTTCTCCGCAAAATACATGAAACAGATCGCGGTGATCAGCTCAAACTCGGTCGGATGATCATTCTGTTCTTCAAAAACCTGTTCAGAGAAGACCTTTACCTGCTCAGTCAGTCTCTTAAGGTCATCATCATCTATCTCACCGTATGAATCGTCGTCATGGAGTTTTCTCAGCCCGTCCGCACAGTCGATGATCCTGATGCGCTCCGAGAACCTCTCCAGATATGGCGACGTGAATACACCGACCTTAAGACCTGAAGCCGCGAGCATCGATGACATAAAGGATGTAACGGAACCCTTTCCGTTAGTTCCCGCAATGTGGACCACCTTGAAATCCTTCTCAGGGTGTCCGAGCAGTTCACAAAGCCTGTTTATACGGGAAAGACCCGGATTGATACCAAACTTGAGAGCTGATGACAGGTACTCAGGCGTCTTTTGTGTCATAAGTCTTTAGATCTTCTTTCTTGAATACAAACAGCTTGCTCAGGATGTAGTTGGATACGACTACGAATACCGCATTGAGCACCTTGATCAGATAAAGATAAGTAAACTTAAAGCTGCCGATCATAAACATCTCGTCTTCAGTCGGAGTATTGAAAACCTGTTCGCAGATAATGATCATTAGAGAGAAGACGCCCAGTTCCAGTACGAGGAACGAAGCGACTCTTGCTGCAGCAAAGCTCAGGAGTTCTCTTATTACGCTGCCCTTCGATCTGAATACAAATATCCTGTTTGTTATATATGCTGCAAGAACGGCCAGGACCCATGCTATTACCTGGTTCAGGAGGACCATAAGGTCAAAGTCCTTACCGAAGAGAGATACGTTGACCTGCTTTTTTACAAGGAGATCAAAGAGCAGGAAAGCCACTGTATTGACAACAGTCGTAAAACCTCCGCAGACAAGATACATGAAGATCTTCCTGATCTTCTCCTGTTTCTCTGTAAGGTGTTCACCACCCAGTAATATTGTCTTTATTTTCCCCATTCTAATCTCCGGTCAGACATGTCTTGGTCTCGGGTTCTTGCGTCTGGACAATACCCTGTGAACGATCGAAACAATAACAATAAGGAACAATGTCTCGAACGCTGTCAGTATCATGAATACTTTCATCAGCGCATTATAAGTCACTTCTGCCGTTCTGTCGACAGGAACAAATCTGACAAACAGATTGTCAAGTTCATCATACGAGTAAAAATCGCACTTCCCGGTCTCATCCATGAGATAGCAGATGAAAACGCTCTCCTCGTTGACATAACCGTTGTACGACATTCCGCCGATCTCAGCCACAGCTTCAACAAATCCCTTGGGGATAACGACATCCTCGGGGATCTCTGCAGCAATGAGGATACTGCTCTTGCGGATCGTGGTCTTGTTCATATCAAATGGTATTACAGTCTTAAGATCAGAGTTATACAGGTAGAGTCCCGGAGGGTTCTCACCGTCATAGAGGTAAAGAAGAACGCTTGATACACCGTCTTTAACAAATGCAGGAACTGTAAATTCATTTACCGTCCTGATCTTCTGGGTAAAGCCGTCAGGGACAGTTATTCCGTTCGGAACATCGACGAATGTATATGATACACCGTTCAGATCTGCAAGGACCGCATTGTCAGGAATGTAGCTCTCTTTACGGATAACATTGATCTTATACTCCTTGCGTGTTACACCGTCCTGCGCCGTAACCGTAACGGTTATCGTATTGAGTCCGACCTGGAGGTTGTTGTTCCCGTTGATAACGACTGCAGCCCAGAGATTAGACGGATTAGCCGTTACTGCAACATCCGTGACCTGCCTCTCAACTGTCGCGGTATATTCTGTAACATCAGGAGTAAAAGTCTGATCCAGATCTGCCGCATTGATCTTGAGCATTACGAGATCAGCATCATCTGATACTCTGTCGCTTATCGTTACACTTATGGAATTGTCAACAACAGTGGATACGTTTGATCCGTCAGCGTCAACGAACGTTCCCGGGTTATCGATCCAGAAAGGGATCTGACCTGACGCACCCTGCCTGACTCTGAATGATATCGAAAGAAGTATCATGTTCGTCGACAGATCCACGATCTGGTCAGGAGCGGATGTGTTGCCGTCCTCAGTGCCGTTCTCCTGGAAATACTGGTTAACGGCTGACACGTTGATAAAATCGGTGTCCTGCGAGACATTGAACACAAATCCCAATATCTCGCTTCCGAGTTCAACATTAATGTATTCAAGCTGTTCATCATCATAATGGAGCTTGACCGGTCCGAATCTTACTATCTGCGGGAAATTGTCCGCGGTAATGGATACCGTCACGATATCGCCTATTCCGGGATCCGTATTGTTTGCTCTTACCGAAAGATTGATCAGCTTATCTGCGCGCAAAAAAGCAGGCATGGCAAAGCATACGAATATGACAGCGCAAAGCGCTGCGGTCAGAGACTTTCTCATGACGTTAACCAAACTGTTCCTCATGGCTTTACACCAAACTCCTGCGGCATATTATTGTACACGGGTATAACGAACTCGAAGCTGTTGCCCAGCTGGTTCGTGTTAAGGTAACTCTTATAATACCTGTATCCTTCGGAATAAGCCATCATAATATATCCTGCATACTGATGATCATAAAGAGCTGTTCCGTTATCGACAACATCAAACTTCTGGAAATACAGAGTATCCTGTCCGTTGTTTATATAGCCATTGGCGATCCAGAGCGCACCGCCTGTAATCGCCTTGTCGATGGAATCCCATGGGAGCAGATATCCCGCTTCTCTCTCCGTGATCTCCTGTGCCTCGGGATCGTTGCCCCACCTTGCATATTTGGCACCGTTCAGAACAGGGCCGCCTGCCGCAGTTGAGGCATACGCACCGATGTTGTAATAGTTATAGTATCCTTCGTAACCCGATACCGTTCCGTGTGCAAGATTGGACGCGCCGTTAAAGCCCATCTCCTGAAGGATCCTGCTCGCCAGCAGATAAGGTGATACGCCGGATGTCTCAGCGGCATTATAGATCGCCTCGGCATAATCGTATTCATCAGTATCCATAAAGGATCCGCTAATCATCGATCTGATGCCGTCCTTTGTGTGATATAAGGGATTGAACGACTGTCTCTCGAACATGAACACGCGCTCGACCGTAAGGAAGTTACGCGGGTCAAGATAGTATCTGATGACTTCAGGCTTGACCGCCATCCAGTCAGGAGCATCATAGATCCTCGAATCAGGCTTAACGTAAGACGGATTGTAAGTAAATGTCGCAAGACTTCTTCCGCCTGAATCCTGAACCTCTACAACGTCCTCAAAACTGACTCCGACATTATATGCGGTAAAAGCGTATTCGGGATGCTGGATGTGGAGAAGTATCAGTCCGCTGTAATACGACTCAGGGAAATTGGCAAGTGTATTGCGCGCAAAACTGCTGCCGTCATCACCGCATAGGAAATACAGAGAATATTCCTTCTCCTCGCCGCTGAACGACTTAAGATGAACATTTACCGTATTTATACCTTCCGACAATTCAAATAGTGTTCCGTCTCCCGTATCAGTTCCGCTTCTTCCGTCCTTTGTGATCGTCACCTCTGACGCATATCCTTCAAGAGAAACTGCCGATACAGTTACAGGAACAGCCTCTCTCAAGTAGTAAGCATATTCCATCGTTGCGGAATCAAATCCCGGCCATATCTTCATCTTCTCGCCCGACGATGAATCCTTAACGCTCATATCATAAAGGGTGGCATTGAGAGGGAGCAGCGTGATGTCAGATGTCCCGGCTTCGAAGAGGTCATTATTCTCATCGATCATCCTTACGGTCTGATCATCCTTCTGCACAACAGCCATATATGTTCCGTTATAGCGTACCGCATCACAGCTCGTAAGCATCGTATAGTTAACATCATCCGTGAGAGGCACGCCTGACGCTCTCTCAACCCTTACATAGAAACAGTTGGAAATGCCCTCGATACCTGTCTCCTCAACGGCAGCAGCAATATCCTGAGCCTTTCCTCTGAGCACTTCATATTCCGAATCCTTAAGGTCATTTGTTCCGATATTATTGCCATACAGATCATAAAGTGATACCTTGATATCCCTGCTCATTCCCGCGAAATTAACATAAGCATCCCTGTCTTCACAGTTGAATCTGTACCACATGGATTCAGTTCCGGAAGGAAGTGTTCCCGGCACTGCGCGGTCATTATCGAGAAGGTCAAACTCCGGTATGTCAGTCTTGCCACATCGCAGTATCGAACTGACACCGCCTGCGTTCCTGAATAATATGCTTATATCATGATTACCTGATGATGACTCGGATGTATCCCATGAAAGCTCAAATTCCTTAGCACCGTCAGGAAGCTCCTGACCGCTCTCCTTATAAATGAAACAACCGTGACAGAGAGCACCGTCAACAAGGACGTCTGCCCTTATGTCCCTGCCTTCATATCTGATGACTCCTGTCGTTGTCTTGATGCCCATAAGAACACGTCCATCGTGTGAGAACTCTTCGCTGAGCATGACCTCCCCGCTGAAGCCTCCGCTTCCGTTGACATTGCCCGTCGTCCTGTAGCTTCTGTCTATATCCTTCAGGAGTGAGTTGACCGCGTACTGCCTTGTCGACGCACTGCACATTGCAGATATATCCAGTTCCCTGGAAGTATCGGATTCACCATAGATAACACTGACCAGATCTCTTGCAAACTGGCTGTTATCCTCGCAGCTCAGCTGATACTTCGGAGACTCAAAAACGGATACGAGATAATCTGAAAGTGAGTACATTCCTCCGTCGATCCTGGATGCCGCACACGAGGCTGTTCCCGTTAACTGTTCTGCGCGGGCAACCATGGCCTTGCCCCGGTCATCAAGTGATCCGGGCGTGCCTGCAACGAACAGTTTTATCAGGAGAAAAACTGTGCACAGAATGCTCAGCAGAACAAAGCCTATCGCAAAGACAAGATACTCCGGACGCCTCTTTCCTTTCATCATTCCTTACCGTTAAGCTGATCAAGATTGTACTCAAATGCAGGAATGTATTTCTTCATAAACTCCTGCGCTTCTTCAAGGCCGAGCTTGTCGATCGACTTCTCAAGTGTCTTCATCGCGGAAGCAAACTCCGTGCTTCCCGAAGACTTCTCACGTATGCACTTAATGTATGCGGAGATCTTATCTGCCGCCTTAACGATCTTCTTCATCACCTCATCATTCTTTCCTTTGAAAGAAGGATCAAGGAGATCAAGATAACCGGCCTGAAGTTCATCCGGAAGGAGACTTACGAGTGAATGTGCCGCCTCGGATTCAACCTCCTTGTATGCGTTCTTTATCTCTTCATTGCGGTACTTGATAGGTGTGGGAAGATCTCCCGTAAGGATCTCTGTACAATCGTGATAAAGGCCGTATGCTGCCGCCTTGAAAGGATCTATCATCTCGAATCCTTCCTCATCCTTGTGGTTGTCGTTATACATATTTGCCAGACACTGCGCAATAACCGCAACGTCGAAGCTGTGCTCCTTTATGTTCTCGACTCTTGAGTTGCGCATAAGACCCCAGCGGGAAATATACTGCATCCTGTCGAGCATCGCAAAAAAACCGTAAACCTCTTTCTTATTCTTACCCATCTTCTCCCTGCTTTCTGCAATTAATTCTTGTAAAGTTCATTAAAACAGTCTGTCGCAAACTGATCCGTCATGCCTGCGATAAAATCAGTTACCTTGACCGCATCAGGGCAGTCAGGCTCCGGGTGTGCGATATAGAACTTCGCAAACTTACGGATTGCATCCTTATTCGAATCAGCCGCCTTATCGATATCTGCAGTTGCATCAAGGAATGCCAAGAACAGACCTTTGATCATTATCTCAACCGTGCTCTCAAAGACCTTGACCTTCTTTGCCTGATAGATCTGATTGACATTCGTCTCAAGAAATGTCTGCAGAGCTTTTGCTGTTCTGTCTGACATCCTTATCTCGTCCCTCGAAAGGCTGTTGTTGATGATATCCTCAACGAGTGTGTTGATCATCTGTGAGTTGTTGTTGCCAAGCACCTTGGCTGCTTCAGGCGCAAAGTCGCTCCTGTTCTCGATAACGCCCGTCCTCAGCGCATCTTCTATATCTCTTCCGACATAAGCGATCTTGTCGGCAAATCTTACCACGCAGCCCTCAAGAGTTGCAGGCGCACTCCTCTGAGACTTGGGAATGAGATAAGACACTTCACTGTCAGGCTTATCGCGGAAAGGAACAAGAGACTTCTCATCGTATATCTCTCCGCAGTGCGACAGGATACCGTCCCTGACCTCAAATGTCAGATTGAGTCCCGATCCGTCTCCCCTGCTCTCCAGAACATCTATTACACGGAGGCCGTGAGCCTCATGCTGGAAGAACCTGTCGGGTTCAACTTCCTTCAGACATTTGTTGAGGATCCTCTCACCGCTGTGCCCGAAAGGGGAATGACCGATGTCATGACCAAGTGCGATCGCCTGGATAAGATCGGTGTTAAGATTGAGTGCCTTGCCGATAGTTGACGAAATATAGTAAACATAAAGAACGTGCTCAAGCCTTGAACAGATGTGATCGTTCGAAGGGTTGAAAAATACCTGAGTCTTATGCTTAAGCCTTCTGAATGACTGCGAGAATATGATCCTTCCGATATCACGCTCGTACGGATTACGGATATCATTGTCATGTTCTTCCTTAACCCTTCCTCGCCCGAGACTAGCCTTTGCCGCAAAAGATGACAGAGATGCTTCCTTCTCTTTCTTGAGCAGCTCCAGGAGATCGCGGTTAGTATCACTGATACCTTCGCTGATCCTGATATCCTTAAAGGCTTCACTGTAAAGCTCAAGCATGCTCAGATAATCACTCATAACTACTTATCCTCCGTCATTAAGGCTCAACTATTATTATAACATTTATGATCCCGTATCTTTCCTAAGACCTGCAGCTTTGGCGAGCATATTCTTGCGCATGCCGTCAAAATCGACTGTGATCAGAGCATCTCCTCCGACCTTCTCACACTTCAGGATCACGCCATCACCGAATCTGTCATGTACCACACGCATTCCTACGAAGATCTCATCAGGTGTAAGACCGCCTTCCTTGGCAGCCTTGACTGTATTCGGCTTCGGTCCTCTGTAAACAGACGCAAGCGAATCGTTGATTGTCCTTCTTGCCGCCTCTCTTCCCGGTGCAGGCGATGTACCGGACGGAGCAGGTCTCTTATCACCCATCTTATACAGAATATCGCTGCTGATCTCCCTTATAAATCTTGAAGGATTATTGCTCTGAGTCTGACCGAATATCATTCTCTGCTTTGTCATCATGACAAAAAGATCCTTCTCCGCTCTCGTTATGGCAACGTACATAAGACGTCTCTCCTCCTCAAGTTCATCCTGGGTCTGGATCGATCTGTAGCTCGGGAAGATCGTCTCCTCAGCGCCTGCAATGAAGACCATTCCAAACTCGAGACCTTTTGCACTGTGGATCGACATAAGCCTTACATAATCATCAGTCGTATCATCGCGTTCCTCGTCTGTATAGAGCGCGGCATTGGCAACATAGAGAGACAGGATCCCTTCTGTCGTGTCAGCAGTCGCAAATCCCTGTTCAGCCAGAAGAGCCTTCTCCTCTTCTGTCATCGGCCTTGCTCTGTGGGCATTATCAAACTCGTTTGCTTCAGTCAGCAACTCCTTCAAGTTCTCGACTCTGTCAACGATCTCACCCTTCTTCTCTCTCTGCGCGATTATCTCGTTGATCATTCCCGATCTGTCCTGAACATATTCGACAAACCCCGCAAAGTTCATGTTGTCTTCCAGCAGTTTGTCTCTCATCTCTTCAACAAGATCAGTAAACTCCCTGAGCTTGGAACCTGCCCTCGCAAGTCCTTCATAATCATTGGCATTCTTTGCGATATCAAACAGACTGATGCCCGTCTCTGCACCGATCAGCTTCATCTTGTCCAGAGTGGTGTCACCGATACCTCTTCTTGGCACGTTGATAACTCTCTCAAAAGCGATGTTATCGTTACTGTCATTTATGATCCTCAGATATGCCAGAAGGTCCTTGATCTCCTTACGGTCATAGAACCTCAGACCGCCATATACCCTGAACGGTATCTCACGCTGTCTTAACGAACTCTCTATTGAACGGGACAGAGCATTGATCCTGTACAGAACAGCACAGTCAGAATACTTGTACTTACCCTTCTGAACGGCCTGATTGATCGTCGCCGCGATGAAATCAGCCTCGCCCATCTGGCTGTCGGTATTGACCACCACGATCTTGTGCCCCATATCACGTGATGTGCGGAGCTCCTTCTTCTTCCTCTTCTTGTTGTTGGCGATAACCTGATTCGCAGCTTCAAGGATATATCCCGTGGATCTGTAATTCTCAACGAGCTTGATGACCTTGCATCCCGGAAAATCCTTCTCAAAGTTCAGGATCATCCTGACGTCAGCGCCTCTGAACGAATAGATCGACTGGTCGTCATCACCGACAACGCAGATATTGCCAAGCTTCTTAGCCAGCAGCATTACCGCCTTGTACTGCGGAAGGTTCGTATCCTGATACTCATCGACCATAATGTACCTGAACTTCTCCTGATACATATCGAGTATCTCAGGATTCTCTTCGAGCAGCCTTACCATATTAAGAAGGATGTCATCAAAATCCATCGCGTTATTCTGCAGCAGCTTCTCGTTATACTTCCTGTACACCTTCGCATACACGGTCATGGCATAATCACCTGATGTGCTCTTGCTGTACTCTTCAACGCCTATCATCTTGTTCTTGGCAGCCGAGATCTCATACTGGATGCTGCGCGCCTTAAACTTCTTCTCGTCGATATCGAGCTCCTTCATTGAATCCTTGACGAGCTTTGTCTGGTCATCCGAATCGATGATCGTAAAACTCTCCGTGTATCCCAGAAGCTCTGCGTGCTTCCTCAGGATCCTCGAGAAAATGCTGTGAAACGTGCCACACCATATATACTTCGAACTGTCACCTACAAGGGAAGTGATCCTCTCCCTCATCTCATTGGCAGCCTTATTCGTAAATGTTATGGCAAGGATCTGCCACGGACGGACCTGATGCTGCTTCATCATGTAGGCGATCCTGTAGGTGATGACCCTCGTCTTGCCTGAGCCTGCGCCGGCAAGTATGAGCAGAGGTCCGTCAAGGTGTGTTACCGCATCCCTCTGTTCGTCATTAAGACTCTCCAGAAGCTCTGACGCATCCTCTGATGATGATCCTGAGGTGCCTTCGTAGATGCTCCTGATATCACTGAAAAACTCGTTGCTGTTATCTTCCAAGGTAAGAAATCTCCATAATATCTTTTTATTATTTAATTATTATAGCACGGGTTTTATCCTATTAATGTCCCACATTAACAAAGGGCTGTCTCATTTCTGAAACAGCCCTTTAAAAATCTTATCAGCAAAATCTTATCAGTCGATAAGAGCCTTTGTCTCCTGAGCGATCGCAAGCTCCTCGTTTGTAGGGATAACAACGATCTTAACCTTGGAATCATCTGCACTGATGACTGACTCGGAACGGTTGCCGTCGTTCTTTGAAGGATCGATCTTCGCGCCGATGAATGCGAGAGGCTCGATCATCTGCTCTCTGATCTTCCATGTGTTCTCACCGATACCTGCCGTAAAGACGATAACATCAACACCGCCCATAGCTGCAGCATAGGAACCGATGATCTTCTGGCCCTGATATACGAACATATCAAGTGCGAGCTGAGCGCGCTCGTTGCCCTCGTTTGCTGCCTTCTCAAGATCACGGAAGTCTGAACCGACACCTGAAATTCCGAGAACTCCGCTCTTCTTGTTCATAAGAGTATCCATCTCCTCAGCTGTCTTGCCCTCTCTCTTCTGGATGAAAGGAACGATAGCTGGATCGATGTCACCTGTTCTCGTACCCATGCAGATACCTGCGAGAGGTGTAAGACCCATTGATGTATCAACGCACTTGCCGTCCTTAACAGCTGCAAAAGAAGAACCGTTGCCGAGGTGGCATGTGATCATCTTGAGACCCTCAGCCTCAAGTCCCAGGAACTCCCTTGCACGCTTTGAAACATATCTGTGACTTGTTCCGTGGAAGCCGTATCTTCTGATGGAGTACTTCTCATAGTACTCATAAGGAAGAGCATACATAAATGCCTTCGGGGGCATTGTCTGATGGAATGCCGTATCGAAAACTGCTACCTGGGGTGTACCTGCAGGAAGTGCAGCCTCACAAGCCTCGATACCGATAAGGTTAGCGGGATTGTGGAGAGGACCGAGATCGAAACACTCTCTGATAACTCTCTTAACATCGTCATTAACGATAACTGACTCGCTGTAGTACTTACCTGCATGGAGAACTCTGTGACCTACTGCTGCGATCTCGGAAACATCCTTGATAACGCCTGTCTCAGGATCTGTGAGCTGATCGAGAACGAGCTTTACTGCAGCCTTGTGATCAGGAAGTGCAACATCCTTGTTGAGATCTGCGCTGCTTGTCTTGTAAGAAAGCTTTCCGTCGATACCGATACGGTCTGCATTACCCTTTGCGAGTACTGTGCCGTTGTCGATGTCAAAGAGCTGGAACTTGCAGGAAGAGCTTCCGCAGTTGATTACCAAAATATTCATATTGATTCTACCTCCGTTATATCAGCCCTGTGCCTGAGCCTGTACTGCTGTAATAGCGATAACACCAACGATATCCTTTGCAGAGCATCCTCTGGAAAGATCGTTAACGGGCTTTGCAATACCCTGGCACATAGGTCCGTAAGCCTCAGCCTTAGCAAGTCTCTGAACGAGCTTATAGCCGATGTTGCCTGCGTCGAGGTCGGGGAAGATAAGAACATTAGCCTTGCCTGCAACCTTTGAATCAGGAGCTTTTGAAGCGCCGATCGAAGGTACCATTGCAGCGTCTGCCTGAAGCTCACCGTCGATAGCGAACTGAGGATACTGCTCCTTTGCGATCTTTGTTGCCTCAACAACCTTTGTAACGTCATCGTGCTTTGCTGAACCCATTGATGAGTGTGAGAGCATAGCAACAACAGGATCCTTGCCTACGAGAAGCTTGAATGACTCTGCGGAAGAACCTGCGATAGCAGCGAGCTCCTCAGGGTTGGGATTCTGATTAAGTCCGCAGTCACCGAATACGAATGTGCCGTTGTCGCCCATGTCGCAGTCCGGAACTACCATTACGAAGAAAGCCGAAACAAGCTTTGTGCCGGGCTTTGTCTTGATGATCTGAAGTGAAGGTCTCAGCGTATTAGCTGTTGAGTGGCAAGCACCGGAAACGATTCCGTCACCGTCGCCCATCTTGACCATCATGCAGGCATAGTACATATAATCGCCGAGAACTGTCTCTCTTGCCTGCTCAGGTGTCATACCCTTTGCCTTACGGAGTTCATAGAACTCGTTTACATAAGTATCTGTCTTCTCATTCTTGAAAGGATCGATGATCGTTGCCTTTGAGATATCAAGTCCTTCACTGTTAGCAGCAACCTCTTCAGGGGTACCGATGATAACAAGGTCAGCAATGTCCTCTGCGAGGATCTCAGCAGCTGCCTCAAATGTTCTGCGGTCCATTGATTCGGGAAGGATGATCGTCTTCTTGTCGGCCTTTGCACGGGCCTTGATGTCGTCAATAAATGCCATTTTCTTTGCCTCTGAAATAATAGATTTTGTGTTTGAAGTTAATTACACACTAGGAAAAATTATACTCTTTTAGTGCTCTGTTTTCAAACGGCAAACGAGCCATTTACTGTAAGATATGTCCTGACATTCTCATCTCCGTAGAAAACATATCTTCCGTTCTCGTTGCGGAACATCAAATAGATGGCTCTGCTCTCCTTTTTTGTAGCCACTCTGACTGACATTATCCTGCATACGGTCTTGAAAAGATCGTTATCATTCTTAAACCTCGCAAGAGTCAGAACATCACAGTACGAGCCCTGGATCTCGTTCCCTCCGGTAAGCCCCGTGGTAATAACGTAGCTCCCGTAAAGGATCGTGTCATTGATGAGATTAGTCTTGAACTGGTAATAGACACCGTCCGGCAGGAGATCTACTGCCGCCAGATTTATCATCGTCTTTATCGAATCAGCGACGGATATGGATGCCGCCCCGTTGCCGGCGTAGATATAGACTGTCCCGCCTGCATCAGATGTCGTATAAGCAAATGCATAATAAGGAATATCCTCCGAAGCCAGAGCCCCTGTCACGATATCCTTATACCTGTCAAATGTCCCGACGGGCAACAGATCATTGCGCTCGAGATTGGAGATAAGCTCAAGATCTATATCCGATATCTTCACTCCCTCGAAATCGAATACTGTCTCACTGTCAGTCTCTGTCTCATACGAGGTACTTGACAGACCTTCCTCCCTGATGTTTCCCGAGGCATCAAAGACCTTATCTATAAGCGTCTTTATATTCTCGAGATCCTCCGGATTTCCATATGCGCTGTAATATTCAACATAAGCTTCGAGGAAAACCAGCTCGTCGCTGTTAGTGTACGAGCTGTCATTGCGGTCATCAGAATAGACGGCGGCACGGTAAGATCCGTCCTCATTCCTGAAATCCGCATTTATCTTCTTAATAAGACTCTTTGAGGAACCGCGGTCGCTGTCTGCGAGGTATTTGCAGAGAAGGAGCGCCTGGTCCTTAAGCAGGAACTTGCCGGACGGAACCGCTTCCTGCGTTGCAAGTCTGCCCTCAAGCATATAATCGGACATGACATATCCGTCTTCGATCAGGATATTGTTGATCCTGCGCCACATATATGATGGCATTATGCTGTTATCGGCCGCATCATTTCGATATTCCTGGGAGGAGACAGTCTTGTGTCTCAGATCGAGCCTGTGCTGATCGACGAACACATTGAGATAAACAAGATAGAGCCCGAAAAGGACAGCTGCGGCAGCAACAATGCCGACTATTATGAGAGCTCTCTTCTTCACCTTTACCTCTGCCTCCGAAATCAGAATACAACCATTTTACCAAATTAACAGTTATAATGTTAACTATGAGAGTAATCGCGATAATTGCTGAATACAATCCCTTTCACAAAGGGCACGAATACCTGATAAGAAGAGCACGGGAAGCCGTGGGTGATCCCAGGGCCTTAGTCCTCAGTATCATGTCAGGACCTTTTACGCAACGTGGTCTTCCCGCCTGTGCACCAAAGTCAGTGCGTGCAAAGCAGGCGTTGAAGTGCGGTTCTGATGTAGTCCTGGAACTGCCTTTCGAGTGGGCGTGTGCCCCTGCGAACGAGTTCGCGGAAGGCGCGGTCCTGACCCTGATGAAGACGGGTGTTGTCACAGATATCGCTTTCGGGGTGGAAAGTGATGACTCCGGAATAATGGAGGCACTGTCTGACCCGGCTCTTTATGAGTCGGAATCATTTACAACAGCTCTCAGGGATAACCTGTCAGCCGGGATGAACTTCCCCAGGTCAAGGGCTGAAGCTGCCGCATCATGTCTTGAAGGATTTGACCGGGAGGCTGTAAGGAACTGTCTTCACTCCCCCAATTCCATCCTCGCTGTGGAATATCTCAGAGCGATAAAAAAGTTTGGCGCAAAGTTTAATGTCCATATGATAAAGCGCGTGGGTCAAGACTATTCATCTGACGATGTTAATGACACGTCAGGGTTCATGTCGGCAAGCGCTGTAAGAAAGATAATAAACGGCTGTGACTCGGTAAGTGCGGTTGCAAGCGGCATTGCGGGAAAGCTGCCCGACAGGTCGGCTGCCGTCATGCTCGCAGGATTGTCAGCGGGTGATTTCTCTCCCTGCAATCTTGATAAGTATATTATCCGTGCCGTAACGTCGCCTTCTGACGATATCTCATCCGTCAGGTTCATGGGTGACGGCCTTGACGGTCACATAAGGAACACATTTGAAAAGCTCAGGGCAGACGATATGTCATTCGGGAAGGTGTCCTCCTCCCTGTATACAAAACATTTCGCGATGCCGAGGATATACAGGGCCCTCACGATGATGATGATGGATGTCAAGGCAGATGCTGTCTCGTATGAGCCAAGGTATATACGCGTACTCGGGTTTAACCACGAGGGCCGCTACTGTCTGAAGATAATGGGCAAGTGTGCGAAGCTTCCCATAATACATAACCAGTCCGACTTTCTTGAGCATTTCTCGTCGGATCCCGATCTTGAGCGGTCTGCGAGACTCGGTCTTGCGGCCGACGACCTGGCCGGGACGTTTATGGGGATCAGTCCCGCTTCCACCTGGGACATACCTCCCGTCATCGTAAAATAGACAAAAAAATGCCGCTGCATCAGCGGCTCATTTGTTAGTTGCTTTTTAAGATTACTTAGCAGCGTTAGCAGCCTTAGCGATCCTTGACTTCTTCCTTGCAGCAGCCTGCTTGCTGATGTGACCCTTTGCTGCAGCCTGGTCCAATGTCTTCTGAACATTCTTCAGTGTCTCGGGAGTTGCCTCACCTGCAGCTACGGAAGCCTTAGCCTTTTTAACAGTCGTGCGGATCTCGCTCTTCTTCATCTTGTTAGCAGCTGTCTTCTTATCAGTTACGTTTACACGCTTGATAGCTGACTTAATGTTAGGCATTTGTATCTCCTCCATACCATATTTTGATTTTTAACCCGATAAGTCTATCACGATTGATTTTGATTATCAATAGCTATTTTTGCATAAATGCACTCTTTGTTGCCTCATACAGGCCAATACTCGTCGCAATTGGCAGATTCAGGCTGTCTATCGCGTCCGTATGCTCGATCCTCACCGGGGTTCCGACGTCCTTGTACTCCGGAGGAAGCCCTGTCGCCTCATTGCCCATAACCAGGCTGAACGGGCTCTTTATCTCAGTCTCCTGAAGCAGAACGCTCCCGTCGAGCATAAAGGGATACAGATTATTCCCGGGAAATCTCTTCCTGTACTCCTCAAAGCCCGCGAAAACCTCAACCTTCACCCTGGCAAGCGCACCCATCGATGCCCTCACGGTCTTGGGATCATAATGATCCGCCGCAGGCGGTATCACCGCGATGTTCGTCACACCGAAACCGGCGCACGACCTGATGATCGTCCCGAGATTGCCGCTGTTGGAAGGATTGACGAGGACAACATGGTCTCCCGCATCTATCTTCATATCTTTCTTCCTGATCACACCGATCACGAAACAGTTCTCTTTCTGGGACAGGATATTGAAAGGCTTAACATCAGTCGACACCTCAATCCCGTTCCCTCTGCAGATCTTCAGGATGTCTTCTTTTGCACTGCTGTCGAAACCCGGATGAAGTATAACGCTCTCAATGTCCTCCGGGCATCTTAAGAGAAACTCCATGGTCACAGTGGCACCAAGAGAATAAGAAATCCCGCCTTCTTTGCGATATCTGCTCACTTTCATAATTTAGACCCGCTTTTTATTGATATTTAAGACATTTGTGTTATTATAACCTTAATTCTTTATTTTGGAGGGTTAATATGGAAAATAATGAACAGTACAATGATCCTACAATGATGGATCCCGCAGCTGGTTACACAGGTGAACCCACAGGTTCTGAGAAGGCTTTCGCAGTTCTTGCTTATTTCGGTCTCCTCTGGCTCATCGGTCTCCTTAAGGCTCCTGAGAAGGATACAGCTTATGTAAAGAACCACGTTAACAACGGTATCATCCTGACGATCATTGGTGTCGCTTCCGGTGTTGTCGCTGCAATCCCCGTTATCGGCTGGATCGTTGCAGCTGTTGTAGGAGTTGCTACAATCGTATTTTCTATCATCGGTATCGTAAAGGCTTGCCAGAATCAGACATACCTTTTCCCTGTTATCGGTGAGAAGTTCATCCTGATCAAGTAATCAGTATTTTTCAAAACAGGTCGAGGAGTTGCACTTAGTGCAACTCCTTTTTATGTGTGTCCGCGCAAAATCAACTGTCGTTCCGCGCAATGCGCGGAAATGAGCACTCGTTTGCGCGGACAGTAATTCTTCAGCTACCAAGATGCTGATTTTCGATAATCCGGTAGCAGCACTTGCATACCAACTATAATAAAAACTAACATCTGATATTCATTCCCAAGCAAAAAACTCCGGCCACGCGAGCCGGAGTCTTTGCTTTGATACTTCTTTATCAGATAGCCGCAAATCCTTTTCGAAGGTCTGCGAGGATATCGTCGATGTGCTCTGTACCGATCGAGAGGCGGATGGTGCCGGGATTGATACCGATGTCAGCCAGCTCCTCAGGTGACAGCTGCGAATGGGTAGTTGTCGCGGGATGGATTACAAGTGACTTAACATCTGCTACATTTGCGAGAAGCGAGAATATCTCAAGAGCATCAATAAACTTGTGTGCAGCGTCCTGACCGCCCTTTACGTCGAAAGTAAAGATTGAACCGCCGCCGTTAGGGAAATACTTCTGATAGAGCGCGTTCTGCGGATGATCAGGAAGTGAAGGATGGTTGATCTTCTCAACCTGGGGATGTGCCTTCAGGAACTCGATTACCTTCTTTGTATTCTCAGCGTGACGCTCAAGTCTCAGTGACAGAGTCTCGATACCCTGCAGGAGAAGGAATGCGTTGAACGGTGAGATGGAGGCGCCGGTGTCACGGAGCAGGATAGCTCTTATATATGTGACATATGCAGCAGGTCCTACAACATCAGCGAAAGATATTCCGTGATAGCTGGGGTTGGATTCCGCGATAGGTGCAAACTTGCCGGATGCCTTCCAGTCGAACTTGCCGGAGTCAACGATTATGCCGCCGAGTGTCGTGCCGTGACCACCGAGGAACTTTGTTGCTGAATGAACAACGATATCAGCACCGTGCTCGATAGGACGGATGAGGTAAGGTGTGCCGAAAGTATTATCGATAACTACCGGGATACCGTTCTTATGAGCGATCTCTGCAATCGCGTCAATATCAGGAATATCACTGTTTGGATTGCCGAGCGTTTCAAGGAAGACTGCCTTAGTGTTAGGCTTGATCGCTGCCTCTACCTCTGCGAGGTTGTGGATGTCAACGAATGATGTATCTACTCCGTAAAGCTTCAGTGTGTGTGCAAGAAGATTGTATGAACCGCCGTATATCGTCTTCTGTGCAACGATGTGATCTCCTGCCTGTGCGAGAGCTTCCAGAGCATATGTGATGGCTGCTGCGCCTGAAGCAACTGCAAGCGCTGCGATACCGCCTTCGAGTGCTGCTACCCTCTTCTCTAATACATCCTGTGTGGAGTTTGTAAGTCTTCCGTATATGTTTCCCGGATCTGCAAGTCCGAATCTTGCTGCTGCGTGTGCTGAGTTGCGGAAAACGTATGATGTTGTCTGGTAAATAGGTACTGCTCTCGAATCTGTTGCGGGATCGGGCTGTTCCTGGCCTACGTGAAGCTGAAGTGTTTCAAATTTATAGTTACTCATGATTTTATTCTCCTTTGAAAAAATAGTTATAGATTGAAATGCCTGCAGAAAACCAGGATCACATTCGTCCGCATCTGTAATTCGATCTAACTAATCTCTCAAAGTAATTGATCATGATTTTTATCTCCTTGTTAATTCCTACTTTTCCGATAGGTTTTGTCATATTCTAACGGTTAGGTCCGGATGTGTCAATAGTTTTTTGCAAAAAATGAGCCGCTCCTTATCAGGAGCGGCTCAAGGGTTTTAATTCCTAACGGATTAGTTCATCATGCTCTGAACCTGTGCCATGTAGCTAGCATATCCGCCACCAGCAAACATGATGATGAGGCTGATTGCCCAGATTACAAGTGCAATGATACTGATTACGAGACCTGCTGTAGCCTTACCGCTTGTGTTACCTGCCTTCTTAGCGATGATTGCGAGAATCAAGCCTGCAATAGCACAAGGTGAGCAGCAAAGGAGACCGATAAGTGAGCAAACGAGTGACGCTGTCGCCTTACCGCTCTCAGGCATCTCTTCAGTCATAACCGTAGTGTTAAAATCCTGATTGTCCATAACCAAAACCAACCTTTTGTTTATTTAGACATTAACGCCTATGTTTCTGATTATACCAAAAATCATCATTATTGCAAAAATTATATAAATAAGTGCAAGATTCCACTTCGGAAGGTCCTTGTCATTACCTCCCATGTAGGTAACGTAGAGTATCTCGCCTCCAATTACCGGCCACAAAAAGAACAGTACCGGGTTGCACTTGAACGCCTCCGCAAAATCGAGTTTAAACAGACTGAGGAACATGTGCGTTGCTCCGCATGAAGGACAGAGAAATCCGGTTATCTCTCTGAAAAAACAATGGAAAGAGAACCCTGTCAGCTTAATGACAAAGTAATAGATGACGCCGGCAACGACGACAGTTATGGCCAAAGCTATTGCCTGCTTTCCACCGCGGCTCAGCCTGCTCATCTCATTCCCTTCTTGAACTTTCTGAAATCACCCAGTGCCTTCCATCCGATCTTGACGATCTTGGGTATATTGATCGAATTGACTCCGCCCTGACGCGGTTTGAAACTGATATCGACAAAATTGTAGTTCTCGTGATAATAAGCATAGAACGTCGTAAGCATGATGTTGGGGAGATTGTAATCCTCCTCAAAACGCCCGATGTATTTATTGAGCACCGCCGTATTGAAGATCCTGAACGGGGCATTCGCATCCTTGACCTTAACACCAAAATAAAGTCTCAAAAGGAAACATACAACACTCTCGACAAAAGCTCTGGACTTGCCGTCTCCCCTGTTTACACGGCGTCCGAAGATCGCATCGTATGCATTTCTCATCTCCCAGAATGACTTGAACTCTTCGGGATCAGTCTGTCCGTCAGAGTCTGTCTGGAAAACATAATCCGCACCATGGTCGATCGCGTATTTATAAAGAGCGATTACCTTGGGGCCATGCTGCTTCAGTGTATCGGGATATGCGACCAGCTGGGGATACCCGTTCTCACGAAGTCCTTCAATTATCTCGTGTGTCTTGTCAACACTTCCACTGTCAGCAATTACAAGACGGGAATCCTCAGAACCGAAAGTGAGGACCGGATACCACTGTCTTATAACAGCTTCCATATTCTCCTCTTCATTGTATGCCGGCATTACTACGTATAAGGTGTCCATATCAGCTCCTGATCTTTTTGTCTTTTCTGATTTTACCACAGATCATATACCCTGCAAAAACAAGAACTCCGGCCGCACTCAGTATGAGACCTGCAGTGTAATCACCCTCATATCTGAACTCCACACTGTGGTGCCCTGCGGGAACCTTAACTGCCATATACTGGATGTTAGCCTGAATAACCTCTGCCTCAGCTCCGTCAATATATGCCTTCCAATGCTCAGAATACGGAGTTGCCACAACATAATACTTCTCATCTTCACTGCCGGTATCGAAACCGATCACCGTACCCCTGTCTTCCGTCCTGATAACCTCAGGGGAATCCTCAAACCTCTTCTGCAGGTTTTCACGCGCCATGTCCATATCGATGCAGGCAACGCTTAAGTCACATGTATACGGAGTGTTTGCTTCTGCCTGAAGTACGATTTCATTGACCGCTTCCCCGTGCCATCCCATATTGAGAACAAACAGGTGTCTGTCATTAAACCAGTTGGATAACGTATAGTACTGCAGAGCATAATCCTCATCAGTGCCTGAGATGCCTGCCCACAGTGTCAGGAACTCATCGACACTGTCGCAGTTCAGTCCGTCAAAGATGAGATATGTCTCACTGTTCTCCCTGCCCTCAAAAGATATCGTTGTCTTTCCGCTTTCATCCTTGCTGATATCGCAGCCGACCTTCCCTGACTCAAGTTCGCAGGAAGCCTGATCAGCATATTCATCCGGAACAACAAGCTTATCTGTGATCAGGATCTGTCTGTCGACCGGGTTCAGTTCATTCCAGTAACTCTCGCTGACAGATGAATCGTATGTATAGACCAAAGAAGTATTTATATCATCTCTGTATATGGTATATCCGACATCAATGTGTTCTCCGGGTGTGTATCCGTAAGGAAGCGGATTACGTCTTATATCGGACTGGGCGTAGTACGTGCATCCTGCAAGATTGAGAGGGATCGCTGCCGCATTATATCCGCTGTAATAATAGAGTCTGTATTCCGGCGATCCTATATCAGATCTGAACCGGCCGACGTACGGATTTGCGTTGCTCCAGTAGAACTGCGTTGATGATACCTGTGCGATCGGAGAAACGTTTTCTGTGAGGATATCACCCGAATATCTGACAGTGCTGTCTTCTTCCAGAGATGCAATGTGCTGAGCCTCATTGTAATTGTAATAGATATCAAGCCATGGCGAAGATGCAAACTGCTCCATCCACGAAGAGTTATACAGGATCATCAGAGTCAGCTGCGATATTATTACGCCGGCCGGCAGAATATAACCTGCAGCCTTACCCTTCTTTATGAAGAACAGCATCAGGAATAAGGCTGCTCCCTCCACCGTCATCACTATTCCGGACACACTTTCCATATATATGCTTCCGGCGAGACATACTGCCGAGATAATACTCAGGATAATAAGATCCTTCACACTGAATGCCGAAAACTCTTCCCACAAAACTACCAGACCCACACTGCATACGAGAGGGATCGCGAAAGCCCATCTGTTGCTCGGATAAGCAAATCCGTTAAGAATGGAACCGAATATGGGGAAAAGAAGAATGATCCCGCTGATCGCTAAGAAAGCCTTAAGCAGTACATTTCCCTTGCGTGCGAAGGCCAGATATATAGCGGCAAGTCCCGGCAGACCCACACCGATAAAGAGATAATAGGACCAGTATCCTGACACCAGCGACTGCGGTAAAGACAGATAGTATGTCAGCGGATAGAAGATCCCCAGGTTTCCGCCTCCTACCCTGGAATCGGAGAGAAACACTTTCGCGACCGGGTAGAGAATGATGCATCCCATGAGAAGACCTGTAACAGACTCCAGTGCAATGACAGCCAGTCTGGTGAGTATATTTTTTATATCTTTTTTATACAGGACAACGAGCCTCACTGCCACATAGATAACAGTCAGCACAACCATGATGTAGAAGAAGTAGAGATTCGTCAGGGCGCAGATAAAAACGACGACCGCCATGAATCCGCGCTTCTTCCCGGCAATGATGAACTCAACTCCGCAAAGGAGCAGCGGCAGGAGTATCATCGGCATAACAAAGAACGGGTGCCTTGTAGACATATAGACTATCCAGCCCGAGAACGTGTAGAGGACTGCACCTGCAGTGACCGCGCTGTCCGAAGCCTTTGCTGCCAGTGAACCTCCGTCAAAGCTCTTGACGAAATACATAAAGGAAAGACCGGACAATATCATCCTGATATAGATTATCAGCTCATAGCAGATATACATTTTGTCACTGCTGAAGAAAACACTTAACAGTGCAAGCGGATCACCGATGCAGTAGTAGTGGAAAACAGCAAGTATATCGCTTCCCTCACCTATCGCAAGATCCCATTTGGGAAACGTAAAGTCTCCCTGAAAGATCCCGCTCAGTATCTCCCTGAGATATGCCGAGTAATATGTCAGAGCAGACAGATGCTGCGAGGCACCGTCCAAATACCACACATACACTCTTCCATTAAGCATTATCAGGATCTTAAGTGTGAGCAGGAAAATGACCATGACCAGCATGTAATAAAAGAGCGGCCGGTTCTTTATCTTTATTTCTATATTCCTGTTATTCATAAAACCATTATATCATCTATCACTTTAGACATGCGGGGCTTTTTGTCTATTGAGACACATGTTGTCCGGGACTACCATAATCCCAGTTAACAAAGCAAAAGGAGTGATAGAAATGGTAAAGAAAGAATGGAGCAGATTGATCCACAATCCTGTCCTGATCATCGTCCTTCTGGCGATAATCCTGATTCCTTCCATCTATGCAGGTTTTTTCCTCGCATCCATGTGGGATCCGTATGGCGAACTGGACAAGCTCCCGGTAGCTGTGGTCAATCTCGATCAGCCTGTCGAATACGAAGGAAAGACCCTTACAGTGGGCAACGACCTTGTCGATAAGCTTAAGGAAGACATGTCTCTCAACTTCACTTTCACAGACTATGACACTGCAGAGAAAGGCCTCGAGGACGGCAAATACTACATGGTTGTAACTATCCCCGAGAATTTCTCTTACTGCGCATCCACGGTAATGGAAGATGAACCTCAGAAAATGCTTCTCAAGTACGAAACAAACCCCGCCACAAACTATGTAGCCATGAAGCTTTCCGAATCGGCGATGACAAAGATCCAGCTGAGCCTTGAGGAGAAAGTTACGGAGACCTACACGAGGTCTGTTTTTGAAAAGCTGGACGACATCGGTACAGGTTTCACAGACGCCGCAGACGGTGCGGACCGCCTCCTCGACGGTGAGATGCAGTTAACAGACGGCGTAACAGAGCTTAATGACGGTGCGTCGAGACTGGCTGAAGGTGCAGGCAATCTGTCAGACGGTGCAGTAAGGCTCAACAACGGTATCAGAACACTCGACAACGGAATTAAAGATTACCTTGAAGGAACAACTTCTATTCAGCAGGGTTCCCTCTCATTAAAGAACGGGCTTGCTGATCTCGGAAACGGTGCTTCAATAGTTTCTTCAGGAGCGTCTGATCTGGCATCCGGAACAGCACAGCTGTCTTCCGGCGCAGGTGCTGTATCACAGGGCGCTTCTGATCTTTCCAACGGGATCAATAATCTTGCATCACAGCTTCCTGCCTTAGCAAACGGTATCAACAGTCTTGCTTCCGGTTCTTCAAATCTCAATACAGGTATCGCAGCATATACAAGCGGCGTCAGTGATGCCGATGAAGGTGCTGCTCAGCTCGCAGGCGGTATGGCTCAGCTGTCAGGCGGCGTGGCTCAGTTGTCGCAGTCTTCCGAACAGATTTCGGGAAACATCAGCAGCATCTGTCAGATGGCATCTGCCATAAAGACATATGGAGAGGCTTCGCCGTACTCCATGGATGATCTTGTCAATGCACTGAACAGTCTCAATGCAGGATATACAACATTTAACAGCTCACTCGGGCAGATAAACACATCATCGGCCGCTCTTTCTGAAGGTGCTTCCTCACTTAAGGCCGGACTCGATACACTGGACAGCAGCAGCGGCGCGCTCATCGCAGGCGCTTCTGCGGTAAGTACAGGCGCATCACAGATCAACAGCAGGATACCAGCTCTTTCACAGGGTGTATCACAGCTCGCATCCGGTGCATCTTCCCTGTCTTCAGGAGCTGCCGGTGTAGCAGCAGGAGCATCTCAGGTCAACACCGGTGCTCAGAATCTCGCACAGGGTGCAGAAAGCCTCAGCGAGGGTGCCGGCAGTGCTGCTGACGGAGCAAACAGACTTTATGACGGAGTCAACTCTCTGGTATCACATAACGACGCAATCAGCAGTGGATTCTCAAGCATCTCTTCAGGCGCATCCCGGCTTTCAGATGGTGCTGCAGATCTTCATACAGGTTCCGATGAACTTGCGAACGGAACCAATACGCTTGCAGATTCGCTCCCTGAATTATCAGACGGAACTACTGAACTCCGCGATGCTCTCGCTGACGGTGCTGACAGCATCAATAACACGAACAAAGCTGATGCCAATGCAGAGATGTTCGCAAGCCCTGTATCTCTGGAAGAAACAAAAATTACTAACGTAAATGATAACGGTCACGCAATGGCTGCATACATGATGTCAGTAGGTCTCTGGGTTGCATCTCTCGCTTTCTGTCTGATGTATCCTCTGACAAAGCATGACGGCATCACATCCGGATTCAAGTGGTGGCTGAGCAAGGCAAGTGTGCTCTACCCTATGGCTATCCTCCAGGCGGTGATACTCGTAGCAGTACTTCACTTCACTCTTGGCTTTGAACCTGCAAGAATAGGTCAGACTGTATTTGTAGCATGCCTGACGTCCATAGCATTCATGTCGATCATGTATTACTTCAACGTGCTGCTCGGCAAGGTAGGTTCATTCCTCATGCTGATCTTTATGGTGCTTCAGCTCGCAGGATCCGCAGGAACATATCCTATAGAGGTATCTGGGCCTCTGGCTCAGGGTCTTAACAGGTTCATGCCGTTTACATATACAGTCCAGGCATTCAGAAGCGCCATCGGCGGAGGCGAGCCCTTCCCTGTATGCGTAAGGATCCTCGTCGGAATCTTCGCTGTATCCTCTGTGCTTACTATAGTTCTGTTCCTCATCAGAGGCAGAAAGGAACACGAAGGAAGGACTGATCTTTATCACTGGATGGAAGAAAGAGGATTTGCTTGATCTGAGCCTTTCATTTATCATTCATTTCTTTTTGCAAAAGGCACTTAAGACCCCGGTCTTAAGTGCCTTTTGATTTTTGTCAGATTTCCTTTACAATTAGGTTATGTCAGTTAATGCGAAACGATTAATCAAAGATACTTTTATATCACTTCTTGAAGACCGCCCTCTTGCGCAGATTACGGTCAAGGATATTGTCGCTTCAGCAGGCATTAACCGCAACACTTTCTATTATCATTTCGCAGATCTCCCCGAACTGATAGAAAGTATCGTTATGGATGAGGCTGACCGCCTTGCAAGTTATTATCACGATATCGACTCGCTCGAGAGCTGCCTTAATATTGCTATAGAGTTCGCTCTTGCAAACCGCAGGCTTGCGCTTCATCTATTTAACTCTAACAACAGGGATATTTTCGAGCAGTATTTTCTTAAGATAAGCGAGGATGTGATCCGTAAATATTTTAATGATCTGTTTGGTGAGTTTAATATCGCTGATCGCGATAGGGAAATCCTGATTACCTACTATAAGTGTCTGCTTTTTGGTCTTATCGTCAACTGGATGCAGACAGGCATGACATCAGATATAAAGAAAGACTTTGCGCGTCTTACGGAGATCTACTCCGGCATTCCTGAAGAGATCGTAAGAAGAATATCTTCATAAAATGAATAACGCTCTGATTGCGGTGCAGTCAGAGCGTTAACTTTATTGGAGCGGGATACGAGATTCGAACTCGCGACTTTCACCTTGGCAAGGTGACACTCTACCACTGAGTTAATCCCGCGTACAGCTTTAGTATTATATGTTCGGACAATTGATTTGTCAATAACAAATTTAAAAGGGGATCGCACAAGTGCGATCCCCCTGTTATTCATTCTATTATCTCAATTAAGAAGGAGTGAACTCCAGATATGCACTTTGATCGGCCGGATATACCGCACCGTTTGTATTTGTTTTAAGTGCGGGGTTGCTAACAACGAAACTACCATTATCAAAGTGAGGCAGATATACAGAGCTTGTATATGCTGACTTAACAACTCCGGGGCTGTAGTAGTTATCTACAACATATACTGTGTATGTAACTACCTTTGTTGCACTGTTCCAGTCGAATGACATGTAGATCTTCCACTTATCAACCGGAGTAGATGTTCCTGAAGGAATTACCTTCAACTGTGAACATGTGAATACCGGAGTAGTAGCGCCGCCTTCAACAGACTTAAGGAGAGCCTGCTCTGTGCCGTTAAGACCGATCTTCCATGTAATCTTCTTCTTGGATCCTGCAAAAACAGAGTTATCCTGAACACTTGCAAGGAATGAGTTCTCAAAGCCTCTTGCAAAGAGCATCGCATAGTCGGTTGAGTCATCCGAGTTAAATGTATTGAGATAAGAATCCTTGATAGCAAATACCAATGTGTAAAGGCAGCCGCTGACGATCGCAATGATCGCAAGAGACAACATCATCTCAACGAGAGTGAATCCCTTTTTGCTCTTATTAACCATTCTCATATGTTAGCATCCTCCAAACTGTAATAATAAGGGAAATCATCTCATCATGTTGATGATGATGTCGCTGAAGATGCGTCAGTAACCTGAGCAATCCAGCCTACATTATTGATATCACCTGTAAATGTAGTGTCTGCCAATGCTTCATTAACTGCTGCCTCATTCCTCCACCAACGCTGCCATGAACCTGAAACATATCTCAGATAGATGAAGCAGTTGCCGTATGAAGCTGATGATGTATTAGCTGCGTCCGAAGCATTTGCTCCGATAACAGTAGGTCTGAAATAGAAAGATGTTCTGTTATTAGCATAAGAACCGTCTGAGCCTGTACCTGCTTCCCATGTCTCTGCAACTGAGCGGTAACCGTTATTATTTGCAGCAGCAGCACCATCATTAGCTTTGAACAAACGAACTGTGAACTTATTGCCGGGAACACTTGCGATTGTCTGATCCAGAGAGATCTCAACCTCACCTGCAGAGTTTGCATATGAAGGAAGACTGCGGAATGCAGCTCTGTCAGACTTAACAGCTTTTGCAATGTTGGTCAGTACCTTATCATAGTTAGCTGCCGCTGTAGATGCATAAACTGACGTATGGAAAGAATATGACATCGTTGCCGCAAAACCATTCATCATCATTGTCGTCATTACAAGCATGATCGCAATTGACAAAACGACCTCGAGCAATGTGAAACCGGTCTTAGAACTCTTCTTTTTAAATAATCTGATCCTCTTCATATAATCACACTCCTCAGAAACCATAGCTTGCGAGTTTTGATTCACTCATACTGATATTATTCTTAGCAGCATTGACCTCGTCGCTGACAGAGTCCTGCGCATCCTGAGCTCTCTGAATATAGGTAGAGACACTAAGTGCTGTAACACTGGCCAATATAACTATGATGCATAATACTACGACCAACTCAACCAGCGTGAAGCCTTTTTTATTCTTTGATAGTCTTCGCATAGACAGCCTCCATTACATATACTCTTAATTAGTATGATTATACTTTGGAATTGACAAATTTTCAACAACAAATTTACAATTTGTTCAAATTTGCGGAAACAAAAAGTACGGCGGGGAATTCCCGCCGTACCGTTCCAACTTAGTCGTCTAAATCCTAAGGATTAGAGCTGAGCGTCGATCTCAGATACAGCCTTAGATACTGACCAATTGTGCAAGCTTACAGAAGAAGCTGCCTTCTTTGCTCTGCCGATGTATGTACCGATGCTGAGTGCGAGAACTGCAGCAAGGATAACGATGATAGCGATAACGAGAACCATCTCGACGAGAGTAAAGCCCTTCTTTGTCTTCTGAATCTTCTTCATGGTTGTTTCCTCCTTAAAGGTTTATTGAGTTTGTAGCTTAAGTATAACACCATTTTATAATTTTGCAATACTTTTTCACATTTTTTTCACAATTTTTCAAAATTGCGAAAGATGATCACTGCTCATCGTTTGTAACAGGGACATTTGCCTCGTTACCGGCAGGGATTCCCTGACCTACGATAGCTGCCAGACCACGCTGCTGGATCATTCTCGTAAAGACTGCGTTGGATACGTAGCTTGCGAACGGTCTATCGAGGAATCCTGTTACCTTGGATGCATCGATCATTACGCCATTCCACATGCTGTTCTCGTTCCTTACGATATAAGGCATACCGATGAAGCCACCTTCTGTATCGACATTCGTCTCGCCCTTCCAAACAGCAAATCCGTTGCTTCTGCTCTCAGATGAAATCCTGTTGGTGAGATGTGCACCATAGAAATCGATAGAAGCAGAAAGTGTCATGTAACCATATGATGACTCAGCCTGGATCTTGCTGATCTTAACGCAGCCGGGATCAACCTTCTCAATGACCTTGAGAGCAGCGATGAACTCATCATAACCACGATAGTTCTCTTCACTGAATACACCTGTCTCGTTGATGAGAGTAGCGATATTCTCAGCGATGAGATTACCATGCTCGTCTGTAGTAGGATTGAGGATCTTATCAGCCTGGAGGCCTTCGTAACCATCTGTTGTTGAGTATCTTACGTTTACTCTCTGGCAGAGGAGTGAATCAGCAGAAACTGAACCATCAGCCATAACGATGGCATTTGTTCCGACATTCTCAGTATCTACGCTAACGAGGAAAGGGTTATCCTGCTGCTCAAATACCTTGAGAACATACTGCTCAAGATTCTCTGACTTGATCTCGCTGATAAATGACTGCTCAAACGAAATGATATTGTTCTTAAGTTCCTCAATTGCATTCTCAGTATTGACATTCTCCTGCTTGAGCTGATCGAGATAGTCCTTCTGAGCCTGCAGATTAGTAAGTTCTACCTGCATATCAGCATAGGCACTGTTAAGAGTTCTTACACCAAACATGTATGCCAGCAAGCCGATAACGACAAGTAACATCAAATAGATTATTGCTTTTTCACGCAATGACAAACTACTCATGCTCATTATCACTGTCCTCCTTCTGCAACGCTATAGTAGAGCTGGATCGTTACGTTAGCGTTAGCCTGACCTTCGATCCTGTTGTTGGCAACTGCAGCGTTGACCTGATCTACCAGGAGCGCACCGTTGTTAACAGTGATACCAACAAGGTTGTAATTAACACCAGACTGTGAATATGTAGCGATATCTTCGATAACGTATGTCTCACCTGCGCTGTAAGACTCTGTCTCAATAGCACCGAGGCTGGTGATTGCAGCGCCGCTGTCCTGAGCGGGCTTGATGTATCTGGATACTGATACATAAACGTCGCTTGTGAGCTGACCTTCGATCTTGTAGGAATAGTAGTTATTAATACCATTGTTGATAAAGTCATCAACAGAACCTACTGAGTTCGGAGCAACCCTGTTGATCGTGATAGCAACAGGAGCTGCAAATACATCAGAACTGTTAAGCATATTAACAAGATTCAATACGCTGTAGTAACTGAATGAATATCCGTCGATCTGGAATGATGTCTGGTTGATCAGATAGTTCTCAACATAAGTATCTGAAGGGATGCACTCAGCGAGCTTGTCAGTAAGCTTAACTGCAACTGCATCTGTCATATCAACCTGCTCACGCATCTGTGACAGAACGTAGTAGTAATTGTTCTTGTCATTCAATTCCTGCTGGAGCTGAGATGCACGGACCTCAAGACCAGCATATTCTTCACTTGCGAGAGTATTCTTAAGTTCGTTGATCGTGGCACTTACGATAGCGTTTCTGATTACCAGATAAACGATGATCGCAACGATTGCCAAAACAACGATTACTCCGGCAACAACACCGTAGCCCAAGAGTCTTGTCATCTTTGCCGCATTTGCAGTAAATTCGGCAAAGAAGTTCATATCGCGCTTGACTACGTCTTTATTAGAACCTAAACTTGGCATTTCCTTAACTCCTCCTTAGTCTTCACGTATAAGCGCACCGCAGCAGTTTACGAACTGCGGAAGCATAAAATCTTTAGGACCTGCTACAGTGCTCAATGTATTGAGAACCTCAACATTGGTACCGAGCTGACGTGACAATTCCTTATCGATCTTCTTGTAGCTTGCACCGGAACCATAGAGGAAGCATGTGCTGATGCTGTCAATATGGAACTTTGAGATAGAGAACTGAGCTGTTCTGTTAACTGTCTCAACCAAGCTCTTGAAATATGCATTAACCGCACTCTGAAGTGAAGGGATCTCTGCAACTGTCTCATGCCATACATCGATATCCTCGATAGGGATAAGAGACTCTGCATCAGACTTAGTGATATTAAGTCTTCTTGCAAGTGATGACTGATTGTCATTTCCACCCTGCATCTTCTTAACAGACTCTGCTACCTGACGGATATTTGCGTGTCCGAAAGCGAGTCTTCTTGAAAGTACTGGGAATCCCTTGTCAAGAACAGTTACAGTTGTTGTTGAACCGGAAAGCTCAACAAGAAGCAGTGTTGTCTGTGCAATGTTTACGTTACCGTTAATGATACCGCTTGAGAAGAGCTTTCTGATAGCGTTAGGGTTGACATCCATAGCAACAGGTGTCAGATCCATGTTCTTAAGGAACTCTCTGTATTCAGCGATCGTCTCAACAGGAACAGCTGTAGCTCTGATCTTGAGCTTGGGAGCATTTGTCTCCTCATCCACAGCTGTACCGTAGATGATGTAGTCAATGTTCATCTCCTTGTTATTGCCCTGACCCATAACCTCGTACTTAACCATATCCTTGAGCTGTTCGTTCTTAGCCTTAGGAAGTTCGAGGTCTCTTGTGTGCATGAAAGCACCTTCTGTTGTAACAATTGCTGATCTGTTCTTGATATCAAGTCTTGCGATAGCATGCTTCAGAGCCATGATAACGCCGAATGAGTCAGCGATAGCTCCGTCATTGATGGCATCATTCTCCAAAGGAACAACACCAACCTTCTCAAGTACAATAAGGCCTGTCTTCTTGTTATGTGTTCCAACTGCGAGTTTGATCTCAGAACTGGAACAATCTATTACAAATTCAGATGAAGCCTTTCCAAATGATGAAAAATCCATTATTTATCTCCTTTCAATAATTCTCATTAGATGTAAGATGCCATATTGAAGATCGGGATAGCGATACCACCGACGATAAGTCCGACGATAACAGCCATTACGATGATCATTATAGGTTCAAGCGCTGCAGTCATCTTTGATGTTGCAGAATCAGCTTCATCTTCAAAGTAATCTGCTGCCTTCTCAAGGATCGTATCAAGAGTACCGGACTCCTCACCGATAGCAACCATTGCGTAAACCATCGGAGGGAATTCTTCAATGTTCTTGATAGACTTTGAAAGAGCTGCACCCTTACGGATCTCAAGACGGGCATCCGCAAGCTTTTTCTCAAGAATTACGTTTTCAAGAGACTTTTCTGTAATCTCAACTGCCTGAAGAACAGAAATACCTGACTTAAGGAGAGTTGAAACAGTTCTTGTAAACTGAGCTGTTGCTGTCATTGTTGTCATAGGTCCAACAATCGGCATGTGGATCATGAGCCAGGACCACTGATACTGTCCCTTAGCTGATGATCTCCAGATCTTGAAAGCCGTATAACCGCCAAAGATAACGATAGCATAGATATACCAGTATTTGGTCAAGGAGTCACTGATAGCGATAATGGCTTTTGTGAGTCCGGGGAGCTCACCGCCGAGATCTGTGATCGTTGTCGTGATCTTAGGAACAAGGAATGTCAAAAGACCCCAGGATACTGCAAACGTAACGAAAGCAAGGATCTTAGGATATACCATTGCTGATGACATCTTGTTCTTGATCTTCTGAGACTTCTGGAAGTGCTCAGCAAGTCTTTCCATAACCTCATCGAGACGACCTGATTCCTCACCTGCAGCGACCATACTGATCATGATGTTAGGAATAAGGCCCTGTTGTTCCTTAAATGCTTCTGACATTGTACGACCACCCTGGATCGACTCATAAACTTCACCAACGATAGTCTTAGCATTCTTTGATTCAATCTGCTGATACAACATATCGAGTGCTCTGATGATAGTTATACCTGCAGAAAGCAAAGACGCCAACTGTCTCGTAATGAGAACGAGGTCCTTTGTCTTCAGCTTCTTTTTGCCGCCGATATTAAGGAAACCGGCGCCTTTATCAAGTTTAAGGGATGCAACAAATTTTCCGTCAGCACGGAGCTTACGAGATGCATCAGCCATGCTGGCTGCATCTATAACGCCCGTCGAGGTCTTGCCTGCGGCATCGATAACCTGATATCTGAAATTAGGCATTTCTTTATCCTCCTCCTGAATTTTTACCTATTAATTATTACTGGAAGTCGATATCCGAGAACAGCGGGCTGTTAGCAGGTCCGCCAACATTGTTGATGTATCTCTTCAGATCATCAGGGAATCTGCATCTTGAGATTGCCGTATCCCTTGTGATTATCTTTCTCTTAACAAGCTCTGCAAGGTAGAAATCCAAAGGACACATACCTGCCTGAAGGCTTGTAGCGATTGTACTGTCGATCTGATAAGTCTTTCCTTCACGGATATTATTGCGGATAGCATCGTTAGAGATCATGATCTCGAATGCTGCACAACGACCTCCGCCGATCCTGGGTACGAGAGTCTGACAGATAACGGCAACAAGAACTGTACCAAGCTGTACTCTGACCTGATCCTGCTGATGAGGAGGGAAAACGTCGATAATACGGTTAACCGTATCTGCTGCTGACGATGTATGGAGTGTTGACATAACAAGGTGACCCGTCTCAGATGCAGTAATAGCAGTACTGATCGTATCGAGGTCACGCATCTCACCTACGAGAATGATATCAGGGTCTTCACGGAGAGCAGCTCTGAGTGCGTTAGCAAATGAAAGCGTATCCTCATGGATCTCTCTCTGATTGATCATAGCCTCTCCATGCATATGGAGATACTCGATAGGCTCCTCAAGCGTAAGAATATGACACTTCTTAACGCTGTTGACATGACCGATCATGGCAGCAAGTGTCGTTGACTTACCGGAACCCGTAGGACCTGTAACAAGGATAAGACCACGGGGTCTCTCTGCCAGTTCCTTGAAGATAGCGGGAAGTCCGAGCTTCTCACATGTGGGGATCTCGTTCGTGATGGTTCTTGCTGCAAGAGCAAATGAACCTCTCTGCTTGTAGATGTTACATCTGAAACGGCTGTAATCATGAACGACATAGGAGAAGTCGATCTCGCCTCTCTCGTTCAGGTACTGCTGTCTCGACTTGTCGATCATAGACTTGCAGAGAAACTCGGTGTCAGCCGGCGTAAGGATCTGCTTGCTCAAAGGCATAAGCTGACCGTCAATACGGATCATCGGAGGAAGTCCGACCGTAATGTGCGTATCAGATGCACCTCTTCTGACAGCCTCAGCCAAAATAGCTTCCATCGTCAGTGTAAAACCTTCTTCCATTTATAAACCTCCTTTATAGAAACATGATCATTATCCGTCGATGGAGTATGCAACTCTGTTCATCTCATCAACGGTCGAAATACCTTCGAGAACCAGTGCCTTAGCGGAGTCGAACAGCATCTGTGTTCCCTCCGAAACAGCAAGGACTCTCATCTCTTCTTCAGTAGCACGCTTCTCAAGAAGCATCTTCATACCCTTTGTCATACAGATGATCTCATGGATAGCAATACGTCCCTTATAACCGGAACCGTTGCAGTCTGTACAACCCTCACCCTTGTAAAGCTTCTGGCCGTCCTCGAGCTTGAGTTCTGCCTTAAGAACCTCGTCGGGCTCGTATGCCTTACGGCAATTTGTACAGATTCTTCTGACAAGACGCTGTGAGATGACACCAACAACAGCAGTAGATACCATGTAGGGCTCGATACCCATATCGATAAGTCTGTTGATGGAAGATACAGCATCGTTGGTATGGATTGTACTGAAAACCAAGTGTCCTGTGATAGCAGCTCTCATTGCGATCTCAGCAGTCTCACCGTCACGGATCTCTCCGACGAGAACGATGTCAGGGTCCTGACGGAGGATAGAACGGAGAGCTGAAGCGAATGTCATACCTGCCTTGGCATTGATCTGACACTGGTTGAGTCCGGGGATACGGATCTCGACAGGGTCTTCAGCTGTAATGATATTTGTCTCAGGGGTGTTCTTCTCTGAAAGGATTGTATAAAGAGTTGTTGTCTTACCTGAACCTGTAGGTCCTGAAACAAGACAAACGCCCTGAGGGACCTTAACGATCTTATCAATGAGGGCGTTATTATGATCACTTATACCGAGATACTTACGGTTAAGGTTGCCGTCGTTCTTTGCAAGGATACGGATAACCGTCTTCTCACCGGTAATACAAGGAAGTATGGATACACGCATGTCCACGGGTTCGCCGTTGATCTCTGTTCTGATACGGCCGTCCTGAGGGATACGCTTCTCAGCAATATTCATACCGCCAAGGATCTTGATTCTTGTTGTAATGGCATCCTTTGCTGCAAGAGGGTTGCTCATGACTTCCTGCATGACGCCGTCGATTCTTATTCTGACTCGTACGCGGTCTTCCATAGGTTCGATATGGATATCCGAAGAGCCTGCTCTGATAGCATAATCGATCATTGAGTTAACGAGCTTAACAACAGGAGCCGAGTTAACTGCTTCGGAAAGCTCTGAATCCAGACCTTCGAGGTCGGTGGACATGTCAATGCCCAACTCTTCTGCTGCCTGTGCTGCCTGCTCTTTACCGTAATTGACCTTGATCGATTCTTCAATGGAAGATCTGGTAGCAAGCATTGGAGTAACATTGTAACCTGACCTGAACTGCAGATCATCCATAATAAGGATGTTCATCGGGTCATCAATAGCAACAACCAGGTTGTCTCCGTCAAAACCTATAGGGAGAACACAGTTCTCAAGGCAATACTTCTCATCAAACAGTGATGTTGCTTTGGGGTCGATGTCAATGCTGGTGAGGTCAATGATAGGATAATCATACTGACTCGAAACGGCACGGAGTATATCAAACTCAGTCATCAGACCCATGTCGACAATTACCTCACCGAGTCTCTTACCAGTCTCCTTTGAATTGGTCAAAGCTTCTGAAAGTTCAGCAGCTGACAGGTAACCGCTCTCGATAAGGATATCTCCTAATCTCTTCATACTTCCTCCTGTGTTAAAAAGGCAATAAGTGCAAAGGAGGTCTTCTGATAATAGAGACACCTATACACACTACTTGAGCCTAATATTTATCAAACTATATAACAAAATGTCAGATAAAACAAGTAAATTTATGATATTTGACCACTCAAAACGGTTACAATTTGTAATGTTTTAATAAACCAGTGTTTATGTTATATTACTGTTAGTTTACGGAGGTTTATCTTGTATACAGGCGCTGTTATATATCTTTTGGTAATGTCTGCCCTTTTCGGGATCATAATAGGCAGTTTTCTCAATGTTGTCATCTACCGTGTTCCGGCCGGAAGGACTGTTGTTAAGGGCCATTCCATGTGTATGACCTGCGGTCATAATCTTGCCGCCAAGGATCTTATCCCGATCATCAGCTGGGCAACGCTTAAAGGCAAGTGCAGATACTGCGGCGCTCCCATCGCCTCCAGATATACGAAGATCGAGAGCTTCACGGGCGTGGCATTCCTTATCTCAGCCATCTGTGCGTATAAGACAGCCGCTCCGGCTCTTGTGATATTTGATTATCCGGAATACACGTTCGGACTTGTGTACTTTGTGCTCTATGCCCTTTCCGTTGCGGCTGCGATATCCGCGATGATGATCTATTTCGATACAGGCAAGGGATATCCCGGGGTTGCGGTATGGACATTAGTTCTCAAGATACCCGCTGTGCTTCTCCCCTATATATTTAATATCATGGGCGACCGCGGCGGAGTACTTAACGCACTGAAGAGCGTCGGTATCTATCTGCTTCAGACAGGCTGTGCGATCCTTCTGATCTTTCTCCTGTTTCTGATCGGGAAGAAGAAATACGGCATCGGGGATCTTTTCCTTGATATTTCGATATTGTCACTGCCGCTCTTCAATCTTTACTATTATTTCCGTAACCAGTGGATTGAATTTATGGCTTTTGCGCTCTGCTACGGAATATTGAGATCAGTTACAAAGGGAACATCAAAGGATAAGTACTCCGGCATTATCGCCGTATGTACACTTCTCTTTATTTCTCTGATACATTATATATATAGAATGCTTATTACCGCATAAGGAGGAAATATTATGTCAGGTCACTCCAAATGGAGCAATATCAAGCGCAAGAAGGAAGCATCAGATGCGGCAAAGGGAGCGGTCTTCACAAAGATCGCCAAGGATATAGCTGTTGCAGTTAAGGCCGGAGGACCGGATCCTGACGGCAACTCAAGGCTGAAGGATATCATTTCGAAAGCAAAGGCAGCCAACATGCCTAACGACAACATCAACAGAGCCATCAAGAAGGCTGCAGGCGCAGGCGAAGGTGATGATTACGAAGAGATCACTTATGAAGGTTATGGTCCGGGCGGAGTTGCCGTAATGGTAAGAGCCCTTACAAACAACCGTAACAGGACGGCTGCTGATGTAAGACATATCTTTGATAAGAACGGCGGAAACCTCGGTGTGTCCGGAAGCGTTTCGTTCCTCTTTGAGGAGAAGGGAAGCATTATGATCTCCAGAGAAGACTTTGAGGATGAGGATCAGGTAATGATGGACAGCCTCGAGTGCGGAGCTTCTGATTTCGATCCTGAGGATGAGTACTATGAGATCATCACTGACCCGGACAGCTACTACGAAGTAAAGGATGCACTCGAAGCCAAGGGATACACATTCGTTGATTCCAGCCTGGGTCCTGTCGCTACCACACTTACAAGTGTTACCGATGAGGATACTGTCGCAGCTCTCGAGAAGATGTTCGAGATGATGGACGAGAACGAGGATATCCAGGAATACTATCACAGCTGGGATAACTGATAACAGGAGTTCTTACGTGGCTGGCGGTGCAGAAGGCAAAGACAACAGTGCTTTAGGCAGAAAGGCCATCCTGCCTGAACTTCGTGACACTCTCAAGAGATTTGAGAAGCCGTCTGTATCGACGGGCTTTTACAGTGGTGACGGCGAGATCGGCATAGACAAGATCCTCGCGAGCGAGCAGCTTACCAGAGAAGCTCTTTCCAATATTGCGATCGTTGCTTTTGTAGGTCCTTCGGGTACCGGTAAGAGTACAAGAGCGATAAAGGTCGCCGGAGAGAATGAGATCTACTACATAATCGATGACGGTCTCCTCATCAACGGAAGCCGTATCGTCGCGGGAACATCCGCAAAGAAAGCTCCGACGAAGATAGAATCAGTCAGACAGGCGATTTTTGTTGATCCGACAAGGTCGGAAGTCATGAGGCGTGCCCTTGTGGAGAATATGCCGAAGACTCTCATGATCCTCGGCACTTCTGATTCAATGCTCAGCAAGATCTGTACGAACCTCTGGCTCAACCAGCCTTCGATGCTTATCCGTATCGAGGATGTTTCGACTGAAGAGGAAAGACGTCTTGCCCGTAATACGAGAATGACTGAGGGAATGCACACCATTCCGGTCCCCAGCATGGAGATCAAGCACGAGTTCTCAGGTTATTTCTCAGATCCTTTCAGCATGCTGAGACAGCGTCTGGACAAAGAAAGAGGTATTGCGCCTGTCGCGCCTGAATCTGAGCGAACGGTTGTAAGGCCTACGTTCTCATCACTCGGATCATATTCTATCTCAGATGAAGCACTGCTCGATCTGGTCAAGATAGTCATCAAGGATATAAAGGGTATCGCAGAGGTCACTTCCTTCAAGACGGAGAAGAAGACATACGGCGTTGCCATCAGCATTAATATTTCACTCTTCTACGGATACGATGCCCAGTCTATCCTGTCAAGGACACAGCAGAGCATCGGAGCCGCCATCGAGGAGTTTACTTCTATTACGATCAACGAGGTCAACGTAAGGGCTGACCGACTTGTCCATTCGGATGCTTAATGGAGGCTTAATATGGAAAAGATCTATATGATACCTGTTAACGACGCGTATTCTTCAGACTGCGACTGTCCCCTGTGCGCTCTTTCCAAGAAGGCAGAGGAAAACGAGCTGGATTATTATCTCGGTCCGTCGCTTATGGAGCCTGATACACGCAAGATAACAAACAAGTCCGGGTTCTGCCCCGAGCATCTGGGCAAGCTCAACAGACGTGAAGCAAACAGACTGGGTCTGGGACTGATGCTCCATACCCATCTTAAGGATGTAAAGGAAGATATTTCCAAAGATATCGAGTCTGCCATTCCTTCAAAAGCTTCTCTTTTCAAGGGAAGGAGCAGTGATTACAAGAATAAGCTCATACAGGCTGCAGACAAGATAGACAGGAGGACGATGATGTGTCCTATCTGTGAGAAGATGAATAATGCGATGACTCATTATCCTGATGTCATTACCTATATGTTCCTTCACGATAATGATTTTAAAGAAAGATTCTTAAATGCGAGATCTCACTGTCTCCCCCACACTGCAGTCTTACTGAGGGCAGCATCAAGACTGTCACAGAATGACGCAGCGGATTTTGTTTCGGCTCTCTACGAGAACAATACAAAATACTTCTATCCGCTCATAGACGATGTCGAGTGGTTTACGCTTAAGTTCGACTACCGCAATAACGACAAGCCGTGGGGCAACTCGAAGAATGCCATACAGAGAGCAATGAGATTCCTTGCTGCTGACAGGAGTGATTTTGATGAAAAACAATCCGGAAACAAAAAGTGAACTGACATTCGAGCTTGAGGAAGAGTTAGAGATGGAAAGGTCAGCTGACGGCGGCCAGGTCACTCTGCTCATCAAGCATGACTACTTTTCATCTGATAATGAACACGGAAGAGCTTTGCTCAAGTCTTTTCTCGGGACTGTTCTTGATACACAGAATGTCGGCACGATCATACTGACGGACTCAGGAGTTAAGATACTTGCTGACGGCAGTCCCTGCCTCGCAGTCCTGAATGACATCATAAATATCAACATGCCGAGAGTTCTCTGCTGCAGCGACAGCCTTTCCTTCTACGGGACTGCATGTCCTGACTTCGCAGAAGCTGTATCATCAAGAGTGATCTTTATTGAGATCATGGAATCGGTAAACCTCATCACTGCGGAGTAATCTTCTGCTGTTATTCACAATTAAATAAGTCAAAAAGAACCGGCGCCTCAATGAAGCGCCGGTCTTATTATTTGTTACTTCGTACTATCAAGCGTAGTAGTAGATCATGTCTACGATCTTGAAGTCTGAGATAGCAGGCTTAGGATCGTGGCTCTCTGCAGCACCAAGGCTTGCACAATATGGAATTGCAAAACCGTTTACGTTTGTGTCTTGAGTAATCTTTGTAGCCTCAATTCTTCCGTAGAAATACAATACATTGTGATTAATACGGACTACAGATGTATGAGCCTCTGTCTTGTCATAAACCGTATTGTAAAGACCAACATATGCTTCACAGAATGCACCACCGCCTGCGGTATCTCCGAGAGTCAACGTATTGTGGCCTGCACCAAGGATGTACATTGATGGCTTATTTACACCATCATAAGGTGAACTTGAACCATATCTCATACCTGTAGTATCAGTATATGAAAGCTTAAGTACGTCCCAAGCCTTGAGTGGCGATGATCCACCATATTTAATAGCATCATAGCAGCTACTAACTGTTGCTGATGTATAGCTTCTCAAGCTTACGGAAACAAATCCAGTAGCAAACAGGTCACTATCATTTCCCTTACTCTTGTTTGTGTAACCAGTAGTAAGATTAACTCCAGACTCAAGAATAAATGCAGTCTTAGGGGGATTAGATGCGGGACCAAGTACTACGAAGAGAACACCCTTGATGTTGTAGGAAGATCCGATATAGATCGTGTATTCCTTGCTTCCATCGAAGAAGAGGTACTTCGGATTGTCAAGCGATGCATCATTGAGAACTGTATCTCCGCCTGAGAGATAGTATGTACCTTCAGGAACAATACTATTGGATGTAGCATAGTTGTATGTGCTTACAAAGTTCTTACCTGTCATAGGGGTTGCATCACTGGGATGTGTTGCAGAATAACCAAATGAAGCGAAAGCATCAGCTGTCTTGGGGAGGTTGTTGCTTCCTGAAAAATCAGCATCCATATACTTTCTGATCATTACAGCAGTGCTTGATGTATTGCTGATATCAGAATATGCGGCAGCAATTGTACTAAGGTTATCCAAATTGCTGGCATTGCCATTATCCCAAGTGAGATTAACACTAGGAGTAGATGTGCCAGAAATAGTTACGTCGCAGTTAGATGAATCAACGAGAGCTGCTGTACCACCACTAATAGCCCAACTTAATGCACTCTCAATCTTTCCTTCGTCGAGTGCACTTGCATTACATACACGATTGACAAAATACCAACCTTTGTTGTATCCGGTAGTATTGAAATCTACTGCATTATTTGTAACAGTGAAAGAGTTCGTATCAGTAGTATCACTCTTACCAATGAAGAAAATATTGCCTGCACAATACACATGAGCTTGGCTTCCAAGCTTCATTCTTGAGTAATCGCCGAGGAATACGAGATCACCCTTGTACTTATCAGTATTGAAGTTAACATCGATAGATGTAGCACTTGTCTCACCGATAAAGATAAAAGTTGATTCCATACCATCGCCTTTGTCACTACGTGAGAGATCAACTGTTGAACCGTTACCATGGATAATAACAAAGTTATCCTTTGTTCCTGCAGGAGCACCTGCACCAACGTTAATGTTTGCAAAACTATAGTCATCACCATAACCAACATTGATAGGAGCATCGAATCTGGAAGCGGGTGCCTTCGGAGGAGTCTCCTTGAGGATCATCCTTACGTTCTCTGTCTCAGTATCGATAGTTGTAGCAAAATCGATATTGATGTGTGTAGCGTCAGTACGGTAAACATGCATTGTCGTATTGTTATCACCTGAAGTACTGTTGCTCAGACCGGGAACATTAGCACTAGCTGTAAGGTTAATAGTTGTTCCTGCTGAACCTGCAGTACCTGCAAGGTTGCGAAGTGTCGTATCGGAGATCTCCTGTGTGGAGATTGCCTGATAGATCATCTCGGCAGCGGATGTAACAGTAAGTCTTGCCTGACTCTGCTCTGCATTCCTGTAGAGACGGTTCCTCGTTGAGTTAGTGAGCAACAAAGCAGCGGAGATGAAGATCATCGCCATAGCAAGGATCATCAGGACCATAACAAGGATAATGCCCTGCTTATTGCCGTTCTTTTTAATAAATCTAGTCATATGAAGTACCTTCCCTTCGTATGTATAGTTTGCCTTATTACATTTATTGACTGTATTCTAAAACAACCTGTTAAAAATTTCAACAAAAGATTTCCAAAATGATAACATTTTTTGCATAAAGTGTGAACAAATTGTTAACAATCAACTCTCTTCACTATTCTCAGGGGTCTCCTTAGGGGCTCCTTTAACCCCAAACTTATCAAATTCTTCCTTCTTGCAGGCTACAAGATAATAATCATTCTGAGTTGCGAGTCTCAGTACAGATGATGCGTAATAATCGCCTTCCCTGTTCTTCTTCACCCTGCTCCTTGCAAAGAACTCTCCATGCTGAGGGCAGAACAGAAGAGCATATTCCGACTTGCGTATCCTGAACTTCTTGATTTTCTCCTTAAGCTTAGCTTTACAGATCGGACATGTCTTCCAGAAAGCATGCGTTCCTTCAAAGGCCATTGCCTGGTCCTTCACCGCACTGCCGACAAATGTGTATTCACTTACGATATCAGGATCTATAGCAGAGCTTGATACGGCGGATAATACCTGTGCCGTCTTGTTGTGCTCGAAGATCTTCTCGAAGATCTTACCTGTATATACCGCATCAGCTGTTGCCGAATGGAAGCCTATATTCTTATCTATTCCATAGTAATCTACCGCAAACTCAACACTCCTCTGTTTTCCGTTCTCACCGCCGAATAGTGAGAAAACGGGCTGAAGATCGAGAAAATATGAATTGAGATCGTCGTCCATATCAAAGAATCGGAGATTCTGCTTCAGCATAGCGGGATCGGAATTGCCCCATCCGACAAGGATCGCCGAATCACCGACAAAGCTCATGAACTCCTTGTAAGCCTTTGCAAAAGGAATACCTTTCCTGAGATCACTGTTGGTCTTCTGTGTAACCTTTTTAACATGATAATGGAGCTTTGTGTACATAACCGGCTTGATATCCTTTGAGAACATGCCCTTCTTAACAAGCATGCCGTTCTCATAAACATACTTAACAGCTCCTATCTCGATTATCTCACCCGTAAGAGTGGAAACATCAAAATCATATTCCTTGCCATAGATAGGCTGATTCCACTCCATATCGAAAACAACAAACTCAGCACCGTCTCTTATAGGATAATTAAGCATAGGTCATCTCTCCCTTCCGCTTTTTCTTCTTATATAAATAATCTACTACAAAACAAGCCGTTATAGATAATGCTCCGCACAAAAATAATTCAGCACCCCATATCAGATCTTCATTAGACTGTTCGATCATAACTGAAGTATTGCCTGTATTTGCAGTAAATGTAGCGGCAAGTCTTCCATAATAATCAAATGTGTTGGCCTTTACCCCGCCTATCCTGATTTTTGTACTTTCCTCATAAGGCATTCCTGTAATCATGACTTTTACGGAATTGCCGCCGGTAAGGAACTCTTCCGGAATACTAAATCCTCTGTAGGATATCTTTCCGATATGCCTATTAAGTTCATCAAGAGCATCCTGATCCAGGCTGTAAACACCGAGTTTTCCCATATATCCATAGGAAAAATTACCCCAGAAAGATACATCAAATGACACATCAGGATATGACGTTTCCCAAAGAAACGGGCCATCAAAAGATATCCTCTGTGCCATCTGGTCATCATCGTAGAAATCCAAAACACCCACGCGAAGCGGGTAATTGAAACCTGAGCCGACAAACACCGATCCGGAAAGGAAATCATCAACCCCGAAAACAATCTCGCAGTCATCTTCTGAGATTACATACTTATTATCACCCATATCTATGAATCCGGCATTCATCAGTTCGGACATATTTGCATCCAGGAATACTCTGTTTCCCGAAACAGCCTCCGCCATATCATTGACTGCAGACGCTATATCCTTACCCTCATCGTACCCGCTGAACTCACCGGGCAGAACGATATATGAGGAATTGTCACCGAAGATTGGAATATCAATGGATGTATTAATGGCAAATACATCCTCATCGGTTGTGTATTTCATGATGGTAAAATCCGATCTGTTCACATCAGACATCATGAAGACATAGGACAAATTGGAGAGTACTGCGGCTCCGGCAATGATCATGAAGGTGATGTCCCTCTTTTGTGAGGATCCGTTTCGAGAGGATATGAGATATACAGTTCCGAAGACGACAGAAATGACAGTCATGAACAGCTGGTAATTGTAATATCCGTAAAAATCCTTGGCATGATTGGCAATAAGAACAACTGCGATTATGATGAAACCGGCTCCGTAGATAACCTTTTTGTCAGCATTCCCGATATCCTTCATCGACAGAGCTGCAACGAATATGATAAGGACTATCAGACCTGCCAGCCTGTAAGAGTCATATACTCCGGAATCGCATATACAGGCAAGCAAAGACCTTGCAGTAGAATAAGCTGTGCTCACATAGAAAAGAACAGTTATGACAGCAAAGGTTACCTTTATCCTGACAGGAGTCCTGCGGTCGATCATAAATATGACCACGAGCAGGATAGTGACGATGCCGCAGTACAGGGCCGGAACGTTCTTTCCAGTAGCATTTACAGCCATTCCGGAACCGAAGGATGCTATCATGTCAAAAAACTTGAACTTAACAGATCCTTCCCCGAGAGTTTCCTCCGAAGGCAGAGACGGAATCCTGATGATACATGATAAAAGGATACCGGTAGCTATAGTCCACAGCAGGATGAGCAGTGACCTTACTGCCCTTATAGGTCTCTTATGCCTTGATATCGATATAAACACTGCAAAAATGATACTTACTACAATTCCCTGTGTCATCCCGGGAATGCCCGTTGCAAATACAGCGAAACACATTAAAACCGCCTTTATGCGTACAGTAAACCCGCCCTTTCTTGAGCTCTCATCCATTAGCCAGAACATCGCCGGAAGCAATATAAAAAAGTTCATTCCGGATATAGTTCCCGCAGCTATGACAGCCGTAGCACTGACAGAATAAAACACTGAAAACATAAGTGCGTGTATTTTCCTGCAACCCACAGACCTTCGCAGCATGACATATGCGCACAGTCCTGCAAGACCAAACCTGACAAAATAAGCCATATACAGGAATAATTCAGCAGTATCAGCCTTAAGGACCAACGATACCATAAAGAAAGGATCCAGACGCTCGGTAAAGAGCATCCTCATACCTGCCCTGTTCAGGATGGGATCCTCCGACGACAGTGCGTTACGTATATATGAGGCGTCTTCCACAGCGTCCTCGACCTGTATCATAAGATCCTGATCCATCGGAAGCTTGCGGAGCGTCGCCTCGACAGGCAATATGCTGCCGGGCTCTGTCTGTGCAATAAAAAAAGCACATAGGACTATTATCACAGGCAGGACAGCAGACAGGATCCGCGCCGCGTCGAAACCGATCCGGTTCTTATCAAGCAGCCTCATTATTCTGTCCCTTTTTCCTTACCATCTCAGCCGCAAAGGATACTCCTGTCATCACAGCTACCATAACAATGCTGATGAGAAGGCCAATTCCAAATCCTTCAGGAATGTACGAAAGTTCAATAGTATGGTCACCCTTGGTGAGATCAAGACCGATAAAAGCGTCGCCGATAGGAGTTATCTCAGTCTTCTCGCCGTCAACAACAGCGCTCCAACCCTCCGAATAAGGGATCGAAAGGAAAAGGATACCGTCGTTCTCCGCATAGACATTGCCCTTCACCCCTGTAGATGAGTAGGATGTAACCTCAAGCTGCTGATCTGACAGCGTGTCTATCACATTGCGGAAATTCTCTTCCGTAAGTTCGTAAGAATAGAGCGAGAATACGGATCCGGGGCTGTTGGAATAAGAAACGGTAAGAGTTATGGGCTCTCCCTTGAACTTTCCGAGGCTTATGATCTGGAAGCTCCTGATCTCAAAGGTATAACTGTCGTTTCCGTTAACGACATTGGCACTTCCGCCGCTTGAAGAATTAGCGTAAACATACACGTCAGCACCGATATCAGCCTCGCTGATCGTTATCGTGAAGTTGGAATCAGTGGATCCCGGGGTAACGTTATATGCGAAATGATCCCCGTACGTCGATGATGTCGACATCTTCTCCGAATCACCCGCAGTCATGCAGACAGGAGTATAGCACTCACCCTCTACACCCATGGCATTGAGCCATTCGTTTGTCTTCTCGAAGGCATTTGCATCACTCCAGTCAGGTTCATAATCCGTAATGGCGTAATCCGTCATAAAGCCCAGCGCAAGGGCATCAGGATTGCCGTAAACAGTTATCTTGTCATCCTTGTGATCCTCTTCAAAGATCTTCGGGATCGTATTCGTGTTCTCGATGGCAACGAGGTTCCTTATGCCGTAAAGAGATGCCGTAACTCTTGTGAGCCCGGCATTACGGAATCCGTTGATATTATTGTTGTGGAAACCGAAGTTCCTGTTGTACTTAACAAAGCTCTCTCTTACCGTTGAGGAAAATATCGACATGCCCTTGACGTTATATATCGACTGGATATTGCAGATATTATTCGGGAACAGTTCGCTTCTCTCAAAGGACTTGTGGCCCTCCGATCCTTCAACCTCACTGACGTAAGAGTAGATCTCCTTATAGTTCTTGCCGTAGAAAGCATAACCGACAAAGCCCTCATTCTTCGCAACAAGCGAGATCGATACGACGCTTCCGAGAAGGCACTCGAAAAGGATCGTACACGAAAGGGCCATCTCACAGAACAGCATGGACCTCTTCCTGTCCGTAACGACCTTGAGAGCGATTCCCTGAATTATTATGAACAGCAGCGTAAGACCGATCTGAATGTATCCGTCCTTCTCCTCACCGAATTTCTCATAGAGGATGAGGAACACTGCCGACCCTGCAACCGCCGCGCCCACTGCCCCCTTGGGGAGCTTATTGATGCGCCTCAGGGTAAGATATGCGAGGAAAACGATAACAAAAGGCATAAGGAAAGACTGCCTGTAAGGAATCTGGTTGGGGAAATGCATTCCGTGCCAGATATAGTTGAGAGTCCTGTTCGTAAAGCTCAGATAAAGGATTCCCAAAAGTATTCCGAAACCGAACTTGTGACGGAGACCGATCCCCGAATCTTTCGGAAGAAGGAAGAACAGCGGAAGAAGGATCGCAATGGCAATACCGCAGTGGACATTGGCCATACCGTCTCTGATCGAAGGACTTGCCGCTACCATGAATCTTCCGAGGAAATCAAAGAGATTTCCCGTCAGATTATAGTCCTCAGGAAACTCCCCGCCTGTTGCGGAGCAGTGCTGAAGGATCAGATACGTAGGTATTGTTATCACGGCCGTCGATGCTCCGGCTATGAGACTCGCAAATCCGAATTTGCCCGCAGACAGCACAAATGTCTTGACTGACAGCCTGTTCTTAAGCGTCTTGTCCTTTGAAGGAACAAAGAGTGCCAGATAATAGACAGGTGCAAACAAAACGAGGAACAGGCAGAAGAAATAACCCGTAAAGTAGTTGCTCGCGATGGCTACACCGAGTGAGACCATATAAAGCCACCAGCTGTTGTTTACAAAAAGCCTTCTCAGTCCCAGGCAGATGATGGGCAGGAGCACGAGGGCATCGCACCACATGATGTTCCAGAAATCCGTTACGAACCATCCGCAAAGGGCATAAGATGCCGCAAAAGCAACCGTCAGGTTATCAATCCTCCCGTTGTCGTTCTCCTTGAGGAACATAGCCATGAAAAGAGAGGCAAGACCTGCCCTGACAGCCGTGATAAACGCAATAAACACTGGCATCGTCTTGGCTGTAAAGAAAAGACAGAAAATGTTAAGAGGGCTTGCCGTATAGTTTGCATAGGCCGCAAAATACTCATTTCCGAGGCCGTCGTTCCAAGAATAAAAAAGGCTCTCACCTGAGAGGATCTTGTTACGGAAAGCTACCAGATAAGGCGCATACTGGTGATAAAGATCAACCGTCAGCATCGTTCTGTTTCCGAACGGATAGCACTGGAGTATGGCAAATGCCGTTATTACTGTAAGGAGCGGAAATACAAATGCCAGTGTATATTGAGGCAGGACATCGCCTATCGACCGTCTCATCGGGATATTTGCCTCAAATCTGACGGGATCCGAAACTTTTCTCATATTTAATATAAATGCCTTTCGAATTTAACATTAAATAATTATAATCAAACGAGATAATAATATCATAATAAAGAGGAATTATGGGACTCAGGCTAAAAATCATCATCAACCCCTCTTCCGGCAGGGAGCTGGCTAAGACAAATATAGAGGATATGCTTTCATACATGGTATCCCAGAGAGCCATAACAAGAGCTGATATCTTCTACACAGCGGGTAAGGATGATGCCAAGCATTTCGCTGAAGACACAGATCCCGAAGATTATGATTACATTGTCGCAGCAGGCGGAGACGGAACCGTCAATGAAGTCATCTGCGGACTTCTTGAAGGCGGGGTCGATCTCCCCCTGGCAATATACACATCGGGAACGGTAAACGATTTCGCGACCAATGTGGGTATGCCGCAATCCCCTTCGGATTTCGCGAGGATGCTGATGAATCCGAGGATCAGAAGGATCGACTGCGGCAAGTGCAAGGATAATTATTTTCTGAACGTTGCGGCTGCAGGACTCATGACGGAGATATCCTACAACGTAACGAGCGAGCTTAAGACAGCTCTGGGGCCTATGGCTTACTGGGTATCTGCGATAAAGGATATTCCCGCCTTCGGTTCCACAATGCCGCTGAGGATAACGGCAAACGGCAAGACTTTCGATACGGACGCGATGATGCTGTTCGTTTCGAATACGCAGAGCGTCGGAGGGTTCAGGAAACTGATGACACTTGCCGACATCGAAGACGGCATGCTCGACCTTCTAATCGTCAGAAAGGTTGAACCGGCCGACGTAATGCCTTTAATGGGCAAACTGATGATAGGTGACCATCTGGACAGTGATAAGGCGATCTATCTGCAATCTGATAAAATAGATATTGAAGTCAGAGACGAGAGACAGGAAATAGTCCTGGACCTCGACGGCGAGAAAGGGCCATCACTTCCGGTAAGGATAGAGTGCATTAAGAAATGCATCAATCTTATTACCCCTGCCAAGGAGGAAGACTTAAAGTGACAGACGAAGAAAAGATGATCAATAACGAAGACGGTGAGAATAAGGAATTATCCACCGAAATCGTGAACGGGACTCCGGCTCCGGTTGATGAAGTACAGGAAACACAGGAGATCCGGGAGGTTCAGGAATCTCTCCCCGAGGACAGATCCGACGAAGAGGTCGTCATGAGCCTTGAAGATACCGACGATACAGAGCCCGGAAAGCAGAAGCGCAACAGCGGCCTTTTGCTGGTGCTCCTCGGCGTATTTGTCGTGATCATTGCGGTTGCGGCAACGATCTTCTATGATGCAGGCGGCAAGGAAAAGCTCGAGAGCCCTCTTAAGATCCACGGCGTGGACATCAGCAGTGCTGATTTCAGCTTTATGTATCACTTCACGATGATCGAGGAAGGCATCGATCTCTTTGCATCAGATACGCCTACCCTCCTCGCCTCACCTTACGAGGACGACGAGAAGTACAGCACATACCGCAATTACTTCCTTGACTATACAGCTCAGAGAATGCAGACAGTCGAGATCCTTTACGATGACGCAACATCAAAGGGATATTCGATCGAGAACAAGCATTTCGAGAGAGCTGAGGCATACATCAGCTGGCTCAAGGGCAAGGCTGAACAGCTCGGCGTATCTCTTGACACATACATCAAGGGGGTTTACGGCAGCCAGGTCGATGAGCAGACAGTTCTGAACTATCTGGCAAAGAAGTATTTCACCGACGACTATGCAGACGGCGCGAAGCTTGATGAGCTCTCCGCAACAGATGAGCAGGCTGAAGAAGCTTACAACAACGACCGCAATTCATACGACCTCGTTGACTACAAGATCCTGAGGATCTCCTACGAGCAGCGTGAACAGGCATTTGTCGATACAGCTAACCTCCACGCACAGCAGATCATCGACGCAATGGGAGGTGACCCTTCCAAGTTCGAGAGCTGTGCGGCAGAGTTCTTCACCGGCAACGCCAAGGAAGCTCTTCAGGTAGAGAACTACACGCTTGTTTCGAACTGCAGATATACAGATTTTACTCATAACGATTTCAGGAACTGGCTGTTCGGCGTTGACCGTCAGGTTGGAGATGCAACGATCTTCAGCGACATCGACGGCTTCCCGATCATCATCGTTTTTGTTAACCGTGTAAGACTTTCCGACCATCTGAGAGACGTTCACATCGCTCACATCGTCTGCACTTCCGACGACCAGGGCAACAAGGATATTTCCGCAGCACAGTCACTGGCTCAGGAGGTTTACGAGTACATCAACGATGCCGACAGTTTCCTCGAGGTGGAGAACTATCACAACACAGAAGTCCTCGAAGGCCGCCTTGTTGTTACTCACAGCGACATGACATATCCCGAACAGTACACAGACGGAATCAGCACATGGATATTTGATGCTGCAAGAGTTCCCGGCGAGAAGACACTTCTCGAGAAGGACGGAGATTTCTATGTTATCTATTTCGTTCAGGAATCACCTAATCCCGAATGGTATGACAGGGTCAACAGCTTTGTCAGGATGAACAACTACCGTGAGTTTATGGAAGAAAAACGCGCTGAGTACACATACGAGTTCGACGAGAACGGTCTGACATCCATAAGAGATGTGCCGTAAGTTTTAAGGGTAATGAGATTTATGAGAGCTGTCTCGTTTGAGGCAGCTCTTTTTTGATCGGCGGACGGGTCTGAGTTTTCCTCGGAAATGCATACCATCTGTTCAGTTTCAGCTATCAGTATATCGAGCATAATCAACCAACTTTCCTAACATATCCGTAGATATTTGCATATGTGTATGTAAGCTGTGCCGTGCACGCACGGGAAAAGTCAACATCATCCATATCCTCAAGCTTTATGCCGGGAGTAATGGAAAGGCCAAAGTTTTCCGCGGAAGTATCAAGGGCAAGAACGGAGCCGGGACTGAGTATGTTTGCAGAGTATCCACGCGTGAGATAACCCGTATAGATTGACATATTCTCTGCTTCTTCAGCAGTGATCTTCACGTACTCTCCTGAATCAACCAGATAGATACCCGTTATTCTCGGACTTCCATCTGCGAGCGAAACAGTTATCGCCCCCTGCAATTCAAGTTCATAAGGTGATCCGTCATAAGAGGTCTCCGTCTTTTTGATAATTACCGTCGACGTTCCTGCGGAAGGATCAGCAGTAGTCGTTATGAGACTTGTAAGGTAGTTATGGCCTTCGGCATCAGTCAGTGCATACCAGCGTCCATCGAAAGGCGTGATCTCAGACTCATCCCGGCCATATATATTTCCAATGACGGCATCGTATGGCTCAGTTTTTTTCTCCATTGTCTCGATGTCTGTATAATTACGCGCAGAACGGATCGCTATCTCCCCGGCAAGGCCATTGGATGGAAGTGCACAGTCTGTTCCCTGTCTTATCTCATTTTCGATATTTGAAGCCAGTGCAGCAACCCACTCTTCTGCTGTCATTCTTCCGGCCATAATTTTACCTGCTCTGTCCATCAGAACTGAAATACCTTTATCCCATGGTGTGGAAAGTCCGTTCTCGTCGGGAGCATATCCGCGCTCATGTGCAAATTCAATCTTCTTAACTGAAAGTGTCTCCCTTGTGTTCCATATATCCGCCAGATCACCGTAAGTAATATTGGCCTTGTTTTTATCCACAAGCTCTGACACAGCATATCCGGTACTGCGGACGAGACCGTAACTTGTGGTCATCGTAATCTGGTTATCAAGAATTGCTGCCTTTACATTTGCAATGTCATCAACGGATTCGCCGATATACGCTTTCAGTGCTTCCATTGCAACAACATATCTCTTTGTGTTTTGAGGATCGTTCCCCGGGAAGAAAAAGCTGAGTCCGCAGCTGTCCTGAACAGATGCGGTGTGAGCAAAATAGATAACGCTGCTGTCAGAAAGAACGCTGCTTAAGCTGCTTACATCTTCTGAATAAGTATCCTCGTAAACACTGAGCTTTGAAGCCATATCGAGAATATCAGTGATTCCCTCCCAGCTGTACTTGTGAGCTTCCGCCGCAGCAACAAACTTATTGTAATAAGTATTCTGCACATTGCTCTTAAGCGCATCAGCTGCAAGCTTTGAAGTGAAATCCAGCAACGGATCCAGCATCTTTGCGTTATACTCAGCAGTATCTATGACTGCAAATGTACACGGTCTGCCGTATCCCTTTGAACTCTCGTCAGAATAGTACGCGATCGTATCGTCAACGATCATCTTTCCGATCTCGAAACCATTCATCCCCGGGTTTTCCGACACCTTGCTTATCCAGTTAGTGTAGTACTCGCCGAACTCGGGCACAGACTCAGCCGAAACGACCATATAATCAGCATAATCCGACAATACATTCACAGCCTCAATACAGCTCATAAGGCATGCATCGAAATTGATCATCTCAAGCTTTCCGCCAAAGTCCGCCTTCTTGATCGCATCGGCAACCTGTTCCAGCGGCATTGGTATTTCGTCGTACTCGGAATCCTGGATTATACAATTGGAATCATCGCCATATCCGAAAGGTCCGTACCCATGATCCCACAAAATAAGATCGTATACATCGGATGGATAATTCTTCTTACAATAAGTCAGGAATGTCTGCAGAGAGATCTCGTCGGTCATATAGTTATCGTTAAGTGATTCCATATTCTCGACAAGAACAAGTTTATTATCTCCTGAATCATCCTTACGGATCTCCCAGAGCTGTTTTACACTTGGGTCACCCTGCACGGGATTGCCTGATGAATCAACTGTCCTGTCTTCAGGAAGGAACCATCTGTATGATCCTCCTGTCATGATAACGATCTTAACATTAGACTTAATATCTGAATCGAGCATCTGTCCGATGGTAAAAGACAGATTACCATGTGCTGACTCAAGATTGGAACCAATGCCGTACATCATGACCGTCCGTGTTCCGGAACCAACAGGAAAGCCATTTCCCAGATCAATAAACAGAGCTGCACCAAGCAGTATAACCGCCGCTGCTATTACTATTCCGGTTAATATCCTGTTCGTTGATGAATTACTCATGATATTACCTGAACCTCAATATTGTTTTCTTCAATAAATGCCTTGAAGTTCTCAAGATTCTCGACAGGAGCCATGATCGGAGTTGACTTAAGATCTTTGCCAAGAAACAAGATCGAATACTTGTAGACTCTCATGCATCTTATGCTGCTCCAGTAAACCTTGATCTCCTGATATTCTCCCGTTCTGATCACGCCTTCCGGTGTGAGCTCTATGCGGGCTTTCTCTGTACTGTTTACAATCGCATTGATCGTGCTTCCGCATGACACGATCTTAACTATATACAGTATTATCATGGTAAGAAACATGCCGCTTAACTGTGCGCAGAGAATATCTTTTGACATAAAGATCAAAATTAACAGTCCTATGAAGACGAGCGCCATAGCCAGAAGGATCAGCTTCAGATTGGTGATGTAATCCCTTGCCGGCTTTTGAGGATTCTTGGCGATCATTCTGATATGCGCAGAGTTCGATACGACCTCCCTTGCATATTCCTTGATATTTTGTGATCTCTGGTATTCCATAGCGCGCCTCCCTATTATCAGTTTTTCTACCTGGATTGCATTGTAGGCAGGATCAGATCCGGCATGTAACGAACCATTCTCTCTGACACTCTGTACGGAAGTTTTTCTTCCTTCAAAACTTTGCAGAACAGATCCAGCGGTTTCCTGTCTTTTGTCAGCAGCTGGAATGTAATACACAATTTGTCCGGAACAGCATTTACTTCCAGCATAAGATTACCATCTGTTATCGTATAGATGGAATCCATATAATCCGCAATTCCTCCCCAGTCTGTCCTTCCGACATAACTTACCATAAAGGTATCGCGGGTATCATTGATGTAGAGACTATGTTTCTTTGCATATTTAGTCTTGGATTTCAGATCCGGCTGCGCATCGACGCCATTATGTACTTCCACCTGTTTCCTGAACCACTCGAAACTGTTCTCCGGCTGCATCTGTGTAAGGATCGCACCTCTGGCACGCTGGCTTAATCTCTCAATGGACTCATCCTTCATTTCCCAGTCATACTTAACATGAATAAAACGGACAAAGTCTCTGTAGGATTTATCGCAGCCGACATCCTTGCGGTAATCATCCGCAACCTTACCCGAGATATGCCACCCTTCAACTCTTGGGAAATAATCAGCAGCCGTTTTCATCAATAATGCACTCAGAACAGTATTAGGCGTTCCATCGATCTTCTTCGCGTAATCCATGAAAGGCTTGCTCTCAAGTTCCAACTCATAGTAATAGATCTCGTTTACAAACGGATTAATGAAATAATTCACGTCTTGCTGCATTCCGACTTTGCTGCTTTTTTCTTCGTACCGCTTCAGAGGATCATCCACGGGCAGTGCATCAACATCAGGATAAGCATATTCCGCTTCGTCAACAGGTGTTCCCACTGCCTTCAGATCAGCAGGGGCTTTGATCGGTCCATACTTCCTGGTCAGATACTGATACAATGTGGTCTTTACCCAATACATTGCTCCAAAGCCGCCGCATATGCAATGTGCAAAGTTAAACCATATGCTGTTCCCCTTCCACGTGATCGCGAAAAGGTGTCCGCGCACTCTTTCAGAACCTAGCAGCAGCCGGTCATCAGTCTCCGGCAAGACAGGGACAGGACGGTCATTGGGCAAAAGGATATAATTCTCATCATCATCCAAACCGACGCGGACTGAAAAATAAGGAAATCTTGTCATTGCCTCAACAGCAGCTTCCTTCAAAAGCGCCTCATCGACTGCTTCTGTCATGTTCGCTTTTATACGAACTGTAAAAGCATTTTTCTTCATGTACTCATAGAGCAGATACACATCCGGATTAGTTGCCATAATTACCTCCTTGACCGAATCCTTTTCTCAAAAACTGAACTCTGTTATTTAAATTGTCTCTGACGATCTGTGTTTTAACCGCTGCATCATAACCGTGAAAGGTGCCTTTAGTTTCAACTATTTTAACATCTGCGCCGGCCAGAGTCAGTTTCTCTCCGTACCTGACCCCTTCATCATGCAGACAGTCATACTGTGCGACTTCAATATATGTTTGCGGCATTACATCAGGCAGAGGACAATGCATCGGCGATGCAAGCTCCCTCAGTTTCTGATCCTCACCGCAATAGTAGGTCCACATTTTCGCGTTCGATCTTGAATCCCAGAGAGGAGTATCTGTGTATTCTTTCATGGAATCCGTATCCATATGAGCATCGGTTACCGGATACGCCAGCATCTGAAGGCATGGCAACTGCAGGTTTTCTGTTTGCCAGCGGTTACATATCAGTGCGGCGATAGAGGCGCCTGCACTGTCGCCTGCAACTCCGGTCCGTTCCGGATCAACACCAAGCTCCATACTGTGCTCTGTAATATAACGGTATGCAGAAACAGCATCTTCATAGGCAGCAGGATATGTGTGTTTTGGCGCCAGACGGTAATGCGGGAAGAACACTTTGCATCCCGTTTCCCCGGCATAGATCATTGCCAGTCTTTTCTGGTATCCTGCAGCTTTGTAAACGAATCCTCCCCCGTGAACATATAATAATGCCGGAGAATTGCTGTCCGCTCCTGCCGGAGTGAATACCGTTATCTTAAAAGGATCTCCGCTGAAGCTCTTCACAGTTAATTCTTTCTCTTCTATACCCGCCGGTGTTTTTATAAAATGCCATTCGATGATCTGATATATATTTCCGCCGATAATGACCCCGCGGTTAAACGGAAAACTTCGTGCGTTTTTCTTCAGTTCCGGATCGATCAACTGCTTATAATCCAACTCCTGCTGCTCCCATTTGATTTCATTGTTTTAATTTTACCAAATCTGCTTGACGGATAACAGTTAATACCATGAAAACAGCCGGAGCACTTCTGCCCCGGCTGCGGTGGTTGTAATTTAATCCTTCTTAACCTTATCCGGATATTTCTCTGCAATCGCATCATACATAACAAGCAGCGGCACAGGGGAATGGTCTCCCTTGACCAGTCTGTCTGTCTCGTCTTTTGGGACTGTATCTGTCAGCAAGACATCAGGGCCGTCTTGGAGTTCAACATATAAACAAACAGCATTATTGGAAGACCTGTAGCATGTCTCGAACTCATAACTGATTTGCTTGATATCCTGAAGGATGATCTCCCTTTTCTTCAGCAATGATGATGTCTTTACTGCTGCTCCGTCGTACTCAACTGATGTTCTCGCCAGGCCCATAAAAACAAACGGCAAAACAAAGGCGAGCAGGAACAGCACCACTCCTAACGCATTGTGGAGAGGTAACTTATGAGTCAATCCCTCAAAGAACAGACCCACTCCCGTTATTCCGAAAACCGCCGCACATGCGTAAGCAATCCAGTTAAAAGCGGTCGGACTCATGTTTGAAATGGTAAACTTTTCCATAATCTCCTCAATCTTAATGCCCGTGGATGAGTTTATTGAATTTCAATCCACATAGCAGGACGAACATAAATCGGGAAATCAACGAAGTTAGCCCCTCGGCCGTAATAGTTGAACATACCGGTTTTTGAGACGAAGGAAGCGTTGAAGTTATCAATACCCGGTGATCGCAGCCACCACACACATTCTTCCATTCTACCACGTCCTTCTGATGCAGCTTCATATCTTGCGGCTGCATACTGTGTCGGCAGGCAAACTCTCGCCTCAGTCGAACCAAAATACTTGTGTTCTGCCTCATCAATACTCAGCAGGAACACACGGTCGGTCGTATCGTTTCCTCCGATCGGGTCATAGAACGGGTTATCATTTTCATTTACAACCGTTGTGTTTACGATTATGTTCTGTTCTTCCCCTCTGAACGCTTCATTTATAAAAGATGTGTTCAGCCAGTTTCTTAATGTGCATGTCTCCCAGGTAAACTCTTCTTCCTCAACTGAATGATATGGCTGCCAATCAAGAGCATCGCGGCTGATAATAAGTGCCTTATTGCCGTCAACTGCGAGCACAAGCCATTCAATCGCCTCCTTGCCGTTTGACAGATCATTATCCTGTTCATAAGAACCGAATGTAACATAAGATCCGACTTCTGCGCTTTCCGGAATATGAATTGGTGTATCGGAATGATTGTCAGGAGATGAATCACTATCATCCGTATCACTCTCATTCACGTCAATCCACATAGCAGGACGGACACCGAAGTAATCTGTTGTAACAGGGTTAAAGCAATGATCCCAGCAGAGGTCACCTAATTCCGAAACATAACAGGCGTGTGTATCAGGAATGATATTATCAGGGCTCACGATATCATCAAAATATGTGATCCCTCCGGGGGAACGAAGCCACCATGAGCCCAAGTTGCGTCCGATAACATCTTCAGTCAGATAGTAATATAATTGGCCATTAATAAGGCCTTCATAGCGGTCTCTTTCTATTACATCAACACTAACATTGTTATCGATCGCATATTGTGTTACTTCAGCCATAAATGACTGACTGTAAGCCCAACCGGGCTCACCAGGATAAACAATATTATCAAAATACTGTATTGCTTCATCAACACTTAAGCAAAAGATCCTGTCATCAGTGTCATTTCCGCCGTCAATGCCATAAACCGGATTATCAGGATTTGACAATGTTGTTGTTTGGATCAGCTTCTGCTCATCGGAAGAAAAAGCATCATTGATAAAATCATTATTTAGCCAGTTTCTTAAACTGCAGCTTTCCCAGGTAATTTCCTCATTAACAGTATGGTATGGCTGGCAATCCAATATATATCTGCTGATGAGCAGCATCTTACCGTCTTGTTCAGAAAGGATCTTCCACTCGATCGGCTCCGCGCCATTTGTCAGATTCCCATCCTGTTCATAATGTCCTAAGATTATATAGTCTCCGTCACGGGTCCATGCTGCCTGTCCGTCTGCAGGATCCGGAATCACGATCGCTGACGGCTCGGTGTTCTTACTTATCCACAAAGCCGGGCGGACTCCGCTGATACCGCCGTATCCGGCAGCAACACCATAGCCGTTATAGTCCACCTCTCCCTGGACACTGACATATGCTGCACAATTGCCGTTTTTTCCCGGAGATCTGAGCCACCATAATGCATAAGAATCTTCCCAGGTATTAACACCCTCCGCATTATCATAGGCATGTGTTGTGGGCGCAGCTATCCTCGCCTCATTGGATTTGAACAGGGCTTCGGCTTCATAATAGCTCAGCAGGAATACACGATCCTGTGTATCACCTCCGCCTTCTGTACCCCATTCGGGATTATCTGGATTCTTTACATTTGTCTGTCGTATTATTGCCTTCTCTTCAGCATTAAATGCGCTGTCGTAGAATTCACCGTTCAGCCATTCCCTCATTGAACAATCTTCCCAGGTCGTGATCTCATCCGAATCGTTGAAAGCTCTTGTCTCAATGACTTTATTTGCCAGCAGGAAATAGCCTTCATCCGTCTCATCCATTATTGTCCACTGAATGTCTTCTCCGGCATAATATCCGAAAGTTACCTCAGCACCGACAATAGGCTGCGGCAATGAAGAATCAAGCGACGGGGTCTCAGTCAGACCTTCCAGCTCGTCGATCTTGTTCTGAAAGCACACTTCGTATCCATAGGTCGCACCTTCTATATTGGGATGCAGAGAAGCTCCGCATAAAATACCATAGCTCAGATCCTGATTATCAACCGGTTCAAATTCCCGGATTACATCTCTTATTGGGCCATATGTCCCCGGATTTATGGCTTCGATAATAGGATCAACCTCCGGTGCGATCACTCCGAGATGAGATGAGTTTAGAACTATCCCGTTTATCCATGGATTAGCCGTATTGACTTCATGATCTTCGAACTCCTTAATTACGTCAACATACTCGATCCTAAGGCCCTCTTCCTGACATTTACCAATGACTTCCTTTAATTCATTTGTATACTCATCGATCGCCCCATTGATTTCCTTCGCATCAGAAGGTGTGAAAACGGTAAGAGCGTTTGCGATGTCTCCAACATTGAATTTGGTATTAAATAAATGCTCGTTAAGCAGATGAGGATAGCCGGCAACTAAGATGCACGGATGGTCATCTCCGATACTTGCCGCTTCATCTATTTTGTGATAAATATCCTTGAGTCTGTCCAAGATGCTTGGATCTTCCCCGCCGTTTTTATTCGGATATTTGTTTTTAAGCTTGAATTTTGCCTCTTCCAGCCTAACAGTCAGAATGCACGGATCTGTAAACAAATCATTCATTGCAGCAGTTATAAGTATCTCCTCAAAACCAAGGTCATTTCCACCAAGAGTTATGGTGATATAATCAGGCACGATCTGCCTTCGCTGTGTCTCTTTAAAAATATCAATCTGGGGATCCAGCGTAACTTTATCACTGATTGTAGTCTTTGTCTCGTCATCCCATTTCAGGAATTCCTTATCCTGTCCTCCCGTAATGTCCCATGTCACTGCGCCCGAAGCAGCAACAAAGTACCAGTGCGGATTGGCATCCGCGGAGTACCTCGAAAAATACATGCTGCCGACATCAGGAAGCACCAATCCACCGCTCCATGCATTTTCAGATCTGTGGGCAGCCCAATCCTTCAGTGCCCATCCTTCAGAATAACGGTCGCCAAAAAAGGGAGTGATTCCTTCACCTGCTGAATAGGAATCCCCCATAGAGACTATTACTCCGCTGGTGGTGTGAGATAAAGATTGGTCATTGTTCTGTTCTTTTTGAGAGACTGTATCTGCAACGCAGACCACAGGCAAAAACATGTTATAGGCAAAAACTGTTATCAATAATCCGATAACGGGACTCATCAATATCTTTCTAATGAACATATACTCATCCCTCCAGATCTAAAGAATCAAGTGTCGCTGAATCTATCCTGTCCACAACACGGACATCTATTGTTGTGTCGAAAGGTACAGTCAGATAGATACTGTTTGTGGAGAGATCGTAGCTTGCTATCTCACCTGTCTCGGAAACCTCTATCGGAACGCCTCCTGTATGACTGAGGTTATAAGAAGACGGCGTTGCTGTCAGCTTGCCGTCCACTAATGCGATCGACCATAATTCACCTTCTGAAGACATATAATATGTTCTGTACATCGGATGCTGTGCGGATGAATCATCTGAGACTACGACAGAATCTGTGAACTCACCTTCAACTGAATAATCTGATGTTACCGGATAGTCAGTAAAGCCTCTCGATTTCAGTTCCTCAACTGCATTCTGTTCAGACAGAGTATTCTCTGAGTCCTTAACAGGCGTAACAGATATTATCTCGGCTCTCTCTTCGAAATATGCTCTGACATCAGGATACTCAATACCCTTCTTTGAATTCTTTACGATCGCATAGATTCCTGTACCCGCCAGAGCCGCGCCTACAACACTTAATGTGATGATCAAAGGTAATTTGCTGTTCTTTTTATTCATAAAACAAACCCAACCACATAATTAATAAACAAAAATATAATAACACTTAAATAAAATGAAGATGCCTAAATCACCAACTAATTTCAAAATATAAGGTAATTCCGTTACAAAAAAAGCCGGAGCATTTCTGCCCCGGCCTTGATCAGCTTATATAACTGAAGATTACTTTCTTGCGATAGCTGCCTGTGCTGCTGCAAGTCTTGCGATCGGTACTCTGAAAGGTGAGCAGGATACATAATCCAGACCGATTGCATCGCAGAACTCAACAGACGTCGGGTCGCCGCCGTGCTCGCCGCAGATACCGATGTGGAGGTCAGGGTTAACGCCCTTACCAAGATCGATAGCCATCTTCATGAGCTTGCCTACGCCGTTCTGATCGAGACGTGCGAACGGATCAGACTCGAAGATCTTTGACTCGTAGTAAGCCTCGAGGAACTTACCGGAATCGTCACGTGAGAAACCGAACGTCATCTGTGTGAGGTCATTTGTACCGAAGCAGAAGAATGCAGCTTCCTTACCGATCTCGTCAGCTGTAAGAGCAGCTCTCGGGATCTCGATCATTGTACCAACGGAATACTTGAGGTCAGAACCTGCAGCTGCGATCTCAGCGTCTGCTGTCTCAACAACTACTGCCTTAACAACCTTGAGCTCCTTAACATCACCGATGAGCGGGATCATGATCTCAGGCTCGATCTTCCAGTCAGCATGTGCCTTCTTAACGTTAAGAGCAGCGCGGATAACAGCCTTTGTCTGCATCTTAGCGATCTCAGGATATGTAACTGCAAGACGGCATCCACGGTGACCCATCATAGGGTTGAACTCATGGAGAGAATCAATGATATTCTTGATGTCTTCTACAGACTTGCCCTTTGCATCAGCGAGCTTCTTGATGTCAGCTTCCTCTGTGGGAACGAATTCGTGAAGCGGGGGATCCAGGAATCTGATAGTTACAGGATAACCCTCGAGAGCCTCATAGAGAGCCTCGAAATCAGACTGCTGCATAGGGAGGATCTTCTCAAGAGCCTCTTCTCTCTCTTCAACGGAATCAGAGCAGATCATCTCACGGAAAGCATCGATCCTGCCTTCGCCGAAGAACATGTGCTCTGTACGGCAGAGACCGATACCCTCTGCACCGAGCTCACGAGCCTTCTTAGCATCGCGGGGTGTATCAGCATTTGTTCTTACCTTAAGTCTTCTGAACTCATCAGCCCAAGCCATGATGCGGCCGAACTCCCCTGCGATAGTAGCATCAACTGTAGGGATAATACCGTCGTAGATCTTACCTGTAGAACCATCGATGGAGATCTCATCACCCTCGTGGTATTCCTTGCCTGCAAGTGTGAACTTCTTGTTAGCTTCGTCCATAGCGATGTCACCACAGCCTGATACACAGCATGTACCCATACCACGTGCAACAACTGCTGCGTGAGATGTCATACCGCCACGAACCGTGAGGATACCCTGTGAAGCCTTCATCCCCTCGATATCCTCAGGGGATGTCTCGAGACGTACGAGAACTACCTTCTTACCTGCAGCCTTCCACTCCTTTGCGTCTTCAGCTGTGAATACGATCTGACCGCAAGCAGCTCCGGGGGATGCACCAAGTGCCTGAGCAATAGGTGTAGCAGCCTTGAGTGCTGTTGCATCGAACTGAGGGTGGAGCAGTGTATCGAGGTTACGGGGATCGATCATTGCAACTGCCTCTTCCTTTGTTCTCATGCCTTCGTCAACGAGATCGCATGCAATCTTAAGAGCAGCCTGAGCTGTTCTCTTACCGTTTCTTGTCTGGAGCATGTAGAGCTTACCGTGCTCAACTGTAAACTCCATATCCTGCATATCACGGTAGTGATTCTCAAGGATGGAGCAAACCTCTGTGAACTGCTTGAAAGCCTCGGGGAACTTCTGTTCCATCTCAGCTATCTTCATAGGAGTACGAACGCCTGCAACAACGTCCTCACCCTGAGCGTTTGTAAGGAACTCACCGAAGAGACCCTTAGCGCCTGTAGCAGGGTCACGTGTGAAAGCAACACCTGTACCGCAGTCATCACCCATGTTACCGAAAGCCATTGACTGTACGTTAACAGCTGTACCCCATGAATAAGGGATATCGTTATCTCTTCTGTAAACGTTTGCACGGGGGTTATCCCATGAACGGAATACAGCCTTGATAGCGCCCATGAGCTGCTCCTTAGGATCGACAGGGAAATCTACGCCGATCTTAGCCTTGTACTCAGCCTTGAACTGGCCTGCGAGTACCTTGAGGTCGTCAGCTGTGAGCTCAACGTCCTGAGTTACGCCCTTTTCTTCCTTCATCTTGTCGATAAGCTCTTCAAAGTATT
>JAILDX010000029.1 GCA_024688685.1 Saccharofermentans sp.
GAGCATTGATGCATGTGAGTGCCGTAAGCAGTGGATCGTAATTCTTTTTACTCCGCTGTTCTTGATACCTCTTTGCATCTCCTTCTCGAAGAAGCTCTTTGTTTTTTCCGCAAAGAGCCTCGTCTCCGGTTTTGCTTTGTAAATATGAGATATATACTCCTCAATAACTTCCGCCAGATCTTCGTGAATAGTGATCACACGAACAGAGCTTTCAGTCTTAGGAGTTGAGATAATATCCTTACCATTGAGTCGGGTGTATGATTCGTCTATACGGACCGTCAGATCATCCAGATCGATATCCTCTACCTTAAGGGCAAGAAGTTCGCCGATACGCATTCCTGTCCAGAACAGGATCTGAAATGCAACCCATGCTTCATACTTATCACTTACAGCATCGATGAAGGATTCGAATTCTTCGAGAGTCCAAAACGGCCTTTCGTCTGCACGCGACCTTCCCATACTCCCTGCCCTCTTACAGGGATTGGCCCTCAGATCGTAGTAGCTGACTGCATAATTAAGGATGGCAGACAACTGATTGTTGATCGTCTTTAGATACGTTGCTTTATACCCCTTTTCCATCATTTCTCCTTGCCACTTACGAATCGTAGCTGCAGTGATTTGATTAAGGGGCATATTGCCGAAGTATGGAAGAAGCTTATCGGTTACAACATACTCCTTGTTAGTCATTGTCGTTTCCTTAAGACGTTTTCCCATATCCGCCTTGTAGATTTCCCAGAAATCCTTGAAGAACATCCCCGGATCGGCAGCTTGCTGAAGAAGAAAGCGGTTCAACCATTCTTCCGCTTCCTTCTTTGTCTTAAACCCTTTTCTAGATGTCTTTCTGATAGTTCCCGTCCAGTCCTTATATCGGAACTGAATATGCCAGGTACCATTGGGATCTCTCTTGGCACTGTTTGCCATTACGCAATCACCTCCTCACCGTGAGAACCTCCGAAGTACCTCTCATCGAAGTAGTCCTTAGACACTTTTCCTTCGACTACCAGATACCCTTTTTCCTTTAGTTCCCGGTTGAGTTGCTTTACGATACCGTAAGCAGTAGTACGACCTACGCCGACCATAAAAGCGACTTCGTTAGCTGTGTAGTACAGTTTCTTGTTCATTTGTTTTCACCTCTTTTCTTTAGATTTGTACAATGCGTATCATTTGATACGATTGTGATGTTAGCGTATCTTTTGATACGTGTCAATGGTTTTTGTTGAAAAAACGTATCATTTGATATAGAATTAGCATCAATTGATACGCTTGCGAGGTGATAAACATATGACCGTGGGAGAAAATATCCGAAGACTTAGAAAACAACGGGGAATGACTCTCAAGCAGCTGGGAGATGCTGTAGGAGTAAGTGAATCCTATATACGTGCATACGAATCCGGAAGAAGGAATCCAAAACTAAAATCATTAGAAGCAATAGCTAATGCACTTCATGTAAATATTGAAGTACTAACTGGAGCTGATTTTGATGGTATTAAAGCCATGCATCAACTCTTTCATATATTCCGTCAATATACTGGAACGATGGTAGAAGTAGAGGGAGATGATGGAATATCATGCCCCGCTATCAGCTTTGCTACGCTTTTACCAATGAGATCTTGGTTTTCTAGATATGAGAAATATCTTGAGGATCTTGAAAAATGCAATTGTATTGACGATAAGCAAAAAAGAGAGGAAGCAATTCTTAGAGCAGAAGCAGACTTTGATTTCTGGATGGACACCTACCCGGAATATGAAGGTGATTATGAATTACTTGACGCACAAGCGAAGCACGACAAGATTTTGGATATAATCGGACTCAATCCTAAGAATATAGAATGACCTGAGGTATATTTATGGATGTACACGTTGAATACTTTTATGAGTTAATTAAGCAGGAATGGAATTATTCTTGTTACAAAAATTCGTTTGATGATGCACAATTAGCTATCAAGGCGGCCGATTCAGATGTTGCAGGATCCATCAGATATATCAGCGATATTGATAAACTTGCTGATCACCCGGAAGTAAAATCTGTAAGGATTTTTGCATTGGATCAAGATACATTTGAGTACTTTATCAACAAATACGGCCGGCAGTTACGATATATACATTTTTACAGTAATAAATCTGTTGAAGACTGGTCTTTGCTTGGGACTCTTCCAGATCTCGAATGTGTAAACTGGTTTCATAATCAGAAGATAGACAGATTGTGGGACATGAGCCGGAACTATTCTTTGAAAGCACTTAAGATCAGTGATTTCAGCAAGCTGCATTCTATCTCGGGGATTGAGAAGGCTCCTGCTCTCGAATGGTTTGAGTTCGGAGATGCCATTTGGCGCACATCAGAAATAGAAAGCTTAAAACCTCTTGAAAACACCGGGATTCGCAGAATAAACTTTTCAGGAAAAAAGATTAGTGATATGGATGTATCATGTATTCCCAATATGGAAAAACTGGAAGTGTTTGACTGTCCGACAAATCTGTTTACCACGGAAGAGATCGCGTGGATCGTTGCAAAATGTCCGGGACTGGAAGGCTATGCATTACGACCATATCTCGACTATATGATATATAACGAAAAAACACACAAAGCCGATATACCGGGTGTAATGATTATCGGAAAAAGAAAGCCTACATTTGCAATTGAAGGAAATGAGAAGAAACTTGAAAAATACGTTTCTCAATTCGACAGTTTAGTAGATAAATACCGCACAGAATAAAAAACTGTACCCAAAATGTACCCAAAAGGGCATAATAAAACCCCGAAAGCGCTGATATCAAAGCGTTTCCGGGGTTGTAATATTTACTCGAGTTCAATCGTCGCCGGCGGCTTCCCCGTGCAATCATACAGCACTCTGTTAATGCCCTTGACCTCGTTAACGATTCTGGACGATACTCTTCCGATCAAACTCCAGGGAAGCTCAGCAAACTCGGCTGTCATAAAATCGGTGGTCGTAACTGCGCGGATTACGCATGCATAATCGTATGTTCTTTCGTCGCCCATACAGCCGACTGAACGCATGTTGGAAAGTGCTACGAAGAACTGGTTTGCAACCTTGTCAAATCCTGAACGTGCCATCTCCTGACGGAAGATGTAGTCTGCATCCTGAACGAGCTTTACTTTCTGTTCTGTAACCTCTCCAATGATACGGATAGCAAGTCCGGGACCGGGGAACGGCTGACGGAAAACGAGGTTCTCGGGGATGCCGAGCTCGAGTCCTGCCTTGCGGACCTCGTCCTTAAAGAGCAGGCGCAAAGGTTCGATTATTTCTTTGAAATCGACGTAGTCCGGAAGACCTCCGACGTTGTGATGTGACTTGATAACGGCACTCTTGCCGAGACCTGATTCGATAACGTCAGGATAGATCGTACCCTGTACGAGGAAGTCAACTGCGCCGATCTTTTTTGCTTCTTCTTCAAAGACTCTTATGAACTCTTCACCGATGATCTTACGCTTCTTCTCGGGCTCTTCTACACCTGCCAGTTTCGAATAGAATCTCTGCTGTGCATTGACTCTGATAAAGTTCAGATCGTAAGGGCCTTCGGGACCGAAAACAGCCTCTACCTCATCACCCTCATTCTTACGCAACAGACCGTGATCTACAAATACACATGTGAGCTGCTTGCCAACTGCCTTGGAAAGCAGAACTGCTGCAACAGATGAATCAACGCCGCCTGACAGAGCGCACAGAACGCGTCCGTTACCTACCCTCTCCCTGATCTGCGCAATTGATGATTCAACGAAAGAATCCATCTTCCAGTCGCACTTGCAATGGCATGCTTCCTTAAGGAAGTTCTCAAGCATTTTCATGCCCTCGACTGTGTGAGAAACCTCGGGGTGGAACTGAACGCAGTAGAGCTTTTTCTCTTCGTTCTGAGCAGCTGCAACGGGGCAGACGGAAGTCTGTGCCGTAACGGTAAATCCGGGTGCCGCCTCAGCAATATAAACTGTGTGGCTCATCCAGCAGACTGTCTTCTCTGATACGCCCTTGAACAGTGTCGTGGAATTATCAACATTAACATCGGTATGGCCGTACTCACGCACCTCTGCTTTTTTAACGGTGCCGCCCAGGAGATAGTTCATGAGCTGTGCGCCGTAGCAGATACCAAGAACAGGAATGCCAAGGTTGAAGAGTTCGGGATCGCATTTCGGGCTGTCCTCGTCGTAAACGGATGCAGGACCTCCCGTAAGGATGATTCCCGTCGGATTCATCTTCTTTATATCCTCGATCGAAGTGTCTGAAGATATGACCTCACTGTACACAGAAAGCTCACGAACTCTTCTTGCGATCAGCTGATTGTACTGACCTCCGAAGTCCAAAACCAAAATGCTCTCGCGCATAAAATGCCCTCCTTATCTGACAACACAGTACGCCACACAGCACACTGTGGATGTTGAGTTCACATCATATATCACAAACGTGTATCGACCTTTTGTAAGACCGTTGCCATCACCTTCATAGGTAATGTCGCAGTAATCCGCAAGGTCAGTCTTATTTGTAAAAACATTCTTCTCCGAAACAAGTTCTCCGTCGATATAAACATCGTAGTAGAACACATCACCGACCTTGTTGTAGCTGAACGTATGCACCTGAAGAACGATAGCCTTGACGCCTACTTCGTAGTTCTGGTCAACATAGATATTTCCGTCTGTATCGAAGAAATAAAGGTTCCAGAAATTGGTCCCTCCCTCATACGAGTTCTCATCTCTGGGAACTAATATGTCAAAGTCCTCGATATGCATTGCGGTCGGATCGTAAGGACGCTCGATAACGATATTCTCCACATCATCTTCTTCGTCCTTATCATCCGTACTGACGCCGCACCCGCCCAGCAAAAGCGCAGCTGCGAGCACCGCTGCGGTAATCCTTTTACCTGCGGATGATCTCTTCTCTCTCAGGTCCTGTCGAAACGATGGAAATATGAACACCGAGTTCTTCCTCTACAAACAATACGTAGTCCTGTGCTTCCTTAGGGAGCTTATCGAACTCCTTGATACCCCTGATATCACACTTCCAGCCGGGCAGCTTCTTGAGTACCGGCTTCGCACGGTCGATCTTTGTGGGATTCGGGAAATCCTTTGTGATCTCGCCGTCGATATCGTATGCAACGCAGACGGGGATCTCATCGAGATATCCGAGGCAGTCCATAACTGTAAATGCAACCTCTGTAGCGCCCTGTACGCGGCATCCGTAACGTGATGCAACTGCGTCGAACCAGCCGACTCTTCTCGGTCTTCCTGTCGTAGCACCGTACTCGCCCTTGTCACCGCCGCGCTTTCTGAGCTCCTCAGCCTCAACGGGATCGAGGATCTCGCTTACGAAAGCACCTGCTCCGACTGCTGAAGAATAAGCCTTAACAACTGTGACGATATCCTTGATCTCATAAGGCGGGATACCTGCACCAACCGCACCGAAACCTGCAAGTGTGGATGACGATGTAACCATTGGGTAGATTCCGTGATCAGGATCCTTCATTGAACCGAGCTGACCCTCAAGAAGTATCTTCTTCCCTGCCTTAACTGCATCAAACAGATAGCTCTGCGTATCCATTACAAACGGCTTGATCAGTTCAGCATACTTAAGAAGCTCCTCATAGATCTCGTCTGCCTTGAGCGCTTCCTTGTGATAGAGATTAACGATCAGCGCATTCTTGATCTCGAGAACTCTCTCTATCTTCTCCCTCAGAGCCTCCTTCTCGAAAAGCTCGCATACCTGGAAACCGATCTTCGCATACTTGTCAGAATAGAACGGAGCTATACCGGACTTTGTGGAACCGAACGCCTTGCCGCCAAGTCTCTCTTCCTCAAGCTGATCGAAAAGGATGTGGTAAGGCATTACGATCTGTGCCCTGTCTGACACATACACCGTCGGGACAATACCGCCTTCCTTGAGATTGTTGTATTCCTCGATGAACTTCGGGATATTGAGAGCAACACCATTACCAATGATGTTGACTATGTTCTTGTGAAATGCACCGGAAGGCATCAGATGAAGAGCAAATCTTCCGTATTCATTTATGATCGTGTGTCCTGCGTTGGCGCCGCCCTGAAATCTGATTACTATGTCAGACTCGTTTGCAAGAAGATCGGTGATCTTTCCCTTACCTTCGTCGCCCCAGTTTGCTCCTACTATTGCCTTTACCATATGGGTATGCCTCCGTCACTCGTTTTTTGACGGATAAGATTTTAACACAGAACGTATTTTAGATAAATATTAAATTATATAGGGTCGCAAATAACAAGGCGTCTGTGACCCTGTCCGCGCTCGGTCGCACATGTTACGAGAGTAAGCTGCGGTGACGATGAAGCGCTTGCTTCGATGTTCTCGATAAGAGACGACGGGCCTACAAACTTAACCTGTCTGACCCTGTAGGAAAGCTCATTTCCGGAGGGAAGCAGGATCCTTACTATGTCCCCTGCGGTCACTTCCTTGAGCCTCCAGAACATCGTCGATGTATGCTGGTTACGGTGTCCCAGGATGGACGTATTTCCATTCATTCCGGGGGCTACTGAGTCCTCGTAAAGACCTAATCCGTATCTCAGAGCGACTCTCGAAGTCTGGTCCCAGATGGGCAGGTTCAGGTCGATCTTGTCTATCTTCAGGATGCCGATGCAAGTCAGTGTAATGTTATCGGGAAGGTTCGCTTCCATCTCGGCAACTTCATTCATCAGCTCATCGAGATTGTCCTCGTCCGTGTAGTAGTCGTACTCCTCCCCTGCCACTTCGTTCCCGTATTTCGAGACTACTATCGTGATGGCAGAAGGCTCTGTATTATCAGTATTTGCGGAGTTTTGCTTGATCTGAGCCTCTATACTCTCGAGGGCTTCATTGGTGACTTTCATCCTTTTTGCACTTCTTATCGGGTTGATCAGGAGGATAACAACACCGGCAATGAAAAACAGCACTGCCACTATGATCAAAATGACGTTTTTCCTTTTACAATTGTGTTGTTTCATAAAATTCTCCCCGAAAATCTATGTAAATTATACATCTCATTTGTGCTATTATGTATCTACTTTTTCGCGTATGGAGTTATATATGGGTAATGAATCCGATCTTTGGAAACGTACTTTGAAAGTACTATCCTTTGACAGCAGGGTTGACGGTGTTTATGATGCGATCATTGTTCCTCTCAAGCAGGTTCACTGCGACAGGAAGCAGATCATTCTTGAAGCAAGAGACACTTATTCTCTCAACATTCTTAAGGGCAACGATCTCAATTCTATCATCAGTGAAGCGCTCAATTCCGTTAACGGAGCTCCTATTACGCTCAATTTTGTCCTGAAGGGCGATACGAAGTCAATCAATTCGACGAAGATCTCGGCTGCAAGGTCAAGGGATGATGAAGGCGAGAACTCATCCAATCTTACAGAGGCTTATTCATTCAAGAACTTTATCGTCGGTGACTGCAACCGTTTCGCACATGCTTCTGCTGTTGCTGTTGCGAACAACCCCGGATCAAGGCAGCGCAATCCCTTCTTCCTGTGGGGCAATTCAGGTCTCGGCAAGACTCACCTTATCAAGGCTATCGGCTACGAGATCCAGTCAAACAACGACGATATCAAGGTCCTCTACACTACCTGCGAATCGTTCCTGGATGCCTTTATTCACTGCAGGATGGGCGACGATTACGATGCATTCCGTAAAAAATACAGGTCAGTCGACGTGCTCATAATCGACGATATCCAGGCGCTTATCGGCAAGACTGAGACCATCAATGAGTTCTTTAATACCTTTGAGGCACTTTCTGCTGAAGGTAAACAGATAATCATCACAAGTGATAAGGCTCCGAGCAACCTTATCGAGTTCGACGACAGGATCAGGTCGAGATTCCAGAGCGGTATTCTTATTGATATCCAGCCGCCGGATTTCGAGACGCGTAAGGCTATCTTCCTGAGCAAGATCGAGAATGACGGGCTCACTGTAAGCGATGATATCGTTAATTATGTATGCGAGAATATCACGAATAACGTCAGAGAGATCGAGGGTGCATATAAGACTGTAACGTCCTATATGGCTGTATCTAACGGCGTTATCGATCTTGAGACGACAAAGGCACTTCTGATGCCTCTTATCTCCCCCAGCAGCAAGAAGAAGGTCACACCTGAGATGATCATAAATTCCGTTTCGAAATACTATGACATCTCGGAGGAGGATATGACCTCTACGAAGCGTAATGCGCAGGTGGCAGTGGCGCGTAATGTTGCCATGTATCTGATGAGGGATATTCTTGATTATACTCATGACAGGATCGGCAAATACTTTGGAGGCAGAAAGCATTCGACGGTCATCAACAGCATCAATAATATCGATGATGATCCGGAGCTGAAGAGAGAAGCTGAAGAGATCAAGAAGCGCATCAACGGGTAATGAACATTTTTATGTTCAAAAGTTCAAAGTTTCCTGTACGCAGATTGTTCAGAAAAAAAGCATGTAGATATAAACAGAGTTTTGAATAGTCTAATTTGAGTTATAAACATAGATTTAACACTGTTAAATGCCTGTAAAATAAGCACTTCGCAGAGTTTTGAATATTATCTACAGCAATAATAAGATGAACAACAATTACACAATATAAATGCAAAAAAGCCGGAGTTTGACCTCACTTCTCCTTTATTTTTATACAAAAAAGAGGTATAATTTTTCAGGAAATTTGTTTAATCAACTCGAAAGGAAACTCAAAAAAATGAAGTTTTATTGTCAAAAGTCAGATCTTAGTGAAGCTATATCAACAGTTATGAAGGCTATCGGCCGTAATTCAACATCCAAGCTTTTGGAATGTATCCTTATTGAGACTAATGATAATAAGATAAAGCTTACAGGATTTGATATGGTAACAGGCATTGAGACAGATGTGGTTGCCAATATATTTGAAGAAGGTTCAGTAGCAGTTGAGTCCAAGATCTTCAACGACATCATAAGGAAGCTTCCTGAAGAGAATATCGATATCAGCGTTGACAGCAACTTCCAGCTCTCCATCAAGAGTGGATCTGTAAACTTCAACATCAGAGGTCTTGACGGAGAGACATATCCCAAGATTCCTTCAGTTGAGAGCAACGATATGAAGGATAACAGCATCGTTATCGGTCAGAAGATCCTTAAGAGTATGATCGCTCATACAAGCTTTGCAGTCTCGAATGATACAACAAGAGACAAGCTTACAGGTCTTAATCTTATCAGCGACGGAAAGAGCCTCACAATGGTTGCTATCGACGGCTACAGAATGGCTCTTAACTGTGAGTCAATGGGAGACAACTTTCCTACTATGAACATCATCATTCCCGGCAAGTCCATGAATGAGCTTTCAAAGATCCTGAAGGATGATGATGAGAGCGTTGTAAATGTTTTCTATTCAAATACTCAGATCCTTTTCAAGATGGAAGGTGTAAGCCTTACTTCAAGACTCCTGCAGGGTGATTTTGTTAACTTCAATACGATCATTGTCAGGAACCCTAAGACGATAATGAATATCGCAAGGAAGAATCTCATGGATTCTATCGACAGAGCTGCACTCCTTATCATGGCTGATGAGAGAAGATGCCCTGTAAGCCTTGTAATGTCTGATAATACGACACTTACAGTTTCTGCCAATACAGAGACGGGTTCACATAAGGAAGAGATCGACATCACTGTTGAAGGTGAGATGATCGATATTGATTTCAATTCCAGATACTTCCTGGATGCCCTGAAGATAATCGATGATGATGAGATCAAGATCGAGTTCAACGGTTCACAGGGTCCCTGCATTATAAAGCCTGTAGAGGGAGAGAAGTTCCTTTACCTCATCCTTCCTATCAGAAGATAATATGCGGATCAACAGGATCAGACTTACAAACTTTAGAAATTACGGAAGGCTCGATGTTGACGTCGGGCCTTCTGTTAACATTGTCTATGGTGATAACGGTGAAGGCAAGACAAGCCTCATCGAGTCTGTTTTTACCGGGTCATGTGTAGTTTCGCACAAGACAAGTAAAGATAAGGAACTTATCAAGATAGGCGAGTCCGGTTATGAGATCATTCTTAACATGACAGATGATGACGGCATCGCTTATGAGCTTAAAGACAGCGTGGAACTTCGTAATGATGTCCCCTTCCGTACTCTTTTCTGTAATAATGCACAGATTCCGAGAATAAGCGATTATGTGGGCATTTGTAACACTGTTATTTTTGCTCCTGAGGACCTGGATATAGTAAAAGGCTCCCCTTCTGAGCGCCGCAAGTTCATAAATCTCATGATTACCAAGATCTCCCCTGTCTATATCAACTTGATCGGCCACGTCGAGAAGTTTCTCAAGCAGCGCAGTGAAAGTCTTAAACGTGCAGCTTCCTCCGGCAAAAGTGTTGATATGATCAATGCAGAACTTGATTACTGGGATTATCCTCTCTGCGACAAGATGGCAGAGATGATCATATACAGATACCGCTACATCACGATCCTTGGAGATATAGCTTCAAAGTACCATTCGATCATATCGGGAACTAAGAACGAGAATCTCGAACTTAAGTATTCCACGATAACAGGCTGTATTGAACTCATAGAGACGTTCCTTGATGAGAATGATATGAGAGATGTATTTATTACGCACGGGCTTGATAAGGCCAATTTTGACGCTTTAAGGGCTATTGTTTCATCTCATATATTAAAGAAAATGCTTTCTGTGCGTAAATATGATATCGAGAGATGCGTTACATCAGTCAGTGTTAAGAAGGATGATGTCGAATTACTGCTTAACGGTGCTCAGATGCGCATCTATTCATCACAGGGACAGCAGAGGTCAGCTGCACTCTCCCTGAAGATAGCTGAGCTTGAGATGCTCAAGAAATACACAGGATCGACCCCTATCCTGCTCCTGGACGATGTCTTTTCAGAGCTGGATCAGAACAGGCGTGTCAGCCTTGTATCAGCGATTAAGGGTACTCAGATATTCATTACCTGCACTGACAGGTCTTATATTGAACAGGAAATAGCATCACTTGCTGAGAATATTGGCGATATTCGCTATTTTTGTATAAAAAACGGCTCCATTTTTTCTTAATTATAATATTTTAGTATGATATAATACTTAAAGTATATACTAATGGAGAATGTTTCAGCATGTATATCCATATCGGATCAGATCTCTCTGTACTCAAAAAGACCGTAATCTCGGTCATTAATCTTGAGGAAGAACCGCCTTCCGGCAAGATCGTTACGGGTTTTCTGAAGAATGAGGATGCCAATGGCAGGCTGTGGTACGTGACAGATGATCTGCCTAAGACAGTTATAGTGACGGATTCAGGCAGCTATGTGTCCTCCCTGTCGGCTCAGATCCTTCAGAAAAGGCTGAATTCCGAAGATATCTGCTGATTTAACATTGTTAAATTGGGTTATTTATAAAATATTTTTGATAAATAGGAGCGTTTTTGATGGCTGACAGTAATGATGAGAACAAGATCAATGGTTCAGGTGAGGTTGATCTCTACTTCCAACCTGTAGAAGACACAGACTCAGATGAGCTTCGCAACCTGGCAGAGAACCCCAGGGCTCTTACAGAGGACTTTGGTGAGGAATCAATGGCAGATGTCATTGCCGCATCAGAAGGTCAGGATGAGTTTGATACAAATAACAACAGCGCATATGACGAGGGTGACATTCAGGTACTTGAAGGTCTTGAAGCTGTACGTAAGAGACCGGGTATGTACATTGGTGATACAACTCAGAGAGGTCTTCACCACCTTGTCTATGAGATCGTTGCCAACTCAGTTGATGAGGCGCTGGCAGGACGTTGTGATACTATTACAGTCACTCTTGAGAAAGATGGTTCAGTTACAGTTGTAGATAACGGATCCGGTATCCCTGTTGGTATCCACCCCAAGCAGGGCATACCTACAGTTGAGGTCGTTCATACAGTACTTCATGCCGGCGGTAAGTTTGGCGGCGGCGCTTACAGTATCTCAGGCGGACTTCACGGAGTTGGTGCATCAGTCGTTAATGCTCTTGCAGCTCACATGAAGGTTCAGGTCAAGAGAGAGGGTAAGATCCATGAGATCGAGTTTGAAAAGGGAATTACGACAGTTCCGCTTCATATTGTCGGAGAATGCGACGAGAATGATACAGGAACAACGACAAATTTCATTCCTGACGGCACTATCTTCCCTGAGACGAGATTTGATTTCGATTCAATGATCACACGTTACCGTGAGATGGCATTCCTGAATAAGGAAGTTACGATCGATCTCTGTGATGACCGCGGAGATGAGCCTGTTAATAAGCATCTGCATTATGACGGTGGAATCATTTCATTTGTCGAGTATCTGAACAAGGGACGCGAGGTTATCAATACTCCGCCTATCTATTTTGCTACACGTGCAGGAGAGTGTTTCGTCGAGATTGCACTCCAGTATAACGATTCATATCAGGAGAGAGTATATACATATGCGAATAATATTGCCACACCTGAAGGCGGTACGCATCTTATCGGTTTCAGAACGGCAATGACCCGTGTAATCAACGATTATGCGAAGAAATACAAGTATTTGAAGGATAATGACGCAAAGCTCCAGGGCGAGGATACACGTGAAGGATTGTCAGCAATTATCTCAGTCAAGCTTCCTGATCCTCAGTTCGAAGGTCAGACAAAGAGTAAGCTTGGTAATGCTGAGATCAGACCTATGGTCGATAAGGCAGTAAGTGATAAGCTCGCTACATATCTGGAAGAGAATCCGGAAATCTCAAAGGTTATCCTTGATAAGTGTCTTTCCGCTTCACGTGCTCGTGATGCAGCTAAGAAAGCTCGTGAGATGACACGTCGTAAGACAGTATTCGAGAGCAACACACTTCCCGGTAAACTTGCTGACTGTCAGTCAAATGAAGCTGAGTTCTGTGAGATTTTTATCGTTGAGGGTGACTCCGCAGGCGGTTCTGCTAAGCAGGGCAGAGAGCGTAAGTATCAGGCAATTCTTCCTCTCTGGGGTAAGATGCTTAACGTTGAGAAGTCACGTATCGATAAGGTATACTCCAACGAGAAGCTCCAGCCTGTCGTTATGGCTCTCGGTGCAGGAATCGGTGATGACTTTGATGAGACAAAGCTTCGTTACCATAAGTGCATTATCATGGCCGATGCCGATGTCGATGGTTCACATATCCGTACACTTCTTCTGACATTCTTCTTCAGATATATGAAGCCTCTGGTAGAGGGTGGATACGTATATATAGCTTGCCCGCCTCTCTATAAGGTATATAAGGGTGACGAAGCATATTATGCATATGATGATGCAGAAGTTGAGAGTATTAAGCAGCAGACAGGCTGGAAGGATCCTCTTATCCAGAGATTTAAGGGTCTCGGTGAGATGAGTTCTGAGCAGCTCTGGGATACAACAATGAACCCGGCTACACGTAAGTTGCTGAAGGTTTCTCTTGCAGATGCACAGGCAGCAGATGAGACATTCACGCTGTTGATGGGCGATCAGGTTGAGCCGAGAAAGATGTTTATTCAGGAGAATGCTAAGTTGGCGAATATTGATACCTGATCGCGCTATTATCCTGAAATCAGTTGCTTCGCTCCAAAGTATTTCCGGATAATGCACTCTCAGGTGACAAGATGGTTGATTGAGTTGATGAATTATAGAGTTGAGAGGAAATGTTCCACGTGGAACATTTCCTCTTTCTAATTGGGTTGAAGGATTAGATTGTATGGCTGTTAGTGTCAGATTTGATAATATTAAAACTGTAATTGTAAATATCTGTCAAGTTCATGCGATTGTCCAGAAATCAGTCACTTCGTTCCAAAGTATTTCTGGACAATGCATTCACAGAATGAAGAAATTGATTGAATTGATATGTTCGAGATGGAATGTTCCACGTAGAACATTTTGTATTCCAAATTGAGATAATGAGTTTAAACAAGTAATAGTGTAAAATCAATAGATGTATTAAATTTATGATTTCATTGTTTGAATTTCAATAGATTGCTAAATAGTAAAAATGTTTGGATGAAAATTGTTTACAAGAATCGTCAACGTGAAACAATCAGTAAATAGATTTGATTATATGAATATCCTGAATTGCTGAATCAATTTGTGAAAAGAAGTTCAGATTAACAATATAATCACTAGTCTTAATTAAATGTTCTACGTGGAACACTTATGATTGAAGTATCAGTATGATTCATTTATTCGTAACAATTGTTAGTATGGTTATATGTTCTGAAAAGCTTTGGAGCGATAGCGACTGTTTTCTGAACATATAACCATAAATGTAATTAGTTTGAAATGTAAGATTTTCATTCATTAATATATAATGTATATATATATTATTTAATAGGAGAATATGAAAATGGGAAAAATCATAGCAATAGCAAATCAGAAAGGTGGGGTCGGTAAGACAACTACTGCGATTAATCTTGCTGCTTATATCGGTAAAAAGCGTAAGAAAGTCCTTTTAGTTGATCTGGATCCCCAGGGTAATGCTACAAGCGGTCTTGGAGTAGATAAAGGTGAACTTGAGAACACTATCTACGATGTTCTTAAGAACGGTGTGGATGCATCAGAAGCAATCCTGGAGACATCTGCCAAAAATGTTGACATCATTCCTACCAATATCAATCTTGCCGGAGCAGAGATTGAACTTGTTAACGAGATGTCCCGTGAGAAGATCTTAAAGGATGCTCTTGCAGATGTTGTAGATGATTATGACTTTGTCATCATTGACTGTCCTCCTTCACTTGGTCTTCTCACCATTAATGCTCTCACAGCGACTGATGAGATCATCATTCCTATCCAGGGCGAGTACTATGCTCTTGAAGGTCTCACTCAGCTCATAGAGACTATCAACATCATTAAGAAGAAACTCAATCCTGAGATCAATATCTGTGGAGTTGTTCTCACCATGTTCAATATGAGAACCCAGCTCTCCAGACAGGTTAGGGATGACGTTGAAGACTACTTTGGAAAGAAGGTTTTCAAGACAGTCGTACCCCGTAATGTCCGCCTTGCTGAGGCTCCCAGTTATGGTTTGGCAATCATCGACTATGACCACAATTCCAAGGGAGCAAAGGCATATGAATCGCTTGCCGCTGAAGTGCTTAGAAGGCTTAAGTAAGCGACATATACACATATTAAATACATAGACGAATATCTATATAAAAGGAGTAATCATTATGGCACCTGCAAAGAAAACAAAGAGACCCGTCGGAAGACCCCCGAAGAATGCAACAGCTAAAACAACGACAAAGACACCCGCTAAACCTTTGGCAAGAACAACCAAATCCAAGGGCCTTGGTAAGGGCATAAGTGCACTGCTTTCGACAGAGGGTATTCCTGAGAATGCATCCGATTCTATCGTTGAACTTAAGATAAATGATATCTCTCCTAACTCTGATCAGCCTCGTAAGGATTTCGATACCGAGAAGCTGAATGAGCTTGCTGCATCTATTAATGAGAACGGCGTAATTCAGCCCATTATCGTACAGCGCAGAGAGAGTGGTTATCTCATCGTAGCAGGCGAGAGAAGATGGCGTGCAGCACGCATCGCCGGCCTTAAGGTTATACCTGCGATCATAAGAGATCTTTCTGATCAGCAGGTTATGGAACAGGCACTTATCGAGAACCTTCAGCGTGAGGATCTGAACCCTGTTGAAGAAGCGATCGCAATGCAGACTCTTCTTAAGACACACAAGATGACACAGGAGCAGTTGGCGAAGAAACTCGGTAAGCCTAGAGCTACAATTGCCAATACAATCAGATTGATGAACATCAATGAATCACTCCTTGATTTCATCCGATCCGGTGAGCTTTCCGCTGGTCATGCAAAGGCAATCCTTTCACTTAAGGACGAGGAAGATCAGCGCAGAGTTGCTGACGTTATCATGACAAAAGATATGAGCGTCAGACAGGCTGAAGAATATATCAAAAAGTACACATGGGCAAAGGAGAATGCTTCTGAACCCAAGGCAAAGAAGGATATCGATCCTCAGGTTAAGCTCAGCATAAAAGAAGTTGAGACAAGACTTAAGAAGAGCCTCGGTACACGCGTAAAGATTAAGATCACCGATCCTAGTACAGGTAAGGGCAAGCTCGTTATCGACTACAAGAATAACGAGGATCTCGACAGACTGATCGAATTGCTTGGTTGATCATATGAGTTTACAGGCTGCGGCTAAAGACAAGAGATTAAAGATTACGGTAATCGCGATACTTTGCCTTATCGTGCTTTATTTGTTGATGCTTACCGTCGTTCCGGAAATGTCTATCTGGTCCATTCCGAAGGCGTTTAACAACGGCGATGTTAAGGTGGCTGTCAGTACTGAGAATACGTATGAGCAGAGTTTCGAGATGCCGTTCGTAAGGATATGTTCGATCGACATTCCGATGGACACGAATAAGTCTGATAATGTCGTCGCGGTCAATGCAACGGCGACGCTTCTCGACAGCAGCGGGAACGTTGTTGCGGAGAAGAAGATAACGTCTGCATATGACACCGTAAATGAGTTTAAATACATCAGCGTAAACAGGGGAGAGACGTACCGTCTGAAACTGATGGTGAACAGCGTTGGAACCGGGTCGGAGAATGAGCGGGTACCGTTGCTCACAACCGATGAGAACGGGGCGCTGTCGTTCACTGTAAAGGGCATCGTCGGCGACTCTTCCGAGGTGATGGTCTTCACTATTGTTTATCTGATCTGTTCGGTAGCAGTAATGCTTTTTATTATGCGGATCGACGTGGAACATATAGGGAAGATCTATGCGTGTGACGGGGTCATTTTCGGGCTGCTGATCCTTCTATCGATCGTCTTGATAACGCAGTATTACGATCTATTCATGATCGCCAAAAGTGCGCTCAGGATGGTCGATGCGTTTAAGAGCGGGAATGTTCTGAACTACATGGATTCGTCGTACACGAGTGAGCTTGCGGATCAGAGCTCGAAGATGCTGTTTGCATACGAGTATAACTTTATTTCGATATTCATCGTAGCCGTGCTGATGGCGCCGCTGATGTTCTTCTATAACGGGGATCTGGCGTATAGCGACGGAGGCGTCGTGGTGATGTACCTGACAGTCGTCGTATGCGTGATGGTTTTTGTTGCAGCGTGGCTGATAAAGTACATCACGAAAGAGTGTGCGATGGGGGAGAGTTACCTTCGCAATGTGAGGCTGCTTTTCCTGTCGTCGGCGATGCTGTTGTACATGTCTGTCGCATACGGGCAGATCGACATAATCTACATTGCGATCATACTGGCCGCGCTGCCGTTTTACTACCGCAAAAAGTACTACATATTCGCACTGATAATGTCGGTCGTCGTGGCGATGAAAACGCTGCCGCTGATGATCTTTATTCCGCTGCTCCTGCTGGCGGTGAAGAAGGTGAGGGAGATCGTCATCAATATGGCGATAGTGATGGTGTTCCCAGTGTTGACGAAACTCCTTTTCGAGCGCAATTACGGCCACACCGCGGTCGCGAACGTCATTGATGAGGATTACACATACATCGACAGGATCACGAGCTTCAGGATAGGGGACAGCATCTCGATATTTGTCCTCCTGTTTGCGCTGATCTGCATCGCCGCGTTCTTCCACAAGGCGGACGTCGACAACAAGAAGGAGATGCTCTTCAAATCGATGCTGGCGATCTTCATTACGTACAGCTGTTTCGCGTCGTTCGTGGACTGGCACCAGCAGTGGCTCATACCGCTCGTGCTGTCGGCCGCGTTCCTCATTCCATTCTACGAGAATAATAAGCTGATGCTGCTGCTCAACACAGCCATAGAGGGGCTGTTTATCCTCACGACGAATGCGCAGGGTGTATCGACCTATATGATCAACTACGGCATCATTCCGCCGCTCCTGAGACAGGGCTACAGCGGCACGAGCGTCAAGCTCATCCTGAACACCCTGAGTCCGATCGCGATTCCTGCCGTCAGAACGCTCTTTGCGGCCACACTCCTGTTTATGGCCATATACCTCGTCAGAAAGCGCCCTGCGGCCTTCGAAACGCACGAATGCAGCCGTGTACGCGCCTTTGGCAGGCTGGGCCTCCTGTACGGTTTTATACTGTTCTACAGCTGGTGTTACAGCTTTATCGGCTGACCTTCCAGAAATATATTGAAAATTCTCTCGAAATACAGTACAATACACGGGCACAACACCAGATACCGCACGGAGCTGTATCGAAGTGGTCATAACGAGGCGGTCTTGAAAACTAGTTGACCTTCGTTAAGTATTTCGATACAAACCCAATAAAATAGGGCATTGGCGGACTTCATCACTGCTTGGAAACTGGTAATGTGTCCCCAATGTGTCCCCAGAACCTTTGTTCTGGTGCGATTGACAATTGAATAGCAAAAGCTTGGAGCTGTATCGAAGTGGTCATAACGAGGCGGTCTTGAAAACCGTTTGTCCGCAAGGGCACGTGGGTTCGAATCCCACCGGCTCCGCCAAAAGGCCCGTAAACACTGCGTTTGCGGGCCTTTCATTTTGCAGATAAAAGGCGTCATCCTATAAGCTCTGAAATCTTGGGGACACATTTCTCTGTTTTGGGGACACATTTTTCGTTATTTTCCTCCATTTTCGAACCTACCCAGCTTGTGCTGAAGCTCCGGTTGGGGAGAGCAAGGCCATTTTCAAGCGCGATCGACGACGCAACCTTTGCAGAATAGTCCAGGTGACTGTAGACATTAGCAGTAGTTGAGAAGTCGCTATGGCCTAACCATTCCTGGATACTCTTCAGTGGTACACCGTTTGCAAGGAGCAAGCTTGCGCAGCTATGGCGTAGATCGTGGAACCTTATTCTACGAAGACCGTGTCTCTCAAGAAAGCGGGGGAACTGTGCGCTCAAGTAATTGGGCTTGAGGATGTTACCGACAGGGTCTACAAAGATATAACCATCGTATTCATAGTTATAACAGCTGCCACACAACCTCTTATTCTGTTCTTGAGACTGTTTAACTTCTAAGAAGTATTGCTTGAATCTGCCAACGAGAGGTAGGGTTCTGTAGCTGGCCTTGGTTTTTGTAGAATCCTGCTTCATGATTTCTCTCTTACCATCGATCATAGTAGAAACGATAGTACGCTTGATGGTTAATGTACATGCGTCAAAGTCTATGGCGTCCCATTTGAGCCCTAAGACCTCTCCTCGTCGTAACCCGTAAAATGCTGCTACGAGAACAGGAAGCTCGAAAGGGGTGCCTCTGAGGGCCTTAAACATGACCTCTAACTCATCAGCTCCAAGGAATTGTGGTTCGAAATTCTCCTTTTTAGGTCTATCAACCTTTGTTGCCATGTTTACCGGAATTAATCCAATTTTATAAGCGTATTTTAAGGCTTCATAAATCACAGCATGCTCGTGTATCACGGTGTTTGGTGATACTGTCTCGAGTTCGTGAACATAGAAAGCTTGTATGTGAGAAGGCTTTAGTCCTTCTAAGGTATAATTCTTGTCCATGAAGTAGGGCGTGAGTTTACGCTCTACAATACATACATAAGAATTATATGTGGTCGGCTTCACTCTGATTTTCACGACTTGTAACCAAGCATACAGGTATTCAACAAAAGGCATATCAGATTTGAGACCATTTACATTTTGTGGAACAAAGAATTCCAGTCTCCTTTTCTGAAGCATTTCTTCAGCCTTTCGCTTATTGCCTTTATTGACTTTAAGTCCGGTAGCAAATCTTTTGTAGTGTCTTTTCTTATCAGAATCGTAGTAACTGAGAATGATATAGTAAAGACCGTTTTGTGTTGTTAGATGTCCTGAAACCATCTATTTTCACCTCCTTGAAATTGTTAATCCGTTTTGTATTCAGGACAACTCATCTCTCAAATAGGATACGAAATAAATGTGTATTTGCAATTGTGCAATGGTATTGAGAGACAAGTGGTCTTGAGTGCTGCTATGACTTCATTACGAAATCTATTACAGAGACTTTGGGTATTCTGAATGAATTACCCACCTTAAACGCTCGTATTTGCCCGCTATTGATCAGTTCATAGGAAAGCTGTCTACTTATATGGAGCGCCTTCTGAAGCTGCGCTACGGTCAAAATATCGGGGTAATCTGCAAACATAATCTTGTAGATAGGGGAGATGTAGTCATTTTCCATATACTTACCTCCCTCGTGATAGTTCAGAAGTCGAATAATCAATCTCAGGTATGCCCAAGATTGAACGTAACCCTTTGTTTATCCTGGTAACCACAAGGGTATCCTCGATATGGCCTACTCGTTTTATGATTGCTGACTGATCGATTACGGAGATCTGTTCAAGAAGAGCGATGCTGTCCATACGAAGCCCGAACCGTTTGCCAAGCACAATGTGGTACGGATAAAAAAGTTTCTTCTTAACCGATGAGAGTGGACATACAATGGTTGTTGTGGAACTCATGTTCATTGATGTTGGTTGTAAAACCAAGGCAGGTCTTACGCCTGCCTGGACACTTGAAAAATCAACCATCGGGCCAAAATCTACGATTACAATATCAAA
>JAILDX010000016.1 GCA_024688685.1 Saccharofermentans sp.
ACAGACGCTATCAAAGACAAAATCCTTAAACTCGGTTCGAAGCAGAAACTTGGTGCTTTGCTCAAGTATGCTGACAATGCAGAAGACGATGTCCGCATGACTGTAGCAATGGCTATGGGCATGATCCCGAATTACGAATCAGGAATGGCTCTCATTCCCCTTCTCCGTGACTCTTCTCCTATGGTCAGAGCTGCTGCCGCTACAGCTGCTGCAGACATCCACGCTAAGCATTGCGAAGAGTATGTAAAAAAGCTCGCTTTCGCTGATTCAGATCCTAACGTAAGAATGGTTGCAAAACAGGCTTTCGATAAGCTCAAAGATAGTGTAGTTTGATAAGAAAATCAATTGAATCTATAAGGGTTGTCTCCGGTGAGGCAACCCTTTTTAATATCTTCATTCCCTGCATTCTTTTCCCCAAAGAATCTTTTCCGAAGCATGTGGGGAACACACACATCTTATCTAATCAAAAAGGATGCCTCACAAATGTAAGACATCCTTTGAAAAAACTGGTATTTAATAAAATTATTCCTCGATTGGAACGATGTGATCTGCATCCTTGAAGATGTGCTTTTCAGGGATGACTCCTCTTACTCTTGAGAGAGGATATACTCTTGAACCTCTTCCGATAACCGTACCGGGGTTAAGAACGCTCTGGCAGCCTACTTCAACGTTGTCGCCAACGATAGCTGCAAACTTCTTAAGGCCTGTCTCGATTACTTCGTCACCGTTCTTAACGCAAACAAGCGTCTTGTCAGACTTAACGTTTGATGTGATCGCTCCGGCACCGAGATGTGACTTGAATCCGAGGATGGAGTCACCTACATAGTTATAGTGAGGAACCTGAACGTTATCACTGATGATTACGTTCTTGAGCTCTGTTGAGTTGCCGATAACGCACTTGCTGCCGATAAGAGCGCTTCCTCTGATGAATGCGCACTGACGGACGTCTGTCTCAGGTCCGATGATGCAGGGGCCTGCAATGTATGCTGAATCGAATACCTTGGCACTCTTTGCGATCCAGATGCCTTCACCCTTGTTCTCATAAACTTCAGGATCAAGTGTGGGACCTAAAGCGAGGATGAATTCCTTGATGAGAGGAAGTGCTTCCCAGGGATACTTCTTATCTTCAAGAATTGGAGCTGCAAGTGTGTGTGTCAAATCGATAAGATCTTTTGTTTCTAACATATTTTATATCCTTTCTGTCCTATATTGATTGGACAATAGAATCCGTTAGTTGGAAGAATATACCGTTACGGATATAGTCTCCGGAAGCTGATGCTCGACACGGAAATAGATGTTTCCGTCAGCGCTAGATACATTGATCGGAAGTTCTACGACACCCATATCACCTTCGGAGATCTCAGAGTAATCGACAGATACGACGATATCGTCAACTGTAAGCTTGTTAATAGTTCCGGCACGTCCTACGATCTCAAGATCAACTGACTTGATCGGGTAAGAAACTTCGGCATTGTCGGGAAGATTCTGGTACTGGCTGATCGGAACCGTTATATTTCTTGTAACAACAGGGTTGTTGATAACCTGAATATAGATCCACAGAAAGAGCGACATAAAAAACGAGAGGACTATGAATATGACCTTGGTTGGCGTTCCGACTCTTTGGGAGTTGGATGTCTGATCAGCATCTCTTGTTCTGATAGTGATGGGAACAGAGCTCTCACCTGCTACCTCAACCTGGGTTGTGGGAACTGACGCAGCTGCAGCGGCTGCAGCGTTTTTTGTTTTCGAAGCCTTGCCGACATCTTCCTGGCTTAATACTTCCGAGTCAGTATCATTCTTCTTGCCGCGGAACTTGTCGATGATCTTATCGATAAATGTCTTCTGCTCACCACCGTATTCTTTAAGGCCAAGGAGATATGAGAGGTTTGCCTCAAGTTCTCTTGTGGACCGCATCTCGAAAAGTCTGCCGTTAACTGCGATGGAGGTCTTGCCTCTTTCCTCAGATACGACAACCGCAACGGTATCACCCATCTCGCTTGCGCCGACTGCGG
>JAILDX010000033.1 GCA_024688685.1 Saccharofermentans sp.
TAGAATTTCCTCTTGGCTTAAAGTAATATTCAATTGAGCCATTTTCTTAACCTCCTTAATTGTTCTGGACAAACAAATTATACTAGGTTAAGTCACTTGGCTCTTTTATTTTGAATTTACACAATTATACGGGCGCGGCCATCCTTAGATCACAAAATTACAGCTTTCACATCTAAAAATCAGTTTTTATCCTTGTTGGGGCACTCGAATCAGAGCAAAGTCGATTTTCTAACTTGTTATTCAGGAGAATTATAATTGAAATAATAACAACTTCGTCCCACAATGGGACAAAGTTGCGATGTGTATTAGAGTATTACCGCGATGATCAATAAGATTAACGGATTACGATACAGTAAACTCTATGTCGTTGATAGTGATCTTTGCGATATTATTAATATCAACCAGTCTGTTAAACAGAATTATCTCACCGCCGGTATAAGTGCCACATCTGTATTGACAGTTCTCATGAGAATTATCTAATACAATATACTCAGAACCATCAGAATAGGTTATGGTGACTGTGCTGAGCCAATCTGTTGATTCCATCGGTATTCCGTTATCAAATGCAAAGGTTCTTGAAGTATCCCATTTCATTGAGATAGGAGAAGTCTTTATGGTATCACCAACATTTCCTGAATAAAGCCGGAAGTGATGCCATTATCCATAGCATCCCACATCTCATGTCTTGTCATTGTGAGTTCCCGATCTATAAATGTAATGTGGTTGCCTATGGCAGAACCGGATCTGTGAACCTCACTGTTCTGACTCATGTATTCACAGCAATAGAGTTTATCAGAAGATTCCTTCACTCGGATCTTGTAAAGAATATGGATATGAATGATACAGCATCTTTATCTTTAGATGTAAATGAGGGTATATTTAGTATTCAAAACCAATTTGGAGAATCTGATTATGGCAAGATCAAGTATTCTAAAGACGCATTATTCTGGGTAGGCTATATGTATAGATATATTTCGTATACACGAGGGGTAACGACAAAGTTTGTTATGAATTATTTCCCGTACAAGCAATTGAATGAAGTCTATTATTCTTTTCACACCCAAGACCCTGAATGGTGCGTGCAAAGCTTATTGGAGATGAATGGTCAAAGCGAAGATGTGTTTGATAATAATCTGAGATTGAAGGCTGTAATATCTGCCAGAGGCGAGTACTAAAAATGGAATTACGAGAACTAAATAAAAACGAGACAGACTTGCTGAAAGATTTCCTCTACGAGGCGATCTTTATCCCGGAAGGTGCAGAAGCACCTGAGCGATCGATCATCAGTCGGCCGGAGCTGAAGATCTATTATGAGGATTTCGGGACAGGCAGGGCGGATTACTGTATTGTCGCGGATGATAATTGCAGAATGATCGGTGCGGTCTGGACGCGCATCATGAATGATTATGGTCATGTGGACGACGAGACTCCTTCATTTGCCATATCGTTATACAAGGAATATCGCGGTCAGGGTATCGGAACGCAGCTGATGAAGGCAATGTTGAAACTGCTCAAAGAGAAAGGTTTTGAGCGCGCATCACTGGCGGTGCAGAAGGGTAATTATGCTTTCAGGATGTATGAGAAAGCCGGATTCAGGATCGTTGATGAGAATGATGAAGAGTTCATTATGGTATGTGATCTGTGAGTAAAATATACGGGACTTTCGTTGGTGTTCCCTGCCTTATGTTATAATATGTGGGAAAAGTACTGATTATCAGAAGGAAGCAGCTTTGATCTGTGTGACGGACTTTACCAAAAGATATCTGTCATACTCGACGCTAAGATCGATATAATCCTTTTCCAGATAATCTCAACTATCGGCGCATTTGCGATATGGGAGGCTGCTTCCATCTGGATCGTGGAGAATCCGGCGCTTACATTAACAAAGGTGATCAATAAAAACTGCAGAACAGTTTAACCCTCGAGTTTGTCTCTCAGAACTGAAGCTCAACAGTAAGCTTTCCGTCATTATGCTCCCTCCGGTACTCTCAATAAGTTCTCTTGCGATAGAAAGCCCAAGGCCTGTTGAGTTTTTGCTGTCTTTAACCGTGTAATACTTATCGAACATCTTTGATACCTGAACAGGAGTCAGATCGGGAGCGTCGTTTATGACTGTAACTTTCCTGTCCGGCGTGAGCGTGATGACAAGTGATGAGGATGCGTATTTCGCGACGTTGCTGAAGATGTTGTCGAAGATGCGCATCATTGTCCTGCGGCTGCAGTTTACTGTAACAGTTTCATCCGGGAAAGACACGGAGGGCGTGATGCCGTGTGCTTTGAACTCGTTGTAGAAGGAAAGCAGACTGTCTTCGATTATGCGCTGAAGATCAAGGTCTTCCGTTGACAGCTGTGAGTCGTAATGTGTGTCGGCGGAGACTGAATACTTGAACAGCTCGGAAGTCATGTCCTTGAGTTCAGCCGTTCTGTCGTTTATGCGGTCAAGATATTCCCTGCGCTTATTCTCATCTTTCTCGTCAGAAAGAAGGTCCATATACGAATTGATGGCCGTCAGCGGTGTGCGGAGATCGTGTGAGATCGCAGTGATATTCTCCTTCATTCTTCTGTCGCCATCCTGAAGAAATATGCGCTCACTGTGGAGTTCCTGAAGCTCATTATTCAGGTCGTTAGCAAGCTTCCTTGCGCTGCTGTCAGATGTTGATAAACGGAAAGCGGATGAGTTTGTCCCGTCAAGGTGATCCTTGACCTGTTCGTCAATCTCCGTAAAAGCGCGTCGCAGCAGGACGACCTTGATAAAAAGGGCGATCACTAAAGCCAGAAGAACAACGCACAGAACGATCAATATCCACATATTTCAGATTATATACTCGCCCTCCGATACTGTGCAAACGGATCAGCTGATATTGCGTTTCTTTACGACCAGGCAGCCTGCTGCTATGAGTATGATCTCATAGACCGAAGACACGGCGATATACCTCAGCAGCACGCCGTCGCGGTACATCGGATATACATAAAACATCATTGTTTCCATAGGCAGGATCGCCACGTTCATACGCCATAAGACTCTGGATACGGCGACTTTGGTATCACCCGAATAATTCTGATTCAGTTTATCTGAGGAAAAATCCGTATACAGGGATCCGTCTTCTTTATAAACGCTAAACAGATTAAAATCACTTACCGGCATATACCACTCAAATCCGCTGTCATGCTTCTCGCTGTTCTCGAGGAATTTGCTGAATACTTTATTGTCCGATTCATATTTGCAGTCAAATGCAGCGGTAAGATCAAGCGCGTTATTCACGATGGCAAAAACTGTAACACATGCAACGATAACCAGTATTGACTTTAGCGGCCTCTGTGTCATAAAGACGATAAAGATGACGAGTGTTCCCGCAAGAGCACCCACCAGAAGTTCAGCCAGGATGAATACAAGAAGTGACGGAACATGGATCAGCGGATACATGCCTGCTACGATCGCGAAAATGGCCGCCGCCAAACCCGAGACTGCCGCAAACACTGTCAAAAGGATCATATAGACGATTACCGATGTGATAAAGATCTTTCGCTTTGTGAGCCCCGCCGAGACCATATTGCGGATGGCTCCTTTACTGAACATCTCACCATAAAAGATGACGGCATAGAGCAACGCGATGATAAGGACGAAGATGCTGATAATAACCGTCAGTTTATCTGTGCTGATAGCATTATTGAGTGAATCCCTGTAAAGGATATCGTGTCCCGGGACGTTGTGCACCATATTATCTCCCATCACGATATGCTTGTGGACATTGAGCGAATCCTCTTCCTCATAGTTCACGGTGATAGTCTGATCATACTGTGACTGTGCATGATTCTTCAGATCTGCTCCGCCGTCGTTAACGAAGAGGATCGTGCCCCCGATGCAGATCAGAACTGCGATATAGAAGAAAACGTCATGTACTGCTCTGTATAGCATTGACTTGATCATCTTAAGCATATAACACCTCTCAGTTCAGATTGCGCTTACGGACGATATAACATCCTGCTGTAAAAAGCAGCACCATATATCCTGAAGACACTGCCGCATATCTCGTCATCAGTCCGTCGCGGTACATCGGATAGATGAACCACATCATCATCTCGCAAGGGTAATACATTATATTGGCGCGGAAGAATGTGCGGGCGGTCATGCTCTTTACTGTTCCGGGGTAATGCTCATTTAATTCATCAGAGGCAAAATCGATCGTAAGATCTTCCGAAGGAACATATACTCTCCCGATACGGAAATCATCGACAGGAAGATACCATTCTTTATCGCCGAGCATAAGATATCCGCCTTTGAAAAAAGTCTCCATCTGTTTCTCATCCATCGCATAACTGTTCTCGAACGGTGCGCCGGGATATGTTCCGGAACCAAAGATCATGTATGTAAATGCCGCGAGCATCGCGAAGAATATGAATGACAGCATCGGATTCTGAACAATGAATAAAACGAAGATATAAAACGAAGTAAGAGTAACTGTTATAAGCAGACCGACGAGCACTGCAGTTATAAAAGCCGGCGCGTATATCAGCGGATACATTCCGGCAATAAGTATGCATGCGCACAGGACTGCAAACACTGCCAGATACATTGCGGTGCATACACCTGCGTTGACGATAAGTGCTGACAGATAGATCTGCTCTTTGCGCGTTTTTATCGTGACCATATTGCGTATGGCATCATCGGTAAACATCTCGCCGAAGAAGACAGTTGCGAGTATCCCGTCGGCAGCGAATATCATCACCATTACTATGGCCAGGAGAGTGCTCACTGAAGCGACGTTATAACATGACATCGTGTACTTATATGTCTGCCCCGGGACATTATCAAAAATGCCTCCGATCACGTTCTGAGTCAGCTTGTTTATCAGCAGGGGATCCTCTTCCTCGTAGCTGACATACATTTCTTCTTCAGTCTCTGTCTGATGGTTGTGCACCAAATATGTCTCATGGTTTTTCAGTGTGCCGGAAGACAGACCGTTGAAGTCTCCGAAGAAGAACATGACTGCTTCACATACGATAAGTGCCGCGAAGATCACATAGAACAGTTTGCTGTGCAAAAGCCTGTATATCATTGACCTTAAGATGCGTGACATGTCAGCCCTCCAGAAGATTGATGAAATAGCCTTCAAGGCTTGTGTCAACATAATTGAATTCGATCAGTTCGCAGCCTGCCTCTGAGGTAAGCATATTCAGTTCTGAGAGTGTGATGTCTCCCGTTATCGTCAGCTCATCATCGCCCGTGATCTCATATTCAAGGTTGTTGTCGTCGAGTGTTTTACACAGCGCTGACGTATCCGTAACATGTGCACGTACTGTCCTTCCTGAACCGCTGTGCATCTCCTCCGATCTGATCTGTTTGATGATCACGCCGTTATCTATGAAAGCGTAATCGGTGGCGATCCTTGCCAGCTCATCGAGAAGGTGACTGGAGATAATAAACGTAGTTCCGCGCTCCTTGCTGATCTTCAGGATAAGCTCTCTTATGCTTACGATACCTTGAGGATCCAGTCCGTTGACTGGTTCATCGAGGATCACAAGATCGGGGAAACCGCAAAGCGCGATAGCAAGACCTAAGCGCTGGCGCATTCCGAATGAATACGACATGACGTGTTTCTTTCCCGCGATGTCGAGGCCAACCATCTCGATGATCTTCGGGATGTCATCGTAGGAGGTGAGACCAAGGTTCATGAACTGTATCTTGAGGTTATCGTATGCGTTGAGAGTCCTGTAATATGCTGGAGTATCAATGAGCGCTCCGATAACTGGACACTTGATATCGACCGTTCCCTTGTTCTGTTCCTGAAGACCTGAGATGATCCTCATCAGTGTCGTCTTGCCGGCACCGTTCTTTCCAATAAGTCCGAAGATCGAGCCCTTGGGGACCTTTATCGAAACATCCTTCAGCGCTTCATGCTTCCCGTATCTCTTTACAAGTAAATCAGTCGTCAGAATATAATCCATGGCAGTACACCTCCATGGCTAGAGCATATAACAACAACGTTGCTGAAAACAGTTAAGAAATGGTTAACCTGAATCCGATGCCCCAGACCGCTTCGATCCCGACGTCAGACCCCGCCTGCTTGAGCTTGCGGCGCAGATTGCTCATGTGGACTTTCAGCGATTCCTCGACAAGATCAGGTGTGTATGCTGATGCCTTCTCCAGCAGTTCGGATCTTGATATAACGCGGTCCTGACATATAAGCAGCACTTTGATGATCGCATACTCGGTAGGGGTCAGCTTTACGGCTTTTCCGTCTATAATGACCTGGTGAGATGACTCATCCATCGTCAGATTACCCAAGCTGTACGAAACATCATTCTTCTTAAACCTCAGAGCCACCTCGATCCTCGCTAAGAGTTCCTTGTTATCGAAAGGTTTTGTCAAATAATCCACACATCCCAGCGAAAGGAGATCCACTTTATCTTCAACCGTACTCCTTGCACTCACGGCAATAACGGGTATGCCTGCATTTACTTTCCTGAGAAGCTCCTCACCGGTCGTATCTGGCAGCATAAGATCCATAAGTATCAGGTCAGGATTAGTTCTGATAAGAGGTTCTGCCTCGCCTCCCGTAAAAGCGCGCGAAACATCATAACCCTCACCTGTAAGGAGACCATATAAAATGTTGTTGATATCCTGATCATCTTCGATAATGAGAATGCGTGCCATATGATAATTATAAACTTCACACTGCACAGGTACAATAATGTTGCATATTGGAGCAGCGTGAGTTATCTGATAAAATAAGGTGTGAGACTTAAAAAGACAAATGCAGTAATCGCACTCATCACACTTCTGATATTTCTGGTTCACAGTCTGTACCAGACAGTATCGTATGTATTTCTGATCAGAGTTCCTGTGCTACCGCACATTTTGGGAGGAACCCTCACGCTGTTTTTTGTCGCGCACGCTGTGATATCGGTAATCATAATCTTTAAACGCAACGATACAGTCAAGATAGAATACTTCGGACAGAACAGGAAAACTGCGCTCCAGCGTGATCTTGGAATACTGTCATTTATACTGTTCTGGTTTCATCCGGAAACGGCAAGTCATTTGCCGAATATTGTTCTTACGGTCATCCAGGTGGTATTTTTCTGTATCGTGTTTGTTCATATCGCGGTGTCATTCAGCAAGGCACTTGTTACGCTAGGAGCAATTCAGGATATGAATAAACTTAAGACTGTCGACAGAGTTACGGCCATTGTCTGTACTGCTCTCTGTATAGTGATGAACTGCGTTGTCGTAACATCGCAGTGCGGTCTTTTCGCGGGGGTGTGAAATGAAGAATGTCCTGATCATCGGAAGCGGAATATCCGGTCTCTCCTGTGCGATTTCATGTGCGGAACTTGGCATGAAGGCAACGATCCTGTCGCCGTATGTTTCGGAACGCGCCCAGTCGGTACTGGCGGCCGGAGGGATCAATGCGGTTCTCGATCATTCTGAGGACTCGATAGAGTCGCATATTGAAGATACATTAAAGGGCGGTGCTTACATAGCAGGAACAGAATCGGTAAAAGGACTCTGCACAAACGCTCCGGATGTTGTCAGGTGGCTCGAGAGACTGGGTACAGTTTTTACCAGAGAGAACGGAGAGATATCGAGGAGAGCTTTCGGAGGACAGTCGCATAACAGGACATGTTACTGCGGAGCTGCGACAGGGAAACAGATAGTTACTGCGCTTACGATGGAAGCGAGAAGGTTTGAGGGCAAAGGTCTGATAAGGCGTATGATCCGCTGCGATTTCTACAGTGCGCTCATAAAGGACGGCAGGTGTTACGGTGCGGTCGTATTCAATGAGAATACGGGAAAAATGGAACTGATAAGAGCAGATGCGCTTGTCATTGCTGCGGGCGGACAGAATGCTCTGTTCGGAAAGACTACCGGTTCTCAGCTGTGTGACGGCTATGCCGCAGGCAGGCTCTTTATGCAGGGGGTGGATCTGAAGAATCTCGAGTTTATCCAGTACCATCCGACGACGATAAAGACAGTTCACAAGAAGATGCTCGTCTCGGAAGCGGCGAGAGGCGAGGGAGGCAGGCTTTATTACCTGGACGGCGACAGGCGTGTGTATTTCATGGAGGACAAGTTTGGCCCGGGCGGCAATCTGATGCCGCGCGACATAGTTTCAAAATGCATTTATGAGACTCATAAACAGGTTTATCTCGACGTAACTTTCCTCGGGAAAGAGACGATACTCAAAAAGATACCTGAGATATACGAGCTCTGTCAGAAGTATTACGGAATAGACATATCACAGGAAAGCATTCCGGTCGATCCGTCGGTTCATTTCTTTATGGGCGGAATTGCGGTCAGAAATAACCATGAGACGAACATAAAGGATCTGTATGCCGTGGGCGAATGTGCATCGATCTATCACGGCGCAAACAGGCTCGGAGGCAATTCGCTTCTGGCAGCTGCGTACAGCGGACGTGTTGCGGCAGCATCCATAGCAAAATCGGCAGAAGAAAAGACAGCATCAGATGATGAGTTTAAAGACGAGCTTAAAGCCGCTCAGGATGTTCTGACAAATAACGGTGGTACTAAGGATCGGTTAACAGTCAAATACGTTCGCGATATGCTGGCGCAGATAATGAACAGAGAACTCGGGATAGTCAGGTGCGAAGAAGAACTGAAGAAGGGAATAGAGGATATCGAGTACTATATCGGTGTCGCGGATGAGACAGTGCCCGATGATGCAGAACTGCCGTATTATACCTATTCTCTTAAGGCGATCCTCGTTCTTGCAAAGGCAGTCCTGATATGCGCTCAAGAACGGAGGGAGAGCAGAGGCGCTCATCTGAGGAGTGACCATCCCGAGACGGACGACGGGTTTAAGGCGCCTACCATTATTTCCTATGATGACGGCAGGTTTACGGTAACGTACGACAGGGAGGGCAGATATGAGAGTTAGGATACTCAGACAGGAGTCTCCTGATAGCAGCCCGTACTGGCAGGAGTTTACTTATGAGTGCAGTGCGGATCAGACAGTTGCGGGAATGCTCGAGGAAATGAACAGCCTCGATGATCTGAAGGATGCTGAGGGGAAAAAGGTCCCGCACATCATCTGGGAATGCTCTTGTCTTCAGGGAATGTGCGGTGCGTGCGCAATGGTCATAAACGGACAGCCCGCTCTGGCTTGTGAGACATTTATCCGTAATATCAAAGGCGATCTCATCACGCTGGAACCACTCAGAAAGTTCCCAACCATTAAGGACCTTGCCGTTGACAGGAGCATAATACAGGAGAAGCTCCTGCAGGAGAATGCATACATCGAGGAGTATAAGGGCAGTGATTCCAAGGAATACGATCACCAGTATCTTGCGGGGAAATGCCTTAAATGCGGCCTTTGTCTCGAAATATGTCCCAACTACAAGGGAAGCAGACGTTTCTACGGGGCGGCTTTCGCCAACGACTGCTATCTGATAGAGACGAGAAGTGATGTTCATAAGAAGGATATCAAGAAGTCCTACGATGACCATTTCGCGGCCGGGTGTTCTAAATCCCTGGCCTGCGTGGATGTCTGTCCGATGAAGATCCCGACACTTGCGTCCATGGCAAAGATGAACCGCATCAAGTAGTATTGATTAATCTGCTGTGTGGATATAAAATATCGTGGTTATGGACAAGAGTATTAAAGCTATATTTTTTGATGTTGACGGAACACTTCTGTCACATACACAGAATGATGTGCCTAAGAGCACACGCATCGCCATTAGAGAACTCCGCAAGAAGGGAGTTCAGACGGTCGTTGCAACCGGCAGGCACATGGTAGAGTTTGAACAGCTTCCCGTCGGGAATATCAAGTTCGATGCATATCTCACGCTCAACGGCAATCTGCGCCTTGATACAAACCGCAAGGTCTATGCGGGTACTCCAATTGATAACGGCGAGATGGAGATACTGGCAAGGATATTTCAGGCGCGCAAGGTCCCGTTCGTCCTGATCGGTGAGCAGGAGCGATATATTAATTATGTCAATGAGACTGTTATAAAAACTCAGGAGGAGACAAAGGGAACTGTTCCTTCTGTCGGAAAGTATAAGGGAGAGAAGGTCTATCAGATCCTTGCCTTTGTTCCTGAACGTGAGAAGGAGATCCTTGATAATCTTCTTGATGAATGTCAGATTACGAGCTGGAACGATACAGGTATCGATATAATCCCCAGGGAAGGCGGTAAATCCGCAGGTATCCGGAAGTATCTGGAGGAGACCGGGATCACAAGGGAAGAGATCATGGCTTTTGGAGACGGCGAGAATGATATCGAGATGCTCAAATTCGCCGGGATAGGTGTCGCCATGGGCAATGCGTCAGACGAGGTTAAGGCCGCAGCCGATTACGTGACCGATACGGTCGATCAGGACGGTATTGCCAAGGCGCTTAAGCATTTCGGACTGATCGACTGATTCTTATGACAATCAGCGGGCGCATTTTCAGATTACTTGATAAAAAGGGAATGACGCAGAAGGAGTTCTCGCGTTTGACAGGAATCCCTTCAAGCACGATAAGCGACTGGAAAAAGAAAAACACAAATCCTGCAGCCGATAAGATCATGGATATCTGCTATGCGCTTGATGTAACGCCGGAGCAGCTTCTTACAGGTGTCGGCATTGATGATCCTACTGAAGATATGAAGACCGAGCAGGAGCAGAGACTCAGCATTACGGACAAAAGACTCCTCAGGGAATACCATCAGATGAGATCTGACCAGAAAATGATGCTCTATAAATATATAGAGTCTTTGAAAGATATTTGATAAAATATGTGGTGACAGTTTTTTTGCGGAGATGAGTATTTACTTTGGCTACAGATTTTAACAGGAAAGCATTTATTGAGGCTGTTGAAGCCCGTAATCTTACGGCCGGGGCGCTTGCTGAAGCAGCGTCTGCCGATGAAGAGACAGCTATGGCATGGATGTCAGGCGATAAGGACCCCGATGTTTATGAGCTGATGAAGCTTTCAAAGTTTATGAAGGTTCCTTTTGCACTTGTAGCAGGACTCGATGACAACCCCGCTTATGACTACAGCAAGGATTACAGGGCAAGGCTTTTCCGTGAAGAGAACATGTTTGGCAGGATGATGGACAGTGCTGCCGAGTTTGGTCTCGAGGAAACATATAAGGCTCTCGGCTATATGTGTGAACGCCATATGGGCCAGTTCAGGAAGCAGAGTATCAGGACGGAAGATAAGGTTCTCTACATCAATCATCCGCTTACCATGGCGTGTCAGGTGCTTGCCTGCGGGATAAGGGACGATGTTCTTATCGCATCTATCCTTCTTCATGATGTCGTAGAGGATACGGAAGATGAGATAAGCGATCTTCCTTTCAGCGATGAAGTAAAGCACCTCGTGGATCTGGTGAGCCGCAATGGCAAGACGGTCGATGAATACTACGACAACATTGCAAAGAACGGCAAGGCCTGCCTGATCAAGATCACAGACCGCTGTAATAATGTCTCGACGATGGCGGGCTGTTTCAGTGAAGAGAGCATGAAGAGATACATAAAGGAGACGGAGGAGTGTGTTCTTCCGCTGATAGATATAGTTAAGCACGATTATCCGGAATATAAGGATATCGTATTTCTCGCGAAGTATCACATACTGAGCGTAATAGAGACTATCAAGGCTCTTACGGGTTATGGAGGGTAGTATTAATGACAGGTCATATTAATGATTCGGCACTGATAAGAAAACTGTTCTTTAAGCTGCTTCCAATTCAGATACTCCTGATCGCCATTGGTTCGATCAACGGTATCGTTTCGGGTCTGTTTGCGACGAACATGGTCGGAAGCGAAGCGATGAGTGCGGTAGGTCTTTTCAATCCTATCAACATGTTTATCGGAGCGGTCTGCGGTCTGCTCGTCGGAGGTTCTCAGGTCGTATGCGGTAAGTTCATGGGTAAGAACCAGGTCAGCAAGACAAACGGTTACTTCAATCTGTCAATCGTACTGGGTATCCTTCTTGGAGGTGTTCTTACCGTGGCCGTAGTCCTGATGGGCGTGTTCGGTCTTACCGGATTCTTTACGAAGGATCAGGTTGTTGCAGATCATCTTAAGAGCTATATGATCGGTCAGGGCGTGGGAGTAATCCCTTTATATCTCGGTCAGCTCATGGCAGCATTCCTCTCTCTTGAAAGACAGTCAAAGAGAACGATCATTGCAGCCGTATCGTTTATCGTTGCCAATGTTATCCTGAACTTTGTATTTGTTTATTGGCTCAGGCTTGAGGCATTGGGACTTGCTCTTGCTTCTTCACTTGGAATGTGGGTGTTCTTCCTCGTTCAGGCTCCGTATTACTTCACAGGCAAGTCTGCGATGAAACTGAGTTTCAAGAACATCGACTGGCGCGGAACGCGCGAGATCTTCAAGATCGGTGTTCCCGCTGCAGCAGCAAATGGATATATGGCGGCCAGAGGCGCGATAGTCAACAAGCTCGTCGAGGTATACATCGGCAGCGCAGGTCTTTCCGCTTTTACGGCTGTAAACACAATGCTTGCACTGTTCTGGGCGATCCCTACCGGCGTTATAGCGGTCGCAAGAATGCTGATGAGTATCAGTCAGGGCGAAGAGGACAGAAAGACTCTGAAGGATGTCATGAAGATAGGTCTTATAAGATGCATGATCGCTCAGATCATAATTACTGCTGTTCTTATCCTCCTGGCACCCATCTTTACGAAGATGTACTATCAGGATTCCGCAACGGATGTTTACCAGATGACACTGGCAGGCTTCAGACTTCTGCCTTTCTGCATGCCTCTTGCACTGATATCGCAGATGTTCGTATGCAGTGGACAGGTATTTGAGAGGCAGACATTTCTCCACTTTATGTCAATATTCGACGGTGTGATCTTTGTAACCGGCTTCTCAGCGCTGCTCACTTCTGCACTTGGAATGGACGGTGTTTATTATGCAAACATCCTGAACGGCGTCGGCCTGCTATTTATCATATTCATCTTCTCGATCGTTCATATGAAGCGCTTCCCGAGAAGACTTGACGACCTCATGATGATACCTGATGATTTCGGTGTTACCGATGACCAGAGAATCGATATTTCGATCAGGAGTATCGAGGATGTAGTCAATATCTCCCAGACGATCCAGAATTTCTGTCTTGAACGCGGGATAGATGCGAAGAGAAGTTATCTCGCTGCTCTGTCGATGGAGGAGATGGCGGGCAATGTCGTCGAACACGGATTTACAAAGGATAAGAAACATCATTCCGTTGATGTAAGGGTCATCCACAAGGACGACAATGTCATCCTGAGACTCAAGGATGACTGCGTTAAGTTCAATCCTGAGGAGAAGCAGAAGATCTTTGATCCCGAACTCAAGTGGAAAAATATCGGTATCCGTACCATTTATGGTCTGGCAAAAGACATCAAATATCAGAATATGATGGGACTTAATGTCCTTACTATCAAGTTCTAGAGAGTGTGATAAAGGGAAATGGTAACTCAGTTTTATGAGATAAACTTCTTGATATCAGTTGCGTTGCTGCTTCTGTATTGCTTTATATGGCACAAGCATTTTGATGTTCATCTCACGCTGATCTTCGGTATCATTCCTTTATCAAATCTTGGTTACGTATTTCTGGCGCACTCCACAAATCTGGAAGAGGCGATATTAAGCAACCAGATAATCTATCTCGGCGGATGCTTCCTGCCCCTGATGATAACGTTCTGTGTACTTGAACTCTGTCATATCAGTTTTAACAGGTTATTCAGGGTCGGCATAATCGCGCTCTCAGCAGTCGCATATGCAACGGTGCTGACCATAGGTCATACAGACCTGTTCTATACAGAGGTCTCCTTTGATGATTCCAGGGGATTCGGAAGCCTTATAAAGTCATACGGAGTGATGCATACCGCATTCTATTTCGTTATAGCCATACACTTCCTTATCAGCATCGTAGTCCTCTTCCACAGCTATTTCACGCGCAACGACGTATCAGGAAGGATCATTCTCCTCCTGTTCATACCCGAGTTTTTCGCGATGGTGGCATATGTTGTTATCAGGTGGCTGCCGATAGATATCGAGCTTGTTCCTGTATCCTATAACATTGCACTGTTTGTTTTCATAAGGATCGCATTCCAGCTGGGCATTTACGATATAAACGACTCGGCAATCGACTCTATAGTCGAGAAGGGCAATACAGGCTTTGCTTCGTTTGATTACACATTCAGATATATTGGAAGCAACGATACTGCTCAGAAAATGATCCCTGAACTGAAGAAGATCAGGGTGGACCAGAGCATAAATCATAATCCGGACTGCAGGATGATCTACAACTGGATCATGGAGTTCAAGAGCAATGTGAAGAAAGACAAGTTCCGTTTCGAGAGGAATGACAGGCATTATCTCGTCGATATCAATACGCTGTACAGCGGCTGGATCAAGATCGGATATCAGCTCATCATCACAGACGATACCGAGGAACAGAAGAGACTCAAGATGCTCGAGCAGCTTAGGAAGAGTCTCGAGATAAGGGTCAAGGAGAAGACTAAGCATATCATCGAAATGCATGACAACCTCATTATGAGTATGGCAACGATGGTTGAAAGCCGTGACAACTCCACAGGCGGTCACATCAAGAGAACGAGTGTCTGTGTAAGGTTCCTTGTTGAGGCCATGATGGAATCGCGTTATCCCGGTGTTACCAAGGAGTTCAGCGCAGATGTTATAAAGGCAGCACCGATGCACGACCTCGGCAAGATAGCGGTCCGTGATGATATCCTGAGATTCAATGGCAGATACAATAAGGAGCAGTATGATGAAATGAAATCTCATGCTGCGGAGGGCGCAAGGATAGTCCACGAGATCCTTAAAGATACAGATGACGAGAGCTTCAAGACGGTTGCGGAAAATGTTGCTCACTACCATCACGAGAGATGGGACGGATCAGGTTATCCCGAAGGTCTGAAGGGGGAGGATATCCCTCTCGAAGCGAGGATCATGGCGATCGCAGATGTATATGACGCACTTGTCAGCAAACGCTGCTACAAGGATAAGATGTCGTTTAAGGAAGCGGATTCCATCATCATGTCAGGTATGGGAACCCAGTTCGATAAGAGTCTTGAGCCTTTCTATGTTGAGGCGAGACCAAAACTCGAAGAGTATTACATGAGTTCTGACGCGGAATGATATTTATGCTATAATAATCCGGCAAACGGGAAGAGAATGCCTTTTGGTGCCTGTGGCGGGCCCGGCACGGCTTGTATCAGAGCTTCGCAGGCAGCGGAGCCGTGTACGGTCTGGTATATTCCACATACAGGTATGTGGAATTTAACGATTTCTCTTCCTGTTTTTATTTTTATTTTGAGGTGCGCATGTCATTACTTGATGATGTTTATTCCCGTGACAGCTGGGAGAGGTTCTATTCATATAAGACATCCCTATCGTGTCCGAAGAGATTTGCCGGAGAGCTCCGTTCCTACATAGATAATGAGGAGTATCTGAAGGTTTCTTGTGATGATTTTGCTCTGCCAAAAAAGTCTGTGATCAGCAAGATGTCCACGCAGAAGAAGAGAACTGTTTACACATATCCGTGCGTCAATAACGTCTGGCTTAAGCTCCTGACGCATCTTCTGCTCAGGAGGTACGATCACCTTTTCTGTGATAATCTTTATTCCTTCCGTCCCGGGATAACTGCAAAGGATGCGGTTGAGAGGCTGGTGCGGATACGTGACATAGGATCGATGTATTCCTACAAAGTTGATATTAGCAATTACTTTAATTCGATCGATGTTTCGTCGCTGATACCAATGGTTGAAGAGTATCTTTCAGATGATCCTCCGCTTGCTGCATTTCTTTCATCGCTTTTACTGGAACCGTATGTAATTGACAGAGGTTGTCCTGTTATCGAGCAGAAAGGGATAATGGCCGGAACTCCTCAGGCGTCCTTCTTTGCAAATCTTTATCTTAAGGATCTGGATAAGTGGTTTGACGATCGCGGGATCATATATGCACGCTATTCTGATGACATTATCCTGTTTACGCAGACTGAAGATGAGATCAGAGAGTATGCGGGAGTCATAAGAGATTTTCTGGATTCGCGCGGTCTTGCCGTCAATCCGTCCAAAGAGGTTTATACGGCGCCCGGTGAGATGTGGGTGTTTCTTGGTTTCTGTTATAAGGACGGGGCTGTTGATATCGCTCCGGCTTCGCTTACAAAGATAAAAGGCAAGATGCGCCGCAAGGCCCGTGCGCTTAAGCGCTGGCAGACCAGGAAAGATAAGGATCCCGCAAACTCTGCGAAGGCGTTTATCAGGATATTTAACCGCAAGCTGTTTGAAGCATCGGACGATAATGATCTTACGTGGAGCAGGTGGTACTTTCCTGCTATAAATACAACGTCGAGCCTTCTTGAGATTGATCATTATGCACAGGACTGCGTGCGGTTTCTGATGACGGGAAAGCATAATAAAGGACGGTACAGGGTATCGTATGATGAGATTAAGGCGCTGGGGTATAAGTGCCTGGTGAATGAGTATTATAAAGTGAGGGAATAGGCGGGGCTTGACTTTGCCTGTTCAACTGTTCTGTGTGCCGGGGTACCAATTTTATTTTATTTTATAAATGGTATCCCGGCAGTCGATTATGTTAGAATCAGCGGCTTATTCACGGGTTCACATGTCTCTCAACAAAAAACTTGCCGTCTCTTCCGAGACGGCAAATGCTTTTATTGCTTTCCTTCTTCGCTTCCGGCACCGGGACCGCCAAGTCCGACTGCCTGAACTACGATAGGTGAAATGATTACCGACAGGATATAGCTGATAAAGATCGAAGGGATGAGGAGCTTGATCCAGGATCCGAAATACATCGCCATAAGCGGCGGCGCAACATCAGCAGGGATCTTTGAGTGTGCCTGAACGACATTGATAAAGCATACGATCGCACTTACAACGATAGCGCTTATGACTGATACAGGCAGGCAGTTAAGAAGCGTGAACTTGAATGATGGCGGAACTGCGTTTGCCTTTGCTGCAAGTCCTCTGCCCCATTTGCCCAGCGGGAGGATCAATACGAGCAGTACACCTACTGTGATTGATTCAACTGTGTTCAGGATGTACATGACAGGTGCCGGCGGCATAGCTGAAAGCTGCTGCTCGGTAGCGCTGTAACGTACGAGGAATGCTGCCAGGATACCCATAACTGCCGACATGATGACCGACATTATGATGCTGACGATCTTTGATTTCTTCTCCATAAATAATACCTCTCTTGAGCTTGTAAGCGGTAATAACCCGCATTTTCATTGTAACAAAACGCCGCAATACTAAACTTATAAATATACAAAGCATTTATTGTAGAAATGCACAATGAATACAAAATGAACACCTTGACAAAAACAGGGGTGATGCATAAAATTGAAAACGATTCTCATTTTTGATTTGCTGAGAATCACATTTCAAAACTACGGAGACACATAATGAAAAAACTACTCGCTGTCCTTACTACACTATCTCTCATGTTCGGAATGGCTTCCTGCGCATCTGTCAGCAAAAACGACAAGATACAGATAGTCACGACCATATTTCCCATCTATGACTGGGTGAGAAATATCGTCGGCGATAATATCGGGGATATCGAATTAACCCTTCTCATGAACAGCGGCACTGATCTTCACAGCTTCCAGCCCACGGCTCAGGACATAGTAAAGATCTCGAACTGCGATATGTTCATCTATGTCGGCGGTGAGTCCGACGAGTGGGTGGATGACTGTCTTAAGGATGCAGTCAACAAAGAGATGGTTACCGTAAATCTCATGGAAGGAATAAATGACAGGCTCGTTGAAGAGGACGAGTTTGAGCTTGAAGAAGAAACCGCAGAAAACGGAGAAGATGAAGAAATTGAGCTCGACGAGCACATCTGGCTCTCTCTCCGCAACGCATCGGCATGTTGCGATCTGATAGAGCAGGGAATAGCAAAAATAGACAACACAAATAAGGCCGCTTACGAGACAAACTTAAACGCATACAAAGCAAAGCTCGACGAGCTTGATCAGCAGTACACGGAAGTAGTAAACAATGCGGAAAAGGATACCGTCCTTTTCGCGGACAGGTTTCCTTTCAGGTATATGGTGGAGGATTACGGACTTAACTATTTCGCGGCATTCTCGGGATGTTCGGCTGAGTCGGAGGCCAGTTTCGAGACCGTGATATTCCTGGCGGGGAAGGTCGATGAATTAGGTCTTACGGCAGTGTTCAAGATCGAGAGCAGCGACGACAGCATACCGGAGAGTGTTATTGATGTGACAGATACGAAGGACCAGACGATCATAATGCTCGATTCGATGCAGTCGGTGACATCTGCGGATATTGACGCCGGTGTGACATATGTGAATATTATGGAAAATAATCTCGCTGCGCTCAAAGCCGGTCTGTAATTTTTAACCGCAATTTTGTATAATCTACGGTAGATACCCCAGTAAAGGAGAGTATACCGGATATGTGTGAATCAAAGAAAAGACTTGTAACAAGAAGTGACTTTGACGGACTTGTTTGTGCCATGATCCTTAAGGAGAAGGGACTTATCGAAGATATAAAGTTCGTACACCCCAAGGATGTGCAGGATGGCAAGGTTGAACTTACAGCAAACGATATTACGACAAACCTTCCTTTCGATCCGAGAGCGGGACTTGTTTTTGATCACCACGAATCCGAACTTATAAGGAATGCCCAGAGGGCAAATGCCGACAAGTATATTATCGATCCCAATGCTAAGAGTGCGGCTCGCGTTGTCTATGATTATTACGGCGGCAAGGAAGGTCTTCCGAGGATATCGGAGGAACTCATGGAGGCAGTTGATAAGGGCGACTCCGCTGATTTCACTCTCGAAGAGATCCTTGACCCCAAGGGCTGGGTACTGATGAACTTCATTATGGACGCAAGAACAGGACTCGGAAGATTCCACGATTTCAGGATCTCCAACTACGACCTCATGATGGAACTCATAGATTACTGTGTAGTACATAGTGTTGATGAGGTTCTGGCAATTCCCGATGTTAAGGAGAGGACAGATCTCTATTTCAAGCAGGCTGAGCTTTTTAAGAACCAGATAAAGAGCATCGCAAAGGTTCATGACAAGGTTGTCGTCCTCGACCTCAGAGATCAGGACACGATCTATGCGGGCAACCGTTTCATGGTCTATGCGCTCTATCCCGAGGCACAGATCTCCATCCACGTTGCGTGGGGCTTCAGGAAGCAGAATACTGCTGTCATGATCGGCAAGTCCATCGTCAACAAGGTATCGAATGCGAACATCGGCGAGCTCTGTCTCAAGTACGGCGGCGGCGGACACAAGAATGCCGGCACATGCCAGCTCGATAACGATAAGGTTGACGAGTGCCTGCCTGATATCATCAAGGCTCTGAACGAAGCCTGATACCTGTCTTAAGCCTGTTAAGACCGTCTTGGACGAGCAATCGCGGGCAGCCGGCATTTATCCTTAAGAATCCCTCTCCGCCTTTTCCATACTGGCTTCCGGGAGTGACAAACAGGCCTGTGGTATTCCTCAGGTGGTTTGCCAATGCCTTGCTGCTGACTCCAAGTGAGCTGATGTCGAGCCATAAAAGATACGTGGCATCACCGTCTATGAGGTGAAGCTCAGGCAGTTCGTTCTTTATAAACTCAGCAGCATATTTCCTGTTCTGACTGACATATTCACACATCTCGTCAAGCCAGTCGCCGCACTCGCGGAATGCCGTCGCGGCCACTCCTGAGAAAATGGAAAAATGCGCGATCTCGTCCCTGTCTGCCGCGAAACGGATCTTCTTATTGAGCGCCTTATCCGCCACCGAGATACAAGCGCTGTTAATTCCTGCGATATTGAATGCTTTTGTTGCTGCCATCACCATGACCGATATCCCGCGGCATGTCTCGGACGCAGCCGCGAAAGGCGTATACGAACTGCCCGGAGTCACGATGTCGCAGTGGACCTCGTCGGAGATTACCGTAACGTTGTTGCGTGCGCAGATCTCGCCGACTTTTACGAGAGTCTCCTTATCCCATATCTTTCCGGCGGGGTTGTGCGGATTGCAGAGGATCATGATGTCAGTCCCGGGATCGGAGGCCTTCTCCTCAAGGTCATCGAGGTCCATCCTGTAACCGCCGTTCTCATAGATCAGCTGATTCTCCGCAATCTGACATCCGTTATTCGTAATGCAGCTGAAAAAAGCATTGTAAACAGGCGTCTGAACGATAACCTTTCTGCCCGGGGCGGTAAGTGCTCTGATCGTACTCGATATGGCCGGTATGACGCCCGAAACATACATTATCCACTCTTTCTCCATCGCGTAGCCGTGGCGGTCTCTCCACCAGTCCAGATACGCCGAATACCAGCTCTCCGGTACCATTGTATATCCGAAAACGCCGTGCTCCGCACGCTTCCTGATCTCTTCGGTTATCGCAGGCGCCGCCTTGAAATCCATATCCGCAACCCACATGGGAAGATCGCCTTCCCTGCGGTTCCAGTCCCACTTAAAACAGTCTGTCCCGATTCTCTCTACGGGTGTGTCCCAGTCGTATTTCATAATAAGCACTTCCTTTCAGGATAATGTTAACAACTCCGATACTTTTTGTTAAGAGTTCCCTTATATTTTAAAAGTATAATTGGTATGTAGGTGCATTATGTTTTCCCCTGAAAGGATGGCCGCCCATGATCAACCGCAGATATAACAGGATTACCGCAGCAATGGTTGCTGCTTCGATGATATTTTCCGGATTTGCAATGCCGGCTTTTGCAGATGATGAGATCCCTTCGGAAGAAGTGGAGATAGAAGAAACTGAAGAGATTCTTGAAGAACCCGAAGAAGAGGTATCTGAGGAGTCCGAAGAAGTCATAGAAGAAATCATAGAAGTAGTCCCCGAGGCTGAGACTGAACCTGAAGAGTTTGAAGGACTCGAAGAGATATCGGCAGAAGAGTATGCTGATGCCGCATCTTTTGATGCTGACGAGGATCAGATGAATGGAGCGCTTAATGCTATCAGAGCAGCGTGCCAAAGCTGGAACGGCGAAGCAACGAAGCCGGTTGAACTCGGGCAGTACGAGATCTCATGTGCTTCAGGCAATTTTCAGGTCCAGGACCTTGTCAACAGGTTTGTTTATGCCTGCCCTGATTGTTATATGGCTGAGATATACAACTACGCATGGAACTCAAATGATATCGTTACCCGTGTTTACATCCGGTTTAACCAGTACACTCTTGCTGACAGGCAGAGGTTCGACAATAAAGTGTCGGACATACTCTCGGGAATAGATCCTCTCTGGAGCGATGCAGAGAAGGTTGTTTATCTGCATGACTATATCGTTACCCACTGCATTTACGACGTGACGATGGCAAAGAGAAGCACGGAGCACGAACTCTATACTGCTTATGATTGTCTGGTCAACGGCGTCAGTGTATGTGAAGGATATGCAAAGGCATTCAGTGTGCTCTGCAATGAAGCGGGTCTTGAATGCAGCTGCGTAACAAGTAATTCCAATGTCCATGCGTGGAACATCGTTAAGGTTGACGGTGAGTTTTATTATGTTGACTGCACAAGTGATGACTCTGCCGATATCGGCCAGAAGATCGTGGCATATCCGGGATGCTGTGGCCACAGGCATGTACTCAACAGCTTTGCAGCCATCGCAGGATCGAACTCACATACGGGCACTGACTGGAAGATCGACGGAGGTTTAGTTTCCTGCTACGGTTATGAGACGGGTAACAGTTACGACAGCATTTTCTGGACTGAGAGATACGGACCTGCATCCCCTGAAAACACTTTTGCCAGTTTTGTTAAGTCGAGACTCGTAAACATCGGCGGCAACAAGTGGGTTTATTTCTGGAGAGATTATTACTACGGCAGAAATGCCGTAAGAGTTTATGATTTCAGCACAGACAGCTGGAGCGATTTCCCCGTGGAAGGACTTCCTTCCGAGATGGTGAATGCGTCTTTCGCGATGTTCGGAGGCAACCTCCTGATCTCGGAGGGAGATTATATCTATCTCGTCAGGATCGACTCTGATCTTGCGTCCGGAGCTGTGATCGCCACAGTTGCAAATCCATATGCAGACGCGGGTGATGTCCTCGGCATCAATGTTGACGGGAATGTCCTGACTTATTACTACATAACGGGTGTTCAGCCGAATAATACAGTAGAGTTCAACGCGATCAACAGTGCGGTCATGTCGCTTCCGTTTGATGTGATCGATTACGGAACCGTCAATTCAGTTAATCTTTCACTCGACGGAACGATCAATCTTAATTTCCTTATTTCGCTTCCTGAAGAGTTCGTAAACGGAAGCGGGAACAGCGTTGAACTGAAGGCAGAGGGTGCGAATACGAGCACGGTATATACTGACTTGAACAGCATGACGCCTGACAGCAGCGGCAGCTATAAGTTTACGATCAGTCTCCCGGCTTCACAGACCGGCGATAGAGTTACAGTGAAGCTGTTAAGCGAGGGGCAGGATTACACTCTCATGAGTGCTGATGGTGTTGACTGTACGCATGACGGTTTCGGATATTCAGTCCAGAGATATATAACAAAAGCAAAGAGCTATTACAATACTGACAGCGGCCTCGTTAATCTTCTTGACAGACTGTCGGAATACGGATATCTGTCGCAGATAGTTTTCGGGCATAAGGCGGCAGGAGTAAATGTTGACAAGACTGCCATCAATGCGGTCAGGACATCGGATCTGGCAGAGTTTGCAACTGTTATCGTTGATAGCGATGAAGACGACGGTCTGTCGTTCTACGGCGCATCGATGACGCTCCGTTCTAAGATATCACTCAATCTGTACTTTGAAGCGAAGGATGTCGATATCAGTGGTTTCACATTTAGGATCGGAGGAGGCACGGTAACTCCGGTCAGGGTATCATCCCGTCTTTACAAGATTACGGTGGAAGATCTTACGCCTTCGGATCTCGGCGCATTTATGAGCATTAATGTGTATAACGGCAATCAGGCGGCAGTCAGCGTCTCGTTCGCTCCGCTCGGTTACTGCTACAGCGCAATGATCCAGTATGAGAAGCGTGATGCGACCATAAGCGATTCCCTCTACGATATTGTCAGGAGTCTGTATACACTCTATAATGCAGTAAGACTATATGTTAAATAAGTTAGGAGATCATCACTTTTATGGCACATCAACGGATTAAAAAAGCAGCATCAGTCATTTTGGCAGCTGCTATGATCAGTTCCTGTTTTGTATTCCCTGTTTTTGCTGATGAGGAAGAGCAGATCCAGGAGGAGACTGCGGCGGAAGAACAGGTTATTGAGGAATCTGAGGAACAGGAAGTTCCTGAAGAGCAGGAGGTTCCGGAGGGACTCGCAGAGGAGGAATCGGAAGAGGAGGAAGGCGAGCCTGAAGATGAGCCCGCAGTCATAATTGAACCCGAATCTGACGACCTGCTCCCTGAGCTTGAGTGCATTGTAACTGAAGTTGATGCGTTCCCTTCCAGAAGCGTAGTACCGACATATGATGCTTCGGGAGAGAATGATATTGAAGGACTCTTCAACGAGATCAGATCCGTCTGCAGCACATGGCAGGGAGAGACGAGCCTTTCCATTGATGCGTCTTCATACCATATAGCACGTGATCTGTCACAGACGATCGTCAACAGATTCTTTTATGAGTGTCCTGACTGCTATCCCGTGATCATGTTTGGTTTCTGGAGTAACGGAACTATTCTTACCCAGATAGATCTTACTATGGACGAGTATTCACTTGCGGATAAGAGAGCTTTTGATAACAAAGTTTCAGAGATAATGAGCGGTATCGATCCTCTCTGGAGCGATGCCGAGAAGGTCCTTTACCTCCACGATTATATCGTTACTCACTGTGATTATGATGTCACAAAAGCCAAGAGAAGCGCAGCGGATACATGGCATTCGCTCTATACTGCATATGACTGTCTTGTTCTTGGATCATCGGTATGTGAAGGTTACGCAAAAGCTTTCAGTGTGCTCTGCAGGGAGGCAGGGATCGAGTGCTACGGCGTAACGAGCAGGACAAACAATCATGCGTGGAACCTGATAAGGATCGGTGGCCAATTCTACTATATCGACTGCACGGGAGATGATCCCGCATCAACGGCTTCTCTCACTGTCGCATATCCCGGCTACTGCAGACATAAGTATGTGCTCTGCGGCAAGAGTGTCTTTGCGGGCACTACAAATCATGTGGGCGATGACTGGCTTCTTAACGGCGGTGATAATTGCTATGATTACGAGACCGGAAATGAATACGACAATTCATTCTCTGATGCGTCTGCGGTCTCGCAGGATATCAGGTCAAGGATGGTGTTCATCGGAGACAGCAGATGGCTGTCGTATTCCCAAATATATAAGTCGAGCGGCGGAAGCTTTAAGGTCTACGATTTTAAGACAAAGAGCTACAGCGATTTTACGATATCAGGTATTTCAAAATATAACAGCATCTGTCTCGCACAGTACGGCGGCGATATTATGGTCTCAAACGGTGATACCATATACAGAGTAACGCTGTCGTACGATGGTGCTTCGGGAACGGCTTCAACTCAGACATTTACGAATGCTTATGCGGATTTGGGTGATATCTACGGTATCGATGTCGTGGACGATGTCCTTTATTACAACTATGGAGTGGTAAGTTCTTCTAACAGCCTGCAGATTGATTACGGAACGGCAAGCAAGGCAAGCACGTCTCTGCCGTTTGTTGATGTTGATTACGGAAGGGTAACAGCCTGCAGTCTGACCCTCGACGGATCTGTAGGTATCAATTTCAGGATCGCGCTCCCTCAGGATTTCCTTTCGGGACAGCCGGGCGTCACAGTCACAAATGAAGAGACAGGCGATGCTATGGGCTATCTTCTGAACGGAATCAAGCCTCAGCCTGACGGAAGCTATCTGATCACATATCAGGTCGATGCCGATGAGATGAACGACACTATCGTCCTGCAGCTTAAGAATAACGGTCAGACATATGCTCTCAGAAGTGCTGACGGTGTTGACTGTACAGCCACAGGATTCAGGTATTCCGTCGGAAGATATGTTGAGAAGGCGAAGCAGTACTACGGAACTGACACCAAACTCGTCTCTCTGCTCGACAATATGTATGAATACGGAAAGTGCTCACAGCTGATGTTCGACCATAATGCGGACGGCGTAACTTACGACAGTTCGCGCATCAGTGATGTTACCAGTGCCACCCTCGCAAGCTACACATTGGATTATTACGACCAGTTTGCTGATGACGGTCTGAGCTTCTGCGGCATGTCGCTCGTTCTTAAGACTACAGTATCGGTCAATCTGTATTTCGATGCCTCAGGGATCGATTACAGAGATTACAGGTTTATGATCGGAGATGATGTGACTGATGTCAGCAAGGTAGGGATCTACCTTAAACTGACGATAAGCAATATCCCTGCTTCCGCTCTTGGAACCGTGTACAAGGTCAATGTTTATGATGATCAGGGAAGAGCTGCAGTCAGCATTAACGTAATGCCTATGAGCTACTGCAGCAGGGTGGCAGTTCTTCACGATCAGGGAAGCAGCATCGCAACTGACAGGCTTTACGATCTTGTCAGGCTCCTCTACAAGTACTATCAGGCAGCAGATGTTTACATAAAATAAGATGGGAGGAAAGAGAAATGAGTGAGATCATCATTACGGAAGAGAACTTTGAGCAGGAAGTACTTAAGTCAGACATACCTGTGCTCGTCGATTTCTGGGCTCCGTGGTGCGGCCCCTGCAAGATGCTGGGACCTGTCGTCGCGCAGATCGCGGAAGAGTATGAGGGCAGGATCAAGGTCGGCAAGTGCAATACAGACGACTATGTGAATCTTGCAATAGACAATAACGTCAGCAGTATCCCTGCTGTCAAGATCTTTAAGGGCGGTGAACTGGTGGATGAGTCCGTCGGTTTTGTCCCTAAGGAGAAGCTCGCCGAGCTGATCGACAAGCACCTCTGATCATGTCCTGAACTTAGGGATAAACAGCTCGCCCGAGGCGTCCTCCTCCTGCATAAAGCAGCAGGGGTGATCTGACATGGCCAGATAACCGCACATCGCATCATAATGATCAGGCTTTACTCTCCCGGCAAAACCAGCCGGGAGTTTTCCTTTATTTACGGCATCTGCGGCAGGCACTGTCGGCGTATACTGGTTCATCAGGCTGATGATGATCTTCTCACCGTATCTGTCCAGCAGCAGATCAAGCACCTTCTTCGTATCGAAAAGCTTTCCCGGCAGCATCAGATGCCTCACGATCACGCCGCTCCTGAGCATCCCGTCATCCCCACAGACAGGCACCGGCGTCTGCCTTACCATCTCATCAAGAGCCGCCTGCGCGACCTCTCTGTAATCCTTCGCTCCGCATATCATCTGCGACAGCTCGGACGAGTAAAACTTGAAATCAGCAAGATAAATGTCCGCAAGCCCCTCAAACATCTTCAGGGTCTCCACGCTGTCATATCCCGAAACATTAAGCGCCACAGGGATACGAAGACCCTCAGCCTTTGCCATCCGCACAGCCTCCGCCACATCCGGCGCGAAATGCATCGGCGTCACCAGATTGATGTTATTCGCCCCCATCTCCTGAAGCTCGTGAAAGATTTCCGCCAGCCGCTCCGGTCCGCATGTCTCGCCCTTTCCGGTGGCACCCCGTGAGATCAGGTGATTCTGGCAGAAAACGCATCCCAGACTGCATCCCTCAAAGAACACCGTTCCCGATCCGTCTTTGCCGCTGATACAGGGTTCTTCACCATAATGAAGACCATACAGATTCACGACCGGCACGGCGCCCATGCGGCAGTACCCGGTCTTTCCGCCGGTCCTGTCAGCTCCGCATCTTCGCGGGCATAATTCGCATTTGTCGTAAAGGGTTTCCATATCCTGATTATACGCAACTTTCCCAAAAGGCGACTTATGACACAAATATTTTTAAGCATTTTATAATAATTGCGTTTTTGCATGTAGTGTTAAAATCTACAATGGAAATCTATGTGATGCGAGAATGACAAAAAGATGGGCAGAAGCAGACAGAGAAAGAAGAGGGTTAACATCGGCGGTGTTGTCGGCACCGTTCTTCTCATCATCTTCATCATCTGTGTCATCGGCGCCGCTGTGACAATCGGTTATATCAGGATGCAGGACGAGAACGTCATCACCCACGTCACCATCGAGTGCGGTGAGCCCATCAGGAAAGAGAGTTTCTTCAAGTCAAAGCTCATGTTCGTTGACAGCGCCGAGTTCTCATTTGACATCTCGACGATCGACACGAGCATCCCTCAGGAGATCGATTTCTATATCACTGTTTACAAGCAGACATTCCCCGTAAAGCTCACTATCGCTGATACGCTTGCTCCCACATGCACGGTAGTTCCCCAGCGCATGTTCGCTAACGAGTCCATACCTGCTGCGGAGGAATGCGTTACTGACGTTTACGATATCCAGCAGCCTGTCCTCATCGAGTACATGACAGAACCTGACCTCAATTCCAGCAACACATCCGTTGTTTACTGCAAGCTTGAGGACCAGTCAGGCAATATCAATATCGTTGAGGTTCCGTTCTATATAACAAAGGACAGTACGGCCCCCGTCATTACAGGTACACACGACCTTCAGATCTATGTCGGAGATACTATCGCTTACCGCAATGGCGTCGAGGTTACCGATGACCTTGATGAGAATCCCATTCTCGAGATCGACAATTCGCAGGTCCGGATGGATACTCCCGGTTTCTATACGGTAACCTACGTCGCAACTGATGCCGCAGGCAACTCTTCAACGGCAGATATTACACTTGAACTGGTCGCAAAGCCTTCGACCTACGTTGAGCCGGAAGATGTTTACACAGCGGCACGTAACGTTCTGAACAGCATCACATCAGAGAGCATGACAGATATGCAGAAGGCACTCAAGATCTTCAGATGGACAAGGTATAACGTTCACTATATCAGTTCGGCAGATACGACTTCATGGTCGAGAGCTGCCTATGACGGCCTTACCAAGCACCAGGGCACATGCTACACATTTGCTATGGTTGCAAAGGCACTCCTTGATGTGGCCGGCATCGAGAACCAGATCGTCCAGCGTGAGCCGTACCGTAACAAGCACTACTGGAATCTTATAAAGATCGACGGGGAATGGTATCATTGTGACAGCACCCCGAGACTCAGGTACAACAGCTACCTCTTCATGTACACGGATCAGGAACTGGCGAACTTCTTTGCCGGAGGGTGGAACGGATACAGTTTCGATCACAGTAAGCACCCTGCCTCTGCGACGACCTCTGTCCAAAGCAGGATAAACTATACGGCGGGAACGGTGAGATAATGTTGAAAAAGGTCCTGACAGTAACGGTTGGAGTAATAGCGGCAGTGCTCGTATTTGCGGGCCTGCAGCGTCTTCTCATGCCCAAGTATCAGACCGGTGTCATCGAAGGCTCAATGATCGCAGAGTATTACGATTCCAGGGAACCGCACGAAGTCATTTTTCTCGGCGACTGCGAAGTCTATGAGAACTTCTCTCCCGTCGAGCTCTACAGGGATTACGGCATTTCCTCATATATCAGGGGCAGCGCAGAGCAGTATATCTGGCAGTCCTATTACATCCTGAAGGATACACTCAGAAAAGAGACTCCGAAGGTCGTGGTCCTGAGTGTCCACTCGCTTCAGTTCGACCAGCCAAGAACAGAGGAATACAACAGGATGACACTCGACGGAATGCGCTGGTCTCAGGACAAGATCGATGCAATCAACGCTTCTATGATGAGCGATGAGCACTTCGTGGATTACGTGTTCCCGATCCTCAGATACCACTACAGATGGTCAGAACTCACATCCGACGACTTCACACATTTCTTCTCGAAAGACAGAGTCTCCCACAACGGCTACTACATGCGCTGCGACACGAGACCTTACACGGGATTCCCTCCCAAGCCTCCGCTCCTTGACTACACACTCGGCGCCAACGCGATGAGATACCTCTCCCTCATTACGGAACTGTGCAAGGACAACAACATCGATCTCGTTCTCATCAAGGCTCCCATCGAGTACCCCTTCTGGTATGAGGAATGGGATGAGCAGATCGAGGCTTTCGCGGCCGAGAATGACATTCCATACATCAATTACATCGGCAACGAGGAGATCGGCATCGACATGTCCGTGGACACTTACGATGCAGGCCTTCACCTCAATCTTACCGGTGCGGAGAAGATGTCCTCATACCTTGGCAGCTGGCTCAACGACAATTATGAACTGACCGATTACAGGGATAATTCCGAATATTCGCAGTTATGGCAGTCAAATATTGATTTTTATGAGTCTATGAAGGCTCAGCAGTATTCCGAGATCGAACAGTACGGCGAACTTGTCAGTTTTGGTGCAAATGCCACAAACTGACATACGATTGTAATATTAGTTTGGTTATTGTATCCGCCTTTATAGTGTTAGAATATGTACTTAGGTTTAAGGTGTAAAACTATGCTAACACTTTGGAGGTATAAAAAAATGAACTTTAAGAAGATTATTGCACTTTCACTCACTGCAGCAATGGCTGCAGCAGCTTTCACAGCATGCACAAGCAACACAGATGACGGCGACGATTCCGTTGTAGTTATCAACTCACAGGCAAACCAGCAGCCCACAGCTCCTGAGCACATCGCTACAGTTGACGAAGAGGGTTACGTATTTGAGTACAACGGCGTTAAGGTAAGAGTTAACACAAACGCTAACGACGTTATTCCTCAGCTCGGTGATGACTACTACTATTTCGAGGCTGACTCCTGCGCAGGCGTTGGTAAGAGCAAGACATACACATACGGTAACCAGTCTTTCGTTATCAGCACAGTACCTGTAGGAGATTTTGACCTTATCACAAACATCACACTCTTTGATGATACAGTTACAACACCTGAGGGCATCTACATCGGCAGCACAGAGGCAGATGTAACAGCAGCTTACGGCCAGCCTTCACAGGATGTCGTTGACGGTCACTACATCTATGAGCTTAACGACACAATGCTCGTTATCAACACAGAAGACGGTGTAGTATCAGGCATCAGCTACAACCAGATCTCTTTGAACTAATCAAGGATCCGTTATATAATATAATTTGAAGTTATTACCAAACAGGGGATAGTATGGCAGGTAACAGAGCTAAGACAGACAAAAAGAAGGCAAAGTCCGGCAAGAAGTTTTCAGCATTCCTGAAGAAGATCGGTGTAACCAACCCTCTTCTTCAGGTTGCTTTACCTTTTGTTATGGCGATGGTCGTCGTAACGATCGGAAGCTGTGCTTATTACAACACAAAGAATGCAACTTACGGCATCAAGAAGGAAGTCAATGTAACTTATGACACGCCTTTGACGATCGACCTTTTTGTTGAGGAAGGTGAGGATCCTTCAGACTTCTCATTCGTATCTGATGTTTCAGTAATCGATATGTCCCAGATCGCTTCCTACCAGCTCAAGGTCGCTAAAGGAAGCCACAAGATGGCGACGGTCCTCAATGTAATCGACGATGTTGCTCCTTACGCTGAGCCTGTTCCTCAGACGCTCTATTCCATTGAGCTGCCTGACCCTAATGAATGTATAACAAATCTCTGCGACAGATCTCCCGTTACTGTTAACTATGCTGAAGGCACAGATATCAGTATGGGCGGATCTTTCCTTGTATCCGTAGTCCTTACGGATGCATACATGAACCAGTCGGTGGTAGAGGTTCCTTTCGAGGTAACACAGGACCTCGTTGCACCGATTATCCTTGGCGCTCACGATTTCGAGTTCCCTGCAGGTCAGATCCCTGATTACCTTGAGGGCATCACCGTAACAGATGATGTAGATCCCGAGCCTGCCATTGTCGTCAACGATATGGAAGTTGATGCGATGACCCCCGGTACATACGAACTCTCATACATTGCTTCCGATGCAGCAGGCAATGAGGCGATGGTAACAGTTACAGTTACGGTAACAGAGGGCGACGGAACGCCTACTTCAGCTCAGACGAACCCCAACATGCCTTCAGGCAACCAGAGCGGTTCGAATAAGTACAGCAACTCAACAAATGCTGATGCTTATGCTGCAGCTCAGAAGGTTTACAACAAGATAGTCAATTCTTCAATGACCAAGGTTCAGAAGGGTATGAAGATATTCTACTGGGTCAACAGGAACATCTCCTTTACACAGTACGGTATCGACTACACTTCATGGGCATCTCTCTGCTGCCAGGCATTTGCACAGAGAAGATCTTCATGCTATGGTCACTGGGCTTGCTGTAAGGCAATGTGCGATATCGCAGGTATTTCCAACAGGACTGTTTACCGTTCAGGTGCTAACAAGTATCACGTATGGCTCCTCTGCTATCTCAACGGCGGATGGTATCACTGTGATGCTACACCTTGGCCCGGTTACGGACATTACTTCATCTTCATGATGACTGATGCCGAGATCGCAAGGGCTCCCGGTAACCACAAGTTCCTGTCTTCAGGTCTCCCTGCAAGATCGACAGTATCAGTACAGAAATATGTCAACATTAACAGCGGTACGGTAAGCAGCTCGATGCCTGTTGACGATACACCGGATCCGGAGGAGGTTGCAGCAGCATCCAATTCCGCAGCGGCAGCAGCGTCTGCATCAGCGGCAGCGGCGTCAGCATCTGCGGCAGCCGAATCGTCCGCAGCGGAATCGTCTTCTGCAGCAGCATCGTCTTCTGCAGCAAGCAGTTCTCAGGCAGCGCCTTCATCTCAGGCAGCGCCTTCATCTCAGGCGGCACCTTCACCGGCGGCCCCTTCATCTGAAGAAGCACCGCCGAGTCCGGCAGCGGAGTCACCTGCAGCACCGCCGTCAACGGCACCTGAAGAACCTACAGATCCGGAGACACAGGAATAACAGTACGGGATAATTGAGCGCCGCCGGAAGCAGCGCAATAATGGAAAAAGGGCAATCTTATGGTACAGGGAAAAAGAAAGGAAAGATATCACGTTCATGTCGGAAGGATTTTTCTTTTTATAATCCTTCCGCTGGCAGGTATAATTGCAGGTGTCGGCGCAGGATTATTCTTCCTGACCGGTTCAGCAAAAGCGAAAGCTATCGGCCAGATCAGAGAAGAGGTTACTGTTTCGTATGGCACACCCATCACGTTGGATTTATTTCTAAGTGAGGACGCAGATGCCTCCACTTGCGAGATAGTCTCTGACATTTCCCAGATCAATCCGTGCGATCTTGCAACGTACCAGATCACTCTCATGACAAAGGGATATAAGGTTAAGTCCATCCTGAATGTCGTTGATAATATCGCTCCCACAGCTCAGGTAGTTCCCCAGAAGATCTACTGCAATCAGCTTCCTGACCCTAATGACTGCATCGAGAATGTTTATGACAAGTCAGAGGTTACCGTCACATACGCAGAAGGCACAGACGTCAGCGTCGGCGGTGACATCATGGTTGGAATCGAGCTCACAGATGCTTACTGCAACAAGGTAGTACTGATGTGCCCGTTTACAGTTATCGATGACCATACAGGTCCTGTTATAGAGGGCTGCGAGGACATCGACGTTATGGTAGGCGAGCTTCCTTCATACAGAGAAGGCGTCACGGTAACAGATGACTACGATCCTCATCCGAGGCTTACTATTGATAATTCACAGGTTGATTTCGATACGCCCGGTTCATATCCTCTCAAATATATCGCTATCGACGAGTGCGGCAACCAGACAATGGTAACCGTAAGCGTTATCGTTAACGAGGTTCCTGAAGAGGAAGAAGAGGCTGCAGAAGGTGGCGGCGGTGGAAGCGGTATCCGTTACAACAGAGCGTCTAATACGGCTTACGACAACTGCACAGTTGATGACGCATATGCGGCAGCACGTAAGATCTACAACAGCATCTGCAAGGCTTCAGACAGCGATGTTCTGCAGGGCCTCAAGATCTTCTACTGGGTAAACCACAACATCTCATTCTCACTCCATGGAACGACAACTGTATCGTGGGCAGCAGCAGCATGCCAGGCATTTGGCAGACGTTACTCAAGCTGCTACGGAGAGTGGGCAGCCTGCAAGGCTCTCTGCGATGTTGCAGGTATCCCTAACAGACAGGTCGGACGTCTTACCGGTAAGCACACATGGTGTCTGTGCTATCTGAACGGCGGCTGGTATCACTGCGATGCTACACAGTATCCGGGTGCAGGCCATAGGTTCTCTTATATGATGACAGATGCCGAGATCGCGAGAGCAGTCGGATATCATTCCAACTACAACTCTGCAAGTCTTCCTGCAAGATGCACGATCTCAGTCCAGAACTATATCAATGTTTATAAGTGCGTTGTATATTCAGGTATGCCGTCACCGACGCGTACACCTTCACCGACGCCTACTCCGACCCCTACGGTTTCGCCCGAGGAGATCGCGGCAAGCGACTCTGCAGCAGCTGCTTCTGATTCAGCAGCAGCAATGAGTTCGCAGTCAGCGCCTTCATCTTCTGCGGCAGAGCCGTCACAGAGTGCTGAGACATCTGCAGAGGCAGCACCTTCACCTGCAGCTCCTTCATCCGAGTCTGCACCTGAGTCACAGGCAGCTCCTTCCGCGGATCCGCCTGCACCTCCTTCACCTGCGGCTCCTTCAGCCGAGGAAGATCCTGGGACAGGAGAATAAATCCTTCAAGGAAGCAGATTATGTTCGTCAGGAAAACAAGACTATTAACCGTTTTACTGGCAGCTACGGTTCTTTCTGTAGCTGCCGTCATTTTTGTAGCGTGCGGTTCATCCGAAGCTGAGAAGATGATCAAAAAGGAGGTATCCGTTACATACGGGACACCTCTTACAGTCGATCTCTTTCTCACTGAAGGTGCAGATCCCGCACTTTGTTCTTTTGCATCAGACGTGTCCGTAATAAACATGGACGATCTCGCAACATACGAATTGTCTCTGAAATACGACGGCGAGAAGGTCAGATCCACACTTAATGTAATCGATGATGTTCCGCCCGTGGCAGAGGCCGTTCCGCAGATCGTTTATGCAAATCAGGCACCCGACCCGAACGACTGCATCAGGGCTTTATGTGACAAGTCGTGCGTCACCGTTGATTTTGCGGAGGACGCTGACTGGACAGTAGGCGAGCCCAGAACAGTCAATGTTATCCTTACAGATGCATATGGGAACGTAACTGTTATCGAGGTCCCTGTAACAGTAATAGACGATCACACACCTCCTGTCATTTCCGGCTGTACCGACATCTATGTTCATGTCGGAGAACACCCCAAGTACAGGGATGGCGTGCTTGTTGAGGACGACTACGATGACGAGCCCTCACTGAAGATCAATAAGACTGCGGTCGATCTTAATACGATTGGAACATATCCTGTTGTTTATACAGCTGAGGATGCGGCAGGTAACGTAACAGAGGTTACTATTAATCTCGTTGTTGTTGCTGCCGATGTTGATATCGAGGCACTCCTTGCAGGCAATACAGAAGCAAGAAGCTCATCTTCAGGCGATTACAAGAACTATAACGACTGCACTGCTGACGATGCCTATGAGGCAGCACGTAAGGTGCTGAGTTCCATCTCAGGCGGTGCTTCAAATAAGATCCAGCTCGGCATGAAGATATTCTACTGGGTCAATCATCACATCGCATTCTCCGTCGGAAACACTTCGGATAACTGGGCAATCGCGGCGTGTCAGGCGTTTGGAAGGCGTAAGGCATCCTGTTTCGGGCAGGCTGCTGCTTGTAAGGCTCTGTGTGATGTGGCCGGCATCCCCAACAGAATGGTATATGCCAATGATGGTTTCCACACATGGCTGCTCTGCTATCTGAACGGCGGCTGGTATCACTGCGATGCTACACAGTGGAGCGGCGGAAGACACAATTTCTCGTACATGAAGACCGATACCGAAATAGCTGCGGCAGTCGGACATCATTCTTTTAACCATAATTCATATCCCGAGAGGAGCACACTCTCCGTTCAGGCATGGATCAATGTCGCAAACGGAACAGTAAGTTCAGGCATGCCGACACCGACGCCGGCACCGCCGACGGAGGATCCTGCTGACTCAAGTGAGGCCGCTGAGAGTGCAGCAGCCGAGAGTTCAGGGGCGACAGCGTCGTCCGAGGCGTCGTCGAGTGAAGAACCGGCATCAGGATCGTCTCAGGCCGCTCCGTCTTCCTCTGCAGATCCGTCTCCGGCTGCACCTTCATCAGAGGCAGCACCATCATCAGGGGTAGCACCGTCATCAGAGGCAGCACCTTCTGCAGAGCCGGCGCCACCGTCACCCTCGGCTCCTTCGGATGAAGAGGGAGACTGACAGTGAAGATGCATCAGTTGTCAGAATACAAGATCAAGAAGATCACAGAGAGATCACAGAGAGTGATGTCTTTTATCGTTCTGCCGCTGTTGCTCGGCCTGTCTATCGGAGCTGTAGTATGTCTGTATAAATACAACCAGGCAGTAAAAGCTCTGGACGGCCTCATTTACGACGAAATCAATATTGAATACGCGCACAAGTTCGACCTGTCAACTTTCTTTGTCGAGGTTCCTGAAGATGCAGCATTCGTTACGGATCTCAGCACTATCGACACTTCTGTTATCGGCTCATATCCCATTGAGATAAGTGTGGGTGACAGGCAGTACGAGTCAGTCCTAAATGTTGTCGATCTGACCGCGCCCACGGCAAACCCCGTTGCGCAGGAGATTTACGCAGGTGATGTTCCTGACCCTGCTGCATGCGTTAAGGATGTTTATGATCTGTCAGGCTACAAGATCGAGTTCGCAGACCCCGATTACAATTTCAGCGAGGGTGGACACCACGCTCTTGATATTAAGCTTACGGATTCTTTTGACAACAGTTCGATCGTTCAGGTGCCGATCTATATCAAGGACGATCACACACCTCCGGTCATTGAAGGTGCGCATGACTTTAACCTCATTATCGGCGGTTCGATTACGTACAGAGGCGGCGTTACCGTTACTGATGATTTCGATCCCGCACCGGAGCTCGTTGTCGATACGTCTCAGGTCGATCTGAATACGATCGGCGTATATCCTATCACATATACTTCTTATGACGAAGTAGGCAACAGCAGTTCAGTCACGGTTAACGTTACTATCGTATCCATCTGGTCCGCAGGCGTTACCGCAGAAGATGACGAAGATGCAGTCGAGAATGCTTACAGGCTGGCCGACAGCATCCTCGCGAGCATAACTGACGGCAACATGAACGACATCCAGAAAGCAATGAAGATATTCTACTGGGTACGCCATCACATTACGCCGTCAAGAGGCACGTCCGATTACAGCTCGTGGGCAAATGCGGCTATCAAGGCATTCAATACAAGAAGAGCTTCATGCTATGGCTCATGGGCATGCTGCAAGGCGCTGCTCGACCGCGCAGGCATAGAAAACATCTGCGTAACCAGATATCCCAAGGAGCAGTACAACAACAGGACGCACTACTGGTGCCTCGTAAAACTCAACGGTGAGTGGTATCACTGCGACGCTTACCCGTGGCAGGGAATGAGATCATTCTTCTTCATGATGACAGACAAAGAGATCAAGAACGCAGGCGGCGGACATATGTTTAATGAGAGCATCTATCCGGCACGCTCGACGACTTCGGTACAGAGTTACGTTAACCCCGCTAACTGCACTATCAGCAGGAACTTCCCGTACCGGGAGGGGTGAGGTTTGTTCTGTGGTTTGTTTGGGGTTGATTCTTTGATTTCGAGAGATTTTTTACGAATATTTGAGAAAATCGAAGAATTTTTAAGATTTTTGCTTGACATTGTTTTACCGCCCTTGTATTATAATCGGGCGCGCCAATAGCGGCGCATTAGAATTTGCAAGTATTTTAAGGAGATCAAGGCATATGAAGACATACGTTGCTACAGCTGCTACGATTGAGAGAAAGTGGCTTGTTATCGACGCAGAAGGCAAGACATTAGGTCGTCTTGCAACAGAGGTCGCAAGACTTCTCCGCGGTAAGCATAAGCCCACATACACACCATTTATCGATACAGGTGATTATGTCGTAGTAATTAACGCTTCCAAGATGGTACTTACAGGCAAGAAGCTTGACCAGAAGTACTATCGTTATCACACAGGTTATCCGGGAGGACTTAAGGAGACATCTTACAGGAACCTTATGGCCAAGAATCCCGAGAAGGCATTGGAGCTTGCAGTTAAGGGAATGCTCCCCAAGAACTCCCTTGGACGTCAGATGTTCAAGAAGCTTCATGTATACGCAGGTCCTGAGCACGAGCAGGCAGCTCAGAAGCCCGAAGTTTACACATTCGAAGGTTAATGGAGGATAGTGATAAATGGCTAAGAAATCCACAAATAAGGTTTACTACTATGGAACAGGCCGTCGTAAGGATGCAGTAGCACGCGTTCGTCTTGTTCCCGGCACAGGCAAGATCACGATCAACGATAAGGATATCGATGATTATTTCGGTCTTGATACACTGAAGCTCATCGTTCGTCAGCCCCTCGAGGCAACAGAGACAGCAGGTAAGTTTGATGTTATCGCTAAGGCTGAGGGCGGCGGAATCTCCGGTCAGGCAGGCGCTATCCGTCACGGCATCGCAAGAGCTCTGGTTGTAGCAGATGAAGAAGCTTACAAGGCAACACTTAAGACAGAAGGTTTCCTTACAAGAGATTCACGTATGAAGGAGCGTAAGAAGCCCGGTCTCAAGAAGGCAAGAAAGGCTTCACAGTTCAGTAAGCGTTAATCGGTTATTGGAGTTACTGATAAGATTAGAATCCCGCACAGGTTGTGCGGGATTTTTTTTTTGCGGGTAGGGATGGGCGCCGGGCACGCAGTAAAACGAGCAGTAAAAGCAGATTACACTGCGGGATACACTGCGCACGCAGTAAAACGAGCAGTAAAAGCAGATTACACAGTCAAGTCCAAAGTTTTGTGTAAATTCAATCCTTAGAATAATTTGTTTTTTTGCCAAGAACTCCGAGTGGAGCGTAGCGTAACGAGGAGTTCTTGGCGGCGCTTCTCGTTACGGTCCCTTATGCGACCATAATTCCCCTG
>JAILDX010000034.1 GCA_024688685.1 Saccharofermentans sp.
TAGAATTTCCTCTTGGCTTAAAGTAATATTCAATTGAGCCATTTTCTTAACCTCCTTAATTGTTCTGGACAAACAAATTATACTAGGTTAAGTCACTTGGCTCTTTTATTTTGAATTTACACAATTATACGGGCGCGGCCACATCGACAGGTTCTGTTACACAAAAACTCGTTTGAAATGAAGATTTGTGTAACGACTTGTGTAAAAAGGGCTCGATTTACACAAAAATGCCTTTGAAATCATTTTTTGTGTAACAGCTTGTGTAACTATTCTCAATCAGTTCTGTCCGCAACTCAGCCCACGAGCTGACTGCTTCAGTCCTCATCGCTTCGCTTCTGCGTTAAGTCTGCGATCAGCGGTGTAATTCGTTTATAACATGATATCTGTCCCTTTTTTCAGAACCGTCCCTATTTTGTGTTATTATTATAGGCTGAGGAAAGCGAGGGACTAACACAAATGAAACTAATTCTCAACAACGTAACTAAGAGTTTCGATAAGAAACAGGTCATCAGAGGCGCAAGCTTTGAGTTCGAGCAGGGATATATTTACGGGCTGCTTGGCCGCAACGGCGCAGGTAAGACGACGCTCTTCAACCTGATAAATGAAGATCTTATAGCCGACGGCGGAACGATCAGCATTCAGGAAGATAACGGCACCACAAGGCCGGCCGATTACGAAGATATCGGTTATGTTTTATCAACACCTATCGTGCCTGACTTTCTTACAGGCCGAGAGCTGCTCAAGTTCTTTACGGACATAAACAAGGACAAGATCAAAGACTTAAAGGATGCCGATGAGTATTTCGATCTGGTCGATATCAAAAAGGAAGACAGGGACAGACTTATCAAGGATTATTCTCATGGTATGAAGAACAAGATGATGCTTCTTCTTACTATTATTTCGAACCCGCCGTTCTGGCTGCTTGATGAGCCGCTGACGTCTTTCGACGTTGTTGTTGCAAACGAGATGAAGGAGCTTCTCAAGTCGCTCAAGAAGGACAGGACGATCATTTTCTCGACGCACATCATGGAGCTTGCTTTATCGCTTTGCGACAAGATCGTGCTCCTTAAGGGCGGAAAGCTCGAGCTTCTTGAACCCGGCGAAATGAGCCGCGAGGATTTCGAGAACTACATCATCGAGGTGCTGAAGGACGAATACGATAACGGCACAGCTAACGACGCCACCACAGCCACAGAGGAGCCAAAAGCATGATCAACACACTCAAAACAATCATGCTGCTGAGAATGACTGTCAAAACGAACAGCATGATCAGCTGGCTCAGACGCATTCCGCTGGTCAACAAGATCATTACGGATGATTTCTATAAATACAGCGGTATCAAGACGCTGGTCACTGTCGTAAAATGGCTGCGCGAGTTCGCCTCCCTGTTCATCTGGAAGGCGCTGTATTTGTTTATAATGTACGCCATCTCGTATGCTTTCGGGTCGTATGATTTCGTCACGCCGGGCAGGGCGTTCCTCTTGATGCTGCTCATGTTCCCTATTGTCGGAATGTGCCTTAACAACAAGTTCCTCGAACCGGATGAGGAGTCGTATTATGCGGTCTTCCTGCTCAAGATGAACGCGCGTGATTATGCGCTGTCGCTGTATGCTTTCGAGATGCTCAAATACTTTGTCGGCAATCTCGCGATGGTGTCATTGGCATATGTCCTGCTGCACTCTTTTGACAAGTTTTACGCATCTATCCCGTTCTACGTTTACCTGGGCTACCTCATCTACGCGACCACGATCAAAGTAATCTATTCTGCGATCCAGATGAAGGTCAGATCGCTGCGTCCTGCGGACAAGAAAGTCAACAAGTTATTCTCCGCAGTCGGCGTCATGATCACATGCGCAGTCGTTTGCGTAGCCACTCTCGGTAACCTGATCTTTGCAGATATGTTCCCGTCTGACGGTGCTCTCAAACTGATCATCGCCTGCGCTGCAGCAGTTTCCGCACTGCTCATGATCCCGTCGCTCATCTACCTGATAAACTTCAAAAAATATCCGCGCATCTACAAGACGCTGCTAGATCCTGACGCTTACGTTCTCAAGAGAAATAAGACCAAGGAAAACACCCAGCTCAAGGCCGCGAAACAGAGTCTCTCCATCGATAAGAACGCCGCAGCCGCAGGCATCACCAGCACTAAGAGCGGGTACGCTTTCTTTAACGATCTGTTTGTAAAAAGGCACAGAAAGATCCTCATCCAGCCTTCACTCGTAGAGGCAGGAATAGCAGTCGCAGGAACGGTTATCCTTTCCATCCTAATGCTGTTTATTATTCCCGATCTGAAAAAGCTGCTCCATAGTGCACTCCTGCAGTTCATGCCCGTTTTCCTCTTTGTAATGTACGCTCTAAACAGCGGCAAGAAAACGACGGAGGCGATGTTCATCAACTGCGACGTCGCGATGCTGAACTACCGCTTCTACAGACAGCCTAAGACGATACTGAAGCTCTTTACTGACAGGCTCAAGTATCTGACGTATGTCAACGTGCTGCCGGCCATTGCGCTCGCAACGGGACTCGTTATCGTCTTCCACATCTCCGGCGGCTCCGGGAGTATTCTGGATTATGTGGTGATATTCGTTTCGATCATCGCGATGAGTGTTTTCTTCTCGACGCACAACTTGGTCCTCTATTATGTCTTCCAGCCGTACACTGCGGATTCCAAGGTCAAGAATCCCGTCTATTCGGCATTTCACATGGGGACATATATGGCGAGCTATTTTGCGATGATGTATTTACGCACATCGATCATTATCTTCTGCTCAGTCATGATCGTTTTCTCGATCATATACGTCATCGTCGCGCTCTTCATCGCATACAGGGTCGCGCCAAAAACGTTCAAGCTCAGAAAATGATCCTCGTCAGGAACGTCACGAAACATATACCCAGACAGATCACCACAAATATGATCATCGACGTTGCCGTGAGTGCTCTCGTGACGGGCTTCTTATCGCCTACCATCATACTCTCCAGCTTAAACGCGAAGAGGAAGATGAGGCCGAGCACTGCGTTGAGCGCCAGCATCAGGAACGCGTAATAGAAAAAGAGATCTCTCGGAATCTGATCCATCAGGACCGCGTACGCATTGTTCAGGAAATGCAGCAGCATCGAGCACCACAGATGCCCCGTCTTCTCATAGACGATACACAGCAGGAACCCCATGATCCCCGCGAAGATCAGCTGCGTAAAGTTCATATGCACGAGTCCGAATATCAGCGACGACACAAACGCCGCGAAAAAGAACCCGTACCGCCTCAGATACCTGAACAGCACTCCCCTGAAGATCAGCTCCTCCACAATGCCCGGGAAAACTGCCATCAGGAAGAAAATCAGCACCCCGTGGTTGTCCAGATACCCCTGCCTCGCCCAAGGATTCCTGCTCATAAGCTGAGCCAGCATTCCAAATCCCGAAACAGCCAGATTCACGGCAACTATCACCATGAAACACTGGAAGGTCACCAGGAACTTATGCTTCGCCTTATTAAACTGCACGTTCTTAATAACGTCCTTATTTTTGACGAAGAAAACGATAAAGCAGATGCCCGCTAGCAGCTGCATTATATCTGACGACAGATAAACATAGAGCGGATCAGCAACAGCTTCCGCAACGCTGTCTGCAAATCTGTCGGCACCGAAACCGCCGTTCAGGATCCCGACTATAACAAGAATGACGACAAGCACGAATATAGTACCAACCTGGAATATTCCCTGCTGGATCAGCATCAGGATACCTACCTTGCTGCCTTCCTTCTCGTACACCTGATACCTGGCGCGGTCTATCGCCCGCTCCCGGATGTACTCCTGTTGTTGCGGTGTTAACGGCTGTGCCATTATTGATACAGACTCTCAAACAGAGCAGTGAAACCGCCGCAGAGCGCTATTACCGCACATATGACGAGCCATATGATCAGCACACAGAACTTGGATCTTGCAAAGTTCTTGACATTAACATTGCGTGCGCCGATAGCCATTATGATCAGGACTATCCATCCTATAACGGGAAGCCCGAAAAGGATCTCATACCCAAAATATCCCCACATACCTATCGGTTCGTTGTAATCACGTCTACCCATAATCAGCAGCCTCCGCCTTTTACTAATTGATGTAATTATAGCACATTCCCTTTGCACAAAAATCGGGGCCCAAAACTGTCACTTTGTCACTGCGGTTTTTCTTGTTATGGGCGCTTTCCGGTGCGACACTATAGATGTGCAATTCATTTAGATGACGGCTGGCGGTTTATGAAAAACATCTTATCTATTTCGGACTCCTATGAGGGTACGCATCTTGATGTGAAGCGCTCCATTACTACGATCAAATCGTACGAGATGGAGCCGTATATTGCTGTCAGCGAATATATCACAAGTGACGGTTCTTCTGTCTCAGGCCAGATCAAGGATACACTTGATTTCTGCTTCAGCGAATGCACACCCGACGCCGTATTTGTCGGTTATATCAGAGACGCGCGCAACGCCGCCGAAGCCGCACGCATGATCGCAATAAACAAGCCGAAGATCGTTGTCTCAGACCCGTCGATAATATCAGACAAAGGCGAAGTTCTTATGAATGAAGATACATATAACGTTATCTCTACTTCCATCTTTGATATGTCAACGCACATTGTCATCAATCATCTTGAAGCCGAGCTTTTGGCAGGATTCTCTTGCAATGACAGGTTTGATTTCGAGCGTGCCGCCAAGAAGTTCCACGCATGCTTTGATTCGTGCATCTATATCAAGGGATGCGACAGGACGGGCGGCAAGGCTCTGTTCCTTGACGGCAGCAGTCTGACCTGGATCGACGAAGACAAAGCAAGGAACAATCCTGAGCTGTCTTTCGGCAATGCACTGAACTGCGAGCTCGCCTTAGGCGTTACCGGTCTTAAGGCAGTCACAAACGCTCTCTACTTCGTTAATAACCGAAGAAGAGTTTCTGATTCTATACCGGTTCCTCAGGTCATGCCTTCTCTCATCTCCCCTGCCAAGTCGCTGAGAGACATTGCACGCAGCATCGACGTTGAACCGGCACAGAACGCCCCTGCCACCAAGCCAGCAAAGACGAGCATCATCGATCCCATCACAGAGGGCACGAAGGGAACTGTTTCCGAGATCAAGGCCACTGTGAAGAGTTCAGGTAATGTAAGCAGTTCGCTGTCTGAACTCGCTGAGATCCGTAAGAGGATTGAGGCTCTGAAGAAGAGTTCAATGTAACATTCTTTTTTTGTTATTTAACACTTCGTTCACTCTTTTTGTGATGTTTTGTGTGCTGTTTATATCACTCGCAATATTGTCATAAGCAGCCCGAACAACACCGTCGCCGGTAATAAAGCAGGAAACTCCAGCCGTTGCAGAATCACCGATATCGTTTGGAGCTGACGACGTGACATATGGATCATTATTTGCTGAATGGACATTTGAGAAGACGAGACTTCTTGTACTTGAGTTCAGACACAATCCATAATAGTCAGCAAAGACAACATAACCATTTGTGCCATATCCACCGGATGCTGGATTATTCCGGCAAGTCCGCCTGCAGAAATCACATGATCGAACTGCAGAAGAAGCTGGATTCGCTTTGATTTAGTTTTTGTTATTATCGAGGCTGTCTCAAATGTGGTGGGATCACGTTTGGGGCAGTTTTTTATTCAGTTATTTAGATGTTAACTGCGGTTCCTGCCCTCACATCTGCTTCCTTACCGTCTTATACTCATCCCCGTCCCTGTAATAAGGGCACTGAGCTGTCTTTCCCGAGATCTGCTGTCTGGCATACTCGTCTTCATCAAAGTCGGCATCACAGTAATACTGCTGCGTCAGCTCATCGTACTCATAAAATAAACAAGTTTCACAAGAACCGATCATATACTCAACCTAAACCCATCACTTCTTCACTACCATAGCGATCCAGTCGTTCTTCTCGTGTTCTTCAACGATAGTCATGCCAGCCTTGGAAAGAGCGTCCCTGACGCGGTCAGCCTTTGTATTGATTATTCCTGAACAGATAAATACGCCGTCATCAGTCATATGAGCCTTAACATCAGGCACAATGGCCGCTATGACATCTGCAATAATATTTGCGATTATCATCTTATACTGAGGCTCGTACGCATCCTTGAGCTCGCCTGTATGGCATTTGATCGCTCTGCATCCGTTGATCTCACAGTTATCGATTGCAACGTCAACCGCCAGCTTATCTATATCGATCGCTTCGACATCATTTGCTCCCAGCTTGCTTGCAATAATGGCTAATATGCCTGAACCCGTTCCGAGATCGAGCAGCTTGCCGTCGCCCATGTCACGTACATAACGGTCAATAAATCCTGCACACATGGATGTAGTCTCGTGAGTTCCCGTTCCGAATGCCGAACCCGGGTCAAGCCTGATGACGACATCGTTCTCATCAAACTCAGTGTCCTCCCATGACGGGCAGATCACAACGCGGTCGGATATCCTGAAAGACTTATAATCAGCCTTCCAGTTATTCGCCCAGTCCTCATCCTTGACGTACCTGTGGCTTATGTAGCCCTCCCCTACATCAAGGTATTCCCTGATCTCGTCGAGGCGTCTCTTAAGCTCCTCAATCGCTTCGTCAGCCTTCATCGACTTATCCGTAATGTTGTCGTAGATCATGCCGATTCCGTCCGGATCGATATACTCGTCGCTCTTTGCGCCCATCCTGATGAGGCCGTCATCGAGCTCCGCAAAATATGTACGTATAACAACATCCGTTCCCAGTGAATCCACATACCCTTCGTCTGCGTAAGCGAGCGATTCAGGGTCTTCAATGATCCTCTTTATCTCGTAGGGATCACATACGGCGATGCCGTCTGCACCCAGTTGTGCGAGCATTTCGCATATGGCATCGGAAGCGTCTTCGGTTGTCTTGATCAGGATTTCGATCCACTGCATGTCTATGTCTCCTCAGTTTTTATTCGTTCTGTGTATCTTCGGGTTCAGGGTCTGTCACGGGCGCCGGTTCAGCCGAAGGTTCAGTCGAAGGCTCAGTCGAAGACTCAGTCGAAGGCTCAGCAGGTGCCGGAGTAGTCTCGGCAGCCGTCGGGGAGGTCGGGGCAGTCTGACTCGGCTGGGCAGCAGGCGCGAGCCCGAAATAGTTAATGTCATCAACCATATACCCTGACCGGATACTATCCTTGACTATACCTGTAACAACTACACAATAGCCAAAGAAATCGTCAATATACTGTCTCGTATAGCCTTCATTATAAATAGCCGTAAACATAGCCGAAACAGTCCCGTATGTATGGTTTGCGATACATTTCCTAATATAATTCGCAAGCACATTCGAATAACCTACTGACTGATTATCGTAAAAAGAAACAGTCAGAGCTCCCGATGCTGATATCTGCGATTCCGTAAAACCGATACTAAGCAGATATGGTCTCATCTGACGCGGAGTAATGGGATTATCATTATCCGGGAAATTGCGGATATTCGCTGAAGCCTTAGCTCTGGCAGAATAATCATAATTCTCGGCATCAACAGCAGCCTCTGCTGTCTGCCTGTCAATATTCTTCTCTTCCATCAGAAGATTAACCATCTGATCACGCGAATAGGAATAAACATAAGGTCTTTTGTTCAGCTGATCCAGAACAGCCGAATAATTCGGAACCGGCGTCGGGGTTATTGTCGGAGTTCCGGTAGGTGTCGGGGTTCCCGTGTTGATATGGTTGATCACATCCACATCCGTAACAAGCTGCGCACTGACACCAGGATGATCATTATCATCGCCCGCCTCATTTTTCAGACTCTCCATAAGCTCATCGGAATAAGGATAGATCTGGCCATCATATTCAATATACTCATGAACGACCTCAGTCTCGCTCACCGTAAGGTCATCCATTATCTGATTGACCGGATTAACGAAAACGATCCTTCCGTTCTCATCCACGGTCTTCCCGTATTTGATAAACCAGAATCCCCACAGACAGACAATACCCGCAGCCAGTGCGGAGGCCGTAATGATAAGCGGTTTCCTGCAGTTATCGTAATCCTTTCCTACCTCGAACTTTAGTGCTGTCTTAAGCGCCTTTATCGACTGATATCTCTGCTGGGGATCAAGCCTCGTCGCCTTATTTATTACACTGTCGTATGCGTGATCACCTGCAAACATTTCCTGCATCAGCATGCCCACGCCATACACATCCGTTCTCGGATCCGACTGCGCGAAACCGTACTGCTCAGGGGCCGCTGCTCCCGCTGTACCGATAAGGACCGTATCCCGGGACTCTCCGGTCTTAAAGGTCTTAGCTGCATCGTAATCGATGATCTTGAGAACGCCCTCATTATCGATCATGATGTTATTTGCCTTGATATCCCTGTGGATTATAGGCACAGGTGCACTATGAAGGAAGATGAGACCGTCACAAAGGTCATTGATGATCTTTACCTTCTCTTTCCTTCCGGGATTTTTGTTCTCGATATAGTGGTCAAGCGTAACGCCGTCAATTCTCTCTTCAGTTACTATAAGAACACCGTCTTCCTCGTGATAATCAAGGATCACAGGTATATGGCAGTTATGATTATGCTTAAGATAATCAAAAACAGCTGTGTCATAATATTTGAGTTCTTTTTTGAGTAACCTGTCGTCGTTTTCCATGGGATAATTTTACCACTTAGACAGTTGAGTGGCTATAGAGGAATGAGCGTGCCATGGTATGTTCAGGGTACGTTCAGCATCCGTCCCGGATTCCTTCCGCGCAAAATCGACTTCCTATCCGCGCAATGCGCGGAAATGGCCCCCTATTTGCGCGGACACGAAGGACTAAAACATAAAAAGCACCCCGGCTGCAAAGCAACCGGGGCGCTGTAGTAATCAGTTAACTCTTTATTAGCCGAGCTCTGAGAAATACTTGATTGTACGAACCATCTGGCTTGTGTAAGAGTTCTCGTTGTCGTACCAGGAAACAACCTGAACGAGTGAGTTGCCGTCAGCCATCTTGGAAACCATTGTCTGGTTAGCATCGAAGAGTGAACCAAATCTCATACCAACGATATCAGAAGATACGAGCTTCTCCTCTGTGTAGCCGAAAGACTCGTTTGTAGCAGCCTTCATAGCAGCGTTGATGCCCTCAACTGTAACGTCACCGGAAACAACAGCGTGAAGGATTGTTGTAGAACCTGTGAATGTAGGAACTCTCTGAGCAGCACCGATGAGCTTGCCGTTGAGCTCAGGGATAACAAGACCGATAGCCTTAGCAGCACCTGTTGAGTTAGGTACGATGTTAGCAGCACCTGCTCTTGCTCTCTGGAGATCGCCCTTTCTCTGCGGGCCATCAAGGATCATCTGGTCGCCTGTGTAAGCGTGTACTGTTGTCATGATACCGCTCTGGATAGGAGCATAATCATTGAGAGCCTTGGTCATAGGAGCCAGGCAGTTTGTTGTACAGGAAGCTGCAGAGATGATCTTGTCATCAGCTGTAAGTGTTGTGTGGTTAACATTGTAAACGATTGTAGGGAGATCGTTGCCTGCAGGAGCAGAGATAACAACCTTCTTAGCACCAGCGTTGATATGAGCCTGTGCCTTCTCCTTTGATGTATAGAAACCGGAGCACTCGAGAACAACGTCTACACCGATCTCACCCCAAGGGCAATTATTTGCATCGGGTTCCTTGTAGATCTTAAGTGTCTTGCCGTCAACTGTGATTGTGTTAGCGTCATCATCAGATGTTACTGTGTGCTTGTTCTCACCGAAAACACCTGCGTATCCGCCCTGAGCTGTGTCATACTTCAGAAGGTGAGCGAGCATGGAAGGCTTTGTAAGATCGTTGATAGCAACAATCTCATAACCCTCAGCACCGAACATCTGTCTGAAAGCAAGACGACCGATACGACCGAAACCGTTAATTGCGACTTTTACTGCCATATGAATTTCCTCCTAAATCCCCTTGAGGGGAATAATACTTAATTAGTGCTATATTTTTGCACACGTAGAATATTACAACAAAGTGACAGGGTTTACAACTAAGTAATCGTCAAAAAATGGACAACTTATAGCCGCAAAAATAGTAAAACAGCTAATTTGCCGCAAAATCCCAAAAACCTGTTCCCGTCTCCGGGTTATATCTTCTCCTAACAGCGCCGCCGATTACCGGTCTAAGCTCGATCTCGCCCGTGTAAAGAACCGTGAGGGACTTCGTGTGACCGCCCAGAACAAGGTGCTTTCCGTCCTCTTTGTAAGCGACGAGCGAATGCGTGTGGTGAAAATAATTCCCCTCGCGGTCCATTACCAAATTGCCATTGACCGACACAAGCTCGAGCATGCCTTCAACGGTATCAGTCTCAAACTCCCCCTTCTCCGGGACAAATGTCTGAATCTCAGCCTTCGAAAGGCCTCCGATACCGCTATATACTGCCGATTCTATCTTCTCATTCCTGCAGATATCAAGGATCCCGGAAACGATCTCGTCTCCCCTGTCAAATCTGATGTAATATGTATCGCCTATTTTACGGTATTCCATGATCGTCTCCTATTTCTTTGCAAGTGTGGCAACAACGCGCTTTATCGGCACTCCCGCATCAGCGAACTTCTGCTCAAACTCCGTCCTGACGTTGTCCTTGTCGTACTCGGAATTGTGCAGGTCTCTCGTAAGCTCACTCATCTCGAAACCGCATTTCCCGAACTCCCCCAGTGAGAAATCAAAAAGCTCGTCGTTATCAGTCTTAAACCTGATCTGCCCGCCTTCCTTGAGCAGGATCTTGTACTTATTCAAAAACTCTCTGTATGTCAGCCTTCTCTTGGGCTTATTGCGTCTGTCCCACGGATCACAGAAATTGATATACATTCTGTCAACTTCATCCTTCTCGAAAAGGTCTTCAATGATATTCACATCACAGTTGATAAAGAACAGATTCGGTATATCCTGATTGTGAGCCTTCTCTATTGCGGCCAGGATTACCGACTTGTCACGCTCGATAGCAACATAAAGGACATCCGGATTTGCAAGAGCCGTCTCTGTACAGAACTTGCCCTTACCGCAGCCGACTTCAAGGAAAAGCTGTGCGTCTTCCGGAATACCGCATACCTCGCGCCACTTTCCCTTATTCGCAGCCGGATCATCAAACCATCTCTCGTGACATTTCTCCATGCGCTCAGGAATATGGCGCTTCATTCTCATTCGTGTCATAGTACTACCTCGTCATTTTTGTCGCGAGTATTATATCATAAAGGAAGTTCATTCCCTGTCGACTTCAATAATGAACTCGTAATTCCTTCCGCTGTCCTTGAAATATTCCCCAACAAGCTTTCTGATATCCTCGTCCGACTTGTCTATGTCGTAAGGAACAAGAATGTCAAAGATCAGCTGTATCTTACGCTTCATCCTTATCATCCTGAAATCGTAGATGTTTATGCGGGAATCTTCCTTCTGCACGAACTCGGTAAGTCCCGCCTTTATCTTGAGCATCTCGTGATCATCTGTCATGACGGGATCCACATGTATCGAGACCTCCGACACAAGCCCTTCTTCAACCAGCTTGCGCTCGATATCATCAACTATCTCATGAGCCCTTACAAGAGTGATATTGTACGGCATCTCAACATGCATGGAAGCAACGATTACATCGTGACCGTACTCATGAACTCTCATGTCGTGAACTCCCATTATCTCACTGTGCGATAACGCTATGTCCTCTATCTTTTTATGTCTTTCCTTCCCAATGGGGCCTCCAAGCAGCGGCTCTATCGTCTCCTTGGCAGACTTGAATCCTGATACGATAACAAGCAGCGAGACAACAGCACCCGCATACCCGTCAATGTTTACCTTCCAGATGAGCATTACTGTTACTGAAATCAGTGCAACCGCCGTTGTGATGCAATCAGCCCTGCTGTCAACTGCCGTGGCGCGCATTGCTTCAGAAGAAATCTTAGTGGCGATCCCCGAATAGAAAAAAGACATCCACAGCTTGAGGAGAATGGACACCACAAGGATAATGATAGTCGTAATACTTACATCAAGCTCCTTGGGGGTGAATATACCGGTTACCGACTCCTTAAACAGGTTGATCGCAACCGCAATTACCGCCGCGGATACAACAAATCCGGTGATGTATTCCGCCCTGCCATGTCCGTAAGGATGCTCCCGGTCAGCGGGCTTTCCCGATATCTTGAAACCAACGAGCGTTACTACTGACGAAACAGCATCCGACATATTGTTTACTGCATCTGAAGCGATCGATACGGCTCCTGTCATAAGACCGGTCACTATCTTAAACGCTGAAAGGAGCACGTTGCAGAAGATGCCGACGATTCCTGCAGCCAGCCCGTATTCGTGGCGGTTTATTTCGCGGCCCTTAATCTTGGCAAACAGTTTAAACAGAAGTTCAGTCATAACAGTTTAGTCCCAGATCTCTATACTCTGCGCAAACTTCAGCATCTTATCCCTGTATGCCCTCACATAGATAACCTTGGGGATAAGACTGCCGTTACACGGCGCGGAGTTCCATTCAGTTCTCAGCATTCCCACATTATGCTCCAGTGCTTTGATGCATGTATCACATCTCTCTTTAAGCTCGGCGGCATGCGGAGTCACATACCAGTCTTCATTCTCAATATACACCAGTTCGCCGTTTTTTTTCAGTTCATCTATCTTAGCCTGATCGTTGACGCAATAAAGATCGACGTCTTCCCTTGCCTTGATCTGTTTCTCGATCGCTTCAGGGCTCCATGGTTCTTCGTAATCCGTTCCGTCTCCGACATCAGTGATGCGGCAGTCCGTTACCGAAAAGGACATCTTCCGTTCTTCACCTGCCCCTGCCGAGCCTATAACATGGAAAGACGAGGAAAAGTCGATCATTCCGTAAAGGACGATACTCTCAGGTTTGAACCCATCAGGGAAGTTACTGTCACCGATCATCCTCCCGGCTTTTTTGAACTGCGAAGGCTGAATAGAGTTAAGCTCAACCTCGCATTTTCTTATTATCTCATTCGTTGTTCCGCAGACGATGATAACATCAAGATCTCCATGACCATTCCATCTTATCTTTCGGTCAGTCTTCAGCTCATCGTATCTTTTGTAAAATGAGAACTCGAGATATCTCTTTCTGATAACTTCAGCCAGTTTCCTTGCAGTTTCTCTTGAATAGTCGACGCAATAATAGAAGTTACCCTCATCCTTTACCGCTTCATAGTAATCAAACATAAGATTCGGAGTCTCAAGAGAATAAGATGTCTGTTCACCGAGATAATGATCTGCAAAGTCTATTATTCTCGGGTCGATATCATTCCTTGCGAGAGCGTAATCCATAACGTTTCCGAACATCTCAAGGATGTCCCACTTCTGATTCCCGTACTTTGCCTTCAGCTCGTTGCTTGCATAACCGTTATCAATTATCCACTTCAGGAAGTATATAATCGGCATCGATGCGTATCTGTATATATTCAGATTCCTGTCATCCATCTTATCCTGTTCTTCCTGAGTGAACCTGACATTAAACTCTTCAGCTGCGTCGTTGTAGTACTGCTGCGCTCTATACTCCTCGAATCTTCCCGTGGGAACAGGGGCTGTAACCTCAAACGATCTGCTGATGCCTCCAACGCTTATGGTGTTTTTCTCATCATGCGCATAAGCTAACAGGATCAGGCCGACAAAGATACCTAGCGCGGTGAGGATCAGAAACGCAGGCAGGACTTTCAGTGTTGCATAGAAAATCCCGAATGCGATAAGGAAAACACTGCCCTTCATGATAAGGGATTTCCTGATAAGCTTCGTTCCACCACGCATGTACTTTACGAGTTCTGCAATATTAACAGCGGCCAGAACGCCAAAGAACAGAGCGATCACAGCCATCTGCGGGAACATTTCACTCCTCGTGAAGTAAAACCCTAAAGCACCGGCTGCACAAAAACAGAAAAGCAGAAGGTCGATTACAGTCAGTATTGTGAAATAACGGTGGGTAAACTTACTCATTGGGCTTAGCTGTCTTTGCAGCCTCAGCCGCTTCAGCAGCCTCAGCTTTGCGAAGCAGCCTCAAAAACTCAGGTCTTGTAACAGGCTTTGAGAAGAAGTAACCCTGCAGATAGTTGACACCCAGAGGCTTAAGAAGTTCGATCTGAGTTTCCGTCTCAACGCCTTCTACAAGGATCTTACGTCTCATCTGGTGGATCATCCTAATATTGTTCTTGAGGATGATCTCTCCGAGTTCACTCTTCTCAGCTTCCCAGAGAATGCTCTTGTCGATCTTGATAACATCGAAATCCATTGAGGCAAGCGCTCTCATATTGGAATAGCCTGTTCCGTAATCGTCCATCGAGAACTTGAATCCGTCTCCCTTAAGACCCGAAACAACGCCGTTGAGAATCTCATAACTCGATGCGGAAAGCGATTCTGTGATCTCAAAATTGATAAGATTCTTATCAACGCCTGCAGCCTCAACGATACCCTTGATATGGTCAACAAACCCGGGCTTCATGCACTGCACAACAGACAGATTTACATTGATACAGTCGATCATCGAGTTCTCAAGATGTTCAGTCTTGATCAGGTCGCAAACATCAAGCAGCACGAAATCATCAATGGAATCGATAAGTCCGTTCTCTTCTGCAACAGAAATAAACTCATCCGGATATATAAGACCGTAATCATCGTTATGCATTCTTACCAGCGCCTCAGCACCGTGGAGTTTAAGATCACTGATACTGTATGTCGGCTGATAATAAACCTCGAACTGATGCTTTGCCAGGCTCTTCGAAATAGCCTTCTCAACCGTCATCCTTCTTAACAGGTAATTCAGATCTTCGCCTGCAAATATCTTTCCCTCGCCATGCTCGGGAATCGGGCTGTCAAACATATAAAGAGCCTCATTCGTTGACGCGATCATTCCGGGATAATTCGTGATCTGGATCGCAGTTGACAGGAGTACCATCGAGTCAGAAAGCTTCCACGGCTTCTCAAACCTGCCTCTGATCTCTTTTGCTATATTCATTACAAACTCTCTGTCGCTCGTAAAAAGGATGATGACAAAGTTCCTTGTTCTCGTTCTGTAGATGCTGTATCTCTTAACAACCGTCTGAAGATACTCTGCAACAACTCTCTCGACAGCATCCGTATTATCTCCGGTTGACTGTCTCGAAATGATCTCAGGGGTCGTTATCCTGACACAGATCGAATAGAAAGGATTCTTGTTGATGATAAAGCTGTCCATATCCATTATGAGAGCCGAGCGGTTATAGACATTCGAATTAGAATCGATTCTGTCCTCCTCGTTCTCGATAATGATCATGATGCCTGTAAATCCAATCGCTTCTGCGAAGAGCTCAACCTTGAAATCAGATGAGATAAACTGGATGACAATTCCTATCAGCGTGATCAGTGCAAAGAGAACAATACCCGTCCTTCTCTTGACGGTCATTGCTTTCCACGTTGTCATGAGGAATAACATCGAGACTACAAAGTATATACCTGCCGCCACATAGATAACCATCTCACCCCAGTTGCGGTGAAAAACAAAATCAGCATCTGTATAATAAACCCACTTCGTAAGAGGATTCAGTATCGCCAGGACCTCAGTGAGTGCGAACAGACCATAGAAGAAATACCGCTTTACAGGACTTGTCCTGAGAGTGACACCGCACACTCTGCCGACATAGAAGAAGAACATCGGTGCCAGTGCAGTATGGAATACAAAGTACAGATATCTTGCAGCAGATGCAGCCAGAAGCGCACCACGGGATATACCGGCATACGGCAGGAAAACAGCGGTAATGACATTACTGATACTGTTAAGAGCAATGATCAGCAGAAGACACATGAAGATGAAGTTCTGCTTCTTCCCCATCCTTCCCTGGATCTTGGTAAAAAAGATGTCCGAAATCGAGACAACAAGAGCAGCAATCGTAAAGGAGATCGTAAGATTATAGGCATCCATTACTGTGATCCCCCTTTGCTGCAGTATTCAGCGAGCTGTGCCTTCAGATACTCATATCTGACCTTCTTCTCTTCCTTCGCGAAATGGACTTCCCTGTACTGAACCGGATCATCTCCATATACCAGGACTTCGTCGCCAAACTGTTCGCTCGTAAGGTCAAACACAACGTCACCAACTACATTATAACAGTGAAAGTTTCCACCGTCTCGTAAAATTCCTTTTACTGTCCCTCCGAAGATGTCCTGTGCAAGGAACGCAGTGATCGAACACTGACCCAGAGTCATGTTCTCCTTTGTCCAATTATCACGCATTCTGGGAGCACATGTATCAGCGCACCAGATCACGGAAAGAGCATCGTAAAGGTCCTGCGGGGTCATGATACCTTTGTAGGTATCACTGATCGCAGGAACTGTTGCGTTCTCCCAACCATAGAATCTGTATGACATCTGATCAGAGTATCTTCTCGCCGAGCTTAACGCCGCCGACTACGTGAAAATGAACATGCATTACTGTCTGTCCGCCATCCTCGCCGCAGTTATTGATAACTCTGAAACCTTTCCCGAGACCTTTCAGCTCAGCTATCTTATCAACCGCACCTGCAACAGCGCCAAGGTACTCGGCACCGTCTTCAGCTGAAGCAATATCCCTGATATCGTCGAAGTGCTTCTTTGGAACTACAAGAACATGAACGGGTGCTGCGGGATTGATATCGTTGAAGCAAAACACCTTATCGTCTTCGTAAACCTTTGTTGAAGGTATCTTACCTTCGATAATGTCACAGAATAAGCACATATTAGCCTCCTAACTGAGCAGTAACTGCAGCCTTTGCAGCAGCAAGAGCATCGTCAACCTTTGAAACGTCCTTACCGCCTGCCTGTGCCATGTCGGGCCTTCCGCCGCCGCCGCCGCCTGCGGCCTTTGCAGCCTCACGGATAACGTTCCCTGCATGAGCACCGCTGTCAACAGCAGACTTCGTAGCCATTGCAGTGAAAATGACCTTACCTTCGTTAACAGATGCAAGGAAAACAAAACCGTTATCAAGTCTGTCCCTGATCTGATCTGCCATATCTCTCAAAGCGGGTGCATCAGGTGCATCCACCTTTGCGATTACAACCTTCGTCGATCCAATCGTGATCGCATTGTTGGCTGCATCCTCAGCAACATTGCCTGCAGCAGCCTTCTGGATCTGTGCGATCTCCTTCTCGAGTGCCTTGATCTCAGCGAGCATCGCCTCACTCTTTCTTACGATCTGATCCTTGTTGACCTTCATCGTATCAGCTGTCTCATTTATCGTCTTACGGTCAGCAACGCTCATCTCATAGCATGCTCTTCCCGTAACAGCTTCGATTCTTCTGATACCGGAAGCAGTACCAGTCTCGGAAACGATCCTGAGCTGTCCTGCCTGTGATGTGTGCTTCAGATGAGTACCTCCGCAGAACTCAATGGAGAAAGAATTATCAACGTCTTCACCGATGCTTACAACTCTTACCTCTTCGCCGTACTTGTCGTCAAAGAAAGCCATAGCTCCGAGCTTTCTTGCTTCGTCCTGCTTCATTACTCTCGTGATAACAGGCATATCTGCAAGGATTGCTGTATTTACTATATCCTCGACCTTCGCGATCTCCTCATCGCTCATTGCAGCGAAATGAGTAAAGTCAAACCTCAGCTTCTCGGAATCAACATATGAACCCTTCTGCTGAACGTGATCACCGAGAACGGATCTCAATGCAGCCTGAAGGATGTGAGTCGATGTGTGGTTGCGGCATGTTGCCATTCTAGTATCCTTATCGACTTCGATCTTAACGCTGCAGCCGCTCTTGATTGAACCGTTCTTGATCTCAAGAGTATGCAGATACTTGGATGCGTTATCCTTTGCGACGTCAACTGCCTCAGAGTCAAAATCGTCGTTATAGATGCGTCCGCAGTCTCCGACCTGACCGCCCATCGTAGCGTACATAGTCGTCTTGTCAAAGATCGCGACAGCCTTGTCTCCTGCAAATACTTCGTCAACGATATGGAGCGCGCCCTCATCATCTGCCTTGAGCAGATAAAGGAGCTTTGCATCACATACAAGACTGTCATAGCCAAGGAACTCTGTTGAAGACTTATCTTCAAGGAGTTCATCGGGAAGCTTGTTTCCACCCCATGCGGTATCCGAAACATTCTTCTTCGTAGCCTCTCTTGCTCTGTCCTTCTGTTCCTTCATGGCAGCCTTGAAGCCGTCTTCGTCAACAGTAAGGCCGTTGTCCTCCGCGATCTCTTTTGTGAGATCAAGAGGGAAACCGTATGTATCATGAAGCTTAAACGCATCCTCACCCTTAAGGACTGTTGATCCTGACTTCTTAGCGTCAGCGATCATATCGTTGAGGATCGCAGTGCCAGCTTCGACTGTTCTGAGGAAGTCATCTTCCTCCTTGTTTATAATCGTCATGATCATTGTGTACTTAGACACAAGTTCAGGATATGCATCCTTGTTCTGGTCTATAACGACATCAGCGATATCAGCAAGGAACTTGCCTTCAATGCCAAGGAGCCTTCCGAATCTTGCAGCTCTTCTCATGAGTCTTCTGAGAACGTATCCTGCACCTGCGTTGGAAGGGATAACGCCGTCGGAGATCATCATCGTTGAAGATCTCATATGGTCTGTGATAACACGGATAGCAACATCATCCTTAGCATCAGCGCCATATGTCTTGCCTGCCTTCTCGCAGACAGTGTCGAGGATCTTTCTTACCGTATCAACCTCGAAAAGGTTCTCAACGCCCTGCATTACGCAGGCAAATCTCTCAAGTCCTCCGCCTGTATCGATATTCTTCTGTGCAAGCGGCAGATATGAGCCGTCTTCCTGTCTGTCGAACTGTGAGAAAACGAGGTTCCAGATCTCAACGAATCTGTCGCACTCACATCCGGGACGGCAGTCGGGCTTGCCGCAGCCGTGCTCGATTCCTCTGTCATAGTAGATCTCGGAGCAAGGACCGCAGGGTCCTGTTCCGTGCTCCCAGAAGTTATCAGCCTTTCCAAGTCTTGTGATCCTCTCAGCAGGGATACCTATCACCTTGTTCCAGATCTCGAAAGCCTCATCGTCTTCCTCGTAAACAGAAGGATAGAGAAGCTCGGGATCCATCTCAAGATTCTCCGTAAGGAACTCCCACGCCCACGGGATTACTTCCTTCTTGAAGTAGTCGCCGAACGAGAAATTACCAAGCATCTCGAAGTATGTTCCGTGACGCGCCGTATGGCCGACGTTCTCGATATCAGGTGTTCTGATACACTTCTGGCATGTTGTAACTCTCCTGCACGGAGGTGTCTCAGCTCCTGTGAAGTAGGGCTTAAGCGGTGTCATGCCCGCATTGATGAGAAGAATTGATTTATCATTCTTGGGAACAAGCGAGAATGAAGGCATTCTGAGGTGTCCCTTTGACTCAAAAAATGACAGATATCTCTCTCTGATCTCGTTAAGACCTAAAGGTTGCATAAGATAAGGCTCCTTATTTTTTATTTATATAACTGCAAAATTATAAATCACAACAACATTCAATGCAAGATTATTTGATACCTACACTCTCTGCTGCTTTCTTGAGATAGCCGGCAAGCTTATCTCTGACTTTCTCGTTCTCGATGATCATCGTCACGTTCGGAAATGTATAGATACTGAACAGCACCTTGTAAAGCGGCTCATTATCAGGTGTGCAGATCCTGAACCTGATCTCGCTGTCAGACTTCTCACTTATCCCCGACACGGTCGAGAATTCATCCCTGAACACTGAAAACGCTCTGAGTACGTGCTTTCTTGCATTAGGATCGTCCTTATCGATTGCCTCCAGTCTTATAAAGATCGTCTCAGCCTGCTTATCAGGCGACCCGTATGCTGCATAGGATCCTTTGATGTAATCATCAATTATCTCATCCTTGACCTGCATGGAAGAGAAACACTTGTATGACAGAAACTCGCGCGCAGTCTCCTTGTCCTTCTCACTAAACTTCTCTTTGTCTCCGAAGATCTTCTCCCTTATATCCGGAAGCTTCCTCTTGATATAATCAGTTCCTTTCCTGATATCATTCTCTCCGATAATTGAGAAATCTCCGTCAAATCTGTCCAGTCTGTAACGGATAAGGCATTCCTTGAGAACGTCATCCGATTCGTCTCCGCCCTTCCTGAACAGTCTCATATGGTCGATCGCGATGACATAATAATGGTTATTTGTCCAGTCAAGAACGACAGGAGAAATAACATATTCATTGCCGACAACTGAATTCGTAACCTTATATCCGTACTTGATACGCATCGGGGCCGCAGTCTCGATCGCCAGTCTGATGGTTGTAAGCACGCGGTTAACGAGCTTGTCGCTCTTTGTAATGTCCTTATATCGCGTATAGAGACGAACCTGGTTCTGCAGGGGTGACGGATTAAAATATGCAGGAAACATCTTCTCAAACTTCTCACAGGTCTCCTTCGGAACAAACTCTGTCGTCCTCAGGGAATCGGATATCATCTTCGCATCATCGAGAAGTATCTCGTCCTTAAGCTGTACTCTGTTATACTTTCTTCCGTCGAAAAAGATGAGGTCTTCCGCAGGTCCGGTAACTCCCGCTGCCGAAGCAAATTCATTGATCTTTTTGATATCCGCGTATATGGATTTCCTCTCGAATCTCTCCCCTAATCTGTCCTCGAGCATGTCGATGAGTTCTGAAACAGATACACCGATATCCTTCCCGGGATCGACATTATGGAGGAAGTATTCATAGATTAAAAGGATCTTTTGCTTTGAATGTTCGGAATTACTCATGATCTGTCACCTTCCCTGCAGATTTATAGTCCCTTTAATGGTACTATACCAGGTATTGCAAGTCAATGATCGTCAGATCTCCTCAAGTTCCTTCTCTCCTTCATTTCCAGCCTGTACTTCTTCAGTTCCGCCCTCAGGCATATCCATCGCAAAAGGCAAACCATCACTTGTCTCCGATCTTATCTCCTCCTTGCTTTCCGGGGCATCTGAAGGGATCGTCTCATTACCCATCTCCTTGAATGCCTGTTTCTGCTCCTTCTCAGCCTCATTCTTGTCTCTCAGCTGTCTGGTCGGCTTATTTCCGTTTGATCTGTTATCTTTGTTTACGGTCTTAAGCCCCTGCTTTGAGAAGATCGTGTTAAGTGATGACTTGGACATCTTGTGTATAGCTTCCGTGTCCTTATACACCTTATCCGTATCGCTGTAACCAAGATCCAGATACTTGACGAGGTCCATCAGAATCATCAGTTTGTCAGCTGCTTCATGCGTCTTTACGAGATTTGCGATAAACTCGCTGTTCGTGACTGTTGTCCACGATGTGTGACTTAGAACGGATATTTCCACAGCCTGAGTGAAGATCCTCTCACCAAGCGTCGTATGGCCGTTCATCCTCAGAAAAACGCAAAGCTCATACACGGAGCTTACATAATCTTTTGACATTTCTTTAATAGTGCTCATTTTATTTCTCCTTGAATGTATTACTTACAACGTTGCACTATCAGCATATCAACGGACCTGCCCGAAAAAGCTCCGAAATGCTACGAAAATCGGAAAAATTGCGATTATTTCGGAGCAAAATTAACTTTAATAACACCCCGTACCGTGCTATAATTGTTAGCACGTTTTATGTCTAAGAAAGGCTGTTTATTATATGAGCAAATCCGTTTGCATCATTGGTGCCGGACTATCCGGACTCACATGCGCTATGAAGTTATCCAAGAAAGGCTACGATGTAACTGTAGTCGAGGAGATGACTTATGCAGGCGGCCTCCTTGCGACGACCAGGATCGGCAAGGAATCACTCGAGCTCCTTCCCCACCAGCTCCGTAAGACAGATAAGAACCTTCTTGCGCTCATAAAGCAGCTGGGCCTTGATTCAAGCCTTGAGTGGAACGATTCCAGATGGCACGGCAAGGCACTCCCAAAGAAAGTCGGATATTTCAAGGGTGGTTTTGCAAGACTTATAAACAGTTTGATGCAGGAGATTACAGACAACGGCGGAAGAGTTTACCTCTCGACTACTGTGTCTGATATCTCGAGATTCATGGACAGCGACGGAGTCATGAAGTACAGGACCGACTGTGTCCTCAGCAATGCTTCGGGATATGAAGTCATCAGCGACTACGTTATCTTCACAGGTTCATGCCGTACTTTTGTAAACATATCCCACAGCCTCCCTATCAGTATCGATGACAGGGATCAGCTTATGAACGTTACATATAAGTCCCAGATAACCATCATGCTCAATCTCAAGAGAATGGGTACAGAAGTTTACTATCAGGAGTTCGAGGGTCTTCCTTTCGCGAGGATAGTCAACCACAGCAATGTTTTCGGACAGAGAGAGTATGGCGGAAATATCGTTTATCTTGTCGGGTATTCATATGTGACGGATCCCCTCTGGATAGCCAGTGATTCAAGAATCATGGAGGAGTATTTCGCGGCATTCAGGAAGCTTTACCCCGGACTCCGCAAATCTGACCTCAAGGGCTGGCGTCTCACAAAGACACGGTATGCTCAGGCTGAGAAATACCCGGTAAAAGATCTTCACAACCCTTGCCCTAACCTGTATGTATGTGCATCGGGAATCGCAAGGTTCGGAACAGATGAAGCTCCGCTCAATAGAATGGAACGCGTGGTCGGACTGGCTAACGTAATCTGCAGTGAGATCGCAGGCGAAGCACATGCCAAGTCAGATGTTACTCCGCTCCCCACAAAGAACGACAACAGGGAGTTTGAATCCATATGACGGCTGAGAAGAGCTTTTGGGAGAAGAACATTGTCGAGTCTCCCTTCAAAGTCGGCTTACTCGCTGTCCCATTTCTGCTCAGCCTTTTTGTCGGATGGTATCTGATCGGCATCGACGACACAAAGTATGTACTGATATGGTGTGCATATCTGCTTCTCTGCGGGGTTGCAGTACTGCCTCTCGGAGCTTATATATTCCGTAATGCCGGTTCTGGAGGATTTATTCTCTCTCAGACGATGGGCGTGATCCTGGTCAGCATTTTTGTCTGGACATTCACATATATCAAGATTTACAGATTCAACCGCATTCTTGTTTTTGTTGCGGTATTCCTTATCGGCATCGCATGTTATGTCATACCCCCGCTCCGCCGGGAGTTCATAAAGACGATCAGGAGACCGTTCTACATCGAGAAGGCTTCTTTTGAGCTTCTTGTATTCATGCTCGTTCTTACTATCCTTTGCTACTACAAAGGATTCACTCCGGTCATCAACGGACAGGAGAAGTTCATGGATTACGGCTTCATCATGTCGATGCTAAGGAACGACGAACTTCCTGCAAACGATATGTGGCTTTCCGGATACAGCATTAATTATTACTATTTCGGTCAGTTCCTGTGGGCGCTCGTGATCAAGATCTCAGGCACGCCCGCTCCTGTCGGATATAACCTCGCCATGACAAGCGCGATTGCTATTCCCTTTGCCATGTCTTTCTCGATCGGAACGATGCTCTTCGACTACATGGCCGAGAAGAGCTACAGCGTAAAGGGCATCTGGGCCGCCGTCTCAAGATATGTCACAGGCTTTCTTGCAGGTCTGGCAGTCACCATATTCGGCAACTCCCATTCGTTCTTCTACGATGAGGAAAGCTTCGGAAACGGGCTGCTTCAGTTTTTCTCGAAGCTCGGTATCAACGTAGGAAAGACTGACGGTTTTTTCTATCCTGACAGCACCAGATTTATCGGCCACAATCCCGATTCCAAAGTCCTGGATGCAGCCGGCAATGTTATCGACGCCGGAGACTATACGATCGAAGAGTTCCCCTTCTATTCGTTCCTCGTTGCCGACCTCCACGCCCATGTTATCTCGATGATGGTCGTTCTTCTCATCATGGGCATTGCTATCGCTTATATCGCCCGTACCGAGCATCCTGATAATTATGAGTTCAACGTCGTACCCAAGCGTGCATCAAGAAAGATAAAGGAACAGATCTTCAAGACTGAGATCAGAAGACTTATGTCGGTCGAGCTCGTTCTGATCGCAGTACTCCTCGGCGTTGCACAGCAGACAAGCTACTGGGATTTCCTTATCTACTTCGTATTCGGATCAATGGCTCTCCTTCTGATCAACACCAGAAGATCGAAAGTCTTCTGCGACATCTCAAGTTTTATCTGCTTTGCCATCATCGTCGCTGCAATACTGATCGTCTACCTCAAGTGCGGAAGCAATCCGCTGCTTCACGCCGTGGTCCAGCTTGACGTCCTCTTTGTCGCCTATCTGCTTGTTGTATTCGAGCCTTGTGCGCTTACAAGGACAGGATTCGGAATGAGTTTCCTATTCTCTGTTGCGTATGTTATAGCACTTCCTTTCAATTACAATTTTGATATGATCTCCAACCTTCTCGGAAAGGTTATACATAACTCTTCCCCGTACCAGTTATTTATCCTTTGGGGCACCCACGTGCTGATCGCACTGGTATTTGTTATCTTCACGATCGTATTCAAGAACTACGATCTTACTTCGTCCTTCAAGTCCAAAAAGAAGAAGGCAAATGACGACTCAAAGCCTGAGATCTGTGATATTCCTGCAGAAGGCTTCAGCAATCCGATCGCAGGATTCTTCGGCAAGCGCAATCTGATCGACGTGTTCATCTGCGGCATGACAGTTGTAGCAATAATGCTTCTCGCAGCTCCCGAGATATTCTATGTAAGAGACATTTACACTTCCGGATATCTCCGTTCCAATACGATGTTCAAGTTTACGTTTGCAGCATTCATAATGCTCGGCATAATCATCTCGTATGCTGTTGTCCGCATGTTCTGGATGATTACTTCAAAGAATAAGAGATCAACTTCCGCACTCATATTCGGCATCGTATTCATCCTGCTGATCCTGATCGTACCCGGTCACTACACATCTGCCGGTATCAAGCAGCGCTGCGGTGACACGACAATCAGGACTAACTACAGAGGCCTTAACGGAACAAGTTATCTTAAGACCTATTACAGTCCCTACGGCTATATAGAGGCTGACGGCAACCTCAACTCCTACCTTGAAGCCATCGCATGGCTCAACAATAACGTCGAAGGCGATCCTGTCATCCTGGAAGCCTACGGCGAGAGTTACACCGATAACAATATCGTATCTGCTTACACAGGTCTTCCTACCGTTATCGGATGGCAGACACACGAGTGGCTCTGGAGATTCCACGGAATCGTTGATGAGACTACTGACCTTCTCATATCTGATCCTAACTACGATGTCTGGTCTATCTATCTGACACCGAGATACAACGATGTTGATATGGTCTATATCAGCGATGATCCGGATGCCGTCCAGTATGTAATCAACAAGTATCAGATCGAATACATTATCCTGGGCAACCTTGAATACTACAGATATAACTACGACAATACCGAGACGCTGAAGCAGGTCGGAGAGATCGTATTCAATTCGGAGAATCTGAATATCTTTAAGGTGACTCCAGTAGATGAAGCAGCTGTTCTGCAGTAACTGTCTTTATTGGCATTCCCGAGTATCCTTTTAAATCTCTGGTTACAATATAATCTACATTCATCTCTTCCGCACAGACATATTGAAGAGCATCCTCAAGATCCTTGATACTGTTGTTATCAAGTGCCCTGTCTATCATCTCGTTTGTAATGACAACAATCTGCATGTTTGTCCTAAACCGTGATATCATTTTTACTCTCTCTTCGCAGCTAAACTCTTTACGAAGAATGCAAAATAAGTTGCTTAGCGAATGAAAAGCAACGAAGCCATCGATCTTTCCTTCTCCGCAAAGCTTGATGATAGTCTGAGCATCCTTGCAGAAAGGCAATCTGCATATTGCTGCATCTATCAGGATATTAGTATCAATCAATACTCTCATACTTACGTCTCAATTCTTCTTCAAGGATAGCTTTATAATCGTCACCAATGTCCGCCGGCCTGAACATTGCCAACAACTCATCAGTAGCCTTACGGCGTTCTTCTAATTCCTTCTCAGCAAGTTCGTCAACATATGCTTTTACCCTTTTTCTGTTTGAGTCGTTCAACGATTCTATATCAGAAAAAAGATCCATTGTTATCACATGCGATTCTTTCTCTCCTGCCGGAACGATTGCAAGCGTGTATCCCATCGTATTAAGGAGCTTAATAATTGTATCGAGCTGCGGATTAGTACTCTTATTCTCGATCCTGCCTACAGCAGCCTGGTGAAGATCTGCTCTCTTAGCTACTGCAGCCTGGGATAGCTTCTTCTTTTTACGTATATCAATGAATCCGTCTATAATGTGATCTGTATTTGTATTTACTGCCATATGATCATCTCCTTTAACAACATTTATGTTATTATTATAACATATTTGTTATTAAAATCAATTGATCAGCAGACAATAACAGTAATATTATCAACCCCGCCGTTTATAAACGCCTCAACAGTGCCGACATCGGCAACAGTATCAACATCAGGCAGCGCACGGTACGCTTTATCAAAGACAGTCTTTTTCTCACATAAAACACGTAATCTTCCATTATCGTATGAGACAAAATCGCTTTCGCTGTTTACAAGATAATTATCATAGAGTTCGGAAGCGGGTTTAATGCACAACTCACCGGCTTTATTAAGCGACACTTCCCTTGCGCATGTCATCATTCCTTTCGCTGCGCCTGCGGTGGATCTGCGGTCAAAGAACCAGCCGAGCATAAGATTACGGGATTCATCAGAATACACATACGGATTATAAAGATCCGGGCCCGACTCGATAGAGAAAAAGTCGCCGAGGGCAGCAAAATGAGAACCGTCAAAGTCCCCTGTGGCGCATATGTTTCGAGAGGGTAATTGGCGGGATGAAGTGAACATCAGACACCACTTGTCGTCAGTTCTGAAAAGGTTCGGAGACTCGATGTGAGAACCAAACCGGAGATCAGAAACGAGGTCCGAGACATAGTGCCACACCACAAGATCAGGCGACTCAAACAAAGCGATCCCGGCGACGTTATGACGGCCGACGCCGACGGTCATCAGATAGCGTCCCTCATACTCAAAAACATGAGGATCCATGAAGTAATCGTAATCACCCGAGATGGCCTGAAACTCCGTATCGGAAAAGTGAACGCCGTCCTCGCTCACTGCGGAAAGCACCTCGTTATTGCACGAATAAAACAGGTACAAACGCCCGTCTTTAGCAAACGATGACCCTCCGGTAAGAGACCCTCCGTCGAGCGGTGCAAGCGCAACGGGCAGTTCCTCATACTCAATGAAATCAGAGGTTACACAATGCCCCCAATGCATATAACCCCAACGAGGTGCGTCAGGGTTATACAAATAGAAAATGTGATATTTATCTTTATACTTCGAGATGCCGCAAGGGGCACTCATAAAACCTTTACTTACGGCAAAATGGCATCTCATATCAGGTGAAGTCGATCAGGGATACCTTGAGAACGCCGTCGCAGGATTCGATCTCCTTGAGGATCTTGCTGTTGACGGGCTGCTCAATAGATACGAAAGCCTGAGCCTTCGCACTGTTGTCATTTGCCTTGCGGCCCCAGTGCATGCTTACGATATTGATATTGTGGCGGCCAAGGATTGTGGCGATCCTTCCGATAACACCGGGAACATCCTCGTTCTTCAGAGCGAGCAGCGTATCATGAAGTGTGCAGTTCATCTCATATCCGTAGAACGATACGAGCACCTCCGTATTAGGCTCAAATACCGTACCGGCCATCTCAAGTTCTTTACCGTCGTCGTTGAAGAACTTAACAGTTACGAGGTTGTTGTACTTCTTTACCTCGGGCTCGTACTTCTCTTCAACCTTGATGCCGAAACTGTCAACGCACTCCTTAACATTTACGTACGAAACAGTATCAACACCCATACCCTTCAGGATGCCGACGAGAAGGCTCATCGTAACGATCTCCATGTTCTGGTTAGCGATACCGCCTGCATACGAAACAGACAGCTTCTTAACAGGAGACTTCTCTGTCTGGTAATACATCTTGCCGATCTTCTCAGCGAGATTGCAGTAAGGTCTGATCGCATTGATATCACCTTCAATAGCAGGCATGTTCAGTGCTGCGACCATCTCGCCCTTGAGTGCTCTTGCAACGAGGTCTGCAACCTGTGAACCTACGTTGTATGTAGCTTCCTTTGTGGATGCGCCAAGGTGAGGTGTGATATAGCAATGAGGTGCATGGAGAAGAACGTTATCGAACTCCTGCTCACCGGGCTTCTTGTTGTATGAAGGCTCAACGTCAAATACGTCGATAGCTGCTGCTGCAACCTGACCTTCAGCAAGTGCATCTGCGAGATCCTGCTCGTTAACAAGTCCGCCTCTTGCAGCGTTAACGATACGGACACCTCTCTTACACTTGTAGAGCTGCTCCTTAGCGAGCATATTGTATGTCTCTTTTGTCTTAGGTGTGTGAAGCGTGATAAGATCGCAGACCTTAAGCAGATCGTCAAGTGTGCTGCATCTTGTAACTCCAAGCTTCTCAAACTTCTCGTCCTGAACATAAGGATCATATGCAACTACATTCATACCTATTCCCTTAAGCTTTCTCGAAACGATGGAACCGATCCTTCCGAGACCGATTACACCGGCAGTCTTGCCCTCGAGCTCGATACCGATCCAGTTGCCTCTTCTGAAATCGCCATTGTGTGTTCCCTCGTTAGCATCACAGAGGTTACGGAAAATGGAGAAAGCATGTGCAACCGCAAGCTCACCTGCTGCCATGTTGTTAGCTGTAGGTGTATTGAGAGCGATAACTCCGTGCTCAGTACAAGCGGGCACGTCGATGTTATCGATACCTGTACCTGCTCTTCCGACAACCTTAAGGCAGTCTGCGTTGCTGAGCAGAGCCTCATTTACCTTGGTTGCTGATCTTACGATGAGTGCATCACAGCCCTTGATGTGCTGCTCGATCTCTTCCTGGGAATGACCAAGATACTCCTCAACTTCGAAACCCTGATTTCTAAGGTCTTCTACAAATTCCTGAGCAATGCTCTCCGTGATCAAGATCTTCATTTATGTATTCCCCCTTGTTTATGCCTTTGTCTGTGCTTTAAGCTCAGCGATCGTCTCTTCGAGATCCTTAAGCAGTGAATTGATCTCTTCTTCAGTTGTATCAGCCATATGTGCAATTCTGAAAGTCTTATCCTTCAGTGCGCCGTAGCCGTTGCTGATCAGATATCCCTTTGCCTGCATTGCCTTATTAAGCTCTGCAAAAGGAATACCTGTTGTGTTTGTTATACATGTAACCGTATTGGAAAGATTATCGGGATCAGAATAGAGTTCACAGTTCTTTCTTGCCCAGTCTCTTACGATATTTGCGAGCTTAACATGTCTCTCGTATCTGTTCATGACACCTTCTTCAAGGATCCTGTCAAGCTGGTAATCAAGTGCGAACATATGTGACTCGGAAGGTGTTGAAGGATACTGATAAGGCTTCTCATCAACAAACTTTACAAGCTCAACATAATCGAAATACAGACCTCTGTTGGGGATAGTCTTCGCCTTCTCGATAGCTCTGTCTGTTACTGAAGCGATGCTCATTCCCGGAGGCAGACCGAGGCACTTCTGTGTTGATGTGATGCAGACATCAATACCAAGCTCGTCAACAGGAATATAATCGCCGCCCATCGAAGATACTGTATCAACGCAGACGATAACGTCGGGATACTTCTTATAAACCTCTGCAAGCTTCTCCATAGGATTCCTGATACCTGTGGAAGTCTCGTTCTGTGTGATAGTGATGAGATCGTACTCGCCTGTCTTAAGAGCGTTGTCGATCATCTCGGGAGTTGTGATCTGGCCCAGTTCTGACTGGAAAAGATCTGCGGGAACGCCGTTTGCAGTACACATCTTGTACCATCTGTCACCAAATGCGCCGATGGAGAATACTGCTGCCTTCTTAGCGGTGAAACACCTGACTGCGCCCTCCATAAGTCCGCTTCCTGAAGAAGTTGATAAAACTATCTTATTCTTTGTTCCCATTACCTTCTGCAGTTTCTCTGAGATTGACTGCTGAAGTGCTGAAGCTTCCTTGGTCCTGTGACCGATCATTGGAGTTGCCATCTTATCCAGAACATCCTGTCTAACCTCTACAGGGCCCGGAATATAAAGTCTCTTGTGCATGATTTCACCTCTAGTGTTCAAAAATACCAAAGTATTATACACCACTACGTTATATTTTATATATAATAATTTTACTTTGTTGCCCTGGTGATTTTTGTGCAGGTGCGTTATACCACCCGCTCTGTGCACCCCGGGTGTCTATTCGGGAGCAAATTAACCGGCATTGCCCTCTGGTACCGGTTCAGTATAGGTAGGCAGGGCGATAATGTGCTAAAATCGAACTATCAGCAAACCACGCAAAGGGGAACCTTAATATGCGACTGAATTACAAGAATACGTTTCTCGTCGGACTGGCTTTTCTCGGTATATGTGCTTTCTGGCAGATGTATGACAATGTAATTCCCCTTATCCTGACCAATACGTTTCACCTGAACGAGACCCTTTCGGGCGTAATAATGGCGGCTGATAATATCCTCGCATTGTTTTTGCTTCCCCTTTTCGGAATGATATCGGATAATACGAGATCGAAGCTCGGCAAACGAATGCCGTATATTCTCTGGGGAACTATAGGGAGCGTTATCTTCCTCAACTTCCTCCCTGTGATCGACAACGGATTTGCAGCAGGTATCCAGAGTGCATTCTATTCAGCAGGCAGTTTCATTATATTCCTCGGCGTACTCCTGATAATCATGTCAGTATGGCGTTCCCCTGCTGTTGCTCTTATGCCCGACATTACGCCAAAGCCTCTGCGTTCAAAGGGCAACGCGATAATCAATCTCATGGGCGCTGCAGGCGGAATACTCTATCTCGTCTGTGCAGCGGTAATGTATCCAAAAAAGGCGACCGAGGGCCTGGACCACGTTAATTACAGACCTCTCTTTGTGGTTATCTCGATCATAATGGTAATCGCGCTCATCATCATGCTTTTCACAGTCAAGGAGCCTAAGCTTTCTGCCGAGAATGATGAGATCGAGAAGAAGCATCCGGAATGGGATCTGACTGAGCATGCCGGCAAAGGCAGAAAACTTCCAAAGCCCGTCCTCAGGTCGATGATCTTCCTTCTTTTGTCGATAATGCTCTGGTACATGTCATACAACGCCGTAACAACATGGTTCACAACATATATCAGCAATATTATGGGGGAAGGTATCGGCGGTGCGTCGACCTGTTTCATGATCGCTTCCGGAGGTGCGCTTATCTCCTATATTCCGCTCGGATTCCTTCAGTCGAGGATCGGCCGTAAGAAATCCATCCTCTTTGGAACGCTTCTGCTCGCAGGAAGCTTCGGGACATGTTTCTTCCTGACGACGATGCTGGGTTCGATCGGGGTCATCACATATATCGTATTTGCTTTGGTAGGTGTTGCGTGGGCGGCTATCAGCATCAATTCACTCCCGATGGTCGTTGAGATGTGCCGCGGTGCTGACAGCGGAAAGTTTACCGGATTATATTACACAGCGTCCATGACAGGACAGGTACTGACACCCGTCCTGGCAGGAACGCTGATGAGATACGTGAATTATAAAGTTCTGTTCATTTACGCCACCTTATTTGCATTTGCAAGCTTTGTAACAATGTTACAGGTAAAGCATGGCGACATTAAGGGAACCGTAAAAGCCGGTCTTGAGGCATTCGAGGATTACGAATGATCCCGGTCCTCACATCTGAGCGTCTATATCGGATGCAGCTCTGGAGATCGACCAGTTATGGAGACTGACTGAAGAAGCGGCCTTCTTTGCTCTTTCAATAAAAGTGCCAATACTGAGGATTAATACTGACGCAAGAATAACAATAATGGCAATAACAAGAACCATCTCAACAAGCGTAAAACCCTTGCAATTCTTTGATACTCTCTTCATACACACATCCTCCTGTAGATTAATATAGCATCATTATATCACATCAGTTCACAAAATGTTCACATTTTTTCACAAATAAGAAAAATTTGTTAATTATCAACTGCACTTACTGCGTATCTGACAGTTGCCATCGCATCTTTTCCGTAGAAATCAGCGCCGATCATGTCAGCATATTCCTGAGTCAGAACGGCTCCTCCGACGCAGACCTTGCACCACGGAGCCTCTTTGCGCAGGAGCTTGATGGTCTCCTCCATCGCGGGAACCGTCGTTGTCATAAGAGCCGACAGACCGCAGAGCGGAGCGTGATGTGCGACTACAGCATCAACAACAGTCTCCGGAGGAACATCTCTTCCAAGATCAATGACATCAAAACCGTAATTCTCAAGGATAAGCTTCACGATATTCTTCCCAATGTCGTGTATATCGCCCTTCACTGTCGCGATAACGAACTTGCCCTTGCTCTGTCCGGAAGTTCCGCTCTCGGCCACCTTCTTCTTTATCTGCTCAAAAGCAAACTGCGACGCCTCAGCACTCATAAGGAGCTGGGGAAGATACATTGTCTTGGCCTCGAAACCCTTTCCCACAATATCAAGAGCCGGGATGATCTGTTCAGACACGATCTCCAGCGGGTCAGTATCTTTCAGAAGCTCAGCCGTTATCTTTGCGGCCTGCTCCTTCATTCCCTTTACGATAGCTCTCTGAAGTTCGGACAAGCCGTCATCAGCCGCAGGAGCAGCGGACGCACCGGATGCACCGGATGCAGTTCCCGATGCAGAAGGTGCAGTCAGCGTCGATACAGCGAACTTATCGATATTCGCAATATAGTCGCCGCACGATTCATCGATGCCCATCAATGTCTTGAACGAATAATAGACTTTCATCATCTCGTTCGAATTGGGATTCATGATGGCTGCGGACAGTCCCCTTGTCATTGCCATAAGGAAAAACGACGATGTGATTATCTCCCTCTGCGGCAGGCCAAATGAGACATTCGATACACCGAGGGAGGTGTTGCATCCCAGCTCATGCCTGATATAGTCGAGCGCATCAAGTGTGGCAAGTGCTGCCTTATCGTCTGCGCTGACAGTCATAGCGAGAGTATCAAAGATGAGATCCTTCCTGGCGATGCCGTACTCTTCCGCACGTGCGATAATCTTTCGAGCGATCTCGATCCTTCTCTCCGCCGTATCAGGAATACCCTCTTCATCAAGAGTGAGGCAGACCACAAGACCGCCGTATTTCTTAACGAGCGGGAAGATCTCGTTCATGACATCTTCCTTGCCGTTAACGGAATTGATCATTGCCTTGCCGTTATATCTGCGGAGCGCACGCTCCATTGCAACAACATCAGTTGTATCTATCTGCAGCGGAAGATCGATTATAGCCTGGAGCTCATAAACAACTTCAGTAAGGAGCGCGGGCTCATCTATCTCAGGGATACCGACATTTACGTCGAGCACATGCGCTCCCCTGTCCTGCTGCGCAATACCGACACTCAGTATATGCTCGATATCGTGCTCGCGGAGCGCTTCCTTAAACTTCTTCTTTCCTGTAGGATTGATTCTCTCGCCTATAAGTATCGGAGACTTTCCGAACTCAACTGTGTGTGTATATGAGCTGATCACCGTCTTGTTCTTAGGAACGACCGGGACCGGTGTGACGGTTCTGGTTTTTGATACTGTTGCTGCGATATATTCAGGAGTTGTGCCGCAGCATCCGCCTGCGATCCTTACGCCGTCCTTTACATATTCTGCCATCAGATCGGAGAACTCTTCAGGGAAAACATCGAATACAGTCTTTCCGTTCTCCGTCCTCGGCAATCCGGCGTTGGGCTTGAGCAGAACCGGAACAGACGCATTCTCGAGATATCCGTCAACAACACCCTTGAGCTGAGCGGGACCGAGCGAACAGTTTGCACCTACCGCATCAACGCCCAGGCCTTCGAGCATGGCAACCATGGCAGACGGTGTCGCGCCCGTCATGAGCTTTCCGTCCTCACTGTATGCATTCGAAACAAATACAGGAAGATCGCTGTTCTCTTTCGCCGCAAGAACCGCAGCCTTTGTATCGTAGCTGTCATTCATCGTCTCGATAAAGATGAGATCAACACCGCATGATGCGCCAATCCTGACGGTCTTCGCATAAACGGACACCGCATCCTCGAAATCATAATCGCCGTACGGCTTAAGGAGCTTTCCAATAGGACCGATATCAAGAGCAACAAACTTCTCCTGAGTTCCCTCTGATAATGACGCAGCCTTTCTTACATTCTCGACTGCAGCCCGGATATATGACTCGAGTTCCTCATCGCTGAATTTCAGCGAATTGGCGCCAAACGTATTCGTCGAAACAACATTTGACCCGGCATCATAATATGCCTTATGAACATCAATGATAATATCAGGATGAAGCACATTCCATCTCTCGGGAAGTTCACCCGGCTGAAGACCTCTTTCCTGAAGCATCGTGCCCATACCGCCGTCAAGGTAAAGGATCCTGTCCTTAATATATTCTCGAATGTCCATTAGTCACCTCCATTTGGGGACGGTTCTGAATTTGGGGACACATCTGAAGCGGGAGAACTGTCCCTGTTTTCAGAACCGTCCCTAAATTCGCATTCCAGCAGTCCGCATTCCGCGCAATTATGTCCTCTGACGCCAGAAGCGCCGTCTTTATTCACATCGCCGTGCCTGATTCCGAAGATCGCGGTTACCGATTTCGACGGAGTCATCAGCAGGCTCTCATTAAGCGATATACCGATTTTTGATTCGCACTGAAGCAGCGCGAAAACGTCTCTCTGCGTTGTCAGGGGAAGATCGCCGTACCCGGGGGAATATCTTGAGGTCCTCCCTTCGAACTCAGAGCAGAACAGATCACATAGAGCTTCTACACGTTCTGCACCCAGCGCCTGGAGTATCAGCGCCTTCGACGGAGCAACTTTCTTGAATCTGTTTATCACTCTGTCGAACTCGATACCTACGGTAGCCGCAAAGACGATGACCTCATCACTTCCCGATATAACTCTCGCAAGCCCCTTTGAATCTGTCTCAAAAGGCATTCTGTCACATCTCGCGAAACACACTCTCGGACGGGCAATACTGCCATACTCTTTCAGCATTGAATCCATCAGGTCAAGTGACGGCTGATCTTCGGGAATACTCCTGCATCCGCTGTAACGCCAAACTTCCTTCACATCTATTGAAGGAAGCCCGGACGCATCATATTGACGAACATCAATATTAAATGAACTCATTTAAACTTACTTATACTCCCTGCCGAGTATGGATGACAGATTACGGCTGATGCCTTCTGCCACTTCTGGTTTATTCATTGAGTACACATGTACATTTGTTATGCCGTTTGCATAGAGATCGATTATCTGATCAGTAGCATATGCAATACCAGCCTGCATCATAGCATCGGGATCCGAACCGAATCTGTCAACTATCGTACGGAATCTTGACGGCATATACGAACCTGAAAGCTTTATAGCACGCTCTACCTGATTGCCATTAGTAATAGGCATGATGCCGGGCAGAACAGGAACTGTAACTCCTGCCTCGCGGAGCTTGTACAGGAAATTAAAGAACAGGTTATTATCGAATACCATCTGCGTCGTAAGAAAATCCGCACCGGCATCCACCTTCTCTTTCAGGTGCTTGATGTCATCGCGCTGATTAACACTCTCGGGATGAACTTCGGGATAGCACGCTGCTCCTATACAGCATTCAGGGTAAATGCTCTTTATCTCGCTGATGAGTTCGACTGCATAATGGTAATCCCATCTGCTGCTGTCAACTCCGATCATGTTGGAAGGAATGTCTCCACGGAGCGCCATTATATTCTCAATGCCCGCTTCCCGCAGGTCAGCGATTCGCTCATGCACAGTATCCTTCGAAGAAGAGATACACGTCAGATGTGCGAGCATCGGTACTCCGTACTTATGCTCTATCTCGCTTGCAAGTTTCTGCGTATGCTTGCTCGTTCCGCCGCCTGCGCCATATGTGACGCTCATGAATGAAGGATTGAGCGAAGCGATCTTTCCGGATGCTGCAAGAACGTTCTCAAATGATGTCTCTTTCTTTGGAGGAAAAACCTCAAAAGACATCGACATTTCTTTCCTGTTAAGTATCTCAATTATCCGCATCTGTGCAGCCTCCTTTATATGGTGTTCCTATTATCCTCGTCAGTGCCCGCCTGAGCGGTTTGAATAAAACAAGAGCAAGTATTATATTGCTCACACAGTGGAGAATATCAAACGGTATTCCGGCTATCCACCAGCTTACAGCAACCTGAAGTCCTCCAAAGAATAAATAGGGCACTGCACATATCATACCAAAAAACAGACCGTAAAACCCGCTCAAGAACACAAATGTAAAATCCGGGAATTCTTTTTTCCCCATAAAATATGCGATAACAATTAATAAGGGCCATATATACAGGTACATAATCACCCATATATGCGGCCCCCATATCAGAGTCTCGATTCCGGTAAAGATAAGCGACACGATACATGTCTTAAGTCCGTATGTCACGGCAAAGATCACGAAAAGGAGTGTGACAAGTTCTACGTTCGCTACTCCCTGCAGAGCCCATTTCGCGGCCTCAATGAGGGCTGTCATAACTCCAATCGTCGCTATATCCTTAACGGTAAAGCGCATTACTGTGCCTGATATACCTCGTAGCAGAGCTTGAAGGTATCTCCATCAGCTACAGGCTGCTGGTCTGCGCCGTACTGAGCATATTCATCATTAACATAGATCGACCAGTATGCACCATCTGCATCGTAGTCAGCTGTTACACCGTTAACTGTTGTAATGTAAAGACCGTAGTCGCCGTCGCTCCCCTCGTATGAGAAATCACCGTCAGCCTTGATCTCATCCATCAGGCCTCTCAGATACTCAGCGTCTGTCTTGCCTGTGTATTCCTTGCTGTTTCCGTCCTTATCGACAACGATGAATGTGTACGCCTTTGTTCCTTCCTGAGCCTTTGGCTTATTCAGAAAATAGATTGCTGCAAAAACGCCTGCGCCGATAACGAGAATGACTATCGGAACGACGATAAGTGCCGGATTTGTTTTCTTCTGATTTGACATTGTAATCACCTCTTCAACTTTTATACAGAGAGACTATATCATAAAATTATTTAAACTTTAAATGTTTTTACGCCGATCACCAGACAGGCGATAAAAGATACTATCGCGACTACTGCATTGAGCCACCCGATACCGAAAAGACCGACGACACCCGATATGATAGGAGCTATCGCAACAATCGCTATCGTTCTCGCGAAACACAAAGCATACCTCTTACCATCCGTAACCTTTGCGGCATAGTGCCTCGCTATCAGTTTGTAGTCCTTTGTCAAAGCAAGCAGCCCTGCGTATAAAAGCAGGGCGCCGCCAAATACAAACATCATTATCGAGAATGCGTATTCCATTAATTAGCTGTCCCGGATGCCTGATCGTTCTGATCGTTCTGATCTTTCTGTTCGGCAGGCTCATTCTGAGTGTTTACTACAGTCGTGGTTCCGTTATTTGTTATCTCAACTGTGATCGTAAGCTTATCTCCTGCATTAAGCTTAGGCACAGAAATGGATGCATTGTTGCTTCCATTTCCACCGCCGCCACCGCCGCCGTAGCCGCGTCCGCGTCCGTAACCGCCTCTTCCGCCGCCGTAGCCGCCTCTGCCTCCGCCGCCAAAGCCACTTCTTGCATCTCTTCTCCTGGCGCTGCCGGATCTTCTGGAGGTCCTGTGCTGCTTTGCATACTGAGCGAACTCTTCCTCGGTGACTATCTCGGCTCTGAAGTCTTCCAGACCTTTCTCCTTGATAATGTCAAGGATAGCATCATACTTGGCGATAAAGTTCTCGATAGTGTTGATAACCAGATCGAGTCTGTCGTTCTTACGCTCACCTTCCATATTGGCATTGCGGACAGCATGATTTACCTGATTTCTGACATTGCCGAGCGTGTAGTAAGAGTAGAGCATCTCTTCAAGCTCAGTCCTGTGATCATCAATAAGTGAATGAGCAGGAGCTGTAGGAACTGACGGATCGTCGAGCTTGCTCAGACGGTAAGCCATATAGTTCATGCACGGATCGTTACTCTTGAAAGAAGAAGGCACTTCGCTCCTTGCGTGGAACTTAATGTAATCGTGTGACAGATACTCAAAGCTGTATCTCAGTTTTGCCGGAGTATTCCAGTATTCCTGATTCAGTGCATCCATGAAAGCTTCCTTGTCACCCTCATCCTTGATGTAATAGAGGATGCCTCTGCTTACGATATCATCCGGGATACGCGACTCGATTATAGTGAGACACTGCTGATAGAGCTTCTTGTTGTATGCCCACTTAATGAGCGTAATGCTGTTAAGATCCTCCTCATCGATAAGCTCGCCATAGTCAAGACGGATACTCTTCTCAAATACCTGGAACACGTTACTCTCAAACTCGGGAAGCTCGCCCATAAAAGGTTCCTTAAACACTTTCTTAAGGAGCGCGATACCATATTCAAGATCGGAGATATTACAGAGGCTGATACCGTCATCCATCCAGCGCATCGCAGTGACGAGTCTGTCTATATGATCATTCTCGATATGGGTATTCTTCCAGTAATTCTCGATCGATGAGACCTTGCCGAATCTGAGGAACGAATCAAGTCCCGAGATGAGGTTGTTGATCTCATACCTGTTCATCTCCGTATTATCGATCGGTCCTGCGAATAACGATTCATTAGCATGGCTCGTGATGATCTCTTTGATCGTGATATTGATGTTAGGGTCATTTCCGAGCATCGAAAGAACAGCCACGATACTGTATCCTGCTGATGATTCAAGGCCCTGCATATCAACGTAGAGATTTGTCTTAACATCGTCACCCTTATAGACTGACTGAATGATCTTGATGATATTGTCACCTGTTGCAAATGACTTGCCGACACTTCTGTCCGAAGGAATAAAGCTGATCAGAAGGTCTTCATTAACATCAAGAGAAATGAGACGGTCTTCTGCAGGAAGTGCTGTATAGACATAACGCTTGAACCACAACATCTCCTGATTCGATAAGCGCGGCATCTTTGCATAGAGCTGACGCAGGATCTCTTCATCCTGGGCAATATAATGGAACATCTTCGCTTTTACGTAATCCGGATGCTTTGCGATAACCTCATCGCAGAATGCATCATATGCCGCAACGATCTCGGCCTTTCTGTCCGCTTCCATCTGCTCAAGGACATCTATCGCCTCGAAATCGAGACTGCTCTGGAACTGAAGGAGTCTGTAAAGGAAGAATCCGTACTCAGACAGAGTATCGATATTGTTTGCACTGTAACCTGAGTATGTCTTAAGAGGTATCCTTACACCTTCCTCACCGGGATTAAATGTAGCACCGGAACCGATAACGATGATCTCATCCATGGTGTCACGGGACAGGATGTATTTTGCTCCCGCTTCGCCTACACTGATACCGTCGCAATACTTGATGCTTCCGTTCTCCTCATAGTAAAAATACCTGTGATGGAGTCTTCCTCTGATATTGCCGAGTGAGGTCAGAAGTATATTATATTCTTTTGCCATAGTAACCTCCGATTACAGTTAGTGTCCGTCTTTATATTATACCTTTTTGTCGCGCCATTTACCTGCCTTAAATCTTATGCCGAAGAGAATGAACTGCAAGAGCTGCGAAACAAGGATAGATATCCATACACCGTACAGTCCCCATCCCAGGAACTGGATCAGGAACTGAGCCAGGATAGGCTGGATGAGTGTTACTGAGAACGATGAAGCAAACAGTGTAAACTTGACATCTCCTGCACCTCTTAACGCACCGTTGAAGATGATCTTGCTTACCTGGATCGGCATGATAACCGCAATAAATATGCAGATAAGCTGACCATAGACGAGCATGTGTTCAACTCCGGGATAATAAGCGTTGTAGATAGGTCTTGCGAATATGAGAAGCAGGATTGACGTGATGCATGCCGTAAAGAAACCGAGCTTCTGCGAACACGAAACATACGATTTTGCCAGGGCTTCATTCTTCTGACCGAGGCTTCGTCCAACGAGAGCGAGAGCCGCAACCTGAAGTCCGTCACCGAAACCGAATCCGAGGTTCATGAAGTTCATACCCGTGTGATGTGCAGCGTTCGGGTCAGTTCCGAGCTTTGCCGCGATAACGGAATTGATCGTGAAACCGACTCTGGTAAGGAGAAGCTCACCGAGGATCGTGATACCGATCTTGCTGAGCGTCTTGGCATTATCGGCGCAAGGTCTTATCTTGTTGGCGAAAATATACTTAATGTTAATGAAGCTGTCCTTGCGGCATATGGAGACAAAGCTCATGACTGCCGCTACTGCCGTTCCTGCAACTGTCGCGATGGCAGCACCGTCAACACCCAGAGCAGGAAAACCGAGATGACCTCCGATAAGCAGATAGTTCAGTACAACGTTAACGAGGTTTGACGTAACGTTTGTCGTCATCGCTATTCTCGTCCTGCCGCTTCCTCTCTGTGCCGCGTTGATGTAAAGCGATATGAGATTAAAGAGCGATCCGCCCATTACGATCTGGAAATATCTTGCAGCTATCTCTTTTGAGTCTTCGTTTGCACCTGCAAAGATCATCAGCGGCTTCGCAAATACAACGCAGATGATACTCAGAAGAACACCAAGTCCGAGCACATATACCAAGCCGGCAAGGAAGAGCCTGTTGGCATCATCCTGTCTCTTCTCACCTACTCGTCTTGCAACGAGCAGCGAGACTGCAGTATTGACTGCAAAGAAGGCGGAAAATACAAAGTACTTGGGCTGTCCCGTAATACCGATAGCTGATACCTGCGCACGTCCCATCGAAGAGACCATGTATGTATCGACCATGCCTGCGAGAACGACGAGCATTCCTTCAAGGACTGAAGGCCACGCCATGCTCACTGTCTCTTTTAAGACCTTTTTGCGGTCGATCGTCAAAGTGTTTTCTGACATAATCAACACCTCTCAATTCCTAATTCTTTGAGTATATATGGAAAAATCAATTCCAGCCACGCATTGAGCGCCGAAACCGTATGAATATATGTCTTATAATTCTCCCCTTTGGGGTCGGGAATTGATATCGACGCCGTTCTTCCGTCCTCATTGCGGAATACAAGTCCCTTGCCCGCACAGTAGGATGAAAGCGAGAACACCTTGCCATCCAGTTCAGGGAAGCTGCTCAGTATCTCAAACGCCTGCTCGTCACGCATTGTGAGAATGATGTCATTCGAATCATAGACTGACGGCTCTGCCCTTCTTGTGGAAATATAAGAAATGCTGATGCCGCAGACCTCCTTAACTGCCTTGACCATCGTCTCATCCGGGGACTCATCGTGATATCCGTGAATGCCTGCAGATTCGCAGTAGATCTCGCATCCGACGGTCTTGTCTTCTCTTAATCTGTATGGTGCTTTGCGTGCGATAAGATTTGTAAAGATGCCCTCGCATGCAGCGGAAAGTCTCTTGTTGTCATCACAGACAAAGAGGACAGAACATGTATATGTGCTCTTAAAATCAGTCAGTTCCGCACCGTGCCTTGTCTCCTCGTACGAAGCACCGGAAGGAACATCCCCGCCCTTGCCGGAAGCCTTGCCGAGCCTGTTCATATACGCCTTGGAAAGTCCCGGTCCGTCAAAACCCTGTGCGAGTATGAATCCGACTTCCTGAAGATCGAGATGCCTCAGTCCATCGAAAAGGAAATGGCTGGCAGCCCCTACATCCGCCGCTCTTCCGTATGCGTACGTCTCAATGTGGGAACTCATGACCTTATCGCCAAGCTTATCTATCAGGGCGCAGACCTCGTCGCCTGCATAGACACCTATACGGGCCATCGGGATGTCCTTGAGGATGTCTCTTATCCTGAATACGAAGGGAGCAGCGATGTCGACGAGATCCTGTTTCGCATCGTCATCGAGTTTTTTGAAATCGAGGTGTGACTTATCGCCTGAAGGAACATAATCGCCTTCGAGTTCGTCATTGATGAGAACTGTCTTTGAAGGCATCGTCATGATCTCAACTGACGCAGAGGGCGCGTAATGACGGTATTTCATTCCGGGTGATCTGGGAGTCTCGCCTTCCTTTATGCTGTCGCCGAACCTTACGTCGCCGCATGTTTCTTTTATCATCGCTGCGGTAACCGCACCGGGTCTGAGGATTACCGGCACTTCACCGGTACAATCGACCACTGTCGATTCAAGGCCGTATAAACATTCGCCGCCATCTATGATTCCATAGACATAGCCGTCCATGTCATTCATTACATGCTCTGCCGTCGTCGGAGAAGGACTTCCCGACAGATTTGCGGAAGGTGCCGCTACGGGAACTCCGCACTCCTTAAGGAATTCTGAAGCTGTCTCGCTGCCGGGCATCCTTATGCCTACCGTATCAAGTCCTGCAGTAACCTCGGAAGGGATCCTGTCACTCTTGGGCATTATGACTGTGATAGGTCCGGGCATGAACTTATCTATCAGTTTCTGAGCAACAGGAGTAATGCTGCTCACGCATTCTTCTATCTGATCCTTTGACGCGATATGGCAGATGAGCGGATTATCAGAAGGTCTTCCTTTTGCTTCGAAGATCCTGTTCACCGCATCTTTGTCATAGGCATTAGCACCTAATCCGTAAACTGTCTCAGTAGGAAAACCTATTACCTCTCCACTCTTCAGATGAAGGGCGCAGTCCTTAATGCCTTCCGTGTCAGTCTGCTTCACATAAAGCGTCTTGTCGTACTTCTTAATCCTGTCCATTATCAGTCGTCACTTTCGGTATTATCGTTTTTGAGTCCGTCTGTTGCGGCGGCTATGGTGAGCGCATCGATTATCTCGTCCAGCTCGCCTCCCAGTATCGATTCAAGTTTATATAGTGTCAGTCCGATCCTGTGGTCGGTTACCCGTCCCTGATGGTAATTATAGGTCCTGATCCTTTCAGATCTGTCCCCTGTACCGACCTGGGATCTTCTGTCGCTGTCTATCGCATCCTTATCCTTCTGTCTGGCCATTTCCCAAAGCCTGCTCTGGAGAACGGCCATCGCCTTGTCCTTATTCTTTATCTGGCTTCTCTCGTCCTGACACTGAACTACAAGACCTGTCGGAAGATGCGTGATCCTTATCGCGGAATCGGTCTTGTTGATGTGCTGTCCGCCGGCACCCGAAGCCCTGTACCTGTCGATCTTGAGATCGTTCGGATTTATGACTACATCGGAAGCATCAGCCTCAGGCAGAACTGCGACCGTGCACGTTGACGTATGGATCCTTCCGCCTGATTCGGTGACCGGAACTCTCTGCACCCTGTGAACGCCGCTCTCGAACTTGAGCCTGCTGTATGCCCCGTAGCCTTCGACTTCCATGACTATCTCTTTGTATCCGCCGAGCTCAGTCTTGTTCTCGTCGACAGTCCTTACGGAGAAACCGCGGATCGCCGCATAACCCGTATACATCTTCACGAGTGTCGCCGCAAAAAGAGCTGCCTCTTCGCCGCCTGCACCCGCTCTTATTTCCATGATTACGGAACGCTCATCTCTGATATCGCGCGGAGCAAGGATAATCTTTATCTCGTCCTCCAATGCTTCAATCTCGCTCTTTGCCTCTTCATATTCGGCAGCCGCAAGTTCCTTCATCTCAGGATCGGACTCGTTCTCGGATATCTCGAGAGCCTCTTCCATTCTCCTGACTGCATCGTTATAGAGCCTTATCTTCTCAGCCTTGGGAGTAAGATCTGCCAGCTCTTTGTTCAGGCGCATATATTCCTTCATATCGGACGCAACAGAAGGATCGGACAGAGATACTGTTATCTCGTCCACTCTGTCTAATATCTGTCTTGTTCTCGATATATCAATTGCCATCGTTATTCTCTTCCGTATTTTCTTCTGTGTTCTCTGCCGCAATGTCGTCGATTAAATAGTTGATCAGAGTGAGAGAACTGTCCCCGTTTTCAGAACCGTCCCCAAATCTTGCTGATCCGGCGGGAAGGCTGTAGGCCATCATCTCACCTTCCGCAAACTTCTGCTTGGGAAGTATCAGAAAATCACGGAAGGATTGTATCGCATCCTGTCCCATAATAACAGTCTTTACACCGTTATCCATGAAGCATTCCCTTATGACCGCATACTCCTCGTCAGTCAGAACTTTGCCGTTGATCACAATATACAGATGTTCAGCATATGTAACAGGGACCCTTTCCTCGATTACGTTACCGGTCTCGTCCTTCCTGATCGTATGGAACTCCGGACTCTTGAGCGGCATATTATCGCGCGTTGCCCCTTCGCATAGAACGACCTTTTCCGAGATGATCCCGAGTTCTTCCGGATAGTCTCCGATCCAGTAAAGAGTTACATCATTCTCAAGGAACTTGTTATACCTCTCCTGCACCGCTTGACTCTCTCTTGCATCTGCACCGGTGACGGCAATTTTCTTTGCCATCAGTGATAATCCGATAACACTGAAAAGGATTATCAGGAGTATGATCAATACCGCAAAATATCTGTCTTTCATCTGGTAATAAACGGCTTAACGCCCTCTATGACCTTTCCTGCGAAATCATCCTCCGACGATGCACAAACAAGATCGAGACCGTCGAGATACGGCTTGATAAAATTGCTGAATGTCTCGTGGACATATTCCTTTGTCTCTTTATAATCGCCTTCAAGGATAAACAGCCAGCTGAGCGTTCCGTTCTTATTGACGCGCATCAGTCTTACCCATATCTTATTTACCTTCGGCTCGACCTTAAGATACTCCTCGAGCATCTCTCTGAGCTTTGCGGGATAATGATCAGGTTCGCCGACCTTTGCCGTGTCATCACCACCGTGCATCATGTCGCTTATCATGGAAAGCATCTCTTTCCCGAAAAGGACTTCCTCAAGGCCGGGATTCACCACGAAACCTTCAACCGACGCATTTGCAAGACACGCCTCTATCAGTTCATCAAAGTTCGAGATAACTCCGTATAAAGGCTTTCCTTCTGATCTGACCTCATAACTCTTCGTGTCAGCATATACGACCATGAAGTTCTGTCCCGAGGAATTACTCATTGCCTGAAAGCTGACTGCGCCTTCATCTGCGATAACGAGCGGGACGATGAACTTTGATACTGCCGCCTCCTTAAGAAGGTCAGTCATATTTGTCTCTGACGGATCGATCCTGACATCGTTCATCAGCGCGTTCAGTTTTTTGTTGTCAACAGTTTCCTTGAGGATGTATTGTTCTTTATCCATTTCTTATCTCCCGTGATTAATTAGAAAAACTTACTGCAGAGGAATACAAAAACAGGCAGCGTTATCATCATAAATAAAAAGCTCATGATAACTGTCCTTGCCGCGAACTTGGGCGCCGTATTCTCCCTCTCGGCTATAAGCACATTCATTATTCCGCAGGGCATTGCAGTCATCATTACGATAACCGAAGCTGTCTCTGTCATCATGGGTATCATCATCTTTACCGCATAGATGAACACGAACGTCACACCCGGAAGAATGATAAGTCTCAGAAAAGAGACCATAAGTGACTTGCGGTCCGTGAAGAACTTTTTCAGATCTATGGTTGAGATAATGGAGCCTGTGATTATCATTGCAAGAGGGATCGTCATATCACCTACGAGATTGATCGTCTCGAGTATGAATGACGGCATCCTCCACGGTATTACAAACAGGATTATCGCAAGTATCGAAGCCGCTGACACCGTATTGAACAAGAGTTCTCTCGGCTTGAACTTCTTGCCTGATAAAGTGTGTACACCAAATGTGTAAAAGAACACATTGTACAGGATGTTGAAGATAGCTCCGAGAAGCAGACCCGATGCGCCGAACAGAGCATCCATAAGCGGCAGTCCCAGGAATCCAGTATTGGCAAAGATGACCGTTGTTCTCATGACGCGCGCTTCGTCCGACGATACCTTTGACTTGCGCATTATCATACGCATTATAAAAAGTGTCGTGCAGTAGTAGAGTGTCGCAACGATCGCAACACCGAGCATTCCCATCATGAGTTTGGGAGAGAACTCGTACTGGCTTGACGCGATAATGGAAAACGGCAGTACAGCCTGAAGAAGTATCTCGGTAAGAGACTTCTCAGTCCTCTCATCGATGACTCTCGATTTGCGCAGAACAAATCCTAAAACGGCACATACTACTATCTTAAAAAGAGTGATGTATATCTGACTCATGTGGCAAGCGCCGTCCTTACAGAAGCCTTATAACCATTCATCTTCGTCGATACTTCGTATGCCGACATTGACGGTTCGTATGACTTCTTTGACCTGTAAAGTTCTTTCAGCATATCTGCTGACTCAAAGAATCCGCATGTAAGTCCTGCGAGGAGACCGACACCCATCGCAGTCATCTCGTCCGACTGGGCGCGTGTGATCGTTATTCCGAGCAGATCGGACTGGAGCTGCATGAGAAAATCACTTGCACAGACTCCACCGTCAACCTTCATCATCTTTGCGGATATTCCCGTATCGTCAGTCATAAGATTGACGAGTTCAGTTACCTGATAAGCGATCGATTCAACAGATGCTCTTACTATCTGTGCCCTTCCGGTTCCCCTTGTAAGGCCGGTAAGAATACCTCTGACATCAGCATTCCAGTACGGCGCTCCGAGTCCCGTAAAAGCAGGAACAAGATAAACGCCGCCTGTATCCTCAATCGAATAGCATATCGGATCAACATCAGACGGCTTCTCGATCATCTTCATCTCATCCTTGAGCCAGCTGATAACAGAACCTCCCTGGAAAACACTTCCCTCGAGCGCATAATATGTAACGCCGTTCATCGACCAAGCCGCTGATGTAAGGAGTCCGGACTTGGAGAATACAGGCTTTGTTCCCACATTCATAAGAGTAAAGCAGCCAGTTCCATATGTCGTCTTACATTCACCTTCGTGAAGCGCGTTCTGACCGAACAATGCCGCAGGTTGGTCGCCCGCAACACCAGTTATATGCACGCCGTTAAGAGTGAGCAGAAGCTCGATCTCCTTCTCCTTGAGATCAAAATCCGAGAGATCCTCTTTGTTAAGATCGACCGCTCCATAATCACTGCACGAAGGCATCGGCTTAGCGAGCCTGTCCCTTCTTACTCCAAAAAGTTCAAGAAGCTCATAATCATAATCAAGCTTCTTAATATCAAACAGCATCGTTCTTGAGCAGTTAGAATAATCGGATGCGAACACCTTTTTGCCGGTAAGACGGTAAACAAGATATCCGTCAACAGTACCCAGCAGACAGTCTGCCGATTCAGGCACATTCTCGTGTATCCACAGCATCTTTGTCGCGGAGAAATAAGGATCGACCTTAAGCCCCGTCGTATCGCAGATCTTCTGCTCGAAGTTCTTTATCTCAGTTCTTCGGCAGATCTCGGAAGTCCTTCTGCACTGCCATACGATCGCGTTATAGGGTGTGGCACATGTCTCCTCATCAAAAGCAATAGTTGTCTCTCTCTGATTTGTGATACCGATACCGTCGATATCTCTTACCGCAAAAGGATTCTCGCTTATGACATTAACGATTGCTTTCAGTACCGAAAAATATATCTCCTGCGGATCATGCTCAACAAAACCCGGACCCGGATAGATCTGCTTTATCGGCACCGGCGTACCTGCAGTCAGGACTCCGTTCTTCTCAAGAAGAAAGGCCTTGGTCGAAGTTGTTCCCTGATCGATGCAAAGGATATATCTGCCCATAATGATTACCTGAAATAGATCCTGTTAAGATTTCTGTACCAGTCATTATCGATGCCGTCGAGATCTTCTTTTGTAAACCTTACGCGCCAGTTGCCTGTCGGAGTTCCGGGAGTATTCATTCTCGTATCTCCGCCATATCCGAGCATATCCTGGATAGGAATGATGACAACGTCAGCGTGGCTCATCCAGAGTGTCTTTATGATCGCACGGCACGACTTGCTTCCAGTACCGCCGTCACCCCAGTTATCGCCTTCGAAACCGCAGTACTCAAGACAGCACTTACGCACATTCTCCGGGGAATCCCAGAGCCATCCGAGGAGCGTATTGTTATCGTGGGTTCCTGTATATGCAACGCAGTTATCCGTAAAATTGTGGGGCAGGAATGAGCTGTTGTCACCGGGATTGAATGCGAACTCCATGACGCGCATTCCCGGGATATGCACATTGGCCATAAACTCAGCCAGATCAGGTGTGATCTCACCGAGATCCTCAGCAATGAGTCTTGACCTGTCACCAAACTTCTTGTCGAGAACCTCAAAGAACTCGAGTCCGGGTCCCTTCATCCATGCACCCTCTCTTGCAGTCTTCGCATTTGCTTCGACTTCCCAGTATGAAGAGAACGCACGGAAGTGGTCGATCCTGAGATAATCGTAGAGCTTGTAGCTCTCTTCGATACGGCTCATCCACCACTTGTAGCCGTCCTTCTTATGCTTGTCCCAGTCGTAGATGGGGTTGCCCCAAAGCTGTCCGTCAACACTGAAATAATCCGGCGGAACACCTGCGACCTTGTCAAAGATCAGAGCTTCCTGCTTTACCTTCGGCGTATCCTTATCCTTCGCATAAGCCTTCTCGTAATCCTTCAGGAGCTTCTCCACCTTCTTGGGATCTGCCATCTTGAACTGCTCTCTCGCACCCCAGACATCCGCAGAATCTCCCGAAACATATATAGGCATATCACCAATGATCGCGATGCCGCAGTCATTGATCTCCTTCTTCACTGCTGTCCACTCTTCCATGAAGATATACTGTACAAAAGCATGGAACTTATAGTTGTCTGTATCCCTGACCTTGGCAACGGCTGAAGGCTCACAGTTCTTGAGAGCTTCATCCTTCCATTCCCACCATGCCTGCTGGTAGTTGTCATCCTTGATAGCCTGATATACGGCAACATCGTCAGCCCACTTGTTCTTCTTGATGAACTCGCTGACCTTCTTCATAAGATCTGCATCAGCGCGGCTGTATGCTTTCCTCAGCATATCTTCCTTATTGCCTCGGAGGAAATCATAATCGATCCTCCACTTATTTACATTGTATTCGTATCCGACGACTTCATCTGCCGTAAGAAGGCCTCTCTTCATAAGTCTTCTCGGATCGATAAACATCCAGTTGCCTGCAAAAGCTGAAAAACTCTGGTAAGGCGAATCGCCCATACCGGGATATGTGAAAGGAAGTACCTGCCAGTACCTCATCCCCTGCTTCTGAAGCTGCTTTGCAAAGCTGATTGCCTCCTCTCCGAATACTCCGATACCAAACGGTCCGGGCAGTGATGAGATGTGCATCAGCACTCCGCCGCCTCTTCTCATTGGTTTGTCCCCCTGTTATTTATAATATGGTCAACTTACATATTATATCACTAATTAGGGCATTCCCAATATATCGCAAATATTATTGACAGTTTCCGCGGCAACATCTTCATCCATGTTAAGGAACGACATAATGTATGCGGAATCGCCTTCTGCGTAGAGATTGTATGAGGCAGACATGTATGGGTCTGTGATCTTGTATTTCGAGAACAGGATACCGTCCTCTTCTCCCTCATCGATAAGAGTAACGGTGGAAGCATCCCCTCTCGCCGCAATATCTGCTCTCATAGAATCATAGAAATCCATCGCCTCATTCTCGGAATTGCAGACGACTCTCATGACGACGAACCTGCTCGCACGCTCATCGCCGGGATCGGAATCGACCGAATAGAAAATGTCAGCACCGATGACATCGCTGTACATCGCAAGACGCTCCTCGTCCAGAACACCCGCGATATCCTTGAAGTCATCCGTATGGACATAGAAACAGCCCTGACGGTCGATCACATTTCCGAGGTCAAAATCAGAAGCGGATATCTCCTCTGCATTAAGGTCGTTCTTAAGTTCGGGGATCCTCTCTTCAGGCGCGAGCTTCGCATTGCAGTCGTAGGAACTTATATCGGGAGCAGGAATATCCAGCAGCTCGCAGAGCGTGCTGATCTTATCAGTATAGCCGTTATTCTTGAACTCGTGACCAGTCAGGACAAACACGTAATTCCCTTCAAGATAAACTGCTGTTGACTCAGCATTCAGACGCCGGAAAGAATCGATAAACGCATACTGAATATCGCCGTCTGAAGAGCTCTCGTTCTCACCTGTTCTCTCATCGTAAAAAGCCTGCGCTTCATCGGCATTCTCAAAGACGGAAAGCTCACCTTTTATATCGAGAAAACCGCCGTCTTCATCATCGAAACGCTGCACAAAAAGAACACCTGAATCATCCCTCGCAAACATGCCCGCGATAAGTGCTCTCTCATTGTGAAACTGGTCTTCTATCTCTTCTCTCGAATCGTATTCCTCACTGTCATATTCCGTCAGTGCGGCGCAGAGTTTATCAGGAGACAGCCTGCTCTTGTCACCGTCTCCGAAACACCCTGCGGCGATCACCGCAAAAGTGAGGATCAAAGCTGCTATGAATGCCCTTCTCACTTACGGAAGCCCCATCACATCAGAGATCTCATCAGAGCCGTCATTGGTTGTGGCAACAATGTAAACAGATTCATTCTCGCGATAAACACTATAAAAAATATGATCGCTCAGGCTTGCTTTGAAGAATGAGATACCATCCCGTTCACCGGAATCAACAACATCAGTCATTCCGCCCATGCTGAGCGAGTCAGTCAGAGTATTATAGATCTCTTCAGAAAAAGTCTTATCTTCAGTTTTATACTCCGTGATCATCAGATAATTGCCGATTAATCGTGACGATCTTGATGATTCATATATAACCCTCATCTCGGTGATTCCGGAAGCTATACTTGGATCTATAGAAGGTACAAAAAAGCCGGAAACATCAATCTCATCCGTGATGTAGTAAATAACGTCAACATCAGGAGAAGAAGCCAGTCTTGCGGCAAAATCCTCAGGATCTATCTCCTCGGCATCCAGGTAATCGACAGCAGTCATAAACCTGTCTTCCACCTCATCGTTCGCCGATGCCGTATCGATATCCGACAGGTCAGGAGCAGGAATATCCATTATCTCACAGAACTCGTCAAAATAATCATCCAGACCGTTGTTCCTGTACTCGTAACCAATAAGAACGAGAACGGAATCACCATCTATATAAGCGCTGTAAACAGTCGCCTGACGCCTCTTCAAAAGAACAGTTACCGTACACTCAAGTTTATCGTCTGAAGCATAGTCCAGAGTCTTTGTTGTATCCTCATCCTGATCTGCTGTATCGCTGAAACGCTCGTTGCATTTGCGGTAGTATTTCCACGCATCATCCTCATTGCCGAGATCAACGGAAACCCCTGCGAAAATGATCTTCCCTTTATCGTCCTCCTCCTCACTCTGAATGAATGCTGTCATCGATTCCGCATTCTTTGAATAAAGGTCATAGAAAACATCATTCCCGATATCGCTCAGACACTCCTCTAATGCATCACTCTCAACGACATGACGCATCTCCTTGCCCTCTGCCTTTATATACATTCCGGCTATCAGGGCACGCTTGTTATCAAGCTCATCCTCAAGTTCGGATATCGACTCATACTCCTCCGAATCATACTCATCACAGGCACTGAAAAAACGCTGCGGGGACACCCTGCTCTCTTTTGAAAAAAGCGAGCATCCGGAGGTCATTTCCATCATAACCGACACTGCCGAAACCGCCAAAAATAAAGCGATCGCCTTATATTTTCTCATGATTTATCCCTCCCAACTATCCTATTATATCAAATGTGCTATAATACTTCATTGCAAATAATAGTATAAAGGAAATACCATCATGCCTTACACAACGGAAGAAGAGATAAAGAGACGCCGCACCTTTGCGATCATTTCGCACCCGGACGCAGGTAAGACAACAATGACGGAGAAGCTTCTCCTCTACGGAGGTGCCATCCATATGGCCGGTTCAGTCAAGGCCCGTAAGGCCGCACGCCATGCCACATCAGACTGGATGGAGATCGAGAAGAAGAGAGGTATTTCGGTCACTTCCTCAGTTATGCAGTTCAACTACGACGGTTACTGCATCAATATCCTTGATACACCCGGACACCAGGACTTCTCGGAAGACACATACCGTACGCTCTGCGCCGCAGATGCCGCAGTCATGCTCCTCGACGGAGCAAAGGGTGTCGAGGCACAGACCATAAAGCTGTTCGCAGTCTGCCGCAAGAGAGGCATTCCGATATTCACGTTTATCAATAAGATGGACAGAGCCGCAAAGAATCCTTTTGACCTCATCGATGAGCTCGAGAAGGTCCTCGGCATCAGGTCATGTCCTATCAACTGGCCTATCGGTACGGATGGCGATTTCGAGGGTGTGTATGAGAGATCGAGCGGCAAGGTCTTATTCTTTGATAAGGCAAACCAGGACCACGGTGCGTCGATGGTTACGCAGCAGGTCGCAGGTATCGACGATCCGAAGCTGGCAGAGATGATCACTCCCGACCACTACGAGACACTGCAGAATGACATTGAGCTCCTCGATATGGCCGGAGACGAGTTTGATAAGGAGAAGGTTGACAAGGGTTTGCTGACACCTGTTTTCTTCGGTTCCGCGATCACGAACTTCGGCGTTGAGACATTCCTTAAGCATTTCCTTGAGATGAGCCCCATGCCGCAGCCTTATCACACGAGCGACGGTTTCGCTGAGCCTACGGATGAGATGTTCTCCGGATTTGTTTTCAAGATCCAGGCAAACATGGATCCCAACCACAGGGACCGTATGGCATTCCTCCGTATCTGCTCAGGCAAGTACGAGAAAAACATGACTGTCAACCATCTCAGGATCGGCAAGAAGATAACACTGGCACAGCCTCAGCAGTTTATGGCGCAGGACAGGAATATTGTTGAGGACGCGTACGCCGGAGACATCATCGGTATTTTTGACCCCGGTCATTTCAGGATCGGCGACACGCTGATCTCTACAAACAGAAGATTCGAATTTGATCCGATCCCGGTCTTTCCTCCCGAGAACTTCGCAAGAGTTGCGCCCAAGGATTCAATGAAACGCAAGCAGTTCCTCAAGGGTATCGAACAGCTCTCTCAGGAAGGCGCGGTTCAGCTCTACAAGCAGCCGGACATCGGTACTGAGACATATATCATGGGCGTTGTCGGCGTGCTGCAGTTTGACGTTCTTGAGTACCGTCTTAAGAGCGAGTATGGTGTTGATATTCTCCGCACACCTTTAAATTACCGTCTGGCAAGATGGGTTTCGAGTGAGGCTGAAGGTGAAGAGTTCGATGCATCTAAGATGACACTCACTTCAACATCGTGCCTCGTACTTGACCGCGATGAGGAGCCCGTTGTTCTCTTCGAGTCAGAGTGGGCAGTTCAGTGGGCGATCGACCACAACGAGGCAATGAAGCTCCACTTCGAGGGCATAAAATAGGGACGGTTCTGAATTTGGGGACACATCTGCCGGACTGACTAACGGAAACCCCTTATTTTACAAGCATTCAAAATAATAGGTGCAGCTTAAACTGATCAGCTGCACCTTATTTCTTGTGTTTTTTGAGATGATATGTGTCCCCCAACTCATCCCACACCGATTGCTTCAGTCCTCGTTGCTTCGCTCCTGCGGAAGTCCGCAACCGGTGGTGGTCTTCGTTTACAGCCGGGGAGAACTGTCCCTGTTTTCAGAACCGTCCCCAAATTACCCCAAATTATTCGTCGCGCTGGTAAACTCTTACCCAGTCAACTCTCATCTGGCCTCTCTCGTCAAACGGAGTATTCTCGTCAGGATCGCCGGGCCAGTTGCCGCCTACTGCTACGTTGAAGATAATGTAGAAAGGTTTGTCAAAAGGTGCCGGGAACTCAGCCGTGTAACCTGTCATCGGAGATGAGTACCACTCAGTCGTCTCATAGAACGGGATACCGTCAACAAGGAATGTAATCTTACCGGGCTCCCACTCACAAGCATAGATGTGATAATCCGACGAGAACAAACCGTCCTCAAGTGTATATGAACCCTGATTCTGGTCGTGAGGATTGCCGTAGTGGATCGTTCCGTAAGTCGTATTTTCAGTACCGATTCCGCCTACGATCTCCATAATGTCGATCTCGCCGGATACAGGCCACTTGCCTGTTGTCGGAAGGAGCCAGAAAGCAGGAAGATAACCCTTGCCTTCAGGAGTCTTTATCTTCGCCTCGATCCTGCCGTACTGGAATGTAAATGTTCCGTAAGTATTAACACGGCCGGAATAATATGAAACATTGCCGTCATCACCAACCACCTTTGTCGGCTGGATTATGAGATTTCCGTCGGAGACGTATGCATACTCCTCGGAGTTGACATATTCCTGAAGCTCCTCATTTACCCAGTGTGAAGGGTGTGATTCTCTTGTCCAGAAGCTGCTGAGCTCCTCACCGTCAAACTCATCACTCCACACGAAATGGTATCCCTCAGGTACTACGATATCATCCGGCTCATCAGCGGGCTCGAAAGGGACAGTCGTCATTGCCGTTGTAGTCGTAGCCTCTGTTGACTCCTCAGTCTCTGAAGCTTCTGTCTCTACAGAAGTCTCAGGTGTTGTGATTATAATTGCTGATTCCGTTGTTCCGTCCGGTGTTGATGTCTCAAGAGCAGTGCTGCATGACGTTACCGCATAGAGTGACATCGACGCAAGCAATACCAGTGCGATGATCCTTTTATTCATAACAAACCCCTTTCACGATCTCTACCAGGAGATCCGTGATCTTCTCCATACTCTCCACGCACACATATTCGTAAATGCCGTGGTAATTGTGCCCTCCGGAACAGATATTCGGGCAAGGGAGTCCGTTATTTGTAAGCGTCGCACCGTCAGTTCCGCCCCTGATGGGAAGGATTATCGGGTTGATGCCTGCTCTTTCCATTGCAGCGATACATCTGTTCACTGTATACATATTATCATGAACTATGACTTCCCGCATATTATAATATGTGTCTTTTATTTCAGCTGTTATCTCAGCCCCCGGATATTTTACATTGATGTCTGTACATATAGATTTAAGTCTATCTTTTTTCTCTTCGAACAAAGCTTTATCGTGATCTCTTATTATGTATTTCATTACGGTCTTCTCCACATCTCCGCTGATATCGGTAAGATGGTAAAAACCTTCGTGATCTTTGGTCGTTTCGGGTCTTTCAGTTCCCGGGATCAGAGCATCTATCTCCATTGCGACTCTCATCGAATTGATCATCTTCCCGTATGCGTCACCCGGATGCACGTTGCGCCCGTTAACAGTTATCACGGCTGATGCAGCATTGAAGTTCTCGTATGAGATCTCGCCTATGATGCCGCCGTCGACCGTATATGCATAGTCGGCACCGAAGCCTTCTAAATCAAAGAACATGGTGCCTTCGCCAATCTCCTCGTCCGGCGTGAATGCGATGCAGATGTTTCCGTGATCAATCCGGGGATGGGAGACGATATATGATACCATCGTCATTATCTCGGCAATTCCCGCCTTATCGTCAGCACCGAGAAGAGTCGTTCCGTCTGTCGTGATGAGTGTCTTCCCGACGTAATTGAGCAGCTCGGGGAACGATTCGGGTGACAATACCTTTGAACCGCTGCCGTTCATGCCGAGTATTATGTCTTTTCCGTCGTAATTCTCAATGATCTGCGGCCTGATATTGCGTCCTGAAGCGTCCGGAGACGTGTCCATGTGAGAAATAAAACCGATTGCGGGGAGATCCCCGCGACCCTTTATTTTGCTGTATATGTAACAATGTTCCTCATCGTAATCAACCTGCAGACCCATCGCTTTCAGCTCATCAGCGAGCAGCGAAGCCAGCTCGAACTGGTTCTCCGTGCTGGGGTGCGTTCCGGTTTCCTCGGAAGACGTTGTCTCGACTGCGACATAGCGCAGAAAACGTTCTACAACCTCAGATCTGAAATCCATCAGCCCTCCTTAACCGCAGTCTCACCCCTAGCGTCCTTACGCATAGGAATAATAGCCAGAACCACGATTCCGATTACAAGAACGATGGTAACTCCGAGACCTCCCTCAAGACCAAAGGCTCCGCCGTTGATCAGCTCCTTGCCGGAAACGAAGTCAGAAACGAATACCGTGTCCATAAGCTCATTGCCGCTGACCTGAATACCATAGATATTGCCCTGAACGAAGTTCCATACACTGTGAACTGCGGAACACATCCAGATATTTCCTGTCTTAACGAACATGACGGAAGCAAAAACGCCGAAGAGCACGAGATTGATAAATGCCAGAACACTGATTCCGTCATTGAACAGATGAAGTGCCGCAAAGAACAATGCGTTGACTATGATGCCGAACATTACCGTATATCTTCTTGCGAGAGACGTCATGAGGAAGCCTCTGCAGCAGACCTCTTCCTCCATGCCCTGAATGAGCCATCCGCCGAAACAGAAAATGATCGGTCCGATATTGATCGCATCAGCCAGATGAACCTTGATACCGCCTGTCAGTGCACAGAACAGGATAGCCAGCGTGAATATTCCGAAACCGATACCCAGACCGATAAGATACTGCACTGCTGCACCCTTCTTAACAAAACCGATGGTCCTGAGCTTACGTTTCTCGATAAACCTTACATACAGGCAGTGAATAATCGTAATGATGATCAGTAAGTACAGCTGTATCCCCATGATCACCGTACTGTTGATAATATCAGGATTCTCGCTTCCTATTTTTTTTAGGATCAGATTCAACGGGATTATCGGGAATATCATTACTATCTCACTGACTATCATAAGACCAATGCTGATAAGCAGCGTCAGTATCCAGATAAGGCCCGGTTTCTTTCCCGGTTTTGCCTTAGCTCTTGCTGATTCTCTTGCTTCTTCGATTATATTCGGAACGCCGAAGAATTCCTTCAGTTTATATCTGTTCTCCACAGTCAGCCACCTCCGCTTCTTTTCTATTTGGAATAAAAAACATAACAATTATACCAATTACGAGGACAAGTGATATAGCCAATCCGCCCTCGAGGCCGAAATTGCCGCCGTTTATCAGGTCCTTACCGGGAACAAACTCGCAGACAAAGATAGAATCCTGCAGTTTCTGGCCGCTGACCTGGATGCCGAAGAAGTTCCCCTGCACGAAGTTCCACAGCGCGTGGATCGCACCGCACATCCAGATGTTTCCGGTCTTGATAAAAACGAGTGACGCAAAGAAACCGAACAGGATGATATTGAGGCACGGCAGGATGCTGAAGTTTGAGTTCAGGATATGAAGCAGTCCGAACAAAACGGAGTTGATGATAACACCTAATGTCAGCGAATATCTTCTTGCAATGGATGTCATCAGGAAACCTCTGCAGACGACTTCTTCGGACATACCCTGAACGAGCCATGCGACAAGTGCAAGCAGTATGATTCCGATATTATAATCACTTCCGGAAGAGATCTTTACAGCACCTGTAACAACGCAGAACAGCACGCCAAGTGAGAAGATCGCAAAACCTGCAACGGCACCGATAAGATAATTCACAGCCGCGCCCTTCTTAACAAAACCTAATGTTCTTATCTTGCGCTTCTCAATAAACTTTACATAAACACAGAAGATTATTATCGTGAAGATCAGAAACAGATGAAGGAGCGCCGACATTATGGTTCCTGATACCTCAAGAGTCTCCATACCGCTGTTCTTTCTGAACATGTTTATGAATATAAGACCAATTGTAGGAGCGGACGCGAAACTCATCCCGATATAGTTAAGCAGCAGGCAGATCAGTACTGTCAGTGCCCAGTTCATTCCCGGTCTCGCACCCGGCTTTGCAATCTTCTTTGCTGATTCCCTTGCCTCGTCAACGATCTGAGGCACACCAAATAATTCTTTCATATTAAACCCTCCGTTCATTCTCATATTATCATCCCGAAAGGTCAAAAGAACTGATGTGTCGTAAACCGCTTTTCTTCTGTCGTAAAATGCTTTTTCGTAAAATCAGGCGTCTTTTGAGTTCTTAAAAACTGACATCATCTCGTTAGTGAGTGAGAAATCATCCGGCTGCAGCTCGACCTCTTCCCTGGTTGCCCATTTCGCGACCTTGAGTTCGTCCTTGTCCATCCTTATCGTGTCGTCACCGTCAACCTCGCAGAAGAATCCGACGAGCATGTCGGCTGCAGTTCCCCACGGCTGTGACTTGTAGTAACGGATATTCTTAACCTTGAGACCAACTTCCTCATAGACCTCGCGCTCGACCGTCTGCTCAAGTGTCTCACCTATCTCGGTAAAACCTGCGACAAGCGCATAGAAAGGAACGTTATCGCGTCTTGCGTACTTGGTGACGAGTATCTTCTCACCGTTCCTGATGCCAACGATAACGGCCGGATTGATCCTCGGATAGATGACATTGCCGCAGACGGGGCACACCATGGCACGCTCTGTCCTGGAAGTCCCGGTCGCATTCCCGCATCTTCCGCAATACGTGGAATCCTTATACCACTTGTCGAGATGGTATGCCGTATACATAGCAAACAGTCTCTCCTTCGGTCCCGTTCCGCTGTGCCTGACATCATACATCTTCATAAAGGAGAATCCCTCGGGAGCCTTTACTACAGGCGGTGCGGCACGGTAATACTCCGTATCGTCGATACTGAATAGGTAAGTATACTCCCCCGCGCCCAGCATGGACACCATCGGGAGAACTAATTGACCGTCATCTATATTTACCAGAACGTTGTTCCCGTCGAAAACGAATACCTGATCACCCGGGGCAGCGTGTTTCTCCGGGTGGTATTCATTATGCAGCTTGTGCGGTGCTATATCCTGTATCATTCTGCTTTGGCCTCCGCTTTCAAAACTTTTTTCATCTTGTACATCAGCTCATCAGCAACCTGCCCGGCCTGATCAAGATCATCCTTGCGGCATTACTTAATGTCAGCGTGGAAATCCTGCAGTGCACGTACTCCCAGATGTGTATTGTTGTTAGCTGCCTTAATGCCCTCAGCAGAAGCCTTTGCGGCTGCCATTGTCGTGATATAAGGAACTCTGTGCTTGATGGCAAGCTTTCTGATATAGCTGTCATCATAAGCAGATGTCTTTCCTGCCGGTGTATTGATGATAAGATCGATATCACCGTTTGTGATCATATCAGCGATATTAGGTCTGCCTTCGTATATCTTCTTAACCTTTGTAGCCTCAATGCCGGCGCCTGCGATCATATCATATGTGCCGCCTGTTGCAAGGATCTTAAATCCGTCTGAAGCAAATGCCTTTGCAACCTCAACAAGATCACACTTGTCTCTGTCGCATACGGAAAGAAGAACAGTACCTTCTGTAGGGATCTGTGTCTTTGTTGCTTCCTGAGCCTTGAAATATGCCTCGCCAAATGAAGGAGACAGACCGAGAACCTCACCTGTGGAACGCATTTCGGGTCCGAGTACCGGGTCAACTTCCTGGAACATATTGAACGGGAAAACAGCTTCCTTAACACCATAGTGCGGAATGTTCTTGTGTGTGAGAGAAGGAACAGGTGATGCTTCTCCAGTGAGTTCGGATACCATGATCTGTGTAGCAAGTCTTACCATGTTGATAGCGCAGACCTTTGATACGAGCGGTACTGTACGTGAAGCTCTCGGGTTAGCCTCGAGAACATAGACAACATCATCCTCGATGGCGTACTGCATGTTCATGAGACCGACAACGCCCATCTCGATCGCGATCTTCTGTGTGTATTCCTTGATGGTCTCAACCTGTTTTGCGCTGAGGTTCATTGAAGGCAGGATACAAGCGGAGTCACCGGAGTGAACACCTGCAAGCTCGATATGCTCCATAACAGCAGGAACAAAGCAGCTCTTGCCGTCAGAGATAGCGTCTGCCTCACACTCAGTTGCGTGGTGCAGGAACCTGTCGATAAGGATAGGTCTGTCAGGTGTAACGCCGACAGCCGCATTCATGTAAACAGTGAGCATCTCGTCATCGTGAACGACTTCCATTCCGCGTCCGCCAAGAACGTAGGAAGGTCTGACCATAACGGGGTATCCGATCTTATTTGCGATAGCCAGAGCCTCGTTAACATTGACCGCCATACCTGCCTCAGGCATAGGGATGTTCAGTTTCTCCATCATTGCGCGGAAGTGATCTCTGTCCTCAGCGAGGTCGATCGTCTCAGGAGATGTTCCGAGGATCCTTACGCCGTTCTTCTTCAGGTCAGCTGCAAGATTCAGAGGTGTCTGTCCGCCGAAAGAAGCGATGACACCAAGCGGCTTCTCCTTCTCATGGATGGAAAGAACATCCTCCAGAGTAAGGGGCTCGAAATACAGCTTATCCGATGTATCGTAGTCGGTGGAAACCGTCTCAGGGTTGCAGTTAACGATGATGGACTCAAAGCCCATATCCTTAAGCGCAAGTGCTGCGTGAACACAGCAGTAGTCAAACTCGATACCCTGACCGATCCTGTTAGGGCCTCCGCCCAGGATCATGATCTTCTTATTGCTCGAGCAGGGGCTCTTGTCCTCAGAAAGATGATATGTGGAATAGTAATAAGCCGCATCCTTTGTACCGCTTACATGTACACCCTCCCATGACTCTCTGATGCCATACTCATAACGCTTGTTCCTGATATCCTCTTCAGGTACTTCCAGGAGCTTTGACAGATATCTGTCTGAGAATCCGTCGAGCTTAGCCTGCAGCAGCTGCGGCTTTGCGGGAACAGCACCCTTATTCTTCATAAGAGCCTCTTCCTCATCAAGGATCTCCTTCATCTGCTCAAGGAACCAGTGCTTGATCTTTGTAAGCTCATAGATCTCATCGATCGTAGCTCCCTTGCGGAGTGCCTCATAAATTATGAACTGTCTCTCGCTTGAAGGAGTGATGAGCTTGCTCAAAAGCTCTTCCTTTGTAAGCTCATTAAAGTTCTTAGCGAAACCAAGTCCGTACCTTCCCGTCTCAAGGCTTCTGATTGCCTTCTGGAAAGCTTCCTTGTATGTCTTACCGATGCTCATGACCTCGCCGACAGCTCTCATCTGTGTGCCGAGCTTATCCTCTGCACCCTTGAACTTCTCGAAAGCCCATCTTGCAAACTTGATAACAACATAGTCGCCGTCAGGTACATACTTATCAAGCGTTCCGTACTTGCCACACTCGATCTCATCAAGTGTCAGACCACAAGCAAGCAGCGACGAAACATAAGCGATCGGGAAACCTGTCGCCTTTGAAGCAAGCGCTGAAGATCTTGATGTTCTGGGGTTGATCTCAATAACAACGATCCTGTCCGAAACGGGATCATGCGCAAACTGACAGTTACATCCGCCGATAACCTCGATAGCCTCAACGATCTTGTATGAATACTCCTGAAGCTTATCCTGAACCTCCTGGCTGATCGTCAGCATAGGAGCAGAACAGAAAGAGTCACCTGTGTGAACGCCGATCGGGTCGATGTTCTCAATGAAACATACCGTGATCTTATTGTTCTTAGCGTCTCTTACGACCTCGAGCTCCAGCTCTTCCCATCCGCTGATGGACTCCTCGACGAGAACCTGTCCGACAAGGCTTGCCTGAAGTCCGCGCTCGCAGACAACCTTAAGTTCTTCAACGTTATATACCAGACCGCCGCCGGCACCGCCCATTGTATAAGCAGGCCTCAGGACTACAGGATAGTGCAGCTCCTCAGCGATCTTCATTGCCTCTTCAACAGAATAAGCCTCGTGGCTTCTCGGCATCTCGATGCCCAGCTTATTCATCGTGTTCTTAAACTCGATTCTGTCCTCACCACGCTCAATGGCATCTACCTGAACGCCGATGACCTTGACATTGTATTTCTCCAGAACACCCTCATTTGCCAGCTCTGAGCAAAGATTAAGACCGGACTGTCCGCCCAAATTAGGCAATAATGCATCCGGTCTTTCCTTCTCGATGATCTGTGTAAGTCTCTTTACGTTAAGCGGTTCAATATAGGTCCTGTCTGCAATTCCGGGATCCGTCATGATCGTAGCAGGGTTACTGTTAACCAGAACGATCTCATAGCCGAGCTTCCTCAGCGCCTTGCAGGCCTGGGTTCCCGAATAGTCAAACTCACATGCCTGACCGATAATGATAGGGCCTGAACCGATAATAAGGATTTTGTTGATGTCGTCTCTCTTGGACATAATTAATCACCTCCGCTTTTTTATCCTATTAAATATATCACATTATATTTGTAATAAGAATGACATTTTTAGAGAAGAAGTATCAGTAGCAGATGCGACTGCCTTACGAGTGTGTTATGCGGACTTGCGCACAGCTATTTTTCTGTTCAAAATCCGACTCAGGTCGGATTTTTACACTAAGATTAGCATTATTCGACTGAGAAACCTTGATTTTCCATTAAGAATCCGACCTGAGTCGGAATTTTTATGGAAAAATTTTATCCATAACTATCGGAAATCATAGATTATATAGATTAATTCACTGCATAAAAGAGAATCGTTTTGTTCACCTGAGAATCATTTGTTACACAGACTGTTACACAAAAAACGATTTCAAAAGCTTTTTTGTGTAACAAAGCTAACAGATTGCCGGTGGGCATAGTCGCACCAGGCGCCCTTTCCTACTTGATCACTGCGAAAAACACCAGATCTTCACTCTCGCTGCAGTTCATCAGGCTGTGGCTGTGCCCGTCTGCGCAATAGTGAACGTTCCCGGGAACTGCAGGGCACTCAACCCCGTCAGACAGCTCGATACCGGAGCCGGAAATAATATAGATAGTCTCTGCGTTGCCTTCGTGCGTGTGATATCCGATCGACGAGCCGGGCGTAAGCCTGCCCATCATCATCTTGCCGTTTCCGTCAACAACAGCCTTGTTGAAAAACACGCCCTTGCCGCCCTTGAACTCAGGGTTCTCCTTCCATTCGATCGCATTATAGTCAATAACCATTACAGTATCTCCTCCATGTAGGTTTTCATGGGTCTCATGCCCAAAGAATCATAAAAAGCGCGTGCGTCAGGGTTGCACTCCCAGACGTTCAGCGTGACATTGTAGCACCCGATCTTGCGGGCATAGCCGACAGCGTACTCGTATAATGAACGCCCGATGTGCTGTCCCCTGCACGTTCCGTCAACGCACAGGTCGTCAATGTACAGCGTCTTGTGATCGACGATGACATTGTCGCCGGCCGACTCCTCAATGATGCAGAAACAGTAACCCTGCACGATGCCTGCATCATCCTCCGACACAAACACCGGGCGGTTATCGTCCTCGAAAATATCAAGTATCTGCGGGTCAGTGTACTTGCGTCCGATCTTGAAGATATCAGGTCTGCCGATATGGTGTACCAGATCTACCTGATCAAGAAGGTGTTTCACTCGATCCAGGTCGCGTGCCTGCGCTCTCCTGATCATTCGTCTCCTCCTTTACAGCAGGTTCTTCTGAACCTGATACATTAGAACCGGACTCACTGTAATCGCCAACCGCAGCCACTCCGGCCGCCTCAACAGCACCTGCCGCTTCAGCGACACCGGCACCGGCGATCTCCTTCTCCTTCAGCTCCTTAAGGAACTGCGCAGCATCATCAACCGCTTCTTCAAGGTCATCGCCGACGTCAACGTTCATCGGCTGGCGCTTGAACAGGATATCGTACATGATCGGAACGATATAGAGCGTCATCAATGTCGCGTAAAGGAGACCGGCTGCGATAACTACTGACATACCGCGGCCGAGCTGTGACGACATGCCTGTACCGAAGATCATCATCGACATAGCGAGGATCGTCGTAAGAGCTGTCATAAGGATAGGCCTCATACGCGTCTTGCCTGTCGCAACGAGAGCGTCCCATCGCTCCATTCCGCCTATTCGCAGCTGGTTAACATAGTCGACGAACACGATACCGTTATTAACGACTGTACCCATCAGGATTACGAAACCGAGCATCGACAACATTGACAGCTGTATGCCGCCGGCAACGAGGCCTAACATACCGCCCGTAAACGCAAGCGGGATAGTGAACATGATAATGAAAGGTGACAGCAGGCTCTGAAACTGAGCGACCATGATGAGATAGATGAACAACAGCGCAAGTGCGGCCATCTGAACCATCTGCCATACCATTTCCATGACTTCGCTGGACTCACCTGCGATCTCGATATCGTAACCGTCGGGGATCGTCTTAGCGTATTCCTGGATCTTCGGCTCGAGTTCACGTGACAGAAGCGTTGTGTTGTATCCTTCTGCAGTCGATGAGGATACTGTTACATAGTGCGTGAGGTTCTCACGTCTCATTGAGTTGGATGACTTTGTCTCGATAACCTCAGCAAACTCTGAGAGCTTGTGGATCTTTGTCTCCTCCTCTTCCTCATCGGATTCATTATCTTCAGTCTCATCAGCCTCTGTATCTGAAGCCGTTCCTCCTCCGAACATAGAAGCCATGTCGCTCATGGAACCCATACTCATGGAACCCATGGACCCCATCGACGAAGAACTCATAGAAGAAGAACCTGCCGCAGCAGTCATATCGACTTCCTCAAACTCGACATCCATCAGGGATTCCTTTGTGAGAGTATCTGTATCGTCAACGATCTCGACCTTCATTTCGACGCCGTTGACAGTGATCGTTGTAGCAGTAACCGACTCTCTTGTGTGAGCCGCGATGCCTGCGTAAATCTGCGCAACCGTGAGGCCGTAGCTCATCGCCTTGTCGCGGTCGATCACGACCTGCAGAGTATCAGCACCCTCAGCGAAACTGTCAGTAACATCGATGATGCCTTCCTGTGCCTCGATGATCGCTCTGACGTCGCCGCTGATGCGCTCCAATTCCTTGTAATCGTCGCCGTAGATATTTACTGAGAAACCTGATCCGCCGAACATTGCGGACATATCCATCATCTGGCTTGCAGATACTTCAATCTCTCCGGGGAACTCAGCGAGGTTTTCTTCAATGACGGTGCTGATCGCCTTGAGCTTGTCTGCCGAGACTCCCTCCTCCATCATTGCGGTTACCGTGTAGGATCCGTAAGATGAGGAACCCGAACCGAGACCGGCCCCGAAAAAGCTTGACGTGCTGCCGGAATCCATCGCACCGACATTGACGATGCCGTCAACCTTGAGGAGCTTGTCGATTATCTGATCAACCTCCTCAAAAGATTCTTCGCGGGTAAGTTCTTCGGGAGTCTTTATAGATATATTGATCTCATTTGTGTAGATTTCAGGGATATAGACGATACCCATCCTGAACACTTCCCAGACTGAGAAAGCAAGGAGTCCGATCGCAAGAGCGAGCGGTACGATCTTGAACTTGAGGCACCACTGGAGCGACTTGCCGTAGCCGTTCTGGATCTTGTCGAAGATCTTGTGCTCCTTGGGTTTAGTGTTCTTCATCAGGGTGCTCGAAGATGCGGGAACGACTGTCAGAGCGATGCCGAGTGACGCAACGAGACAGTAGCCGATGGACATTGCCATGGGGTACATCAGGGTGCGTACGGTGCCGCTTGCGAAGACCGTAGGAAGGAATACGCAGACAGTGGTAAGAGTGGACGCGATGATAGCGCCGCGCACTTGTCGCGCGCCCTGGACGGCTGCACGCGGGGCAGACATACCCATCCCCCGCAATCGGAAGATATTCTCCATTACAACGACGGAGTTATCAACAAGCATACCTATACCAAGCGACAGGCCGGAGAGCGTCATGACGTTGAGCTGCAGGCCGGTGAAATACATCAGGACGATAGCGAGGAGAACGGACAGCGGGATGCTCAGCGCAACGACGATCGTAGGCTTAACATCGCGGAGGAAGATAGCCAGGATGATCATTGCAAGGATCGCACCGATGACCATGCTCTGAACGACTGACTCGACGATCATTGTGATGTAATCGCCCTGGTCCATCAGGTTTACATAGTGCATTCCGGGATACTGTTCAGCGAGTTCTTTAAGAGCGTTGTTACACGCCTTGGAAACATCGTTCGTGCCCTTGCTTGACGACTTGTAGATACAGAGGATAACAGTATCCTCACCGTTCAGCCGGCCGTATGACTCGCCTGCGTTATCGATGACCGTGATATCAGCAATATCTGAAAGTCTTACTGTGCCGATCATCTCATTATCAATAAGGAGCGCATCTGCGATCTCTTCACTTGAAGTGAACTCCTCACCTACACGGAGCAGCCATGAATTGTCGTTCTCATCGTCAATGTAACCGACAGGCATTGAGAAGTTCTGTGCATAAATGAGCTGTGACAGCGTCGAGGGAGAGATAAGCGCGTCGGCGTTTGCATTCTCCAGTGCCGTTTCCTTCGCTGCGTCATACTGTGCCTGCGCCATATCGAGCTGTGTCTGTGCGTCGGACAACTGCGTTGCAGCGGTCGCGAAACCAACAGCTGCATCAAGCTGTCCCTGCGCAAGGCTGGACATCATCGTCTCAAGACCTTTGAGCATAGACGGCAGTGAATCCACCGTTGACGAAAGGTTGTTGAGCATTGACTCCAGACCGTTAAGAGCATTGTTCATCGATCCGCTTATGTCCATCTCTCTTATCTGATTGATGAGCTGAACTACCATCGTAACAGCAGATGCTACTCTTCTCGTTGTCATGATAAGACGGTTAAATGAAGAACCGTCGATCTCAGAGCCGAGTGCATCAAGAACCGCAACGACACTGTCAATCGCCTGGACCATCGCTGCGATACGCTCGGGATCAACACCTGAAGCCGCAAGATTAGCTGCTGTGAGCTCGTCCATTGCGGATGCATAAGCGGCCTGCGCAGCTGTCAGGTTAGCAGTTGCATCGTTCAGAACTGTCTCTGCAGAAGTAACATTTGCTTCTGCCTCATTGAGTGCATTCACGAGTGACGCATACTCTTCAGAAGAAGTATCTGCGTCGGGTGAAGCCATATAAGCATCAAGCGCAGCCTGCGCATCGTCTCTCGCCTGCTGTGCAGCAGTTAATGCCTGCTGAGCTGAATCAACTGCAGTCTGGGCAGCTGTGAGGGAGCTCTTTGCCTGGTCAACATTTGCCTGAGCCGCATCAACTGCCGCTTCTGCCGCGTCAGGAAGACCTTCGATCATGCTGCGGACAGAACCAAGTCTGGTCTTTATATCGTTGATCGTCGATTTTAATGTTCTTGCGATGCCGGGTGCACTCTGGTCGAGCTGGCTGAATATCGCGGATGACATTGTTGAACCGAAACTTGACTGTGCGTCGGAAAGCTGCTGCTGCGCATCATCGAGCTGCGCCTTTGCATCATCAAGCTGTTCCTGCGCATCGGCAAGACGTTCATCGATCCTTGCAAGGATATCGTCGTTCAGTTCATCGATCTTCTCCCTGTTGAGCTCGACAAGAACTGACTTCTCAACAAGACCGATCGTATTGATGCTCGCAACACCCTCTTCACGCGAGATGTACGGAATAACATCGTAGTTTACAAAATCAGAGAGCTGATAGATATCGTATCCTTCGCGCTCTACCGCAACATACATCGTGGCGAGCATATCCATGCTGATCTCCATGATGTTCGGAGTCGATGTGCCGGAAGGAAGTGAACTCTCTATCTGGTTCAGGGCCGAGGATACTCGGACCATCGCCGTATTCATATCTGTTCCGTCAGCAAACTCCAGCTGTATCATCGAGTAGTTCTCGGCCGAAGTTGACATTACGTTCTCAACTCCGGAGATTGTTCCGAGAGAGTTCTCCAAAGGTTTTGTCAGCTGGTCTTCGACCTTCTCGGGGCTGGCACCCGGATAAGCCGTAACTATGATCACATACGGGAGGCTTATCTCCGGCAGCAGATCCATCTGAAGGTGTGTCAGTGACACAACACCCATTGCGATGATGATTATCGCCGCAACGAGGATCGTAAAAGGTTTCTTAACACTAAATCTTTCCATCAAAACGTCCTATCTTTTAATATTATTTTTCAACTGAAGCTGTATTCTCAGTTGTATTCTCAGGCTCGAGTTTATCGAGCATAAGCTGTCTTGCTTCATCACTGAGCTCATCTGTCGTATGGCTCTTTACCTTCTCCCTGTCAAAGACATCAAGCACGTCAATATAGACAGGCGTACTCTTGAAAGGATATCTTCCCTTTACATTCTCACCGCCCTGAATTGTCACGACAACGATCGGAACATTGGCCTTCTGAGCAATCTTAAACACACCTGCATGAAACTTCAGGAGCTTGTATTTCTTGCTTCTGGTTCCTTCAGGATAGACGGCGATCGATACTTCGTCACGCTTGATCAGATCTACCGCATCAAGGATCGTCTTCATCGAGCTTCTCGGGCTGGATCTGTCGATCGGCAGGAAGCAGCACTTGCGGATGATCCTTCCATAGATAACAACATCAAAGTTCTCCGGCTTTGAGATAAATGCCGGATCGTACTTACGGAACGCGTACCATGAAATGATCGGATCGAAATTGCTTCTGTGGTTACATACAAGAAGGAACCTTCCCGAAGGGATATTCTCAAATCCTGTGGTGCGGATCTTTATTCTCAGGATCTTCATCGCGATCCCGGTTGAGCTGTACAGGAGCCAGCGGTAGAACTTGCTGTTCCTGTCATAAGTCATAACCTTCTTGCTGATGAAAAGCGGACTGATGGCCCATACCAGAAGATACAGGACCACGACTCCGAGTATGGTCCAAAGCAATCCGAACAAAATGTACTTCAATATAATCAAAACCTCTTAATCCCCCTCGATCAAAGTGTAAAACTCATAGGCAAAAGTTCAGCAAGGCTGTGTACTTCCGGAATGCCGTCTTCTCCTGTCATAATGACCAGGAAATTATTGGGATCCGAGAACTCCGCCATCACCTGTCTGCATACTCCGCAAGGAGGACAGGGTGTATCGGGATTCTTGTCCTTAGGCGCGCCTACAACTGCGATAGCCGTAAAGTCACCCTTGTTGTGATAACCGTCGCTTACTGCCTTTGAGAAAGCAACCCTCTCCGCGCACATCGATGCGCTGTATGCCGCATTCTCTATATTGCAGCCTGTGTAAACCTTCTCATCCGCCATCAGGAGAGCGGCGCCGACCGTAAAACCTGAATACGGTGCATAAGCGTTCTCTCTTGCCTTTATAGCTTCATCAACCAGCTGATAAAAATCGATCCTTTTCATTTTTTGTCTCCCCTCTATCTGTCTAGCGTTACTATTATTGATTCTCCGGGCTGAAGACTGTATCTTCTGTACGAATTTGTAAGTGTTTTTGTATTAAGATGCGTTCCCGTTACCGAATACCTGTCAACTGAAGAACTCTGGTAACTGCTTGCTCCGTTATACATAACGAACTGCTGCATCGTATCTGATGTATTCGTTATCACGATATAAGAATCGCCATCCCTGTCGAACTGGACAGCAGAACACTTATCCAGGAAATCGGCAGCGCTCTGTCCGCCTTCCCTCATCGAATCGGTAATGTTGGTAAACATTCTCTCGCTTCCTGCTATGTCCTTTATAAGTCCCATCATCTCAAGTGCCGTCTTCATCTCCTCACCGCGGGCAAATACTGAATAATCGCTGTAAGATGAGTGCTTGAACGATATGGGACAGTTGATCATAGTCATCTCAACAAAATAAGCGCTGTCGCTCATTACTATGTCAAGATACTGTGCAAAGCTGAAGCTTCCCACAAGATCAAGTGAACTGATAAACTCACCCCTGTCACCGCCTGATGTAACGCGCGGCGCGATCGTCCTGATCTCCTCATACGCTTCTGAAAGCCTTGTCGCAAAAGACTTATCCCTGTTTTCCATTCCAAGGTAAGAACTGAAAACCATTGAAGATGAATGTGCATCGGCAGATGACAGCATCGTGCCTCCGTCATATCTCATGCCGTCGATAAAGACGATCCTGTCCTTTACGTCGATATAATACTCTGATCTCGTGATCATTCCGATAACGTAATCCACATAGCTTCCGCGCTGTATATCGCTCGCGAAACAGTCATCCGTATCTGCTATCTCGATGTAGATCTTCTCAAACTGTCTGCTCCACGGAAGCGCCGTGCCGTTTGTAATTCTGAGCGTTCCATACACAGACGAGACCGATCCGCACATATATGCGAGGATATCACTCACCTGCTCCTGCGACATATAAGACCCGAAAACAAACCACGGATCCGAAGACGCATCCCTTACAAGCCTCAGGCTCTTCTCGAGTGATCTCACATCAGATACCTGTGTACTGTTTCCGTTGTCATCAATATATGTCGCACCGCTTGACAATTCCGTAACTCCCCAGAAAACGCCGTCAGAGAAACCGTTGCTTCCGATACCCAGATTATTAAGCCTGATTGCCTCGGGTGAACTTGCGATAACAGCCTCCGAGAAACTCTCCGGAATATCCGAATCGCCGATGCTGTCAGGACCGACATAAATGTGATCGATAAGCACCGTGCCGACACCGTCAAATGAGATATTGAGCCTTATGCCTCCGTCGCCTTCCATCAGGTCATTGACGACAAATACGGTCGAATATTCATTATAGTTATTCTTGATATTGCTGCACTTCATACCCTCTGTTCCAAAGGTCGATCCGCCGTCGAGCCATACCTTTATAGTCTCAGGAACAATGCTTCCCTTAACGCTCTTGAGGTTAACACTGATCTTGTAGAACTTGTCCTTGATGAAGTTGTCGCTGATGCTGCCCGGAAGCTTCTGCGAAAGCAGATGCTGATTGTTCGTCGTTCCCGACAGCCTTGCAGCATAACTGCCGTCCTGACAGTCATTTGTAAGAACAAGGCTCGTGCCCTGCCCGTAAATATCCCATACGCCTTCCTCTGGTGCGGTCTTCCACTGTGAAGACTCATCGACCTCGAGCGATGTATAAGAATTATTCGTCTCGATCATGCAGAGGTCGCCGGAACTGATCGAATCGTCCGGGATCGTATTCTCAAGAGTAAAGTCAGACAATACGGACGCCATGTAAACAGAGCCGTCCGAAGAGAACAGAAGCTTTCCGTTCACACCTTCGTAAACCTTATCGACACTCATCTTGCGTGAAGAGATATTGATAATGGAATCTGTCGCCTCGGAAATGAGTACGACCGCCTTGTCCGTTGTTGAAGCAACAATCTGGCCGCTGTCCGTAACAGTAAGCGAGACTGCCTTATCCTTATCTCCCGATGTGCCGGAAAGGAATGATACATCATCACCGATCACTGTCACTGAACCGTCGTCATTCAGGATAAAAAATCTTTCCTCACTGTTGATGACCTGTTCAGGTGATCTCTCGTCATAGATATCCTGCGTATCGACAACTGAATATACAAGTCCGTTCGAGCTTCTCAGGACAGTTCCGTCTTCGCAGATGACAAGCAGGTCATTTGCGTCAGAAGACATCATTACCGGAATGAGGCCTGCAGGTATATCAACCCTGTAATACTCGCCTGATTCATAAATATAAATCTTCTTGTCAGCCGTAAGTATAGTGATGCAGTTTGCAGTAGCACCGCATGCCATTACAGAATAGTTCTCCTCCGAGAAATCATCGCCTGCAAGCTCAAGGAATGTCTTCCCGTCAACAGATGTGAATATCTGCCCGTCGCCTGTAACAGCGATGATCATGCTTCCGTTGCAGCAGATATCCGCAAAGCTGACATTGCCTCCGTCATATGCCTTGCTCAGCTGGTCTGAAGTAATGTCCGCCAGTACCGTTCCGGAATCAGTAAGCGCCGTCACCGTATTCTGGAATGTACACGTCTTGACTATATTGTAGTTCTCACCTTCTCCAGAAAGGTCGATCCCCGATATCTGTCCAAGGCTCGCGGACTCAAATCCGCTTATAATTCCCTCATGCCTGAGCTGCATCGTTCCTGACGCATCAATGGACACGATCCTTATGGGGGCCCCGGTCGCTCTCGAAACATCGATCCCGCTCTGCAGCACCTCCTCAGGAGAGAAGTACACCGACTTAACATTGCTGTCCACAACAGTAAGCGAGTAATTTGAAGACTCCTTCTCGAAAGAGGGATTGCGTATCAGATTTACATTCGGGATATAGTCCAGATTAAGTCCGACACCGTTATATCTTGCGTTCTCGCTCTGCTCGGTAAATGCAACAGAGACGAGCTCAGCCCTGAATCCGAACACACCGAAGAATATCAGTATGCTCAGCGAGAACAGGAGCACCGAAATGCAGATGATGACTATTGTCGCGAACTTCCTTCTTCTGAAGTTACCGAATCTGAAACGGTCAAGCCTGCTCATTCTTCGTCCTCCTTCTCGCTGTAATGCCCTGCGCCAGTATCAAGGCTGCAGGAAGGAACATCGCAAACTTAACCAGGAACATACTCGGCACTCTCTCTTCGCTTATGCCGAATAACTCTGCAATGTAATAGATCGCCGATCCGAACAGATTGAAGACTCCGTGGATGACGGCAGTAACAAAAATATTGTCAAATACGTAATAGGCAGCGCCTATGATAAACCCTGATATAAGGGCATATCCGATATGGATAGAGATACCGTGCAGAAGTCCGAATATTGCAGCTGAAATACCTACTGCCCAAGCTGCATTAAGACGTCTGTTGACGGCACCGTACATTATTCCCCTGAAAGCAAACTCCTCTGCAATGGGAACCATAAAAACGATAGCAACGATGTAAAGGATCTTATCCCAGAAAGGATAGACGATCTCCTCCTTATAGACATCCATCGATTCGCTGTATTCCTGGACTGCCTCATTTACAGGTTCGAAATACTCACTGATCAATGAAGCCGCAATGAGGTATACCTGAACAATACCAAGGAGCGCAAATCCAATAACTACGGCGTAGAGAAAACTCTTCGGATCAGGCTTGTTAAACCTGATGAGATGTGATTTCTTCTTATTAACGATAGTGCCTTCCACCAGAGAGAAAAGGTACAGAAATACTATTCCGATAACACTGGAAACTGCGGAATAGACGCCATTATAAATATCCGGATCAAGTCCGCACATATACATGACGACCATTACAAGGAACTCTGTACCGACAAGAATGACAACACCTGCAGCGCACTTGAGAAGCGCAGTAACGATACCAAGCGCCTTCCTGGCGAATGATATCTTTACATCTTCAATGTTGCCTTCTTCAATGTAACTCAAGATTACTTACCCGACCGCTGTTCCGCGCACCTTTGCATTTGGTTTTACTGAGCCGTAATACCTTCTCATAAAGCATACGAAAGCGGTATCAAGCTCGATCTGATCCTTTATCGAATAGAAGTACTGATCGCCCGTTGCAGAGAACTCCGTCCTCATGATCACGAGCTCAGGATCCTTGTGTGAGCCGTCGTCAGGAACGTAGTTATACATGACAACGTACTCTTTCCTGTTCAGTACAAAAGTGTCGATAACAGACAGGTAGTAATCCTTCCTGCTGTAGGGATCTCTTATAACGATAAGCTCGTTATCCCTGTTATCGCTTATGCGTTCGGGCTTCTTCTGCTTGCCCGAAGACGGCTTTCTCTTATTGCTCTTCATACGGGATTACTCTTCGTCCTCGTCGTCATCGTCAAAGAGCTGGTCGCACAGTTCATCGTAATAATCGTAGATGATGTCTTCCTTGTCCTCGTCGATAGTCTGGAGACTGATCTCGCCGTTCTCGTCTTCGAGCTGCTCCATGATGACCATCTCGATCTCTTCCTCGTTCTCTGCGTCTGTAAGAAGAACAGCATAAACCTTGCCGTTCAGGTCAAACTTGTCTGCATAGATAAAATCGATGATCTCACCTGTCTCAACATCCTCAAGCTGTATCTTAAGGTCGTTCTCATTGTTATTGTTTTCCATAGAGCACCTCCTAAAAAGCACATAATAACTACCGCCCGCGTGGAGCGACATATTATTTTAGCATATTGTTAAATTATAATATATAGGGATTAGGCAACTTGCCGCAAATCAGCCCAGAAATTCCTGCAGGATTATCTCCGCAGCGACCTGATCTATCACTTTTTTTTGCTTTTTGGCATTCATATTGGCTTCATGAAGGTATCTTGAAGCTATAACTGTCGTAAATCTCTCATCTCTTAAGTGGATTGGAATATCGGTAAGCTCTCTCAGCTTGTCCGCGAAAGCATTAGCCTTCCTCTCGGATTCCGACTCGCCGCCGTCAGTTCTCTTAGGCTGCCCTAATACGATCTCTTTGACGTTCTTCTCATTGATTATCTCGACAATGCGGTTCAGCGCCCACGTATCGTCAACGCCGTTCCAGTTGATCGTCTCAAAACCCTTTGCAATAATGCGCAGCTCATCAGATAATGCGACACCTATGTGCCGCATCCCAAAATCGATCCCCATCACTCTGCCTTTGTTCTGCATCAGAGCTTAGAGCAATACTCCGAGATTATTACTTCGAGAAGCTCGTCCCTGTCAATCCTCTTGATATATCCCCTTGCGCCCTTATAACTTGTAATATAAGTCGGGTCACCGGAAATAAAGTAGCCGACGAGCTGGTTGATAGGGTTATAACCCTTCTCCTTAAGGGCTCCATAGACATACGTCATCAGGACACGCACATTTGCTGACCTGTCACCTGAGAAATTAAACTTGGTGGTATTGGTGTCCACAGAAGAACCCTCCGTCATTCGTATAGACACATTGTAGCACACAAAAACATGATATAGAACAAATTTTTATAACACTTTTGCAAGAAAAGTCTTAAGTCGTTCATTATCGGGATTCTCGAACACCTTGTCGGGCGTGTCTGACACCAGGATCTTGCCCTGATCAATGAAGACAACCCTTGTTCCTACCTCCCTTGCAAAGCCCATCTCGTGCGTGACAACAACCATCGTCATGCCCGATCTCGCAAGGACTTTCATAACATCGAGAACCTCTCCGACCATCTCCGGATCAAGCGCCGACGTCGGCTCATCGAAAAGCATTACGTCCGGGGACATGCACAACGCCCTTACTATGGCGATCCTCTGCTTCTGGCCGCCCGAAAGCTGGCTCGGATAAGCATTTGCCCTGTCCTCAAGCGCAACTTTCTTCAGCAGTTCCTTCGCCTTTGCCTCAGCCGAAGGCTTCGTCATACTTAAAAGCTTCCTCGGTCCCAGAGTCATGTTGTCCAGTATCGTCATATGCGGGAACAGGTTAAAATGCTGGAACACCATTCCCATCTTCTGCCTTAACTTGTTGATATCCGTCTTCGGGGATGTAATATCCTGCCCCTCGAAAAGGATCGTCCCCGACGTCGGGCGTTCCAGAAGGTTCAGAGACCTCAGGAACGTTGATTTACCTGAGCCCGAGGGTCCTATTATAACGACTACCTCGCCCTTGTAAATATCCATGCTGACGCCGTCCAGGGCCTTTATATCTGTGCCGTTGTAGTATTTCTTGAGGTCTTTTACCTGAATTACAGGCTTACCCGGATCACTGCCGCTCACTGTTCCTTAACCTCCTCTCGAGAATTGTCACGAGCCTTGAGAAGAAAATGACGATAACAAGGTAGATCGCAGCTACGGCCAAAAGCGGCATAAACGCTGAATATGTGCGGCTTCTGATGATATCGCCGCCCTTCGTCATATCTTCAAGTCCGATGTATCCTGATACGGAAGTCTCCTTGAGGAGAACTATAAACTCGTTAGCCAGAGCCGGAAGGACATTCTTGAAAGCCTGCGGGATGATGATATACGCCATCGTCTGCACGAAATTAAATCCGAGCGACCTTCCCGCTTCAAACTGGCCCTGATCAATGCTCATGATGCCCGATCTTATTATCTCCGCGACATATGCACCCGAATTAAATCCGAATGCCAGCACAGCTACCAAGACCTTATTGTTCGAGGACGAGAAAATGACGAAATACGCAATCATCAGCTGTACAACAACAGGTGTACCCCTGATGACGGTAAGATAAAGATTCGTTATAAAGTTGAGGGCGCTCAGTACGGCCTTGCCAAACCCGCCCCGCATATCGGTCACGAGCTTATCATGGGTTGATCTGATTATTGCAGCAAGAACGCCGAGCACGATGCCGAGCAGTACAGCAAGGAAGGTAACGAGAAGCGTGATCCCGAGGCCTTTCAGGATGTACATATACCGCTGATCCTTTATGAAATTGAGATAGAACTGATCTCCTATGTCAGCAAGCCAGTCAGAAAGCCATTCCGGCAGTTCAAGTGCAAGTAAAGAACTGTAGTACAAAATAATGCCTCCGCAAAATAATACGCCCCACTATTGTAAAAAATAAATGAGCGGAAATAAAGTGCTATTTCCGCTCATTATATTATATTTTTGACTAATTATCAGCCGTTTGAAGGAATATACTCCTCGATGATTGCAGCAACTGTACCGTCAGCGATCATTGCGTTGAGTGCCTCATTGATCTTGTTGAGGAGCTCTTCGTTGTCCTTGTTGACGCACATTGCGTAATCCTCGATAGCGTAAGGTGTTGAGAGGATCGTAAGTCCCTCGTTAGCATCAACGAAAGCCTGTGCGGGCTGATCGTCGATAACAACTGCGTCTACCTGACCGTTTGTAAGAGCGAGAACTGCGTCTGCACCCTTGTTGAATCTCTCGATCCTGTCGTCGCCGATCTCATCTGTCATATAGATATCACCTGTTGTTCCCTGCTGAACGCCTACAACGTACTCACCGGAGATAAGCGCATCAACATCTGTGATAGCGGAATCTTCCTTAACGATGACGGACTGGATGCCTGTAGCATACGAAACAGTGAAGTTAACTGACTTAAGTCTGTCCTCTGTAACTGTCATGCCTGCGCAGCCGATATCGTACTTGCCGGACTGAACGCCTGCAACGATGGAATCGAACTCAATGTCCTGGATCTCGAGCTCAAGACCAAGTCTTGTAGCAACCTCAGATGCGATCTCCTGGTCGATACCAACGATCCTGTCACCCTCGTAGAACTCATAGGGCGGGAAGAAAGCGTTTGTAGCCATAATGAGCTTGCCCTCTTCAACTGTAAGCTTCTTTGCGGAACTGCCGCATCCTGCGATTGCGAAACCCATAGCACCAACGAGCGCAACGGAAACAACCTTCATGATCAAATTCTTCATAATTGAACCACTCCTTAAATAGTGTTGTAATCCTTCTGTCGGAAAAATCCGACATTACTAATTATATTGTTAGTCCACCTGTTCGTCATTATCGTTTTTGGATAATTGTTGAGGGTAATGACGAATGATTTTTATGTAATATATAAGTAATAAGTGACGCGGTGTAACTGTGTTATAATATCTCTGTTTTAATAGAAATAGCGGAGTAAGGTATGGTTTTCTCGAGTTTATTCTTTGTATTTGTATTCCTTCCGCTGAACCTTATCTCGTACTTCCTGATAAGGTCACAGAAGGCTAAGAACTATATAATGCTCATCTTCTCGCTCATATTCTATGCGTGGGGTGAGCCGGTTGCAGTCTTTCTCATGGTCGGCATGGCACTGGCCGATTATCTTATCGCCAGAGGAATCTATGCCGTAGGCGCAAGGACGAAGATTGCCAAGACGGGACTTATACTGGCCTGCCTTATCGATCTCGGTCTTCTCGGACTCTTCAAGTACGCTACTTTCTTCGTCGGACAGTTCCAGAACGTTTTCGGCGTGCCGGAGAACATCGTAAACATCGTTCTCCCCATTGGTATCTCCTTCTACACCTTCCAGCTCCTCTCCTACGTCGTTGACGTTTACAGGGGCGAAGTCGAGGCGCAGAAGAGCTTCCCAACACTTCTCATGTACGTCAGCCTTTTCCATCAGTGTATCGCTGGTCCTATCGTCAGATACAGTGATGTCAACAAAGAGCTCATAAGCCGTAAGGTCACCATCTCAGATCTATCCTACGGCATCACAAGATTTACGGTAGGTCTTGCAAAGAAGGCAGTTCTCGCGAATACATGCGGTTCGATCGCAGACTCCCTGCTCGTCGCAGATTCCGTCGCACCTGCAGAAGCGCTTACTATTATCGCTTCCAGGCCTACGCTCTCACTCTGGATCGGCTGTCTCGCCTATATGTTCCAAATCTATCTCGACTTCTCCGCTTACTCAGATATGGCTATCGGTATGGGCCGCATGATCGGTTTCCACTACCTGGAGAACTTCAACTATCCTTATATCGCTAACTCCGTCACGGATTTCTGGAGAAGATGGCATATGTCACTTTCCTCATTCTTCCGTGATTACGTTTATATCCCCCTCGGCGGCAACAGATGCTCAACAGGAAGGCAGATCTTCAACCTTCTGGTCGTCTGGGCTCTGACGGGTTTCTGGCACGGCGCTTCCTGGAACTATATGCTGTGGGGTCTTTATTACTTCGTATTCCTCGTGTTTGAGAAGTTCGTGCTGAAGCGTGCACTGGAGAAGATCCCCGTTATCTCGAATATCGTGACTCTGGTCATCGTATACTTCGGATGGGTACTCTTCAAGTTCACTGATTTCAAGGTGCTTGGTGCGGCTCTCCGAGGCATCTTCGGCAACACCACGGCAGGTTTTACCAATTTCGAGACATCCACATCTGTCGGCACAAACGTATTGTTCCTTATCATCTGTGCCATCGCATGCACACCGATCGTCCCGTTCCTGTCCAAGCTGGTCAACAAAAAGTATGAGAGATCATCCAAGGCGCGTGCAGTTTTCGCAATCGCCACGATCGCAACACCTGTCATCTGTCTGCTCCTGGCCACGATATTCCTGGTCGGCGACAGTTACAATCCGTTCCTGTACTGGAAGTTCTGACGGGAGGGTTTAGAGATGTTCAATAAAGATAAGATTAATTACAAAGTTTTAGGTATTAACATTTTCTCCATCGTTTTCATACTGATGGCGATAGTCTCATGGGTACCGGCATTCCATCCTACGGAATCGGTTGCCGAGAAGAGAGAACTTACAAAGTTCCCCGAGTTCACGGCTGAGGCATTTTTCAGCGGCGCATATTTCTCCGGCATCAACGACTGGTTCGCAGATACATTCCCGCTCCGCGACATGTATCTCGCAATGAACACAGGAATCAACGCCATCCTGAAGCCCGCTAAGACACAGATCCACGGTGACGTTCAGCAGGGCGACGAGATCCCTACCGCACCCATGCAGACAGATGCGACTGATTATACTCAGCCTACAGATATCACTGCTGACACTTCTGACACTTCTGCCTCCGAGTCAGTAACGGAATCCACTTCCGAGACGACAGCTGAGGTTACCGATCCTGATATGACCGATGTGCCCGTTGAGCAGCTCGGCGCTTTGCTTATCGTAGGCGACACGGCTTATGAGTACTATAATTTCGTTCAGTCAACGGCTGACAAGTATATCACCGCGATGAACCGCGCAGGTCAGGTCTGCAACGGCAAGGCGAATGTCTTTGTAATGATCATCCCCACGAGTATGGATATCACTCTCCCCGCTTCGGTAAGAGAGAGCATCACGAATGTATCCGACCAGCAGCAGGCGATCAACTATATGTACGGATCGATGAACGGCGTTAACAAGGTTGAGCTCTACGATGTCCTTAAGTCTCACCGCAACGAGTACATCTACTTCCGTAACGACCACCACTGGACAGCACTCGGCGCATGGTACGCATACCAGCAGCTCGCAGCGCTCCGCGGAAGAGGCGCATGCAGCCTTGAGAACGACTTTACACAGAGAGAGTTCGGCGGATTCAGAGGAACGTTCTACAACGATTCCAACAAGAACCCGTCCCTCAATAATCCCGATACGGTTGTAGCTTACACGCCTGTAGCTACAAACCATATCGACTGTACGCAGAGAGACGGATCACATCTGTCATGGAACATCATCACAAACGTTGATGACTGGCGTGCTGACTCAAAGTACAACACGTTCATCGGCGGCGATAACCCGTGGTCTGTGATCCAGAATCCTACAAAGCACGACGGCTCTGCCTGCCTTATCATCAAGGATTCATTCGGCAACGCATTTACGCCGTTCCTCGTACCGGATTATGAGTTCGTATATGTTCTTGACTACAGATACTACAGCAAGATATCCAGCAACAAGCTGGCGCAGGTCGTAACGCAGTACAACATCCAGGACGTTATCTTCTGCAACAACATTTCTTCAACACGTAATTCAGGACTTGTCGATGCACTGTCGGCATTCGTTCAGTAATTAATTTGTTAAGTAATAAAGGAGAGTTTCAATATGAACAGTAAAAAGATTACAGCAGCTATGCTTGCTTCAATGATGCTGCTTACATCGTGCAGCACCACACCCGCTGAATCCTCGGTACCTTCCACCGAGATCACTACGGAGTCTTCCGCAATCCTTACTTCTGAGACAAGTGAGACAGAGACTACCTCAGAGTCAACCACTGAGGAGACAACTGAACCCACCACAGTCGAGACAACGGAGCCCGACATGAGCGACGTTCCCGTCGAGCAGCTCGGTGCATTGCTGATCGTCGGTGACACGGCTTACGAGTACTACAACTTCGTACGCTCCACGGCAGATCAGTACATCACGACGATCAACCGCGCAGGTTCCGTATGCTCAGGCAAGGCTAACGTTTTTGCCATGATCATCCCTACCAGCATGGACATCACACTCCCCGACTCAGTCAGGAGCACGATCACAAACGTATCAAATCAGCAGGATGCTATCAACTACATGCTCGGTTCAATGAACGGCGTTAACAAGGTCTATCTCTACGACACGATGCGTGAGCACAGAAGCGAGTATATCTACTACCGCAACGACCATCACTGGACAGCACTCGGCGCATGGTATGCTTACCAGCAGTTCGCATCCATCAGAGGACGCGGCTCCGCAAGCCTCACAAACGACTTCACAGAGGTTTCCTTCGATAACTTCCGAGGTTCTTTCTATAACGATTCTAATAAAAACCCTAATCTTAATAATCCTGATACTGTTGTTGCTTACAGACCTAATGCGACAAACCGTATCGATATCACACAGTCTGACGGATCACACCTTGACTGGAGTGTTGTTACTGATGTTTCGACATGGAGATCAGATTCCAAGTACAATACGTTCATCGGCGGTGACAACCCGTGGTCAGTCATCACGAACCCCAACAAGAACGACGGTTCCGCATGCCTCATCATCAAGGATTCGTTCGGCAACGCGTTCACGCCGTTCCTCGTTCCCGATTATCAGTATGTTTATGTACTTGATTTCAGATACTATAAGAAGATCTCTTCAAACAAGCTGTCACAGGTTGTTTCGCAGTATAACATCCGTGACGTCATCTTCTGCAACAATATCTCCTCGACACGTAATCAGGGACTGATCGACGCGCTGTCTGAGTTTGTGCAGTAATTGGGGACGGTTCTGAAAACAGGGACAGTTCTGACTGTGACTGAAAATGAAGCACACCGCTGAGAGCGGACTTCCGCAGGAGCGCAGCGACGAGGACTGAAGCAATCAGCGCGTGAGCTGAATTGGGGACGGTTCTGAAAGCAGGGACAGTTCTGACTGTGACTGAAAATGAAGCACACCGCTGAGAGCGGACTTCCGCAGGAGCGCAGCGACGAGGACTGAAGCAATCGGTGTGGGATGAGACATATGACGAAAGACGAAGCAAAAAGGCAGGAAATATTTGACGGAATTACCGAAGAGTTCACGGCTAACGGCTATGAGCTGAAGGATCTTACGACTACTGCACTTAAGGCAAACGTTATCGGCCCCCTAATCGGGGCCGTTTTGTCTGTCCCTTTTATCGTGGTTTATTTCATGCTTGGACATGATCTTAAGAGCGCGACTGAGTTTGAGTTTTTCTGGATCGTCCTGTCGGGCCTGCTCATCGTGAGCATCGTTGTGCACGAGCTCATCCACGGAATTACGATGGGCATATTTGCCAAGAATCACTTTAAGAGCATCGCGTTCGGAATTATCGTCCAGTACCTTACTCCCTACTGCTCATGCAAAGAACCGCTCCGCAAGCATCAGTATATACTCGGCCTGCTTATGCCATGCATCGTGCTCGGCATTATACCGATGATCCTGGCGCTCGCATTTGGCAGTTTCCTGCTTCTAGTTTACGGAGCTTTCATGACGATAACCGCCGGCGGCGATCTGCTTATTATGTCGATGATCCTGAAGAGCAGTTATAAGGGCGATGTTTATTTCGTTGATCACCCGACGAAGATAGGGCTGGCGGTTTTTGTGAAAGCGTGAGCGGGCGGAGAAGCACTATCGCAACAAAACGACCTAATTGTGTTAAGTTTTTTAACACAAAACTCAGAATATTTGCGACTCGCAAATTCTGGCTGATTTGTGTTAATTTTTTTAGCACAAATTGAGTAAAAAATTGCGACACAAGTCATACGCGAGTACTGATATATGTCAGGCGCTCAGATCCGCAATCGCCTTCCTGCACTCCTCAACAACAATAGCCTTCTCGCGCATATCCATCTCCCCGCTGCCCTTGGCCTTTTCCATTATGCCCTCGATCGCAGCCGCATCACCGTGAACAAAGTGATAATTGATATTATTGATCTCGGCCATTATGCTGTCACGGAGTCGCGTGAAGTTGTTGTCTTCCTCTTTGATGATGGTCGCTTCCTTTTTCTCGAAATAGTGTCTCCACTTATCCACATTGCTGTCGTGCAGCGCCGAATCCATGGCATAGATACCGAAATCGATCAGCCTGTCTATCGCCTGATCCACGCTGTCATTCGATTCCCTAATAAGTCTCCTGATCTTGGACTTGGCGAGTGACGTTCCCTTCATGTATACCGCATACTTTTCGAAGTCGGACGGATAATCGAAGAAAAGATATGTCCATATGCCCTCCAGGATAAACTTGCGTTCCGGATGTGAAGCTGCATATCCCTGTGCATACTTTATGAACTTGACGAAAATCTCGCCGTGATCGGCGAACACATCGCGCTCCTCACGCGAAATATAAAACTTGGACCCCTCCCCCGTGAAAAAGGAATACAGCAGATCGCCTTTCGCCTTCAGGTCCTCAAGCGTGTAGTGGTCCTTGACGCACACGATATTATCGAGTTCGACTTTCTCTATACCGTCGCCCTCGTATTCCCTTGTCAGCTCAGATTTTCCGGAACCTGAATATCCGATGACAAAGCAAAGATTAATCTTCCCTTCATCGAATAATTTCTTGTTGTAGTACAGATCGGGCTCCGAGAAAAACAGGGTCTCTTTGACCTGGAACGGATTATCCGGCTTGAACCTGTACTGCAAGCTCATGAACATTGCAGGCACGTTGCACCCGTACAATTCAACAGAATAGTAATCCGAGAATCGCCTGCCGCTTCTCGGAAGCTTAAGGTAAGCCATCAGATTTTTGATCAGTTCTTCCCACGAACCGACTTCATCACTAATCAGAGCAACACTCGGGTCATTCTGCAGTTTCTCAAGAGTGAGTTCATTCTCGGGTATTAGCGTATTCATTTCGGGGTGTATCATTCCTTTCGCAATCCGGCTGTCCATACATGAGCATTATATCATGTGTATGTTATAATCAGCCTTAGAATTGCGAAGCGAAAGGGATACGCTCATGGTCAAAGAAAAACTCTTGCTTAACGGAACGGCGATCAGGGGAAACCCTGCCTATAAGTCATATATCAACAGGATCGGCAGCGAAAAGGTGCTCGATCAGGTCAGGAATCACCTGATCCTGGAACAGCCGATCTCAATGGAAGACAAGCCGATTATTATCACGCAGGAATTGTTTATTTTCACTGGAATAATCGCACTCTATCACGAAGATATTGAAATGCTCAATATCGAAGGCGGCGGCATGACTATACAGTATGTCGCCATCGCAGATAACCATGGCCATTTCTTCAGGAGATTTGTAAATCTTGACACCCATAGGATAATGCAGATACGGAACGCTCTGGCATCTGTTGCACCCCATATCGAATTCGGCTTTACGCCCGAGCAGCAGTTCGCCTACAAAAAGCGCCACGAAGAAGAGTTATACAACAACGCCTTTGCTATCATGCAGAAGCGTTATGCAAACATACCCCCCGCGATAACGCTCGATCCCGAATGGGGCAATCTGCTGTATATCCCGGGCAACGACCGACTCGAACCGCGTCTGGTACTGACCGACAGATATCTGATTGTCACCAATCATGTTAAGTTCAGCCGCGATGCCATCGAATGGCTGTTCATCCACCGCTCGAGATACAACGATATCATCCAGGTGTTTCTTAACAACGGCAAGGATTATTATTACCAGCTGCGCCCTTCTATCGAGAATGTACAGATGGAGGAAATGATACTGGGTTCACTTATTCCCGGCGCAGTAGTCAGCTATAACCTTGCGTGCAAGAAATGGTGGCAGGAGCGGCATAACGATACGAGGGCGAATGTTTTTCATCTTTGGTGAGCGGAGCAAATAAGATTTATCCATCCATGCTGATTTTTTCTATAAAAAATCCGACCTGAGTCGGATTTTGTTCCGAAAATCGACATTTTAAAGCTGTTCTTTGCTTGTTTTCCATTAAAAATCCGACCTGAGTCGGATTTCTGACCGAAAATCGCCAGCCACACGCGCTTGACAATTTATATTTGATGCAATATAATTTGAAAAAATACAAATACAACAATAAAACATAAAGGAGACCAAAACCATGACATTCTACGATCTTTCAGTAACAGCAGCAAACGGCAACATCATCTCAATGAACGACTACAAAGGCAAAGTCGTCATGATCGTTAACACAGCGACAGGCTGTGGCTTTACGCCCCACTATAAGGACATCGAGGAGATGTACGAGCTTTATCACGATAAGGGTTTCGAAGTTATCGATGTTCCGTGTAACCAGTTTGCCGGCCAGACACCAGGAACGGATGAGGAGATCCACCAGTTCTGCCAGCTCAAGTACAATACGCAGTTCCCTCAGATGAAGAAGTCTGACGTCAACGGTGAGAATGCAATTCCCCTCTTCAAGTATCTCAAGGAGCAGCAGGGATTCAAAGGGTTCGGCAAGGGACCCGCGGCGCTGGCGATGAACACGATGCTCAAGAAGATCGATAAGGATTATAAGAACAATCCGGAGATCAAGTGGAACTTCACCAAGTTCGTGGTGGATCGTGAAGGCAACGTCGTGGCACGTTTCGAGCCCACCGCGAAGATGAAGGAAGTTGCGGAGTTTGTGGGCGCCCTCATCGATGGCTAAGAAATACGAGCAATTGCTGCTGAAGAATCAGCTTTGTTTCCCGCTTTACGCGTGCTCGCGCAAGATCGTCAACGCGTACCAGCCGCACCTGAAGCCGCTGGGGCTGACGTACACGCAGTATATTGTTTTCATGGCGCTGTGGGAGCATAAGGAGATGACCGTCGGGCAGCTCGGCGAGACGCTTATGCTCGATGCGGGGACGCTCACTCCCCTGCTCAAGAAACTCGAGAAGGACGGCTATGTAACAAGGACGCGCTCAAAGGAAGACGAGCGCGTCACGATAATCAAGCTGACTGATAATGGCGCGGATCTAAAAGAGCAGTGCAAAGACATCCCGTCAAAGGTCGCACCCACGCTTGGTGCGCTTGATGGGGACGAGATCGCGCAGCTTTATGCGCTTCTTTATAAGGTGATCAACTCGTAGTCCTGGACTCCGATACCCATATCTGCGGCGGCATCGATCGTATGCTCGCCGTTCCTGGTGGTGACGCGTTCGAGGAAGTGTTCCTTCCCTGCGTCATCGCTTTGTTTTACGAGGTCGATGCATGCCCTGTCTATCGCGACGGGGTCGGTCGAGATCAGTATTCCGATATCCTTCATGCATGGGTCCTCCGCGATCGCGCAGCAGTCGCAGTCAACCGACATATTTGCCATGACGTTCACGAAAACCATATTCCCCGCGAAATGGTCCACGACCGCACCGGCAGCCTCCGCCATAGACTCAAGGAAGTGATCCTGCGGCGGAAGATCGTTCCACATTGTATCCTGCTCTTCAGCCTTCAGATACTTGCCGGCTGAATGGATATTCACCTTGCCGGAACTCGACGCACAGCCGATCGACAGCTGCTTCAGAGCCCCTCCAAAGCCGCCCATCGGATGTCCCTTGAAGTGGGACAGTACCAGCATGGAATCATATTTCAGGAGATTCTTTCCGACGATATCGGACTTAAGGTGTGTCGCGGGACGCTTGATCGGAAGTTCAACGTCTGGACCTTCCTCGTCCATCAGATCAACATCAAAAAGCTCATTCCACCCGTGATTCTTCAAAAGCCTCAGGTGCTTGGGTGTGGAATTGCGCTCGCCGCCGTAAGCCGTATTGCATTCGACGACGGTTCCGTTAACCTTCTCAACTACAGGTCTCCAGAACTCGGGCTTCAGATAATTCTGATTACCTTCCTCGCCCGAATGGACCTTGACGGCAACATTTCCCTCCAGCTTCTTTCCGAGCGTCTCGTAAAGCTTTACGACGTTCTCAGGAGTAATCTCGCGTGTGAAATAAACCTTTGATACTGAACCCATGTGGAACCTCCTATTTATGCGTATTCTTAATTAACCCTGCCCCAAGATCTCCGCGATCCGCTTCTCCAGCTCGATCTTGATCATGAACCTTCCGTAATATCCGAACACCGGCGCGCACTTCTCAGCAACGAAAGCATAGTACCCGTTGCGCGGCAGTTCAGGATCGTCGATCGCATCCCATGCGTTGTCGAGCAGATCTTCAAAGATGGTCTCCCATTCATCAAGAGAATGAAGCGCCTCAAACTCAGGCTCCTGCCTCATCGCATCGTAAACGTCCGCCATATTGAGATACGTGATCGCGCTCTCAAGCTTGCCGTACTGCACCTTCTCCATGACCCCCAGCGCCTGCCTGTACGAATCAAGCGCCTCGTCGTAACGTTTCAGATCAAGAAGCGCAAGTCCCATATTGTTATAGAGGCCGCCGAGTCTGACATCGTCTTCCCTCAGATCGGTCTCATAAAGCGCCTTCGCCTTCTCGAACAACGGAATCGAATCTGCCGCCTGCCCGAAAGCCTTATACACAGTCGCCGCATTAACAAATGTCGTTCCTGTGATGATCATCCCCGCCATAGCGTCGCTCTCAGCAAGACTGAGCGCTTTAGAAACGCTCTCCATCGCCTTTTCCTTATCGCCGATCTTGCGGTAGAGGCCCATGGACTCGTTGTAGAGATTAAGCTCACCCACCTTGTCGCGGCTCTCAACCGCATCCGCAATCCAGTAATCAAGGAGCTCGCGCGCTGCGTCAAAATCCTTGGTCTCAACCAGATGGTCCAGCTTATCCAGCACTCTTGTGTAGTCCATACTAAACTCCTGCAAATATACTCATATTGCGTATCTCACCACTTTTGACGCGGTCGTTGACGGAATATGCATGTTTCTCAAGATCACCGCATGTGGCGTCCGTGAGCCCCTGCCTCTTAAGTTCCGCTATGACCTGCTCAGCAATGCCCTCGACCAGATCTCCGGCATTCTCAGCGCCTTTCAGGATACTGACAAAAGTATCAGCCTCTTCACTCATTATACCAATGTCTCTCATTCCGCGGAAAGCCCATTTATAATATGGCATATATCTGTTGTTCAGCAGGTACACCGCATGGATGCCGCTGGTTGCGAATTCATGCAGTGCCAGCAGCGCCGCACCCTCGTCACCGCGTTTCCTCGCACGGTAGTAGTTATACTGCCCCGCCTGCGCCATCATCAGCAGATGACCCGCAAGCTTCTTGTTCCTGATATCTTCAGGCATGTACTTCAGCCTGTCCCTGATGCTTGTCAGCACACCGCTGCCGTCCGCAAACACCTTGCCGTTCGTGATCTCTATAAGCGACTGCTCCTGAACAAAGAGCCACTGCCGCATCGTCAGCTCACCCGTCTTCGAACCGGTCCTGCTCTCAACAAAACCGCTCAGCTTTATCACTCCGTGACGGTTCCCTCCGACCGGGCTCAGCCGCTGTCTCCTAAATCCCATAAACTCGTCAGGGAGCTTCGCGTACGCACGCTCAAGCCTGAACTCCGTCCTCGAGTCAATATCGTCATTCACAAAGATACAGAACCCGGGCTCGAAATCGTGGTCCTGCGACACACCGTCGTCGTACCTCATGCATTCCGACCCGCTCCCGATCAAACCGACTGCAATGCTGTCCGCAATGTCGGAAAAATCATCCGCGAGCATCTTTCTGCCGTACTCGTTATAGTAAGCCTCTGCCAGTTCAAGTCCGTTCATAGTTGCCAGTGTTTAATAATCCGGATCGGTTATTCCTTCATACTCATCGTAATCTTCTTCCAGTTCCTCTTCGCGCTCACGATCACGATCACGCTTCTCCCATTTGGTCTCTCGCTCGCAGGAGTAGGAGGATGTGATTACATCGACGTTCGTAAATCTAATAACCTCAATGATCAGTTCTTCGTATTTCATATTATCTTCCCAAATAGCTGTCTACTCTAACCGCAACATTCTGCTGCAAATTGCGGTAGAAGAACATGTAATCGTAAATATGATAAGAACCATCTGGCAAACCCTCGATCGCCGCCGGATACTCCACAGGAGTAACGTCAGTCACCTTCAGCACGCCGCGCTCTACGTCGAGATAGCATCCGCACAGCCCGCTTTCCTCACTGGTGATCTCGCCGCTGTAATCCGTAAAGCATGCACCCAGATTCTCGCTCTTGTCCGCAACAGTCGCATCCGTCCTCCAGTTCAGCGGATTGATCGCACTCGCCCTCTGATCCGCCGGATTGATAAACGACTCATTAAGATCAGGCGACTCGCAGTCGAAACAGACAACGACACCCGTATCACTCTCCCCTGTCGCCGGCTTTATCTGAGGATACTTATCCATCAGATCCGTCGTACAGGGCCACCCTATCGCATACACCGCAACCAGCTGACCATAAAGTTTCGCGTCACCGAAAAACTCTTCCAGCAGCCTGTAGCACATATCCGCACCCTGTGAGAATCCTGCAAGCACGATCGGCCTTCCCTGGTTCTCATTCTCGAGATAATACTCAAAGGCATCCCTAACATCCTGATACGCGAAACTTAGATACTGCTCCCACTCAGCACGGTCAAGATCGTAAACCTTCATCGCCGCCTGCCTGTAGTACGGCGCGAACATCCTGGTGCAGTCCTCATATATCCCGCGCTCCATATTAAGCGCCCCGACGAAATTAGACTTTGTCTTCTCATCCGTCATCGACATATTAAACTCGTCCTTCATATCAACGGTCGGACATATCAGAAACAGATCGGCATCCTTGCCTTCGCCAACGCCGTAGTACGCCCAGTTCCCCTTATCCGAATAATCCACACCGTCTTTCTTGGTGCAGGAAGTTAAAATTAAACATGAAGTAACTGTAGCGACGACGACCAGAAGCGCAACAGTGCGTGATAAATAACGTCTTGTGTTAGTATGCATCCTCATTTGAGACCTCCCACTGAGTTGATGTTGATATGGTTATTATAGCATGAGTGGGAGGTGATGAGGGGTGAGGGCTATTGAGTCTAATTCGTCTTAACTGCAAATCAACTTGTTACTCGATACCTGATTAAACACATCACGTGATTCCACAGTTATACTTCCATCATCTGTAAGAATCGGCGTATCAATTATCGTTTTGATCGTAACCGCTATAGATGCAGCTGACGCAACCGTTTTCTTGCTCTCATCAGAATATGTGAAATAATCCACACCCTCCTCAGCAATTACCTGATTTAGTCTATCGACCAAAGGCAGGAAACGGGAATCAAGTCTTGATAACAGACTATAGAACATATAGGTTCTTCGTCTTATAGCCACACACTGATCTGCACCTGCTCGAAGCTGAGCAACAACTTCTTCAGCCTGTGCCATATTTGCCTTCGCATTCTCAAGATTCTTACCTGCTTTGGCTCCGGTAATTATACCCATTACAAGAAGTGCAGGACCGGCAACAAGACCTCCGAGCACTGCAGTACCGCCTGCAATTCCAAGTCCTCCAGCAGCAAGAGAACCGCCACCAAAGAAAGCAAGTGTAGCATTAGTTGCTGCAGCACCGCTCAAGGTTGAAATAGCTGTACCTGTTGAAGCTGCTGCAAAAGTAGTGGCAGCTCCGTACGCACCAAACGCAGTCATTGCACCACCTGCAATTCCGGCTATTCCACCCTGTCCTAAAGACAGTGCAAAATTACTCATCTTTCCGAGCTCTTCAAAATCCGTTTTATCGATGTGAACCTTGTTTACTTCAATAATTCCTAAACTCTCTCTGAAATCAACATTCTTTATCTGCTCGAAAGCATCAAGAAACTTTCTTACATTTCCGTTAAGGACAAATAGTTTCTCCTGTCCAAGATCATTAAGAGAATCTCCGCACTGTTTTCTCAAGTATTCAAGCCTGTTAGCTGCTTCATCAACCATCTGATTTGCTTCAGCATTGAGATTCTTCGCTCTAGACTGATCAATACCGGCCTTTATCGTTTTTCCGCCGCCAACAGCTCCGGTAATAGCTGCAGCTCCTATAAATAACAATGGTACAGGCATTATGTTTCCTCCTTATTCTGCTGATTCTTATTCAGAATAGCTGAAGACTTATCACCAACCGCTTTTGCAGTCGACAAAAAGCCGGACTTTAACTTACTTCCAACATCTGCAGCAACCGGCGCAACATCATTCTTGAAAGCCTGTTTGACACTGGATGTAGCCGTCTCAGCAACACCGGAAATCTTAGAGGTAGTCTCGTCAACCATTTTTGCTACCGCAGATTTTTCTTTCGGTTCCTTTACCTTGCCATATACTCTGAACTCATACACTTCATCATTGATCATTGCTTTAACAGCTTTCATCAGATTCTTTCGTCTGAGTTCTATCTCATCAACAAGAGGCTTTATCTCCGTGTAAGGTCTGCTTGACTGCTGTAACCACCTAAGCTCGTTTTCGAGATCCATCGAAGTCTTCATCAGCATTTCGAGTTCAACGAAAACGCTTCTCTTCATTCCGATCACTCTGCTGATATGTCCAATCAGTCTGCGTTCTTTATCATCGATAGAACCATCACTATACGCAATCGCGAAAAGATTCCAAATAACGAATCTTGATGCAAGTCTTCCCTTTTCCTCAGCCTGTTCGATAATCTGATCCGTAAGTTCCATTACAACATCAGTAAAGAACTCATAATCCCAATATTCTTCCAGGTATTCTTTACACTCTTGAATAAAAGAATCCTTAAATGAACTGAATGTTTCACCACAAATCTCAACACCAAGTTCATCAAACTTCCTGAGTTCATCTTCAGTGATCTCGCCATTGACCGCCATCATGCAATAGATGGCTTTGATCAATCCTTTCTTGTCAAGGAACTTCATACTAATCCCTCCTAGAACTTAAAGTCATCATCTGAACCCATCAGAGAATCAAACTCATCCTGGTTCTTAAACTGTGCTTCTTTACCTAACTTTTCCTGGATCAAATTATTACCTTCAATAAACTTGTTGGAATCATTCTCAACAATTCCCTGATCCATCATATCAACCGCAACATCAAACGTTACTATATAATCTGCGAAATAATCTTCCATGAGGACCATCATCTTCTCCCTGCATTCGATGATCTTTTGAATGTTTTCGGCAGATTCTTTCTCTATTCTGATGCGTTCTTTCTTTGCCTCATCATATTCTTTCAGAGATTCCTTTATTGCCTTCTGATAATCGGCATAATCAAGATAAGATTTAACACTTTCAGCAAGCAACAAATACTTCTCTTTTTTCTCTTCAGGAATGAATCCGAAAACAGACTCAACATAGGCATCTGCATTCTTTCCAATTGCGATCTTCGCTCTTATTACACATTCCTTCAAGATAAGCTCAGACAGCCTTGCAACGCCGACATAATTCACTCGGCTGAAATAACCTACCCAATTAAGCTGAACACCCTTATCGAAACTGATCGAATGTGCAAGAGCATCTACTCCGTCCACTACACTGAACGTTGTACTTCCCAAAAGGAGCATCATCCTGAAGTCAGCATTCTTTGATGTTGGCAAGCTTTCTTTCCATGATTTCTTGTAATAGAACTTCTGTCTAATTGTCCATATACACCTGATCAACAGTTCTTCAATAACTACCGGTATTGCCGTTGCTACACCAAATCTGAAATCGTATCCTTCTTCGTAGACTTTGACCATTGTATCGCCAAAGGTATCGCCATCTAAATCGCCAAACTGACAGAACTGGAACATCTCAAAAAACGGCATTGGAATGCCCATACCACGTCCTGTCTTTCCAGGTTCCCTTGTTGAACTCGAGCCAACTACATCTGATAGCAAATGTCCTAACCAATTGATGAATCCACTATACACCTTCGACATATTATCTGATCCATAGAAGTAAGGGAATTTATTCTTCGAAACCTTATTTGGAACTACATGGATTACCTTGCCTTTATCAACAAATGAAGCTGTTCCATCAGTACTGTACTGATCAATGATTGAAAACACCAGACCAATAATATCTGAACTGTGAGACAACGACTTAAGATGATGATTCGAAGGAGTCATATCTGAAAGGACTCCCTCAGCAGCATTCAGATCCTTTGCATATCTTGCATCGTACTTAACAGGAAATGCCTGTTCAAGATAGCTGATGCATTTATGCAATTCTGTCGGTTTCTTTTTAGGTTTTTGAACAGGTCTTTTATCATTGTCATAAAAGAACTGAGCAGCTTTGATGACAAAATTATCGGTTTGCTTATCAACTTCATTCCCCAGAAAACTGTTCTTGGGATCGCCAACAAAAATGGCATCAACCAATCCGGCAATCAAGCCGCATGAAGCTGACAGCAGGTAATCTGTTTTTTCCAATTTGAAAGATTTATTCTTGTTCAAATCAGTAGTGTTACTAATGGAGGTATTACTTTCTGCCATATCAATACCACTTTCTACTGTCGCTCAATATATTCAATCAATGAATCACAAATCTTGATTGGATTTGATTTATATGGCACTTCAAACACTTCTCCTCTTGTGTTTTGCCAAATTGTAAGATTTTCCACGCCTATCTGCTCAAGCAAATACATATCGGGGCTTATTAATTCATTCTCCTGCTTTTCTCTTTTAGTAGACATAACTACATTCAATCGAGGAGAATCACATAAACCTGTCAATTCATGATAATCATAAGACAAAAGAGAAAAACGCTTCAAATAATCTCTATAGTCTTCCGCAAACTGCAGACTAAGTTCTGCTTCAGCATTATGAATAGCTTCATCGGAAACACCATCTTTATGATAAACATCTTCTTTTCTTGATAATACTTCTACGAGTCCCATTATGAATCCTCTCTTTACACGTTTGGCAAAACACTCGCCAATGATTTCCAAAAAGCTGAACGCTGAGCAGCCCAAGCAGATCCATGGTCAACAACGGATTCTGAAACTAAGTCATGCCAAATAGCATGATTACCAACACCTCGGTGTTCTGCCTGCGTAAGGATTGCCATTGTTGCATCTTGTGTTTGCCCTAAATGATGCAATTCATATGCTAATCCTGTCTCTGGATCAAGTGCTGCCAGTCCCTTTCGCATACGTTCAAGATTTGTTCTTCCTGCTTCATCAACAAAATTGAGATCAATTTTTCTTATTAGAGCAGGAGAACCATCAACAACTCCTCCGAACATTCCGGAATCTCTAATAATCTCATACTGCTCCATCGACTGGAATTCTTGGATCAGCTTAAGAGGAATCTTGGATTCTCTCTGAATTGTTGCTGCCTGATCCATAGTCAATCCGTTTAATGTTGCACCATGCAAACCAATAGCCTCACCGGCTCCTCCGGCAATCGCGCCGCATATGGCACCCATCATAAATCCTTCACTACCTGCCAAAGCAGCATCAGACATAGCCTGATCCCAATCTCCAGTTCTGATTCCGGTAGTTAATCCTGCTGCCGCACCACTTATAACACCTGATGAAAGTCCCATAACTGCACCAGATTGTGCTGCAACAGCAAATATCATGCTGGCAGCAGGTGCACCTAATCCACCAGTAACAACAGAAACTGTAACACAAAGGAGAATAACTCCAGTACCGATTGCAACATTACGAACAATCTGATAATAGGTATCATCGTATTCCGGCATCGGTTGAACAACGGTTTGTCCATCTTCAACAGTAAATACATATCTCTGACCAACAAACTGCTCATTAAGTTCCTGCAAAGTGTATCCAAAGAAAATGTTGGCTCGAGAATTATATGTTAATTCGTCTATATATTCCTGAGATATGTAAACCGCACTAACGTTCTCAATGTAAGCATCCTCACCAATCTCATCAATAAGATTGTAATAAACTGCTCCCTCCATGAAGTCAAGCAATTCAGGATCACTTAACGAATCAAAGTTCATCTCTTCTGCTTCATTATCAAGGTAAGAGATATCTCTCAAATCAACATAATTACTCTCATACTCTGATAAGCCAGCTGAAGACTCATCAATTGAACTCTCGTTCTGTACTACATCTTCAGCAGAACAACCTACAAGCAATAGTGATGACACTAAAACCAGAGAGATTAGTTTTTTCATATTATTCACCTTCATTATGTGCGTCAGGATCATTATTCTGTTCTTCGGGAGAAAACTCAGACGGCTCAGAAGGTACAGATGCCATTGTTTCTTTATCCTCACTTGATTCATCAACGGATGATGATTCATTTGGAGTTTCATCTGCACTGCTGGGTACATTATGGGGGACATTTTCAGAAGCCTTTGGTGCATTACTTACATTGTTTTTCTTTCCAAACAATTTGTTTCTCATCAAAAAGATGCATACACCAGCACCAACTACAACAATCACTACAACTGCGACAATTATCGGAACCAAATTTGTTTTCTTTTCTGCTTTCTTTGAAGTATCCGAATCACTCTTATCTTCACTAGTTTTATCTATATTAGTCTCCTTAGTATCATCCTCATCTGAATCAACATCGTCCGAAGGTGCAATCATATCGCCATTTTCTGAGATACTATACCCATCGCCAACCATCTCTTCTATTTCGTCCAATGTATATCCGGAAACAACAAAAGCTCGCATCATGGGATCTGTTCCAACATAGATAGTCTTCACAGTCTGTTGATTCGTAAAGTTGTTCTGAACAGTTATTGTATATACACCCTCATCTGTATACTGTGTTCCATCCGCCGCCGGTCTGTTAAACCTTATATCTTCTGTATATCCATTTGATCCTTCAACGTATACTGATCTCTTAACATTAATGTCAAGATATCGTGAGTTTGCCAAATCCAAATAGAAGCCATTATCTGTAAACGATTCATTTGTCAGTTCTGACCCATTTGCAACATCAAACGGGAAAACCATACAGTTACCATTTCTTATTTTAAACCTGAAGAAAATCCGGTAATTTGTATAAGTAGGAATGCTAATATATGTATTCCAATCCACACCATAGTGATCCTCTTTAATCTCGTAATCGAGAGCAACCTCATAGTCTCCTTCTTCACACAATTCGACTACAGTGTCTGCGCCCTGTGCAACACCATCAAGATAATTCGTATAAATTACCGGATCAGCCGTTGCATTTTGATAATCTGTTTTGCGAATAATCAACAGGCCACGGCAATCATTGAATTGCTGTGTTCCGAAATACTGATCATATCCATTGTCATCAGCATAGATGGAAAGGTTTGCATTACCATTAAGGTTATCTATATCCTGTAGCAATTCAAAATGCAGTTCAACCTGATCACCAACATTCTTGAGAAAAACATCACTATTCTGACTATCGTTTGTTCTTTGAGTATACCCACTTACATAAAACTGACCAAGATTCCATCCGTAATGAGGATCGCCTCTATCTATATCATTATTTCCGGAATAGCCGTTATCTTTCCCTGTATTGATCGTTGAACCCAGGTTCCATCTCTGGGTATTCTCTGCAAAGCAAGGAATTCCAATTGAAGAAACTATAAATACTAAAGCGAGAAGAATTGTTATCTTTTTTATTGAGCATTTCATATTACTGACCCCCATAGTTGTATAACAATATAAAATTATTATAATTATTAAGCACCAGCCTTTACAACAATTCGTTGTAAAACTTAACCCTATATTTACATTTGTAAACACTATATTTATACTTACACAAAATCGGAAAGTGAAAGAAAACGATGTACCCTCGCATTAAAGAATTAAGGGAATCAAGAGGACTGAAACAACGTGAGATAGCTGAGTTAATCAGCTGCTCTCAACAAGTCTATAGCAAATACGAGCTGGGGGTATGCGATATCCCTACTGATATCCTTATCAAATTATCTAATTATTATGATGTATCTGTTGATTACATCCTTGGAATAACAAACAATCCGGCGCCTTATTAGCATGCTTGCGATGTATGCAACAAGCATACACACTATTAGTTCATTCATCAGGATAGAAAGAATGGTACCACAAGAGTAGGTCAACTCTATTAATTGAGGATAATACCAAATCACACAAAGAATAAACGTTTTTCTATGATACAGCAAATAATTGAATAAACCAGAAAAGCACATCCTGCAATAAGAAGCACTTTATTTGTTAAACCATCTTCCTCAAACCCGTCAAAACAAAAGCCTTTTTCCGCTGGGAAAAATAAACGAATTTCTTTATAATTTAGCAAATCTAAAAACAAATGAGAAACATATGCAATAATAAATGCGAAAATAATTTTTGGGAATATTAAAAGCAGTGATATTGCCTCCAAACCCAAAGCTAAAAAGGAATGAGAAAAACTGTTACGCTCTGAAAAACGGCAACATAAACATACTGTTAAGAATCCAACCAATCCCATTATTTGCATAATGTGATTTCCTCTGATAACATTATTAATCAATCCATCATCAACAAAATAATCAACTAAAAGAGAAACAGCAATTACAGCCGAAACTATTATTCCACCTGTTCTCGCATCCAAACGTCTTTTTATTCTTTCAGGATCATCAGAGGATTCTATTAGGCGAAGATTATCTGGATTCCAATCGCTATCAGAATAACTGTCAAGATCAGAAATAACACTTCCAATAGCTGCACCAATAATAACCGGAATCATACTTTTTATACCATGCGGCAACAGGAGAAGCAGTGATAAAGAAATCCCATTTACAATATGTGTTTTAGACATCATATTACTGTTACTCCTACAACGAATTTTGTTACCATTGATTATAATCGACAATACAAAATCGATGGTATGCTGACTGCATACCATCGATAAACTAATCAAATATAAATGCTTATTCTCCCTTGATTCCGTCCTTTACGAATAGAACCCCTCATCTCCGCCGATGTCCTTGATCACTTCCTCGTTTCCGTTTGTCTTCGGAATACGGTGCTTAACTACACCCAGAATAACATCAGCGAGAGTTGCAATCCCGGCGATCGCTGCATCATCAAACGGACCCAGCAGCAGATCCGGCGAAACAATGTACAAAAGTGCTACAACAGCAATAATGATCTGAATAGTTGTAAGAGACTTAGATTCCATAGTAAACCTCCTGTCTGCGGCTTCTATGCCGCCATTACTCCGACAATCTCATAATCCTCAATGAAAGGATCCCCTTCTTCCCAGTAATCCGAGTGAATATTCATCCACTTCTGCACCGAAGCCTCTGCAGCTTCTACACTGTCATATAATACACCGTCCATTACCAATGAACTACCATCCGAAAAATAAAACTTAATCCTGTATACCATAATCAATCACTCCCAATTCACTTCTTCCCAATCAAAATCGGGTTCTCTTCTCTGCCAATTCTCCCTCATTCGTTCGCGTTCTCTCTCGTCCCTGATCATCTTGCCCAGTACAAATCCTGCGATCACTCCGATCAAAATTACAAGAGAATCGTCAATCGGGCCGGGAAAGATGTCAGGAAAGAGCGCGTACAAAATAACGCCTGCAATGATAATTGTCTTGATATTCTGATACTTCTTGATCTCCATCGTCATCTCCCCCTTTCCGATCAACGATGATCCTGACTATTCTTCTTCGTCTTCTTCAGCCGCTTCTGACAGATCACAAAGCTTCTCAAGGATGGCATCCCTTTCTTCCTCGGCAGTATCCTTGTCAACGACACCAACGATAATTCCACCGTCATCGAGCACCTCCTGGATGCCTTCCTCCTCTTCCTCTGCGAAATAATCTTCCATCATTTCCTCAGGTGTCATCTCATTTGCAGGATAATACTTAACGTGCTTCTCATCATTCTTCTTCATAATATGTTTCCTCCTTAATTAGTAATCAAATTGTGTACCTTCCGTTCACACTATGGTCATCACGGCAATCACCAGAAGCCACAGTATGAAATCGAAAAAGCCTTCCACCACCGAAAACAAAACCTTCACACTTATCCAGATGGCTGCTACTACTATCAACGGCCACAGGACAGCCCACAACAGTTCCAGCATATCGCACCTCCATCTTTCTCTTAATGTCCGGCTGACCTCGCAGCGTATTCAGTCACGCTGCGAATGCCGCCTTCCGTTCCTATATCAACTTGCCTTCTGCCAGCTGATTCCGCCTTCCCCACTCTGGCTGTCGATGATCATATCGATCTCGTCAACCATATCCAGGATGCGAATCCAGTCTTCATCACACAAGCTAATCTTCGTGAGGTCAAACCTGATATTGAAAGTGTCGCAGGAGACCTCAAAAGCTGTAGCATTCTTAAAGTCGTCAGGGTTAATCTTGCTCATAAAGCACCTCCGTCACAACCTGTCGTTACTATCCTACTGTACCAATGATACCAAATTGGCTGACCCAACAAACGGACTCTCGACGCAATTTTCCGTTGCCTCCTTCGCAATCCTCTTTTACCGTAGTCCGCGCTGATACAGCCGCACCATTCATGCCACTACAAAACGAGATTTTGGTGCGAGTGGTTAACTCATTTACTAAAGACAAGTGAAAAACGGAAAAGTTCACCTATTCCTAATCATCTTCCTCACATACTCCGCCGACCCCATGATCTGCGAGACCTCAGAATCAACAATTGTGCCGAGCCAGTATCTTGACCTGGCGCCGGAAGACGTGACTATTTCCATGTAAAATCCGCTGTCTGAGGAAGACTGCGGCGGGCGAGTTTCGATGTTGCCCTTGAGGCTCATTTTCGCATTCGAGGCCATATACACGGACACATCCTGAATGCTGTCAAGAGCGAACGAATAGCCGTTGATCTTGTACTCCTTATCAGACAGAAAAACATTGTGAACAAGCATCTTCAGATTAACGGAATAAAGATGCTGATTGAAGGTAACAAATATAATAAAGAACAGCGCGATAATGCCCATCACGATGCCGAGAAACACCTGCGCGGTGCAGAACTCATAAACGCAGACAGCGAGGACAATGGCTGCGTAACCGTAACCGATGAGCGCATTGTGAACGCGTCCTTTCGAGAGGCTCTTGCGCTGTGAGGAGAACACGAACGGCGTAGTGCTGAGGGTCTCCCCGATCCTGTCCCATTTCGCCTCGCGGATGAGGTTGAGTTTGCTGCCCAGTGCGTCGAAGATCTCAGCGAACTTCCCGCGGCAGTATTCGTCCGACCAGAAGCCGCACCAGTATGCCTTGCTCTTGGGATTTCCACCCGCATCGGTCCAGACCGCAACGAAACTGAACCCGTACAAAAACCTCAGCTTCAGCGGTCCGTCGTAAACATTAAATCCGGCGCCGCCCACCATGTCGTAGCGGTCGTCGTTAACGATGATTACACTGCCGTCAGCGCTGACACTTCTGAGCGCATTCCTGAGACATTTCGGGAGCCTGATCGTTGCGATCAGATTAAGTCCCAGGATCACCGCCGAGATGACCACCAGCGCCATCAGTATGTTGTTGTCGTTAACGATGCGGTAAACATAAAAGAACAGATACATCCCGAACGTCAGCAGATAGCACACCCACCCGAGTATCGTGCGGATTATAAGCGCTCTCTTGGAGCGCTTGAGGTCGACAGTGATCGTGTCCAATTATTTCCTGAACTCCCCGTCCAGAATATACATATTCGCCTCACATGTGGGGATCTCGCCCTTGTAGATCTTCTGATCCCATTCCTCCGGCGGGAACTCCTCTATCGAAATGCTGACCGCCTTCTGTGGGCATCCCCACTCTTTCACGAAGATCTCCCTGATCTGCTCAGCGACGCGGCGCTTTGTCTCTTCATCCTTGGGGTAACCTTTGATCGCAATGTATGGCATAGACTTAACTCCTTAAACTAATTTTGTTCCGCAGTTGGGGCAGAACTTCGCTCCGTTTGCGGCGCTTCCGCACTGTGTGCAGAACTTAGGTCCTGCGGCGGCTGCAGCAACGCCCATCATGGTTGTTTTAGCAGCGTATGCGGCAGCTGCTTCCTGAGCCTTGCGCAGCGCCTCATTCATATCTTCAGGAGTCATTCTCGAATACTCCTTGATCTTCTCTACGTCGGCGATATGCTTCCTGCTATCCTCAGTGGGATTTACTGCTGCGATCGAGACAGAGGTTACGTTAACTCCTGACGGCTTCAGCTGATTCATTAGCGACTCGCCGAATTCGTGGCTGTAATTAATAAGATCCTTGTACGAAACTTTCTGCCCGGACAATGCCTGGCTCTTCTCCATTACCTGCTGATTAACAACAGTGCGAACCGTCTCCTCAAGCTCTGGGTCATCCTCGCGCCCGGGAGCCTCAAATCCGACCCTTCCGTTGACCATGATCTCGATACCCGAATACTCGGGATCGTAATAGAAAACCTTTGTACCAAAATTGATAATCTTGCCCATTGAAGTATCCCTCCTGACTGTTAATATCCTTAGTAATTATAGCATTGCGAACAGCGATAACAAACCGTTAACAAATAGTTTGAATTAAGTTTGTTTGATTTCGCGGGCTTTCAGTTTTTATAATAAAGTAGTGTTCTGGGAATACGCGGTTGAAAGGATAGTACTATGAAATCAAATGATCTTGTAGAACTTGAACTGGATGATCTCGAACAGGTCGGCGGCGGACGCTCGTTGGACTTGATGAGCATTAACGATCGCACAAGATACTTTTCATATATTGGTCTGTTGAAGAAGTACAAAGATGCGGGACCGGATGTTCTTAACAATCCCGAAGTATCGAAGCAGATCGATGAGGCGAGGAGTTTTTTCTTCTATAGTGCGAGCCGTTTCGGTGTTTCCGCTCCGGCAGATCTGCTGAGATTCTGATGTTCTGAGAACAGTATTCAAGTCAAAGGCCATCTCACGTTTTAAGTGAGGTGGCTTTTATTTACGATGATTTCAAGCGTAAAAGCGTTGCAGACTGCAATGCGAGTTATCTTACACATCTGCACCCACAACCTGCACCCACAACTTGCACCCACAATGGTGGGTGCAAAATAGGTTGAATCCAAAATAAATTACCAGAAAACCGGCATATTTACACCCACGGTGGGTGTAAACGGTGGGTGTAAACGGTGGGTGCAATTAACTATGCCATAATCGCCGGCCTTTAATCTCAGTGTCCTTTTACGCTTACGACTTCGTAAACGAATACTCCCTTCGACTTACCTTTCAGCGGGATCTCGCCGACTTCCTTTACTTCGAGCCTGTCCTTGAGACGTTCGTACAATACGTCGCTTATGAGAACCTGTCCCTTCTTCGCGTTTGCTTCAAGTCTTGCAGCAGTATTGACCGTGTCGCCGATTGCCGTGAAGTCCATTCGGAACTCGCATCCGACGTTGCCGACGACCGCAGGGCCGCAGTTAACTCCTACACCAAATCCGACACTTCTGCCAAAGCGTTTAATAAACTTCTCTTCAATTGCTTCGCCGCCGCGGACGATGTCGATCGCAGCGCAGACAGCCTTGTACTCATAGTCTTCAAGATCGAACGGCGAATTGAAAACTGCCATCGTTGCATCGCCGACAAACTTGTCAAGCGTGCCGCTGTTATCGAAGATAGATTTAGTTGTCAGGCTCAGATACTCGTTCAGGATCTCGACGACCTGTTCAGGTTCAAGTGCCTCCGACATCGTCGTGAAACCGCGGATGTCGACGAACAGGACGGCGATGTCTCTGTTCTCGCCGCCGAGCTTGATTTCGAAATCGCCCTTCTTGGCAATCTCCTCAACGATCTGCGGAGCGACGTACTTACGGAATGCCTTGAGCACTTTATTCTTCTTGCGCGTCTCGACGAGATAACGGATACCGAGTGAATAGATGAACGACAGCGCAAGCACTATCGGAAAATAGATAACGCTGTATGCGTAACCGTGATCGTTGATCCATACGAGGATTGCGACCTCGATGCCGACTGCCGCCACGAGCAGTATTACCGACTGCCATACTTTCATGCGGCGGAACAGGATGTGGATCAGGATAACAAAGATAGCAGTAACAAGACCGAGCAGATACGGATTGCCGTTAAGAGAGAATCTGCCCTGGCGGTACGACTGAACGATATTTGCATGGATCTCGACTCCGTACATCTGTTCACTGCCGCCGTTCGGCACGTTAAAACTATCCTGCATATTCGGATCGTATGCACCGACGAGAACGATGCTGTCAGAGAAAACGCGCGGGTCGATGTTGCCGTCTAATACATCTGCCATTGAGATGTACTCATAGTCACCGGGCTTGCCGGAGAAGTTGATTATCGAACGGCCTGTCCTGTCTGTCGGGATTTCTGTCTTGGCCTCGCCTGTGATCTCGCAGTATCGGTCGTAGACCAATTTCGAGAACATGTGTTGTTCTTCTGAGCCGACCATAACGATCGGGAGGATCCTTCTGACCGTTCCGTCAGAGTCCTGGGCGACATTGCTGAAACCTGCATATGCGGCCTCGTTCAGTTCATCGTATGGGAAAATAACGCTCTCTGCGGGAAAGTAGAGATTGCCGTCGTCGTCCTTTTTTGGGACCTTGCTGTAAACGAGCTGGCTCACCACGACAACGTTGTCGTACTCAGCGGCAGCGGCAGCAAGACGGGAATCACCCTCATCGACATTACCCGAGAACTGGATATCGAAACCTACAACATACGGATGATTATTCTCATCAACATTGAGTGTCTCCAGAAGCTCGGCATAGAGGCTTCTCGACCATGTCTGGATCGGGCCGTATTCCTCAAGAGTCTTTGCATCGATACCGATGATCTTTATGTCGCTCCTGATGCCTCTCGGCACCTGATAGAGCTGATCGCGCGCAATGTAGTCAAGCGCGCTGAAGAGGTTCGTCGCAGTGATCAGAAAGACCAGTAAGCCGGCAACGAACGCTTCAGCAACAATTAACAGATTTCTGTGTTTCAATTTGGTTCACCCGTTATCCGACTCTTGTGAAAGTGTAATCTGCATTAGCGCGGACATAGACCTCACCACCGCCGTTATAGACAGTCTCATCGTCATTAACAGTCCACTCACCTTCATCGAGCATGTAAATCTCTTCAACCATCAAAGGCAGCTTCAGATCAGCGGGGATTATCCTGTTCCTGAGCCATTCAGCCATGAGGGTAAACCTTACCTTGCTGATATTGCCTGCCTCGTCTTCTGCAATAATCGTAAATATCTTCATGCCGTATCCGGCTGTAAGTGTGATCTTATTACCGACGAGAGTTGAAAGATCGATCACCTCATCATTGATCTTGAGATACTTCAGATTCGGGTCAGTTGCGGAGAACTCGAAGTTCTGTGCGTAATGAATGCTTCCGTTCTCGATGCTGCCTGAAGCAGATGTGATCTCAGGTGCAGCCATATCGATCTTAGGTCTGTTGGAGAGCGCGATCGCTGCAGTCAGAGCACCGTCACTTGAACGCTTCAGGTAGATGTTCCTGATGTTCTCGTTATACTGAATGCTGTCAGAATATGTGCCGTTATAAGACGACGAGATCTGATAGCCCTCGGGAGCCTTAAGCTCAACTTCGCTTGTGTAGTAGCCGTTGTTGCCTTCCGTTCCTTCAAAGTTGAAAGCATTCTCAGGAGACTCGAGATAACTGATCTTGAACTCAGTCTCTGCAGATGTCGCGAAATAGATTTCCGAAGCCGGGACTATTACCCTCGCGATGTACTCACCGTATGTAGTGGGCTTTGTCGTTGTGTAATCCGTATCAGGAGCTGCCTTCTCCTTATACTCGATGACCGCACTTGAAGCCATGTTGGAATCAGTCGTCACTGAAGGAGAATATGTTGTTCCGACATAAGAATTACTTACTGTAAATGTAAGTGTCGGGGTCTTCTTGCTGATCGTGAATGAATCAGTTGCGGATACCTCATTGTAATTGTCAGTCTGAGGGATCGTTACTCTCACGATGTAATCACCCGGCATTGTGGGCGCTGTAGTCGTAAACGTGTTGTCAGCTGCGCCTGGTACCTTATATTCATAAACAGCTCTGTCTGCCCCGTCAGAATCGGTCGTGAGCGTCGGAGAATATGATTCACCATAAACTGTGTCCGGAACGCTTACGGATGCTGTCGCAGTTCTTCTGCTAATCGTAAAATCATCAGTCACAACAATACCGTAATAATTATCTGTCTCAGGAACTGTATACCTTGCGGTGAATGCTCCCAGCACAAAAGGCTGACCAGTTGTATAAGTCCAATCTTCTGCACCCTGGATCTTGTACTCGATAAGACCTCTGGCTGCGCCGTCAGAGTTCGTTGATGTCACAGGTGTATAAGTATCGCCAACATAAGAGTCAGGGACTGTTATCGTAGCTGTTGCAGCAGCCTTATCGATCGTAAACGAATCCGTTGCAGAAACCTCATTATAGAGGTCAGTCTCAGGTACCGTTACTCTCACGATATAATCACCGGGCACTGTGGGTGATGTCGTTGTATATGTGCTGTCTGCTGCACCATCAACCTTGTACTCGTAAACAGCTCTGTCTGCTCCGTCAGAAACAGTCGTGAGTGTCGGAGAATATGTCTCGCCATAAGAGGTGTCCGGAACGCTGACAGTTGCTGTTACTGTTCCCTTGCTGATCGTAAAACCATCAGTTGCAGAGACTTCATTGTAAATATCAGTCTCAGGGACTGTCACTCTCACGATATACTCACCGGGCACTGTGGGTGCTGTCGTCGTATATGTGCTGTCTGCTGCGCCATTGACCTTGTACTCGTAAACAGCTCTGTCTGCTCCGTCAGACTCAGTCGAAAGTGTCGGAGTATATGTCTCACCATAAGAGGTGTCCGGAACGCTGACAGTTGCTGTGACAGTCACTTTGCTGATCGTGAACGAACCGGTTGCAGAAACCTCATTGTAAAGGTCAGTCTCTGGTACCGTTGCTCTCACGACATACTCTCCGGGCATTGTGGGTGCTGTCGTTGTATATGTACTGTCTGCTGCGCCATTGACCTTGTACTCGTAAACAACTCTCTCAGCTCCATCGGAATCAGTTGTAAGAGTAGGAGTATATGACTCACCATAAACTGTATCAGGAACAGTTACAGTTGCCGGAGCCGTTCCCTTGCCGATCGTAAACGAATCTGCTGCAGACACTTCGTTGTAAGTGTCTGTCTGAGGAACAGTTACTCTCACGATATAGTCACCGGGGAGTATGGGCGCTGTTGTTGTAAACGTACTGTCGTCTGCGCCACTTACCTTATACTCATAAACCGCTCTGTCTGCTCCGTCGGAATCTGTCGTGAGCACCGGAGTATATGATTCACCGTAAACAGTATCCGAAACACTTACTGATGCCGTAGCTGTCTTTCTGCTGATCGTAAAATCGTCAGTTGCGGACACTTCATTGTAAGTGTCTGTCGCAGGAACTGTATACCTTGCCGTATAATCTCCCGCTGCTGTAGGCTGGGTTGTCGTATAAGTTCTGTCATCAGCGCCCTGGACCTTGTATTCGATAACCGCTGAAGCTGCTCCGTCAGAAGTCGTCGATGTTGTAGGAGTATAAGTATCGCCAACGAACGAGTCGGGAACCGAGATTGAAGCTGTTGCTGTTCCCTTGCCGATTGTAAACGAATCTGTTGCAGTGACTTCGTTGTAAAGGTCAGTCTCAGGGACTGTTACTCTCACGATATAATCACCGGGCGCTGTGGGCGCTGTCGTTGTATATGTGCTGTCTGCCGCGCCATCGGCCTTGTACTCGTAAACAGCTCTGTCTGCTCCGTCTGAATCAGTCGTGAGCGTCGGAGTATAAGATTCGCCGTAAATGGTATCAGGTACACTTACTGTTGCTGTTACAGTTCCCTTGCTGATCGCAAATGTATCTGTTGCAGTTATTTCATTGTAAAGCTCAGTAGCAGGAACAGTTACTCTCACAACATAATCACCGGGAGTTGTAGGCGCT